>CAVPCQ010000032.1:0-233900 GCA_963702425.1 uncultured Acidobacteriota bacterium
CCCAACGGAGGCGCCGTCGGCGACGATCTTCCCGTAGACCTCGCCGGCGGCGGCGAGCGTGGTGGCAACGAGAGCGACGGCCAGCAGGGCAATGAGCTTCTTCATGGCGTTTCCTTTCACCTCACGCGGACGGTTCGAGGCTATCGCAGATCGGACCGAACGGCCACGCGCCGAGACGCCGTCTCCTCCGGGGGAGCAAGGGGGTTGCCCCCGACCCCGCGCGGGAGGAGGATCCGATCCGATGCCCGCAAAGGCGGCGGCCCGGCTGATGATCCTGCTCGTGGCGATGACCGGTTGCGCCGGTCCGGAGACTCTCTTCCCGGCGGACGTCGACGGCTGGAAGCCGGCGGGGCCGGAGGAGTCGTACACCGCCACGACGCTCCACCAGTACATCGACGGCGCGGCGGAGGTCTACCTCGCGCTCGGCGTGACGGGGGCGCGGGCCATGAAATACGCGCGCCCGGATCGCCCCGAGCTGATCGCGGATGTCTTCGAGATGGGGACGAGCGCGGGGGCCTACGGCGCGTTCCACCACGACGTGCGCAACGGGGCGCGCGTCGGGATCGGCGCCGAGTCGGACCAGGACGGCGGGGCGCTGGCGTTCTGGAAGGGGCGGGCCTTCGTCTCGGTGATCGCGGTCGGCGACGGCGCAGGCGTGCCGGAGGCGGTGGCCGCGCTCGGCCGGCGGATCGCCGCCGCGCTGCCCGACGGGGGCGGGCCCCCGGCGATCGCCGCGCGGCTGCCGGAATTGGGGCTCGATCGCTCGCGCGTCCACTACGCCACCAGCCACGTGCTCCTGAACCGGTATTTCTTCGTCGCCGACGGCGACCTGTTCGGCTTCGCGCCGGGGGTCGAGGGGATCGTGGCGGCCTATCGCGCGGGCGGCAGGGGCGATACCGGCCGTGCGGGCGATGCGGGCGATGCAGCCGAAGCGGGCGGCGTAGCCGTTGCGGGCGACGCCGCCGAGCCGTACCGGCTGCTGCTGGTCTCGTACCCGGGCCCCGCGGGCGGGGAGGCGGCGGGCGCCGCGCTGGCGCGCTTCCGCGCCGGCTTCCTGGCGGAGGCCTCGCCGGACGGGACCTTGCGATTGGAGAACGGCCGCTGGACGGCGGCGCGGGCGATCGGCCCGCTGCTTGCCGTGGTGCTCGACGCGCCGTCGCGCGAGACGGCGATCGCCGCGCTGGATGCAGTGCAGGCTCGCGCCCGCTGACGGGCGCACGGGAGGCTTCATGGCCAACGGGGACCGGTTCCTGACGCGACGCGATTTCCTGCGCGGCACCGCGGGCGTCGCGATGGCGGGGGCGAGCGGTGCGCTCGGGGCGACGAGCCCGGCGGATTCGGCCGCGGGAACGCCGCTCCCCGCCCCGGCTGCCGCGAGCGCCGCCACGTCCTCTACGGTCGTGCTCGTGCGCGACGCCGCCGTGCTCGACGCAAACGGCCGCGTCGCGCCCGATGTGCTGGCCGCGATGCTCGATCGCGCGGTGTGCGAACTGGCCGGCAGCACCGCGCCCGCCGCCGCCTGGAAGTCGTTCGTCAGGCCGACCGACACGGTCGGGATCAAGACCAACGTCTGGCGCTTTCTCGGCACGCCGGCGCCGCTCGAGCAGGCGATCCGGCAGCGGGCGATCGACTGCGGCGTGCCGGCGACGAAGATCGCGATCGACGACCGCGGCGTGCTCGACAACCCGGTCTTCAAGGCGGCCACCGCGCTGATCAACGTCCGGCCGATGCGCACGCACCACTGGTCGGGGGTCGGCAGCCTGCTCAAGAACTACATCATGTTCTCGCCCAGCCCTCCCGACTGGCACGGCGACTC
This sequence comes from uncultured Acidobacteriota bacterium, assembly GCA_963702425.1. Classification (GTDB taxonomy): domain Bacteria; phylum Acidobacteriota; class Polarisedimenticolia; order J045; family J045; genus JALOKP01. The sequence goes on from CAVPCQ010000032.1 coordinate 1,817, forward strand.
GTGCGCCGACCTCGGCGGGCTGTGGAAGCTGCCGATCTGCGCCGGCAAGACGCGCCTCAATGTCCTGGTGATGCTGACGCCGCTCTTCCAGAGCGAGGGGCCGCACGACTTCAACGCCAAGTATACCTGGCCCTACAAGGGGCTGATCGTCTCGGCCGACCCGGTCGCGGCCGACGCCACCGGGCTGCGCATCCTCGAGGCCAAGCGCCGCGCCTTCTTCGGGACCGACCAGCCGTTCGAGGTCCCGCCCAAGCACATCCGGGTCGCCGCCGAGAAGTTCGGGATCGGGGTGGCCGACCCGTCGCGGATCCAGTTGAAGAAGATGGGGTGGAGCGACGACGCGCTGATCTGAGGTGCGGGCCGGCGCGCCCTCAGCTCCCGGGGAAGTTCATCCGGCGCAGCAGCGCCTTGAACCGCGGCTCGTCGCGCAGGCCGTCGTACAGCGCGTCGATGTAGATCCCTGCCAGCTCGCCGTCGTGGAGCTCGTATCCCTTCTCGAGCCATTCGAGGGCGAGCTGGTTCTCTCCGGCCCCTGCGGCGCACCGCGCCGCCATGCCATACCCAATGAAGCCGGGAGCGCCCGGAGCCCTTCGCCCCATCCGCCAGCGCCAGAAGCCCTTCGGCCCGCCCTCCTCGTAGGCGCGACGCATCGCCCGGAGCTCCTCCCCGGTCCAGTACGGGAGCTTCTCCTGCACCGCCAGCGCCTCCTCAAGTCGGCCTTCCCGTTCCAGGGCGAATACGATCATGTCCTGCGCGCGTTCGAAGGTCGGATCGACCTCGAGGATAGCCCGGGACTCGGCGATGGCGTCGTCGTAGCGCCGCGCGTCGGTCAGGAGCTCCGCACGGTGGGCTCTCACGATGAGCGACACCGGATCGAGCTGGACGGCCCGATCTGCGTACGCGAGGGCCTCCTCGTGGCGACCCAGCCACGACAGCAGGTAACCGTACGCGACGTGTCCGTAGGCATAGCTCGGGTTGAGCTCCAGCGCGCGGCGGTGCGACGCTTCCGCCGCTGCCCAGTCGAAATCGTGAATCTGCTGAACGAAACCGAGCGTCGTGTAGGCCTCGGCCAGCCGGTCGTCGAGCTCGATCGCGCGCAGCGCCGCGGCCCGGCTGCAGCGCATCTGCTCCTGCATGTCGGTTCCGGCGAACGGCTGCCCGAGGAGGAAGCACGCATAGGAGAGAGCCGCCTGGGCCTCGGCGAAGGCGGGGTCGACCTTCAGCGCGGCCTCGAGCTGCGACCTGGCCTCTCGGGCGTCCTTCTCCGTGAACCGGGCCAGCTGAAAGCGCGCCTTGAGGTAAAGGTCGTGGGCCGCGGGATCGACGCGTCGGCTCGTCCGAAGCGCCGCCGCTTCGCCGGGCGTGACCACCGCGCTGACGCGGTCCGCTATGGCGCGTGCGATCTCGCCCTGGAGCTGCAGGACGTCGCGGACGTCCCGCTCGTAGCGTTCCGACCAGAGCTGCCGCTCGTCTGCGGCCCGGATCAGCTGCGCGGTGATCCGCACCTGGTCGCCGAGCGCCGTGACCGAACCCACGACGAGGGCGTCCACCCGGAGCTGCCGGGCAACCTCTGCCAGCGAGAGGGTCGTGTCCTTGAAGCGCATCACCGAGGGGCGCGCGATGACCCTCAGCGCGCCGATCTTCCCCAAGTCCGTGATCAGCGCCTCGGTCATGCCGTCCGCGACGTACTCCTGGCCTGCGTCGCCGGAGAGGTTGTCGAGCGGCAGGACAGCGAGCGACGCGATCCGCGCGCCACCGGCGCCGAGGAGACGCTCCCTCACGCCGCCGACGTCCAGCCCGATCAGGGCGACCGCGACGGCGAGCACGGCGATGACGCCGAGCGCGGCCCACTTCGGCCCGGAGCGTTGCCGTTTCGGAGCCGACACGGCCTGGCCCGCGGCGAGGCGCCGCAGGTCGGCGGCCAGGTCGCCGGCGGTCTGGTAGCGCTGCGCAGGGTCCTTCCGGGTGGCCTTCAGCACGATCCGCTCGAGGCCACCCGTGAGCGCGGGGTTGACCGCGCGGGGCGGCGTCGGCTCGCGGTGGAAGATCGCGTCGACGAGCGTGGGACCGGAGAGCGCCCCGTGGAGCCGCCGACCGGTCGCCAGCTCGTACAGCACGGCGCCGGCGGCGTAGATGTCCGTCCGGCCGTCGAGCGCGTCGCCGCGCAGCTGCTCCGGCGCCATGTAGGGCACCGTCCCGGCGAGGCCGGCGGTCTGGGTCGCCGTCGCCGTCTCCGTGCCGCCGTCCTCGGCCGGCGCGCGCAGCAGCTTCGCGACGCCGAAGTCGAGGATCTTCAGCCGTCCCTCGGGCGTGAGCTTGAGGTTGGCCGGCTTGAGATCGCGGTGGACGACGCCGCTCGCGTGCGCCGCGGCGAGGCCCTCCGCGAGCTGGATACCCCACTCGACGACGCGGGCCTCGGGCGCCGGTCGGTCGCCCGCCGCCTCGCTCAGCGTCCGCCCCGCGACCAGCTCCATGACCAGGAAATCGACGCCCTCCTCGCTGTCGAAGTCGTGAACGGTGGCGATGTTCGGGTGGTTGAGTCGCGAGAGCGCCCGCGCCTCGTTGCGGAAGCGGCGGCGGGCGTCCTCGTCGGCCAGGGTGCCCGCGGGAAGCAGCTTGACGGCGACGTCGCGCTCGAGGTGCGCGTCCCAGGCCCGGAACACGACCCCCATCCCGCCGGCGCCGATCTCCTCGAGCAGCCGATAGTGGCCGAGCTGGCGCTGCGAGCCGTCACGCGGCCCCAGCTCCGCCTCCGGCGCACCGGCACGGGCACGCGTGACGTCGGGATCTTCGGACCGCTCGCGATCGGGCATGCTCGGCGCCGTCCGCGGGGAAGGATGGCAGAGCCGCAGCGCGGCGCGGGGTCAGAGTAGCACCGGGAGGGCTGGATGTGCGGAACGGCACGCTGCGCGGAGGCGAATCGCGACCCCCGAGCACCGGGTCACTCCCCGTTCGTCTCCGGACCCAGCAGCCGCAGCCCCGCGGGCGCGCGATCGCCTCGAAATCGCGGTCGAGCGTGAGCAGCGCCGCCCCGGTTTCGAGGCACGTCGCAGCGATGATGCAGTCGACCGCGCCGCGGACGGCGACGCCGCGTGCCCGGAGCATCCGGTAGAGCGCGGCGGCGCGGACGTGCGTCGCGAAGCCGGGCTCGAGCCGCGGCAGCCGGCGCAGCGCGAGGTGCACGACTTCGCGCTTGGACCTCGCGCCGGTGATCTTCATCGCCCGGGCGACGAGTGTGTCGTCGAGCACGATGTTGGTGCGTCCCATGCGTCCTCCTTCGTCATCAACACACAATTCACTCTTGTTTGGGTGTATGGCCGCAGGCCGCCGTCAGTCCCGCGAAATGCCCGAGCTCCGGGGGCCCTCGCCCGTCATTCCGCGGGTAATCCACCCCGGCGCGGGATGCGGGGTGCTTCACTTCCGGCCTCTGTTCAGGATCGGTGCTGATTGGTAATACGATTGACAATTAGCCCCGAAAGGGCTACCCTCCCCTCGTGATCCAGCGCACCCTCGAGCCTCGGCTCCGGGCCCTGGCCCGGAAGTTCCCGATCGTGACCGTCACCGGACCGCGGCAGTCGGGCAAGACCACGCTCTGCCGGGCCGCGTTCCCCGACATGCCCTACGTCTCGCTCGAAGCGCCGGACCTCCAAGCTTTTGCGCGCGAGGACCCCCGGGCATTCCTCTCCCGACACCGCGACGGAGCGATCCTCGACGAGATCCACCGCGTCCCGGAGCTATTGTCCTATCTCCAGGTCCTGGTGGACGAGCGGCCGGCGCGGGGTCGTTTCGTCCTCTCGGGGTCCGCGAACTTCGCGCTGCTCCAAACCCTCGGCCAGTCGCTCGCCGGGCGCACCGCGCTGCTCGAACTCCTGCCGCTCTCGCTGGAGGAGATCCGCCGCTTTCCCGACCCGCCGGACGAGTTGCTCGACCTGCTTTGGCGCGGCAGCTATCCCGCGGTCTACGACCGCCGGCTCGAGCCGGGCGACTGGTACCCCAGCTACGTGGCGACCTACCTCGAGCGCGACGTGAGGACAATCCTGAAGGTCGGCGACCTGGTGGGGTTCCAGACCTTCCTGCGGCTCTGCGCCGGCCGCGTGGGCCAGCTCCTCAACCTCTCGGCACTGGGCGCCGACGCGGGGATCAACCACAACACGGCGAAGGCGTGGCTCTCGGTCCTCGAGGCCGGGTACGTCGCGTGGCGCCTTCCGCCGTTCCACGCCAACGTCACGAAGCGACTGATCAGGACGCCGAAGCTGCACCTGTTCGATACCGGTCTGGCCTGCTACCTGCTCGGGATCCGCTCGGCCGATCAACTCCGCGATCACCCGCTCCGCGGCGCGATCTTCGAGACCTGGGTCGCGTCGGAGCTTCTGAAATCGCGCAGCCACCGGGGCCTGTCGTCGAACCTCTCCTTCTACCGCGACCGCAAGGGGGCGGAGGTCGACTTGCTGGTCGAACTCGGTCGCACGCTGCTCGCCGTCGAGGCCAAGTCCGGCCAGACCGTCGCGGCGGACTTTTTCGCCGGGCTGCGGGCCTTCGCGTCGCTGGTCAAGGAGGCGCGCCTGCGGCGCGCGGTCCGTAACTTCGTCGTTTTCGGCGGGGACGAGGCGCAGGAACGAAACGCCGGAACGGTCGTGCCCTGGTCGGAGCTCGACCGCTGCGCGTGGTGGGCCGATGAGGAGTGGTCGCCGCCTTCCTTGCGACGAGGTCGCCTATCCTAGCCACGGGGGTCCCCATGGTTGACACGCTCCTCACCTGGCTCCTCGCCCCGCCCGCCGCGGTCGGCCTGTTCTTCCTCGCGCGTTGGGCCTGGATCCGCTGGCTCGACGCGCGCCTCGACCGCGCCGTAGACGAGGCGGGCGTCGAGATTGCGAAGCTCGGGCCCTTCGCCGGCGTCTCGGCCGCCGAGATCGGAGCGGTCGGGGCCTACTCGGTCTACGACGCGATCCGGACGCTCGTCATGGTCGACGACCGTGTGCTCGATGCGATCGACTTCTCGCGCGGCGGCGTCTCGGTCGGATTCCAGCGCGTCCAGGACCACCTCGCGACGCGCGTGGCCGGGATCGGCGAGGCCGGGCCGGCGCTGAAGGACAACCTGCTCGGCTTCTACGCCGACCAGGCGGCCGCCGCGCATCTGGCCGCGGAGGGGCACGTCGTCGAATTCGCACACGGGGCGGCCCCGGGCGCGGAGCTGCTTGTCAACGGTCACCCGTACCACGTCGAGATCGGGCTCGATCCGGCGGTCGTCAAGCAGCACCTGGCGCAGTTTCCGGATGTGACGGTGGTCGTCAACCAGGAGCTGGCGCCGCACCTCGAAGGCGTCGCGAATGTCCTCGTCGACCCGGCGCTGTCGCACGCCGACGCCGCGGACCACGTGCAGAAGACGGTCGAGCGGGTCGGAGAGCTCGGCAAGCTCGACCTGCACTTCCCGTTCATCACCTTCACGATCGCGCTCTTCGCCTATGCACCGCTGGTCTTCAAGCGCCGCCTGTCGGTGCGGGATGCCGCACGCTTCACCGTGCTCGATACAGGCCTCATCGGCGGCGGCGCGATGGCGCTGGGCAAGGCCGGAGGCCTCGTCGGGCTCGGGCTGGGCCCGGTCGGCGCCGCGGCGGGAGGGATCCTCGGCGCGCTCGCCGGCGGCCTCGGCGGCGCAGCCGGGGCGAGCTGGCTCAAGGGGCGCGGGTACCGCGGCGCCGTCGGGGTCTTCCGGCAGGAACTGGAGGAGTTCGGCGCGGGACTACCGGACGCGCTGATCGAGAAGCGCCGCGCCGCGGACCGCAAGCAGCGCCGGGTGACCGAGCGCTTCCCGCACTCGTCGGCGGTCCGGGCGTGGCTCTGGCCGACGATGAATGACCGCATCTTCCGCCGCCTGGCGGCGGACTTCGTCGCGCTCTTCGCGCGGATCGAAGAGCAGCTCGGTCGCGCGCGGGCGCTGCTCGTCGGCGAAGGACTCACCGACGCGTCGCCGGCGGCGTGCGCCGCCGCGGCCGGGCGCTACGGGCTGGAACTGGTCCAGGCGGGGGAAATCTGGACGCCGGAGGTCGCGCACCGGGTGCGGGCGATGGCGCGCGCCGCGGCCGACGCCAACGCCGAGGCGGAGAAGCTGACGACGGCGCGGGAGGCGAAGCAGCGCGTCATCTCGGCGGTCACGTCGCCGATCCGGCGGGCCTTCGCGCGATGGAAGGGGTGGCTCGGGAGCTGACGGAGCACGGCGTCGCTGAAGACGGAGGGCGTCGGCCGGCGAGCCCGGCGTAGTGGCGCGGTGGCGTGGCGGCGCGGTCCTGCAGGAAAGGAAAGGACCCGGCCGTAGCCGGGTCCTTTCCCCATCTCGCGAGCTTGGCTTCAGCCGGGCCGGCCTGTTCCTCTCCCCGTCTAGGGCTGGGAAGGAGAAACCTGGCAGGCCCGGTAGCAGTTCCACGCCACCGTGTTGGCGATGCTCTCGCAGCGACGGTAATCCTGGTTGGCGTTGTACCTCCTGATGTTGCCTTGGTTGATGCACTTCCCCTGGCACAAGAGGTCGGCCGGAGAGCAGCCGTTGATGCAGGCTTCCACCTGGGCGTCGACCTCGGCGAGGGTGGAGTTCAACGTATCCACGCAGGCCTGCCTTTCCACAAACCACTCGTCGGCACACGCCTGGATGCACTCCGCCTCGTCCGCGCTTGCCACCGGAATACCGAGCGCCGCCACCGCCATGAACAAGAGGGCGACGCGCACGAGCGTTGTCACAGGTTTCGCACGCATGTATTCAACTCCTTTTCTCCAGGCGCAGAAGTGCTGGATTCGTTCGGGCTCCCGATCTTAGTCTGACTTTGATCCGTCCTTCGATCCTCTTGCGGATCGCTCAGCCGTTCGGGCAGCCGGCAGGCAGGAACAACGATGGGCTGCTCCTGCTCCACCGCGCCTGGCTCCAACGGCGATAAGAACCCCCCGCGCCTTTCCCCATGGGCGCGGCCTGGATGCCCCTGGAACCGCCCCTGGATGGCGGCCCGCAGGTTCGGGAAGGGCCGGGCAGCTCGGCCTCCCGGACGCGCGTGACCTCACATCCTGGCGGCGTGAATTGGACGCACATCCTCGCCTCCGCGCAAGCCAGAATGTGAGCCCCATTGGCCCTCCGGACTGCGACGTCCAACTAGTTGATTCTGATAGAGTTGCAGGTTTCTGCTGTGGGGAGCGCGGGTTATCCTCCGCCACTTTCGCCCGGGCCGCCGCGCGCCGGCACCATGCACCCATCGGTCGACCGGCGCCGCGGTTCGTCGTATATGCACGGGCACGTCAGCGCCCGCGGGCTGGGCTCCCCCAGGGGCCGAGGTCCGCACCACCGTCACCGCGGGGGATACGGCCTCCGGGAGGGATCGTGCAACGGAGGTTCGGTCGTCGGTCCCTGGGCGTCATCGCAATCCGTTGGTCCGCAGCGTTGCTGTTGCTCGGCTCGACCGGCTCCGTGTTCGCGGGACCTCCCGCGCTCCGCAACCCCGACGTCCGCGTCGACACGGGTCGCGGCCTCTACGCGGCCTCCTCCGCCAGGAGGCCCCAGATTCTGCTCCAGGGCGACCGCGCCTACGCGGTCTACCTCGATCAGCGCTACTTCCTGGCGTTCGAGCCGTACATCAACGTGTCGGTCAATCAGGGCGGCACCTGGAACACGACTGACCGCCGGCTCAACAAGGACGGTGCCGGCGTGCCCGAGGGCGACACGGCCTACGTGTACCTCAGTAAGCCGGCCGACGCGTACGTCTTCGTTCTCTTCCTCAGCAACGACGGGCTGCAGTCGATCCCCTCGGTCGTCGCGTCGCCCGACGGTGGGGAGACCTGGAAGCCGCAGGTCGACCTTGCTTTCGCCGACTCCAACTCGCGTGAGGGTTTCTCCATCGCCTCGGCTGCCGGGGGCAAGGGTTATGTCCTGTGGAGCGACAACCGGCTCAACCTCAGCGGCGACAAGTCGGTCTGGCTCCGCCGGACCACCGACGGCGGTTCGACCTGGCTGACCGGACAGCAGGTCAACGTCAACGAAGCCAGCCCTCCGCCGTGCATCCTGGACAAGCACGAAGCGTCGACGCAGCCGGTCATGTGCACCGACGGGGGCAGCCGCCTTCTGGTCGCATGGCGCGACAAGCGAAGCGCAACCAATCCCTGCACCTACGTCACAGCACCGGGCCGGATCGTGCTGCGCTACTCGACCAACGGCGGCACCACCTTCTTCCCTGCGTCCGAGACCCGGCTCGACCGCGCCGACGGGACTCCCGGCACCGAGTCCCAGCGTCCCGCGATCGCGTGTAACGCGAGCGAATTCGCCACGGTCGTCTGGGAGGATGCGCGGGCCGGCGCGACCAGCTGGAACATCTACGCCAACGTCTCGCAGGATGGGGGCGTGACGTGGCGCTCGGTCGACGTGCGCGTCAGCGGCGGCGGCCCCGCGGGCAAGCAGGCGCGGAATGCGAAGGTCGCCGTCGGCGCCGGCAACCCCGCGCCGATCTACGTCGCGTGGGAAGACAACCGCGATGGAGGAAAGGACCTCTACTTCTCGCACAGCGACGACGCAGGGCAGACCTGGGCGACGCCGCAGAGGCTGACCACCATCGCCAGCCCGACCGCGACGCCCCTCGAGAATTGGGACCTCTCCGCGGACGGAACGGCGGTCACCGTGGCCTGGAGCGCGGACAATCGCCCCGGACCACCGACGACTCGGCGTTCGGACGTCTTCGAGGTTCACTCTACGGACGGCGGCGTGACCTTCCTGCCCGCCCAACGACTCGATCTCGGGACCGGGCCGAACGTCTTCGACTCCGCAGAGCCGGACGGCGGCGCCGCGGGCACGGGGCACATCGCCATCTACGCCGACCTGCGCAACGACGTCGCCGCCGACCCGGACAGGCCGCGCCACGACCTCTACAGCGGCGGCAGCGGGACGAGCGTCGACCCGAACGACGCCGATGCCGACGGACTTGCCCGGGCGAACGACAACTGCCCCGATTACCCGAACTTGGACCAGCGGGACCGTGATTCCGACGGGCGAGGGAACCTCTGCGATCCGCACCCGGACGATCCCGACAACGACCGCGACCTGGACGGGATCGCCTCCAACCTGGACAACTGTCCGCTGAGGCACAATTCGAATCAGGACGACACCGACGCCGACGGGTGGGGCGACGCTTGCGACCTCTGCGCCGGGACGGCCGACCAGCTCCAGCGTGACCTCGACCGTGACGGGACGGGAGATGGCTGCGACGGCGACATCGACGGCGACGGCGTCGCCAACACAAGCGACGGCGACGACGACAGCGACGGCTGGACCGACGCGTCCGAGAACTGCCCAACGGTCCCCAACCAGCGGCAGCAGGACGAGGATCACGACGGTCGGGGAGACGACTGTGATACCGACGACCTGATCGTCTCGAACGTGAATATCCGGCCCGATGCGCTGCAGCCGCCGCGTATGGACTGGGACAAAGAGCCGGGCGCGTCGAGCTACAACGTGTACGTCGGCGTAGCCGATCGCCTCGCGACGGGCCACCCCGGGTTCTGCTACGCACCGTCCCTGAGTTTCTATGTCGCGCACCTGGCGGCGCAGCCCGACCCGGGTCAGATCCTCTGGTTCCTCGTCACGGCGAAGAACGGCAGCGGGACCGAGGGGAGCGCGGGAGCGCGCTCCGACGGCACGAAGCGGCCGAAACCGTCCCCCTGCGACGAGACGGCCGCTAGAGACTGGGATCTCGACGGCTTCATCAACGCGCGCGACAACTGCCGCTTCGATGCCAACGCCGACCAGACGGACCGGGACAAGGACGGCCCGGGGGACGTGTGCGACCGGTTCCCGGGCGATCCGCTCGACGACGAACCCGACCGGGACGGTGTCGGCTCCGACGTCGACAATTGTCCGTTCATCGCCAATCGCGATCAGGCCGATGCCGATCTCGACAGGATCGGCGATTCCTGTGACGACTGCCCGACGGAATACGACCCGCTGCAGCGGGACTCCAGCGGCGACGGGATCGGCGATGCGTGTGATCCGGACAGCGACGGCGACGGCGTCCCGAACGCGATCGACGCGGACGACGACAACGACGGCGTCTCCGATGCGACCGACGACTGCGCGTTCACGGCCGACTCGTCGCAGTCCGACCAGGACCACGACGGGACCGGCGACGCCTGCGACGTCGACGACCGCGAGATCAACGACGTGGACTTCTCACGCGGCAGCCGTGAGCGGATCGAGTGGACGCTGGAGCAGGGCGCAGCGTCGTACTCGGTCTACACGGACCTCGTTTCGAACATCAGGCCGGGAGGGCCCTACGGCTCCTGTTTCGTACCCGGAACGACCCTGTCCTGGGCCGAAGTCCCGGGTACTCCGGCGCCGGGGCAGGCGAGGTACTACCTCGTGACCGGCTGGTTCTCGGGAGCGCAGGGAACCGCTGGACGCGCTTCGGACGGTGGCGTGCGCACCGTCCCCTCCGGTTGCCAGTAGGACGGGTCGCGAGAGCACGTCATCGGGACCACCACGGGGGAGCGGCAGGAGCGGTCGCGGACCGCGAGACCCCCCCGGGCGGCGCTGCGCAAGGTCGCTGACCATGGTTCCAGTCGCCCACACCCTCGTCCACGGAGGCTTGGGCGGCGACGGCGAGGTCGAAGCCAATCGTCCACCATCCGGCACAACGGACGTTCGAAGTACGACACGAGCTGGCCGGCGTTGTGACCGGTGGCCCCGTGGGCGATGCGGTCGCGTTCCAGGAGGAGCACGTCGCGATCGGTGTCGCGCAGCAGGAACAACGCCGTCGCCGCGCCGGCCAACGGCGGGCCGAGCGGCCCGCGCTGTTCGAGCCACGGAGAGCGGGGGACCCGAGGCACATCGCGTGGACCCCAACATCGGCGCAGCGCCCACCACGAGCGGCCTCTGAGGGGACCACGTCGCGGCGGAGGGGCGGTCCTGCACGCGGTCCGCGATGCGGCTAGGGTGGCCGCGCGTCGGACGCTGGGCCGCCGGGAGTTGCTTGGCGCCCGCCACAGCCGCGGGACGAGTGACAACCGTTCGTCTCAGCGCCGAGCAATGTGATGCACTTCCCGGGTCGCGGCTCTCCGCGCGTTACATACTCATATGTTCGATAACGGGCCGTGCGGCGTCCGGCCACGGTGATGGCAGGCGACCGCCTGTGGCTCAACGGTCAGTGACGAGGCCCCGGTCCGTTCTCCAAGGGCCGATGTCGGAAGCTCCTCACTGACCCTCATGGGCCACGCACGCCGATCACGCATGCAATTCACTGGCAGATCTTGCGCCATCGTCGTACTTGAAGAGGCCGCTGCACACTTGCCGCAGGGTGTCGCCCCGCGCGATCCGTCACTGAGATCCAGGAGGCTCGTCGATGCTGCGTGTGGCCTTGGTGCTGGCGGTGCTCTGGGCCTTGTCGATCACCGGCGGCTCCGCACAGACGAGCGCCAGCTACCGGCTCACCGAGGCCACGCTCAACGCCGGAGGAAACCCCTCACAGGGCTCGATCCTTGCGTCCGCGAGCTTCCGGATCCGTCTCGACGCGATCGGCGAAGCGGCGCTGCCGGGCCCGCAGTCGAGCGGCTCGTTCCGCGCCGACGGCGGCTTCGTCGGCACGTTCCGCCCGCCGGAGGAAGTGCGGGGACTGCGCTTCACGGACCTCTCGACCCTCGCGTGGGACCCCGAGCGTTCGATCGGAACCTACGCCGTCTACCGCGACGGGCTCGAGGCATTGCCCGCTTCGGGCGGCGCCTGCCGCTCGTCGGGGTTCGCAGCGTCGACATTCGTCGACCGCTCCGCCCCCAAAGAAGGCCGCGGCTGGTTCTACCTCGTCACCGCGCGCAACCGGCTGCGGGAGGAGGGAACGCGGGGAACGCGCAGCGACGGCGTCCCCCGCCCCGCCACCGCACCGTGCCCGTGAAAACCAACCGAGCGAAGAAGGAGTCCGGCATGTTCCCCCGTACACGAACGGTTCTCGTCCTGCTCGCGCTCGCTTCATTCGCCGGCAGTGCGCAGGCGACCGACCCGACGCCCCTCGTCAACTACCAGGGCGTCCTGCGCGATGCCGCCGACGCGCCATTGACTGGCTCGTTCGACATGACGTTCCGCTTCTACGATGCGCCGACCGGAGGGAGCGAGATCCTCGTCGACGCGCACCGTGCGGGCAGCGGCGGCGCGGTGGCCGTGCAGGGCGGGTTGTTCAACGTGCTGCTCGGCCAGGGAACCGTGTCGGACGGCAGTGGACCGGGCGTGTACACGTCGCTCGACCAGGTCTTCGCCGGCTACGCCGACGTGTGGCTCGCGGTGCAGGTCGGCGGGGAGACGCTCGCCCCGCGGACCCGCGTCGTGTCAGCGGCGTCGGCGCTCAACGCGTCGCGCCTCGGCGGCCGTCCAGCGACGGGCTTCCTCACGACCGACCCCGGCGTCGCGACGTCGGACGGCTCGCTCCGGCTGCTCGGCAACGGGACGTTGGGCATGGAGTCGTACGGCCAGCTCTGGGGCGGCTTCTTCCAGGACGCGGACCAGCCGGACACGTTCGCGTACGCGGGCTCCGGCCACACCGGGCTGTGGGGCTACGGGGCGGGACGGGGCGGGACCTTCTTCAACCAGACGACGGGGGCCACGGCGTATCTCGCCGGGGCCGAGGACGTGTCGAACCCGCGATATGGCATCGAGGCGCTCGGTACACAGGACGTCAATGGGGTCGGTGGCGGCGGTCTGTTCCGCGACCTCTCGACGACTTCGCGCGTCCTGCTCGCCTCGGGCTACTTCCCGCTCGTCGCCACGACCGGTGATGGCGCGACGGCGGGTCTCTTCTCGAGCTACGGTGCGTCCGCGTACCTGGCGAGCGGGAACGGCGGGGTCGGCGGCGAGTGCTGCTCGGCCGGCGTCGACGGCCGCGCCTACGGCGCCGGCGGTTACTTCGAGGACACCCTCGACGGCGCGTGGTCCTACGCCGCCCGCGATACCTACAAGGTCTACGGCAACGGCGGCGTCTCGTTCGTGCAGAACCACCCGTACGAGAAGAACCGAGTGATCGTGTACGGCGCACCGGAGGGGGACGAGTTCGCGGTCTACACCCGCGGCAGCGCGCGCCTCGTCAAGGGCGTCGCCCGCGTGACGCTCGGCGCGACCTTCCCGCTCGTCGCCAACCCGGACATCGGGCTCACCGTGCAGCTCACGCCGCGCGGCGCGACGCGCGGGCTGTACGTCGAGTCCGTGTCGACGACGGAGACTCGTGGTCCGCGAGCAGGACGGCGGAAGCGGCGACGTCGCGTTCGACTTCGTCGTGATGGGCCTCCGGATCGGCTTCGAAGAGGTCAGCATCGTCCAACCCAAGCGGAACGAGGCGAAGATCCCGTCGATGCGCGCGCACCGCGAGATCTTCGCCACCGACCCGCTGCTGCGGCGCGACACGTCGCTCGAGCGATTCGGCGCGATGCGCACGGGAATGGCCGTGACGAGCGCGGGGCAGGACGCGCCGCTCGACCTGTCGCGCGCCAACGCGCTCAAGCTTGCGATCGGCGAGTTCGACCCGGCGCGCGATGCCGCCGACGTGCGGGGACTCGGCGCGCCCGAGCTGCCGGCGGCGCTACGCGCGCGGCGCGAGGGCCAGGCGGCCGCCGCGCCGTCGCCTGTCACGCCGGCCGCGGCGCTCGCCTCACGCGGCGCAGCGACCGCGGGCCGGACGTCGCCCGACGCGAGGCTGGAGACGCCGGCGCGCGAGGCGATCGCGTTGGCTCCTGCTCTGCCGCAGTTCCCCGTTACTGGCCGCGTCGAGCCGGGCGATCTGCTCGCGCTCGACCCGTGGCGTGCCGGTCACGTCGTTCGAACGACCGAAATCGCCGACCCGCGCGTTCTCGGCGTCGCGGCCGAAGCGGCCGAGGACGGATCTCCAGTCGGCGTGCTGCTCACCGGGATCGCAACGGTGAAGGTCGACGCGACGACGCTTCCGATCGAGCCGGGGATGCTGCTCGTCGCGGGGCCGCTCGCGGGCCACGCGATGGCGGCGACCAACGCGCCCGGCGGCACCGTGGTCGGCAAGGCGATCGACCGCCTGGATGGCGGGACGGGGACGATCCGGGTGCTGCTGCTGGCGCGCTGAGCCGACACACGCGGTCCTCCTCTGGCCTGTCCTTCGTCACAGGCCCGAGCGCCTGATTCCTCGGCACCTTGCGCGCTACGCCGTACGACCGCCGGGCGGTCCACGGGAGCGTCTTGGCGGCGGGTGCGACCCTCGAGTGCTGCCTCGGGTTGCCGACCCCGGCGACTCCGGCGGCCCCGGCGCAGCGCCGCCCTGAGGACGCCGCGCTCCCGGACCTCGATCTCGCTTCGGTCGAGTGGGAGGACCGACTATCGGGGGACGCGGCACGTGTCCCGGGCGGTCGGGGTGAGTCGCTTCGCGGGTCTTCCTGAAGCGACCGGACGCGACCTTCGCCTTGTCACTTGTCCCGCGACCGTCGCGAGCGCAGACCCGGATCCCGTGGACTCGCGCCCGGTCTCTGCCCTTGCCCCATCGCGGAGCGCGGGTAGGACCGCTTGTCGCCAAATCCACGGCAGCATCGCGTGATTGCAATTCCTCGGATACTGCGCTATACAGCACCTCGTCTGCGACGATCGTGAGAAGCGCCAGCAGAGGAGCGTCTCAGCGGTCTATGGAGAAGGTGATCGTTACGGCTGACGAGATATCGCTCGCTCAGCCGGAGGCGCAGTTTGACTCCAGCGCGGAGAAGCGGACGGCGTCCCCTGTACCGATGTGGACGAAGCTGATCCTCGCACCGCTAGTTCTTGCGCTCCCGCTGCTAGCCATCGTAACTGCGGTCCTGCGGACGGCAATTCGCAACCAGCCGCCACGCACCCGCCAAGCGATCACTTCGTACCTCTGCTCACTGTTGGTCGCGAGCGCGCTGCTGACATCGGCATCCACGGTCATTCTGCTTTTCATGCAGCCGAGCCGTTTTGTCATGAGCTCCGGACTGACCGATCTTGACGAGTGCGCTTCATTCCCGCATCTGCCGAAGGAACACCCACTGACCGCATCCCAGATCGGCGAGATCTTCAAGCCCTTGGTCGTCGTCATCTCGCCGGAGAACAGCCTCTGGTTCGGCCGGGGCAGTGAGCCTTCGGACGCGCTCGGCTCCGGACTCCTGCTCTACGCCGGCGTCGACGGCTACCTGTTCGCGACGGCCAAGCACGTCATCGACGCCTATTCGAAGGATGGAACCGGCGTGATGCTCCACACAGTGAACGGTGCGTGGGCCCGTGGAGTCGTCGTGGGGCGCCATCAGACAGCCGACGCCGCGCTGGTCTGGATGCGCCGTGTGATGGGCTCCGGACGATTCTGCCAGCCGGTCGCTTCCGACGAAGAAGTCGCGGTCGGCGACCCGGTCTTCGTCATCGGCCACCCCGTGGGACTCACGTTCGCGCTCTCAACAGGCATCGTGTCGCGGCTCGCGGACCCGCAGGTGCTCCAGATCAGCGCACCGATCAGCCCGGGCAACAGCGGCGGACCAGTCTATGACGACAGCGGGAGATTGGTGGGGATCGTCACCTCCATGTTCGACACTCGGCTCGAGTCCCACGCCCAGAATCTGAATTTCGCGTTGCGAGCGGATGTGCTGACCCAGCCGGCTGGCTGGAGGTTTACGGGCAACGGCGTGGACTCGTATGAGCAGTTCCTCAGTGAATGCCTCCCGCAGCAGAACAGCGCGGATGTTTCCGCAGGGGACCCCGGATAGCCATGGCCATCATCAATGTCTTCGTTTACGATTCGACGGAGAACAAACGGGTTCCCGTTGAGTTGCCCGACGATGCCCCGGTCAACAAGATCATTGCCGTGTTGATCGACAAGCTGTTGCTGCCGAAGAATGGGCCCGACGGGGCACCGTTAAGCTACAAGTTCCATCATAAGAATTCCGGGCGCCAGGTCCAGGACGGACAGACACTCGCCCAGGCCGGCGTCCAGAGCGGCGACATCCTCCGATTGCAGCCCGAAATCACGGCGGGTTGATTGAACGCGACGCGCGACCAGGACGTCGGTTCCCCGGACGACAGGTTCGGTCGTCTGCGCCTGATCCCGTGGTGGGACCAGGAGAAGCTCTCGAGCGCGCGCGTGCTGGTTGTCGGTTGCGGTGCGCTTGGCAACGAACTGCTCAAGAACCTGGCCCTCCTGGGAGTCGGTCGCTTCGTCATTGCTGATCTCGATACCGTCGAGCTGTCAAACCTCTCGCGCAGCGTGCTCTTCCGGACGGTCGACCTCGGCCGTGGAAAGGCCGAGGCCGCCGCTGGCGGCATCCAACAGCTCCTCCCCGGCGCGCGCGTGCAGCCCCTGCGAGCTGACATCGTGCACCAACTCGGGTTGGGTCTGTTCTACTGGGCGGACGTCGTTTTCGCCGGCGTTGATAACCGCGAAGCGCGCCTCTGGATCAACCGCTCGGCCTGGAAGATGAACCGGCCGTGGGTAGACGGCGCGATCGAAGGCATCGATGGTGTGGTCCGCGTCTTTCTTCCCGGCCGCCCGCCCTGCTACGAGTGCACGATGGGCGAAATCGACTGGGCCATCCTGCAGAGGCGTATGTCCTGCAACCTCCTATTGCACGGAGACCAGGAGCAGGGAAAGGTTCCAACCACGCCGACCATCGCGTCCATCATCGCGGGCATGCAGGTACAGGAAGCCGTCAAGCTGCTGCACGGCCTGCCCACGCTTGCGGGCAAAGGTTTCGTGTTCGACGGCCTCAATCACAGCTCCTATGTAGTGGAATACACTGAGAATCTGGCTTGCCAGAGCCACTACACGCTCCACACTGTCCACGAACTGCCCCAGGCCTCACGGGAACTGACACTTTCCGAACTCCTGAAGATCGCGCGCGCGGATCTGGGCGAGCATGCCGCAATCGAATTCAGCCGTGACATCATCCGTCGCCTCGTCTGTCCCAGGTGCGGTGACGAGGAACTGCCGTTCGCGCCCGTCGGGAGCATTCCGTATGCCCGCGGTCACTGCCCTCAAGACGGAGCCATGCGCATCGTGGAAACCGTCCACGCCTACACCGGCCAGGAGGACTTCGGCACACGTAGGCTCGACGAGCTTGGCCTGCCGCTCTACGACGTCTTTGTCGCCCGCTGCGGCGCGAGGGAGATCGGGTACATCCCCGCCGGCGACGCCCCTCTCGTGCTCGGCGCGGTGATGTGATGAGTAGGAAGGTCCCACCCGGGCGCGCCCGGGCACCAGAGGTGACACTCTGCGTCGACGTCCTGCGCAAGATCCGCCGGCACGCACGAGCGTCGCCGACGACGGAGGTCTGCGGCGTACTGATCGGAACCACAAGTGACGACGGGGTGGTCGTCGAAGAGTGCATCCAGGGCGTGAACGCCGCGCAAGGGAGCGCGCACGTCACATTCACGCAGGAGGCATGGGAGCATATCTACAGGATCAAGGACCGCGACTACCCCCATCTGCGGATAGTCGGCTGGTATCATTCGCACCCGGGCTTTGGCGTATTTCTCTCCGACCAGGACGTCTTCATCCAGAAGAACTTCTTTTCCGCCCCAACGCAGATTGCGTGGGTCTACGACCCGCACTCGGATGCTGAAGGCTGTTTCGGGTACGTCGATGGCGAGATCAAGCGGCTGCGGGACATGCGTGTCCGCGATGACGGGATGCGGGTCTCGACCGACGAGTCGGAGTTTGAGGACCCCGGAGACGCCGTCCGGCGTCTCGCGATAGACGAGCCTCCAGTCCACCGCCGGAAGGACCTACTCTTCACGGTGCTCTCCTATGTGGCCGCTGTGTTGCTGGGAGCGGCGCTAGCTCTTTACTTTCTGGGGCCGATGACAGTCGTTGTGCGGGTCCCGAAAGAACAGCATGAAGAGAGGATGCGTTCGCGTCCCGCGGATTCTGAAAAGCATGCCCCCGCCCGGAAGCCTGTCCCGGAACAGCGCACGGAGGGCACCAGACCCGGCGGAGATCGCAAATGAGCGACGAACAGGAGGTCATCAAGATCACTGCCGAGGAGCTGGCGGAGATCACGCCGGAAGCGCCCTCGAGCGTGGTTGCGCCGGTCTTCTCCCCTGCGGACCCAAAGGCGAAACACTACGGCAACATCAACGCCGAACCGGAATTGTCTGCCGTATCCGAGCGGCCCGGGAGCATCCTCTTGCAGGGCTGGTTCTACCTGGGTGTAGCGGGACTGCTGGGGGCCGCCATCGGCTGGGGCGTGTGCGAACCGAGCTTCATGGACGGCCCGCAAGGGCACGCATGGGGCAATACCTGGATGATCCCCGCCCTGGTGACGATGATGTGCCTCGGATTCGCCATTGCCGAGAGCGTCGTCGAAAGGTCGATCCAGAAGGCGCTTGTCCGCTGTGCTCTGGCGGTTCCGCTGGGCGTGATCCTCGGCTTCTTTTTCGAAGTATTCGCGAATGTGATCTTCAGTATTGGGCTGGAGATTGCTTTTCAACTGGGAGTTCGCAGCGAGCACAACCCGATCTTCTGGATTGCGCGCGGACTCGCATGGACGGAAATCGGGGTTGTCGGAGGCCTTACCTACGGCGTAATTGGCCGATCAATGAAGAAGGCGAAGTACGGCATCCTGGGTGGCATGCTCGGGGCCGGCCTGGGCGGCATCATTTTCGATCCCATTGCCCTCGCCCTCAGCGGAGCCGCTCCCAGCAGGGCGGTCGGCTTTGGACTCCTTGGTCTGGCCACCGGCGTCGCCATGGGCCTCGTGGAGAGCGCTCTGAAGGACCGCTGGCTGTACGTGTTCGGCGGCCCGCTCGCCGGCAAGCAGTTCATCCTGTACAAGAACGTCACGACGATCGGAAGCCGCCAGCAGTGCGACATCTATCTTTTTAAGGACTCAAGCATCCTACCCGAGCACGCGTTCCTCGAAAGTCGCGGAAGCCGCATCCAGCTTCGCGCTGTCGGGCCGGTGCATCTGTCCGGGCAGCCTGTCCATCTGCGGGTCCTTCAGAATGGCGACCTCATCCAGATCGGCCGCTACTCGTTCCGCTACCAGGAGAAGCACCGGACGTGAGCGATCCTCTCTGTCCCTACTGTCGCACGGAGATCGACCCGTCAGAGTGCGAGACGCATTACTGCCCTTCCTGCGGCGCGCCGCACCACCCCGACTGCTTCGAGGATAACCGCGGTTGTACCGTCTTCGGCTGTAGGTCTGCGCCGGTGGAGGAACCCAAGCTGCACATCTCCGCCGGTGAATTAGGGGCCTCCGACACACGGGCCGCGGTGCTTTCGGCGTCAGGCGCAGACGTTGCGCCCCCTCCCCCTCCGCCTCCCCCGCCGCCGGCACCGCGAAGTGGCGTTGCGGAACCTCCGCTGGGTTCGGGCCCCATCCCGCCGCCGGTTCCCGTCCCTGAGAAGGAGCTCTTCAGCAGCCTGGGATTCCGCGCGGCGGCGCCTAGTGCTTCGGCTCCGGCCCCAGCTCCGGATGCCAAGGACCGATTGACGTATGTTATGCTCGGGATCTTCTTGGGACCGTTCGGTGCTCACAGTTTTTACGCCGGCTTCATCAGCAGAGGGCTGGCGCAGCTGGCGATCACGGTCCTCACTCTCGGGTTCGGCGCGCTGATCGCCTGGGTCTGGGCCGTCGTGGAGGTTTGCACGATCGAGAAGGACAGTCGCGGCATGCAAATGAGGACATAGGAGACGCAGATGAACTACTTCGTCAAACGTGGTGAGGACCGATTCGGCCCCTACTCCCTGGCTGACCTTCAGCATTACGTTCAAACCGGCAGCGTTGCGCTCGAGGACCTCGCCCAGAGCGAAGGCATGACCGATTGGGTCCCGGTGTCCCAGGTGATCGGCGATATTCCCGTTCCGGCCACCGTCGAAGGACCGGGAACAGTCGCTGCACCGGTGGCGGAGCCGAGCGTCCCCCTGCCGCCCAATCTCAACTGGTCGATCGTCCTGCTGCTTACATTCGTAACCTGTGGTCTGTTCAGCATCGTCTGGGGGTTCATTCTGGCGACCTGGGCGAAGAAATTGGATCGTGACAACCGCTCGGTCGTTTTCATGTTGATCTACGCCGTACTCTCCATTCTGGCGGTCGGCATTGAGGTGAGCGGGGAGCAGCCCGGACTCAGCCTGTTCGCGCGACTGGGCGGCGCCGTCTGCTACCTGGTCTCGGTGTTCGGGATCAGGTCTTCGATGGAAAGGTACTATACCAGTACAGAAGATATAGGCCTGAGCCTGAACGGTACCATGACGTTCTTCTTCAACATTTTCTACTTCCAATACCACGTCAATCGCCTCCACCGCTGGAAGCAGACAGGTGTCCTGTCGTAGTCCGATGAATCGGTTCGGACAGGTGCGGGCGCACTCCTGCCTGGGAATCGTTCCAGGTCGCCTCGGACTCATGTCCGATCGGGAACGCTGATGATCTCGCCACGTGTTCGTCGTCTGCAGCACGATTTTGAAATCCTGCGCCGACGTCTCGACAATTGGCCGCTGATCAAGATCACCGGCACTGCCGGGCTGCCGCCCGAGATGTACCGTTTCACATATTACGTTCGCGGCCTTTATGTCGATCCTGGTGGCGACATTCTGGAGCGCGAGACTCACGTGCTCGAAGTGAATCTCTCACTCGGATACCCGCGCCGTGCGCCCCAGTGCAGGATGTTGACCCCCGTCTTTCATCCCAACTTCGATGAAGCCACGGTCTGTGTAGGGGACTTCTGGGCCGCCTCGGAAGGTCTCGATGATCTGGTGATACGAATCGGCTACATGATCGCTTACCAGGAGTACAACACCAAGAGCCCTCTGAACGGCCTGGCGGCAAGATGGGCTGCGCAGAACATCCATCTCCTGCCGGTCGATGCCCGGACCATCGCGCCGCCGCAGCCCGAGCCGCAGAGTTTCGCGGACGCTGACCAGACCGAGCCGGAGAGCTCCGCACAGCAGGCCGCGAAGCCGGCCCCGGAAACCCCGGACTCACGTCCCTCGACCGCTCCCTGGTCAGAGAAGATCGTTATCCGCTAGCCGGATCTCGCCAGTCCTGGGCGTCAGCGAACACTCGGGTTCGCCCACCGTGAACGTCACGTCCGTCCTGCTCACGCGCTCTCCACAGGCAACCGCTCCCCCACAAGGCGCACCCCCCGGCCCGTGGCTTCCACCGGGATGTCGGCGATGTGCATCGGGATGGTGTCCGACAGCGGGAAAGGGCGATTCCGCTCGTGTTCCGTGACGGGAACCGAGCAGCACCATCGAGCCCCAAGGGGCCGCGGCCCCGAGGCCGCGCCGCCGTCATCAGGGTCCGAAATCGCTTCGCTCCCTCACTCACGCCAGAATCTGCGCTTCCATCGGCGCGAGGTCCACGAACAGCGCTGCCAGTTCGCCGGCTGCCACCACCGCATCGTTGCGAAAGACGCGCCCATCCGTGATGAGTTGGACCGTATCGCCGCCCCGCGTGCCGCGGTTGCTGAAGCACACCGACATCGGTCGCGGCTGCCGGTTGAGATCCGCGTCCACCAGCACGAACCCCTTGAAGCGCTGGGTCGTACTCGTATTGGCCACCACCAGCACCTCGGCATCCGAGAGGATACGGCTGAAGGCGACGACGCCGCCCAAGCCCCCGCCGTGCCCGAAGTCGCGGCCGTTCCCCGAGACCTCGCGGAAGTACAACCGGCCGTACCGCAAGGCCGGGCGCTCCCGGCGGCATCGGCTGAGATCCCGGATCGCGGTGTAGATGGGGGCGTTTCGGTCGAATGCGCCCGGCTTGCCCCAGAGCGCTTCCCGTGACGACTCGTTGGACGTCAGGTCGGGATTCCCGTTGGCGTCCTTCGTCCCGTCGAGACCCTGTTCGTCGCCGTAGTAGACCGACGGGATGCCCTGCAGCCCGAACATCAACGAGTAGCCGAGCGTAATCTGGTCGGCGTACGACTGGGGGTGGTTGAAACGCCGCTTCTGGTCATGGTTGTCGAGGAAGCTGACGAAGTAGCGCCCGGCCTCGCCGTGCGTGCTGAGCAGTTCCTTTTCCACCGCCTTGCGGTCCTCAAACACCCGGCGCAGCGTTTCGACCGGCTCCATGCTCTTCGCCACCGCCGGCAGTTTGTAGAACAGGGGGAAGTCGAGCGCCGCGTCCACCCCGAAACTGCCCGCCTCCGACGTGTTGCGCCCCACGAACGCGGCAATCGCCTGCTCGTCGTCGTAGACCTCCGCAAAGGTGAAGAAGTTCTTCTTGCCGATGCTCAGCGCGAACTCGCGGGTGGCGTTGCCGAAGTACTCGATCATCTGCGGGTGGACGTACTTCACCGTGTCGATTCGGAACCCGTCGAACCCGTATCGCGCCAGAAGGTACGAGTAGGCCCCGACGAGCGCTGACAGCACGGGGTGCCGACCGAGCGCCCTGCGCACCGCCTCCTGCCCCGCGACCGCCGCGTCGTACTCGACGACGAGCTGGCGCATCGTGTCGAAGTCGCCGCGAACGAACGTGTCCGGCAGCACCTGGCCGCCGGGCTCGCGCGGCACGTCGTCGGTCAGCTTCGAACCGCGCCGGCGAAAGAACAGGTGCGACCGCAGCTCCTCAGGGTACACCGCATCGTCGGCCGAGATGGCGGTGTTGGGCGGAAAGCCGTCCTCCCAGTCCGCGCGGGGGAACCCCAGGCCGTTCAGCCAGCGGACGGACGGCTCGGCGCCCAGCGCAGCGTTCATGACGCCGTGATCGGCGACCACCGCACGGCCCTCGCCGTCGACCACGTAGTCGAACACGCGGCCCGCGTGGTTGAGAACGATGTCGAGCACGACGTAGATGCCGCGGGCGTGTGCCGCGTCAACGAGCTCGAGCAGCTCGGCTTCGGCCGTCTGACGGGTGCCGTCCGAGGCGAAGCGCTCGTCGATGTTGAGGAAGTCCTGCGTCGCGTAGCCGTGGTAGTTGAACTCCCAATCGTCGGGCCGCGGGTTCTTGACGACCGGGCTCAACCAGACCGCGCCGCAGCCGAGCTCGCGGAGGTAGTCGAGCTGGGCCGTGACGCCCTTGAACGTCCCGCCCTGGCGCCTCGAATAGGCGCGATCCCACGTGCAGGCGGGCGCGACGTCCGTGTTGTTGAACCGGTCGATGAAGACGAAGTAGATCCACACGTCGCGCCAGTCGGCCGGGGATGGGTGGGTGTGCCCCGCGAGCGCCGCCGCCCGCGCATCGGCGATGGCCTGCCGGATCGAGGGATCGTCGAGTCGCGTGATCTCTGTGTGGCTCATGGAGTTCCTTCACCCTTCGGAGTCTGAGATCGAACCGGCAGCCGGCGTTCCGAATCCGGCCTGTCCCCAGCCGCGGTTGTCGGGGACGTCCGCCCAGGAGTGGGTCTCATGGCGCGGCTCGACGGGGTGGATTCCGCACGTCCGGCCCGTCCGGCACGACTCAACGGCGTTGACGGTGAACTCGTACCGCCTGGACGCAGCGCAACCGGGTCCGGATTTCACTGCCCATGAAAGGACCATACGCGAGGATTGAAACGCTGTCTATGAACCGGCCAAGTCCGCCGTGCATTCGCGCACGCGGCGAGCCGACCGCCGACCCGGGTGATCTGCAACGGGATGAGAACGCCCTCGGGCGTCACGCCTTGGTGAACCCACGGCGCGTCGTTCTTCACCGGCGGCGGCCCCTCGCTGTCGTCGGCCGCCGAAGCGGACGCCAGCCACCCGGCGATCTGTGGATCGCTCTTCGACACCCCACCCTGCGCATTGCACTCGAGCGAAACGGGGGCCGGGGCTCTCACCGTCGGCGGCGTGGTGTCATGGACCGTGACATCGGCTGAGCAGCTCACCGCTTGTTCGTCGCGTCCTCGGGGGTTGAGGAGACACCGGTCGTCCCGACCGGGAATCGCGCCAGCGCGTCGTCCGACTCCGTGGGCGGGTCCGTACACTCGTCCGGCGCCGTGAAGTCCTCGAAGAACGCCACCAGCCGAGAATCGCCGAACGGCGTGCGTTTTCGGTCCGATCACGACGTCGTCGCGGCGGCGTTGAAGCTGCCTTCGTAGTGCTGTCCACCGCGGTTGCCCACCGTCGCGGCGTAGAAGATCCCGGCGTTCACCGCGTTGCGCTTCGCTCCCGCCACTGGCCCGTCCTCGAACAGCGATTCCTGCCCTGCATCAGGTCATCGGTGATCGCGCTCATCCCGCGGGATAGCCGCGAGCGTGTTGATCGCGTTGATCATCGCGGCCGCGCTGCCGCCGCAGAGCGCCAGCCCTGCCCCGGTGCCTCGAGGGTGCCTGCGCCGCCGCCCGCGCCGCAGCGCCCTACCCAGCATCGCGACGCCGCAGCTCGGATGCCATCGCCTCCCAACGCCCGCGCTCCGCGGCGCCGGCCTTCGCGGCTTCGGCCGATCCGATCGCTCTTTCCAGGCCCTCCGTGAGCTCACGGCGCCGCCCGTCGTTCGGCAGTTCCTCATGGAGAGCACGGAGCACCTCGATCGACTCGGCGCGGCTCGCGATCGCCTCGTCGAGGGCACCTTCGGAGGCCTGGACGGCCGCCAGCTGCTCGAGCGCTGAAGCGGTCCATCGACGGTACTCGGGCTCCTCCGGATCGTTGGTCGCTGCTTCCCGAACCAGCGACAGCGCGGCTTCCGCATACGGGCGCGCGCGATCCGGCGCAGCGCCGGCGTGGTAGTAGTGCGCGAGATTGCCAGCGGCCCAGTAGGCCATGCCCACGTCGTCGATCGAAAGCTCCGCGGCGATCAGCGGCCCCAGCAGACGGCAAACGGCGCGGCATTCGGTGATCGCCCGCAGGTGGAGTTCCTGTCTCGCCGGGCCCGGTGGAGGGGGGCTCCCGAAGACGCGGAACATCTCGACTTGCGCCCGGCCGAAGCGAAGCGTCGCGACCCACCGTCGCTCTTCGGGTGACAGCTCGTCCTCGGTCTTGTCGACGAGCGCATGAACGGCGCGTCGTCTCTCGGCGCGTTCCGACGCCTCGAGGTCGGCCGTGCGCGGGTAGAGCCCGAGGATCGCCTCGCGCTCGATCTGGCTCTCGCGCTGGCCGAGGTAGGACCCCTTCAGGATCGCCCGTTCGGTCGGGCTGTGCGCACTGCGGAAGATCGTCACGGCGAGGCCGGACTCGAAGGCCGCGACGATGCGCACGTCAAGGTCGTTCTCTTCAGGGGTCACGACCTGCGCAGCGTCGCGCTCCTGCCCGACGAGCGAAATCCCGAACGTCGCTCCCTTCCTAATGAGCGTCGCGAGCGGCGGGATCTCCAACTTCTGTTCGAGGTGCGGAACGGTCGGTCCTCCTTGATACGACGACACCGCGCCCTGCGGCTGCCAGCTCTCCCCGCTGAACTCGAAGTCGAATGTCGCGGGCAGGTCGCGCAGATCCGTTCCGTCGTGCTGTGCGGAAAGCCGTTCCACGCGACCGAACCACTGGAAGCGTCCGTCGACGCGTTTCCCGTCGGATCGGATCAAGTCATGGTCGAGCTCTTCGACTCCCATCCAGGCGGGCCAGGTGTGTTCCTCGCGGTAATGCGCGAACAGGAACCACATCGGCTGCGAGAACAGGCGGTCGAACTCGAGGCCGATCGCAAGGACCTTGCCCCGCGGCAGGGCCATGTGGCGGAACGAGATCTGGATTCTCCGGATCGGTTCCTCGCGCACCTCGCCGAGGGACCCCGCAAGTTCCGGAAGGACCTGGGCGGCCTCCATCTCGCTCTGCCGGGCGGCGAGCGCCTCTTGCAGGGCCGCGTCGAGCTCGACGTCACCGAGGGCCTCCTTTCCCACGATGGCGCGCACGAGCCGGGCACTCACGTCGGGCGAGGCGATACCGGCCGTGGCGTCGAGCATCACCAGTCCCAGCAGTTCGTCCGGTGGCCGGCAGGGCCGAAGCAGGACCGGCACGATGCGCAGTCCTCGTTTGGCGGCCTCTTCCTTTCCGCGGGCAATCTCCTCGGCGACCCAGCGCGAGGCGACCGACGAGGGAGAGAGCAGCAAGCACAGCACGTCGGCCCCTGCGATGCCGCCGCCGAGTTCGCGCTTCAGATCCGCCGAGACCCGGATGTCGAAGACATCGAGCCACACGGTGCATCCCGAGCGGGCCAGAATGTTCCGTACCGCTCGGGCCTCCATCCTGTCCGCCGAGGAGTACGAGATGAACACGGTGAGATCTGCCATGAGCGGCTCCCGGGGCGTGCCCGATGGGAACGGGTCCAGTTCCGACGCCCGCTCGGCCGGCTAGTCTAGCGCTGATGGGGACCGGGCGAGAACCAGCGCCAATCACGACACGCTGCGCAGCACGAACGCCGCAGGCCTCGGCACCGTACAGCGGGCGCTGCCGTCCCCGAGCGATTGAGGAGCGCGGGCCCCCCGGTCCCGCCCAGCCGTGGGGAATCCGGGACCGGCCGCGGCATCGGCTCCGCACGTTCTCCCCTCCCGGCAGCTCGCACCGGGTCCGGTTCGCCTACGTTGTCCACGCCGTGCGGTATGTCTCAGGACGGCGGGCAGGAGGCCCGATGCGCTCTGTCTCCCGACCGGCCGGCGCGTGCGTCGCGGTGGTGGCGACGATGGCGCTCCTCGCACACGTCGCTGCGGAGCCGCCGGACCCTCCGCCTCCGGTCGGCACCGTGTCGCCTACCGACAGCGGCCTCGTCGAACGGGTCGAGGTGCACGAGGTGCAGGTCTTCGTCACCGCGTGGCCGAAGGACGGGGACGCCGCTCGCTGCGCGACTCTGACGAGGGAGGACTTCACGCTCGACGTCGACGGCAAGCCGACGCCGATCGTATCGTTCCTCCCCTACGAGGAGGTCGCCACCGAGGTCCCGGTCGTCGGGGCCGAGTCCACGACCTGGCGGGAGCCGCCGCTGTCGATCGTGATCCTGATCGACGAGTTTCACCACAGTTGCCCAGCTTGCGCGGGCCGCGTGAGGTGCTGCGGCGAGGGCTTGGGGGTCGACGGGTTTCCGATCCTGCGGCACGCTGCCTACGAATCGGCGCGGCGGATGCTGCGGGAGTCGTTCCGACCCGGCGATCGCGTGCTCGTGGCGACCTTTGCCTTCTGGCCGCAGGCCGAGACCGGTTGGCTGGAGGATCCCGCGGTTGCGCTGGCCCGGCTCGACGAACTCGAGCGGGGCATGCGCTGGGTGCGGTGGGAGCAGGCCGCGTCGCACGTCGACAACTGGTACTCGGGAATGATCAGCTTCTTCCGGGCGCTCGGCCGGGTCGACGGCCCCAAGGAAGTGATCTTCCCGACCTGCCATTTCCAGCTCGGGGCGGAAGCAGCCGAGGAGATCCGCGAACTCGGCACCGTTGCCCAGGAGAACGATGTCGTTCTGCACACCGTCGATCTCATGCTCTGCTCGTTGCGACCGTGCGGCGGAGATTGCTGCACGTTGTACGAGTTCATCGGTCCACTGGCGGCCAACCTGGGCGGGCGGCGATTCTCGAAGGGCCAGGGGGCGGCCGGCGCGGTGACGGCGCTGCGGCGCGTGGCCGGCTGTCGATTCCTGATCACCTTCAAGCCGAAGGTGGGCCGGCGGGGGCGAATCGGACACAGCGTCAGCCTGTCGACGCGCCGCACCGCGGAGTTCGATCTTCGCACGCCGTCGACCTTCGCTGATCCAGGGACTCGCGCCAGTGGACAGGCCATACGGGAGGCCATGTTCCTGATGCCCGACCTGCGCCAGGGCTACCTCGCGGAGGCCAGTATCTGGCCGCTGCGCCGGGCGAACCGCAAGGAGTGGGAGAGCCTCGTCATCGTCCACATCGAGCGGCAGCCTGGTCCCCCGCTGACTGAGCCTCCCAAGGAACTCGTCGTCGACGTCGTCGCGTGGCTCGATGGCAAGAGAGCGGAGGCGCGAGAGCTGCAAGTCCGCGGCGGAACGCTTGCTTCCCTGCTCGCCAGCCCGACGGGGCAGACCTTCGCGGTCCCTCTCCGCGTGAGGCCGGGCGAGAACAACGTCTCGGTGGTCGTCCACGATCCCGCGAGCGAGGAGGGAGCGGCGCGGCGCCGCCGCGTCGTGGTTCCGCCCCTCTCGCTCGCCGAACGCGGTGGGTGGTGGATCGCGGCCGGCCGCGACGCGCGGCTCGACGGTGCGGTGATCCCGACGCCGGCCAGGGGCGGCGTCTTCAGAACCGCGGACGCGCCGCGCCTGCTCGGCCTCGAGTGCGGTGCCGAGAGAACAGCGGCGGATCGGGAGCGGCGCTGTGTCGACGAGGGATCCGAGACGAGCGTCCCGCTCGTGGTGCGCGCCCTCAGCACGACCGTACCTCGCCTCGCTCCTCCCCCGAACTGCCGGTGGCTGGTGGCCGAGCCGCTCGCACCGCTGCCGCCGGGACGCTGGTCCTGCGGCGAGGGGACGCCGATCCTCGAGGTTGTCGATTCCCCGCTCTGAGGTGCAGGCGTCGCAACGGACGTCGGAGGCGAGGACGCGGGATCATGGTCGACGTCAGGGACGTTCGCGAACGAGGCACCGATGCGTCCCGCGAGTTCGTCGGAGGCCCGTTGCTCTCTGCGGCAGCAACCCCTCGACGATCCTGTCAGCTCAGTGCGGCTGAAGTTGCCTGATGGATCCTCGCGGACAGTCGCACTAGCTCCCGGACAGCCGCCTTCCAAGGAAGGCACCGAGCAAGCCCACGCCCGCTCCGATCGCTGCGCCGATCAGAGCACCGAATCCACCGCCGGCCAGCCCGCCGATGAGCGCGCCGAGTGCGGCTCCGCCGAGCGCTGCCAGGATGTACGGCGCCGCGCGCGTAAGTGCCCTGCCGATGACGGTGCCCACCTTGATCATGCCGTTCGCGATCCAGCGGCCTGCCTTGGCGAAGAAATGGCCCACCGATTTGGCGAGCTCTGCGATCGCTTCAAACGTCAATGTGACGCTGACGCCGATCTTCTTCTCGTCCTTGCTTGCCGGATCGGACTCGCCCCGCGCGAGCTGGCGCAGGAGCGGCGGCAGATCCGAGGCACGCCCGCTGTATTCGAACTTCAACTTGATCCCTTCCCCCAGGGGAATCTCCGGCACGGACGGCAGCTTCGGATCGTTCGCCGCCACGAAAGTCAGCACGCCGCCCACGACGAGAATCACCAGGGGAATGCCCTCCTTGCTGAACACATAGGACTTGACCTTCCCTTCCAGTTCCTTGCCAATCTTGGTCTTGCGAAACTCCTCGAAGGCTGCCTTGAGTGCTTCCTGCATCGCCTCTTCTTCGCCTTTGCCCTTCTCCGGCTCCTTGCGCGGATCGGGCGGCGGCTTGAGTTCGGGCGCGGGCGTCGGGAATCTCGGCTCGGCAGCGTCACCTTCAGCCTTGGGCAGATCGGTCAGCGGCTTCTCCTTGGCCGGCAATCGGTCGAGCACCGGCACGACGATCGGATCGACCGTCGTGGGCAGTCGCGGTCGCAGCAGCACCATCACGTCGGCGGTGGAGGAATGAATCGTGTAGCGCAGGTTCGGCATGCCCATGGGAAAGACCGCGCGCAGTCCTTCCAGGACCCCGGGCGTGATGCGGAACGGCTGTCGCCTTTCGGACTGCGCGGCCCACATCTGATTGAGAAAGCTCTCGACAATGAGCTCCGCTTGCGATTGTGTCGGCGCGACGGTTGGTGCGGCGGCGCCGAGCTGTCGGTGCACCCGGAGCGCGTCCGCCGACCCGACAGGGATCCGTCGCTCGCGCCAAACGGTTGCGGCCGAACGATCTGCCGCTCGTTCGGAGTGCTCCTCTGGAGCGCTGACACGCGTCGGGGCCTCCGGCGACGGTTCGGATTGCTGCGCGACGTGAGCCAGTTCGTGCGCGAGCAGATGTTGGCCTCGGCCCGTCTCGGGCGCGTATTGGTTCGCGCCGAACACGATGTCCCGTCCCACCGTGTAGGCGCGCGCATCGAACTGCTGCGCCGAGCGAGCGGCGGCTTCATCGGTATGCACACGCACGCGGCTGAAGTCGTGGCCGAAGCGCGGCTCCATGAAGGCTCGCGTCGCCGGGTCGAGCTGCTGGCTCGGCGTGCGCAGCCCTTCCTGCACGTCCGGCATCAAAGCACGGTGCGGCGCGGGATGGATCGCGGCGCGATTCCCTTTCGCGCGCTGCGTCGTCACTTCCGTCTGGGGTGCCCGCCGTTGCTCGCGCATGCTGTCTCCAGAGACACGGGCCGTGGCGCTTCTGCAGGTTCCTGGCCGCTTCGAGCGGTTGCTCCGAAACACCTCGGCCCATGCCCGTCGTGTTGGAGATGGTCGAGCCTGCCACCACCTTGCCGGGAGCAGACGGGCGGTCTGCCCCGCGTTCCACCGCGCCGCAAGGGTAGCACCGGGCACGGGCGGGAGGCATGCAGGACTCGAGCTCGCGTCCCCGGGGGCGGTGCGGCCGACATGGAGTCGCGAGATTTCCTTTGACTCGGAAAGTCGTCAGGGGATAGCCTGCACGGCGCAGGTTCCTCGTTCTCCGGAACAGGGACCTGACCGCGCAGGAGGTCCGCATGATCGAGCTGAAGTCGGTTTCGAATCCCCAGCCGAAGGCCGCGCTCGAGGGCGCTTTCACCGAGGCGGTCCCGACTCGAGCGGTGACCGAAGGGCGGGCCGGCTCGGCCAGTGCCGACACCTCGCGCTCCTTGAAGCACCTGGCCGCCAAGGGCCGCGGCGAGCCGCTGCGGAAGCGCTCCGCGCCGTCTGCTCTCGAGAGCATCATCGGCCCGACGGACGACCGCGTCCGCATCCTCGACACCGATCTCACACCGTGGCGCATGGTCTGCGCGCTCCGAATGCGCGGTCCTTCGGGATCCGCGATCGGCACCGGGTGGTTCGTGGGACCGAAGACGCTGCTCACCGCGGGCCACTGCGTCTACTCCACGAGCTTCTTCGGCGGCTGGGCTTCGGAGATCGAGGTCAGCCCGGGGCGCAACGGAAACGAGTTCCCGTTCAGGACGGTGAAGAGCCGCCGCTTCAGCTCGATCGATCGCTGGATCAACTCGGAGGACCCGGACTTCGACATGGGGTGCATCCACCTGGACGAGCCGCTCGGCAGCGAGGTCGGCTGGTTCGCGGTGGGAGCGCTTCCCCCGGGTGACCTCGAGGGCTACCTGGTCAACGTGTCGGGATACCCGGGAGACCGGGGAATGGGTACCGAGCAGTATCATCACAAGAACCGGGTGCTGCAGGTCACGGACCGGCGCCTCTTCTACGACGTCGACACGTTCGGCGGGCAGAGCGGGGCTCCCGTCTGGATCCACGAGACCGAGACCGCGCCACCGCTCGCGGTCGGCATTCACGCCTACGGCACCGGCGGCTCGCCCACGGGGCTCGAAGCGAACTCGGCGCCGCGGATCATCCCGGAAGTGCTGGACCAGATCCGAGGCTGGGTGGAGGCAGACGGAGGGTGGCCCAAGAAGGCGTAGCCCGGACCCGACATCGCATCGTCGTCCTCGACGAGGGCGGCCATCCCGTCGCCGACGCCGTGGTCGCCCTCGCCCGCAGCAGCGTGCCGTTCCCGGAGATCGCGCTGCTGACGGACGACAAGGGCGCGGTCGAGTTGCAGCTTCCGCCCGGCGTCTTTGCCTTCCGGGCGCGCGGACCGGGGGACACTGCGGGTGACACGGAGGTGACGAGTCCCGGTCCAACCGAAAGTGTCGTGCGCTTGAAGGCGCGCTGAAGGGAGGCTTCCCGTGGCCATTCTTCCCCAGGCATCCGGCGGGCTGATCGTCGCCCTCTCCGATTCGGCCGCACTCGAAGCGGCTTCGACCGGCTCGCGGCGGGCGGGACCCAGATTGCGGCCGCTGATTCCTGATCAGCCGCTCGAGGGAGCCCGAATGGAGGCGGGGCCGGCACCGCTCTTCGTCGGGACCCCGATCGCGGAGGCGGGCGGACTGCACCCGTGGGATACCGCCCACGAGGCGGTCCGTAACGCCAGGATCCTCGAATCGGCCGTCCCGATCGAGTACGCCGAGCCCGACCTGCTGCAGGCGTTCCCGTTCCAGCGCCCCCACGACGTGGGCCTCGAAACCAGGCGGGAGCCGTGCACCATCGATCCGATGGACGACGACTGGCCGCCGGACGTCGTGCAGTTCGGGTGGCATCTCGACGACGTGCACTCCGGGCTTCGGGCCGCGCGCAGACTTCGTCGGCGACCCGGGCGATGCGCGGCTGCGCATCGGCATCCTCGACACCGGCTACGATCCCGCCCACGCGACCGCTCCGCTGCACGTCTCCAAGGGGCTTCAGCGCAACTTCGTCGAGAAGGACCGGCCCCACGACGCGGCCGATCCGGGGGTGCACTTCCCCGGTGCCCAGCCGGGACACGGCACCGCCACCATCGCTCTGCTCGCCGGCAACCGGGTGAAGCCGCCGCTGGTGCCCCGCGGGTTCGACGACTTCCTGGGCGGAGCCCCGTTCGCGGAGGTCGTCCCGATTCGCATCGCCAGCTCGGTCATCCACTTCTACACCAGCGCGATGGCCATGGGCATCGACTACGCCGTGGACGCGGGCTGTCACGTGGTGTCGATCAGCATGGGGGGCGTCCCCTCGCGCGCCTGGGCCCGGGCCGTGAACCGGGCCTACGAGCGGGGGATGACGATCGTCGCGGCGGCCGGCAACAACATCGCCGGTCTCCCGACCACAGCCCTCGTTTACCCGGCGCGCTTCTACCGCGTGATCGCGGCGTGCGGGGCCACGTTCGACAAGACGCCGTACTTCAAGCGCGGCCACCTGGGCATGATGGGCAACTTCGGCCCCCCGGGGAAGATGGAAACGGCGATGGCCGCCTACACGCCCAACATCCCGTGGGCCGAGATGGGCTGCCGCGACGTCGTCAGCCTGAGCGGCGGCGGCACCTCGTCTGCCACGCCACAGGTCGCGGCGGCGGCGGCCCTCTGGCTACAGCGCCAGGCCCCCACTCACAGCGCGCAGCCGTGGCGGCGGGTCGAGGCGGTGCGGCACGCGCTATTCGAGACCGCGGATGCCCGGAAGCCGAAGTACTTCGGCCACGGGCTCCTTCGTGCCCGTCAAGCGCTGGACGTCGCGCCGGCTCTCGGGTTGAAGAAGGCGCCCGAGGACAAGGTGAGCTTCCCCTGGATCCGGATGCTGCTGAAGCTCGAGGCGGCACCCTCGGGCCGGCTCGAGATGTACGAGCTGGAGGCGCTGCAGCTCTTCCTCAGCTCGCCCCGCCTGCAGCGGATCGTTCAGGGAGCCGATCCGGACATCGACAAGCTGTCGGCCGCCGAGCGGAAGAAGCTGTTCGATGCGCTGAAGTCACACCCGGCCGCGTCACGGGCCCTGCGATCGTTCGTGGAAACGGGAAAGCTGTAGCGCCTGAGGGCGGTGGTGGCGATGGTCCGCCCGCCGCTCGAAGGTGCGGGCGCTCGCCCGGTACAGGCCCCGGAAACGCGGAGGTCCGGGGAACTCCGCTCCTACACCGCCTGAATCGTACGCATCAGGTCCACCAGACCGTGGCCCTGGAAGTAGCGCTCGCGGCCGAGATCGGTCGCATGGGCCAGGAAGATCTCCTTGACCCGCTCCGGACGGGTCTGGAACTCTCCCCGGAGGGACAGGAACGCGGCAATGCACCCGGACACGTGGGGCGCAGCCATGCTCGTCCCGCTCTGTTCGATGAACTCGTAGGTCTTCCCCGTCACGGCGGCAAGACGATCGCACTCCTTCGCGAACTCGCCGACGGCGCAGGACAGGATCTT
The DNA here is from genome assembly GCA_963702425.1 of uncultured Acidobacteriota bacterium. Classification (GTDB taxonomy): domain Bacteria; phylum Acidobacteriota; class Polarisedimenticolia; order J045; family J045; genus JALOKP01. The sequence continues at coordinate 35,392 of CAVPCQ010000032.1, forward strand.
CTCGCCCGGTGCCACCAGATCGGGCTTGAGCCGGCCGTCCGCGGTAGGGCCCTTCCCCGAGAAGTACGACACGCCGTACTCGTGCGGCATGTAACCATGCGTCGCCCCGACCGTGAGTGCGAGCGGGGCGTTGCCGGGGTCACGGATGCTCAACGGCAGCCCGGCGCTGACCGTTCCCTTGAACTGGGTGTGTCTGGGGCCGTAGCCTGCGTTGCCCGCCGCGACGACGACCACGACGCCGGACTTGACCAGCCCATCGACTGCCCGGCACAGCGGACTGGAACCGCATGCGAACCAGAGCGGGTCGAAGTCGTACCCGAGACTGATGTTCACGCCGTGGATGCGTGGGACCAGCCCGTCACCGTTGACGTCCCGCACGTATGCGAGCGCCGCAATCAGATCGCGTCGTCCGGTCCACCTTCAGGCTCACGATCTTGCATTGCGGCGCCACCCCGCGGAGCTCCCGCGCGGTTCGTTCCTGGACCGATCTGTTTCCCAATTCATCGGCCACATAGGCGACGCCGCGTACCACCTCCTCGTCCGATCTCGGGGACGTCTCGCCGGCGATGATGCCGGCCACGTGTGTCCCATGACCGATCTCGTCACGGAGTTCTTCCGGATTCAGAGGTTTGGGCTCGGGAAGCGAGAAGTCCATGTGCTGAAGGCCCAGCCTGTCCAGGTCGAGGTTCTGGTACTTCTCGAAGTGCCTGTGCTGCTGGACGCCGGAGTCCAGGACCGCCCACACGATGCCCTCTCCCGTGGCACCGAACGCCACGCGCGCGGCATCCGCCTTGACGGTGCTGACGGAGCGATCCAGGTACAGCTCCAGCTTGAAATCCTCCCAGATCTTGTAGATCGGCTGTTGCGGCTGGCCGGCGCCACGGGAGCCCGCGCCGCCGCGCAGCGGCTTTCCCGGTTCCCGATTCCATCTCGCCAGCTCGCGGATCTGGGCTGTCGTGAGATCCGCGAACACGTAGTGCCCGCCCAGTTCGCTCTTGCGTTGGAAGAGGTACGGTTTCCCTGCCTGGTAGTCGGCGGCACCTCCGGCATTCAGGCCCAGGATCGACTTCAGGTGGTCCATGACATGCTGCTTCGTCGCGCGCGGACCGTCACTGTGTCGGAGGTTCACCTCGACGACCACGGAGTGCACGGACGAGCCTTTCCTGTCCCTTTTCATGTGCTGCCGCAGCGGGTTCGTGATGACCGTCGTGTCCAGGTCCTGCAGTGCCGCGTCCTCGTCCGGCGACTTGACCGAGTCACTGTCACGGGGATCTTCGTTGGGGTTCTTCGTCATGAGCGCTCTCCCCTCGCCGCATCTTCCCCGGAACCGCCCCCGGAATGCCAGGCAGCGGGTTCGTTGCGCTCCACCACCGCGGGAGGCTCTGCTGGCTCCGATGATAGCGCCCCTCGGGATCATCGAGAGCCTTCGGGTCGCTCTGGAAGAAACGGAGCGGTAATTGGCACCGCCGCCCGGCCCCGGTGCTACCCTTGCCGCATTGGCGGGACGCGGGCCGGGCCGCTCATCGGCACGCCTCACGCCCCGGACTGGAGGGATACCATGGCGCTCGCCTTCGATCCCGGTTACGGCAAGGAGCCGTTTCGGACCCTTTGTCAGAACTACCCCGGTGCGGACGTCTATCCGGCCGGGGATTTCCGCCTCGAGTGGGGACCGATCTTTCACCGGGGGCGACTCGACGGCAGCGCCCGCGTGCTGGTGATCGGGCAGGACCCGGGTCAGCACGAGGCGATCGCCCGTCGCATTCTCGTCGGCGAAGCCGGTCAGCGCGTGCAAGGCCTGCTGGCGAAGCTCGGCATCGAGTCGAGCTACGTGATGATCAACGCGTTCCTCTACAGCGTCTATGGCCAAGGGGGCGGCAACCGCCACAAGGGCGATCCCGCGATCACTCAGTACCGGAATCAATGGCTCGACGCGCTGCTGCTCAAGCGCAGGGTAGAGGCGGTCATCGCGTTCGGCTTGCTGGCCGACGGGGCGTTCAAGCAGTGGCGGCAGACAGCGTCCGGTCAGAAGTTCAAGGGCGCCTACCAGGCGCTGATCCATCCGACCTATCCCGACAGCTCATCGAAGGGCGACGCGACCAAACGGGCCGAGGCGATGGCGAAGATGCTTGCGGGTTGGAATGCGGGCCTGCAGGCCCTCTCGCCGGCGATCAAGCACCCCGATGTGCAACGACCGTTGAACGCTCTACGGAACCGCGCTGAAGGACTCCGATCTGACGGTCATTCCGGCGGCCGATCTGCCGGCCGGTCTGCCCGAGTGGATGCGCTCGCTCGATACCTGGGCCGAGCGGGAGGGAACCACGGCCCCGTTGAAGCGCGCGACGATCGTGGTCACGGTTCCCAAAGCCTTTCGCCCCTGACGATCGGAGACGCTCATGTCGACATCGCACCGAGATCATGGCCGAGACCACTTCGAGGAAGCCTATATGGAGGGGATCTTCGAGGAGATCCCCGAGGCTCCAGCGCCACACCGGCCCGGTCGCGCACCGACGGAGGCGGCCACCGCCCCCGGTGTCGCCTGGGCGCTGAAAGGCTGCATCCTGACGCCGGACGACGCGATCGAAAACGGCTTCGTCGAGATTCTCGCCGATCGCATCGTCCGGGTTGGAACCGCCGCGCCAGCGGCTGGAACGCCGACCATAGAGACCGAAGGAGTGATTCTCCCGGGTTTGATCGATCTGCACGGTCATCCCGAGTTCAACATCTTCGCCGCCTGGGAACCGCCCAAGCTCTACGCCAATCGCGGTCGCTGGCGGGACAGCAAGGAGTACGCCGCGCTCGTTCGCGGACCGATGAACAAGCTCAAGGAGGTTGCGGGCATCGGACCGGTTCTGACCCGCTATGCCGAATCCCGGGCGCTCGTCGGGGGCGTCACCGCGATTCAGGGAGGGAGCGCGAGGTACGCCAACAAAGAGGAATCGCTGGTACGCAACGTCGACTTGCGGATCTTCGGCGCCCACAAGGCGCGGGCGATCATCGACCTCGACGACCGGCAGCGCGATCGCTATCCGCAGCTCCGCAAGCAAATCGACGACGGTGAGGTCGCCGCGCTCTATGTCCACCTCGCCGAGGGTGTCGACGACACGTCGAGGCGCGAGCTGGCCAAGCTGGAGGGCTACAATCTTCTGACAGCGGCGACGGTGCTCATCCACGGTACGGCGCTGACGCCGGATCAACTGGGTGACGTCAAGGATGCCGGGGCCAAGCTGGTCTGGTCGCCGCAAAGCAATCTCCGGCTGTATGGCCAGACAACCAACGTGGCCGAGGCGATCAAGCTGGGCATTCCGCTCGGTTTGGGCGCCGATTGGCTGCCCAGCGGAAGTCCAAGCCTGCTGGCTGAGCTGAAGATCGCGCGCCGGACACTGGCGTTGCAGGGTGCGCCGGACGATCCGAAGCGTCTGGTCAGGATGGTCACCTCGACCGCGGCGATGATCGCCGGCCTCTCCGACCACCTCGGCACGATCGCCGTCGACCGCCCGGCCGACTTGCTCGTGCTGGAGCGGCACTACGACGACCCTTGGGAGAACGTACTCGCGGCCGATCCGGCCTGGGTGGACCTGGTCACCATCGGCGGCGACCTGGCCTATGGTCGCGAAGCGTGGATTCGCAAAGTTGCCGACCCGAACGCGGTCGGGGCGCTGGAGAAGGTGCTGGCCTGGGGCAAGCCGATGGTGGTCGATACCAGCTATTCGGTGCTGAAGACCGCGTCGGCCCCGCCCCGATTGGCCGATCTCCGCAAGACGCTGATCGACAATTACCCGGGGGTCGGTCCGATCTTCACCTGAGCGAGGGGGGTGCGGGTTGACGTATGGCGACTCGTCAATGACGGCCTCCAACAGGGCGCTGTCGTAGGAGTCGCCGACGTTGCCCACGGACGGGTCGATCCGACCGTCGTCGCCTCGTTATCGCATCCCTCTCCTGCATTGAGGTGTTGCAATGACCGATTGAAACCAGCCTGCGATCCGCGGCCACTGTGGTGGATCAGTTTGGGGGAGCAGGGACGTGGCCACAAAGCTCGCTCGAGGGCATCGAGGACCGGATCTGTCCGCATCGAGGTCGACGCACGCCAGCCTACGATGTGACGACCGGAGACATTGACCACGCAGACGAAGTAGACAAGGCCGGACCAGGAGGCCAGGTAGGTAAAGGCGGCATCGCACGGGTCGTTCGGACGGAGGGCCTTGAGGCGACGATCGACGAGGTCCGGCGGACGGCTTCTGCCGTGCTCGGGCATGGTGGTGATCGCATTCCGGCTGCGTACAACGCCCCTGAGGCTCATCAGTCGCATCAGGTGCTCGACCGTGCACCGGGCCACGTCGACCTGCTCGCGGTCCGGCTGGCGTTAGATCTTCCGGCCACCGTAGACCTTGAAGCTCCTGTGCCAGACACGCTCGATCTGTTCGTGAGGCTTGGCGTCACGCTTCAGTTGCTCCGGCAGGAGCATCAGATCCTGCTGGCGGGCCTTCAGCTCGTAGTATGTGGACGGGGCGATCGGCGGCATGCTGCAGATCGACTCGACCCCGTACGATTCGCGCTGGCGTCGATCAGCAAGAGCATCATCTCGGTCGACGATCGAGCTCCACCTAGGCCACAACTGGCCGACGCCTTCCACAGAAGCCGATTCGCCCGCAGGAGCTCCCCGGTCACCTGCGCCAGCTCGGCCAGCCGCTCCCGCTCGTCAGGCCCGGCCGCCGGCCCAGATCCCGTTCGCCGGGCGGACCCTCTGACGAGGAGCCGCAGCCGAACAGCCGATCTTGGCGGTGCTCGACCCGAACGCCACCCACTGGGACTCATGCTCGGCCTGGTGCCCGCCTCGGTGCTACCCTTGCCGTGTCGTGAAGCCCACGCCGGAGCGTCTGTCCGCGGCGCCCATCGACGGGTGAGAGGAGGTAGCGATGTCAGTTTCCGACCAGAGGAGCCCTGCGGCACGCTTCCTGCGAAAGCTGTCGCACGGCGTCGCCGGTGCCCGCACGGGGGCGGTGGAGGCGGCGACCTCGGAGGCGCTCTCCGCCGAGCACGCGGACGAAGCGCTCGAGCGAACCATCCAGACGATCGAGCGCGAGTCCGGGGCGAAGCTGGACCCGACGTCGCGGGCGGAGCTGGAGAGACTCTTCCGCGAGGACGCCAAGCGCGCCATCGAGCAGCTCAAGAAGGAGGGCGTGAAGGCCGAGCTCGACGCCCGGCAGGAGGCCGCGCTCGAGGCCATCGTGGAAGTCGACGGCTCGCGGCCGACGCTCGCCGTCTCGGCCGAGGACTGGATCGACCTCGACGACCAGACGCTCGGTCAGTGGCGTGGGGTGGCGAAGAAGTTCGCCGAGCAGATCTCGGCGGTCGCCACCGCCGTCGGTCGGATCGATCTGGACGGGAGACACAAGGGGACGGGCTTCGTGGTGAAGGGGGGGCTCATCCTCACGAACCGACACGTCCTTCAGGAGCTCGCCCATCAGCGCAGCTCCGGAGAGTGGGAGTTCAAGGGGGAGCCGACGATCACCTTCGACGCGAACCCGGAGAAGAGCCGTAGCCGTCAGTTCAAGATTCGGCCGAAGGTGATCCTGGCCGGACCGGACGTCATCGATCCTGCGGCCGTCGACTACAACAAGCTGGACTTCGCGATCCTCGAGTGCGAGCCGACCGGCGGGCAGACCTTCCCGGCGCCGCTGTCGCTCGAGAGCGACGCCGACAAGATCGCCGAGGGGAGGCCCATCTTCGCCATCGGCTACCCGGCCCATCCGGGCTACGACACCTATGAGAGCAACGTGCTCGACAGGCTGTTCCGGTACCGCTACGGCGTGAAGCGCTTCTCACCCGGCGAGATCGATCGCGGCCTGGGAAGCGCCACCGACGGGACAGGCGAAGCGGTCTTCGCTCACGACGCGACGACCCTCGGGGGGAACTCCGGCTCCTGTGTGGTCGACCTCGGAAACGACGGGCAGTTGGTGGTGGGACTGCACTTCGCAGGGGTTCCCAAGCAGGCGAACTACGCTCACTCGAACGCCCGGCTCCGCGACCGGCTCGCGGACCTCGGACTCAGCTGGAAAGAGTGGATCCCGGTGAGGTGATAGATGAAGGCACAGGCCGACGCTCTGCTGAAAGCCCTGGCCGAGTCGGGATGCCAGGGGGCGCGAGACCGGATGTCGGACCTCGTCGACGCGATTCGGGCCCCGATCGACGGCGATGTGACGCGCGCCGTGCTCGACACGCTTCGGAGCTACCGATGCTTCGCGCTCATGCAGACCTTCGCCACCGAAGCGGCGAAAGTCGCGCAAGGCAATCTCCTGATCTACGTGAAGCGGCAGCTGGCCCAGGCCAAGATCGAGCTCGGCCATCTCGACGAGGCCGTCACCCTCCTCGAAGCTCTCGCGCAGGACGTCGAGCATGGTGGCTCTGCCAAGGAGCGGAGCGAGGTCACCGGCCTGTTGGGCCGGACGCACAAGCAGCGCTTCGTCGAGGCGGTTGCCGGGGGAGCGAAGGGAGAGGACGAGCTACGGGCCGCCGTGCGGGCCTACGGCCAGGTCTTCGACCTGGACCGGGCGTGGCACGGCGCCAACATCGTGGCTCTGGTGGCGAGGGCGGAGAGGGAGGGTCTCTCGGCGGGCACCGACAACGCGGAGACTTGGGCGCGACGCCTTCTCGATGCGCTCCAGGAGAAGGCCCGTCCCGAGTGGAGTCCCTGGGACTATGCCTCGGCGGGGGAAGCGTATCTCGCTCTCGGCGACAAAGAGAACGTCGCCGGCTGCTTTGCCCACTACTGGAACATGGCGAACGCGGACGCGTTCGCTCTCGCGGGCACTGAACGGCAGCTGAGGGAGATCTGGCAGATCACGAGCGAGTCCGCTGACAAGCTGCTGGCCTCTCTCCTCGTGCACCTCGAAGCCAGGAAGTTGGCCGCTCCAGGGGGCGGCGCACGTTACACCGCGGCCGATCTCCAGACGCTGGCGACGCAGCTCCAAGCGGCAACGGGAAAGGCCGAGGCTACCTTCGGAGCCGGGAGCGGCATCCCCCTCGGCAGAGTGCTCCGTATTCTCGACAGGGCGAAGTCCATCTGCCGGATCGCAGACATCCACGATCCAAAGAGAGCTGGTACCGGGTTCCTCGTGAACGGGCCGGACCTGAGTCCTCCCGTCGATGGGGTGTTCGTTCTCACAAACCACCATGTGCTCCACGGAGACGAAGCGGGCGATGCGCTCCTGGCGAGCGAGGACTACCGGGCTTCGATCGACGTCCAGCGGGCGCAGGCGGAGTTCCACTACTGGGAAGGACTCCCCAAGTCCCGGACGATCAAGCTCGGGAAGGTGATTCGCTCGTCACCGAGGTGTGAGGCGGATTTCGCCTTGGCTTCCCTCTCGGAAGCGGTCCCCGCGAACCTCGCGCTCCCCTTGTCGCGAACGCTGAAGCCCCTCGGGTCCCGCAACTTCACGGATCCGAAACGGCGGGCCAAGGTCTTCGTCGTCGGCCATCCGCAGGGGGGCGATCTCAGCTTCAGCCTCAGCGACAACGAGGTCGTCGACCACGAGCTGGACGACAATCCCTGCGGTCATCCCCGGCGCATCCACTACCGCACCCCCACCGAGCCTGGAAGCTCGGGGAGCCCCGTGTTCGAAAGCGAGACGCTCGAGGTGGTCGGCCTGCATCGATCGGGGCGAGCGGATCCGCTGCGCCCCGATTGGCCGCGCACCAAGAGCGACGAGGTCTACGAGGCCAACGAGGCCGTCTCCATGCGGTCGCTGCTGGGCCTCTGAGGCCCTCCGGGGAGGACGACCTGCCGCAGCCGGCGACATTCCGCGTGTTCATTTCGGCCGTCAGCGGCGAGTTGGGGAGTTGGCGTCGCGAGGTCGCTCGCGCCCTTCGCCGGAAGGGGCTGGAGGTCCGGGACCAGGAGCACTTCCGCCAGGGAGGGGGGACGCTTCTCGAGAGTCTGAGGGACTACATCCAGAAGTGCGATGCCGTGATCCTGCTCGTCGGCGAGCGCTGCGGGGCCTTCCCGACCGAGGAGCACGCTCGCGCGCTCGGGGTGGTTCCGGCCTTCGAGGACTATCGGAGTGCCAAGGGGCAGTCGGATGCGTCCTACACCCAGTGGGAACTCCTCCTCGCGCGGCACTACGGCAGGAAGACCTACGCCTTCGTGACCGAGGCCGGTTTCACGCCCGACAAGCCGAACGACGAGCCCGCTGAGCTTCGAGCGCGCCAGCAGACCTACCGGGAGTGGATCGATCAGACGGGCCTGCATCGCGGACCCCTCACCACGGTCGAGAAGCTGATCGAGGACGTGCTCGTCCTGGACTTTCCCGACCTGGGTCGGCCAGCGCCCGTCTCCCTCCCCTACCCGAGCCTGGGCACCCTCTTCAAGGGGCGGAGGGGCTTTCTCGAGCAGCTACGGACGAGCCTGGAACGGCTGGGCGAGGGCCAGGCGACGGCGATCGTGGGCCGGGCGCTCCACGGGCTGGGCGGGGTCGGCAAGACCCGTCTGGCCGTCGAGTACGCCTGGCAGCACCGGGAGGACTACACCGCCCTTCTCTTCGTTGCGGCCCAGACGCCCGAGGACCTTCGGCGCAACGTGGCAGCGCTGTGCGGCCCGCTGATCCTGGACCTGCCGGAGAAGGACGCCGCAGAGGAGGAGACGCGCGTGGCCGCGGCGTTGCGGTGGCTCGCCGAGCATCCGCGCTGGTTCCTCATCCTGGACAACCTCGACACGAAGGCGGCGGCGGAGGGTGCCGAGGAGCTCATGGCGCAGCTCCAGGGCGGGCACGTCGTCCTGACGAGCCGGCTGAGCGAGTGGAGCGGAAGCGTCGAACCCCTGGAGCTGGACGTGCTGGCGAAGGAGGATGCGGCGGCCTTCCTGCTGGAGCGGACGGAGCGTGCCCGGCGGCGGCGACGCACGGACGCGGCCGACGCCAGAGAGCTCGCCGCGGAACTCGACGGCCTCGCCCTGGCCTTGGAGCAGGCAGGGGCCTACATCGTCCAGCGCAAGCTCAGCCTGGCGGACTACCGGTCGAAGTGGCACGACCAGGAGTCCGGGGTGAAGGAGTGGCACGACGATCGGGTGATGAAGTACCCGCGCAGCGTGGCGGTGACGTGGCAGACGACGATCGAGCAACTGGGCCCTGGAGAAGTGGCGCTCCTCGGGCTGCTCGCGTGGATGGCGCCGGAGCCGCTGCCTCTCTTCGTCCTGGAGGCAGCGGGAGCGGAGACGCTGTGGCAGGAAGCCGTGGGGCTCCTGGGTGCCGGGAATCTGCCGTCCGGTCCGCTCCTCGACGAGCTGGCGACGCTCTCGAACTACTCCATGGTCCGCTGGGACGCCGAAGGCGAGAGCGTGTCCGTGCACCGGGTCGTCCAGGAGATCCTGCGCACGCGGGTCCCGGAGGCCCAGCGGAGGGCCTGGTTGACCCTCAGCTTGCGCTTGCTAGCCGGCGCGCGTCCAGGCGACCCGACGGATGTGCGGACCTGGCCACGCTGGGACCTGCTGCGGTCGCACGTGGCTCTGACCGTTGCGCGGGCCGAGGAGGCGGGCAATCCCGATCCGACGGCGTTGCTGCTCGGCGAGCTCGGGCTGCTCCTGTCCGAGAAAGCTCTCCACGCGCAGGCGGAGCCGCTGCTGCGGCGGGCGCTGTCGATCGACGAGGCGAGCTACGGCCCCGAGCATCCCAACGTCGCGAGGCACCTCAACAACCTGGCCTGCTGCTTCAGGCGACGAACCGTCTGGGGGAGGCAGAGCCGCTGATGCGGCGGGCACTGTCGATCGACGAGGCGAGCTACGGCCCCGAGCACCCCAACGTCGCGATCCGCCTCAACAACCTGGCCTCGCTGCTTCAGGAGACGAATCGACCGGGGGAGGCGGAGCCGCTGATGCGGCGGGCGCTGTCGATCGACGAAGCGAGCTACGGCCCCGAGCATCCCAATGTCGCGATCCGCCTCAACAACCTGGCCTCGCTGCTTCAGGCGACGAACCGTCTGGGGGAGGCGGAGCCGCTGATGCGGCGGGCGCTGTCGATCGACGAGGCGAGCTACGGCCCCGAGCATCCCAACGTCGCGATCCGCCTCAACAACCTGGCCTCGCTGCTTCAGGCGACGAACCGTCTGGGGGAGGCGGAGCCGCTGATGCGGCGGGCGCTGTCGATCGACGAGGCGAGCTACGGTCCCGAGCATCCCAACGTCGCGATCCGCCTCAACAACCTGGCCTCGCTGCTTCAGGAGACGAACCGCCTGGGGGAGGCGGAGCCGCTGATACGGCGGGCGCTGTCGATCGACGAGGCGAGCTACGGCCCCGAGCATCCCACCGTCGCGAGGGACCTCAACAACCTGGCCTCGCTGCTTCAGGATACGAACCGTCTGGGGGAGGCGGAGCCGCTGCTGCGGCGGGCGCTGTCGATCAACGAGGCGAGCTACGGCCCCGAGCATCCCAACGTCGCGATCTGCCTCAACAACCTGGCCTCGCTGCTTCAGGCGACGAACCGTCTGGGGGAGGCGGAGCCGCTGATGCGGCGGGCACTGTCGATCGACGAGGCGAGCTACGGTCCCGAGCATCCCAACGTCGCGATCCACCTGAACAACCTTGGCTTCCTGCTTCTGGATTCGAACCGTCTGAGGGAAGCGGAGCCGCTGATGCGGCGGGGCATCGAGATCCTGGCGCATTTCACACGGCGGACGGGACACCCGCATCCTCATCTCGAGGCCGCGCTTTCGAACTACGTCGGTCTCCTCAAGGGGCTGGGCCACGGTGAGGCGGAAATCCAGAAGAAGCTGAACGCCGTCATGAGTTTCGGCGCGTGACGCGCGGGCGACCGCCGGCCGGGCTTTCTTCCCCTCCGCTACTTGTACGTCACCCAGGAGATCCCGAGGTTGGTGCCGTAGGTGTTGACCTTCATCTTCGCGTAGCGGCCGGCGCTGGTCTTGATCGCGATCACCGTGCCGGGCTTGAGCTTGTTGGCCGGCTTGTTGCTGCCATCGATCGGGTTCGCCGTGTAGGGCTGGGCCGCCAGGGTCTGGAGCGAGATGGCCTCGAAGTCGGGCTTGCCCATATGGGCCAGCATGGCTCCGCTCTGGGGCATGAGGTACCGGGTCACGGAGTTGACCTGCTGCCACCAGATGTCCGCCCCGCCGTCAGGGCCCGCGACCCCGGCATCGAAGTCGAACGTCCAGGTCCCCTTCAGCGTGGTGGTTCCCCTCGACTGCACCGCGAGCTCGTTCCAGCCCAGGTGGCCTCGGGTGAAATCGCAGACCGCCGGCGTGTTCTGGCACATCAGGCACGGTACGAAGTGCTCGGCGCAGGACTCGCAGTTGCCGTTCGCGATCCGGTAGCGCCCGAAGCGCGACGTGCAGTCGCACTCGCTCGAGGCGTACTCGTCGGGGCAGCCGAAGACATGTCCGGTCTCGTGGGCGAGGACGAGATTGAAGTTGTCGATTCCCCAGCCGTCCACCTTGAAGTCCATCACCAGGTGGTTGCCCCACTCGTACCCGAACCACACGACGGGGTGTTTGGTGACGAAGATGGCGTACGCGTGCTGAGCGTCGTACTTGGCCTTGATGTCCGCGATGAACTTCCTCATGCCGGTCATGCTTTGCGCATACCCCAGCGCGCCCATGGCCGCGTCGCGCCAGGTGTCCTCCCAGGCTTCCTTCTCGGCGGCCGGGAAGTCCGACTTCTTCAGCGAGATCTTGGGACACCGGACGTCGTAGAACCACTGGATCCCCGCGCGCGGCTCGAAGCCGCCCAGCATGTTCAGCCCCTCCGCGGTCTCCGAGATCACCTTGAGCTTCTCGGCGGCGGTGATCGCGTACGAGGAGACCGTGGAGTCCACGAAGACGAGGCCCACGCCGATCCGACCGACGAGCACCGGGATGCTCATGGCCGGAGCGCCTTCGAGCAGGGCTCCCGCTTCCGGAGCGTGCCGCGCCTCCCAGCCTCGAATGAGGCTCTGGATCTCAGCGGGCGGATGAGGGGGCTGCCGGCCCTCGGCGTCCCAGTTCACACCGGCGGCCTCGCGCGTCAGGAAGGACTCGAGCCTCGCGGCGCTCACATGGTCGTTCCACGCCCGGGCCGCGTACGCCACGAGAGGCGAGGCCCGCCTGAGCACCGACGCCTTCACCGCGCCGGTGCTTGCGGACGCAATCCCGGGGAGCTTCGCGATGCTCGCCACCCGCGCTGCCGGCAGCGAGACCACAATCACCTCGGGCGGACAGGCATGGAGAACCCGACCGCCCGCCTTCTCGATCGCCCGGATCGTCCGCTCCGTCCCCTTCAGGTCCTTCGCCTCGAGCTGAAGGAAGACCTCTTGCATCCCACCGACCTGCTTTCTCTGCGGCATGTCCGGCCTCCTTCTGCGCACGCTGACTCGCGCGTCCGCCACTCCCCTCTCTATGCCCCGTCCAGTTTGTCGCTCTTGCCCGATCTGGGCTTGCGGGACGGGTCACTTGCAGCCTCGGCCTCCCGCCGGCGCAGATACTCGCGAACGGATGCCGGCGGGTCGGGCGGGAGAAACCCGGGCGCATCCCAGCTCTCACCGCGTCCCTTCACGCGCCCTCCCTCGGCCTTCGATCGGAGGCGCTCGTTCCACGCTGCGGCGGCGAGGCGGAGTGGCTCGGGCAGAGCGGCGAGTTCGGAATCGGGAAGCTGGTCCGCAATCACCCGCACTCCAGGGAGACAGCGGATGGAGTCGAAGTCGGCACGGCGAAGCGCGGCGATGACGCACCAGGGAGGAAACGAGTGGGCTGGCGCGATGCCATGCTCCTTCAGGGACCGCGCGAGCGCGGCCCAGCCCGCATCGCTTGCCGCCACGATCAGGGCATCGAGGCGATCCCCTTCTCCCTCCGGCAATTCCGATTCTCCAAGGCCAAAGCGGTGGCCGCGCGGTGGGCGCCCGCCGACAGCTCAGCGCGCGAAGAGCGCGAACAGCGCGAAGTGCCCACGTCGACAGGCGCCAACGTCCAGCTCCGCCTCCGGCGCGGCTTCGATCGAGCGAATCGTAGCTCCCGGGCGGAGAGGCGGTCAATGACTTTCGCTGAGTCCAGTCGCAGACGCTGAGCGAGCGACTTCCGATCAGCGGATTACTTACGAGTTGCTCCGCGAAGCCCGTCTCGTCTCGGGGGCAAGTCCCTCGCCTTCACGCCCCGGTGCTTGTAGGATACGCGGATGCCATCCCCTGCCTTTCTGGCCTCGCTCCCCTTCATCCTCCGCTGGGAGGGCGGCTACGTGGACCACCCCGCCGACCCCGGCGGACGCACGAACAAGGGGGTCACGCAGGGCGTGTACGACCGCTGGCGTGTGGCGCAGGGCCTGTCCGCGCGTCACGTCAGGTTGATCGACGACGCCGAGGTCGCGGCGATCTACGAGAGCGGGTATTGGATCCCGCCGCGGTGCGACCGCCTGCGCCGCCGGCTCGACCTCCTGCACTTCGACACCGCGGTGAACATGGGGCCCGGCCGCGCCGTCCGCTTCCTACAGGGGGCGCTCAACTGCTCCGTCGACGGCGCGTTCGGCTCCGGTACGGAACGAGCGGCCGCCGAATGCGAGCTCCTGCCGACCATCGAGGCGTATTGCGAGGCGCGGCTGAACTACTATCGCCGCCTGACCGACCAGCGGCCCGAGCTTCGCGTCTTCCTGAAAGGCTGGACCAACCGGGTCAATGCGCTCAAGTCCGAGATCGGCCTCGGGGGGCCCGAGGCGACGCTCGAGGTCAACTTCGGCGAATCCGGTTACATCGCCCGGATCCCCGACCTGGGGATCGATCCGGCCTACGACCTCGACGAGCCCTGACCAGGGCTCCTCGGCTCCCGGCTGATGCGCCTCGCGTCAGTCGAGAATCTCGTACGTGCAGGCGAAGGCCGCGGCGGCAACGCGGTAGGTGTCCGCCGGATCCTTCGGGTCCTGGACGATCGCATCGCCCGGCTTCGCGATCATGCGCTCGCCCCACGGGGCGGTGAACGCAAACTCGCCTTGCTCCGGCTTCAGGACGAAGAACCGCATGATCTTGCCGAGCGGCTTGTACTCCTGCCATCCGGCCGCTTGCCCGGGCTTGCCGGTGCTCTCGTAGCGCTCCTTGAACTTGTCCGCGGCGACGAGGTACTCCTCGTTCCCCGTGGCCTCGCACCGGTTTCGGACGACCCAGTCGCCACTCGCTGCGGGGCGACTCGTGGTCTCCTTGCCCTCCCCGGCAAGCACCGTCACGATCACCTCGCCGGGCTTCGCCGGCCGCACATCGACGGGCTTCGTCTTCCGGGCCTCGTGCACGAGGCCGCGCGCTTCGGCTTCCTTCATCAGGCCGCGCACCTGGTCGAGGGTCCAATCTCCGCCAAAGGATGGGGTCGGTTGGCTCATCAGGAGGACTCCTAGTCCGAGGAGCAGCACTGCAGTCTTCAGCATGGATCCCTCAACTCAATTCGAACCCGCCGTGGACGCTCCACGAATGCTCGCACGAGCGCTAGGGCAACCGGTTCCCCGCGTCGGCCAGGATTGCGGCGATCAAGAAACCCTGGTTACGGTAGTACCGCTCAGGGTGCTTCGGGTCGGGGACCCGCTGGTTGTGCAGGGCCACCACGTTGAACCGATCGTCGAGGACCGGCGAGCCCGAGGTCCCGTAGTCGGTGTCCGTCTGGTACTGGACGAAGTTGTCCTTGACCGCGCGCACCTTGTTGTCGCGGAACGCGATCTCCTGGTGGCGCCCCTGCGGGTACTGGATGATGTTCACCCGTTCGTTGAAGCGGATCCTCTCGCCGTGGCGCGGGTTGAAGAAGCCCCACACCTCAGCCGCCTTCTTCCCGCCCTTGGGTTTGACCTTCACGATCGAATAGTCGAGGGCGGGGTTCGTGTAGAAAAGCGCGTCCGGATCGCAGGTCCATTCGTCGACCGGGGCGTCCGTGCCGTCGGCGAGCTTGCGGTAGTTGAACTGGAGCTTCGCGGTCCGAGCGTCGGCGGCGTTCTCGAATACATGATTGTTAGTCATGAAGGTGTCGGGGCCGACGAGAAAGCCGGTCGCGGAACCGCCTTGCAGGACCACTCGGGCGACCGAGCGTGCCGCCCGGACGGCGCCCTCGAGCCACCACACGGCCGTGAAGTTGGGCTCTCCGATGACTGCTTCGAGGCCTCCGGGCTCTTCCTTCCATTCGAATCCCGGCCCCAGGCCCGTCGTCAACCAGTTAGACTTCATGTCGCACCCCCTTTCGGTCGCGGCAACGCACAACGCGATTGCGGTGCCGGACCGACGGTACATGCTCGCGATGGCGATCCGGCGGACCGCGGCGAGACCACTTTTGAGGCGGCGTGGCGGTGGTCAGTATATGCTGATGGCGCGCGCCGCGAGTGGCTCCTTGATCGATCCAAGCGGTGACGGGGGATTCCAGACGTAACAGGGGAGGACAAGACATGAGCTGCAATGATCCGTACCTCAAGGAACTTCGTAGCAAGGGCTACAACGTCGTTCGTTTGCCGAAGGCCGACATCCGGCCCCTGCAACTGCTCACCAAACGAGGCGATACGCTCGATCGAATCGGAGAGTTGGCGACGGTCCTTCCGGCCAGCAACGTGCCGATGCCTCCCGTCACGGCGGACACGCGCGTCGCGAGCCTCTCCGGTGTGCGCTCGGGCGAACTCAGCCTCGGATTCGGGCTTTCGATTCTGGGGAGCATCATCGGGGCGATGGGCGGCTCCAAGCTGGGCCTCGATCTCACCTACAAGAGCGCCAAGAGCGTCACCTTCGAGTTCGTCGACGTTCTCGAGGATCGGATCGAGATCGCGAAGCTCGACCAGTATCTGACGAGCGCCGACGTCAGCCCCTTCTCTTCCTTCGTCGCGAAGCTGCTCGAAGCCGACCAGCTCTTCGTCACCACCGCCACCGTGAAGAGCAACAAGATCTCGGTGGAGTCCAACGGCGCGGGCAACGCCGGAGTGGACGTGAGCATCCCCGAGATCAAGCAGGTCGTGGGGGCGAACGTCAAGGTCGGCGGCGGCTCCGACAGGTCGTCCAAGGTCACGTTCGAGGGCCCGATGCCCCTGGTCTTCGGCTTCCAGGCGGTGCGTCTCTTCTACGAGGGGGGGCGGTACCAGCGCTTCAAGGTCCTGAGCGGCGGCGCCGCGCTCGAGGCGGTCGCGGCGCCCGAACTCCTGAGCGAGGGCGCCTTCGTGAGAATGCTCGACGTGTGACGCGTCGGCGGCCAGGCGAAGCCGGCCGCTGGCTCGGCTTTATTCCGCCATCTCCAGGAACCGCGTCGCGACCCGCGTCGCCTGATCCTGCACCATCGCGGCCTCCTCCGGGGAACGAACCGCCTCGAGGCCGCCACCCCGGCGCAGATGCGTGATCATCGCCTGCCGGCCCGCCGCGACCAGTGCGGCGCGGCGCTCGTCGGTCATGGCGAACTCGGTCGTTCCGTAGCCGTGCGCCGGCATCCGAACGACGAGGTTACGCAGCGACTCGATGATCTCCTTGTCGTGCGCGGCGGTGATCGTGTCGACCAACCGCTTGACGCGCGCGATCGTCTTCAGGCGGCCGAGTGCGGAGGGGGACCCCTCCTCCGGATTCGGGGGCGCGTTCGGGACCTCGAGGGTCTCGTCGATCAGCAGCCCCATCACGTTCTGGCTCCGCTTCGTGCCCATGATGTCCGTCACGTACTGCTCGCTCGAGACGAAGAGCTCGAGCGGGAAGTTCGACAGCACACCCCCGTCGACGACCATGTGCCCCGCGATGTCGCGCCCGCGGTAGGCGCCCCAGTCGGGCGACCACTCGACTTCCTGCCAGACGAACGGGATGCTCATCGACATCCGGGCCGCCCAGACGACCGGGCAACCGGGCGCGGTCCGGTGGTTGAGGACGAGGATCCTCTGGGCCGAGGTGTCGGCGGCGACGAGCGACAGCTCGCGACCCGTGGCCGCGTGGAACTCCCCCAGGGTCATGCTCCCGAAGCGCCGGGGATTCCCCGCGACCGTCCCGCTGTCGAGCTTCTGGGAGAGCCACGACCGGAAGCGCTCGGCCGCGTACCAGCCCCCGCGTTCGACGAAGGAGAAGAGGTGCCGGTACTTCTCGCTCCGGGCCAGGAGCTGGACGAGCGCCCCGTCGAACCTGCGCTCGAGGAACTCGGGAACGAGCGGAAGGTCGATGGCGCGCAGGAAGTCCATGATGGCGCTGTCGGAGACTTCCTTCTCGGTGAAGGGCCCGGGCACCCCCATGAAGCCCACGAAGACGGGCTTGCCGTGCTCCGTTTCGTTCAGCGCGGCCATCATCTCGTCGGACGTGTATCCGGCCGCCAGCAGGGTCGCGGTGATCGCCCCGGCGGAGGTTCCGAGCAGGCGGTCGGCCCGGTGGCCCTTCGCCTCGAACTCCTGCATTGCGCCGACGAAGACGATGCCCTTGGCACCGCCGCCTTCGAAGACCAGATCGAACTCCATGGGTCACCTCCGGAATGAGCGGTCGAGATGCGGGATCACTGGCAGTTCAGGCACTCGCGTCGAAGCGCGGGATGGGCTCCCGAGTCCGGTCTCACTTCTCGTCGGGGAAGAAGGCGTCGTTCACTCGGCCGAGCGACGGCATCGTGACGGCGTCGAGGTCCTCCTCGGACCCCAGCGCCACGGCCGCGAAGTCGGCGAGGGCGCGGGGCGCTGTACCGCCTCCCACGACGATCGGGATGATCGGCTTGCCGCGCTCGGCGGCAAAGCTGATTTCCTCTTCGGCCCAGCCCCGAAGCTCGCCGTGAGTGACCACGGCGACGACGTCGGCCTTCTGGACGGCCTCTCCGACGGAGCGCGCGACCGACTCGAGGGGCGGAATCGTGTCCGAGGAGGTCACCTCGATGCCGTGGCTCTTCAGGCGTTCCATGAGCGGCGCGATCAGGGGCCGGTCGAGACCGGAATAGGAGATGAAGAGACGTGGACGGGCCTGCGCACCGGCTTCGGGGCTATCGCCTCCGGGCGCTCCGAGAGTCAGCCACCGCTCGAGCGGAATGTCGGCGCCGTCACTCATCGTGACGGTGGCGCCGATCGCGAATTCGCCCCAACCCTGCGCCTCGAGCCTGAAGTTCGAGGACCTCTCGGTCACCGTTTGCACCGGGTTCGGGAAGCTGGGGTGCAACGCATACCGCACCGAGCGAACCTGGTCCAGAACCTCCGGGCTGCCTTCGAGCCAGACCGCCCAGTTCCACCACTGAGCACCCTGAGGCTTGGCGCGGCACTGGAGGCGCAGCCCCCGTCGGTCGATCTTCTGCAGCTCTTCCATGCTTCACCCCTCAGTCTGTCAGGCTCACTGGAACCTGGAGCGGCACGAACCCGGACGCTCGCCGCTGGCCAGGCTCTTCCACGCGCACGTCGATCAGTGTCGTGTCCTCCTGGATCCGGACGAGGAGGAACACGCCCTGCCCCTCTCGTCTCGGCTCTACCTCCGTCCAATCCGAGTCACGAAAGCCGTTCGAGATGCGATACTCCCACTTGCATCCCTTGCCCTTGCCGTAGAGCTCCTGGGTCAGCGGAACGGGCAGCACCTGAACCCGCTGGATGCGCCCACCGCGCCGCTTCCAGTGCCAGAGGGTCCGGGAGAGCTGGAGGAACGCGGGCAGGGGATCGGCGTGCGAAAAGCCGATGTACTCGTGCTCCTGGAACATGCCGCCGTTCTTGACGCCATCCTCCAGGAGCGCGATCGCCGGTTTGTCCTTGCTCCGCGCGTGCTTCAGCTCGTCGAGACAGAACGGGTGCGTGGTCCAGCCCCCGCCCGCCAGCTCGTCCCGGCGCGTCAGGAGGGCCACGAGGCCGTCGGCCTCCTCGATCTGGCGCAGCAGCTCGGGAGTGACGGCCTCGCCCCCGAGCACGTCGCCGGTGACCGCCCTCAGGCTGTGGCTCTCGAGCAGCGCCTCTGCCTTACGAGCCAGTTCTTTGTTGGCGTCGTCGTAGCGATACGACAGGAAGACGTCACGCACGAGCCGACCCTCCTCTGTTGATCCTGACCGGGGACCGATTCATGCCGAAAAGCCCTCTCGATGACCGCGCGGGAGCAAGACGCGTCGGCGACACGGAGGACGAGCCGCCACGCGTCGACGCGGATGACGCAGCCAACTCTCGACGCGGCTTCTTGCGGTGGAGTATACCCCCGCGGACGGGCGCGGGCGCCGGCGGGGTCGCAGCGACCCTCCGGGGCCGCTGCACCTCGTGCCACCGTGCTACCCTCGCCGTGCCGAGGCGGGATTCAACTTCCTGTCGGCGGAGTCAATTCCCGATGACCGAGAAGCTGAGGGTCTTCGTCGCGTCTTCGTCCGAGCAGCTCGGGGTCGCCGCCGAGATCGCGCAGTCGATCAACCGGTCGAAGGCGTTCCACGCCCAGCCCTGGGACAAGGAGGTCTTCGAGTTCAGCAAGGCCTACATCGAATCGCTCGAGCAGGAGCTCGATCGCGCGGACTTCGCCATCGTCGTACTGACCGCCGACGACGCGGGCAACGTCCGGGGGCGCAAGGTGAGCCTGCCGCGCGACAACGTGATCTTCGAGCTGGGGTTGTTCGCCGGCTGCCTCGGCCGGAGCCGTTGCTTTTTCTTCGTCGATGCGGACTCAGCCACGAAGATCGCATCCGATCTGTCCGGCGTGGAGCCGGTCACGTTCCGGCGCGGCAGGCCATCGGGAGGGGTGGACCTGAAGACCCGGATTGGCCAGGTCGCCGAGCAGATGAAGAAGGCCGGGCCGCGGTCGAAGCCCTCGCGGGCGGCACGCGAGGCGCGGGAGTCGCTGTGGCGGTTCTCGACCCGGTTCTCGGGCCATTGGTGGGAGCGGATCCGCAGCGGCGAGGACGACAGGTCCGCCCTGAGCTATCTCACCGTCACCGTCGACGAGCTGACGAACACGCCGAAGATCAGCGGCAAGGTCTTCGGCCTCGTCGGCGAACGGCTGGCGGACTGGTCGACGGTGACTTCGGGCGTGTTGCTGTCGGAACAGCCAGCACAGGTGCATTACCGATGGGAGGGCGAGCACCAGGATGCCCACGGGCAGACCTACGGCGGCCACGGCATCATCATCCTCGAGGATGACGAGCTGACACGGGGCGAAGGGTGGTTCTTCGACACGAACTTCGCACGGGTCTCGCAGAACGCCGTCACGCGCGTCAAGCACTTTCGCGTGTATCGCTGCTCGCCCGGCGAGGTAGAAACCATGATGGATACCACGTCGGACGCCGCCCGTTCGCTGATCGCGGACCGGCTGCAGAAGCTGCGGGGCTAGCGTCCCGCCTGCGCCGCGAGCCGCTCCGCCTTCGCCGCCCGCTCCGTGTCGCCGGTGCTGCGGAACAGGACCGCGATGTTGTTCATGAGCTCGGGATTCCGCGGGTCCAGGAGGGCGGCGTCGACCAGCTCCTGCGCGATCGACCGAAGGGCTGCCTGCTCGAGCGGGATCCGGTCGTAGATCAGCCCGACGTCGATCGGCGCGAGACCGCGCGGCCCCGCCTCGACGAACGCCTCCGGTCCGTCGGGCACGCCGGCCGGGCGCTTGATACGCCCCTCCCGCACCCCCTGGCGGAGGGAGTTCAGCTCGGGCCGCGTGCTCTCGTAGGCGGCAGTGAAGCCCTCCATGAGCAGGCCGGAGACCTGCGCCATCGCCTGGGCATTGGCGGCCGCGGCACCGCCCGGCGGGAGACCGGAGCCCTGAGAAACGCTGCCTGCGGAAGGCCTCGTCCTGCGGGCGGACCAGCGCCGCGTGAGGTCCAGCGAGTACCCGACTCGCTCCGGGTCGCCGAGCGCATCGAGCGCCAGCAACTGATCCCGCACCGCCAGCGCTTCCGGCGTGAGGCTTGGTCGCTCGGCCGGAACCACACCCCGCGCCATGTACCCGATCAGGCCGCCGGCGAACGCGGCCGCGTCGAGCAGGCGGTCGCACTCCCCCGGGCAGGAGGGGCTCCGCACCCAGCCGCCCGGTCCGCCCCGCACCTGGAGGAAGACCCAGTCGCCCTGGTGCCGGACGACGGTGTACACCTGCTCCTTCGGGAGGCGGCCGACGACGGCTGCGGCTTCGTCCGGCGAGCCGCGCAACTCATCGAGGCGCTGGGCCGCGCGGCGGATCGTATCGACCGCCCGCGGCGGCAACTGCAGTCGTTGGATGGCGAAGCGGTTCGGCCGGAGCCGCGCCAGGAGCGGCGCGCCCCCCATGTCCTGGGGCAGCCGCAGCCGCCACGTGAAGCGGGACTCCACCGTCTTGGGCGGAACCTGGGCATAGGTGTCGACGACCAGCTCGCCGCGCGAGCGGGAGATCCGCCCCCAGACCGCGAGGGCCACGTCCTGACTGGCCACCACCCGTTCCACCTTGTCGAAGTAGCCGAGGTCTCCGGGCTTCTTCGGCGACAGGTCGCCCTCGTAGCGCAGGACACCGAGCGACGACGCACTGTTGCTGGTGAGAATCGTCCGCTCGACGAGGGCAGCCACCTGATCGCCCAGGCCGGTCCGGTCGGGATCCTCGTAGGCGAACACCGCCACCCGGAAGGCCGCCCCGGGGATGTGCCGTGGGGGAGTCTGTCCCAGCTCGAGCAGCTTCAACTCGGCGTTGGCGTCCACGCGCATCCCCGCCTCGACGGGAGCGGCGGCACCGAGGCCGACCAGGAGGGCCGCCGACAGCGCGAGCGCCCGTCGCACGTCAGCGTCCCCCGCGCAGGTCGGCGATGCCGGTGCCGGCCTGGCAGCGTGCCAATGTCTGATCGAGGGCCGGGGTCGGGGTGCCGATGAGACGCTGGGCGACCACGGCGACGTCGACACACTCGCGGAACATCTTCCGCTGCTCGAAGCCCCGGGCGACGGCGGTCAGGATCGCCCCGTGCATCTCCGGTGCCAGGCGCGCGACAGCCGGATCGTTCAGGGCAACGCCCGAGGTCGTCGAGGGGCGCGGCGGCTTGAAGAGCTGGAACGCGTCCCCGACGAACGCCCGCACGTCGTACGCCCCGCCGGCCGGCTCGACGCTTCCCAGGAGGAACGCATCGGCGCCGAGCGCCCGGGCGTACCCCGCGGCGAACTCCACCGAGCGGGGTCGCGCCTCGTCGCACGCGACGAACCACGGCTGGAACTCGGGCGGGAGGTTCAGCGTCTGGAGGACGGTGCCCACGTCGTAGGTGAGCGCGTCCGCGATGCGCCCCGTGAGGTCGGCCTCGCCCCCCGATCCCGAAAGCGGGGGACGGAAGTGGCCCACCACCACGCCTCGGGCGTTCTTGAGGACGCACGCTCCGAGCGCCTTCGGCAGGAGAGGAAGCGGGATCTCCTCCCCGCCCTCCGGCAGGGCCTGCGAGTGCTCGGTGTAGCCCTCGTGCTTCACCAGGACGGTCGCGGGCTCCCGGCAGGGCGCAAAGGCCAGGTCGAACCGTCCGGACGCGTCGCTCGCGCCGTTGGCGACCGAATTGGATCCGCAGCGAATGTCGATCGTCGCGCCGGCGATCGGCGCTTCCGTCGTGAGGTCGGTGAGCACGCCTCGCGCGTGCCGCGAGGCCGCGGGACCGGGTCCCCACAAGCGCCAGGCGGCGATCGCGCCGGCGACGGCCAGCAGCAGCGCGACCGCCACGGCCGCCCGGCGGGCGCCGCTCGAGCCTCTTCCAGGAAGCTTGATCGAGGACTCCGCGGGCCAGGATGCGGCGATCGCGCGGACCTCCTCGACATACGCCGGGCGCTCGCGCTCGAGGATCGGCCAGAGGCGATCGATCTGCCCACGGTCCTGGAGCAGCCCGATGAAAGCGTCGGCCTGCGCGAGCAGCGGCTCCTGCCAGGGGATCTCCGGCTTCAGTTCCTCGAAGTCGTCCGTGACGAGACGCTCGAGCGCGTCGCCTTCCTGGAATCGCTCGACGAGGAACTCGCGGAGCTTCCGGTGCGCTTCACCCATGGCCGGCCCCCGGCCCTACGCCTGCAAGGCCGCCGCCACGAGCGGGCGAGCGGCGATCAGCGCGATGGGAATCCCCTCGTTGTAGGCCGGCTTCGGTTCCTTCGGGTCCCCCGAGTGATGGAGCGCGATCAGCCCGAAATCGCCGTCGAAGACCGGAGACCCCGAGGAGCCCGGCTCGGTCGGCACCGTGTAGCGCAGGCGCCTTCCGCCGCCCGTGACCTCGAGCGTTTCCTCCATCCCGAGGGCGAGCTTCATCGGGAGCGTCTTCGGGTGCTGCAGGATGGCGACGACCCGCTTGGCCGGGTAGTCGACGGGCCCCGAGGGGACCGGCACCCATCCGCGCGCCTCCTCGGCACTCGAACCCTTGCCGACCGGCTCGGCCCCCACCGACTCCGCGAGCCGCAGGAGCGCGTAGTCGAGCTCTCCTTCCGCCGGGTCGTGGGGCTTGGGATCGGCTACACCGTCGACGTCGCTCGGCGGGGCCGCGTCCACCTTCCATTCGGAGGCGAGCGTCACGACACGGCCCATCGAGATCACGCTGCCCGTCTCGGAGAGCTTGTGGTCGAAGCGGCACGACCAGCTCGACGCGAGCGACGAGCCACCGAGGAGGTCGTCCACCACGTGGTAGTTCGTGAGCACGAGATCCGCCCCGACGAGGAAGCCCGTCCCGCGGCCTTCGCCGTTGCGGTCGACCCGGCAGACGCGCCACTCGGCGCGCGTCAGCTCGGCGCGCCACTTCGCGACGTCGAGGAAGGTCGCGTTGCCGCTCACGACCTTCTCGAGCGTCGACGTCTTGACCGCCGCGGCGGAGGAGAGTCCGACCAGGGCGGCGAAGTCCTGGAGGGCGGGGTTGCCGGAGTTCTGGTTGCGCCCCCCGCTCACGATCTCGGCGAGCCGCCCGTGCGCCTCGGCCCACGCGATGAGATCGAAGGCGTTCTGCTCGAGGCTTTCGCTCTGTGCCGTGATCGTGGCGAGGTTCTGGTCGAGCTGGTCGGAGACCATGCGCCGGAGCTCGCTCGCGCTCGGAAAAGCCGCGAGGAGCGCCTGGCGCAGGTCTTTCTTCTGCATTCCGTTGAGCGTCAGAGGCATGCGTCGTGCTCGGCGGAGGGTTGAGCCTAACACGGGAAGGCCGGTGCGCACCGCGAGCGGCTGTCCCCCGCCTACTTCTTCTTCTTCTTCTGCGGGCGGCGAGGGCTGCGGATGGGATCGACCGGCGTCACGGGGCGCGTCGGTCGATCGGGCGGTTGAACGATCCGGTCGAGGTGGGTGCGGACTCCCTCGACCTCGCGGCGCAGGCCGGCGATCTGCTCGTCGCGCTCGGCAAGCAGCTTCCGGTAGCCCACGTCCATGTCCTCCAGCCGGCGCGTGAGCCGGCCGATGTCCGCGGCGGTGTCGGGACCCGTCGGCGGAGACGCCGGCGGCCCGACGGGCGCGGGACCAGGAGCGGGCCCAGCGGCCCCCGCGCCCGGTTCCTCTCCTGCTCGTGTGAAGAAGACCACCCGCCCGTCGCGCGTGAAGAGGTCCACCTCGTCCCCGGCCGCAACCGAGAGCGGGACTGCGCCGGCGCGAGCGAACACCGAGCGCGAGTGCGCCTCGTCCAGCTCGACGACGCGCCGCACGCGGACGCCGGAATCGGCGAGCGTCCGTCCGGCATCGGCGGGTGCGCGGTCGCGGATCTCGCCGTGCGCGAGCGGCTTCCGCTCGAGACCGGATCGGACCACACGGTCGGCGAGCGCCCGCCCCAGGAACACGCTGTTCATCGACGCGTACCCGGAGACGGCTTTGCCGAGGTCCTTCAGGTCGAGGGTCCGCGCGCGGAACGCCGCGCGGTTCACGGCGCGTGCCGAGGAGAAGTCGGCCTTCCCCGCGAAGTCCGCCGCCGTCCGGACGAGGACGCTGCAGCAGAACTCCTCGACGGCCGCCGTCACGAGCGGGACGATCGGAACCGCCGAGAGCCAGTAGAGGAACTTCGGGAAGGTGACGACCTCCCGCCGGTGCTGGTGGCAGATCCGGAACACCCGCCGGCCGCGGATCTCGACGGTGGCGAGCAGCAGCTGGTCGTCCTCGCCGCAGGTCGGGCAGTCGACGAGCAGGTGATCGCAGGCGCAGTCCTTGAGGCGCTGGAGCAGGCGTGAGACGAGATCGCGGAGCACTCGCATCCAGGCCGCGCGGAACTCGTTCCAGGTCTTCCAGTCGAACCGCCGCTTGCCGATCAGGTAGTCCGGAGAGATCCGGGTGATCGTGCCGCTGCCGTGGTTGAAGGCCAGGACCGCCGCGTCGCGCCCGCCGATGACCAGTCCCACCGGCGCGATCTGCAGCGGCGCCCGGTCGTCCGGGAGCAGTTGCGTGGTCTCCGGACCGGCCCAGGCGAGGACGTAGCCCTCCTCGAGCGCGATCGCGGTGACCGCACGGTCCGGGGTCGCGGCCAGCGTCACCCCGCCGTCGGTCCCCAACGGGACCAGCGCGAGCGGCTTTCCCTCGCGTGCGTCGAGCGTCAGGATCTCCTTGGCGCCCCCGGCGCCGGTGACGACCGCCTGGAGCACCGGAATCGGCAGACGTGCGCCCGCGACCTGGCTCTGGAGGACCTCGATCGCATCGTTCCCCGAGCGGCGGACGCCCGCCGGATCGACGAGCGCGATCGCGCGCATCTCGCCCCGGGCCGCAATCGGCACCTCGAGCACCTGGTCGTAGGCCTCGACCGCCGCCCCCTTCTCCGCGGCCCCGGCGTAGACCGGCAGCTTGCTGCTGGCGCCGGGCGTTGCGAGGTGCCCCGTCGCGTTGAAGGAAGCGAAGGTCTCGAGGAACTGCGCCGCGGACGGGGCGCGCGGGTCGAAGCGCGCGATCCCCTCCCCCAGGACGAGCGCGAACGCCTCACGCGAGTCCGGGAACGAGAACAGCCGCTCGACGCTCCGCGACGGGATCGTCACCCACTCGGCGGGCGCCGCGAGGTCGCCACCCTTGAACGTTGCGACCATCGACTGGCTGCCGCTCCTGGCGACAATGACCACGACCTCGCGAAGCGGGAGGACGTCGCGGACGGTCGCTCCCGCGGGGAGCGCGAGCGGGGTGTCCGCCACCGCCTCCCCCTTCTCGACGTCGAAGGTCATGACGTGCGCCCCGGACTCCCCGCCGAAGGCGTAGGCCAGCCGACCGTCGAACGAGAGCGCGAGCCGGCTCAGCGCCCCGTGCCCGTACCACGTCGCGATCCCGGTCTCCTCGGCAAACGGGTAATCGGGCGGCTTCGGCAGACCGTCGCGCAGGCCGCAGAAGGTCGGGCTGACGAGTTCCTTCGCCAGCGCCTCGTGGAGCCGGACCAGCCGCTCGTGCTCGTCACGGGAGAGGAAGACGTTGCGGCCGCTCGATTCGTTCGCGAGCTGGACCGACAGGTTGAGCGCGGCGATCCGATTGCGCGCGCCGTCCGCCACGACCGGCCCGCCCGCGGGCCGCTCCTCGCTCATCAGCTTGCGGAGCGTCTCCGAGAGCGGTTTGACGCAGTCGTCGAGGACGTCGCCGAGCAGGGTCCCGTCGAGCACCCGCCGGAGGAAGTCGGTCTCGCCGGCCGGCTTCGCCACGACGTCGAGCGCGAACGAGCCGCCCGCCGCCGGGGTGAGCCGCACGGCGGCCTCGCCGTTGCCGTTGCCGTCGAGCAGTTGTTGCTGCACGGCCTCGCTCGACGATCGGCACCCGCTGCGGCGCGTTGACGAAGACGTCGGTCCCTTCGCAGGCGATCGCGTAGCCCTTCTCGACCCGGACGAATGAGCGATCGCCGTCGCACCGCACCTGCAGCCCGCAGACCACCCCCCAGCCGTGCAGCAGGCGGTTGTGGGTCTCGAGGCTGCCCGCTTCCGGAAGCTCCGTGAGCGGCGGGAAGATCCTCCGGCAGTCGCTCGCCTTGACCGCGCCACCCGAGCCCACCTCGACCACGCCCAGCAGGGCGTAGTGATGGCGAATCCCGAACGGCGGTTGCGGTGCGGGGAACGGCCATTCCACCTTCGCGGTCGCGCTGCGCGCGGGGATCGTCCAGTAGTCGCCGGTGCGCAGCTCCCCCGCCCCGAAGCGGACCTGGACCCCGCTTTCGAGATCGATCCAGGTTCCGGTCGTCGCCGCGGTCAGCCCCGCCGGGCCCCAGCGCCGCACTTTCGGGTTGGTCTTGAAGTCGGCGAAGGCCACGGGGCCGGCCGGAATCGCGGTCGCCGGTTTGATCGTCACCTCGTCGCCCGCGGCGTGCGCGACCTGGACCATCACGCCCGGCTGGCCGGCCAGCTCGCGCTCGTCGTCGACCAGCTCGATCCAGTCGTCCTGCGCGATGCGCTCGGTTTCGTCGCGGCCGATCGAGGCGACCCGGAGCCGATCGGAGGCGCTTCCCATCCCGAGCCAGCGGGTGACGATCGCCCCGTTGTCGCGCGACCACTTGAAGCGCGCCTTGCCCGTTCCGTCGACGTCGTGGATCTCGACCCGGTAGAGCTGGTTCTCGGGCCCGCGGTATCCCCCCGCGGGCGACACGCTGCACGGGTTGGCCGGCGGCGGCAGCTCGACCGTCTTCGCCTCGAGCGTCCCGCGCTGCGGGGCCAGGAGCTTCGTCCATGCCTCAGGCCGGCTGTCGCAGCCCGATCCTGCCGGAACGGCGAGCATTCGGACCTGCGCGATCGTCTTGGTCCGGGTCGCGGTGTCGGGCCCGCCCGGCCCGAGTGCCGTCTCGCGCAGCAACGGATCGTCGAGCGCGGTGAGGTGCCGCTGCCAGACGTCGAGGTACGCGAAGTAGGTGCCCGCCGGCGGCGGGAACGCCACCTGCTTGCCATCGGCCAGCGTGACGAGCGTCGCCGTTTTCGCCGGCGGCAGGTCGGGCTGGACGTCGATCGCGACGATCCGCTCGTTCTCGGCCAGCACCCCGTCGACGTAGTAGCGCCCCGCGGAGACGAGCAGCGCCGCACCGGCGGGCGGGTTCGCATTGCCCGGGAGGGCCTTCTCGTCCGGCGTCAGCTCGGCCACGCTCGCGACGAGGTGGAAGCCGGGTGCGTGCAGCGGCGCGCCGGACGGGCCGACGACGTCGACGGTCTCGGTCTCGATCCGGTGAGCGAGGATGTCGTGCTCCTCGTTCCAGTCCGCGTCGAGCAGGACCCTGCCCTGCTGGAGCCGCACGCTGCTGTACCGCCGTTCGGGACGGAACGTGAGTCGCGTGAAGTCGCCTTTCATGTGAGTCGCCCTCTCGTCGGTTCAGGTCACGAAGAAGAACCCGGCCTCGAGCCCGACGCGGAGGTACTCCGCGAGGCTCTGGCGCAGGTTCGACTCGCGTTGCGGCTGTTGCAGGAAGGAGTACGCGCCCATCTCGGATCCGTCCTCGGCTCCGGTCCGGATCTCCGGCGCCGAGCTGCTCGCGAGCTGCACGTACGCGGCGTGGCCGTACTCGAGATTCTCGAACTGCGGAACGAGGCGGCCTTCGATCGCGTCGGCCTCCGCCGCGGTGAGATCGGTCCCCTTGGCCGCGGTTGCGGCCGCGAGCGCGAGGTCGGGCTGGCAGCGGAAACGACGGGGGGTGCGTGACCCCGCGGCGAGGTAGGAGAAGCGCGCGCAGCCGGTCTGGCGGCGCGCGGCGACGACGGGCGCGGTCGCGATCGAGTTCGAGATCGAGAGCGTCTTCGCGGTCGTGCTCCCGACGATCGTCACGCGCTCGAGGTCGAGCTGCTGCAGGGGGGCGTCGATCGCGACCCCGCCCTGCGCGTCGACGATGCTGTCCCGAACCGCGAGCGACGGCGCGGGCCCGGCGATCGCAACGCTGGCGACGACGGACCACGCGACCTCGACGGCGAGCCGCGGGTTGTCCCCCTCGATCGCGACGCCACCCGCACCGGGCACCAGCGTCGCGTGGTGGAGCGCCAGCGCGCCGAGATGGCCCGACACGGGATTCCCGCCGGAGTCGCTGGCTGCGCCCTTCACCGTGATCGACCCCTCGAGCAGCAGGCCGTTGACGACGAGCGTGCCGGGATCGGGCGACGCTGCGGGCGCGGCCCCCTCGACCTCGAGCTGCCCGGCGAAGTGCGGACGGGTCTCGTCGGCGCGGAACCGCCCCGGGCGGCGTTCGAAGACCCCCGGCGAGCCCGCGACCGGCTCGGCCGGCCAGTCCGCTCCGACGATCAGCAGCTTCGAGCGCTCGGGGATCCGGATCGGCGGGACCGGCGAAGAGGCGTCCTCGAACTCCGACGTGCTGTCCATGAGGACGATCACGCCGGTGGTTCCGGGCGGCTGCGCGTTCCACGCCGCGACCGCGTCGGCCAGGCGGGTGAAGATCGTTTCGCTCCCCTTCGGTGCGGCCACGCGCGAGACGCCGACCTGCCAGTCGGGCGTCGCGAAGGCGGCCGGGATCGAGGACGAGCGGTCGTAGGGGCCGCCGCCGATATCCGCGGGAAAGCCGTAGCGGAAGGTCACGAAGACCCGCTCGGGAACGACGCCCGCCGCGAACGCGAGGCGGCCCGACTGGGGGTCGAGCGACACGTCGATCGGGAGCGCGACGGTCCCGCCGTCACGCCGGGCGTAGCTGCGGGTCGCGGGCGGCCGGTGCCAGTCCGCCGGCGAAGGGGCCGGAGGCGGTGGGTCCGCGAGGTGGCAGATCGCGATCCGCGCGGGCGGGATCTCGACGAGCCCGCTCCCCCCGGGCGGCTGCCACAGCACGCGCAGGACCGGATTCGCGGGATCGAACCAGGTGCGCGGCGGCGGCGGCTCGCCGTCCGCGATCGCCTGCCGTTCGGCCTCGAGCTCGGCGTGGAGCGCCCGGCGCCGGAGCGGGCCGGGGACGTTGGCCTCTCCGGCGAGCGTCGCGAGGCTCTGCTCGGTGCGCGGCGCGTTGAACAGCGGTCCGCTGAAGCCGAGGGGGCTGAAGGTGTAGCGCCCGTCCGGCGGGTCGGTGACCGCGCGCGGGGTGGCGTAGTCCGCTGGAAGGCCGCCCGGAACCTCGGGGTCGCGGCCCACCGGGTAGGCCCCGAGCCGCCAGAGGAACAGCCCGACGTTGGGGATCGCATAGCGGCCGCGCCGGAGCGCGACGTTCCGCACCTCGAGCGTGTGCGCCGCGCGCTCGAACGGGCCGTGCACCAGCTCGGCCGCCGAGCCGTCACGCAGCGAGAGCGTGGCGGGGGCATGGAGCCGCGGGTGGTTGGCGTGCTGGCTGACGGCGAGCCGCTCGAAGAACTCGACCGCCCGCGCCGGCCATCCCGTGACGTCTCGCGCGAGCTGCTCGAGCATCGTCGCCGTTCCCTTGCGGCGGCGGTGGCCGATCGTGTTCGCGACCCAGGCGCGCTGGCTGAAGGTCTTGGGGGTGACCCGGTGGAGTCCCTTCACGGCCAGCAGGTCGCCGATGTAGGGAACCAGCCACTCCTCGCAGGTCTCGATGAACCAGCCGTCGTAGAGCCGGTCGACGTCGCGCTCGACGAGTTCCGCCTCGCGGGCGAGGACCTCGATCAGCGCCCGCAGCGCCCCCCCCGATTCCGCGTCGCGGATCCGGTGGACCGACGGCAGCATCGTCCAGAGCGCGTCGGCGTCGAGGCTCATGCGAGGGTCTCCCTGACGTCGATCCCGGCGGGATCGATCACGAGGATCTCCGCCGGCGCGACCCCGTCGGCGTCGGGCCGCGCTCCGCGGGACGGAAGCACGTCTTCGGGCTCCGGGCCGGCCGTCGCCCCGATCAGCGCGAACGTGTCGAGGTCGGCTGCGATCACGCCGGGGACCGACTGGATCACCGCCAGCACGCGGCTCGCCGCGAGCGACCGCGCGAACTCCATCGCCTCGAACGAAAACGCGTCCAGCAGCGCGGCCGTGACCGCCGTCTCCACCTCGGCCCGCACGCGGCGCGGATCGACCTTGAGCCGTGCGCCGACGCGGAACGGGAGCAGAGTGCGCGACGCGAGGACGACCGGGACGAGCGCGTGGCGCGCGTCGTCGATCGCGGTCCGGAGCGCTTTCGCGGTGTCCGACGCCGGCTCGACGGCAGCGCCCTCCGGTCCCGCCAGGGTCAGGTGCACGACCCGCCGCGCGCCGTCCCAGGCGAAGTCGCCGCGCGCCTTCGCGATCCCCGAGAAGCCCTGCGCGAAGCTCTCGTAGTCCGCGAGCGACACGATGCGGTCGAGGGTGAGCACCGTCAGCGGCGCGTTCTGCCGCGCGGCGTCGAGCGACTCCGGGTCGTCGCCACCTTCGGGCGCGATCGGGTTGAGCACCTCGCGGACGCCGAGCGGCCGCGTCATCAGGAGGCTGACTTGCCGCGCGCGGACCATGCCGGCGAGACCCGTCCCGGCGCGGTAGCTCGCCTCGACGTTCTCCGATCCGGTCGGCAGCCGGGCGCCGCGCCGGCCATCGCCGAAGATCAAGTTCACCTTCCCGTCGTCGTTGATCCGCACGACGTAGCGTGCGTCGGCGGGCCCGCTCTCGAAGAACGACCGCGCCTCGTCCCAGAGAACTCCGTTGACCCGGACTGCGAGCGTGCTCCGGCCGCCCGAGGCGTTCGCGGCGCGGACGTGGGTCAGCGGCGACTGCCGCAGGGTGAAGCGCTGGAGCGGCCGGGAGGCGTCGCCGCTGCCCAGGACCTCCTTCCAGGATTGCCCGTGGGTCGCCGGCGCGACGTTGGCGTTGATGCGGACCGAGGCGCGGCGGTAGTCGTGCGCCAGGTCGCCCTCGAACTCGAGCTGCGTCCGGCCGGACACCTCCGCCACCGCGGTGAGCGCGCGGACCTCGGCCGCCGGCTCACCCCCGGGGTGGCACGTTCCGCTCACCGCGACGCGCCGCCCCACCGACAGCCCTGCCACCCGGCCCTCGAGCACGACGAAGTTGCGCGGCATCGGCTCGGGCTCCGGCGCCTCCGCCACGACGAGCGGATCGGCAACGGCGAAGACCGTCGTGTCGCGCGGCTTGAAGGAGGCGATCCCCGAGCCGAAAAGCTCGAGCCGCGTCGTCTTCGCCGAGACGTTCTCGACGACGAGACTTTCCTCGGAGACGGCGTCCACCCGGAAGAGACCGGTTCGGCTGGGGGAGGAGAGGACCACCCAGCCCGGCGCAACGATCTCGGGGTAGACGGTGTCGAGATTGATCACCGTCGTGCCCGCGACGTAGTACTGGTCGGCCCACACGGCGATCATGTTCGACGCCGGTGCGCTGGCGAGGGCTTTTTGGACGCCTTCTCGGCCACGATCGGCGCGGCCTCCTCGCCGGCGGGCACCATCGCCTCGAGGATCGGCTGCGCCGCCAGCTCGACCATGCCGTCCGCCAGCTCGAGCCACTCCGAGGCAGCTTCGACGAGCAGCCCGACCGCAATCGAGTTGTGGCCGAAGATCGACGCCCGCGTGCGGAACGCGTACAGCGTGGTCGCGGGGGAGGCCTGGGCGCCGAGCGCCGGCGACCACGTGATGTGCGTGCGGTTCGCCACCCCGTCGGCGGTGACGGTGACGATCCGCCGGAACTCCCAGGCGCTCGGGAAGCCGGACGCGACCGTGTGCACGAACAGCACGCCGTCGCCGCGGCGCAGCCCGGTCGCGGTCCCTTCGAGCGCGAGCGCGGTGCTCCCCGGCCCGGGGGCGGTCCGGGCGGTGAGCTGCGGCCGGAGCTCGTTCCAGGTGGGCCGCGCCTCGATCTCTGCGGTGGTTTCGAAGACCTGGGGCAGCTCGTCCTGTCCGGGGATGCTCTGCGCCCTGGTCCCCGCCGGGATCACGGTGCTCTCTGGCGCCCCGGGAGTGGTCTCGCAGGCGAACGCCAGCCAGGTGGAAGCCGCGACGCCGGGCGATAGCTCGTAGCCGATCGCACGCGCCAGCTCGAGCACCGAGCGGCGCTCCTCGGCCGTCCTCAGGTAGCCCTCGTTCGCGATCCGCTCGCTGTAGAAGGTGAGCACGTCGAGCGCGGCCGCGAAGGCGTCGGCGATCGCGATCGACGGGTCGGCGTCGTCGCGGGCGGTCAGCCCGGCGAGGGCCGGCTTCGTGCCGAGGCCGGCCAGGAGGCTGGCCTTGAACCGCGCGTGGGTCCCGACGCGCCGCGCGAGCCGCGCCTGCCCGGGCGGCGTGCCGGCCGGCACGGGCGTCTCGGGCGCGGCGCCCTCGCAGCAGCCGCAATCGGAGAGCCGGATGTCGTCGCTGCTCACAGTCCGCCTCCCGCGTTGATCTCCAACCGCCCCGCCTCGGGCCGGCTGCGGTCGTTGGCCAGCTCGAGGATCTCGAACGGCCCGGCGGCGATCGCGCCGGCCGCCAGTTCCC
This sequence comes from uncultured Acidobacteriota bacterium, assembly GCA_963702425.1. Taxonomy (GTDB): domain Bacteria; phylum Acidobacteriota; class Polarisedimenticolia; order J045; family J045; genus JALOKP01. Next base: position 68,432 of record CAVPCQ010000032.1, read on the forward strand.
CTGCGGCCGGCTTGCCCCAGCGCTGGAACCGTGTGACGTCCACGTAGTCCACGCCTGCTACCGCGCTCGCGGCGGCGTAGAGCTGGCTCAGGTAGAGCGTGTCGCCGAAGCTGAACCGGTCGGGATGGAAGAACCCCGTGCCGCCGCCGGCCAGCGCACCGCTCCCGAGCACGGCGAGCAGCGCACGCTTGACCTCCGACGCGAAGTAGCCCGGCCGGACACAGACCTCGAGCGCGATGTCGAGCGGCACGAACCGCGGCGATTCGACCTCGAGGTCGTAGCCGGCGAGCCGGAAGCGTTCGAGGTGGTCGCGCAGCTCGTCGCGGAACGGGCCGTCGACCGGCCGGCCGGCCCGCCGGTCGATCGAGAGCAACACCGTGAACCAGCTCCCGGTCCACCGGAAGCGCGCGGCCGCGCGCTGAACCTCGGGGTGGAGTCCCGCCGCGCGGGCGTAGTCGGCCGCGGTCACCGCGCGCTCCTGGACGCGGAACGCGACCGGCGCGTCGAGCCTCACCCGCTCGAGCGGCTCGGGGTCGGTCCCGCCACGGGCGGGGAGCGGGTTGCGGACGGCCGCGACTCCGCCTGTGGCAAGGACGACCTGGCGCAGGCTGCCCGGCCCGACGTTCCCGGCAGCCCCGGTGCCGACGCGGTAGCTGGACCTGAAGCCCGCCCCGGGACTGGGGCGCTTGCCCTGCACGCCGTCGCCGAACCTGAGGAACGCCGTCCGGTCGTTCTCCGGCTCGACCACGAACTCCGGCGCGAAGCGCTCACTGCCGAGGAGGTCGCGCCGCGGCGACCAGCGGTCGCCGTCGCCGTCGAGCGCCACGGCCGGCAGCGCGGCGCGCGGATCCTGCTCGAGCGCCGCCGCGGCGGGAGTTCGCCGCGCGGCGACGGGATCGAACGGAACGGCGTAGGTCAGGTCGCGCCGCGCGAGGCGAGGCCGCCAGCTCGTGCCCTCCGGCGGCGAGGCGGGCTCGAGCGGCTCGTTCGCCACTGAGCGGCCGTGATCGGCCAGCACGACGTTCGCGCGCGCGACGCTGACGTCCGGAACCAGGGTCCCTTCGCCGTCGCGGCCGGAAAGGCAGAGCGGGAAGCGCAGCGCGTCCTCCGCGTCCCACTCGATCTCGACGATCCGCGTCCCGTCGAGCGGATCGGCCACCGCCCGCACCGCCGTCAGCCGGACCACCTGCCGGTGCGCGGGATCGGCGTCCGCAGCGATCCCGCTCCGTGGCCCGGCCACCTCCTCGAAGACGACGAGATCCCCTGCCGCGAGGCCGGCCGCCGGGTCGTCGCGCAGCGTCGCCCGGGTCGCGCCGGCCGGCAGGCAGCACTCCTCGTCGCCGAAGGTGTGGAAGCGGATCGTGTTCCGCGCGGCGGAGAGCGCCACGCCTTCGATCGTTTCGAAGACCGCCGGATGCGCCTCGAGCGCCGCGTCGAGATCGGCGGGAGCGAGCACCGGCGGTGCGTCGAGCGGCGCGGTCAGGAGCGTCGTCCCGGCCGGGAGCGCGGCACCGTCGGCCGCCCCGCCCGGCGTGACCTCGAACACCACGAACGCCCGCGCGTTGCACCCCTCGTGGACGAAGTAGTCGAGCAGCCGGGCGTGGCGACGCACCGAGGTCCGGCGCCTCGCGGTGCCCAGGTACGCTTCGGTCGCCACCGCGTCCTGGTAGTAGCTCAGGTGGTCGGCCGCGTAGGCGAGCAGCTCGACCAGCGTGACGCCGAGGTCGGCCGGGCTGCGATCGCGCCAGTCGGGAGCGAGCGCGGCGATCCGATCGAGCATCATCCGCCGGATGCTCGCGTAGTCGCGGGCCAGGTAGTCGAGCACCGGCTCTTCGCGCACGACGGGCGGGCACACCGGCACCGGCCGGCAGTCGAACTCGGAAGGACACTCGACCTTGAACGAGAACTCGATCTCCGAGAGCAGCGGGTCGAGATCGGCGAGCGGCGAGCCGGCTGCGTCCACCAGCCGCAACCGGTAGGTGGAGAAGTCCCCCTCCGAGTCGGTCCGCACCACGAGCACCTGCCGGGGCGACGGGAGCGCGCCGAAGAACGTCCGCTCGGCCGCGGTCGCCGGGGGAACCGGCACGTCGTCGGCGCGGTGGACCCAGAGCACGTTCACCGGCGTGACGCGCACCCCTCCGACCAGCTCGAGGTTGGCCGCCACGAGCGCCGGCGCGTCCTTGAGCATCCGCACCAGGAGGGTGCGCTGGCGGGGGCTGGGGATCGGCTCCGCGTCGCGGTCGAGCACCTCGAGCACGTCGATCCCGTTGAGGGTCGGGTGTCCGGCCACCTGGACGCGGCGGCGCTCGTGACGGCAGCGGAACTGGACGGCCATCGCCCCTCCTCCTACACCGCGCGCTGGAACAAGGCGCGCTGCCGCTCGCCGCTCAGCCGGTCGACGTAGCTCACCGAGACGACCAGCGCGGCGTCGCGCCGCTCGATCTCGACGGCCTCGACCGCGATCTCGTCCGCCAGCCACTGCGAGAGCGCGCCCTGGACCGCGGCCTGCGTCGCCGTCACCAGCGTGTCGGAGAGCGGCGCGAACACGAGCTGCAGGACGCCGCAACCGAAGGTCGGCCGGTTCACGCGCTCGCCCGGCGCGGTGAAGAGGACCTGCTCGATCAGGTCGCGCAGGTACCCGGGCCGGTCCGCGGTCGCGGTCCGTCCCCGGCCGGAGATCACGAGCGGAAAGTCGATGTGCGTCGTCATGTCGCGATCACCCTCGTTTGCGTCGAAACGACGGCGAGCGGCGTGCCGGTCGGCGCGGCCAGCGACGCGCTGGCCGTCACCACGACCGGGATCCCGCCCGCGAGGACGCGCGTTGCGCCCGCCAGCCACTGCCCGGTCACGCAGGGCGGGCTGCCCGACCCCGACAGGCCGCATCCGGCAACGACCATCGGCGTCGTCAGCACGACCACCGGCATCCCGCTCACCGTGACGCGCGGGAAGGGCGCGACGGCCGTCGCGGTCCCGCCGTGGGAACAGAGGACCACGGCGCTCTGGTGGACGATCGGGCCCGGCATCGGCTCTCCCTGCTACACGACGCTCAGCGCGCCGTTGTTGATCGTCACGGCGGGGCCGACCATCGTGATCATCGCCCCCTGGCCGTTCGAGATCGTGATTCCCGCCTCGCTGATCGAGATGAAGGCCCCGGTCACGTGCTTGAGCAGGATCCCACCGGTCGGTCCCGGCAGGTCGGAGATCAAGAGCGCCGTCTGGAGCTGCGTCTGCATGATGACGCTCGACAGCGGCGGCATCCCGGGCTGGACGAGGGTCGGGATCTCGGCCGTGCTCCCGAACCAGCAGCCGCTCCAGATCGGGTAGTCGGGATTCCCCTGCTCGAACTCGACCCAGACTCCCGAGCCGACCTGCGGCACGGCGTAGAAGCCGAGCTGCTGGCCCGCGAACGGGAAGCACGGCATCGCCCAGCTCGACAGCCCGGCCCCGAGCACGTCGGGCACCTGCACCTGGACCCGGCCGATCCGCTCGGGGTCGAGGTTGTTGAGGACCACGCCGCGGTACTTGCCGTAGTAGCGACCGTCGCTGCTCATGCCGGCACCCCGGGAACCGTCGAGACGAGCCCGTTCCGGACCAGCGAGAAGCTCTGGCGGAACTCCCCGCGGCGGATGCGGCTCGTCACGCGGTTGACGTAGTAGAGCCCGTCGAACGCCAGGCCCGCCCCGCGCACCCCGACGAGTTGCCGGGCCTTGAGCACCCGGCCGTAGCGCAGCATGTCCAGGCTCCCTTCCCCCCGCACCGCGTCCTGCGACCCCGCCGCGCGCGCGAGCCCCTTGGACAGCGCGGTCATCGGGGAGTCCTTCGCGGTGTCCTTGAGCAGCTCGATCTTCTTGATCCCGGGCGGGATCAGCCCCAGCGGCGGCTTGAGCAGGTCGATCGACGGCACGGGCAGCGGGATCGGGAACTTGGCGATCGGGTTCTGGATGAAGACCACGGGAAGCGTCGCATCGGTCTGCGCGATGCTGAACTGGAGCGACTCGACGTTGCTGTGGGCATCCATCCCGATGTTGAGTGCCGGCTGCGGCACGCCGACCCGGATCTCGGGTCCCCAGTACGCGGTGTTCGTCCCCGGCACCGGCCCCGGCTCGACGTAGAAGACGTAGCCGACCTCGCGGGCCAGCTCGTTGACGTAGGCGAGGTCGGTGCCGCGGTGGGTCGGGATGCGCGAAGTCGGGATCGGGACGTCGGGGAAGAGGCTCGGGACGACGACCGGGATCATCCCGAAAAGGGCGTACTTGGCGAGGATGACGAGGACGCGCGTCTCGACCGGCATCGCGGGGTACGGCAGGCCGTTCCACTCCTGCTGGTCCATCACCGCGGTCAGGTCCTCCCCGGTCACGGTGAGGGTCGCCTCGCCCGCCTCGTTCGCCGAGCCGAGCTCCTGGCGCGTGACCACCCCGTCGGCGAGGACGTGCGGCGTGCCGCCGAGCGTCACGACGACGACGACGCGCAGCCACGGAACCTGGTTGCCCGCGACGAGCAGGAGGGTGTGGAGCGGCGAGCGGTTCGAGATCTTGAACTGGAGCTGGAACCCGCTTCGGCTGCCCGCGCTCGAGGTCACCTCGACGCTGTCGAGCGCCTCGACGATCGGCCGCGGCGCCGGGATCGGCACCACCGGTCCGGCGAGCAGCGTGAGCTGGATTCCGGGGCTAGTCACGCGACGGTCCTGCCAGGCCCTCGGGCAGGGTGATCCGGAGCCGGGTGCCCGGGACGAGCAGCTCGCGCGGGTTCATCGCGCCGTTGGCGTCGGCGAGGCGCCAGAACTGCTCCGGGTCGCCGAGGTAGGCCGCAGCGAGGTTGTCGAGGCGGTCGCCGTCCTCGACGAGGTGCTCGCGGATCGTCTCGAACCGCTCCTCGCCGGGGATGAAGCGGCGCTCGAGGTAGACGATCTCGCGCCCATCGGGGAGGACGAGCGTGCGCGTGGCCGTCGGCGCATAGCGGCTGGTCGGAGCGATCAGGTCGCGTCTCACGGCAGGGCTCCCAGGCCGAGCGCGCTGAGAGGCCGCGCGGTCGCGCCTCCGGCGAGCCGCTCCTTGGCGCGCTGGTAGACGAGGAAGACGTTCCCGCCGCGGTGGTCGAACCCCAGGTCGTCCACCGACAGGACCCGCAGGCCGAGGCTCACCTTGGCGCGGATCGGGTTGAGGGCGGTATCGAACGCTTCCTCGGTGATCGAGAAGTCGGTGATCCGGACCGGGACCACGCGGTTCTTGCCCCAGACGAAGAGCACGAGCGGCGACTCCAGCGGCGCGATCTCGAGCGTCCCTGCCGCTTGCAGGGAGTTGTTCGCCACGAGGGCATCGGCCGCCGGGTAGACGATCGTCTCGAGCGCCGCGAGCTGGTCCGCGATCCCGACCTCGACCGCGGTCCCCGAGCCGAGCTCGAGCTGGTCGGTGGCGTCGATCTCGGCGTCGAGCTTGATCGTCTCGATCGGCGGTCCCTTGAGCCGGAGCGCTTCCGAGCGGTCTCGCGTCTCCCCGCCGACTCCCTGCGGCTGGAGCGTCCGGGTCAGGGTGTCGGGGGTGTATTGCAGCGCGACCACGCGCCGTACGGCCCCCGAGCCCGGATCGACGAGGACGAGCCCCGCCTTGAGAACGGGCGGCGAGCCCGGAAAGGTCGTCATGGAGTCCTCGGGTAGCGAGCGGCGAAGAAGGCGCCTGTGGCCGGGCGGACCGGGGCGAGCGAGGCGTGAACCTGCCGGGCCACGGCGGTGCCCAGCGCGGCACCAGCGGGCGGTGCGGGTGCCAACTGCCCGGCGTCGATCGAGTCGATCCGGGTCGGCCCCTCGGCCAGCGCCCCGAGGCCGCGCTCGGCCAGCAGGCGCTCCAGCTCGGCGACGACCGCGTCGGCGACGTGGTGGCGAGACCCCGGGGGCACACCGTGGAGCACCAGCTCGCCGATCGCGAGCGAGAGGCGCGGCGTCACCATCCGGCCACCTCCGCGTCCGCGAGCGGCCGCTCGAGCTTGGCGCACTCCGCCTCGGCCGCCGCCCGGAGGTGACGCATCGTGACCGCGCTCTCTTCAGCGGCCGCGAGGAACGCGGCCGAGAGCGCGACGTTCCGGATGTTCCCGCCGGGCAGGTTCAGCCGCGCCAGGCGGTCGACGTCCACGCCGTCCTGCGGCAGCTCGCGCGGCAGGACGCGGCGCCAGATCTCCCGCCGCTCGCCGGCGTCGGGAAACGGGAACTCGACGACGAATCGCAGCCGCCGCATGAACGCCGTGTCGAGTGCGCTCCTGAGATTGGTCGCGAGGATCGCGATCCCCTCGTACTGCTCCATCCGCTGGAGCAGGTAGCTGACCTCGACGTTGGCGTAGCGGTCGTGGGAGTCCTTGACCTCCGAGCGCTTGCCGAACAGCGCGTCGGCTTCGTCGAAGAAGAGTACCGTTCCGCTCCCCTCGGCGGCGTCGAACACGCGCCTGAGGTTCTTCTCCGTCTCGCCGATGTACTTGCTGACCACCGCGGAGAGGTCGACCTGGTAGAGCTCGAGTCCCAGCTCGCCCGCGAGCACTTCGGCCGCCATCGTCTTGCCGGTCCCGCTCGCCCCGGTGAAGAGCGCCGAGATCCCGAGCCCGCGGCCGGAACGGCGCGCGAAGCCCCAGCGCTCGTGGACCCGCCAGCGGTGATGCGCCTGATCGGCGATCGCGCGGAGCTGCCGCTTGTGGCGCGCCGCGAGCACGAGGTCGTCCCAGCCTGCGCACGGCACGATGCGCCGTGCGAGGCCGCCGAAGTCGCCGAGCGCGCGCCGGCTGGCGTCGCGGCACGCCGCGGCCAGAAGCTCGCGGGCACTGTCGCCGGTCGCATCGCCGAGCGACCCGGCGATCGCGCCGATCTCCGCCGCGCGGAGTCGAAAGCTGCACGCCAGGCGCCCGAGCTCATCGTCGCTCCACTCGGCGTGCGGGGCGAGTGCCGCCCGCCACAGTTCGTGCGCCTCGGTGGGGGTCGGCGTCGGCACCGCGAAGGCGGGCACCCCGTCCGCCTCGGACGGCCGCGCCCCCGCGTGCCCGAGCAGGATCGGGACGCCGTCGCTCGCGACGCGGCACGCGAGCGCCGCGGCCTCCGGGGCGTCCGACTCGATCAGGAGCAGCCGCCCGCGCAGGCGGGCCTCGCGCTGCCAGCGGGCCCCGAGCTCCGAGCGCTCGTGCGCGAGCGCGGGCACCGCCGCCGCGGGAAGCACGAAGGCCTCGCGCCCGAGCGCGGCCGCGGCCGCGAGCGCCAGCGCACGACGGGCAGACGCATCCGTTCCCACCAGCTCGACCACCGGCCGAACGCCGGCGAGCGCGTCCACCATCTCGGCCGCCACCGCCCGCTGGCCGGGCGTGAGCGGGACGGCCGGCCTCCATTCCGTGAGCCGAACGACGAACGCGGTCAGCCGCTCGTCCTCCGCTGGAGCCCCGGCCAGCCAATGCAGGACCGACTCGTCGAGCCGAAGCTCACGCTCGGTGATTGCCCCCTCGCCGGCCAGCTCGACGATCCGGTACGCGCGCAGCGGGGCGTCGGGCGAGAGCGCGCTCCAGTGCGGATCCCGCAGCAGCGCGAGCGCGAGGCTGAAGCTCGGCCAGGGTCTTCCGCCGTTGACGGTCGCGAGCGTGCGGGCGAAGCTCGACGAGAGTTCGCGTCCGGCCGCGAGCAGGACCACTTCCTCCTCGAACGGGGTGAGGGAGAAAGCTGACACCAGAGTCTCGAGCGCGTCCGGGCGGGGGCGGTCAGGTGCCGTCGTCGGGGCCGTCCCCGCTGCGGCCCCCGGCGCGGCCCCGTCCAGCGCGGCCGCGCGCTCGATCCGCGCGCGCAGCTCCTCGATCCGCGCGACCAGCTCGCGCTGGTTGGTCTCGACCCGATCCGGGGCCACGGCGCTCATGTGATCGTCACGCGCGGGCCGGTGAAGGCCTTCTTCAGCGGGTCGGGCTGGACGGCGTCGGACTCGACGGTCAGGGCGCTCTCGGCCCCTTCCACCCTCAGGCGAACGAGGAACGTCCCGATCGGGAAGTCGGCCGGCACCGTGAACGAGAGCGCGGCCAGGGGCGGCGAGGCGGGCGCGCGCGCCGGCAGTTCGAGCGAAAGCTCGCCGACGATCAGACGCACGTCCTGGCTCGCCGCGACCGGGGGATCGACGGCGAGCGAGAGCGCCGCGCCGCGCGCGACGCTCGCCGGCACGCCGGAGATCACCGGGACGAGCATGAACGGGAGGACGTTCGACTCCCACGCGCGATGCGGATCGGAGGGGGTGCCGAACGCCACCTCGTGCACGACCTGGATCGTCAACAGGCCCGCCGGGAGACCCGCCGGCACGCCGATCGTCAGCTCGCTCTCCGTGGCGCTCGAGGGCGTGACGAGCGTCCCGCCGACGTTCACACGCGTCCCCGCGCCCGCCAGGTTCGTGCCCGCGATCGTCAGCGTGCCGCCCGGCGCCACGATCTGCGGAACGACCTCGTGCAGCACCGGGCGGGCCAGCGGACGCGCGACGAGGTTGCGCTCGCGTACGGGGAGCGCGCGCCGCGCCGGGCGCCGCGACTCGATCAGCACGACCGACACGAGATAGCAGGCCGACGGACGCAGGTTCGTCGAGAAGGCGGTCCAGAGCCGCGAGAGGTCCTCGGTGCCGAGGTACTCGGGAGTGATCTTGAGCTGCTCGACCTGCTCGGCGAGATCCGCCGCGGCGAGCAGCGGGTACCCCCCCGGGAGCACGTCCGAGCCGTCCACCGGCGGGGTGCCTCCCAGGCTGATCCGGATCCGCTCGCGCGGCAGCGCCGGTGTCTCGTGCAGGAGCTGCATCGCGTAGCCGAGCAGGATCTCGGCGTGGAACGGCTCCTTGCCGTGGGCCGAGAGCAGATAGTGGAGATCCAGCGCGAGCGGCGGATTCGTCATGCGGTTGCCGGAGGGATCACGCGCGGGGAGGGCCTCATTGCGCCAGGCCTGGTTCGGGGAGACGCGGTAGAGAAACAGGTTGAGCTGACTGCCGTCGGAAGCGGCGGGCTTCACGAGGTCGGGAGCGAGCGCGGTGACCTTGACGGTCCCGACCTTCGCGGCGAGGTCGTTGTTGATCACGCCCTCGTTGAGCAGGTCGCGGAGGACCGCGGTGACGCCGGCCAGCGCGAGCGCGTTGCTCACCGTCCACTCCTTTCCTTCAGGTACTGCTCGAGTGGCATCGCGCCCGGGCGGCGCGCGGGGGGCGTGGCCCGGGCCGCGGGGGGCTCGTAGACGGCGCGGACGTCGACGCGCCCGATCGTCACCTGCACCGCGCGGGACCCGGCGCCGCCTGCATCGAGGCCGAAGCGTTCACGCCGCGCGGCGGGGCTGCGCAGGATGGCCGTGGGGATCGGAAGCGGCCGGCCCATGCTCATCGGGGGCTCCGCGGAAAGCGCAGCGGCCGCGGCGGGAACCCACTGCGCGTCGTGTGGGGTCGTCGCTGGATGCGGGTTGCGCGGGGCCGCGGGCGACGCGGCCGGCGATGGCGCGGCGGGCGGCTCGCCGGTCAGGTGGGCCGGGACCGCGAGTTCCGGCGTGCTTCGCGGGGCGTCCACCGGACGGTCGGGGGCCGACGAGCGTTCCGGTTGAGCGGCCCCGCGCGGTCGCGGTGCGACCCCGCGCGGCGGCGTGCCGATCGCGACCTGGGGCGCATCGCTCGACGTGGAGGCCTCGGGAGGGATTGCCGGCGGAACGGCCCGCGTTCTGATGTGGGCTCGCTCCGACGGATCATCGGCGCCCGCCGCGAGCCCGGAGCGATCCGCCTCCTGCCACGACGCCTCGAACGGCGTGAGCCGCCGGGGCCGGATCTCCGGCTCCCGGCCGATCGCTCGATCGCCCAGCCGCGTGAGAGCGCTCATGCGCGGAGCCGCTCCAGGTAGTAGCGGCGCCGGGTCGGGGCCAGCGCGAGGATCGTCTCCTCGCTCCAGCCGTATCCCGACGCGATGACGTGCACTTCGTCGAGCAGCCGCGCCGCCCAGGCCGACAGCTCCGACCAGAAGAAGGTGCCCAGATCGAAAGCCTCGCCCCAGCGGTGCCCGCACGCCGGACAGTCGAGTTCGAGGACCTCGTTCAGCCACGGGTCGGCCGCGGCCATCCGCTCTGCGAGGGCCTCGAGGACGGGAGACGGGAGCTCGGCGGCGGCGAGCTCCCGATCCCTCTCGTCGCGCGCCTCGAGCACGCAGCGCTCCACCACCGCGCGCCCCGCGCCGGACTCGTCCTGCAGCGTCCCGGCGGCGAGCAGGTCGGAGGTGTTCGGCAGCCGGAACGCGACGTGGCACTCCCCCACGGTTGCGGTGAAGCGCGCGTCCGGCGGCGGGGGAACGTCGGAGGCCTCGAGGACGTCCAGGTCGAGAGAGAACTCGAGCCGCTCGCCGCACGCGGGGCAGCGGGTCTCCGCGTCGGCGCGTCCGCCCAGCGCGCGCCGCCGCAGCTCCGCCAGCCGGCGATCGCGCTCGCCCAGCGGAAGCGACGCGAGCCGGCCGGGCGGCTCCCCCAGCGCCGTTTCGAGCAGCGCGAGCGGCCGCCCCGCCGGCCCCTCGGTGAGGCCACGCTCCCACGCCGCGAGCAGCGTCCCGGCGCCGATGGGAGCGGAGAGACTCACGCCACCGGCTCGGTGAAGCTCGGCTCGGCGGGCTCCGAGACCTCGTAGTCGCGCTCCCAGCCCTCGTTCTCGAGCTTGATCGACTGGATCAGGACCGCGTTGGCGTTGGCGTCGAGGTCGGCCTGGGACTGGAACTCCGAGACCCAGCAGCGATAGATCTTGTAGGTCGTCACGAGCTGCCCGGCCTCGTTGTAGAGCTCGACCAGGATGTCCTTCCGGAAGTCCTTGAGCGACACCTCGGACCCCAGGCCGGAGCCGTAGTTCCAGACCTTGTTGGCCCACTTCTCGAATTCGGTGTCGTGGGTGACGCCGCGCTCGAGGGTGATCGCCTCGTACTCGGTCCGGCCGGGCGACTTGCGCGAGCTGGACGGGTCGCCCCCCTCGCGGTGCTTCACGACCTCGGTGGTGCGCTTGAGCGCGCTCACCTTGCTCACGCCCGCGACGTAGCGTCCGTCCCACTTCACGCGGAACTTGAAGTTCTTGTACGGATCGAAGCGCTGCGGGTTGACGGTGAACTGTGCCATGATCTTCTCCTTCGGCAGGGCCGGCTCACGCCTGCGTCTGGCCCGCGAGCTGCTGGATCCTGATTACGACGAATTCCGCCGGCTTGAGCGGAGCGAAGCCGACGAGGATGTTGACGATCCCGCGGTTCACGTCGTCCTGGGTCGTCGTCTCGCGGTCGCACTTGACGAGGTACGCCTCGCGCGGCGTGGTGCCCTGGAACGCACCCTGGCGGAACAGCGAGTGCATGAACGCGCCGACGTTGAGGCGGATCTGGGCCCACAGCGGCTCGTCGTTGGGCTCGAACACCACCCACTGCGTGCCGCGGTAGAGCGACTCCTCCAGGAACAGGGCGAGCCGCCGGACCGGGACGTACTTGTACTCGTCCGCCAGCAGGTCGGCGCCGCGCATCGTGCGCGCTCCCCACACCACGTGCCCGGCCAGCGGGAAGGTGCGCAGGCAGTTGATCCCGAGCGGATTGAGCATCCCGTTCTCCGGATCGGTGAGCGTGACCGCCAGCCCGGCCGGCCCGTTGACCGCGGCGTCGAGCCCCGCCGGCGCCTTCCACACCCCGCGCTGCTCGTCGGTTCGCGCCATCACGCCGGCCACCAGGCCGCACGGCACGAAGGTGTCGAGCTGCCCCTCGCGCAGCGGATCGCGCGCCTTGACCCGCGGGAAGTAGACCGCGGCGTTGCGGGCCATGACGCCCGACAGGCCGAGCGCGGTCAGCGCGGCATTGTTGTTCTTCGTGATCTCGTTGGCACTGGTCCACGCGACCGGCGGGTCCACGATCAGCATCGCACGCCGATCGACGCAGAACTTGAGGGCGGCCTTGTAGACATCAGCAGGTGTGTCCCCGCCGCGGGTGTCGGCCGGGATGCAGAGCAGGTTGAAGAGGTCGGTCTTCTTGAGCGCGTAGAGCGCCGTCTTGTCCCCCTCGCTGCCCGTGAAATCGGCCGTCACGAGGGCGGCGCTGTCGACCGCCTTGTCCGGGTCGGCGACGCCGGTCGAGGCGTTGGCATCCTCCCAGACCGTCTTCCCCGCCGCGGGTGCCGGGTGCGCCGCGGGAGCAGTCGCCGCCGGCAGCGCGGTCGAGACCCTGACGAGCTGCGATTCGGCTTTCAGCACGCGGTCGGCGCGCCGGGCGCTCTCCTTGGTCGTCAGGTTGAAGAAGACCTCCTCGGCCCCGTTCGCCATGTCGCGGACCCGGAGATTGAAGATGTCGGTCGTCGCGACCCCCAGGCGCGTCGCGATCTCCGCGGCCGCGCCCGCGTCGACCGCCTCGACGCGCGCCCGGAGCGTGTTGCCCCACGCTCCCGCCGAGGCCGCCTCGAGGTTGAAGTTCGTGATCTTGACCGGGGCCTTCTCGTTGCCGGCCGCGGGCTTCTTGTAGAGCCTCACGATCACGGCCTTGGAGCCGCCGTTGAGGTAGAAGTCGCGAACCGCGTAGCTCAGCGGGAAGTCGACGGCGAGCTTGCCGAATGCGCGCTCGAAGTCCGCAAAGCTGTTGATGATCACCGGCTCGTTGACCTCGCCCTTGAGGGCGCGGCCCAGGAACGCGGTGATCGAGGTCGCGACGCCGGTGAGCGTGCGCACACCGCTCGGCACTTCCTCGATGTAGACCCCCGGGTACGTCAGGTTCGATGGCATGTCCGGCTCCTTGTCTCGTGAACTCCGGTGTGTGCACGTCCGCGGGGTCGCGGCGTCACGCGTTCAGCCAACTCGGTTCGGCCCGCGGTGCGCCGCCCCGTAGATCGCGATGCCGTCGGACAGTCGCTTCTGCGTCACCACCCCGTCCGCGATCAGCAGCTCGAGCGCGTGACGCACCGCGTCCGTCGACGCCTCCACCTCCCCCGTGGAGATCCACCAGCGCTGCACCCCCGGGAGGCTGTCGGAGGCATTCGGGTGGGCGGCGAGGTAGGCCCGGATCGCGGTCGCGATCTGATGGACGGCGGGCGGCTCGAGCACCATCGGGGGGTCCCTCACTGCAGAGGGGAATCAAGTAAGCAAGTCCTGTGCCGGGGAGGCGCGGCAGGGACAAGTGACTTGGAATCAGCAGGATCGGGCGGCAGCGGGGAGGAACGGCGGAGCGGGGTGGGTCGCCTGCGCCTCACCCTGCGGCGGGTCGGGCCTCGAAAGGCCTGCGCCGCGGTCGAGCGGTCCGGGGCGCCATTGCCCGGGGGTGGGTCGAATCCGACCCACGGCGGCGGATCAACTGAGCTCGGGCCGGTATTCCGCGCGGTCGAAGCCGTGCTTCTTGAGCAGGCGGCCCAGCGCTCGCCGCTCCTTCCCGCTGCGCCGCGCGGCGGCCGACACGTTTCCGTTGGTCTCCACGAGGAGCTGCGCGAGATAGGCGCGCTCGAAGTTCGCGATGGCCTGCTCTTTCGCGATCTTGAACGCCGGAAACGCGCGCGCGTCCCCGCTCGAGCACTGGTCGACGAGAGCGGTCAGGCGCCTGGGATCGAGCGCGGAGGCCGGGATCTCGAACTCCGGGCCGTCGGCCAGCAGGAACTCGCGATGGACGAGGTTCTCGAGCTCCCGCACGTTGCCGGGCCAGTCGTAGCGAAGGAGGCGATCCCGCGACGCCGCACCGAGCGTCTTCTGCGGCTGGCCGTACTGGCGCGCGAAGCGCCTCGTGAAGTGCTCGACGAGCAGCGGGACGTCCGACCGACGCTCGCGCAGGGGCGGCATCTCGAGCCCCATGATGTTGAGCCGGAACTGGAGGTCCTGGCGAAACGACCGGCACCGCACCAGCTCTGAGAGGTCCGCATTGCTCGCGGCGATGACCCGCACGTTTGCAACCAGAGTCTGCCGCCCCCCGAGCGGCCGATAGTGCCGGTCCTGGAGGAATCTCAGCAGCGCAACCTGGGCTCGAGGCGAGAGCGTCTCGACTTCGTCGAGGAACAGCGTCCCGCCCTCGGCATCGGCGATGACTCCCGAGCGAGTGTCGTGGGCATCCGTGTACGCCCCCGAAGCGTGACCGAACAGCTCGTTCTCGACGAGGCTGTCCGGAATCGCCCCGCAGTTGACGGGTATGAACGCGAAGTCGCGTCGCGACCCGAGGTAGTGGATCGCGCGCGCCGCGAGCTCCTTGCCGGTCCCCGTCTCCCCGCACACGAGGACGGTCGCGTCGCACTCTGCATAGCGCCGGATCAGCGCGAGGCAGCGCTCGAAGCTCGGCGAGCAGCCGACAAGGTTCAGGGTCTCCAACGCCGCCATCACGGGCCTCCCCCAGGGCATCGACCGGGCCGTCGGGCTGGAACGGCAGGGCACGATCGTTGCGTATGGGTGATTCAGCGCCGTTTCCTGTAGTGCGTGAGGCTAGCACGGAAGGGCGCGCGGCGAGCCGGGACGGTCGTCGTTCCGGCGATCGAGCGGTCGTTTACGGGGGGTTGGCGGCGCGACTGCGGCGCGCCCCACCCAGGGAAACATTATCGAGAGGTAAGGCGCCTTCTCCTCGGAGGCGGCATCGTCGTCGGACGGGACGACGGGACCGTCAGTTGATCGGCAACAGCTTGTTCTCGGGCTTCCCGAACGGCGCTTCGACGCTCGTGCCGTTCTGGAGATCGAGCATGTGGCGATAGACGACGTTCTCCCACCACTCCCCCATGCTTCCGAGAGCTTGGAATGTGGCGCGCAGGCGATCCGCGCTGGCCACCTCCGTGCCGGCCGAAAAGACCTCCGGATGCTCCCCGATGTGCGTCTGGATCGCCATCTGCTCGGCTCGGATCGGGTGGGCTGCCTGCTGGACGAGGTTCAACTCGGCGTCGAGCGCGTCCGTGTACGGCTTCACCTTGGAGTCGTAGGCGGCCTGCGCCGCGGCTTTCCCGACGGGAGCCGCCGTCTGCAGTGCCGCGAAGGCGCTCGTGATCGCCGGCTTATGCGTGTTCCAGAGACCCGCGGCTTTGACGTTCCAGAACGGTAATAGCGACGTGTTGTAGTGCTCCTTGATCAGGCCGAGCAGCTTCAGGTACCGCAGGTAGAACTGGTAGTTAGGGCTCTTCGGGTCCTTCGTGGACGGTCCGAACAGCCGATCCGCCGCGGGGGCGACGCTGAGCGTGTACTGCTGCCAGAGCTGTGCCTTGAGCGCCGCCGGCGAACCCTGGGCCCTGACGACATCCACCTGCTTGTACGGCAAGTCAACCCCCGACATGAACGCGTCCGCCATCAGTTCGCCGGAGAACCGGGGCTCCGTGCCGGACTTCGCCGGTGCCCCCTTCTCGCCTTCCTCGTCGAGCTGGTTCCACTCGCCGCGCATCGATGCGACGTCCGCTGCCGGATAGCGGACGATCGAGTCGTTGTTGACGAGGAACGTCGGCAGCCCGTCGCCCGTGATCAGCAGGCCCACGTGCACCGGCATGACGGTGTAGCGGAAGCGCAGTCTCAGTCTCGGGTGGTCGCGCATCAGCGATAGGATGTAGGCCATGCGCAGGGCGTAGACCCCGCAGTCGTGGATCAGGCGGCCGGCGAGGTCGCGCGGGAACGTCCTCGTCAGGAGGTTGTCCCCGAAGTCCTCGATGTTGTACGGCGTGTGTGTGGTGAAGACGCGCAGGTACCGTTCCAGGAGGCCCATGACCGCAACGAGCGCCTTCTCGCGACCCTCGACTGCCTCGTGCTGCTCGAACTTTGCGACCACGAACCGTCTCCAGTCGTCGTCGTTGTGCAGCCGCAGACCCGCCGTACCGAGCGTCGCGATCGCCGCGGCGTTCTCCTTCGTCTCCGACGTGAGATTCCCCCGGTCGTCTTTCTGTAGTCCGTAGATTTCTTCGATCAGGTGGATCTGCCGCCGCCGGGCAAGGAACACGCCAGCGAAATCGGACGACATCTCCGAGGCGAGTTCGGGGAGCTGCTCCAGGTCGTAGAACTGCACCTTGACCGAGCGCTTCGCCCGCGCCGCCTGGGTTCTGGCCAGTGCGTCGAAGTGTACGCCGCCCCCCTTCTTGAACTCGGAGCGCGTGGTCTTGACGGCCACGCCGCCGGCATGCCGGCTCTTGTCCGCGGGCTCGATCAACGGCAAGAGGCGGCTCTCGAGCCGGTCCTTCGCGGTGGCCAGCATCGCGCCGCCACGCCCGGCCGCGAGATCGTCGACGGCTTGGTCCAGGACGACCTGATACGCCGACTGGATGCCCTCGAAGGCTTCGCGCATCAGCCGGACCAGTTCCGCGGCGTAGACGGAGATGGTCTGGTCACGCTGGATGAAGTAGTTGTCGAGGGCTGCCGCGCGCTTTGCGGCGTCCTTCTCGATTTCCGCCGCACTCAGCGAGAAGCGCTCCCGCAGGAGCTGGCCGAGCAGGAGCAACAGCCCGTCGAGCGCCTTCAGCGCCCCCGCGCCGCCCGTCTCCGGAATCCGACCGAGCAGCCGCTCCAGGAGAGCCTCCCACGTGAAGATCTCCCGGGAGTAGCCGCGATTGAAGCCCGGCGAGATCGACTTCTCGCGATTCACACCCCAGCGCCGGAGCCGCTCGGATTCGGCGTCCAGCCCGAGGAGGATCATCCGGCTGGACATCTCCGCCACCAGGGCGTTGGAGGGCGTCGCCAGCGGGAGCCGGTCGGTGTTGGCCGCCAGGAACTCCTCGAGCCGTGACTTGGTCTCGGGGACCGCTCCCCGGTCGATCGCCTCGCACAGCGCAACGAGTTTCTCGAGGAGCGGAACCGACTCCGGGATGATCTGACTCCGGACGATCGTGATGATCTGGCGCCGCTCTGCCGCGAGCGCGTCGATCGCCTCCTGATGGAACGGCCTGGCCGGCGCAACCGCTGCGGTCGCCGGCGCCCGCTGCAGGCCAGTGGCCGTGGAGCCGCCTCCGAGCATCGGCTTTTCGCCGCGCAGTACGCATGCCGCCGCGCCGTCGGCCTCGGCCTCGGATCGATCGTCCGGCCGGCTGATCCGGTCGACGATGGGCGTGTTCCCACCGGAACCGCTTCCACACTGTTGAATGACGTGCGCGAACTCGTGGGCGATCACGTGTCGCGCGAGCTCCGAGTCCGGGCGGTCAGCCTGTGCGCCGAAGACCACGTGGCTCCCGACGGTGTAGGCCGGGGCGTCCACGGACCGCGCGGAGGCGCTCGACCGGGCGTCGTCGTGGACGCGCACGTGACCGAAACCGCGCCCGAAGCGTGGCTCGAAGAAGGCGCGGGTGGCCGCGTCCACCGGGCGGCCGGGCGAAGCGAGGACATCGCGGACGACGCGTGGAATCGGCTGGCCCTCGGCCTGCGGGCCCGAATGCACGGCGATCTGACCGAAATCGTGGCCAGTCCGGTTCGAGATTCCTGCGACCGAGCCAACCGGAGGTTCTTCCGCCGCGTCTCGTCCTGATCGCCCTACTTTCTCCTGTCCGATCGCGTGCCTTGGGTGAAGGACCTGGTGCGGTTCCGGGGTTCGCCCAGGGAGCGCCGAAGAGAGTTCCGCGGACTTGGCCGACGGCACGGGTTGCGTCGCTTTCGATCCCTTTGCGAGAGCATGCATGGCCACTCTCCTCCGCTTCCATCGACGGGCGCTCGTCGGCCTGCCAGAGGATACGCCCGAAATCCGTGGCGTCATGGACCGTGCCATCTCTTGCCGGCGCGCTCGCTGACCGCTGCCTGTCGCCGCGTCGCCGGACCATTGACCGCTCGCTGGACCGGTGGGATGCTCTGCTTCGGAGTGCGAGGAGTCGCTCATGTCGTATGTGGGGACGCCATTCGAGCACGACCTCTTCGTGACATACAGCCACGGTGACGACGGCACCGGCAAGGGTTTCCTGCAGCCTTGGTCCGCCGCGTTCGCCCGTGAGCTCGAGGCCGAGCTGCGGGCCGACCGGACCTACCGTCAAGCGCTCCGGGTCTTCCTGGACGCCGACCTGCGGCCGGGTCACGGCGTGGATCCGCTCGCGCCGCTGACCGACCAACTGCGCGATCAGATCGGCGGAGCGGCGCTGCTCGTGAGCCTGATGTCGCCCGACTACCTCGCGTCGACGTGGTGCGCCCGGGAACGCGACTGGTGGTGTGAACGGCAGCAACAGCTCGGACTTCCGACCGACGAGCGGATCGCCGTGGTCCGCATCTGGCCGACGAAGGACCCGTGGCCGGCGGCTCTCTGTGATGCGCGCGGGGAACAGCTCCCGGGCTTCAAGTTCTTCGAGGAGTCTGCGGGTGCACCGCGTCCGCTGGGATGGGCTGATCTCCCGGGAACGTTCACCAGCGAGGCACGCAAGGCCTTGCTGACCATCGTCGGACGCCTCTACACGAAGCTCGACGCGATGAAGCAGCGTGCCGAAGCATTGCGCCAGATCGACGCGAATGCCGAACGGCTGCAGCAGAAGAAGGACCTGGCCATCTACCTGCATGGCCGGGACGACCGCCGCCAGGCCTGGGACCACGCCGCGAGAACGCTGCTCGACGGTGGCTACGCCGTTGTCCCCGGAGAGCCGGACCCTGTCGGCGAGACTCCGGAAGCCCTGCTCGAGCTGCGGGAGCGGCGCGTCGAGATACTCGCCGACTGCGATGCACTGCTGCTGCTGGGAACCGACGACGGCCGCGCCCTGGACGCGGATCTCGTCACGGTCGGACGGCACGATCGCCAGTCGGCGCGCGCCAGAAGCCAGCGCCTGCTGCCGTGCGGCGTGCTCGACACCGTCGGACCGCCCGTCGCGACGGCGGTCCGCAAGGCCAGTGCGCGGATCGTGCAGGCCGACTGGCTCGACGGCACCTGTCCTCCCTGGACACCGCAGGTCCAGCAGTGGCTCGCGGAGCGGGGCGCCGAAGCGGCGAGGCTTCGCTGATGGAACGGCTGCCCGGCACCGGGGCCGTACCTGATGGATCCGCCGCCGGACTACCCCCGCGGCCTTACCCGGGCTTGCGCCCGTTCGAGACCGACGAGTGGCCGGTTTTTTTCGGCCGCGAGCGGATGGCGGACGAGGTCGTGGCGCGGCTCGTTCGCCAGCGCATCGTGTTCGTCCACGGCGATTCCGGGTGCGGCAAGAGCTCCCTCGTTCGCGCCGGCGTCTTCGCGCAGCTCCTGAGTGGGAGCGCCGGGGGGCCCTGGCGCACGGCGACCGCGCTGCCGCGGCGGACCCCGCTCTGGAACGTGGCCGCGGCGCTCGCGCGCTTCGACGATGTCGCAGACGACGACGCGAACGTCTTCGAGTGGCGCCGCGCGCTCAACTTCGGCCGTCACGCCCCGGACGCGCTCACCGAGTTGCGCCGCGGCCGGGGTGCACCCCAGCCTGCATGCTTGTTGATCGACCAGTTCGAGGAGCTGTTCCAGCACGCTCAACGCGAGGGTCCGGACGAGGCGCAGCGCCTGATCGAAACGCTCATCGCCTGGCACGAGCGGCCGCCGGAAGGGCTGTACGCCATCCTGACGATGCGCTCGGAGTACCTCGGGGCGTGCGGGCGCTTTCCAGGCTTCGCCGAGATGGTCAACGCCACCCAGTATCTCCTGCCGCGCATGGATCACGAGGACATGCTGCGCGCGATCCGCGAGCCGGCGCGTCTGTACGACGGCGAAGTGACCCGCGAGCTTGCCGAGCGGCTGATCGCTGATGCCGGGGGCGGTCAGGACCAGCTTCCGCTGATCCAGCACGGTTTGATGCGGCTCCACCGGCGGCACGCCGCGGACACAGCCGGACCGTGGGAACTGGGCCTCGCGGCCTTCCCCGGTTCGGGCGGACTCGCGGGATTGCTGTCCGAACACGCCGACGAGGTGGCCGCGCAGTGCCGCCCCGCGCTCGCCGCCGTGGGCGCGGAGCGCGCCGTGGAGGACCTGTTCCGGGCGCTGACCGACTGCAACCCCGATGGCCAGCCGATCCGCCGGCCGCAGACGCTCAAGCAGCTCGCCGAGACGACCGGAACTTCCGAGGCGGTCCTGCGGCCGGTCATCGACGCCTTCCGCGCGGACGGCGTGTCGTTTCTCACCACCGCGTCCGGTGCGGCGCTCGCGCCGGGCGACCTGATCGACATCGGGCACGAGGCGCTGATCCGCTGCTGGCGCGCGCTGGCCGAGCCATCCGACGGCTGGCTGGTGCGCGAACTCCGGACCGGACTCGTCTGGCGCTCACTCCTCGTACAGGCCGAGAGCTTCGAGCAGGATCCACGAAACGTGCTCTCCGCGGCGACGACGGACGAGCGCGAGAGCTGGCTGAAACGGCGCAACAGCCGATGGGCCGAACGCTACGGCGGCGGGTGGGATCGCGTCCAGCGGCTGATTGACGCGAGCTGCGCGGCACGCGACCGCGAACGGGCCGAAGCGGCCGCAGCGCTGCGCAAGGCGGGGCGCGAGCGAGCCCTGCGCTGGGGCCTCGCGGTCGCCGTCGTGTTCGTCCTGGGGCTGGCCCTTGCGCTGTGGACCGCAATGCGCCAGTACCGAGAGAGCCGCATCCAATTCCAGAGAGCCGCGGAGGCGAGCAGCAGTCGCGACGAACTGAAGAGGGAGACGGACGCTCTGGAAGCCCGGCGTCGCGAGCTGAACCAGCAGCTCGCCCAGTCGGCTGAGGCGCTCGGTCGCGTGCAGAGAGAGTTGACGCTCGCCGTCAACGAGACCGCCGCGCCCAGCGGCCTCAGGACGAGAATCCTGGACGCCACCAAGGAGCTCGATCAACAGGCCGAGAGCCTGACGACCGCCGCGAAGGAGCCCCGACCCCTCCCGATTTCCTCCGGCCCGCAAGCCGGCATTCAAGCCACCCTGTACATTCACATCGCCGAGGAATCGCAACGGCGCAGCGCGATGGCGCTCGAGCGAGCGCTCGAGGCGCTGGCCGGCAAAGAGATCGTCCTGCCCGGCATCGATCTGGTAAAGGACTACCCCTCGAGGGCCGAGCTGCGCTGCTTCCAGCCCGAGGAGTGCCGCGGCGAGGCGAGGAAGATCCTCGCCATGGTCCAGCGCTCGATCGCGGCGCCGGAGGTGCAGCTCCGAGACCTGAGCGCCCGTTATGGCAAGGTCGCGGGAGTCCGCCCGCGTCAGTACGAGCTGTGGTTCCCGCCGGGGGAGATCGTGCCTCGGGCGGGGCGGGGAGGCACGCCTTGATCTCGTCTCCATCGGACGCCGCATCCTGGACCTCCCATGGTTTTCCGGAGACCCCAAAACTCGAGAGGATGGGGTCATGGGAAGAGCGAGCCAGTTCTCACCTGAGGTCCGGGAGCGCGCGGTCCGGCTGGTTTTGCAGCACCAAGCTGAGCACGAGCCGCAGAGGGAATCGCCAACCCATTGCATCGCTGTATTCCTGCAGTCTCGCCTGTTCCGGGGATCGGGAAATCACGCCACGTTCGGCTCTTGTTTCCAGCGCCACTCCTCGTATGCTGTATCCGCTACGATTCCGTCCTCGGGAGGATCCATCGTGAAACCGGAATTCCGCCTCTTCCTCCTGCCCGATTGCGTCGTGAATCCGTCCCCCAAGCCGAAGGCCGGACGGGCGGTCTTGTCCCTGCTTGGCCTCTTCGCTCCGAAACTCATCGAGCTCGCCATCGGCGGCGTGGCCACCTTGCTCAAGAAGGCTGGTGGCGATCACACCGTCCACGCTGCTGGCCACGTCTTCTCCAACCTATACATCGCCGACAAGGACCAGGTCCTGCAACCAAACCCTGAGATCGGCTGCCTGCTCGGCGTATTCGGCGAGTTTCCCGCTTCCGAGTCAAAGGACGCCTCGCGCGATCCCGGCGTCGAACGCATCGTCAAGGCTGGCCTGATTCCGCGAGGCTCCGCAGTCTACGTCCTCTTCGAAAGCGCCATTCGCCCGACCGCCGATGCAACCGCCTTCTTCCTCGATACGCGCCACATCTCGGTCCGGGAGTTCATCGGCGACGGCATGAAGTCCGAGCGCGCCTTGGTCGCCACGCTGAACGTCACCGCACCCAGCGCAACCGCCGACGGTGACTCCATCGCCATCGGGAACATCGACTTCGGTCGCGTTAGCCGCGGTGCCGACCTCATCCCCCGAACCATCCCCTCGACGCCTACCCCCGCTACCAGTCCAACCTCATGCCGTGGGGCAAGATCAACGAGACGTCAAAGTCCGCCTATGACACGGACTTCGTCGCTGGCAAGGCCGCCGGAAAGGCCTACATGCCCGTGACGTTCCACCTCACCCTCTCGGAGACCTCCGACGGCTCCAAGTTCCTGCTCGCCCTTGGCGAACTCCTGGAAAATTCCAAGAAGGAGGCCGCGGCCGAGATCGCCAAGAGCGTCCTCCCCGAGGACCGCGCCAAGGCTGAAGCCGAACGCGCTGCCTCAGCCGAGAAGCTCTACCAGGACGAACTCGACGCCGAAATCGCCGTCCGCGAGGCCCAGAAGGCCCTCGACGCCGCCTCCGATCCCGCCGACAAGTCCATCAACCGCGCAAAACTCGTTTCGGCCCAACGGAAGCGCGACCGCGCGACCGCGCTCCGCGTGACCGCGGGGCTTCCGGCGCGGGCCCCGATCCCTTGATGCTTTGCGCATCCTTTGGCGCCGCAAACGTAATCTCTAGGCCGCGCGTGGCGGGCCCCCGCGGCGGGAGGACGCATGCGTGACAGAGAGCGTCGGCTCACGGCGATCCGGGCGGTCGTCGCACGCGGCGCGGTACGAACGCAGGGGGATCTCTCCTCTCACCTAGCGAAGTCGGGCTTCGAGGTGAGTCAGTCTACGCTGTGGTTCGCCAAGATCGAATCCACGCGTCGGCATGACTGATGCCTCGGTGTAAGCCGGGGCAGGAGGTACTCGCGATGGCATCGGCGACGGTCGCGCCCAACCGCTGGCAAGGATGGCGGCGGAGAGATCGACACCAAGGCACACGCGCTCGGCGACGACGCGGCGGCCGCGGCAGATTGGTCGCGCGAGAGCGTCAGGCTGCCGGACGCCAGCCGTACCGGTGATGAAGTCCGCCAAGGCGAGGTCGAGCGATGACCTCGGCGGCTGGATCGGGCCTCGTCTCCACAGCTCGCATCGCGGGAGCATCCTTCTTCAGGGACAGATGCGTCCGGTCGTCGAGGGTGTACGAGGCGAAGCAGCTCAGAAGGCGCTGCAAGTGTTTCTCGTTGAGGACGATGACGTGGTCGAGCAGATCGCGGCGTGCGGTGCCTGGTCGTAGGGGAACGCCTCGCGGAGTTGCTGCATGATCCAGGCCGCCGTCGGATGGCCGGTGACACGGAAGTGCATCAGCGCGCGCCGGGCGTGGTGGACGGCGAAGAAGACTTAGAGCACACGGAACGTGGCGGTGGGGACCGTGAAGAAATCGATCTCGGCGATGACCTCGCGGTGGTTGCCGGGGAACGTTCGCCAGCGCTGACGCGCCTCTGGATCGACGGGACGTCGTGGCATGTAGCGGGAGACGGTGCGCTCGGAGACAACGAAGCCGAGCTTCTGGATCTCGCCGTGGATGCGTGGTGTGCCCCACGACGGATTCGCGGCCGCCATGCGCTGGACGAGAGCGCGGATGTCGGTTGTTGTGCTCGGTCGTCCAGCGTGGAGCCGCGATTTCCAGCTCCAGTGCCGTCTGAAGCCCTCGCGATGCCAGCGAATGACGGTTGCGGGCTGAACGATCGCGAGCGCCTCCTCCCAGCGAGGCCACCAGCGGCGCAGGGCCAGCCACAGAAGGTGGTCGACCGCGAGAAGGCGGGGCCGGGAGTTCTTCCGCTGGAGTACGGCAAGGAGGCGGTTGGGCATCCACGCACGATGACGGCGGTAGGGACTGAGGGGAACCGGGCTCGTCCGCGGGCGAGTCAGGTATCCTGGCTAGGAACGCAACTCTTTGAAGGGCAATGCGGACGGTTTATGGTGAGGGACACCCGCTGCGCGAGCGGGGTGACCCAGCCGCCGCGCCTCCCCGGGCTTCCCCGGCTTCGGCCCAATCTCCGTCCCGCATCCCATCCGCCGGTGCTACCCTGAACCCGTGGCGAAACCCGGACATTACCGGCTATCTGCTACCGCCGCACCGAAAGCAGCGTCACCATGCCGATTCCGCTGTCCGACGCGGATCGATGTCCGTACACTAGCTGAGCCGTTATGCGAGCTGGAGCCGCGATGAACCGCCCTCTTTACGTCAACATCCAGCATCTGGTGATGGACGGTATGCCGTTCGACGGTGGACCGAGCGCACCGACAGAATGCGCGGTTGTCTGCCAGCGGACGCGGCTGCTCGGATACGGCCAAGGTATACCATTGGCACCTGGGGTGCCGCTGGTTGTGGGGCCCTTCATCCATATCGCCGCTCACCGTTCCTCCACCGCGATGCGAACCGGTATCGCGCCACGCGTCCATCAGTTGAGGGTCTGACCGCGATGAGGAGCGCCACAGTTTCCACGAGGCCGGCACCGAATTACGCCGCGCAGTTCGAGCATGCTCCCGGCCGCCCACCGCCGATCGTCGACGAAGTGCTGCGTTCCTCCGGTGCGTCACTCGACACCCCAACGCGTGCGTACATGGAGCCGCGGTTCGGGCACGACTTCAGCCGAGTGCGTGTGCACAGTGGCGAAAATGCGGCCGCGTCCGCGTTCGCGCTCGGCGCAGAGGCTTACGCCGTCGGGCGCGATATTGTCTTCGCCGCGGATGCGTTCGCTCCAGAGACCAGCCACGGACGCGAGGTGCTCGCGCACGAACTAGCGCACACGATTCAGCAGCAAGGCGCCTCCGGCGGCCCCCCGGTTTCCGTCGGCTCCGGCGGCGGCGGGAAACTTGAGGCCAGTGCCAAAGACGCGGCGCGCACGGCTGCGAACGGCGGAGTCTTGTTGCGTGACCTGCCCGCCTGCGGCATGCGAATCCAACGTTCACCGGCCCCTGACGAACGTTGGAAGAATGATGTCGGGGCGGCCCGCTACCGCGGGCGATTGGTGGCCCGCCGAATCCGCAAGCACGGCCTGCTCTCCAAGGAGGCACGCGAAAAAATAAATCAGGAGTTGGCCTACTTCGAAGGTGCGGCCAAACAGACGTATCTGGATGAAGTGAAGCCAGTCCTGGTGAGAACGGTGGAGACCGAGATGCCGGCCACTTCGGCGAGGCGGGTTCCGAAGGTGCCGGAGATCAGGCTCGATGGTCTTGCGCCCGACCCCCGGCAGATCTCCGATGAAGAGTTGAAGCGCCCGCAGCGCGAACTCGAACAACGCGAGGGCGCTGAGGAAACAGCGGAGCGAACCGCCGAGATTGCAAAGCTAGAGGCCAAGACCGCCGATTGGCCGCGCGAGTACCGCGATTTCGCGGTGGATCTCCTTACGTCCGTGCTCATCCAGGCGAAGAGGACCAATATTGACCCGCGTGCGATCTCGGACCGCATTCGTCCGCAGATTCTGCAGAAGTTCCGGCTTTGGCTGGAGAATCAGGACGAGTTGATGAAGGAGGTTTGCGAACACATGCCGGACGGTGTGACCGGCGCTATTCGCAAGTCGCAGGCAAGGTTCCAACCAGCACTAGATCCCTGTCGGCGGTGGTTTGCTGACGAATACAGCCACGGGCCTTCCGAACTGCACGAGCTAGAGAGCCGCCTCCGGCTGAACCGCCTCGATTCGGGTGGGGAAACACCGGCCGAGTATGTCTACTACGACGTCTTTGAGCTGCTCAAGAAGGTTGATCCACGTCTCCTTCAAGAAGCTGAAGACGCCGCTTCGATGGTCAGCGGCTTGGCCGCGACTGGTGGCGCGAGGGCGCGAGCAGGTGCAGCCGAGAATCTCGGCGCCACTCAGAGCGGCCGCGCCGGGAGTGCTCTTGCCGAATCCAGATCTCCGACGGTCGAAGCCGGTCCGTCGCCGAGGCCGGAGCCGGCCCCGCAAGGCGCAAGCGGGGCCCCGTCGGCCACCATCAAGTCTTCTCCGCCGCCGCCGCCGCGGCAGGTGCAGCGGCCCGGCGCGCCCACACCGGTAACCGACGTCGAGCTCGTCAAGGCCAACATCAGCTCGCCGGACTCGATCAAAGTGAAATCGCCGACGGATCATCAGGTGGAGTGGAATGCGCGGGGCGGGCCCGAAACTGCACCACCGGCGTATCGCGACGGCCAGGGGAACGTACATGTCAGCGCCGACCATCCCCTCATGGCGAGTGCAAGCCGAGGAGGTATTCCACCCGTTTCGTCAGGCGCTCGAAGCCCTGCCGGGCCAACGCCTTCGCGGCCGTCGCCCGACACGCCGCGGGTTGTAGCGATTCCGCGCGGCGAGGTCGGGACCGCGGACACCGGCCAGGCCCCCGCGCCTGCGCCACCGGCAGTCGATCCGATGGCGGGAACACCCGCTGCTCCGGTACCCGCGCAAGCGCCGCCCGCTGCGCAAAATGTGGCGCCCGGCGCCCAGACCGGTGCCGCAGGTGCTGCGTCGAGACAGCCGCAGGCGCCGCGTCGTGGCTTTGATCCACCGCAGCCGGTCAGCCCCGAAGCGGTCGAGAAGATGCGGAGCCGACCGCCTCAGGCCGCCGACCCGCGACGCAAGGGTCGTGGCAGCAACGTTAATTACTCCACCAATCACAAAGCCCACGAACTCGCGTGGCGACGGCTCGGCGGCCAAGGCGATTCGTCGCCGCCGGGATTCATCTACGACAACCAGGTGTACCTCGACCCGTCCCGCTGGTCCCGTTGACCTGTCAGCCAGTAGGCACTGCGGTCCTACTTGAGCCGTATCCCCTCGTCCAGGGCGCGCAGGATCGCACCTTTGGTGGTCGAATCGAGCATCGCGGAGTCCATGGCCGACTCCACCGCTGTCCTTCGCCACGATCCCATCCGCCTGATTCCCAGCCGCCTTGTCAGTGTCGGGTTTCGCGCGCCGCACGGCCCCGCGCGCAGTCGATCAATAGCCCGTGCAGTACTGGAAGTGCATCGGGTCCTTGTTGCTCCCGGGCCAGTCGCCGCCCCACTTGAAGCCGTGCTCGCGGAGGATCTGGACGAGGCGAGGATCCATGTCGCCGGCCGTCCCCATCGCGTTCGTGTTGGGATTCAGGTCGAGCGCAATACCCCAGCTGTGAGTCGACGGCCGGCTGCCCATGCGCTTCGGGCGATAGTTGTAGCAGCCGCCGTAGGTGCGTACTGCGCTGCGCAGGCCCGCGCGGTCGACCGCCTGGAAGACCTGCACCATGATCGGCGCCAGGAGCTTGTGGCAACGGATCTTCGTGGCGAGCGGCGCGGGATTGCCCCACGCGAGCCGCATCGGGAAGGGCAATCCGACGGAGACCATGTTCGTGCTCTCCCAGCGCGGATCGATCGTGCCGTCGGGCCGGATGAAGCGCCCGATCTCACCGAACGTCGCGAGGATCGCCTCGAGCCCGTGCGGGGGCAACACGCCCAGCGCGGGTTCCGCGACGCCCTCGACGCCTCGTGCCGCGAGTCGCGGCGGCGCCATCTCGCGCCGGCTCGGCAGCTCGATGATCGTGCCGACGGCGGGCTTGCCCCCGCGCAGGTAACCGTTGTAGCCCGCCAAGGCTTTCCCGAGCGCCTCGTCACCGTACTGTGCCTTCGCGACCCGCTTGAACGTGTCCTTCGAGCGAAACGCATAAGTCTTGGCCATGCCTGTCTCCTTCAGTCTGTAGAACGGTCCGCACGGGACGAGACCCGGCACCCGCGTCAGTTCGGGACTCGGGCCGTTCGCCGGGTTGGCCGGGAGCTCCGCCGGTTCGCCTCGGGGTGGCTTCAGGCGAACGCGATCTTGGCCTTCTTGATCAGCGGGTCCTGGCGCAGCTTCGACAGGATCACCGCGTAGTTCGCCTGCCGGTAGCGACCCGCGAAGTGGAGTCCCACGACTCTCTGCGTCTCGAGGTCGATGACGCAAGAGCCCGAGTTGCCGCCGAGGGTCGAGCAGTCGTGCTCGAACTCCTTCCGCGCGGCGGCGACCTTGGCGATCTCCCCCGGTTGCAGCCGCTTCACGTTGTAGATGTCGCGGAAGATCTCGCTCATCGGCGTCGGCTCGTTGCGTCGCCCATCCCACGCCGGGTACCCCACCACGTAGACGCGGCCGCGCGCACGAAGCTTGGGATTCTCCGCGAGCAGCAGCGGTTCCGGGGCGCGGGCACCTTGGGGGGTTTTCCGGGAGGCCTTCAGGAGGGCCAGGTCGTACGTGTCGTGGATTCCGATGACTGCGGTGAGTGCGAACTCGGCCGGCTTCTTGGCGCCCAACTCCTCCACATAGTCGATCCGGGCCTTCATGCCGGCCTCGAACGCCCAGCCCGCCCCTTTCTTCCGACTGAATTCCTTGGCCACGTGGCGATTCGTCATCACGACACCGTCCGCGACCAGGAAGCCTGTGCCGATCCAGTCGAGCGAGGGGTGACCGGTGACTTCGATGCGGCCGACGCTGCCGAGCGTCGCCTCGATCCCCTCGCGGTGGGCGTTCAGCACCGTCCACTCCTCCGGCGGGTCCTCGAAGCGTCCGTTCGTGACGAGAAGGGCGGGGCGACCTTCGAGCAGCACGATGGCCTCGAGCGCCGTCTCTTCGGTTGGGCTGAGGCGAGCGTTGGCCCCGTCCTTGCGCACTTTCTCGATCGCCTTTCGACCCTCGCTCGCCAGAATCTCGGCGCGTGCTCCCGGGCCGGCGAGGCGACGCTCGGGACTTGCTTCCGACGCGGCGGCCACGCTCTCGAGCATCGGAGCGGGGCTGGGCCGGGTCGCCGTGAGGCGTCGCTCCAACGTTGCGGGATCAACGAGCCGTTCGTAGACGGCAGCCAGGTTCGAGACCTGGCGCATGGCCCGTGCTGCAACCGACTCCATCTTCGCCATCGCTTTCTCCTGTCTTTCGCCACAGGCCCGTCCGCCCGACTCCTCAACGGCCTGCGCGCAACGCCACTCTACCGCCGAACGGTCGACGGGAGCGTCCCGACGGCCGCCGAGGCTCCCGCCCTGGTCCGGGGATGAGCCTCCGCCGAGGCCTTCCGGCGCTGACGGAACTACGGATCCCGCGCGCACCGGAACCCGATGTCCTCGCTCCGGAGATCCGGCATTCCGTGGAATCGTTTCGTAGCGACGAGTCGTTCGCCAGGGTCGAAGCGCCCGCCGCCGCGTATCACCCGACCGGTTCCGGTTTCCGGCCCCTTCGGATTGCGCACGTCGCCCACGGGGAAGCTGTCCGAGTACCAGTCGGAGACCCATTCGGACGCATTGCCGGCAAGATCGTGGACGCCGAACGGACTGAGACCGGCAGCGTGCGCACCCACCTTGGCGAGACCGCCGTCGTAGGCTTCGGGCGACGCGTTCTGGTAGTTCGCATGATCGAGCGTCGGCGACGCGTCGCCCCAGGGATAGCGACGGGCGTCGGTGCCGCGCGCTGCCTTCTCCCACTCTGCATCGGTCGGCAGGCGTCGGCCGGCCCACTTGCAGTAGGCCGTCGCGTCGTTCCAGTCGACACCGATCACGGGAAGCTCGTCACCGCGACTGAGATCGAGCGCTTCCCAACCGTCCGGCGGGTGTGAAGACCCGGTGGCGGCGAGGAACCTCCCATAGCGGCCGGTGGTGACTTCGTACCGATCGATGTAGAACGCATCGAGGTAGACCTCGCGGCGCGGGGACTCCTCATCGTCCCCCATCGTGAAGTTCCCCGCCGGAACGAGCACGGCGGGAGCGCCGTCCGTGCCGGTGATCTCCGAGGCCGGAGCTCCGGGCAAACGCACAAACCAGACGACTGCCGTAATCAGCGCGGCCACCGCGATGCCCCCGGCGACCTTCCATTGGGTCGCGCGGCGCCGGCGGCGCGCGATGCGATGCACCGCATCGGCCACGGCGGCGGGGATGTTCCCCGGCGAGTCGAGCACCGTCACGGACTTCAGGAACGGCGGCAGCCGGTCGACCGCCGTGGGCCGCAACAGCACCGGCAGCAACCGCCCGGACGCCTGCTTGAGGTTCTTCTCGGCGACGTCGAGTTCGTTCAGCGTGTAGCTGCCCGGATCGATCGCATCCTCGCTCACGAGGAACACGAACAGGCCCGCCTCCTCGATCGCGCGCCGGATGCGGATGTGGAATTCCTCGCCGGGCGGCAGATCCTCGCGGTCGAAGAACACATCGTGTCCCTGTTCGAGCAGCGCCCGGTTGATCGACTCCGCGAGCGGGCGGTCCTGGGAGGCGTAGCTCAGGAAGATCTTCATGTCGACACGTTCTCGCCCGTCATGGACTGGGTGCAGCGGGACGTTCCGCCCGCCACGCGCGCAGGGTCCAGGCAGGACTCGCGAAGTCCTTCACCGAACTCGCCGATGCCACCAGCACCGGACCGTCAGCGCAGTCGCGGGGATCCATTCAGCTCCAGCCAGCTCCGGATGTCGGTCGCGTCCGGGTTTTCCATGACCTGCTCCCAATCCGCGTCGAGCTCGCGACGTGCCTGCCGGAGCGCCTCGACCACCGCGGCGCGCGTCGCGGCATCGGCTGGCTGTCGCGCGGCATACTGCGCGTCCAGGCTGATCAGGCAGAGCGCCCGGCTGTACTGGTAGAATCGCCCTTCCTCTACGCGATCCCCTCGCAGCATCACAGCGTGGGTGAGGCTCTGCAGGGCACCCTGCCAGTCCGGCGTCAGCTGGTCCTTCAGGGCGTATCCGAGGTTCCCGTGTGGCGCATGCCACTTGGGATCGGCGCGAACCAGCGCCTGGAACACGGGGATCGTGCGCTCCATCTGGTGCTTGTCCGTGAACCAGTTCTCGCGGCGCACGTCCTGGGCCATGTTGAAGATCGCGGTCCGCACTTGGCGGCTGGCCCGGAGCACGGCGGCGGAGAGGCGCCTCGCGTCCGGCTTGTCCCCGCCCGTGTCCCCGAACAGCTGGCGGTAGCAAAGCAGCAACGCGATTTCTCCGATCTTCGACTGCGGGGTGGTGTCGGTGATCTCGGTCGACGCGGTGCCATCCCCGCCGTAGAGCAGCTCGAGCTGGCGACTGAACTGCCACTGCAGATCCTCGGTGTTGCGGTAGTACGTGGGGTAGTGCTCGAGCGCCTGGAGCCTGGTCTTGAAGTCCAGGAGGCTCTTGACGTTCTCGTCGAGATCGCCCGTGAGGACGAAGTCGTTGCGGAAGTAGGTGTAGATCTGCGGCCCGGTGCCGGCCTTGAGGTCGGCGAAAGCGGTCTCGAACTCCTCCAGGGTGTAGCGCCCGACCTTGGTGAAGAAGAGCATCACGAAGATGTCGCACTCCTGGACGGCCTTGTCGTACTCCTTCTGCAAGCCTTCCTTCGACATCGCGTCGACGAAGTTCTCCCAGACCACGAGCTCGAAGGTGATGTCCCGCGGTCGCCATTGGGGGTTGAGGCGCGCGAGCATGAGTTCGAACGAGCGCCGGTCGTCCTTCAGTTCTTCGGACGACGCGAGGAAGATTTTCTTCACCTGCATGGCGCCTCGACCTGGCTCGTGGGGAGGAGAGGTCCTTTCAGCCCGCGTTCCAAAGCGGGACGAGGGTAGCACCGGCAGGTTCGGAGCGGAGCCCCGCCGGCGTCGTCGGGTCCTGGCACAGTGGGCCTCCCGGTCCTGGCCGCCTGTGACTCGGCATATCTCCGTCCGCGTTGCCGCTCAGAAAATCACATTCCGACGAGCTACTGCGCCGAGTTTTCGCTCTGGACGCCCTCCGCTGCCCGCGCTGCTCGTCCCGCATGGAGGTCCTGGCCCGGCTCCACCCGCCCGATACGGCCCGCGCGATCCTCGACTGCCTCGGGCTCGCCGCCCGTGCCCCGCCCCGCTACAGTCCCGCCGTCCCCGGGTTGAGCCGCGCGCGATCCATGAGCTCCACCAGGTAGCTGCGCGCCAGCCGCGCGTTCAGCGCCGCCTTGTCCATCACGTCCACCCGGTCCGCCGGCTCCGATGCCAGGGGCCCCGGTAAGCGCCGAACCACCGGGATGTAGTCCCCCGGGTAGTCGAGCAGGCGCAGGATGTCGACCACCGAGGCGCGCTGCAGGTCGGCGATGCGGAGTGGCTGCCGCAGCATGGCTTCGCCGAACCATCGCCGCAGCAGGTCCGCCGTGACGTCCACCTTGGCCTGCATCTCGCTCTGCGGGAACGGCATCCCGAAGGCCCCCTGCCAGAGCTGCAGGATGTCCTGGATCTCCGGGTCGAGCAGGGTGAACGCGAGCGGGCGCTGGCGCAGCTGCGCCTCGAACGCCGCGAGGGCAGGGACCATCGGCCGGATGGTCGACAGGATGGTCCCGGTGGACACCTGGCCGACGAAGCGCTCACTGCGCGGCCCCGGCGCGGCCCCGCGGGAGTCCACGATGAGGATGCGGCGAACGCCCGTGAATCGCTCGGCGAGCGCCGCGATCAGGAAGAGCCGCGTTGACCACCAGGTCGTCGCGAGGTCGATCTTGAGGGCACGCTGCGTGTCCCCGGCCTCGGTGATGGCCCGCTGGATGCCAAACGAGGCACTGCTGTCGCCGGCCACGCCGGTCGCCGCGTCGAGCGTCGTGGCGGGCTGCAGGTCCAGCTGGTTGGTGAGCCCCGTCATCGTGATCGCCGCACTCACGCGCGCCTCGAGGTCCGACGGCGTCGTAAACCATGCCACCACGCGCTCCTGTTGCAGCGCGGTCCGGAGCGTGCGGATCCTCGTCGTATCCGGCTCGCTGCCCACCAGCCCCCGGTCGAACCCGTCAACCAGGCGCGGCGACCAGGGATAGCCCTCCTCCAGGAGGAAGGCGAGGATCGGGAGCTTCCGGTCCTTCGCCTTGAGGTACTCGTAGTGCGTGATCGAGGTACCGCCCGCTACGGCGCCCGGCACGGCAGGTGCCGGAGACACGCCCGGGGCCGCGGCCGGCGGCACGTAGCCGTAGCGCCAGGCGAAGATCCCGACGTATGCCTCCGCGCGATCCACCATTTCCAGCACCTTGGAGAGCGGGGCGGTGGCGCCGGCGGTCATGTCCTCCATGGCGAGGACCTCGTGGCCGAGCTGCCGCAGGATGCGGATGGCGGCGGCGCGGTGCTCCTGCAGGTCGACAAACGACGATGAGACGAAGACGCGCATGGTCGATTCCTCGCGAGGGGCTGCCTCGAAGCTAGCACGGGTGGGGGCGAGCGGACACTGGATGATCCCCGCGCCCGTTCTTGACGGCCTCAAACGAATGCGCGCGACGCCTGAAAGCTATCCGACCCTCCCGGCATCTCCTGATGTGCCTCACCAGGCTCGGCAGCGCTGGCCTCGGCGCATGTTCGCTTGCCCAACCGCGTTCCGGGAGTCCTGACGCGGCCTACATCGCCACCTTGAGCCTCGACAAGTCCGCCCGCGAGATGAACCCCGCGGCCGCACCGAACCAGATCATCCGCGTCTGCCGGTCGTAGACCATGTGCCGCACCGTGTTCCGGTCGCCGGGAATCTCCGTCACGTTGAAGAACGCCTGCGTCTTCGGGTCGAACCCCACCAGGCGGTTCGGGCGCGCCGGGTTCGCCTCGGCGACCCACACCCGGTCGCGCTCGTCGATCGTCATCCCGTACGGCAGCGAGTTCGCCCCGCCGGGGAGCGCCCACTCGTCCACCTTCCCCGTGGCGGGGTCCGGCCGGCCGAGATAGCCGCGCGTGTAGTCGGTGTAGCAGAGCTTGTCGTCAGAGGAGATCGCGATGCGGCGGTCGCACGTGCGCTCGTTCCCTAACGGGTACGTCGTGAGCTTGAGCCTCGCGGGGTCGAGGGTCCCGATGGTATTCGTGCCGAAGAGGTCGAACCACGGGTGCCCCTTCGAGTCCATCGCGATGCCATAGCGGCGCGAGCCGGGCTGCGGCATCTTCACGGGACGGAACTGCTTCGTCGTGACGTCGAGGTGCCCCGCCACGTTCTAGTTCTGGGCGGTGAACCAGATGTTCCCCTGCTTGTCCCACACCATGGTATCCGGGTCGCGCACGCCATCGGGGATCTCGAAGCGCGTGACCTCGCCCGTGCGGGGATCCAGCCGGCCGGTGGTGCCGTTGGTGTTTCCCGGGTACGACACCATTCCCTTCGCGTCCACGACGTAGCTGTGGGGATGGGCGTTCTCGTCGCTGCCCTTCCCGCTTGAAGGTCCTGACGCTGTCCCCACAAATGGCGAATTCGAGTTCGAGGCCTCCCTGCCGCGGCCGCCGGCGTGTGGGCGCGCCGCTTTGGGGTCTCGGAGCGCCAGTCGCGCCGCTACGCCGAGCAGGCGCGCGACGGGGGCACGCAGGCCGTCCCGCCGCCGAAGGTCGTCTTCACGGTCAAGCTGCCCGCCGACGCCGTGCGACGGGTCCGGCAGCGGGCGAGAAGTCGGCGGCAAGCGCTCAGCGCTCTCGTCGAGCAGGTTCTCGCGGACTTCTTGTCCGCGGATCCGGCTGGATGACGTGGCGGCGGCTCGACGCGTCGCGATCGAGTACGTCTTCGACCGGCTGGGCCGGCTGCGCCTCGCCGAGACTGACGAGCTTCTCGTTCCCGAGCGTCGCCGGAGGACCGACGGAGGACAGGATCATGCCGTGTGCAGCGCTCTACGCACGAGTCTCGACGCTGGGTCAGAAGGAGGAGGAGACGATCGCCAGCCAGACCGCGGAGCTGAAGGAGCAGGCGCGGTCGGCGGGCCTGATCGTACCGCCCGAGTGGGTGTTTGAAGACGCGGAGTGCTCGGGTTCCACGCTGATCCGGCCGGCGCTCGAACGGCTTCGCGATCTGGTCGTCCAGGAGCGCGTCGACGTGATTCTCTGTCACGCGCCGGACCGGCTGGCTCGGCGCTGCGCCTGCCAGGTGCTGCTGATGGAGGAGTTCGCGCGCACCGGGACCGAGGTCCGGTTCATCAAGGCGCCGCCGACCGCTACATCCGCAAGGGACCGGACAGCCCGGCGCGCTACGAGATCGTCGAACACGACGCACGGATCGTGCGGGAGTTGTTCCGGCGGTACGCGGAGGGACGGACCTCGCCGCGCGCATTGGGGCGGTGGCTGACCGAGCGTGCGATCCCGACGGGAGCGGGCAGGGCGTTCTGGGACCAATCGACGGTGGCTCAGATCCTGCGCAATCCCGCCTGCCGCGGGTGTGTGGCCTTCGGCCGGAGGGCGCCGGTGGACGACCCGCCGCGGGTCACGCCTTCGCGCCGTCTGGCCGGTGCAAAGGCCGCGCGGCGCTTCGACGACATCCGGCGCTTCTCGGCTCGCCGCACGAAGGAGCCGTGCGAGGCGGCCGCCGGCACGTTGGTCCTCGAACGCCAGCGCGTCGTCCGACTCGTCGTCCGGGACGTCCTCGTGGACACCGACACCGTGGTCATTCGGCACACGATCCCCGGACTGGACTCGGGCGGACGACCCGTTTGCCGCTCGTGGGGACCCCGTGTTGGCCCAGATCCACCCGCCCGACACCGCCCGCGTGATCCTCGACTGCCTCGGGCTGGCCTCCCGTGCCCCGCCCCGCACGCCGGCCCGCGCCGAGCCGGACTCGCTCCCCTTTCCCGCCAACACCGCCGCGGACTGAACTCCTGGACGAACGCCCCGGCCCACGCGGGTCCTGACCACCTGGAGGGTGGATCTCCGCCGCCATGGCGGCCCTCCGCGCGTCCCATCCGGGGCCGCTCTCGCCGCCGCGCAGCGCTCGACCACGCTCCATCCACGCGGCCGGCCGTTCCCGCCGCTGGCGGCGCACCGACTTCGGCTGGCGTGTCATGAACGCGGCACTCCAGCTGCGCTACCGGGAGTTCCCAGCCTCCTTCGCTGCGGCGGCTTGAATCTGCTGCCCACTTCTCTTCGGTATGCGGAGAAGTTACAAAGCAATGATTTATCTTCCGGCCGGGGGTGAGTTGCCCGGGAGGCTTGTCCGCGAAGTCTGCCACGTCCACCACGACGCGTATCGCCGGGCGAACCCCGCCTGTTCGGCGTACGCTCCCCCTCATGAAAGGGGAAAGACATGCAAACTCCCAAGGATGGTGGCAAGCCCAAGAATGGTGGAATGCCCGGCAGAAAAATCGAAGTGGGCTCCTTCCGCGGAAAGGAGGTGACGTTCCTCGCACGCCGGCTGGTGATCCAGCTGGCGGCGTCGGAGGATGAGAAGTTGCTCATGGAATCCGTGGCGACCCTGATGGCCAAGGCCAAGGGCGCACGCGTGATGCGCGGGCCGAGTGCCACAGGTCGGATCCTGGTCATGCTGCCGGAAGGCCAGAGCGTGATCGAATGGGCCGCACGCTTCTCCGACGAGCGCGCCGTCGCCTACGCCGAGCCGGACATGCTGGAGCGGCTCCAGATCGTGCCGAACGACACACTGTACTCGAGCCAGTGGAGTCCGGGGATGGTGAATGCGGAGCAAGCCTGGGACCTCGAGACCGGCAAGACCAATGTGATCATCGGGATCATCGACTCCGGGATCTCCATCACCGGCGGGGCACTGGACCATGACGACCTCAACACGCCGGGGCGCTTCGTCCTGGGGACGGACTTCGTGGATGGGGGCACGCCTCGCGACCTGAACGGCCACGGCACACACGTGACGGGGATTGCGGCAGCGATGGGCGACAACGGCACTGGGATCGCGGGGATGAACTGGGGATCGCAAGTATACATCTGTCGGACGTTCGATGCGGGAGGGAACGGCAGCTCGGCGGACTTTGCCGACGCCGTCGAGGAGATCACGGATTTCGCCGTGGCCAACGGGCTGAAGGCAGTGATCAACTACAGCGGCGGCGGCGTGGACAACCAGACTAAACAAGACGCCGCCACGTACGCGTCGAACAACGGGATGCTCCTGGTTGCGGCGACCGGCAACGACAACGGCGGACCGGTGATCTTCCCGGCCGCGTATTCGACCACGATCACGGGAGTCATCGCGGTCGGATCGACGGATTCCAACGACACCGTCTCGGGATTCTCGAACGTTGGACCCGAGGTGACCGTGGTGGCGCCGGGCGGCGACATCCTATCGACGACGCCAACCTACAACGTGACCCTCTCGGGCCCGCCGGCCAACCTCGCGCTCAACCACGGCAACCTGAGCGGAACTTCCATGGCGACGCCCATGGTCACTGGGTTGGCGGCCTTGATGTGGAGCCGGCACCCCAGCCACACGAATCAGAAGGTCAAGCAGTGCCTGATCGACACGGCCGTCAAGCTGGGCTCGGGGAACTTCGACAACAGCTGGGGCTTCGGCCGAATCGACGCGTACGCCGCACTCAAGTGCGGAGACTGGATCATGCCCTCGAAGCTAATCCTCTGCAAGTCGAGGCTGGTCCTCTGCACGTCGAAGCTGAGCACTTGCAGGACGCAGCTGTCCGTCTGCAAGTCGAAGCTGACCATCTGCAGCTCGCAGCTGGTAATCTGCAAATCGCAGTTGACAGTCTGCAAGTCGCAACTGACGCTCTGCGGAAAGTCGCAGTTGGTTCTCTGCCCAACCAAGTCGTTCCTCGATGCCTGCCCGGTCAGGTCGGTCCTGGCGGCCTGCCCTTCAGCGGTGGACGCGTGCCCGTCGACGCCCGGAGGATGCGAGTTCGTCGACCCGAGAGAACTTCTGGTCGACCCGCTCATCCGGATCGCGGGACTTGAGTACCGGCTTCAGGAGCTCAAGACGGAGCTGTGGTACGGTGCGGGCGCGGCCAAGGCGCCCGATGCCGGCGACGACGACGGTTGGTTCGTCCTCGACGACGGTGGCAATATCCACCTCATCTAAGTCAAGCAGGAGGACTGTGGTGTGAGTGAACTGGGACTGGCCCGGCGGGCTGCGCGATTCGTGATCACACGTGGGTTGATCTCGCACGAGGAGGTCCATCGCTACGGGATCCGAGCCCGGGACCTATCCCAGTCCAACGGCGTTGCGCTGGTCGAGTCCGGCAACGGACGAGGCTTCGTGGCGAAGGATATGAGGCCGACGCGCTCGGGGGACCAGGGTTCCCCCGAGCGCGAACTCGGCCTCTACCGGGCCATCTCGGGCCGGAAGGAGCTCGAGGCCTTCACGCCGCGGTTCCATGGGTACGACGACGGGGAACACATCCTGCTCATCGAGGGCCTTTCGTCGTCTCGGCGCCTCGATCAGCTCGGCGGCGGGCGAAGCGTGCTGGATCCTGAACTAGCGGGTCGGGTCGGCGCGGCCTTGGGTCTGTGGCACCTGCGTGCGGCGGCGCTGGACGGTCTGGATCGAGCCGTGATCTGGTTCCTCGGCATCGACGGCGAGAACCGCCTGGCCGTACTCGATGCTGATGCGCGTCTGCGCGAGCTCACCCTGAAGATCCTCTCCGACCCAGAGTTGAAGAAGTGCCTGGTGCGCGTGCGTGCCCACTGGACGGACGAGACGGTGATCCACGGCGATGTGCGCTTCGCCAACGTCATGGTCTGTCCCGCACCGCAAGTCGTTCGCTTCATCGACTGGGAGACCAGCGGGATGGGCGATCCGGCCTGGGACGTGGCGGGCGGCGTCCAGGAGTATCTGAGCGTAGGGATCGCGGGCGGACATCCGCTGGAGAGTTCGCCGGCCGGAGATCCGGTGGAGGCGTTCCTCAGGCGCTACCGGGAGACGTCTCGCAGCTCGATGCCGTGGTCGCGCTTCGCGCCCTTCGTCGCGTGCCGCCTGATGATGCGGGCGCTGCAGCTGACGTTGTGGGATGGGGACGCACGGGAGGCGACCGAGCAGCACCTGAAACTGGCCGCAGAGATCGGCACAAGGACGGAAAGTCCGTTCGAGCGCGTTCCGCAGGACGACCCGGCACTCCAGTCCACGGACCAATGATCAGCGCCATGCACGGCGATCTCCTCGAAGCGGCTGAGTGGTTGGTCGACCAAACCCTACGCCACGAGGCAGCGAACGAGGGTCCTGACGAGCTGGCGCTCAGGCTCTACGATTGGTACCTGAATACGTCGCCGCTGCCCAAGCCCACGGGTCCACTGCTCCCCTATGAGCTCAACCTGCCGGCTGCCGTGCGCGGTGCACACCATGAAACGCCCCGCTTCGAGGGCGGATGGAAGGCGCAGACCGCTTCATCGTGGGGGCGGGTGGTGGCGAACAAGGGAGACGAGACCCGAGTGCTCGAGCGCAGCGAGTATACGGTTCCCGGCCGACGTGGGTTGCGCGCCCAACACGGCGACGCTCTCCTCGTCTCCCGCTGCTGGGACTGGGTCGACGAGGAGACCGGATTCTGGCACTACAGGCGCGGGACCTGGCCTCCCCCCGGAGCGGACCGCCTCGTCCGGATCTATTGGAACTGTGTGCCTGCCGAGGCTCCGCGCGTCATTGCGCAGGTGTCCCTGGTTCTGGGCGCCGCGGCCGATGTCCCGTTCATGGTGAAGACCCCCGCGCGATCCGATCACAACGGACGCGCGGACGCCGTCGTGAGCTACCTGGGACCCGATGGGTATTCGAGATTCGAGTGCGAGCTCCGAGCGACCGCGGAGTCGCTCGCTGTGTGCCTGCGGCCGCAGACTCCGCGAATGACGCATCGGCTGGCCCCCGGAGTAGCCCTCACCGAAGGCAAACTGGGCGGAGACAGCTTCGGCGATGTGCGTTGCCGACTCTTGGCCGATACGTTTTGCGAGGCAAGCGCCGAGGCTCGCCGCTCGGTGCCGCAGCTTGTGGAGAGGATCGGTGCAGACTTCCGAGCGACGGGCCTGGACCCCGCACGCCCATACCTCGAGCCAGGGCCGGTTCGTGACTACGACGGTTGACTACCTGGCGCTCGCGGGCGGCATCGCGAATCGGCTGTGCGACGAGGCCATCCGCAGCCAGGGGCGCGCGACGTGGCTCGGCGACGAGAAGGAGAGTTTCGACGGAAGCTGGGAGGTCGTTTGCAAGACCGTCGACGGAGACCTGTACGGTGGCACGGCCGGAATCGGCCTGTTCCTCGCCCGGATGGCCGCCGCGACGAAGGACCCTCGTTACCGCACCACAGCGCTCGAGGCCTTGGCCCACGCGACGGAGTGGACGCGGCGCACTCGATCCCTGGGCACGCTCTACGGCGGAGCGGCGGGCGTAGCAGCTGAGCTGGCGGAAGCCGGAAGGCTGCTCGATGAGCCGGGATTGACGGACGAGGCCTTTCGTGTCGCAGGCGAGAGCATCGACCACCCACCTCAGGGGGCGAACGACTTGATCTCCGGCCGGGCGGGGTCGATCGTCGCGCTTCTGCACCTCGCGCGGACGTTGCCCTTCGACGCCGCGTTGGAAGCAGCTCGCGAGCTCGGCGAGCAGATCGTGAAGGCCGCTGTGGGAACGCCATTCCCGGGCGCTGCCTGGCCATCGGACATCGGGCCGAACGAGCCTCCCCTGTGCGGACTCTCGCACGGTGCCTCGGGTATCGCCTGGGCCCTGGAGGAACTCGCGCTGATCACCGGAGAGCAACGCTACAGCCAGGTTGCTGCTTCCGCGGCCGCCTATGAACGGGCCTGGTACCAGCGGGAGGAGGGGAACTGGCCGGACCTCCGAGAGTTCACTCGCGCCAAGCTGGCGCGCGGCGAAGCCCCCGGCTTCCCGATGTTCTGGTGCCACGGTGCCGTCGGGATCGGTCTGGTGCGCCTGCGCCAATTCGAATTGACCGGGGAGACGGTCTACGCCGTAGAGGCCGAAGCTGCCATGATGTCCGCCGAGAAACAGATCGCAGAGGTCTTCGAGGCACCGCGAGTCGACCTATCCCTGTGCCACGGTGTGGCTGGATTCGCTGAACTGTTCCTCGAGGGGGCTCGGGTCTTCGCACAACCGCTCTTGCGTGAGAAGGCGCTGTCCTGCGTCGACTTGGCGGCGCGCTGTGGGCAAGACGGGGCAGGGCCGTGGCCGTGCGGCATCCCCGACGGTGGCGAGAACCCCAGCCTCATGGTCGGGCTCGCGGGTATCGGGATGATGTTCCTCAGAGCGGCCGATTCCAGCGTGCCTTCGGTGGGCCTGCCCTATACTCTACCGATCATGATTCCCCGATTGATCGTCCAGCTCAAAGTCACCGAATCGCCGGCCGACCTGCAGGCTCGCGCAGCCGAGGTCGCCGCACTTCTGCCCGGCAGCCGCATAGAACGGATCTCTCGGCGCGGGCGCGTCCTCATTCGCCTACCCGCGGGTGCATCCGCAGAGTCTGCGGCACGATCGCTTTCCGGCCGCCAGGGAGTGGAGTACGCCGAACCCGACGCCGTGGACCACCAGACTGGCGAGTAGGGTTTCGAAGGCGTTGTTGGCTAGATGCATCAAAGAGGCAGGAGTGTGCCTGGCCACTACCCCGTCCGCCTTGCCCTTCAACGAGTTGCGTTCCGATGCAGGAGATCCGGATCGCCATCATTCAGCCCGCAACCGTCATTCGCTGGCATCGCAAAGGTTTCAGACGGTACTGGCACTGGAAGTCGCGGCGCCACGCTGGACGCCCGACCTCAACGGCCAATACCCGCGCTCTCGTCCACCTCATGGCGGCCGAGAATCCGTCGCGGGGCGCGCCGCGATCTCCTCGACCACGTCATCGTCCTCAACGAGAAGCACCTGCAGCGCCTTGTGGCCTGCTTCGCCTCGTACGGCCTCGACAACCGGACGCACTTGTCCCTGAAGAGGGATGCGCCCGCGATGCGAGCCGTGGAGTCGAGCCCGCATCCAGCCGCCGAGATCATCGCTCGACCTCGCCTCGGCGGGCTTCATCATCGCTACGCTTGGCGCCGCGCGGCTTGACGATTCCGCTCGACCCGTCCACCGCCGCGGCCTCGTCGTGGAGCGGCTGTGCCTTTGTGGAAGGCAGACCGTCGCCATCTCTGTCAACCGATGGGCATGACCGTCCCCGACACACGTAGGGGCGCGTTCGGCCGGCGTGTTTGCCTGCCATTCCAAGCCGCGTGAGCCATCAGCAATGCGCCTGCTCGATATTGGCGAAGAACAGGTGGCTCGGGAGCTGGCGGGCTGGACTTCCAGCGGCTCTTCGGGTGCGGCCCCTTCGTGGCCGGCCTCTGCGAGCGAGCGCGGCGGGGAGCGGCGGCACGGCTCCATGCCCCCCGGACTCCGCCTGCCGGCGCGAGGCCGATCCGAGAGGCGCCGGAGGCGGTCTCCGGGCGTTGCCAGGAAGAGCGGCGCTGGAGTAGTCTCGCGCCGTTCGCAACAGGCGATCCGCGCCGTGCGCGGTCGCGCGGAGGACTCGAGATGAGGCCAGGCTGGAGTATCGGTCGTCGGGCGGCGTTATTAAGCCTCGCGGTCGCCGCGCTGGTTCCAGCGGTGTCGCGGGCCGAGGTGCCGGCGGACAAGTGGGAGTGGCGCGTCACCCTCTACGGCTGGTTCCCGGCGATCGACGGAACCACGGACTTCCCGACCGGCGGGACCGGCCCGTCGTTCCAGGTCGACGCCAGCTCCATCATCGAGAACCTGAAGTTCGCCGCGATGGGCACGTTTGCGGGGCGCAAGGGACGGTGGGGCGGGTGGGCCGACGTGCTGTACGCCAACGTCGGCGACGACAAGTCCCGATCGCGCGACTTCACCATCGGCGGGGCCGAGGTGCCCGGCGACGTCAACGTGGACGCCAACCTCGATATCAAGTCTTGGCTCGTGACCGCGGCCGGGACCTACCTGCTGAGCAAGACCCCGCGGAATGAAACCGAATTGCTGGGCGGCTTCCGCATGCTCAACATGGACCAGACGCTCGAGTGGAGCGTCGACGGAAACATCGGCCCGCTCGAATTGCCCGGTCGCAACGGCACCGCCGCCATCAGTGCGTCGAACTGGGACGGCATCATCGGCCTGAAGGGAATCGCAACGCTGAGCGGAAACGGGCACTGGATCCTGCCGTACTACCTGGACGTGGGGACGGGCCAGTCGGATCTCACCTGGCAGGCCTTCGCCGCGATCGGCTACCGGTTCAAGTGGGGCGCGACGACCCTCGGCTGGCGCTACCTCGATTACCAGTTCGATTCGGACATGCGGCTCCAGGATCTCAGCCTGAATGGGCCGTTCGTCAGCCTGAGCTTTGCTTGGTGACCTGATCCGCGCGGCGTGCCGTTCGCCGCGCCCCGGTGCCACGAATCGCGGGATGCGGGCAGGATCGCTCGTCCGTCGAGGTTGTTTCAGGCGCAGGCCGGATCAAGGAGGCACGGAAATGAAGAGTTCGAAGACGAATCGCTCCGTCAAGACGGCCCTTGTTGTTTCCCTTCTGCTCCTGCTGTTCGGTGCCGCCGTAGCGGACGCCGTCAGGGTGCAGGGCGTCATCAACGGACGAAGCGGGGCCACCATGACCGTCCGGAGCCCGGATTCGGGGATCGTGACCGTCCTCCTCACCCCGTCCACGCATGTCGACGAGATGGAGTCGATCTTCGTCACGAACCGCCTGGCGCTGACGGCGCTGGTTCCCGGGCTCCAG
This sequence comes from uncultured Acidobacteriota bacterium, assembly GCA_963702425.1. Taxonomy (GTDB): domain Bacteria; phylum Acidobacteriota; class Polarisedimenticolia; order J045; family J045; genus JALOKP01. Next base: position 111,576 of record CAVPCQ010000032.1, read on the forward strand.
GTCACCGTGGAAGGTGCGTTCGACTCCAGCAAGCAGCTGGTCGCGGACAAGGTCCTGTTCCAGGGCTCCGCGCTCCAGACGGCGCAGGACATCCAGGCGGGCCTGACGCCGGTCCAGCAGCAGCTCCAGCAGGATCAGAAGCAGATCCAGGCGGAGCAGAAAGCCACCGCCGCCCAGGCGGCGGCGATCGCCGCGAACAAGGCGGCCATCGCGGAGGCCAACAAGCGCTTCGGCGAGCTTGGCGACTACAACATCCTGGGCGAGGCCACCGTCCTGTTCGGGAACGGCACGGTCGCGGTGGATCCGCAATACAAGCCGCAGCTTCTGAAGCTGGCCGCGCAGGCCAAGGGGATCAAGGGCTACGTGATCTCGGTGCAGGGATACGCCTCGAAAGTCGGAAGCGCCGCGCTGAACCAGAAGCTGAGCTCTGAACGCGCGGCTAACGTGACGGCCTTCCTGGAGCAGGAGGGCGGGATCCCGCTGACCAACATGCTCGCTCCCGGCGCGATGGGGACGAGCAAGCAGGTGGCGCCGGATGCTACGGCGGAAGGGCAGGCTGAGAATCGGCGGGTCGTGGTCAGGATCCTGCAGAACAAGGCAATCGCCGGCGTCAACTGAGACATGCGCATGCAACAGGGCGGACCTGCGACTCGTCGCAGGCCCGCGGCGGGGGCAACTCGGGCGTGCCGCCGGGGCTGACGCCGGTGCTGCGCTCGGGCTGCTTCCCTGGGTCTATCCGACGTACTTCGGGATGTAGGGCGCGACCTTTTCGCGGGGCCGGGCGCGGAAGCGTCCCTCGTAGGCCTCGCGGAATCCCCGGGGGAGCCCGGTGCGGCGCGGAAAGCGTCTCCGCTGGCACAGGCCGGCCCAGCCGCGCGGCCGCCACAGGTCATACGTCTCGACCGGCGCCATGTTATGCGGGCAGTCGGGGTTGGGGCAGAACGGCGGGACGAAGTCACGCACCCGCTCGGAGTTCCTTGCCGCGGCCCATGCGTCAAGGAGACCACGCGGGCGGCGGTCGCGCAGCTTCCGTTCGCTCGTGATGCCCCGGAAGCGGGAATCCCGGTGACCACGGGGCCCTCTGCAGGCCCCGTGGTCGACCGTGCGCTGTTTCCAGCGCACCTCTCAGTGCTTGTTCGGCGCCATCGGCACGCCGCGGCGCTCGTACGTGATGTAGCTCTCCAGCGCGATCATCATCGGATCGTCGACCTTGAGCGGCTGCCCCTCCAGCGGCTGCTGGATGCACCAGTTGATCATGTCGCGCAGCGGGATCACCCGCCCCAGCTGCTGCTGGAACTTCGGATAGGTTTCGGGGTGGGTGTTGGCCGCGTTGGGGTGGCACTGCGCGCAGGCCACGCCGTTCGTCCCCAGCTCGGGGCTCGTCCAGAGCGCCCGGCCCTTGGCGACGACGCTCATGTACTCCTTGTCCCAGCGCGCCAGGTCCTCCTTGGTGAACTCGTCGGCCGTGAGCAGCCCGTGACCGACGAGGGCCGCCACGCCCAGCACGAGAGCACCGATGATCCAGGATCTCCTCTTCATCGCACTCTCTCCTTCTAGTAGTGGATCTGCGGCGAGATGCGCTTCGCCGGATCCTGGTAGACCGTGTCCGCGGGCATGCCGGTCTTCGGATCGTAGGCCACGACCCGGCTGGTGTTTTCGTAGAGGTTGTACTTGACGGCGGCTCGGCCGGCGGCCACGTCGATCGTCTGCCAGCCCGTCGCGTCGCGCTCGAAGAACGGGTTGGCGCGGTTCATCGGCACCGTCATCTTCGGCATCGCCTGCTCGGCCTGGGCGTAGCTCTCGGGGTACGGCCAGGGCCACGCCGTCGCCATCACCGAGTGGAAGGTGATGTTGCCGATCTGGTTGTACTGGATCTGGTGCACGTGACCGTAGACCACGGTCGGCGTCTTGAACGGCTGGAGCAGCGCCTGCACCTGTTCGGCGTCGTCGGTCCAGAAGTTCCAGCCCTTGTAGATCTTCTGGATCGGCGAGTGCGAGAAGACGACCAGCGGCGTCTCCTTGCTCACCTTCGCCAGGTCCTCGGCCAGCCAGGCCCGCTGCTTCTCGCCGACCATGAACGGCGAGCCGTTGGGGTTGTCGAGCCCGGCCATCTCCAGCATCCGTTGCTGGGCCGTCGGCCAGCGCTTGTAGGTCCACTCGTCGGTCGTGAGGATGCTGTTGAGCACGACGAAGTGGACCCCCTTGTGGTCGAAGCTGTAGTACTGCGGGCCGAAGAGCTTCGACCAGTATTCCCCGAGGTCGAGGTAGTAGTCGTGCTCGCCCATGACGCAACGGAGCTTCCCCTGGAGCTTCGACAGCATCTCGGCGCCGTGGTCCAGCTCGGCCTGGTTGCCGAGCTGCGCCAGGTCGCCGCCGAACATCACGAAGTCCGGGGCCGGGGTGAGCAGGTTCGTCTCCGCGACGGCCCGGATCAGGCCGCGGTCCCAGTTGCGGACGAACTGCGTCCCCTTGATGTGCTGGATGTGCGCGTCGGAGATGTAGGCGAAGGTGAAGTTCTGGGCCGGGTCGGCGAACGCCAGCTCGACGAGGCTCACCGGAAGGGCCGTCGCTGCAGCCGCGGCTCCCGCGGTCTTCAGGAAGGTCCGCCGATCGACGGTGGTGATGGCTTCGTTCATCCGCTCCTCCTTCCCGTCACTTCTTGGCCGCGGGCGCGGCCGCAGGGGCGTACTCGGGGCTGGTGAGCGTCTCCATGAACGCCACGAGGTCGTCGATCTCGGGTTCGGTCAGGTTGAGCGGCCGGATGCCGCCGCTGAGGAAGTCGTTCACCGGATCGCCGGGCTTCGTCACGCCGCCGTTGTTGTAGTGGACGACGACCTCCCGCAGCGTCTCGAGGCTGCCGTCGTGCATGTACGGCGCCGTCACGGCGATGTTCCGGAGGGTCGGCGTCTTGAACGACCCCAGGTCGTCGAGGCCGCGCGTCACCGCGAAGCGGCCCAACTCCGAGGTGCGCTTGTCGCTGAGGACCTGCTTGTCGACCTCTGCCAGCGTGGCCTGGGCCTTGAGGAACTCCTTCGCCAGGGACGGGACGTCCTTCTGGATCGCGTTGATGCCGACGCCGACGTTGTGGAACCGGTTGTCGGTGAAGATCGCCTGGGTCTGCTCGATCACGTGGCAGGAGACGCATCGGCCCTTGTTCACGTACAGGTCGAAGCCGCGCTTGGCGGCGTCGCTGACCGCCTTCCCCTCCCCGCCGAAGTACCAGCGGTCGAAGGGCGAGTTCCCGGAGACCTGCACGCGCTCGAACGAAGCGATCGCCTGCGTCACCTCGACCATCGTGATCGCGTTGCCGCTCTTCGCGAAGACCGCCTGGAAGGCTTTGACGTACTCGGGATCGGTCCGCACGATCTTCAGGATCGGGTCGTGGTTCGGAAGCCCCATCTCGACCGGGTTGACGAACGGGTGGAGCGCCTGGTCCTCGAGGTCGGGCGAGCGCCCGTCCCAGAACATCTTCTCCATGTAGACGGCGTTGACGACGGTCGGCGCGTTGCGCGTTCCGTTCAGTTTCCGGATCCCCTCGGAGACCGGGAGCGGGCTGTCGGTGAAGGCCTTGGTGGCGTCGTGGCAGTTGGCGCACGCCACCTCGCCGGTCGAGCTGAACCGCTTGTCGTGGAAGAGCTTCTTGCCCAGCGCGACCTTGGCCTCGGACTGCGGGTTGTGGGCCGACACCGGCGCGGGCGGCAGGCCGAGCGGAGGGCCCCCCGCGGTGTCGCCGCCGCTCGCCGGCAGGGCGGCGGCCAGCGCCCCCAGGACGAAGAGCGCCGCTTTCCTCTGGATCCGCATCGCCTCACCTCCTCTTCTTGCTTGCCTGCTTGCTCGTGGGCCGGGCCTTGCCCGGCGGCCGGCGGCGCCCGGACAGCGGGGCGCGGCAGGTCCGGCACAGGCCCCGAAACTGCACGACGAAATCGCTCACCTCGAAACCGAGGCGCGATGTATCCGGCATGGGAAGGGCGTCGAGCGCCGGGTCGACGATGTCGATCACCGCCTCGCAGCCGCTGCAGACCAGGTGGTGGTGCGCGTCGAGCCGCGCATCGTAGCGGGCCGCGCGGCCCGGAACGCCCGCCTTGGCGAGCAATCCCAGGCGCACGAAGGTCTCGAGCGTGCGGTGGATCGTCGCCCGCGACACGCCGGGGAGGCGCCGGCGCACGATGGCCAGGACGTCGTCGACCGTGGGGTGCTCGCCGCGCTCGAGGACGACGTCGAGGATGATGCGCCGCTGCACGGTGAGCGGGAGGCCCTCCTCGCGGCAGAGCGCTTCGAGCTGCTGGCGTCGCTTGTCCCGCTGGTGCGCGTCCACGAACCGCTCCCGGCGCGGGGGGGCCGCGTCGATTCGTTGAGACACTATGGCAGATGAGATCCGATCTCAAGGGCTGAAAGCGAGCGAAACCGTCGCAGTAAGCCCCCTTTCCGACGCCTCTTTACGCCAGTTCGGCCAGGTTCCGCCCGGCCTTCTGCGCCTCCCGCAGCTGGCCCAGCGTGTCGACCGCGTGACGCAGGTGCGGGATGACGATCGAGCCGCCGACGACCAGCGCGACGTTGAGCGCCTCGAGCAGCTCCTCGTCGGTGCTCCCCTGCCGGGCGCACTGGATCAGGTGGTAGTCGATGCAGTCGTTGCAGCGCAGCACCGTCGACGCAACGAGGCCGAGCAGCTCCTTCGTCTGAGCCGGGAGCGCACCGTCGACGTAGGCTTGGGTGTCGAGGTTGAAGAAGCGCTTGATGCCGAGCTGGCCGCTCCCGAGGATCTTCTCGTTCATCGCCTTGCGGTAGGTCGTGTAGCCGTCGAGGTCGAACCGGGAGCCGTCCGCCATGCCTGGTCCTCCGTCCCCGGTGCCGCTTGACGTGCCGCGGGGGCGGGGTCAATTTAGCGCACCTTGAGGACCGGGAGGCGGGTCTGGGCATGAGGCACCGGCGCCGATGACGACGAACACCACCGAGCGGGCCGTCCGCTACGAGCGGATCGCGGGCCAGCTGGCGGAGCTGTTCGGCAAGACCCCCGACCCGACCGCGCGCATGGCGACCGCGGTGGCGCTCCTGCACCACAAGATGCCGCACTTCTTCTGGACCGGGTTCTACCGGCTCGTGGACGGCGACCTGGTCGTCGGGCCCTACCAGGGGCCGCTCGCCTGCCAGGTCCTCGAGCGCGACAAGGGGGTCTGCTGGGCCGGCGTCCGGCGCGCGGCCCCGGTGCTGGTCCCGAACGTCCACGAGTTCCCCGGCCACATCGCCTGCGACGCCCGGTCGCAGAGCGAGGTCGTCGTCCCGCTCCGCGACGCCTCGGGCCGCGTCGTCGGCGTGCTCGACGTCGACAGCGACAGGCTGGCCGCGTTTTCGGAAGCGGACGTGGCCGGGCTCGAGAGGATCGTCGACATGATCTACGGGCGCTGACGCCCGGGGCCACTGCCGGAGACCGCCATGGACACCTCGCTCATCCAGCTCGACGCCGACCACCCCGGGTTCAACGATGCCGCCTACCGCGCACGCCGCGACGAGATCGCGCGCCTGGCGATGGACCACAAGGAGGGTGATCCGCCGCCGCGCGTCTCCTACACCGAGAGCGAGACGACGACCTGGGGCACCGTGCTGCGGGAGCTGCGCAAGCTGTTCCCGAAGCACGCCTGCCGCGAGTTCAACGAGGTCTTCGAGGAGATCGGCTACCGCGAGGACCAGATTGCGCAGCAGGCCGACCTGCACGCCTTCCTGCGCCAGAAGACCGGCTTCTCGGTCTCGCCGGTCGCGGGGCTGGTCAGCTCGCGCGACTTCCTCGGCGCGCTGGCGCGCCGGATCTTCCCCTGCACGCAGTACATCCGGCACCACAGCTCGCCGTACTACACGCCGGAGCCGGACATCTGCCACGAGATGCTCGGCCACATCCCGATGCTGGCCAACCGCGACTTCTCGAATCTGACGCAGAAATTCGGCGACGCCTCGATCGGGGCGACGGACGCCGAGATCGACCAGCTCGGGCGACTCTACTGGTACACGGTGGAATTCGGGGTGGTGCGGCAGGACGGCCAGCTGCGGGCCTACGGCGCCGGCCTGCTGTCGAGCTTCGGGGAACTGGAGAACTCCCTGTCGGGGAAGGCCGAGATCCGCCGCTTCGACCCCGAGGTGGTGCGGCAGATCGTCTACCCGATCACGACCTACCAGCCGTTCCTGTTCGAGGTCTCCTCGATCGCCGAGGCGTTCGACCGGATGTCGGCCTTCGTGGAGCGGATGAAGGCCGAGCGCTGACGGGGTTCGGCGTACCCGCTCGTTAGCCGTCAATTCCCTCGGCAGCGGCGGCCCCTCCGGCCGTCTCGCCCCGGGTCCCGGACCCGGCTAACATGCCGGTCTCACGTCTTCCCGGGGCCCGGACACCGGGCCGGAGAGCCTCATGTCGAGCACGCCCGACGCGCCGAAGAACCTCGGCATCATCGGCTGGGACCACTACGAGTTCATCGTTCACGACCTCGAGCGCAGCCAGCGCTTCTACACGCGGATGATGGACATGCCGCAGGCCGGCCGCCTGGACGACCGCGCCGCCGCGGAGCGGGGCGAGAAGGGCCTGCTCTTCCGCGCCGGCAAGGCGACGTTCGCGTGCCTCACGCCGACCGAGCGCAACGGCCGCGCCGAGCGCTGGCTCCGGCGACACCCGGACGGTGTGGCCGTCATGGCGCTGCGCGTGCGCGACCTCGAGCAGACGCGGCAGCTCCTCGCCGCGCGCGGCGCGACCTTCTGCACCGGCACCCTCGAGACGACCGACCACACCGGCGCACCGTACCGCTGGTTCGAGATCGCGACCTCGCTCGGCGACGTCCGCTTCCGCTTCGTCGAGCGCGGTGCGGAGGCGCTGCCCCCGGGCTTCCTGCCGCTCGCCGAAACCCCGGCCCAGCAGAACCGCTACGGCTTCCAGGTCATCGACCACGTCACCTCGAACTTCCTGACGATCGCCCCGCACATCGCCTGGCTGCGCGACGTGATGGGGATGGAGGAGTACTGGCGGGTCCACTTCCACACCGCCGACGTCACGCGGCGCAAGGATTTCGGCTCCGGACTGGCCTCGATCGTGATGTGGGACCCCGAGTCCGGGATCAAGCTCGCCAACAACGAGCCGGTGACGCCCAACTACGAGGCCAGCCAGATCTACACCTTCGTCGAGTCCAATCACGGCGCCGGGGTGCAGCACATCGCGTTCCACGTACCGCAGATCATCCCGGCGGTCGACGGCCTGCGGCAGGGGGGAATCGAGTTCCTCGCGACCCCCGCGACCTACTACGACATGCTGCCGGAGCGGCTCGTGCAGCAGAAGGTCGGAACCATGAAAGAGGACATCGAGACGCTCCGGCGGCTCGGGATCCTGGTCGACGGTGCCGACGACCGCTACCTGCTCCAGATCTTCATGGTCGAGGGCGGCGTGCTCTACGACGACCTCCACGCCGGCCCGTTCTTCTACGAGGTGATCCAGCGCTGCGGGTCCCGGAGCTTCGGCGAGGGGAACTTCCGCGCACTGTTCGAAGCGATCGAGCGCGACCAGGTCGCGCGCGGCGTCGTCACATCCGCGCCGTCGCAGCTGGACGCCGGCGCCGGATCGTAGGCACGTAGGGGCCGGCCTCCGTGCCGGCCCGGAAGACGTAGGGGCCGGCCTCCGTGCTGGCCCGTGAAAGAGGTGAACGCATGATCCACCGGATGCAACTGGGCGACGTGCCGAGCAAGCACCACATCGTCTTCAAGCCCGGCGGGAAGCTCGCCTTCGAGCACTGCTTCACGCGCCAGGGGTTCGACGGCGCCTACACGATCATGTACCACCGTGAGCCTCCGCACTGGGTGGCGACCGAGGAGGATCTCGGTGCGCACCCCGGTCTCGCCGGCTCGAACTGGGACGGTCCGCTGCGCCGCCGGCACTTCGTGACCTCCCGGATGGCGCTCGGCGGCTCGCCCTTCACCGGCCGCAGGCTGCTGCTGGAGAATGCCGACGTCGGCGTCTTCATGGTCCACGCCGACCGCGACGACGAGACCGTCGTCAGCAACGGCGATGGCGACGAGCTGGTCTTCGTGCACCGCGGATCGGGGCGGCTCGAGACCCCGCTGGGTGTCGTGCGCTTCGGTCCCGAGGACTACGTCTACGTCCCGCGCGCCCTTCCCTACCGCTGGCGGCTGGATGGCCCCGCGTCGATGTTCATCACGGAAGGACGCAGCTACATCGACATCCCGAAGCAGTTCCGCAACGCCTACGGGCAGCTGACGCTGGACGCCCCCTACTGCCACCGCGATTTCCGGGGTCCCGAGTGGCCCGCGGGCGGCCCGGAGTCGCTGGGCGCCCCGGCCCGGCTGATCGCGCAGCGATACGGCCGGCTGACCGCCTTCACGCTCGGCTCCGACCCCTTCAACGTGGTCGGCTGGGACGGCAGCATGTGGCCGTTCGCGTTCAACGTCCGCAACTACCAGCCGCGGACCGGCCTCGTCCACCTCCCGCCGACGATCCACCTGACCTTCGCGGGCGGCGGCTTCATCGTCTGTTCTTTCGTGCCGCGCAAGACCGACTTCCACCCGCAGGCGATCCCCTGCCCCTACCCGCACTCGTCGGTCCACTGCGACGAAGTGATCTACTACGTCGAGGGGAACTTCACGAGCCGCAAGGGGATCGAGCCGGGCTCGGTCTCGCTGCACCCGATGGGGATGCCGCACGGGCCGCACCCCGGCACCTACGAGGCCTCGATCGGCACGACCGAGACGAGCGAGCTGGCGGTCATGCTCGACACGTTCAAGGCACTGATGCCCACCGACACCGCGCGCGAGATCGAGGACAAGGGCTACAACCTCAGTTGGGCGCCCCACCTGTGACCCGCTCGAATCACGTCTGGGAGCCTCGGCTCGACGACCTGTCGCACTCGCACGTGGCGCGCCTCATGGACCGCCACGGGATCGGGACGCCCGACGAGCTGCGGCGGCGCGCAGCGACCGATCCGGACTGGTTCTACCCGGCGATCAGCGACGACCTGGGGATCGAGTGGTTCAGGCCCTACGACACGCTGAAGGACGGGTCCCGCGGCCTTCCCTGGACCGACTGGTTCATCGGCGGACAGCTCAACCTGGTGCACAACTGCCTCGACCGGCACGTCTCCGCCGGCCATGGCGGCGAGCCGGCCGTCATCTCGGAGGACGACGACGGGAAGGTCACGCGCCTCAGCTACCGGGAGCTGCACGAGCGGGTCCAGCGTCTCGCGGGCGCGCTCGCCGGGCTGGGGGTGGGAGTCGACGACGCCGTCGGCCTCTACCTCCCGACGTGCGCGGACGCCGTGGTCGCGCTCCTGGCCTGCCTCCGGATCGGCGCGGTGGCGGTGCCGGTCTTCTCCGGCTTCGGTCCCGAGGCGCTGGCGGTGCGACTGGCCGACGCGAAGGTCAAGCTCTTGATCACCGCCGACGGCACGCGCCGGCGCGGGCGGCCAGTTCCGCTCAAGCCGGCCGCCGACCACGCCGCCGGCCTTTCGGGGACAGTGCGGCAGGTCGTCGTGCTGCGCCGGACCGGCGCACAGAACCCCTGCGACAAGGACCACGACGTCTCATGGGAGGAGATCGAAGCCGCGGCCGCGCCGTCATATCCGACCGTTCCGCTGAACGGCGCCGCGCGCGCGCTGATCCTCCACACGCCGGGCACGACCGGACCGCCCAAGGGCGCGATCCACACCCACGCCGGCGTGCAGGTCGTCACGGCCAAGGAAGTCGGCTACCACCTCGACCTGCGCCCCGGCGAGACGATGTTCTGGCTGACCGATATCGGCTGGATGATGGGGCCCTGGGAGATCCTCGGCGTTCTGTTCCACCGCGGCACCGTCGTGCTGCTCGACGGGACGCTCGACTACCCGGGATTCGATCGCCTGTTCCGGATCGTGGAGCGTCACCGCGTAACTCACCTCGCGATCACGCCGACCCGCGCGCGCCAGCTGGCCGCCAACCAGGGCGCGATCGGGCGCGGCCACGACCTGTCCTCGGTGCGCGTGCTCGGTTCGACGGGCGAGCCCTGGGACGAAGCGAGCTATCTCTGGGCGTTCCACAATCTCGGCCGCGGCCGTTGCCCGATCATCAACATCTCGGGCGGCACCGAGCTGATGGGCTGCCTGCTCGCGCCGCTGGTCGTCGCTCCGCTGACGCCGACCACGCTGCAGGGCCCGGCCCTGGGGATGGACATCGACGTCGTGGACGACGCCGGGAGACCGGTGCGCGGCGCGGTCGGCTACCTCGTCTGCCGCAACGCCGCGCCCAACATGACGCGCGGCTTTCTCGGCGACCCGCAGCGTTATCTCGAGACCTACTTCGCCCGCTTCGGCGAGTCGATCTGGTGCCACGGCGACTGGGCCCGCGTCGACAACGCCGGCTTCTGGTACCTCTCCGGCCGCACCGACGACACGCTCAAGATCGCCGGCCGTCGGATCGGCCCGGGTGAGGTCGAGTCCGCGGCCGTGTCGCACCCGGCGGTCCGCGAGGCGGCGGCGATCGGGATCGACGATCCGATGGAAGGGACGCGACTCGTGCTGGTGCTCGTGCCCAAGCCCGGTACGAGGCCGTCGGACGCACTCGGCCGCGACGTCGCGTTGCACGTCGCCGACCAGCTCGGGACCGCGATGCGTCCCGCGACGGTGCGGTGGGTCGAAGCGCTGCCCGCGACGCGGGCCGGGCGGATCCTGCGCGGCGTGGTCCGCAAGGTCCTGTCGGGCGAGGATCCTGGGAGCCTCGCGCTGGTGGCCAACCCCGACGCGGTCGAGGCCCTCAAGCGGACGCGCTAGACGGATCAGTTCGGGGGGGGCGGTGGGTACTCTCGACTGGCTCAAGGCATTCACGGGCCGCGCAGTCCGTCCTGTGTCCTTCCGCGGAAGTCGCCTTGGGGGAGTCCGTTTTGAAGGTGGTGACGGTGAGACCATCACCACGGCCGTTGTTGTTCGCGGCGCTGACTCCGACCTGGCGGGGACCTACAGTGAGTTCGCGTGGCTCGTACGCAAGTACGGGGAGAAGGAAAAGGACTGGAAGCTGCTCGCGCACTCTCACGGACAGCACGAGGGTCGAGACATCGACACATTCGAGATCGAGCTCAAGAGCGGGGTTCGCCTGTGCGTGTACTTTGACTGTACCGAGTCATTCGGTAGGTGAGATCACTGGCCAGAGGCTGCATCGGACTCTAGATACAGCCTGGGAAGAGGCTTCAAGATCGCGTGCCGCCTAACTTCGTATCTGGACTCCTCCCGCAAGCCCTCCGGTAACGAACTGGCCCCTCAGTGATCGATCTCAACGGAGAGACGATCTGACTGCAGTCGTATCTCTGGCTTTTGCCGTACCGCGGTAGCTCTCTCCGGAACGCCAGACCGCCCACAGGACGCGGGCCAGTTTGTTCGCCAGCGCCGTGGCCGCCTTGTTGTGTCCGCGCCGGGCCTCGACTCGCAAGACCCAGCGGCGGAGTGTGTCGGGGGACTTCATCGTCTTCGAGCTGAGCAGAACCACTCGGGCCCCGTGGATCAGCAGCATCCGGATGTAGGTGTCGCCCCGCTTGCTGATCGCGCCGAGGCGCCGGACCTGGCCCGATGACCGCTCCCGGGGGGTCAAGCCGCGGTAGCTCGCAAAGTGCCTGCCCGAGGGGAAGCGCTCGACATCACCGACGAAGGCGACGAGGGTCGTCCCGCTCAGCAGGCCGACGCCGGGCACGCTCATCAGCCGCCGCACCAGCGCCGATTGCCGCGCGTGCGCCCGCAGGTCCCGCTCGATCGCCCCGATCCGCTGCTCCAGCTCGTGGATTTCGGCGCACAAGGCGGCCAGGACGTCCCGCAGCGGCAGCGTCAGGGGCGCGTCGGCGTCGCTGAGCAGTTCCTGAACCCGCGGTACGACCTTCCCCGCGCCGATCGGGATCACGAACCCGAGCTCGCGCAGCACTCCACGCACCGTGTTGATCCGCGCCGTTCGTGTCGCCATCCACCCCGATCGGATCCGATGGAACGCGGTCAGCGCCTGCTGCTCTTCCGACTTGACCGGCACCGGCTCGATGTCGTCGTTCCGCAGCGCCTCCAGAATGCCCTTGGCGTCGGTCCGGTCGGTCTTGTTGCGGGTGATGTAGGGCCGGACCGCGTGCGGCGGCAGCAGCAGGACCCGGTGCCCGGCGGCCTCGATCCGCCGGCCCCAGTAGTGCGCGCTGCCACACGCCTCCATCGCCACCGTCGCTTGCGCCCGCCCGTGGAAGAATTGCTCGAACTTCGTCCGGGTTAGCCGGTGTCGTTCGGAGACCCGACCCGGGTGGGCCGACACCGCGACTTCGAAGACCGACTTGGCCACGTCCACGGCGATCGTTGCGTTACAATCCACGGCGGACTCCTCCTTGGGCGGTACACCCAGTGCACGATGACTTTGGCACGATCGATGCCGCGTTCGGTCATCGGGAGGAGTCCATTGCGTCATAGCAGCTGTCGGGCGGCCCGGAGGCTTGCGCGAGCAGAATGAACGTGGGGCCGCTCGCAGCTGAACGCAACTTAGGGTTCGTAACGAAATAACTTGACTAGACATCCATTCTGTTCGACCATGGCGGCATGGGAGCCGAGCAGGGGATTCGAGCGAAGTACCGCGCGCTGCTGCCGGCAATGGACGAGCGTCACCGGCGTCTGTGGGCCGGTACGGAGGCTAGGGCTCTGGGGCGGGGGGGCATTGCGGTGGTCGCCCGCGCGACCGGCCTGGCGCGCAATACGGTCGTTCGCGGGCTCGCGGAATTGGCGCAGAAGAAACCGCTGTCTCCCGATCGGGTGCGACGTCCGGGAGCGGGGCGGAAGCGGACGACCTTGCTGGCCCCGGGACTGGCCACGGCCTTGGAAGAACTGGTGGAGCCCGTGACGCGCGGGGATCCGGAATCGCCGTTGCGCTGGACCAGCAAGAGTACGCGACACCTGGCCGAGGAACTGAAGGCCCAGGGCTACGAGGTCAGCCATGCGTTGGTGGCCGGACTGCTGCACGACCTGGAATACAGCCTGCAGGCAAACCGGAAGACGCTGGAGGGAACCGCTCATCCGGATCGGAATGCGCAGTTCGAGCACATCAATGAGCGTGTCAAGAGCCAGTTGAAGCAGGGCCAGCCGGCGGTTTCAGTGGACACCAAGAAGAAGGAACTGGTCGGGCGGTTCAAGAACGCAGGGCAGGCGTGGCGGCCGCAGGGGAAGCCGGAGAGAGTGAAGGTCCATGACTTCTTGGAACCCGAGAACGGCAAGGCGATCCCCTATGGCGTGTACGATCTTGGTCGCAACCTCGGCTGGGTCAGCGTGGGGGTGAACCACGACACGGCCGCCTTCGCCGTGGCCACGATCCGGCGCTGGTGGCGCGAACTGGGACGTCAGCACTACCCTCGCGCCACGTCGCTCCTCATCACCGTTGACAGTGGCGGGAGCAACGGTTCCCGACTCCGCCTCTGGAAATGGGAGCTCCAGAAACTCGCCCGGCAGACGGGACTGGTCATTTCGGTCTGTCATCTCCCGCCGGGGACCAGCAAGTGGAACAAGATCGAGCATCGTCTGTTCTCGTTCATCTCGCAGAACTGGCGCGGCCAGCCGCTGTTGACGCATGCCGCCATCGTGAGCCTCATCGCGGCCACGCGAACCCAGGCGGGCCTCAAGGTCCGTTGCGTTCTCGACACTCGCGAGTATTCCAAGGGGCTGAGGCCTACCGACGAACAGATGGCCGCCATCAACCTGAAACCGGATCCATTCCACGGGGACTGGAACTACACCATCCTCCCTCGCGGGAAATCACAACTAGTCACCTAATTTCGTTACAAGCCCTTAGGCGCCCGGAAGGTCACGCCATGCAGGATCTTGAAGAGAGGGTAGTCGGGCTCCTGATCGGTTTGGCGGCAGGGGACAAGATTGGTGGACCGGTCCGGATGGCCCTCCGAGTTGCCGAGAGTCTCCGCGATTGTGGCGGCCTCGATGTGTCCGATCTGGGAATGCGCTACCTCGACTGGTGGCGTGAGGGTGCATTCGATACCGGACCTACGGTCGCGCTGGTCCTGAGGCTGGTCGAATCCGGAGTCCTATTCGAGCAGGCTGTCATTCGAGTCGACGAAAAAGCCGGGGGCATGACGGCTGGCTGTAATCCCGCGCATCGAAACGCCCCGTTGGCCATGTGTGCGTCGATCGAGGATTCCGGGCTGGACCGGGCGGCGAATGCAGAGGCGCGACTCACCCACAAACACCCGCTTGCCGGTGACGTCGCTTCCGCAGTCTCGTGTCTTTGTCGTGCGCTGATTCGCGGCCTGCCGTGGTCAGTTGCTCTCCGCGTAGCCGCTGAGGGCCGGAGTCCAGAGACCCGCCGCGCTCTCGACATCCCAGCTTTCGAAGGGCTCTCGCGGACCGGTTTCGCTCCAGACGTGTTGGGCGCGGCCATCTATTTCACGAATTCGTCAGCTTCTTTCTCGACCGCGCTCGCCCGATCGATCGACTTCGCCGGTCCGGCCAACTACTGCCCTGTGCTTGTCGGTAGCATTGGGGGTGCGCGGTGGGGGCGCTCCCGAATCGACGACAACTCGCTTCACCACCATGAGAACTTGGTGCCACGATTGAATTCAGCAGCGGTCGCTCTCGCGAATGGGTGGCAGGATGTTGAAGCATACCAACATGAGAGGTCGGACATCTAGCAATGGCATTCAGCTGCCGGCGCTGCGCGCCGCAGGTGATGCCAAGCGCCGCCTTCACGACGGCGGCCGCAACCGCAGCGGCGTCACGTAGCGCAGGGGCAGCCTGCGCGCCTTCAGCCAGTCGAGAACCTCTTCCTGCGGCCGCGGCGAGGCGAAGATCCAGAAGCGGTCCTCGCCGACGTCGGGAACCTCGACGCAGTAGACCAGGATGCCGTCCCTGGCCCACGGCATGACGGGCTGCGGAACCTGCGGCGGCAGGAAGGGCCGCCGGAAGAAGAAGTCGTTGTAGATGTCCGCGAACATCACCCGACGCGCGACGATGTCCTCCCAGCTCGCGCGGCGCCGGTGATAGAGCACCTGGTCGCGATCGAACGGCCGGCTGGCAATCTCGGGATCGTTCAGTCCCCAGACGTCGAGATGCCACGCTCCGCTGACGTAGGGAAGCGCACCGGCCCAGCCGATCGCGATCCGGTCTGCGGGCGAAAGATAGCGCGCCAGCGCACGCCCCTGGCGGAGCATCTCGTCGGCCTGGGCTTTCATGTTGCCGGTCGAAGCGACCGCGCCGAAGCCGCGGAACGGGCGCACCAGCGTGGCGGCCTGCGAGGCGACGAGCGCCGCGGCGAGGACCACGGCGAGCGCCGTGCGACGACGCGGGACACGAGCCGCGAGCGCGTCGATCCCGGCGACGGAGAGCAGGGCCAGTGCCGGGAGCAGCGGCACGAAGAAACGGAACTCCCACGCGTCCCCGCCGACCGCGACGACCCACGCCGTCAGCGCCAGCGCCTGCGCCGCGAGCGCCGCTGCCAGCGGCCGGCGACGCGCGGTGCCGATCACGCCCACGACCGCCAGGGGAAGCCAGAGCCAGGCGTGGGTCTGGAGCAGGAACTGGCCGAGATAGCGCGCTCCCTCGTCGAGCTGCAGACCGCCGACCTTGGCGTAGAAGGTGTTCGGGAGCGGGCGCCCGAAGTAGGCGACGCGGAAGAGCACGAGCCCCGCCAGCAGCACGGCGTGGCTCGCGCCCGACACCGCGACGACGCGCCACGCGTCGCGCGAGCGTCGGACCGTCGCGAGACCCAGACCCGCCGCCAGGTGCATCAGCGGCATCTCGGGACGCAGCAGGGTCGCAACGAAGAAGAGCAGCCCACTGACCCAGGGCCGGCGGCCGGTCCCGCTCCCATCTCCCACCTCGCGGGCCATCCGGATCGTCGCCGCGAGGGCGACGACCGTGGCCGCGGTGGTCTCCATCGCCGAAACGCCCCAGACGACCCACTGGCGCCCCAGCGCCAGCGACAGCGCCGCGGCGACGGCGAGCCAGGCTGGCAGCCCGAGGTCTCGCTCCCCGGTGCGCGTCACCAGCCACAACCCGGCGAGAGCGGCGACCAGCCCCGCGAGCTGCGAGACGACGAGGGGGTCGAGTCCCGCGGCGATCGCGCCGGCGTTCATCAGCATCCAGCCGGGCGAAGTGCTCCCCTCCACCCGGACCGGTTCGACCGTGTTCCAGACGATCCCGTGCCCGGCCGCGACGTTGGATGCGTAGCGCAGCGTGATGAAGGTGTCGTCGTTGTACCAGCGCCTCGGCCAGGCGACCGCCACGAGCAGGATGAGCACGGCGACGAGCGCGAACACCGCCGGCAGCCGGCGCCCTCTGGGGGAGGACGCCGAACTCGGCACCGAGGAGGAGGACGGGGCGCTCATCGCGGATTCGTGACGGAGCGGGCGGGCATTCGGCGACGCACCGGACCGGGTCAGGACCCGGACCTCAGCCTGGCCGTATAGCCCAGCTTCTCGATCGCGGCCGTGATCGTCTCGGGCTTCACCTTGGCCGCGTCGTAGCGCACCACGGCCTTCTTCTCCGTGTGCGAAGCCTCGACGGTCTCGACTCCATCGATCGCGCCGACGGTGGACTGGATCGCCTGCTCGCAGTGACCGCAGGTCATCCCTTCGACGTCGAACACGGACTCCTTCACAACTGGACCCTCCGGGCTCGCGCCGGCGACGCCGGCGGATCGATCCTGGCCGCCGCACCCGGCGGCCACGAGGAGGGCGACGATCAGGCTCGCCACGGCGAAAGTGCGGACAGGAAAGCTGGACATCGAGCACTCCTCGGACGGGAGGCTAGCACCGCGGACCGGCACTGCCCACCGGATCGCCAGGAACAGTGGCCTCCGGTACCGTCGCGCGGTATAAGCCGAGGTCCGGGCCCCCCTTCCTGAAGTCCGATACCGTCCGCGGTCGGCCCGAACCGCTCGAGGTCACGCATGCCGTCGTCCCGCATCCTGCTCGCCACGCTGCTCGGCGTGGCCGTCGCTCCCGCCGCGCTCGCGATCGAATCGCCCACTGCCGGATCGCTCGCCGGGAAGACGGTCCGGCCGCCGTTCGTGACCGAGCGCACGATCGACGTCGCCGACGCCGAGGCCGGGAGCCCCGGCGCGGCCGGCACGCCGGTCGCGCCCTTCCGCGCGTTCGCGGTTGCGTCGGGCGGAGCGTGGACGGGGCGGCTGGTGGCGGGCAGCGGCCGCGCGGCGGCCCTGTCCGGCAGCGGACTGCCGCTCGTGCCGGGCGCCGGCAACGGCCTGGCCGGAGGCGATCCGCGCGACCTCTCGCTGCTCGAGCGGCGGGTGCGCGAGCTGCTCGCGGCCCACCCCGGCCTGCTCGCGCCCGCCTTCGGCGAGCTGGTCCTCTCGCCCCAGCGTTCGGCGGTGATCGACGACGGTCGGGTCGCGTTCGTCGACTTCGACTGGACGATCGGCGGAGTGCCGGTCGAGGGCGCGGGGGTGTTCGCACGCCTGAATGCGGGCAACGTGATCCAGCTCGGCACGCGCCTCCTGTCCGGCACGGCCGACGCTCCGGTCGCGCTGCTCGACGCCGCCGACGCGCGGCGGCGCCTCGGCGACTACGTCCGCGGGGGCGAGTCCGGCGACGGCGACGGGGAACTCGACCGGCAGCACGGCGAGCCGCGCCTGTTCTTCCTGCCGGTCGAGGAGGGCGCGGGCCTGCGCTACCGGCTCGTCTGGGAGGTCGCCTTCCGCCGCGCCGGCGAGCAGGCGACCTGGACCGGCCGCGTCGACGCCCACGACGGCTCGATCGTGCAGTTCTTCGATGCCAACGCCTATGGCGAGGTGACCGGCGGCGTCTACCCGCGGACCGTGGTCGACCCCGAGGCAGTCGTACCGATTCCGTTCGTGCAGGTCGACGGCGCGGGCGTGACCAGCGCCGCCGGCCGCTTCCCCTTCAACGGCGCGAAGGTCTCGACCGGCCTCGACGGCCGCTACTTCTCGACGAGCTGCGAGAACTGCTCGGCGCCGGCCCAGGCCTACGGCGAAACCACGCTCGGCCTGGGCTGGCTGAAGCTCGGCACCGGCGGGACCGACCAACTGGCCAACGGGGTCTCGACGCGGGCCGAACGCAACAGCTTCTTCCACCTCAACGAGGCCCGGCTGGTCGCGAAGAAGTGGCTCAACCTGCCCTGGTTCGACCAGACGGTGCAGTCCAACGTCAACATCGCCAGCACCTGCAACGCCTACTGGAACGGGACCGTCAACTTCTACCGTTCGGGCGGCGGCTGCAACAACACCGGCGAGATCGCCGACGTGATGCAGCACGAGTGGGGCCACGGCATCGACCAGAACACGCTGCTGGGCGACTCGGCGACCGGTGAGGGGACCGGTGACCACGTCGCCTTCCTGATGACGCACGGCTCGGTGATCGGGCCGTACTTCCGCACCAGCGGCGGCGGCGTGCGCGACGTCAACCGGCTGACCTCATCGACCGGACTGATCACGCGCGGCAACGCCGCCTCCAAGTGCCCCTCGGCCGGCTTCGGCTGCGGCGGACCGCTCGGCCTCGAGTGCCACTGCGAGGGCGAGATCTACGGGCAGACCGGCTGGGACCTGGCGCAGAGCCTGGTCGCCAAGCACGGCTATCACACCGGCTGGCTGACCTACGAGCGGATCTTCTTCGCTTCGCTGCCGCAGTCCGGCCCCTACCTGCCCAATCAGGCGAACTCGATCTACGACGCCTACCTCGCGGTGGACGACGACGACGGCAACCTCGCCAACGGCACGCCCAACGCGAAGCAGATCTACGACGCCTTCAACCTGCACGAGATCGCCGGGACGCAGCGCGCGACAACCGCCGGCTGCGCGCGGCCCGCGGAGCCGACGGTCTCGATCGCCACCGGCTGCAACGGCGTCACGCTGAGCTGGCCGGCGGTGAGCGGCGCCACGAAGTATCGCCTGATGAAGACGATGTTCTCGCCCAACCGCGCCTTCCTGCCGCTGACGGAAGTCACCGGGACGAGCTTCGCCGACGGCGAGGTGCGCCCCGGCACGACCTACTACTACGTCGTCCAGGCGCTCACCGGTTCGGGCTGCGGCTCGACGATCGAGCAGGTCGTGTCGACGACCGGTCCGGCGCGGCCGGTCGCCGGGATCGTCTCCGTCACGACCGACGACACGCCGCGGGGGAACCGCTCCGGCACGGTCGACCCGGGCGAAGCGGTGGACATCTTCCTGACGCTGGGGAACGCGGCGCCGACGGCGGGGTCCGGCCTGGTCGGAACGATCGCCTCGAGCGCCGCCGGCGTGACGATCGACGTCGCGACGCAGCCCTTCGCCGACCTGCCTGGGAACGGGACGACCGTCAACGCGGTCGGCTTCCGGGCCTCGATCGCTTCGTCGGTCGCCTGCGGCACCTCGCTCCCCTTCACCTTCACCGTCACCGACGGCTCCGGGTGTACCGTGGACACGCAGTACTTCGCGCTGAAGACGGGCGGCGACGTGCTGCGGCGCTCGGACGGCTTCTCCGCCGACTCGGGCTGGGCCTTCGATCCGGCGACGTCGACCGCGTCGAGCGGTGCCTGGACGCGCGGCACGCCGGACGCGACGCCGTGGCAATCGGGCTCCGACTCCGACGACGCCGGCGACGGGTGCTGGTTCACGGCGCCGAACTTCAACGGCGATTCGGGAGACGACGTGGACGGCGGCGAGGTCGTGCTGCTGTCACCGGTCTTCAGCCTGGCCGGGCTCTCCGGCGCCGACCTCGCCTACCAGCGCTGGTGGGCCAGCTCCGCGCCGGGCGCAGACGCCAACGACTGGTACTGGGTCGAGGTCAGCAACAACGGCGGCTCGACCTGGCAGACGGTCGAGAAGCTCGGCAGCGGCCAGGCGGCCGCAGCCTGGGCGCGGGCCCGCTTCGACCTCGACGCGATCCTGCCGCTGACGGCGACCATGCGCCTGCGCGTGCGGGTCTCCGACGGCGTCGCCGCCGCCGGCACGGTGGAAGGAGCCTTCGACGACTTCCGCGTCACCGAACCGACCTGCGACGCCACGCCGCCGTGCTTCGTGAAGCCATCGTTCGCAGGCGCCGCGTCGGCGACGGCCGGCCCGGACTGCGCGGAGACCTCGCTGGCCTGGTCGGCCGCCGCGAGCGGCTGCTCGAACGCGAGCGTGACCTACAACGTCTACCGCTCGACCGACCCGGGCTTCGTCCCGTCCGACGCGACGCGTGTCGCGAGCGGGCTCGCCTCGCTCTCCCTCGTCGATCGCTACCTCGTGCCCGGCACCGGCTACTACTACGTCGTCCGGGCGCTCGACTCGCGCTCGGGCGAGGAAGCCAACCTGGTCCGGCGCGCGGCAACCGCGCCGGCGGCACCCGACACCAGGCCGCCAACCTTCTCCGGGGTCGATGGCGTCGTCGCCGGCGCAGGCTGCGGCGAGGCGCAGCTGGTGTGGGGCGCGGCACGGGAGACCTGCTCCGGCCCGGTCGTCTACGAGGTCTACCGCTCGACGACCGCGGGCTTCACCCCGGCGCCGGCCAACCTCGTCGGCCGGACCACCGCGACGTCCCTGGTGGACGCCGGCCTCGCGCCGGCGACGACCTACTACTACGTGGTCCGCGCTGCGGACCGGCAGGGGAACGCCGACGGGAACGTCAAGCGCCGCTCGGCGCAGGCGACCGTGCTCCCGGAGCTGCTCTCGTCCGAGACCTTCGAGTCGGGGGCCGCCGGCTGGGCGCGCGCGGGCACCAACGACGCCACGACCGGGCTCTGGGAGCTGGGCGATCCGACCCAGACCGACGCGCAACCCGGCACCTGCCCCTCCGGAAGCAACTGCTGGGCCACCGGCCTCAACAACGCGAGCCTCGGCGACAACGACATCGACGGGGGAACGACCACGCTGCTCTCCGCGCGCTTCAGCCTGGCGGGCGCGCAGTCGCCGGCGATCCGCTACAAGCGCTACTACTCCAACAACACCGGCGCCACGCCGGGGACCGACTCCTGGACGGTCGACCTGTCGACCGACGATGGTGCGAGCTGGTCGCCGATCGAGAACACGAGCGCTCCGACGCGGGGATGGTCTTCTCCCAGGTCGAGTTCCCGCTCGGTGCGACGGGCCCCACGGCGAACATGCGCGTGCGGTTCGTGGCCTCCGACCTGCTCGACGGGTCGCTGGTCGAGGCGGTCGTCGACGACTTCGAGCTGGTCGACCTGACGGGCGGCTGCGACGGCTGCCCGGCCCCGCCGACGGTGGGCCGGATCCTCGCGCAGCGCGACGCGTCCGACGTGGTGCTCGACTGGACGACCGACCCGGTGAGCGGACGCGCTAGGCCGCCTTCACGACGGCGGCCGCAACCGCAGCGGCGTCACGTAGCGCAGGGGCAGCCTGCGCGCCTTCAGCCAGTCGAGAACCTCTTCCTGCGGCCGCGGCGAGGCGAAGATCCAGAAGCGGTCCTCGCCCACGTCGGGAACCTCGACGCAGTAGACCAGGATGCCGTCCCTGGCCCACGGCATGACGGGCTGCGGAACCTGCGGCGGCAGGAAGGGCCGCCGGAAGAAGAAGTCGTTGTAGATGTCCGCGAACATCACCCGACGCGCGACGATGTCCTCCCAGCTCGCGCGGCGCCGGTGATAGAGCACCTGGTCGCGATCGAACGGCCGGCTGGCAATCTCGGGATCGTTCAGTCCCCAGACGTCGAGATGCCACGCTCCGCTGACGTAGGGAAGCGCACCGGCCCAGCCGATCGCGATCCGGTCTGCGGGCGAAAAATAGCGCGCCAGCGCACGCCCCTGGCGGAGCATCTCGTCGGCCTGGGCTTTCATGTTGCCGGTCGAAGCGACCGCGCCGAAGCCGCGGAACGGGCGCACGAGCGTGGCGGCCTGCGAGGCGACGAGCGCCGCGGCGAGGACCACGGCGAGCGCCGTGCGACGACGCGGGACACGAGCTGCGAGCGCGTCGATCCCGGCGACGGAGAGCAGGGCCAGTGCCGGGAGCAGCGGCACGAAGAAACGGAACTCCCACGCGTCCCCGCCGACCGCGACGACCCACGCCGTCAGCGCCAGCGCCTGCGCCGCGAGCGCCGCTGCCAGCGGCCGGCGACGCGCGGTGCCGATCACGCCCACGACCGCCAGGGGAAGCCAGAGCCAGGCGTGGGTCTGGAGCAGGAACTGGCCGAGATAGCGCGCTCCCTCGTCGAGCTGCAGACCGCCGACCTTGGCGTAGAAGGTGTTCGGGAGCGGGCGCCCGAAGTAGGCGACGCGGAAGAGCACGAGCCCCGCCAGCAGCACGGCGTGGCTCGCGCCCGACACCGCGACGACGCGCCACGCGTCGCGCGAGCGTCGGACCGTCGCGAGACCCAGACCCGCCGCCAGGTGCATCAGCGGCATCTCGGGACGCAGCAGGGTCGCAACGAAGAAGAGCAGCCCACTGACCCAGGGCCGGCGGCCGGTCCCGCTCCCATCTCCCACCTCGCGGGCCATCCGGATCGTCGCCGCGAGGGCGACGACCGTGGCCGCGGTGGTCTCCATCGCCGAAACGCCCCAGACGACCCACTGGCGCCCCAGCGCCAGCGACAGCGCCGCGGCGACGGCGAGCCAGGCTGGCAGCCCGAGGTCTCGCTCCCCGGTGCGCGTCACCAGCCACAACCCGGCGAGAGCGGCGACCAGCCCCGCGAGCTGCGAGACGACGAGGGGGTCGAGTCCCGCGGCGATCGCGCCGGCGTTCATCAGCATCCAGCCGGGCGAAGTGCTCCCCTCCACCCGGACCGGTTCGACCGTGTTCCAGACGATCCCGTGCCCGGCCGCGACGTTGGATGCGTAGCGCAGCGTGATGAAGGTGTCGTCGTTGTACCAGCGCCTCGGCCAGGCGACCGCCACGAGCAGGATGAGCACGGCGACGAGCGCGAACACCGCCGGCAGCCGGCGCCCTCTGGGGGAGGACGCCGAACTCGGCACCGAGGAGGAGGACGGGGCGCTCATCGCGGATTCGTGACGGAGCGGGCGGGCATTCGGCGACGCACCGGACCGGGTCAGGACCCGGACCTCAGCCTGGCCGTATAGCCCAGCTTCTCGATCGCGGCCGTGATCGTCTCGGGCTTCACCTTGGCCGCGTCGTAGCGCACCACGGCCTTCTTCTCCGTGTGCGAAGCCTCGACGGTCTCGACTCCATCGATCGCGCCGACGGTGGACTGGATCGCCTGCTCGCAGTGACCGCAGGTCATCCCTTCGACGTCGAACACGGACTCCTTCACAACTGGACCCTCCGGGCTCGCGCCGGCGACGCCGGCGGATCGATCCTGGCCGCCGCACCCGGCGGCCACGAGGAGGGCGACGATCAGGCTCGCCACGGCGAAAGTGCGGACAGGAAAGCTGGACATCGAGCACTCCTCGGACGGGAGGCTAGCACCGCGGACCGGCACTGCCCACCGGATCGCCAGGAACAGTGGCCTCCGGTACCGTCGCGCGGTATAAGCCGAGGTCCGGGCCCCCCTTCCTGAAGTCCGATACCGTCCGCGGTCGGCCCGAACCGCTCGAGGTCACGCATGCCGTCGTCCCGCACCCTGCTCGCCACGCTGCTCGCCGTGGCCGTCGCTCCCGCCGCGCTCGCGATCGAATCGCCCACTGCCGGATCGCTCGCCGGGAAGACGGTCCGGCCGGCGTTCGTGACCGAGCGCACGATCGACGTCGCCGACGCCGAGGCCGGGAGCCCCGGCGCGGCCGGCACGCCGGTCGCGCCCTTCCGCGCGTTCGCGGTTGCGTCGGGCGGAGCGTGGACGGGGCGGCTGGTGGCGGGCAGCGGCCGCGCGGCGGCCCTGTCCGGCAGCGGACTGCCGCTCGTGCCGGGCGCCGGCAACGGCCTGGCCGGAGGCGATCCGCGCGACCTCTCGCTGCTCGAGCGGCGGGTGCGCGAGCTGCTCGCGGCCCACCCCGGCCTGCTCGCGCCCGCCTTCGGCGAGCTGGTCCTCTCGCCCCAGCGTTCGGCGGTGATCGACGACGGTCGGGTCGCGTTCGTCGACTTCGACTGGACGATCGGCGGAGTGCCGGTCGAGGGCGCGGGGGTGTTCGCACGCCTGAATGCGGGCAACGTGATCCAGCTCGGCACGCGCCTCCTGTCCGGCACGGCCGACGCTCCGGTCGCGCTGCTCGACGCCGCCGACGCGCGGCGGCGCCTCGGCGACTACGTCCGCGGGGGCGAGTCCGGCGACGGCGACGGGGAACTCGACCGGCAGCACGGCGAGCCGCGCCTGTTCTTCCTGCCGGTCGAGGAGGGCGCGGGCCTGCGCTACCGGCTCGTCTGGGAGGTCGCCTTCCGCCGCGCCGGCGAGCAGGCGACCTGGACCGGCCGCGTCGACGCCCACGACGGCTCGATCGTGCAGTTCTTCGATGCCAACGCCTATGGCGAGGTGACCGGCGGCGTCTACCCGCGGACCGTGGTCGACCCCGAGGCAGTCGTACCGATTCCGTTCGTGCAGGTCGACGGCGCGGGCGTGACCAGCGCCGCCGGCCGCTTCCCCTTCAACGGCGCGAAGGTCTCGACCGGCCTCGACGGCCGCTACTTCTCGACGAGCTGCGAGAACTGCTCGGCGCCGGCCCAGGCCTACGGCGAAACCACGCTCGGCCTGGGCTGGCTGAAGCTCGGCACCGGCGGGACCGACCAACTGGCCAACGGGGTCTCGACGCGGGCCGAACGCAACAGCTTCTTCCACCTCAACGAGGCCCGGCTGGTCGCGAAGAAGTGGCTCAACCTGCCCTGGTTCGACCAGACGGTGCAGTCCAACGTCAACATCGCCAGCACCTGCAACGCCTACTGGAACGGGACCGTCAACTTCTACCGTTCGGGCGGCGGCTGCAACAACACCGGCGAGATCGCCGACGTGATGCAGCACGAGTGGGGCCACGGCATCGACCAGAACACGCTGCTGGGCGACTCGGCGACCGGTGAGGGGACCGGTGACCACGTCGCCTTCCTGATGACGCACGGCTCGGTGATCGGGCCGTACTTCCGCACCAGCGGCGGCGGCGTGCGCGACGTCAACCGGCTGACCTCATCGACCGGACTGATCACGCGCGGCAACGCCGCCTCCAAGTGCCCCTCGGCCGGCTTCGGCTGCGGCGGACCGCTCGGCCTCGAGTGCCACTGCGAGGGCGAGATCTACGGGCAGACCGGCTGGGACCTGGCGCAGAGCCTGGTCGCCAAGCACGGCTATCACACCGGCTGGCTGACCTACGAGCGGATCTTCTTCGCTTCGCTGCCGCAGTCCGGCCCCTACCTGCCCAATCAGGCGAACTCGATCTACGACGCCTACCTCGCGGTGGACGACGACGACGGCAACCTCGCCAACGGCACGCCCAACGCGAAGCAGATCTACGACGCCTTCAACCTGCACGAGATCGCCGGGACGCAGCGCGCGACAACCGCCGGCTGCGCGCGGCCCGCGGAGCCGACGGTCTCGATCGCCACCGGCTGCAACGGCGTCACGCTGAGCTGGCCGGCGGTGAGCGGCGCCACGAAGTATCGCCTGATGAAGACGATGTTCTCGCCCAACCGCGCCTTCCTGCCGCTGACGGAAGTCACCGGGACGAGCTTCGCCGACGGCGAGGTGCGCCCCGGCACGACCTACTACTACGTCGTCCAGGCGATCACCGGTTCGGGCTGCGGCTCGACGATCGAGCAGGTCGTGTCGACGACCGGTCCGGCGCGGCCGGTCGCCGGGATCGTCTCCGTCACGACCGACGACACGCCGCGGGGGAACCGCTCCGGCACGGTCGACCCGGGCGAAGCGGTGGACATCTTCCTGACGCTGGGGAACGCGGCGCCGACGGCGGGGTCCGGCCTGGTCGGAACGATCGCCTCGAGCGCCGCCGGCGTGACGATCGACGTCGCGACGCAGCCCTTCGCCGACCTGCCTGGGAACGGGACGACCGTCAACGCGGTCGGCTTCCGGGCCTCGATCGCTTCGTCGGTCGCCTGCGGCACCTCGCTCCCCTTCACCTTCACCGTCACCGACGGCTCCGGGTGTACCGTGGACACGCAGTACTTCGCGCTGAAGACGGGCGGCGACGTGCTGCGGCGCTCGGACGGCTTCTCCGCCGACTCGGGCTGGGCCTTCGATCCGGCGACGTCGACCGCGTCGAGCGGTGCCTGGACGCGCGGCACGCCGGACGCGACGCCGTGGCAATCGGGCTCCGACTCCGACGACGCCGGCGACGGGTGCTGGTTCACGGCGCCGAACTTCAACGGCGATTCGGGCGACGACGTGGACGGCGGCGAGGTCGTGCTGCTGTCACCGGTCTTCAGCCTGGCCGGGCTCTCCGGCGCCGACCTCGCCTACCAGCGCTGGTGGGCCAGCTCCGCGCCGGGCGCAGACGCCAACGACTGGTACTGGGTCGAGGTCAGCAACAACGGCGGCTCGACCTGGCAGACGGTCGAGAAGCTCGGCAGCGGCCAGGCGGCCGCAGCCTGGGCGCGGGCCCGCTTCGACCTCGACGCGATCCTGCCGCTGACGGCGACCATGCGCCTGCGCGTGCGGGTCTCCGACGGCGTCGCCGCCGCCGGCACGGTGGAAGGAGCCTTCGACGACTTCCGCGTCACCGAACCGACCTGCGACGCCACGCCGCCGTGCTTCGTGAAGCCATCGTTCGCAGGCGCCGCGTCGGCGACGGCCGGCCCGGACTGCGCGGAGACCTCGCTGGCCTGGTCGGCCGCCGCGAGCGGCTGCTCGAACGCGAGCGTGACCTACAACGTCTACCGCTCGACCGACCCGGGCTTCGTCCCGTCCGACGCGACGCGTGTCGCGAGCGGGCTCGCCTCGCTCTCCCTCGTCGATCGCTACCTCGTGCCCGGCACCGGCTACTACTACGTCGTCCGGGCGCTCGACTCGCGCTCGGGCGAGGACGCCAACCTGGTCCGGCGCGCGGCAACCGCGCCGGCGGCACCCGACACCAGGCCGCCAACCTTCTCCGGGGTCGATGGCGTCGTCGCCGGCGCAGGCTGCGGCGAGGCGCAGCTGGTGTGGGGCGCGGCACGGGAGACCTGCTCCGGCCCGGTCGTCTACGAGGTCTACCGCTCGACGACCGCGGGCTTCACCCCGGCGCCGGCCAACCTCGTCGGCCGGACCACCGCGACGTCCCTGGTGGACGCCGGCCTCGCGCCGGCGACGACCTACTACTACGTGGTCCGCGCTGCGGACCGGCAGGGGAACGCCGACGGGAACGTCAAGCGCCGCTCGGCGCAGGCGACCGTGCTCCCGGAGCTGCTCTCGTCCGAGACCTTCGAGTCGGGGGCCGCCGGCTGGGCGCGCGCGGGCACCAACGACGCCACGACCGGACTCTGGGAGCTGGGCGATCCGACCCAGACCGACGCGCAGCCCGGCACCTGCCCCTCCGGAAGCAACTGCTGGGCCACCGGCCTCAACAACGCGAGCCTCGGCGACAACGACATCGACGGGGGAACGACCACGCTGCTCTCCGCGCGCTTCAGCCTGGTGGGCGCGCAGTCGCCGGCGATCCGCTACAAGCGCTACTACTCCAACAACACCGGCGCCACGCCGGGGACCGACTCCTGGACCGTCGACCTGTCGACCGACGATGGTGCGAGCTGGTCGCCGATCGAGAACACGAGCGCCTCCGACGCGGGGATGGTCTTCTCCCAGGTCGAGTTCCCGCTCGGTGCGACGGGTCCCACGGCGAACATGCGCGTGCGGTTCGTGGCCTCCGACCTGCTCGACGGGTCGCTGGTCGAGGCGGTCGTCGACGACTTCGAGCTGGTCGACCTGACGGGCGGCTGCGACGGCTGCCCGGCCCCGCCGACGGTGGGCCGCATCCTCGCGCAGCGCGACGCCTCCGACGTGGTCCTCGACTGGACGACCGACCCGGTGAGTGCGGGACGGTACAAGGTGTACAGCTCCGAACAGCCGAGTTTCTCCGGCTCGTCGCTGCTCGGCACCGCCACCGCGAAGTCGTTCCGCCACGCCGGCGGGGCGGCGTACGCGGCGTTCACGGCTTACCTCGTCGCAGCGGTCGACAGTTGCGGCCAGGAGGGCCCGCAGCGCTAGCGAACGGGGATATCGTAGGGGTTGGGCTCCGTCCCAGCCCGGGCTGCGAGCCGCGAATCGGGCCGCCACGGAGGGCGGCTGCTACGCTTCGGTGAAGAAGGGAGGACCCGTGACTCGTGCACGCACTCCCGCGCTCGTCCTGGCCGTCCTGTCGACCTTTCTGCTCGCCACGGGAGGACCGCCGATGAAGATCACGTCGCAGTCCTTCGGCGAAGGCCAGGAGATCCCGTCCGCCTACACCTGCCAGGGAAAGGACCTCTCCCCCGCTCTCGCGTGGGAGGGCGCTCCCGCCGGGACGAAGAGCTTCGTCCTGATCGTCGACGATCCCGATGCGCCCGACCCGAAGGCGCCGAAGATGACCTGGGTGCACTGGCTGCTCTACGACATCCCGGCCACCGCGACGGGACTGCCCGAGGCGGTCGCGCCAGCGGGGCTCCCCGCCGGCACGCGCCAGGGTCTCAACGACTGGAAGCGGACGGGATACGGCGGCCCTTGTCCTCCGATCGGCCGGCACCGCTACTTCTTCAAGCTCCATGCGCTCGACGCGACGCTGGGCAACCTCGGCGCGGCGAGCAAGGCCGATGTCGAGCAGGCGATGAAGGGGCACGTGCTGGCGGAGGCCGTGCTGATCGGGATGTACCAGAAACGCTGACTGCCGGAGTCGGGCGCGGCCCGACGCTCCCGGGGAGACAGTGCATGCGCGAGCCCTCGATCGAAGCCAAGGACCTCGAAACCTGGGCCTCCATCCTGCTCGATCACTCGCTCGGCGGGATCAAGCCCGGCGAGCGCGTGATGATCAAGGGAGAGCGGATCGGCTGGCCGCTGATGGAGGTGCTGGAGCGGCGGGTGATCGAGGCCGGCGGGTTGCCGGATGTCCTGCTGGTGCCGCCCAACAACGAGCGCGGCCGGGCCTGGTCGGCGGCGATGGGGCGCCGCGGGACGCCGGAACAGGTCAGCGCAGTGCCGGCCTGGCACCGTGCGCGCTACGAGTCGATGGACAAGTACGTCGAGGTGCTCGGCGCGGAAGACCCGGCGCGGTACGCGGGTCTCACGGCGCCGCAGTTCCAGGCGATCGTCGGCGCCGACAAGCCGTACACCGACCTGCGCCTGGCGAAGCCCTGGGTGATCACGCTCTACCCTACGCCCGGTTTCGCCGCGATGGAGGGACTCGACTTCGACGAGTACACGCGCTTTCTCGTCGGGGCCTCGACGGTCGATCCGCGTCCGCTCAAGGACGCCGAAGAAGCCCTGGCCCCGCTCTTCGAGCGCGCGCAGGCGATCCGGATCGTCACCGTCGACCCGCGCAGCGGACGCGAGCTGACGCTGACGATGAGCCTCGCCCCGAGCCGGCCGACGCTCTCGTACGGCCTGCGCAACTTCCCCGACGGCGAGATCTTCACCAGCCCCGATGCGTCTTCGGTGGAAGGCGAGATCTTCGTCGACCTGCCGGTCCACTACGGTGGGCGCGACATCCGCGGAATCTTCCTGAAGTTCACGCGGGGCCGGATCGTGGAGTACTCGGCGGAAGAGGGCACAGAGCAGCTCGCCGCGATCGTCGAGACCGACGAGGGCTCGCACCGGCTGGGCGAGGTCGCGCTGGGGATGAACCCGGGGCTCGAGCGGGTGCTGAAGCACCCGCTGCTGGTCGAGAAAGTCGGCGGGACGCTGCACATCGCGATCGGCGCGTCGTACGAGAACTGCTACGTCGAGGCGCCGGGGTCGGACGACGGAAAGCAGCGGATCGCCGAGCTGTTCGCGGCCGGCGCGCTCAACCGCTCGGCCCAGCACGTCGACATCGTCGCGGACTTCCGGCCGGGCGGGTGCGGGCGCCGGGTCTTCCTCGACGAACAGGAAGTCGTGCCGAGGAACGGGGTCTGGGTCCTGAAGTAGCGGAAAGCAGGGGACGGCGGCGGCGTTTCGCGGTATCTATGGAGCCGGAGCGGAGGCCTCGGCCATGCGGACGTCCTCGATTCCCATTCTCTTCACCGCGTTCGTCCTGGCTTCCCTGGCCGGTGTGACCGTCGCCGCGGGCCAGGACACCCCGTCCCTGGCCGGCGAGTGGCGGCTGGTGGAGCAGTACTACGGCACGGGGCAGCACAATTTCGTCGAGGAGGCCGTACCGTACCGGCTCTCGCTGCGGCTCGACGGCGCGCGCGTCGTGGGGACGGCGACGCTTGCCAGACAGACCGCCGCCTGGCCGGCCTACTTCGGCCCCGACGGCCCGCGCCCGCTGCAGGACGTGACGGTCACGCGCGACGACGACGGCCTCGGGGTGCGCGCCACCTTCCGCGTCACGCCGCCCCCGGGCGACGACACCTGGCTGTTCGTGACGGAAACGCTGCGCGCCGGCCCCGACGGGAAGCTGGCTGCGGCGGTGACGGTCGAGTTCGAGCGGATGGGTGACCGCAAAGGGGCGTTCACCTGGCGCCGCGTCTTCGTCCGGGAGGACGCGCCGTGAGCGGCCGGCAGGTTCTCTTCCTGACACGCCGCGTGACGCCGGCTCTGGCCGCTCTGATCGCCTTCGGCGCGATGGCGCTCCCCGCCGCGGCGCAGACCGTCTCCGGCAGCGCCTTCAACGACCGCAACGCCAATGGCGTGCGCGACGCCGGCGAGGAGGCGATCGCCGGCGTTCCGGTCCGCGTCGCCGGCCAGCGCGACGCCGGCGGGGCGTACGACCAGAGCACGAGCACCGCCGCCAACGGCTCGTTCTCCTTCTCCCCCGGCAACGGCTGCTATGTCGTCGACCTCGAGGACCCCGCCGGCTGGCGCCGCACCTTCGCGCGCACCGACGAGTTCGCGCAGGGGACCTCCGGCTACAACCGTCCTGCGGGGGTGCGTCGCGTCGGCGCCGGGATGGCCCTGGTCGAGACGCTGCTCGGCGGCAACCTGCGCTACACCTCGATGGGCGACTCGATCGGCTGGAACTGGAACTCGTGCTTCGACACCTCGACCTTCTGGTACAGCCGCCAGGTGCGCGACCGGCTGAAGTGCGTCGCCCCCTCCGCGACCGTGGCTCTCGACGAGGCCGCGGTGAAGGGCGAGCACACCGACCACCTGCTGATCGACGAGGCCGACCTCAACAACGTCTTCCGCGTCATCGACGCGCAGAGCAAGTTCGTGACGATCTCGATCATCGGCAACGACCTGCTCAACGCCGAGCCGCCCGACAATCCGACCCAGGAGCAGGTCAACCGCGCGGCGGCCGAGATCATCGACTCGCGCCAGAACCTGCAGGAGATCCTGTCGTCCCTCGTCGCGGGGATCCCCGGCGCGACCGTCGAGCTGAACACGCTGTACGACAACCTTGCCGACGCCTGTGCGACCGGCAACAGCACGGCGTTCCACCGCGAGTGGGTCCCGTTGGTGAACCGCGTGCTGCGCGAGGTGGCTTGGGGCCAGGCGCGGCGGGTCACGAACGCCGAGGTCTTCCTGGAGTTCTCGCACGAGGATCTGCTGAACGGCTGCACCGGCTTCCAGGGGCAGATCTGCCACCTGCTCGGCGACGACATCCACCCGACCGCGACCGGCTACGCGATCATCCGCGAGAAGGTCTGGGAGTCGATCGGTGGCGCCAACCTGGGACCGAAGGACGGCAACGCTGCGACCAGCCTGACCGGTCTCGATCACGGTTACCTGCAGCGGGTGCTGCGGCTCTATCCGACGGCATGGGAGGCGCGGAGCGGCGCACAGGTCACCGATCCCGCGGCGGCTTTCAGCGAAGCCGATGGCGGCGCGGGAGCCTCGGTCCGGCTGGGGACCGGCAGCGAGGAGTTCCGCCTGTCGGGCTTCCCCACCTGGTACGACGAGGTCGTCCCGGTCAAGGTGGTCGCCGGGATCCGCTACCGCACCACCGGCAGCGTCACCGACGACCTCTATCGCGTCGAGGCCTCGGTGAACGACCGGTTCCGCCCGCCTGCCGGCCACCCGTACAGCGCGACCAACTGGATCTTCTTCACGCCGCTGGTCGGCGGTGGCGGCCCGAATGCGCCGGCCGAGGCGCCCGACTACCCGAACGAGAAGATGCTCGTGCGGCCGAACGTTGCGGCCTACCGCGAGGTCAGCGCGACGTTGATGAAGAACCCGGTGCCGGCCGCGTCGGGCAAGGGCTACGACTGGCCGGCGCTCACGACCGCGGAACTCGGGACGACGACGCTGCGCGTCGTCTCGGCGCCGCAAGCCGGCACGCCGGGCGACGACTACCGCGTCGTCGTCGATGCCGCCTGGCTGGATGTCTACGGCACGCTCAAGCCGCGGCCGGGCGAGGTCAACGGCGTGACCGTCGCGCGCCTGCCCGACGGCGGGCTCGAGATCGCCTTCGACCAGCTCGCCGGTTCCGAGCTGTACAACGTCTACTTCGGCGACGCTGCGCTGCTGAACGCGCAGGGGCGGTACGACCACGGCAGCCGCGCGCGCTGCAACGTGGTGACGTCCGCCGCGGGGCCCGGGCGGCTGAAGACGACCGTCCCCGCGGCAGAGGTCCCGGCGATCGGCAGCTACGTCGTCGTCACCGGCCGGGCCGACGGGGTCGAGAGCCCGGCCGGGTACGCGACGAGCGGGGCGGAGCGGGATCGCGGGCAGAACGGGTGCCCGTAGCGCGGTTCAGCGGAGCTTGATCTCCCAGCACTTCACGTCGGTTGGATCGTCGCACAGGTCCTTGCCGTCCTTGCTGTAGCGTGGGTCGAAGTAGTGGTCTGGGAATTTGCATGCCTGGCCAGCAGGGCAATGGTCGAAGCCCCAGTTGATTGTCGAGTCGGAATCCCAGCGGACTTGAATCTGCTTGGGATCCTCCTTCGGTACCTTGGTTTCATATCGAAGCACCATCACTGACACCGCCTTTTCGTTACAGCGGATCTCGCGGAAGGACTCGACCGTGCCGAGCATCCTCCTCCAGATCTCTGCCGGGACCGCCTCGCCGGCCACGAACTCGTAGTGTCGCGTGGTGGCGAGCAGCGAGGTGGTGACATCCGCCTCCCACTGCACCGGATAGTCCAGACGCCCTTTGGTGATCCTGATCGTCGTCTTGGTCGTAGCACGCTGGTACAACAGGATCACGACTGCTGCCGCGAGCACCACCAGAGCGGTCAGAATCCGCGGCCCGGTGACAAGCTTCCTGGGTTTCTCCATGCAGCCCTCCCCCCCGGCGGGGCACGTCTCGCGCGCCCCTCTCGACACGCGAGGGCGCATGGTACACCGACTCCCGGGTGATTCTCGGGACGGACGCAGGAACACCGCGACTTCGGTCGTTGACCGCAACGCCTACTTGGTCAGGAGGCTCATCCGCTCCGCCACGGCGTCGAGCCCCTGCTGCCTGGCCGCGGCCGCCGTATCCTGCGCGAGCGAACGGGCCTCCGCCCGGCGCCCCAGCGCCGCCAGCGCCTCGGCTTCTGCCGCCCGCGCGCGTACCCGGCGAGGCTCCGAGAACGTCGCCTGCGAAGCAGCCTCCCGAGCGAGGCTCAATGCGGCCCCGCGATCGCCCAACGTTCGCTGCACCGCGCTCTCCAGGATCGCCGCGTCGAGCGCGAGCGGACGCTGGCCGGTCGCGTCCGCGCGCTGCCTGAGCGCCGCGAGCCGTGCCGCGGCCTGGGCGCCGTGGCCGTCCTTCCACAGCATGAATGCGTCGACATAGTTCGCGCTCTGCGCCACCCCCGCGTTGCTGCTACCGGCGGCGCTCACCGCGGCATCCAGGTCGCCGCGCGCGGCATCCAGTTCGCCGCGCGCGGCGCGAGCGTACGCGCGTGATGCGAGGGCGAATCCCAACTGGTCGCCGTCGCCGGCTTGCTGCCAGCCCTCAACGGCGACCATGAGAGATGGCAGCGCTTCGTCATAGCGTTCCAGCGCGAGCAGCGCGTTCCCCAGAGTCGCCGACGCCTCGGCGCGGCCCGCGCCCGAGCCCTTGGGCCCCTTCTGCTCGGCCAGGATCTGCTCCATCTCGGCGAGCGCGGTGTCGGTCTTTCCCTGCTGCAGGTCGACCTCGGCCAGGTTGAGCGAGAACGTCAGCTCGTAGCCGGCGGCATCGTCCTGCTTCTGCGCCAGCGCGATCGACTCGGTCGCGGCGTGGCGGGCCTTGTCGTACTCGCCCGCCATCAGTTGCAACGCAACGAGATTTCCCCGCGCCGAAAGACTCAGGCCGAAGTCGCCGAGCAGCGTTGCCTGGCCGATCGTCTCGTGAAGCAGCGGCTCCGCCTCGGTCGGTCGGCCGGCACGAATCAACGCGACCGCGTGGCTGTTCCGTGCGACCGCGGCCAGCGACAGGTCGCCGTTCTCGGTCGCGGCGCTCTGCGCCTCAACGAAGCCCTCCATCGCTTCAGTCAGGTCACCCGACATCAGAAGCGCCGCGGACTCCTGGTAGCGCGAGTAGGCCTCCAGCGGGGGTTGCCCGGCCGCGCGGTACAGTGCGGTCGCCTGCCGGAAATGCTCGAGCGCCTCGCCTGGCTGCTTGTCGACCGCGAAGGCGATGACGCCGCGTTGAGTCTCGACCGCCGCCACCCCGGTCGGGACGGCGAGGCTGCGGAATGCCTGCTCCGCCGCCGCGAACGCCGCCTGGGCCTCGTTCCGCCGCCCGGCGGCGGCCAGTGTCGTCCCCTTGGCAAGCAACGCGTCGGCATCGAGCGGATCGCGCTCCGACTGCCGATCCAGCATGGCGAGCGCCTCGTCCATCCGGCCCTGGTCGGCCAGCGCCTCGGCGTATTCGACCTGGATCCCGGGGGTGTCGGGGAACTGCCTCGCCAGGGCCTCGGTCGCGGCCAGCACCTCGGGGCCGGACCTGAGAATCCTCGCGCGGGCCCGCTCGATCTCGAGCCCGAGCCGGCTCTTCGGATCGAGCCCCTGCTCGCGTGCCAGCGCCTGTGCATGGGCGATGACCTCGTGCGCCCTGAGCTCGTTGCCTGCGCTCCAGAGCGTCGTCGCGCGCAGGGCCTCGAAAGCGAGCAGTTTCGGGTCCTTGGCGAGCTCGGTGTCGAGCACTTCGATCGCTTCGCGGTAGCGGTGCTCCTTGCCCAACGCGCGGGCCCGGTCGAGCAGCTGCTGCTGGCCGGAGGTGAGCACCGGATCCTGCGCGCGCCGGGGCCAGTCCATCCGCGTCGCCACGATCGCGAGCGCTACCGAGGCGAGCGTCGCCAGCGCGATCCCGCCGAGCCGCCACCAGCGGCCGCCATTCCCGTGGGGCACCGTGTCCAGCGCCGCCACGAGCTCCTTGGCGCCCGGGTAGCGCCGCTCGCGCTCCTTCTCGAGCAGCCTCAGGACCACGTGGCGCAGCGGGCCGGCTTTGACGAGTTCGGCCGGCTCGACGCCGTCGCCCGGCGCCCCCGCCAGGATCGCGGCCGCCGTGCCGGCGGGCGACGCGCGGCGGAACGGGTGCACCCCGGTGAGTGCCTCGTACAGCAGGATCCCGAGCGAGAAGAGGTCGCTGCGCGGGTCGAGCCGCTCCTGTCGCAGCTGCTCCGGCGACATGTAGCTCGGCGTGCCGACCGCGACCCCTTGCCGCGTCAGCTTCTCCACCGTCTCGCCCGTCTCGTCGTCCGGGTCCACCTGCGCGGTGAAGCGCTGCGCGATGCCGAAGTCCAGCACCTTGATATGGCCGCCCTCCGACACCATCACGTTGCTCGGCTTGAGGTCGCGGTGGACGATTCCCGCGGCGTGGATCCCGGCCAGCGCGTCGGCGATCTGATGGGCCCAGCGCGCGATCGTCCGCGGGCGGCGATCCACCGCGGCCGCCGCGTCGAGGGACTTGCCGCGCACGTGCTCCATCACGATGTAGAGCTTCCCGCCGTCGTCGATCGCGTCGTAGACCGCGGCCACGTAGGGGTGCGTGACCGCAGCGAGGTTCGCGACCTCCTGCCGGAAGCGCTCGAGTTCCGACCGCGAGGGAACGTGATCCCCGGCGATCGACTTGATCGCCACGGTCCGGCCGAGCTGGGTGTCGCGGGCCAGGTAGACCACACCCATCCCGCCGCGGCCGATCTTCTCGATCAGCTCGTATCGCCCGACGAGGATGCCCGCCACACCGTCCGGCGCACCCCCCGCGTCCGAACTGCCCTGCGCCATGACCCTCCCCACCCGGCGAGCCCGCGACCGGGCGCGAGCCGCAGGGTAGACCGCAACCTGCGGAGGATCAAACGCGCAGAGGGCGTGCGACGCCGGGTCAGGTGATGACCACCTCGTGCCCACCGTTCCCGTGCGGGCATGGTCCGGCGGCGATGAACTCCCCGAAGAACTCGATCGGCAGATACCCCAGGCCGCGCATCCCGGCGGGTATCCGCACCACGTTGTCCACCATCCAGGTCAGTCCGACGCCCGCGGTGAAGCTGCCCGTGATCGAGTGGACCAGGCCGTTGATGTCCCGCGTACTGAACGAGAACGTGGTCGGGAGGGCGAGGTGCAGGCCGCAGACCTCGATGTCCAGTTGGCTGAAACTCGTGAGCGACTCGTAGTTCACGACGGTCTGCGGCGCGCACCAGACACCATCGACGCTCCACTGCGTGTCGACCGTGCCCCATCTCGCTTTGTCGATCCGGATCTTCGTCTTCGGCATGATTCACCTCCCCTTCCTGTCCCCCGGGTGATCGGTCGTTTCCTGCACGAACCCGCGCGCGGCGCGGGTCCGCTGGGTGCGGGACGCGCGCGGGTCGTCGAGGACCTGCCGCTCCAGCCGGTCCGCTGCCGCCTTGTCCCCTGCGCGGCGCCTTGCCTCGGCCTCGGCCAGCAGCGCCAGCAGCCGCAGGCCATGACGTTCGGAGCGTCCCGCGGCCGCGGCGAGTGCCGCGAGCCGCCGTGCCGCGTCGGCCGCGCGTCCCTCCGCGGCCTCGAGCTCTCCCGCCGCCAGCTCGGCGAGTTGCCCGACATTGGCGTTGCCGCCCACCGCCATCTGCAGCGCCTGGTCCACGTCGCGCCGCGCCGCGGCACGCTCGTCCAGCGCGATCAGCACCCGCGCCCGCGTCGCCAGCGCCATGCCGAGCAGGTCGAGGTCGCCCTGCGATCCGTTCAGCTCGACCGCCGAGTCGGCCGGCGGCCGAGCCTCGGCTGGCCGACCCGCCGTCAGCCGAAGGTCTGCGAGCGCGGCCGAGAGGTACGCGACGTTGGCCAGCGCCGTCTCCCGCCGCTCCGTTGCGGCGCCGTCATCATCCCGCGCCGCCGCGTTCTCGCGTTCGAGGAGCCGCTCGATCGCCCCGATCGCCTCCGCCTCCCGCCCGCCGTACGCCGCCACGTGCGCGAGCACGACCTCGCCGGCGATCTCGTCGCTCGGCTCATCGGCCTCGCGGGCGAGGTCGCGCAATTCGGTCGCCCAGCGCGCGGCCTCGTCCATCCGTACCTCCTCCTGTAGCAACCCGGCGAGGTTCCCGCGCGCCATCCGCCCCATCTCCGCGTCCTCGAGCATCGCCGACTGGTCGATGACGCGGCGGAGGAGCGGCTCCGCCTCGGGGAACCGCGCGGCGCGGTAGAGAGCGACCGCCCGGCTGTTGAGCGTCAGGTTGAGCAGCGACAGGTCCCCGCCGTCGCTGGCCAGCCGTTCCGTCCCTTCGAGCAGCCGGAGCGCCCCGCTCACGTCGTTCGCCAGCAGCCGGATGTTCGCCGCGGCGGCGCTCGCACCGACCGCCAGCACATCGAGGCCGGCGTCGCGGTAGAGGCGTGCCGACTCCTCGTACTGCTGAAGCGCCGTGTCGTGGTCCCCGCGTTCGATCGCGAGCTTGGCGCGGGCCCGCGCGATCTTGGCCGCCCCGAACGGGATCTTCAGTCGATCCGCCGCGGCTGCGGCCTCGTCGAGCGACCGCGCGGCGCCGGTGAAGTCGCCGCCGTCCCCGAGGATCGCGCCCCGCAGCAGCAGTGCGTCCGGGTCGAGAGGATGCGAGGCGAGGTGGCGATTCAGGGTCGCCAGCGCCCGCTCGCCGCTCCCGGCCGCACCGCTCGTCCGCTGGGCCGCTGCCAGCTCGATCAGGACGTTCGGGGTCTCCGGGTAGAGCGACGCCGTCTGCTCGAGCGCGGCCAGCCGCTCGCGGGCGTCGCCGAGCACGACCGCGCGCACCTGCCGCACCGCCAAAGCCTCCCGACTTCGCGGATCGAGCCGCCGCCGCGCGGCCTCGGCCTCGGCCCGCCCGAGGGCCTCTCGAGCGCGCCGTTCCTGGCCCGACTCCATCAGGAGCCTCGCGCGCTCCAGCTCGAACTCGAGCAGCCGCGGCTCGTCTCGCAGTTCGTCCTCGACGAGGGCGAGAGCCTCGCGGTAGCGTCCCTCGCTGCGCAGCGACTGCGCCCGGGCCAGGAGCTGCGCCTGCCCCGCGTTCAGGGTCGCGACTTCTTTCCCCCGGTCGCGCAGCACCCACCAGGCTCCGGCGCCGGCCGCCACCGTGAGCGCGACGGCGACGACGGCACCGATCGCGCGGCGATGCGGCTCGAGGAGGTCGAAAAGGCTCCGCAGCGGGTTCGGGCGTTCGTCGGCTGCCTCCAGCGCCCGCGCCACTTCTTCCGCCAACTGGTAGCGCTCGGCGCGCTCCTTGCGCAGCAGCCTGTGGACGATCTCGCGCAACCGCCCGGCGCGGCGCAACGTCGGCGGCTCGACGCCCCGGTTCGGCGACTCCACCAGCAGCGCGGCCGTCGTGTCGGCGCCGGTTCCGCGCTGGAAAGGATGGACTCCGGTCAGCGCCTCGTAGAGCACGAGGCCCAGCGAGAAGAGATCCGAACGGCTGTCGATATCCGCTTGCCCGCGGGCCTGCTCGGGCGACATGTAGAGCCTGGTCCCGACGATCGTCCCCTCCTGCGTCAGCTCGGCGACGGTCGTCTGGGTCTCCGTACCGTCCGCAGCGACAACGACACGCTTCGCGATGCCGAAGTCGAGCACCTTGACGTGCCCGCTCTCGGTGATCATCACGTTGCCCGGCTTGAGGTCGCGGTGGACGAGGCCGGCACCGTGAATCGCGGCCAGCGCCTCGGCAATCTGCTGGCCCCAGCGCCGAATGTCGCGGCGCGACACGCCGTCCTTGATGACGGAGGAGAGCGGTCGGCCGCGAACGTACTCCATCACCAGGAACAGGCGGTCGTCGCGCTCGACGACGTCGAGCATCTGCGCGATGTAGGGATGGGAGACGCGCAGCGTGTTCCGGATTTCATCTTCGAAGCGAGTGCGCAGCCGGGGGCTCGGCACGTGATCGGCGGGCAGCGCCTTGACGGCGACCAGGCGGGACAACTGCGTGTCCTCGGCGAGGTAGACCTCTCCCATCCCGCCGCGGCCGATGAGGCGCAGGATCGCGTAGCGGCCGATGCGCTGTCCGACCCACGTGTCGCTCACCGCGCTCGATCGGTCCTCATCGACCACGCGCCCCCCAAGCTGCCGCCCGGACGGCTCTCGCGCCGCCCGCCCGTGCGGAGTGGCCGCGGCTTCCCCCGAGGTCCGGGGCGGCCGGACGCCAAGGTTAGACCCGCAGCCGGAGGCGAAACCAGCACCCCCCGGCGGGAGGCTGCTCGGGAACCGACCCCGCACGGGCGCTCGCCTGCGGCCGGGGTATGATCCCGCCCCATGTCGGTCGCCCTCTACACGAAGGACCTGCGAAAGACCTACCCGGGCAAGCCGCCGGTGGAGGCGGTACGCGGACTCGACCTGTCGGTCCCGGCCGGGATCACATTCGGCCTGCTCGGACCGAACGGAGCCGGGAAGACCACGACCGTCGAGATCCTGGAAGGCCTTCTGGAGCCGACGGCGGGACAGGTCGAGGTCCTGGGCCTGACCTGGGCCCGGGACGCGGCGGCGCTGCGCGAGCGGATCGGCGTCTCGCTCCAGGAGACGCAGCTCGCCGAGAAGCTGACCGTAGCGGAGACGGTCTCCCTGTTCGCGTCGTTCTACCGGCGTCCCCGCGATCCGGACGAGCTGATCGAGCTGGTCGGCTTGCAGGAGAAGCGCGACGCGTGGGTCGTGAACCTCTCCGGCGGGCAGAAGCAGCGGCTGGCGGTGGCGACCGCGCTGGTCGGCGATCCCGAGCTGCTGTTCCTCGACGAACCGACGACGGGCCTCGACCCGCAGTCGCGGCGCCAGCTCTGGGACGTGATCCGCGAGCTGCGGAGCCGCGGCCGGACGATCCTGCTGACGACCCACTACATGGACGAGGCCGAGCGGCTGTCGGACCTGGTCGCGGTCGTCGATCACGGGAAGGTCATCGCGCTCGGCTCGCCGGCCGAGCTGATCGCGTCGCTCGGCGGAGAGCACGTGATCGAGTTCGCGGTCGAGAACGACGCGGGCGCGGCGAACGCCGCAGGCGACGCGGGGGACGGCGACGCCGGGCTGCCGCTCGAGCCGCTCCGGGGTCTCCCCTCGGTGATCGGGGTGCGGACCGAGGCGGGTAGCGTGCAGCTCACGGTCGGCGAGCCGCACCTGGCGATCCCGGCCCTGCTCGACCACCTCGACCGCGAGCGGCGCCACATGACGCGGCTGACGACGCGCCACGCCAGCCTCGAGGATGTCTTCGTCAACCTGACCGGGAGGCACCTGCGCGATGGCTAGGCGGAGCGCGTTCGCGTCGCTGTTGCTGGCGCGGCTGAAGGAGTTCGTCCGCGAGCCGGAGGTCATCTTCTGGGTCTTCGGCTTCCCGGTGCTGCTGGCGCTCGCGCTGGGGATCGCGTTCCGCAACAAGCCGCCCGACCACGTCGCGGTCGGCGTCGTCGAGTCCGACGGGGCTGCGCGGGTGGTCGAGGCGCTGGCCGCGGCGAAGGAGTTCGACGTCGTGCGCCTCGCGCCCGACGAGGCCGCGCAGCGTCTGCGCATGGGAAAGGTCGCGCTGGTCGTCGTGCCCGGCGCGACGCTCGAGTACCGCTTCGACCCGACCCGCCCCGACTCGAGCCTCGCCCGGCGGATGGTGGACGACGCGCTGCAGCGCGCGTCCGGCCGGACCGACCCGGTCACGGTCACCGAGGTCCTGGTGGCCGAGCCGGGGGCGCGCTACATCGACTTCCTGATCCCCGGCCTGCTGGGGATGAACATCATGAGCGGCGGAATGTGGGGCGTCGGCTTCGCGCTGGTCGACATGCGCACCAAGAAGCTGCTCAAGCGGCTGGTCGCGACGCCGATGAAACGGCGCGACTTCCTGGGGGCGATGATGGGCAGCCGCGGGCTGTTCGTCGTGCTCGAGATGGTGCTGATGCTGGCGCTGGGCTGGCTGGTGTTCGGGATGGTCGTGCGGGGGTCGCTGCTCGGCATCACGCTGCTGGCGGTGCTCGGCGCGTTCTGCTTCGCGTCGCTGGGGCTGCTCGTCGCCAGCCGGGCGAAGAAGATCGAGACCGTCACCGGCCTGATCAACCTGGTGATGCTGCCGATGTTCGTGTTCTCCGGGATCTTCTTCTCGTCCGAGCGCTTTCCGGCGGCGATCCAGCCGCTCATCAAAGCGCTGCCGCTGACGGCGCTCAACGACGCGCTGCGGGCCTCGATCCTGGAGGGGGCCGCGCTGGTCGATCCCGCGCAACTGGCCCGGGTCGGGATCCTGCTTGCCTGGGGCGGGATCTCCTTCGTCTTGGCGCTGCGCTGGTTCCGCTGGTCGTCGTAGGAGCCGCCCTCCGTGGCGGCCCGAATGCCGGACGGGCTCGGCGGCCTCAGCAGCCGACGGTGCGGTACGTCGCTACGAGCTCGAGGGACACGCCGGGCGGTGCGGGACCGGAGAGGAGCAGGAACGTCTGGCCGACGTTCTCGTCCTCGGTGGCCTCGAGCAGGAGATCGGCCCGGCCGTCTCCGTCCAGGTCGCCGACCCAGGAAACGCTCCACGGCTCCGGGTCTCCGGAGAACCCGGTCTCGGCGGTGAAGAGCGTCTGCGTTCGCCCGGCGGAGTGGAGTTCGAGCCGGAACCCGGACTCCCCGGCCCGAACCCGCCGGATTTCGAGGTCCTCCCTCCCGTACCGGAGCGACGCGACGCCACCGCGAACCGGCGAGGCTGTCCCTTCCGTCAGCGCACGCGCTCTCAGTCCCGGCACGTTGCGCAGGAAGACCAGCGGTTCTTCGCAGTCGCGGGCCACAGCCTCCGCACCCGTCTCCTCGGACTCCGTGTCGAGAACCGCGTCGTTCACGAGCCGTACGGAGACAGGCACCTGCTTCAGCTCCCGCTTCTCTTTCGGACCGCAGATCGCCCACCACGCGCCGTCGGCGTTCAACGGGACTTCATCTCCGTGATGCGGGCCCGGCCGCAGGATCTGCGGCGGCTCGCCTTCCAGCTTCGCTTCGCGCCAGCGGCGCCAGGTCGCGGCGTCGAGGCCGTAGTCGCGCCCGGTGAGCTCCTTCAGCGCCGCGGCGGCGGATTGCCGCTGCGCGGGCGGGCCGCCCTCCAGGCCCGCGATCAGCATCGGAACGAGAACACGCGGCGTGGGGCCGCACAGCAGGAGGGTCCTCTTGGCCGCCTCGCGGACCTCGGGCTGTTCGTCCCCCATCCCTGCGAGGAGGAACGGGACGCGGTCGCCGGGGACGGGAATCCTGTAGTCGAGCAGGACCGTGAAGCTGCTCCGGCGGGCGGCGGGATCCGACAGCGCATCGAGCAGGGCGGTCCGGATCAACGGGTCCTTGTCCCGGTCGTAGAGGCGGCCGACGGCCCCCGCGTCCCGCGCGTTCCCGCTGGCGAGCAGGGAGCGGATGCGCTGCGTCCTCGCGGATGCGTCCAGCGACCGGAACTCCGCGAGCGCTCCTTCGTTCGCGCGCGGGGAGGTCGACACGACGCGCTCGGAGAACGGTCGCGGGTCGACGGGCACGGGCTCGCCGTACTGCACGAGCCCCGCCGCTGCGAGGTCCCGGATCCACTCGTCGGGGTCGGCCATCGCCGCGAGGAAGACGGGGACCGCCCGTTCCCTGGGCAGCGGCCCGTAGAACAGGAAAGTGACGGTCCGGGCGCGATCCTGGTCCGACTTGTCGGGCCGGTACTGGAAGCGGGGGTCGCCGTAATAGCTCGCCTCGGGGTCGAGGGTCCTCACGATGCTGCCAAGCCGCCGGAGCAGCGCTTCGTGGGACCGATCGATGGAGCCGTAGCTGTAGTAGCGGAGCCAGTTGGCGAGCGGAGCGGCGGCGGGCCGCGCGGCGGCGCCATACGGAAGGAGCTGCTCGCCGATCGCGACCACTCGCGCCGGCTGCGGGTAGGCGGAGCCTCGGGCCTCGAGCTCGGCCATCAGCCCGCGGACCGCGGCGGGGAGGTCGGCGGCTGGGGACGGTGGCGCCGGTCCGGCGGCGGGCGCGGCCGGGGACGGCGTGATCGGGGTTCCAGGCGGCGGCGTGATCGGCATTCCCGGCTGCTCGAGATCCGCCGCGCTGCGCGCGAACCAGCTCTGGTCTTCGAAGAGATTGGAGCGAATCCGCATCCACTCGTTGGCCAGGGAGGCCGGTGGCGCTCCGGGAGGCAGGTTCTTCGCCCCGGCCGCGAGCCGCCGGAGCTCGAGGGCCTCGAGCGCGAGAAAGCGGGAGTCGGAGAAGGACTTAACGCGGCCGGCCAGCACGTCGAGCTGCGTGGAGAGCGCATTGCGGCGCGCGGCGTCGACGGGGCCCTCCTCGAAGACGAGGCGGTCGATCTCGACGATCGCCTCCCGGAACTCGTCCGCGCTCAGTGTCACCGGCGTCGGTGCGAATGCACTGAAGTCGGCGTCTCCCTGGCAACTCGCGAGGACGAGGACCGACAGCGCCGAGAGGAGCAGGAAGCCGATGGCGGCGAGGTGCCCCGGTCCGCTGCTGCGCCGGCCCACGGGCCCGTGCCGCCTCCGGGCGCGCGGTCGATCGAGGGGAACGAGTCGCTGGCTGCGGTTCACGATGGTGCGAGGGTAGCACCGAGGGGGTCCGGCCCGGCGCCCGACGTCCGATCCACCGCGGGAGCACCCACGCCGGCTAACCACGCCGCGTCCCGCCATGGCGCCCCCGCTCGGGGGGCTATCCTCCAGCGCATGGGGAAGGTGAGCGCCATCCTCGTTCCGCTGGCGGTCGCCCTGGTGGGTGCCATCGCCTGCGCCGCCGGCGCCTGGTTCTGGACGCTCGGGCGGGAGTTCCGGTCGCGCGGTGTCACAGCGCACGCCCTGGTGCTCGAGAAGTACCGCAAGAGCGACGAGCTCCCGCTCGAGAACTTCTACGCTCGCGTCTCGTTCACCGACGCGAATCAGCGTCCGCACGAGGTCGACGTCAAGCTCCACTCCCGCGCCTGGCGCAGCGTGCACGAGGGGGAGACGACGCTGATCACCTACCTTGCGGACGATCCGGAGAAGGTGCTCGGCGGGCCGCGGGTCGGCCGGCAGATCGTCGGCGCGCTCCTGTTCTTCTTCGTGGCCGTTTCTGCGGGGCTCACGCTCTTCGCTCTCATCGAGTTGTTCAAGGCGCTCTTCGTCCGGACGGCCGCGCCGGGCGGCTGAGTCCGGGTCACCCGCGATGCAGACGCGAGACGGAGGGGCCGTGGACCGCACGATGGTGCTCACGATCGCCGGGTTCCTGGCCGTGGCAATCGCCGTCCTCGTCATCGCGCGGATCCAGGGCAGGCGCGAGACCGCGGCGCGGGATCG
The DNA here is from genome assembly GCA_963702425.1 of uncultured Acidobacteriota bacterium. Lineage (GTDB taxonomy): Bacteria > Acidobacteriota > Polarisedimenticolia > J045 > J045 > JALOKP01. The sequence continues at coordinate 156,037 of CAVPCQ010000032.1, forward strand.
GTTCATCGCGAGCCACGGGTGGGAGGAGTTGCGCGAACCGCCGGCCGACCTGCTTGCCGCGCTCGAGCTTCTCGCCCCGGTCCGGTACCAGGTGACGACGAAGGTCGTGTCGATGGAGCAGAGTCCGCGCCGGGCCTACTTCTTCGGCTATGACGTGCAGACGAGCGCCCGCGACCGTGGCACGACCGGCTACGCGTGCCTCGTCGAACACTTCGGTCCACGGCCGGACACGCCGGTGGAGATCAGCCGCCGCGTGCCGCTGATCGAGAAGCTGACGTCGGACAGGCTCGACGTCGGCTCGCCCGGGTTCCGCGAGGGCTGGCTCGTCCTGGGCGAGCAGCCGGGCGCCGCCGCGCAACTGGTCAACGCCGACGTACAGCGCCTGATGGTCGCCCACGACGCCGGGCCCGCGTGGAAGCTGGACGTCGACTTCGTCGGTCCGTGGGTCCTCGTCGGCAGCCACTGGGCGGCAGGGCCGGAGGAGTGGGAGTACCTCGTGAAGCTGAGCCGCGGGCTAGCGGACGCCGTGGGGCCGGAGCTTCGCTAGAGCTACCCCGCAGACGTCCGGCCGATGCGGCCGGCACCCGGCCGCCTTGGGCGCGTCGCCTCGGCCATCGCTCACGGGCAGGCGCGGCCGGAGCCCTCGATCTCGTCGTCGCGTGTCTCCTGCAGGCCGGGGCCGGTGTCGTCATAGGTCCCGCCCTGCCCGCAGCCGATCGTCCGGAACAGGTAGAAGAAGCCGTTGGCGGCCCCCGGCAGCCCGGAATCCCTGGCCTGGGTGTCAGCGCTGTCGTTCTCGAGGCAGGTCATGACCGACGCCGCGAAGTCGCCCCGCGACCTCCGCAGCTCGCCGAGGCTCCCCTTCACCACGTCATACGCCGTCGCTGCCGGTTGGCGGGGCCAGTAGAGCGTCTGCCGATCCGTGACGAGGACGAGACCTCGGGCCGGACCTGGCGCGGAGGCCCCGTCGTCCACGGTCCCGTCGCAGTCGTTGTCCTTCGCGTCGCAGAGCTCCGCGTGGCCGGGGTAGACCTCGGGATCGTGGTCGTTGCAGTCGCCGCCCCACACCCCCATCGCGTCGGAGTCGCAGTCGACTTCGGTTCCGAAGAGCAGCACGCTGCCGGAGTCGGAACCCAGCGAGCCGTCGTCCTCGGGCGCGCCGACCAGCAGCTCCGGATCTCCTTCGCTGGTGAGGTCGCCCGGCGCCGCGACGCTCGCGCCGGCGTGGTCCCCGCCGGCGGCCTCCGGGTCGACGAGCTGGCCGACGAACAGCCCATCGTCGCCGGCGAACACGACGGCGCGGCCCGACTCGATCGGACCCGAGGGCGAGGCGAGCGGGGCCCCCGCGAGCAGGTCCGGGACCCCGTCCCCGCTCACGTCGGGGGTGATCGCGACGGCGCTGCCGAGCTGCTCGCCGCCGTGCGCATCCGTCGCGCGGTACTCGATCGCGCCGGTCGACTCGGTGAAGACGACGACCGTCCCGGCGCGGTTGAGCAGCGAGACCGTCGCCAGCGGGGCGCCCGCGGCGGCTTCGAGGACGCCGTCGTCGTCCAGGTCGCCCGCGGCGACCGCGAAGCCGAGGTCCCCGGTGGTCTGCTTGTCCTTCAAGGTCCTCCGGAGGGCGCCGTCGCCGCCGCGCAGCACGCGGACGGAGTCTGCGCCCGGCTCGCCGACGAGCGCATCGCCGCCGGCCGCCGCCACGGCGTAGCCGAGGCGGCCGTCCTGGAGGTTGCCGGCCTGCCGCCAGACCCGGCGACAGCCGGTCTTCCCCTCGACGGAGAAGACGTAGGCCGCCCCCGCGTTGGCCGCGGACCCGGCGTCGGCGTACGGCGCGCCGACCAGCAGGTTCGGCGAGCCGTCGCCATCGACGTCGGGGAAGGATGCGAGGCCGGTCCCCGCGCCGAGCTGGTCGCCGGAGGCTTCGCCGAGCGCGCACTGGACGAACAGCGAGCAGTCGCTGGAGGAGAAGATGACGATCGCGCCGGCGTCGGGGCGCGGGACGGGGAAGCCCGGTACTTTGTGCCGCGGTGCCGAGACCGCCAGGTCGTCGATGCCATCGCCGTCGACGTCGTCGATCCGCGCAACAGCGGTTCCGAGTTGATCGCCCGCGGCGCCCCAGTGGGCACGGCACAGGACCTGGCCGCCAGCGCCCGAGACCACCGTCACGCTTCCGCTGTCGGTGCCGTCGGGATCGTCGAACGGGCTGCCGATCGCGTGGTCCGGGACACCGTCGCCATCGACGTCGCCGAGCGTCGCGATGGCGGACCCGAAGTGGTCGCTGCCGGGGTTCCCGGCCGCCGTCCGCTTCACGGCGAAGTCGGCGCGCGGCATCCCCTCGTCGACGGTCCCGTCGCAGTCGTTGTCCTTTCCATCGCAGAGTTCGACGCAGACGGGGCAGCACGCGCGGTCGCCGTCGTCGCAGTCGTCGTCGTTCGTGACGTACCCGGCAGGGACCGGGGCGTGGCAGGTGGTCAGCGACTCGTCAGGATTGCCGTAGCCGTCCTGGTCCGCATCGCGGTAGTAGGTGTAGGTAGGGAGTCCCTCATCCACCAGGTCGTCGCAGTCGTTGTCTTTGTCGTCACAGACTTCCGGGTTGCCGGGGAATCGCTCCGGGTCCTGGTCGTCGCAGTCGTCGTCGTTCGCGACCGTCCCGGCCGGGGCCGTGGTGCGACACGAGATCAGCCAGATGGCCGGATTGCCGTAGCCGTCCTGGTCCGCATCGCGGTAATAGGTGAACGTGGGGAGTCCCTCGTCCACCAGGTCGTCGCAGTCGTTGTCCTTGTCGTCACAGACTTCCGGGTTGCCGGGGAAGCGCTCCGGGTCCTGGTCGTCGCAGTCCACCCGGACGCTGTAGCCGTCTCCATCGGAGTCGGCCACCAGTGTCGTGAAGTCTTCCTGCTGCCCGCCGTTCCAGGGGTCCGTGATCCAGCGGCCGCGCTGCAGGAACGGAGATTTCGCCGGGCTCCAACGGTTGCGGAACCGCCAGTGGTAGCCCGTTGCGGGAAGCAGTCCGTCATACTCGAACTGGACCCAGTAGTTGATCGTGGGGTAGACCTCGCTGAGTCGCGTGTCCAGTCCGTCGAAGGACACGCCGAGCGGCTTGACCTCGAACTCCAGCTGGAAGGACGTGCGCCCAAGCGGACAGCGACCGACCGAGAACAGCTCGACGCGGTCCTCGGCGTGCGACATCCCGAGCGGCGCGATCAGCCGGTCGGCATCGGGCTGCCGCTGGCGGTGCGACACGTAGAGTCCGCGACCGCCATTGCCGTAATAGACGAAGGCTACCCCCTGGTCGGTCGAGCCCGCGTCGTACTCGGCGGCACCGAGCACGAGATCGGAGTAGCCGTCCTCGTTGATGTCGCCGGACCCGATCGCGCGGCCCAGGTGCATCCCCGCCTGGTTGCCGTCCACGAACCAGTCCGAGGTCGTCGACGGCCCGGACGGCGATCCGAGGAAGCCGACGACCGACCCGCCGCCGGCAGCTCCCTTGCTGATGTCGGGGATCCCGACCGCGAAGTCGGAGAAGCCGTCGCCATTGACGTCGCCGGCGCCTGCCACGGCCGCGCCGACGTGCACCGCGGCCGACTTGCCGGAGTAGAGCCAGTCATGGGTCGTCGAGGGGCCGCCGGCGGAGCCGAGGAACAGGTAGGCGACGCCGGTGTCGGGGTTCACCCCGTCCCGGTACGGCGCGCCGACCAGGATGTCGGCGTACCCGTCCCCGTTCACGTCGCCGGCGCTCGCCACCGAGCGGCCGAGCTCGCACGCGCTCTGGCTGCACTCCGTGCTCCAGACCGGTGAGGCGGCAAGCCCCGTCGCCGCGCCGAGGTAGACGTACGCCGCCCCCGCGTCGGTGCCGTAGGTGGCGCTGTTGAATTTCGCGGCGCCGACCACGAGGTCCGAGAAGCCGTCGCGATTGACGTCGCCGGCCCCGGCCACGGAGGTGCCGAAGTTCGCATTGGGTTGAGGGACCGGGGGCGACAGCGTCCAGCTCGCCGAGGTCGCCAGCCCGGAGGCCGAGCCGCGATAGACCCGGACGGCGCCCTCCGCCGGGTAGGTGCCGTTGAAGTACGGCGTACTCACGGCCAGGTCGGCAAAGCCGTCGCGGTCGACATCCCCCGCGCCGGCGATGCTCCAGCCGAAGAACGCCCCCGCCTGGTTCCCCTCCGCCGTCCAGTTCGGGGACGGCGAGAGGCCTCCCGGCAGGCCGTGGTAGACGTAGACGGCACCCTCGCTGAGCTCCGGGCCGTCATGATTGATCGCGCTGATTGCGACATCGACGAACCCGTCGTTGTCGACGTCCCCGACCCCTGCGACGGCGTACCCGAAGTCGGCCAGAGCCTGGTCCCCCTGCGCCGTCCAGGCCGGGCTCGACGCGGGCCCGAAAGCACCCCCCAGGAAGAGATACGCGCGGCCTTCCTGGCCCCCGGCATCGAAGTCCGGCGCGCCGACGAGCAGATCGGCGAAGCCGTCGCCGTTGACGTCACCGGCAATCGCGATGGTGGAGCCGAAGCCGCTCGCGGCCTGGTACCCCGTCTTCGTCCAGCCGGCGGTGGTCGCGAGCCCCATCGGAGAGCCGAGGAAGACGAACGCCGCCCCCTCGTTCGTCGCATCGCCGTCGAAGTAGGGCGCCCCGACGATCACGTCGCTGTACCCGTTGCCGTCCACGTCGCCCGCGGTCGCAACGGACATGCCGAATCCCGCACCCGCCTGCTCGATGATCCCGGTCCAGCTCTCCGCCACCGGCAGGCCCGCCGCCGCGCCAAAATACCCGAGCACGGCGCCCGTGGTGCCATTCGGGTTATCGCGTCCCTCGACGCTGACCACGACGTCGCCGTAGCCGTCGCCGTTGACGTCCCCGGCGGTGGCGACGTGGGCGCCGAGGGAGTCCTGGGCGAAGCCGTCGAGCGTCCACGCCGGCGACGTCGTCAGCCCGGAGGCCGAGCCGAGATAGGCGTAGGCGCGACCGGCGAACGGCGCGACCGCACCATGGTTCGGCGCGCCGACCATCACGTCGGCGTAGCTGTCGCCGTTGACGTCGCCAGCCGTCGACACCGAGCTGCCGTAGTTCGCGCCTCCGTCCTCGCCGGTCGTGACCCACTGCGGGGAACCCGAGAGGCCGGTAGACGAGCCAAGGTAGACGTAGGCTCGCCCCTGGTGGGGCTCGCTCGCCATGTGATCGGGCGCGCCGACGATCACGTCGGCGAATCCGTCGTAGTTGACGTCCCCGGCGGTGCTGCCCGACGAGCCGAAGTGGTCGAGGCGTGCCTCGCCAACGACCGCCCACGAGGGGCTGACCGCGAGACCGCCCGACGATCCGTGGTAGACGAGCGCCCGGCCGCGCTCCTCCGTCCCGACCGAGTAGCGCCGCTCGCCGACGATGACGTCGCTGTAGCCGTCGCCGTTGACGTCGCCCGCGGTGGCGACGGAATACCCCAGCCACCCCTTGTAGAAGGTTCCGTCTGCGGTCCACGCCGGCGTCACTCCGAGTCCACCCGCCGACCCGAGGTAGACGAACGCACGGCCCTCCTCCTCCTGGCTGAACTCGAAACGAGGGGCTCCGACGATGACGTCGCCGTAGCCGTCGCCGTTGACGTCGCCCGCCGTCCCGACCGACGCGCCAAACTGCGCGAACTGGTTGTTGCTCTCCGCGCTCCAGTTCGGCGTCGGCGACGGCCCGGAGGGGGATCCGAGGTACACGAACGCCCGGCCCTCGTCGACCAGGCCGTGGTCGTAGGCTTCGGCGCCGACGATCACGTCGCTGAACCCGTCGCCGTTGACGTCCCCCGCGGTGGCTACCGACCAGCCGAACCACGCATTGGCCTGCCCCCCCTCCGCGGTCCACGCCGGAGTGGTCGCCAGGGGATCAACCGTGACGGGGTAGGTCGCGGAGGCGTCGTCGACGACGATGCGGATCCCCCGTTCACCGCCCGAGATGAACCCCTCGAAGCGCGCTGCGAGCGGCCGGCCGCCCGCGTCGCTGACGTTCAGGCCGGCATAGTGCAGGACGGCCGGCTCGCCGCTCCGCGCGAAATCGATCGCCTGGCCGTCGGCGCTGATCCGCGGCGAGAGCGACCCTCGAAGCGCGAATTCGAGGACGAGCGGACGGCCGGCTCCGGCTGTCGCGCCGGACGGCATCGCGACGATCAGGCCGTGCTTCACGCCGCGCGCGGTATTCTCGAACCACTCGCGCGCCGCGTTGTGCTCGTAGTCGGCGCGCGCGCCTCGGATGGAGAGCCGCGGGGGCGCGACCGGCTCCGCTTCCCCGAGTCGTCCGACGCGCGCGAGGGACAGACCCCAGTCCCACGGCGGCGGATCGGCGGTGCGCGGGACGATGCGGATCCCCTCGGGGAGGAACCAGACGCGCCATCCGTGCGCGCGGTTCGGGGCCTGCCAAGCCCCGTCGATGCCCGCGAGCGGTGGCTTCTTCTGCCATGAGATGTCGTACTCCGATGCCGCGATCTGGGCCTCGACGCGGGACAACCAGCCGGCCGAAATCGACGAGTCGGGCCGCGCGGTGGGGACCGTCCCCTCCGCCGCCACGAGCTGTGTGATCCCGGCTGCGGCCACCAGCGCCAGTGCCACGGCGACTCCGCGCCCGGACGACGACGCGCGACACGAGCGCGACGCGCCCAACGCGCCGCGCGGCAGCAACGCGCTCCTGTTCATGGGTTCCCCCTGACTCGCCAGCCGTGGCTCGGCGTCGCGCGGGAGTCGCGTCGGGACGATCTCGGCGCGGCCCCCGTCCCCGCGGGGCCGCCCTCCGGTCGCGCTGTGCTACGGATAGCGCCGTCGGGGCCAGCAACGCAAGGGCGGAACGACGCTTCTTTGCGAAAATGTCCGAGAGTGATGCTCGTTAAGCTCGGTTCTTCCCAGGAGCGTCTCGAACGAGCGCGCCGAGATGGCCCGAGACCGGGCGCTGCGCCCGGATCGCGGAAGCGCGGAGGGGGCCGCCGGATGGCGGCCCCCTCCGTCCCGCGAGGCGGCGACGGACAGGCTTGCGCTCCCATCCGCCGCCGCCGCGGGCGCCGCCCCGATGAGGGGAAGGCGTCCGCGCCGAGGGAGACTCCTCCGCGGATCAGGGGCAGGTGCGACCGGTGCGGGGCGATCCATCGCTGCGATCGCCGAGTGGGCCCTCGCCGGGGCGGGGGTTGTCCGCGCGGGTCAGGTAGAACACACCTGGCCGGCGGCGCGCTTGTGCGTCGGGTGTGGCTGGCCATGGCGTCGTCGGATTTCACGCACGTCGCCGCCATGTAGTCGGATGCGGTCGTCGCGCGCAGCGTGTCGTAGTACGTGAAGCTGCCGCCCGGATCCACCGGAGCATCCCAGTTGAGCGTGGTCCTGTCGCTGGCGAATCGGAGATTGCGGGTCTCTCCGGGTTGCGACCAGGCGCTGGGGGCGCTCTCGTTGCAGTCCTCGAAGTCGCGATGGCCGTCGCGGTCCGCATCGACGGTCAACGTCCGCAGTCGCGCCTCCTGCCAGCCGTTCCAGGGGGTCGTCAACCAGCGGCTGCGGGGCTGGAACGGGGTTGTCGCCGGGTTGTAGCGCAGCCGGACGCGCCAGTGATAGCCGGCACTCTGGCTGTGCCCGGCGACCAGCTCGTCCAGCGTGACGCCCGAAACCCCGGTGTTCATCCAGGAGGCTTCGACGTGGGTCGCGGTCCCATCGAACAGCGTCCCGACCGGCTTGTCCTCCCACTCCAGCTTCACCTTGCCTCGCCCGAACGGCGTGCGCCCGATCAGCAGCAGGCGGAAGCCGTAACGATCCTCCGAGGTCCCGCGCAGGGCGATCTCGCCCAGGTCGTTCGAGCGCCGCTGCCGCGGCCTCAGGGAGATGCCGCCCCCGCCGGGGCCGCCGTTTCCGTAATAGATCGCGAGGCGCCCGGCGTCCGTGCTCGCGGTGTCGTACCCGTAGGCACCGACGACGACCTCGGCGTAGCCGTCGCCGTTGAGATCGCCGGCCGACGCAACGCAGTAGCCGAACCTGTCTCCGAACTGGTTCCCCTCGTAGCTCCGGGTCGGGGAGGCCGGAAGTCCGGCAGCCGAGCCGTTGAACACGTAGGCCCACCTGTTCATCTCGATGCCCACCGCGATGTCGGCATACCCGTCGCCGTCGACGTCGCCCGCTCCGGCAACCGAGTGGCCGAGCCTGTGGTAGTAGGACAGGTAGTTCGTGTAGGTCCAGGCCGGGTGCTCGCTCACACCGGACGAGTTCCCGTAGTACACGAACACCTTCCCCTCCTCGCCGCTCGGGCCCTCGCACCTCGGCGCGCCGACCACGATGTCGGAGTAGCCGTCGCCGTTCACGTCGCCGGCCGACGCCACGGATTCGCCGAATCCTGTGTCCGCGTTGTCGCAGGTCTCGAACCGGGACAGGTCGCCCATGCCGGTGCGCACGCCGGAGGCCGAGCCGAAATACAGCCGCACGGGCACACTCCGCCCGCCGGCGATGAGGTCCGAGTAGCCGTCGCGGTTCACGTCGCCCGCCGAGGCCACGGAGGTGCCGTACAGATCGTCGTGATAGTTGCTGCAGTGCCAGCGGCCGTCCGCCACCGGGCCGCTCGCCGAGCCGTGGTAGACCCAGATGCAACCCTGGTCGACGTCCCAGTAGTCGTAGTACGGCGCACCCACCACGATGTCGGCATAGCCGTCGCCGTTGATGTCTCCCGCCGACGCGACCGACCATCCGTACCGGGCGTCGACATGGTTGCTCTCCGCCGTCCAGCCCGCGCTCCCCGCCAGCCCCGTCGCGGATCCGTAGTACAGGAGCACCCGGCCTTCGTTGATCTGCCCGTTGTCGTAGTAGGGATCGCCCACGAGCACGTCGCTGAACCCGTCGCCATTGACGTCGCCGGCCGACGCGACGCTCTCGCCGCCGACGCTGTTGACGGACCAGTCGGCGGTCGAGTCGGCGCCGGACGCCGAGCCGTAGTACGCCTTCGCCCCGTTGCCGCCCGGGCCGCCGGCAATGAGATCGGCGTAGCCGTCGCCGTTGACGTCGCCCGCCGAGGCGACCGTGTAGCCCAGCTCCCCCGGGGGGCCGAAGATCTCGGTGGCGTAGAAGCCCGAGAGCCCGTTCGAGCCGCCGTGGTAGACGAACGCCGCGCCCTCGTCGAACTGCCCGTCGTCGTAGTACTGCGCCCCGACGATCACGTCGGAGATAGCCGTCACCGTTCACATCGCCGGCCGTGGCGACCGAGCGCCCGAAGAGCGCGGACGCCTGGTTCGACTCCGCCGTCCAGCTGGCGTTGCCCGCCAGCCCCCCCGCCGAGCCGAGGATCACGCTGGCCCGGCCCTCGTCGGTTTCCCCGTTGTCGTAGTACAGGGCGCTCACGATGACGTCCGCATAGCCGTCGCCGTTCACGTCGCCGGCGGTCCCCACGGAGCGGCCCAGCTCGGAGTTGGCCTGGTCGTTCTCGTAGGACCACGCCCATACCGGCGAGCCGGCTGCGCCGCCGTGGTAGACGAACGCCCGGCCTTCGTTGACCTGGCCGTTGTCGTAGTACATCGCGCCGGCGATGATGTCGGCGTAGCCGTCGCCGTTGACGTCGCCGGCCGTCCCCACGGATTCGCCGAGGTGCGCATCGGCCTGGTTGCACTGGCCGATCCAGCTCGCCTTGGTCTCGAGCTTGCTGCCGTCGCTTCGGAACAGGAACACACCGCCTTCGTCGGCCTCGCCGCTGTCGAAGAGCGGCGCCCCGACCACGACGTCGGAGTGGCCGTCGCCGTTGACGTCCCCCGCCGTGCCGACCGCGAAGCCGAAGAGCGCCGACGCCTGCCCGCCATAGGCCACCCAGCTCGGGGACACGGGGAAGTATCTGCCGTCGCTGTAATAGGCGAACGCCGCGCCCTCGTTGACGAAGGTGCTGTCGTAGTAGTGGGCACCGACGATGATGTCGGAGTAGCCGTCGTTCTGGACGTCCCCGGCCGTCGCGACGGTCCAGCCGAAGTAGCTCGAGGCCTGGTTGCTCTCGCCGGTCCAGCGCGCCGTGGTGCTCAGCCCTCCCGAGCTGCCGCAGTAGACGTAGGCCCGGCCTTCGTCCGTCTGCCCGTTGTCGTAGTTCGGGGCGCCGACGATGACGTCGGAGTACCCGTCGCCATCCATGTCCCCGACCGTAGCCACCGCAAACCCGAGGTTCGCATCGGCCTGGTTGGATTCGGTGGACCAGGCGGCCGTCGTCGCAAGCCCGGCCGCCGAGCCGTGGAACACGAAGGCCCGCCCCTCGTTCGTCTGCCCGTTGTCGTAGTAGGGCGCGCCGACGATGACGTCGGAGTAGCCGTCGCCGTTGACGTCGCCCGCGGTCGCCACCGCGTAGCCGAAGTTGGCCTGGACCTGGTTCGCCTCGCCGATCCACGACGGGGAGGTCGCGAGCGGGTCGACGTAGAGCGGGTAGCTCGCGCCGCGGTCGTCGATCAGGATCCGGATCCCGCGCGCGCCGTCCCCGCTCCAGCCCGCGAATCGCGCGGGAAGCTCGCGGTCCCTCGCGTCCGCGACCTTCAGCTGCGCGAGGTGAACGACCGGCGCCCAGTCTCCCGCCGCGAAGTCGATCGCCTGGCCGTCCTCGCTGAGCCGGGGCGAGAGCGTCCCGGTGAGCGCGAACTGCAGCACGAGCGGCCGGCCGCCGCCCGCACCGCCGACACCCTCGGGAGGCGCCGGAGATGGTGAGCCCCTGCTCGAGCCCGCGCGGGGAGTTCGTCGTACCACTCCTGGATCTCGCCGCGATCGTAGGTGATCCGGCCCTCGTGCGGTGCGAGCCGTGCGGGCGGCGCGGGTGCGAGGCGATCGTCGCGACCGGTGGCAACCAGCTCGAGCCCCCACTCCCAGGAGGGCTCCGGCGCGGTGCGTCGCACCACGCGCACGCCGCGCTCGGTGAAGTAGATGCGGAAGTCGTGGGCGCGGTTCGGCGCGTGCCACGCCGCGTCGAGGTCGGGCAGCACCGTCCGGTCCTGCCAGGTGACGAAGTACTCCGACTCACGAATCCCATTCTGGGCCTCGGAGAACCAGTCGTCGGAGGCGCCGGCGAGGGCGGAGTCGATGGTCGGCTCGCAGCGGGGTGATCCATGACGGTCTGCGCCATAACCGGCGCCGTGGCGAGAAGCACGACAGCGAGTGCGCAAGTGCGATTCATCGTCCACCCCCGTTCCGGGCCCGGCGGACTCACGGGCCGCGAGCGCAAGATCAGGGCTGCCGGAGACTCGAGAGGACTCCCGTCCGCGGAGCACCTCAGCGATCAATAGACACATAGCTGGCGGCGGCCGTTTCCCCTCGCTCTCTGAGATTTCCGGTCCGCCACCGTTCGACAGACGGAGAAGGCCGGGAGGGCGTCGTCTTACCTCATCGAGCACCTTTGTTCTCCTGTAAATTGACGCCGTGGGGTCCGGGGACATTCCGCGCGAGTCCGACGCTGCGGCGGGAGGCGCCGCCGAGGAGGCGTTGGCGCAGGCAGCGATCGAAACCCTCCGGTGGCGAGTCATCGCCGCCGTGCGCAGGACCTGTCCGGCCTGGCTCGCCGAACGAGCCGAGGACATCGTCCAGAACGTCCTGACGCAACTGGTCGCGCAGGCCCGGGCCAGTGAGGGGGAGAGGACCTACTCGGCTATCTACTTGGAGAAGGCGGCCTACGGAGCGACCGTGGCGGAGATTCGCCGGCACTGCCGACGGCGGGAGGAGTCCATGGAGGAACGCGAGACGGTCCTCGAGACTCCGGCGCGCTACGCCGGCCCGGAGCGCGACGCCGCCGCGCACGAGATCGCCCGAGGGATCCAGGAGTGCCTGGCGCGGCTGCTTCCATCGCGCCGGATGGCGGTCGCGCTGCACCTCTACGGCTGCACGGTTCCGGAGACGGCGCGCCGGCTCGGGTGGACCCCCAAGAAGACCGAGAACCTCGTTCTCCGGGGTCTGCACGAGCTTCGCTCCTGCCTGGCGGCGAAGGGGCTGAGGCCATGAGCGGCGACACGTACCCGATCCGCGAACTGAGCGCGGCGCTGGGGCGCGTGACACAGATCGCGGGACAGGGCGAGCGGTGCCCCGCGCCGGATCGGCTCTGGGACTCCGCGCGCGAGCAGTTGTCGCGGACCGACGACCAGGCGGTGGTCCTGCACCTCGCGGAGTGTTCCGCGTGCGCCGCCGCGTGGCGGCTCGCTCGTGACCTGGCGGGGGCGAGCGTCGTTCCCGAGACGCTCGCCGAGCGGCCTCGCGAGCGGCGGTGGAACTGGACGCCGCTGGCGGCAGCGGCGGCGCTGCTCGTGGCAATCGCCGGCGGCGGGATCTACCTGCTCTCCCAGCGTCCCGCTGCCGCGCCGGCGTACCGGGCGCAGCAGGAGGACTGGCTGCAGCCGGCCGCGGGGATGGAAGCGCCGCTGCCGCGCGAGCGGTTCGTGCTGCGCTGGACCCCGGGCCCCGAGGGTTCCACCTACGATCTCCGCGTGACGACCGAGCGGCTGGCGTTGCTGGCGCGCGTGCAGCGGCTCGATCGCGCGACATACCAGGTCCCGCCGGAATCGCTGCAGGACGTGGCCGCTGGCGGACGGGTCCTGTGGCAAGTGACCGCGCACCTGCCGGACGGCCGCCGGACGGACTCGCAGACGTTCATCGCGCTGCTCGAGTGACGGGAGCACGGTGACGCGGACCGCGCGGGCTCTCTCTTCGGCCGGCGTCGCGCTGGCGCTGGCGGGGTTCCCTTCCGCGCCGCTGGCGGCCCCTCCCCACCCCTCCGAAGCCATCGCACGCTGCCAGGCCGCCGTGCGCGACCACCCGAGCGACCTCGAGGCCTACCGCTGCTTCTGGTCGGCGGCGCGCAATCTCCAGTCGTGGGACGACGCGACCCGCGCGCTCGAGGCGATGCTGACGATCGATCCGGCGAACCACCGGGCACGGCTGTACCTCGCGGCGATCGAGGCCGACCAGGGCCGGGACCGGGCCGAGTCGCTGTACGTCCAGGCCGCCGACGGCTTTGCAGCGACGAACGACGCGACGGGCGAAGCGTACGCCCGGCTCGCCCTGGCCTACTTCCTGCGCGCCAGGAGCCGTCTCGACGCGGCGGGTCCGCAGCTCGAACGGGCGCACCGCGCAGCCAGCTCGTCCGGTGACCGGGTGCTCCTGGGACGGGTTCTTGCAGCCCGGGCGATGCTGTGCGCGGACCGCGAGGACTACGGCTGCGCGCTCCGCCTCGAACGCGAGGCCGAGACGGCGGTCTTCCCCGACGGTCCGTCCGACATCCGGTCCGCCGTCCTCTCGGGGCTCGGGCGGGTGCACTGGGCCCTGGGACTCTACCGGAAGGCCACGGAGTTCTACGCGCGGGAAGTCGACGTTCTGAGCGCCGCAGGCGACCAGTTCGCGGTGGTCGGCCCCCGCTACAACATCGCGCTCCTGGCGGGCGAGATGCTCGAGTCGGGGCAGCTCGAGTCCGGCAGAGTACCTGGCGCGGGTCCGGGAGGTCCTGGATGCCGCACTCCGCGTCCATCACCCGGCGATCGAGATCCGCGCGCGTCTGCTCCTGGGCGAGGCCCTCGAGGGAGCGGCAGCGATCGACCAGGCGACCCGTGCGCTCGACCGCGCGCGCCAGGTCGGCGACCGGCGCAGCGCTCGCGCGGCACTCAACCTGCTGGCCCTGCGCACCGGGGACGCCGCACCGGACGGGCGCGACGAGGCGCTGTCCTTCGTCGATCGCTCGCTTGCGGACGCGCGCGCGACGGGAGAGACGGAGGACGTGGCGCGCGGCTTGATCGTTCGCGCCGAACTGCAGTGGAAGGCGGGCGACCACGACGGGTGGACCTCCACGGCGCAGGAGGCGATGGCCGCGATCGAGAAAGTCCGCGATCTCCAGCCCGAGGGGACCGTCCGCGCCCGCGTCTTCTCGCGCTGGGCTGAGGCGTATCACCGCTTTTCCGGCTGGCTGCTGGGCGACCTTGCAGGCTCGCCGTCCCCGGCGAGCGACCTCGACCTCGCGATCCGCATCGCGGAGCGGATGCGCGCCCGGACACTGCTCGACGAACTCGATGCTGCGCATGTGCAACCATCCGCCGGCCGGGACGGCCCTCTCGGCGGGCGGCGGGCCGATGTACTCCGGCAAGATCGGCGAGGTCCAGAAGCGTCTGCTGGCGCCGTCCCTGGCCGCCGGAGACCGGCAGTCCGCGCTCGACGAACTCGAGCGCCTGGAAGCCGAGGAGGAGGACCTCCGGGATGCCCTTGCGCGCCAGGACCCCACCTTCGCGCGGCGGCGGGCGCCGTCGATCCCGTCGCTCGCCGAGCTGCAGGCGCGGCTTGCGGGCGACCAGGCGCTGCTGCTGTATCAGCTTTCGAGGCACGGGCGCTCCGCGTGGCGGAAACTCGACGCCGGCGGCTCGTGGGTCGTGGTGATGACGCGCGACGAGGCGCGCGCGATCGCCCTTCCCGATGAGGACGTCCTCGAAGCGCAGATCGCGGTGTTCGTCGGCCTGTTCCTCCGTCGCGACGGCTCGGAGCGCGCCGCCGCCGGGGAACTCGGCCACGCGCTGCTGGCGGCGGCACTGAACGAGGCGCCGCCCAGGGTCCGCCGCCTGGTGATCGTTCCGGACGGCGTGCTGCACCAGCTTCCGTTCGAGGCCCTCGCCGTGGACGGATCGGGCGCGCCCGTGATCGAGCGCTACGAGGTCGCCTATGCGCCGTCGGCGGCGCTGTGGCTCCGCTGGCAGCGAGGACGACCGGCCGGCCACGACCGGGGGCGTCCGGTCGCTGGCCGATCCGCTGCTCCCGGTCGCACCAGCCGCGGCAATCCAGCGCACCGCCGACGGCTGGCTGGAGGGGTTGCGTCTCGGCCCGCTCGGTTCGCGATGCCGCGAGGGAAGCACCGAGGAGGGCCGGGAGAGGCGGTCGCGCACGCGGTGAGGCCACGGAGAAGCGCCTGAAGACGACCTCGCTCGGGGACTTCAGCGTGATCCACCTGGCGGCGCACGCCGTGGTGGACGACGACCATCCCGAGCGCTCGGCGGTCGTCCTTGCCCCGGGGGACGGCGAGGAGGACGGCCTGCTGCAGGCGTCCGAGATCGCCGGCCTGGACCTGCGGGGGAAGGTCGTCATCCTGTCGGCGTGCCGCACCGCGTCGGGGGCAGTGCTCGAGGGCGAAGGCGTAATGGGCCTGGCGCGCGCCTTCTTCGAGGCGGGAGCCCGGGCCGTCGTCGGCAGCCTGTGGCCACTTCGGGACGACGACGCGGCGGCCCTGATGGAGCAGCTCTCGCGGGAGCTCGCGCGCGGACAGCCTGTGGCGGCAGCGCTCGCGGACGCACGGCGGGAACGTCTCGCTGCCGGCGCGCCCACCGCCGCCTGGGCGGGTTTGGTGGTCCTCGGAGACGGCGACGCGGCGCCGCTGGCCGCGCGGCGCGGCGAAGCCGGTGCAGCGCCGCGCTGGCTCTGGTGGCTGGTTCCGACCGCCGTCCTGGCCGGCGCCGGATTCCTGGCGTACCGCGTCGTGCGCCGCATCCGGAACCCGCAGGGGTGCAGCGCGACGAGGTGAGGCGTCGCCCGGCGTCCCGAAGGACTCCGTTGGGCGGCTCGCTGTGGCAACCCGACCGACCCTGGCGGCCCGATTGACAAGCGCCGCGGTCCGGCGCGTCTTTATGGGTGTGGGCCCGCGGGAACAGGGGAAGTACGGCGCGCCACAGCCGGAGGAGGGTTCCCCCTCCCGGCCCGCCGTCGATCCGTCCGCCGGGCGCTTCCGCGAGCTGTTCGACGCCCTCGCGAGCGGCAGCGTGGACGCCCTCGCGCCGCTCTACGACCTCTTTGCGGCCGAGTTGCACGGGCTGGCCCTCTGGCGCACCGGCTCGCGCGAGGACGCGGACGACGTCGTGCAGGAGCTGTTCTGCCGCCTGGCCGAGCAGCGGCATCGCCTGCGGAAGGTCGAGAACCCGCGCGCGTTTCTCCTCGCGATCGTCCATCGGCTGGCGATCGACCGGCACCGAGCGCGCCGGCGGCGCCCCGAATCGCCGCTCGAGACTGCACTCCTCGTGGCGGCACCGGAGGTCGACCCCTCCGTCGCCGAGGACGCGCGGCGCGCGTCCCGCGCGCTGGCGCAGCTCCCGGCCCCGCAACGCGAGGCGCTCTACCTGCACCAGATGTGCGATCTCCCGTACGCCTCGGTGGGACGCATCACCGGCGTCCCGACCTTCACCGCGGCGAGCCGCTGCCGGCTGGGCCTGCGCGCGCTGCGCCGCCTCCTGGAGCTCGAGCCATGACTGATCCCCGCCCCGAACGGGACCCGCTCGCCGGATTCCGTGCTCCGCCGCCCGACGCGGTCCTGCGGGCTCGCACCCTGGCCACGGCACGAGTGGCGCTGGAACGGCGCGCGGCGCCGAGCGGCTGGCGTGCCGCGCTCGCCGGCCTGCGTGCGTCCCCGGCGCTGGCCTCGCTGGTCGCCTTGCTGCTGCTCGCGCACGCGCTGCTCTTCCTGGTCCCACCGTCGCAGCGGAGCGCGATCCCGGACCGTTCCCCCTCGGCGGTCCAACTGCGGGAACTCGCTGGGGCGGCCCCCGAAGTCGCGCCGCTCCCGCAGGTCCGGCCGCTGGCCGTCCCGATCGAGTCATAGAGAAGCGGAGGCTCCGATGTCGATCCGGTACCGACCCTCCCGCACCTTCAAGGGGGCGCTTGCGACGCTTGCCGCCTTGCTGCTGGTGCTACTGATCGCTCGGGCGATCGTGCTCTGGGAGGGGTCCGCACCACCTGCGCCGGCGCCTCGCCCGGTCGTCGCGTCCGCCGCGCCGGATCACGCGCCGCCCGCGACGGTGCCCGCGCCGCGGCGCGTCGGCCTCGCGGACATGCCGGCCCCCTTCCCCTGGACCCGCTCCACCCCGCTTCCGCAGCCGCTCCGCTTCCGGGTCGATCTCGACCTGCTCGCGCCGCTCGGCACGGGCCCGGCGAACGCGGCGATCTGGTTCCGCGACTTCGCCAAGCTGGACGGCAGCCGCAGCGCGTGGGGGAGCGAGAAGCGCGTGATCCGTCCCGTGGGCGGGATCGACGAGAGCGTCTTCCCGCCCGACGACCCGGTCCTTCTCGAAGCGGAGCCGTGGGTCGACCAGGCCACCATGCGCTTCTACCCGGACGTGTGGCCGATGGCCGGACCCGAGACGCAGATCCCGAATCTTCTCTTCGAGATCACGCTCGCGAAGTCCTGGGCGGCACGCGCGGATGCGACGCGCGACGCCGCGCTGGCAAAGGAGGACTATCGGCGTGCCGTCCGCCTGGGCCGGCTGATCCTGCAGGACGACGTCACGCTGATCTCGAACCTGGTCGGCCTGGCGTGCGTCCGGATCGGGGCCCGTGGCCTCTACGAGCAGGCGCGCCGCGAGGGGGACGCCGAGACGATGCTCGCCGCCAGCCTCGCGCTGCACGACGCCGACTGCATTCGCCAGCTCGCCGCGGAGCGGCTCACGAAAATCACCGTAAGCAATGAGCTGCGCTGGCACTGGTCGCGTCCGCTCAGCCCGACGATCCGCGCCACGGACGAGCAGTTCGAGGCCGCACTCGCGATGGCGAAGACGGACCCCTCGCACGCCCTGCGGCTCGAGGCGCAGTGGGCGCTCATGGGTTACGTCCTCGCCGGAACTCGAATGCAGGGACGGCAGGCGCGCGAAGCGCTCGCCGAACTCTCCCACGACCCGGACTCGCTCGTCGCGGCGTCGGCACGCGCGACGCTGGAAGCGGCGGACCGAACCGGTCTGCGGGAACTGCTGCGGATGCTGAAGGCCGGGCCGTAGGAGAGGATCGGGCCGGCACGGAGGCCGGCCCCTTGGTTCAGCGAGCGAGCGCCTTCTCGAGCGTCGCCGTCAGCTCAGCCGACATCGGCTCCACCGCGGGCTCGAAGCGCGCGATCACGGTGCCGTCCTTCCCCACGAGGAACTTGGTGAAGTTCCAGCGCACCTCGCCCTTGATCCCGTCGGGCGTCTTCTCGGTCAGCACCCGGTAGAGCGGCGCGATCTCCGGCCCCTTCGCGTGGACCTTGGCCATCATCGGGAAGCTGACTCCGTACTTCTTCCTGCAGAAGGTCGCGATCTCGGTCGCGCTGCCCGGCTCCTGGCCGCCGAAGTCGTTCGAGGGGAAGCCGACGACGACGAGGCCGCGGTCCTTGTAGGTCTCGTACAGCTTCTCCAGCCCGGCGTACTGCGGGGTGTAGCCGCACTGCGACGCGGTGTTGACGATCAGCAGCACCTTGCCGCGGAAAGAAGTCAGGTCGACGGTGGCGCCGTCCAGCGCCTGAACGGTCTGGTCGATCACGGGAGCGCCTCCGGGGGCGGGAGCCGCGGCGAACGTCGCCGGGGCCGTGGGCAGTGCGAAGCAGGCGATGAGTGCAACAAGGAACGTGCGGCAGGAGGGCATCCTGGACTCCGGGCAGTCCCGGAAGGGGGACCGAGCCGAAGACGATAGCGCGCGGCGTGGGGTACGGCCAATCGCGCCCGGCTGACGGTGCGCGTCGACGGGGTTCGCCCGGCCGGTCCCGCGCCCGCCCGCTGGTATCATTCCGCCATGGCTGCCCCGCTTCCCGACGGCGACGGCCGCTTCCTCGCCGACCTCGACGTCACGCTCGACCTGCCCCTGGCAGGGATCGGGACGCGTGCGCTGGCCCAGGCACTCGACCTGCTTCTACTCGGTGCGCTGGCCGTCGTGACGGCCTTCGCGATCGTCGCGCTTTCAGCCGGGCTGCAGTGGAGCGGGCCGTGGGTCCTGCTGCCGATCTGCGTTCTCGCGCTCCCGTGGGCCTACTTCATCGCCTTCGAGCTGGCGCTGGGAGGGCAGTCGCCGGGCAAGCGGGTCCTCGCGCTGCGCGTCGTGCGCGACGATGGCGGGGAGATCGGCCCGCTCGCGTCGATCGTCCGGAATCTCCTGCGGCCGATCGACTTTCTCCCCGCAGCCTACGGGGTCGGGCTCGTGGTGATGTTCCTGAACCGGCACCAGAAGCGGCTCGGCGACCTCGCCGCGGGGACGGTCGTGGTCCGCGAGGCACATCGCGGCGCCGTGCTCGAGTCGCACCGCTGGCCGGAGCGGTTCCGCCCGCAGGATGTCGCGCTCGTCGAGGGGTTCCTCGCGCGGGCGGCGACGCTGCTCCCCGACCGCCGCGAGGAGCTGGCCTCGCAGCTGCTGCTCTGGCTGCAGCGCGACCACGCCGAGTTCGTCGGCGCGGTCCCGCCCGGCGAGGCGGCCCGGGAGACGATCGAGCGGCTTTTCGTCGGCGGCGCGGACTGAGGCGCGGATGGACTACCGGACGTTCCTCGAACGCGGGCGCGCGGAGTGGGACGCGGCGGAGTCGCTGCTCGCCCGCACGCGCCGCGCCGGACTGGCCGGCCTGCGCCACGCCGAGCTGGAGCGGCTCGCGTCGGTCCATCGCCGGGTCGTCTCGGACTTCGCCTTTGCGCGCAGCCAATTCCCCGGGACCGCGGCCGAGGCGCGGCTGCGCGCCCTCGCCTTCGCCGGCCACCGCACCCTCGGCCGGCGCGAGGAGCCGGTGCTGCCGCAGCTCCGACACTTCTTCCTCGGCGGAGGCTACGCGCGGGTCTTCCGCGCTGCGTCTGCCGAACTCGGGATCGCGCTCGCGATCTTCCTCGGAGCCGTCCTGCTGGGCGCGACGATCACGGTCGTGCGGCCGGAGTTCGCCGCCTACTTCCTCGGCCAGGAGACGCTGGAGTCGCTGCGGGACGGGGAGTTCTGGGTCGATCGCCTCTTCCGGATGGCCCCGCCGGCGTTGCTCTCCTCGGCAATCTTCAGCAACAACATCGGTGTCGCGCTCGTGGCGTGGGCCGGCGGGGCGCTCGCCGGCCTCCCGACGGTGTACCTCCTGGCGCAGAACGGGATGATGCTCGGCAGCATCTTCGTCGCCGCAGGCCAGTCGGGAATGACGCCGCGGCTGGCGACCTTCATCGCCGCCCACGGTCCGCTGGAGCTCTCGCTGATCATCGTCGCCAGCGCCGCCGGGCTGCAGCTCGCGCGGGGGGCGATCGAGCCGGGCCTGCCGAGCCGGGCGGCGGGCTTCGCCGAAGGCGGCCGCCGCTCGGTGAAGCTGATGCTCGGAACGGTCCCGTGGTTCGTCGTGCTCGGCCTGGTCGAGGCGTTCGTCTCGCCGGCCGCGGAGATTCCCATGGCAGCGAAGTCGGCACTCGGATGGGGCCTGCTCGGACTGTTCCTGGTCTGGGCCCTGGATCGGAGGGAGAAATGAGTGAGGCACCCGGGTCACTCTCGTTCGCGGAGGTCGTCGATCGCCCGATCGGGCTGGTACGGCAGCACTTCGGCCGGCTGCTGGCGGTCCCGCTCGTCGTGGAGCTGCCGCTGGCCGTGGTCACCGCGCTCCTTCAGTCGCGCCTCGGCGGGCTCGTCGCGGATCCCGCGAACCCGACGGCGGTCTTCGAAGCGCTGGTACCGCTCTACGCGGTCATGCTGCTGACCATGGTGGTCCACATGTTCGTACGGATCGCCGTCTACCACGCCGTTGCGGCGGCGCTCGACGGCCGGTCGACCTCGATCGGCGTGGCGTACGGCGCGGCCTTCTCGCCGCGCCCCGCGCTGACGGTGATCCTGGGGGCGATCCTGGTCGCGATCGGCATGTTCTGCTGCCTGGCACCGGGACTGATCCTCTGGATCTACTTCGCCTTCGTGATCCCGATCGTGCTGTCTGAGCGACTCGCCTTCGGGGCCGCGCTGCGCCGGTCGATGACGCTCGTCGGCTGGAACCCGACCGGGCGCTTCGCCTACACGACGCAGTTGAAGGTGGTGCTCATCGGGCTGATCTTCGTGCTCGTCACGTACTCCCTGACCCTGCTCGTCGGGATTCCCGCCTTCGGCTGGGGGATCTTCAACGGCTTCAAGATGGCCTCAGGAGGGGGGACGCTGGAGGCCGCCCCGCTCTGGCTCCTGCTCCCGGTGTCGCTGGGGCAGGCGCTCGTCACCGCGATCGTCGGCCTCTACCCGGCTGTGGCGCTCACGCTGCTGTACCGCGACACCCGTGAGCGGATGGAGGGGTCCGCGCTCGAGGACGCGATCCGCGAGCGGCTCGGTGAGGGGCCGTGAGGCGTGTCGCCGCGTTCGCGTTCCTCGCGGTGGCCGACCCGGACACCGCGCTCCTGCGACAGGTCGCCGTGCAGGAGCGCGTCGCGACCAGCGAGAGCGTGTCGGTCGCCGAGTACCTCGTCCACCTGCGCCAGTGGCTCCTCGAACGGCTCGCCGGGGGGCTTGCGAAGAGCGGTCTTTTCGGCGTCCTGATCCGCATCCTCCCCTGGATTCTGCTGGCAGTGGTCGTCTTCGGAATCGGCTGGCAGGTCTACTGCTGGTTCCGCGATGGCGTCCCGTCCCGCGGTACGCGGCGCGACCCGCAGGCCGAAGCGCTGCCTGCGGAGACGGCGGCGACCGACCTGCGCGCGCGGCTCGACGAGTGCCTCGCGCGGGGTGACGGCCGGGGCGCGTTGGGAGCGCTGTGGCGACTCGTCGCGACCACGCTCGAGACGCGAGGTCTCGGCCGCTTCGCCGAGGAGCGCACGAATCGCGAGTTCGTGGAGACGGTGCGACAGGCCGATCCCGCCTGGGGCCGGCTGCCGCGGTTGACCGACTTCGCGCGCGCAACCGATCGCCTGCTCTACGGGCAGCACGAGGTCGGGCCGGCCGCAGTGCGCGCGCTGCTTCCCGCGGCCGAGGAGCTGCTCGCGTGAAGCGACGCACCATCGTCCTTTCGCTGCTCGCGCTCTTCGCGCTGGCGATGGCGCTCCTCGCCGAGCGCCCGACCCCGCCGGTCTCGGTGCGGAGCCGCGCGCCGCGGGGGCTGCGCGCCGCCTTCCACTATCTCGAGCGGCGCGGTCTCGATGTCCGCGCGTGGGAGCACCCCCTCGCCCGCCTCCCCGAGCCGCCGGGGCTGCTGATCATCGCCATGCCGCTCGCCGCCCCGCCGCTGCGCGAGGACCTCGAGGCGCTCGAGCGCTGGTCCCAGCGAGGGGGCAACACGCTGCTGCTGGCCGATCCGTCCGGTGCGGGGGCCTACGACGCGGCGCTGCTCGCCGCCTTCGGCCTGTCTCCGGTGCACGCCCAGGCCGAACCGCCGCTCGGCTGGCCCGGCTGGCGGCGCTGGCGCACCGCTGAGAGCGGATTGGCTCCCGCTCCCGCGCGCGCCGCCGCAGGGCGGACCGCCCGGCCGGTCATCCTGACGGGCGCCGCCCGCATCGGCGAACCGCCGAACACCGAGGCCTGGCTCCTCGACGACAAGGGGACGGCCTTCGTATTCGAGATCCCGCGCGGGCGCGGCCGGCTGGTCGTCGTCAACAACGCGACGCTGCTCGCGAACGCCTGGCTGGCGCGCGACGGCAACCTCGCCTGGCTCGAGGAGATGCTCGGCGAGCTCGTCCCGGCGGGAGGGGCGGTGCTCTTCGACGAGTGGCACCAGGGGTACCGCGACGCCAGCGGGGAGACGCAGTCCGGGTCCGGCCTCGCGCTCACGCTGCTGCTCGCGCACCTCGGTTTCCTCTACCTCGGGATCGTGTTCGTGCTGGCGCGGCCGTTCGGCCCGCGCCTGGCCGCCGAGGGCACGACCCCCGGCTCGATCGGCCGATCCCTGCTCGCCCTGGCCTCGTTGCACCGCGTCGGGCGGCACGCCGCCGAGGCCGGTCAGCTTCTGCTCGATCACGCCCGCCGCCTGGTCCCCGCGGAGCCGGGCGACGACCCGCTCCCCGAGCGCTTCGAAGGGGGAGAGGCGGAGTTCCTCGCGCTGGCCCGCATGGTCGGGGAGCGCCAGCAGCGGCGGGGTCGCCCGCCGCCCGTCCCGGAGGATCCACGATGACGACGTTCGACGATCCATCGCCGCTCACCCCCGCCGAAGCCGCGGCTCGACTCGTCGCGCTGCGCGAGGCGCTCGCCGGCGTCGTGGTCGGCCAGGGAGCGCCGCTCGACGAGATCATGGCGGCGCTCTTCGTCGGCGGGCACGTCCTGCTCGAGGGGGTCCCCGGCGTGGCCAAGACCCTGCTCGCGCGCGCACTCGCCGCGGCGCTGGGGCTCGAGTTCCGGCGCGTGCAGTTCACCCCCGATCTGATGCCGGCGGACGTCATCGGGACGAACGTCTTCGACTTCCAGCGCGGCCTGTTCCACCTGCAGAAGGGGCCGGTCTTCACCGAGGTCCTGCTTGCCGACGAGATCAACCGCACGCCGCCGAAGACCCAGGCGGCCCTGCTCGAGGCAATGCAGGAGCGGCAGGTGACGATCGACGGGGTGAGCCATCCGCTGGCGCCCTCGTTCTTCGTGATCGCAACCCAGAACCCGCTCGAGCACGAGGGGACCTATCCGCTCCCGGAAGCCCAGCTCGACCGCTTCCTGATGAAGGTCCTCGTCGGCTACCCGGCCGCGGCGGAAGAGCTGGAGATCTACCGCCGCTTCCTCGACGGCCGCGTGCGGCTCACGTCGACCGACCTCGGGCTGCCCGCCGTGCTCGCGCCGGGGGAGTTGCCGCGCCTGCGCGCCGCGCTCGGCGGGGTGCGGGTGGAGGAGCCGCTGCTCGGCTACCTCCACGCGATCGTCGAGGCGACGCGGCGCGCGCCGCAGCTCGCGGCGGGCGCGAGCCCGCGCGCCGGGATCGCCCTGCTGGCCGCGGCCCGCGCCTGGGCGGCGATGGAAGGGCGCGACTTCGCGATCCCCGACGACTTCAAACGGATGGCCCGTCCGGTCCTGCGCCACCGGCTGATCGCGACCCCCGAGACGGAGCTCGAGGGGAAAGGGACCGAAGAGATCCTCGGGACGCTGCTCGACCGGATCGAGGTGCCGCGCGGATGACGTTCTCCGCGCGCGCCTTCGCGCTCTGGGGCGCGGCGAGCCTGCTGCTCGTCGCCGGCTTCATCGTGGTCGACGCGGCGTACCTGGGGCTGGCGCTCGACGCGCTGGTGCTCGGGCTCGCGCTGATCGACGGCGCGCGCGCGCGGCGGCTGGCGCTCGCCGTACAGCGCGAGGCCCCTGCGATCTTCCACCAAGGGGAGGAGGCGCAGCTCGCGCTCGTCGTCGAGAACCGCGAGCCCCGGCCGCTCACGATCCGGGCCCGCGAGGCGCTCTCGACGCTGCTCGTCGAGCGGCCGCTCGACCTCGCGGCGACGATCCCCGGCCGCTCGCGCGTCCGGCTCCCCTACTCCGTCTGTCCGCTCTGGCGGGGAGCCGGAGAGCTGGCTCCGGCGACGCTCCGCGTGGCCGGCCCGTGGCGCCTGGCGTGGGGCGAGCGGCGGTTCGCGGAGGGGCAGCCGTTCAAGGTCTACCCGAAGCTGCACCTCGAACGAGACGCGGCGCTCGCGGTGAAGCGCGCGGTCGAGCACCGGCTCGGTGCGCACGAGACCGCGGTCCGCGGGATCTCGACCGAACTCTACGCGCTGCGCGAGTACCTGCCCGGCGACGACTACCGCCGCGTCCACTGGAAGGCGACCGCCCGCCGCAATCGTCCGGTGATCCGCGAGAACACCTGGGAGCAGCACCAGCAGCTCGTCGTGATGGTCGACTGCGGACGGCCGATGGCCGCGCTCGACGGCGCACTGGGGAAGCTCGACCACGCGCTTGCCGCAGTGATCGCCCTGCTGCGCGTCGTCGTGGCGCAGGGGGACCAGGCGACCCTGGTGCTGTTCTCGAAGGAGATCCGCCAGATCGTGCGGCTCGACCGGAGGACCCGCTCGTTCGGGCCGCTGTTCGAGCGGATCTATCACGAGCGGGCGGACCTGGAGGAGCCCGACTACCAGGCGGTCGCCGCGTGGTGCGCACGCCGGGTGCCGCGCCGGTCGCTGGCCGTGCTGCTGACCTCCGTGCTCGACCTGGCCAACGCCGCGGTGCTCGAGCGAGCGCTGCTCGGCCTGGCGCAGCGGCACCTGCCGCTCCTGGTGAATCTCGAGGACCCGGGGCTGATCGCCCACGCGGGCGCGGTGCCGAACGACCTCACCGCCGCCTACGCGAAGGTCTCGGCGCTCTCGCTCACCGCCGGCAACCGCGCGCTCGCCGCGCGGCTGGCCGGTGCGGGGGTCCAGGTCCTGACCACCCCGGCCGACCGGCTGGCCTTCGGCGTCGTGCAGAAGTACCTCGACCTCAAGGCGCGGCGCCGACTCTGAGCAGACGGGCGGCGGCTGTCGGACCGCCGCACCGGCAGAGTCGCGTCCCCGGGGGCAGAGGCGAGAGCTCAGCGCCTTCCCGGCGGCAGCAGCACGGACGCCGCCGCGTACAGCCCCACGCCGGCGAGCGCGACGTCATGGAACCCGGCGAGAATCGCCAGCGCGAGCGAGCAGACGCTGGCGAGCACGCTGGCGACGCCGTTGATCGCCCAGAACCAGGGCTTGCCGGCGTCGCCGAACCGGATCATCCCGACCGGGAACGCGAATCCCATGAGGTATCCGGGAAGCGCGAGCAGCAGCACGCTCGTCGCCACACGGGCCGGGAACCCCCAGCCCAGGCTGGCGCGGAACACGGGACCGAGGAGCAGCTCCGCGACGAGCACCGCCAGCGGCAGCAGGAACGCCCACCCGCGGCCGGCGAGGCGGGCCCGCGCGGCCGTCATGGCCCCGAGGCCGGCGCCCAGCAGCAGCGTTCCCAGGACCACCGCGGTCGCGTAGCTGGGATGCCCGAGGTACAGGATGAAGCGCTGGATCCACGGCGCCTCGACGAACATGAACGCCAGTCCGATGGCCGCGAAGTAGGCGGTCCCGCGCCAGATGCCGGCGTGGCGCGGCAGCGCCCGCGCCAGCACGAGCGGCGCAGAGAAGGCGGCCAGCGCGAGCACGGCCATCCCCACGAGGAGCCGCCGGAGCGTGACCACCGACTGGTCGTTGGCCGAGAGCGACGCCAGCGCGTCGCGGTTTACGTCTCCGAGCAGGCCGACGGTCTGGAAGAAGAAGGGCCGGTCGTCGGTCGGCGGCGTCAGATCGAACCCCTGCTCGCGCATCGACTCCCAGCCCGAGACGAGAACCTGCGCCAGCCGCGACTCGGCCGGCGTCTCGGCGCCCTGCGGCCAGTGCCGCACCAGGCCGCGCGACGCGACGACCTCGTCGAGCTGCGACAGCCGTTCCGCGTCGAAGGGGCGACGGGAGACGAGCAGCGTGCCGACGCGCCCGGCCTGGACCACCGCAAGGTGGCTCAGCGGATCGGCGACGCCTTCGCGCTCGAGCGCGAACCGGGCGAGCAGCGCGAGCCGCAGACCTTCGAGCTGACGCCGGCCCATCATCCAGCGCGAGATCGAAACGACCCCGTCGTCCGAGAGCCGGTTCCAGTAGAGACGCAACGCCTCCTCGGTGTAGAGGTAGTTCTCGGAGAGCGCGAAGGCGCCGGCGGCCGTCGCCGCCCAGGTATCGATCAGCGAGATCTGGATCAGGTCGTACTTCTTGTCGGTGCGCGTCAGGAACGAGCGCCCCTCGGAGACGACGGCGTTGACGTGCGGCAGGTGGTACACGTCCCCGGAGAACTCCCGGAATCGCCCCGAGACCAGGTCGACGATCTGCGGGTTGATCTCGATCGCATCGATCTCCTGCGCGCCGGCCTCGCGGGCCGTCAGAATGTCACGACCGCCTCCCGCGCCGATGATGCAGACGGTTCGCGGCACCCGTAGCTGATAGCCCACGCTGGTCACATCGAAAAGCAGATGCTCCAGCGACTCCGGCCCGCCGCCGAGCCGCGTCACGGGCGTGCCCGCAGAGCCATCCTGTTCGATCCAGAGCTGCTCGACCGCGTGGGGCGAAAAGCGCGTGCCGAGGCCCCAGTTGAAGGCCTCCTTCGGGTCCTTCTTCCAGAAGACCGTGTCGAAGACCGTGAGCCGGGCGGTGGCGGTCCACTTCTCGTAGAGCAGCGGACCGGTTTCCTCGTAGAGCTTGTTGTAGCGCAGCGTGTAGGGCGCCCCCCAGGCGATCGAGGCCGCGAGCGCCGCCGCGATGACCCCGGCCGCGCGACGTCGGGACGGGAACAGCACGGCCAGCGCCACGAGCGGCAGGAGCGCCGAGGCGGCGAGCAGGACCGGGGTCGCGACGACGTTCATCAGCGGAATGACGAGCAGCGCCCCGCCCGTCGCCCCGAGCAGGTCGGCACCGTACATCCGCCCGATGGCGCGCCCGGTGACGCTCATCAGCAGCAGGCAAACGGCGGTCCCGAGAGCGAGCAGCGGCGGCAGCACGCTGACCAGCACCAGCAGCACGCGCCAACCGGCATCGGGCTGCGCTCCCAGCAGCGGCGACCGGTCCTCGCCCGCGGGCAGGAGCGCGCCCAGCTTGAAGATCGCGACGATCGAAAGCGGCACGAGAATGGCCGACACCTGGAGCGCGATGCGCAACGCGCGCGGGCGGGCGGGCCGCAGCGCGAACCAGATGCCGGGAGCGCCGAGCGCGAGCATGGCCAGCGACACCGAGAGAAAGGCGAAATGGTACCAGAGCACGACGGAGAGGATCCGCGTGATGGCGATCTCGTAGATCAGGACGGTGCAGGAGACGAGCGCGATCGCGACCAGGAGAGACCGCTCGCCTCCGGAGACCTGTTCATCCGAGTGCACCGACGCATGGTGAAGGAACGATCTGCCGATGACAAGCGGCGGTTCACGACGGCGCGGCGGACGGGCCGGGACGGAGCCCGGCCCCTACGGGTCTTCGGGACGATCGACCGGCGGCTTCGGCTCCCGCCCGGGGAGCTCACAGGACTGCGACATTCAGGTGGGGATCCCCATCCAGGGGAGGATCCAGCGCTGGAGCGCGAACCACGCGCCCAGGATCGCAAGAAAAAGCAGGATGTTGGTCATCAGACCAGTTGCTCCACGTTGACGACGCTCGCTCTCAGGCACGGCTGGATCTCGCATTTCCCGGCGAAATCCTGCAGGTCTTTCAGGATCGCCGCAACCGCCGCTTCCGACACCCCGGGGACGACGATCACGATCGCCCCGAAGGAGACCGTTCGGGGCAGGCTCGCGCGCTCGAGGAACTTGTGGCCCACCGCGCCCGGGATCTTCAGGTAGCCTTCCGCCCCGTGGCGGTCGAGCGCGCCGACCACCTCGTGCTCGAGGTCCTCGCTGCAGTAGATGACGAGCTGCTTCATTCCGCGTCTCCCGATGCCGGCGTCTCGTGCTTGGCGCGCTCGACCATGTAGTAGAGCACGGGCACGACGACCAGCGTCAAGACGGTCGAGGCCAGCGAGCCGAACATCAGGGCGATTGCCAGCCCCTGGAAGATCGGGTCGAACAGGATCACCACCGCGCCCATGACCACCGCGCCCGCGGTCAGCACGATCGGCCGCGTCCGCACCGCCCCGGCCTCGACCAGCGCCTCGCCCAGCGTCCGCCCCTCGGCCAGCGCCAGCTCGACGAAATCGATCAAGAGGATCCCGTTGCGGACCATGATCCCGGCCAGCGCGATGAAGCCGATCATCGAAGTCGCGGTGAAGAAGGCTCCCAGCGCCCAGTGCCCCGGGACCACGCCGATCAGGCCGAGCGGAATCGCGACCATCATCACCAGTGGCACCGTGAACGATCGGAACCAGCCGATGATCAGCAGGTAGATCAGCACCAGCACGGCGGCGAAGGCGAAGCCGAGGTCGCGGAAGACCTCGTAGGTGATGTGCCACTCGCCGTCCCACTTCATCGCCGGCTTCTCTTCGGACCCCGGCTCGTCGCGGTAGTACTGCTCGACCACGCCGCCCCCGGGGACTTGCAGCTTGTCGATCTCCTTGGCCATCTTGAGGATCGCGTAGACTGGGCTCTCCTCGCGGCCGGAGACATCGGCGGTGACGTAGACGACGGGCTTCAGGTTCTTGCGGAACAGGCTGGCGTCCTCCGTCGTGCGGCGGACCGTCACCAGCTCCGACATCGGGACCATCGCCCCGCTCATCGCCGCGAGCTTGACCGCCGCGAGGGCCGCGACCGACGAACGCTCGGCCCGCGGCAGCTCGACGCGGATCGGCACCGGCTCGGCCTCCGCGTCGCGGTGCAGCAGCCCCGCGTCCTCGCCGGCGATCAGCGCCCGCAGCGAGCGGGCAACCATCGCCGCCGGAACGCCATGGAGGGCAGCCTTCTCGCGGTCGACCTCGAAGACTTCCTTCGGCTGCGGCGCCTCGACCCACCAGTCGACGTCGACCACGGAGGGGGTCGATTCGAAGATCCCCTTGATCCGCTCGGCCGTCGCGCGGCGGGCCTTCTCGTCCGGGCCGTAGACCTCCGCGACCAGCGTCGCCAGGACCGGCGGCCCCGGCGGGACCTCGGCGATCTTCACCGCCGCGCCGTTCTTCCTGGCGATTTCCTCCACCGCCGGGCGGATCCGCTTGGCGATGTCGTGGCTCTGGTCCTTGCGGTCGTGCTTGGGGGCCAGATTCACTTGAAGATCGGCGACATTGGCGCCGCGCCGCAGGTCGTAGTGCCGAACCAGGCCGTTGAAGTTGACCGGCGCCGACGTCCCGGCGTACAGCTCGACATCGGTCACCTCCGGCACGCTGCCCAGGTAGATCCCGATCTCGCGCGCCACGCGCGCCGTGTCCTCGAGCGTCGTCCCCTCCGGCATGTCGACCACGATCTGCAGCTCGCTCTTGTTGTCGAACGGCAGCATCTTCACCGCGACCATCTTGAGCGGGAACATCGCCACGGCGCCCGCCAACAGCAGCGCGACGCCCCCCAGGAAGCCCCAGCGGAGCGCGGGCTTCTCCATCATCGGCACGAGGATCCGGCGATAGAGGCCGTAGATCCTGGTCCGCTTGACGTCGTACTCCTCGTCGTGGGCGTGTCCGCCGCGCAGCAGCCGGTAGGCCAGCCAGGGGGCGATCGTCAGCGCGACGACCAGCGAGAAGAGCATCGCCAGCGACGCGCCGATCGGCATCGGCGCCATGTAGGGACCCATCAGGCCGCGCACGAAGGCCATCGGCAGCAGGGCCGCGATGACGGTGAAGGTCGCCAGGATCGTCGGGTTGCCGACCTCGGAGACCGCGGTCACCGCGGCCTGCAGCGCCGGCAGCTTCTTCATCGAGAAGTGCCGGGCGACGTTCTCGACGACGATGATCGAGTCGTCGACGACGAGCCCGGTGACGAAGATCAGCGCGAAGAGGGTCACGCGGTTCAGGGTGTAGCCGAAGACGTAGTAGATGAAGAGCGTCAGGGCGAAGGTCACCGGCAGCGAGATGAAGACCACCAGCGAGCCGCGCCACCCGAGCGACAGGGCGATGAAGATCGTCACGATCACGATCGTGAGGAGCAGGTGCAGCTCCAGCTCGTCGACCTTTTCGCGCGCGGTCTCGCCGTAGTTCCGCGTCACCTCGACTTCGACGCCGCCCGGGACCAGCGTCCCCTTCAGTGCGTTGACCTTGTCGAGCGCGGCGGCGGTCACGCGGTAGGCGTCCGCCCCCTTGCGCTTGGCGAGCGACAGGGTGACCGCGTCGTAGAGGCCGGCCGGCGCCTCGATGCCGCGCGTCCGCGCCGCCGGCCCGGGCGAGAAGGCGACGTAGTCGGCCGGCTCCTCCGGGCCGTCGAGCACGGTGGCGACGTCCCGCAGGTAGATCGGCTTTCCCTCGTGTGCACCGACGACCAGCCCCTCGACGTCCTCGCGGCTCCTCAGGAACCCGCCGGTCTCGACCTTGACCTCGCGGTTCCCCTGCTCGATGCTGCCGGCCGGGGCGCTCGCGTTCTGGAACTGCAGCGCCTGGACGATCGTCCCCGGGTCGGCGTGCATCGCCGCCATCCGGCCGCCGTCGAGCTGCACCCGCACCGCGCGCCGCTGGCCGCCGATGATCTTGATCTCCGAGACGTCGTCGAGCCGCGACAGTTCCCTGCCCATCTCGGCCGCCAGCCGCCGCAGCGCGAAGCCGTCCTGGTCCTTGCGCGCGCTCCAGAGCGTCAGCCCCAGCACCGGCACGTCGTCGATCGCCCGCGTCCTGATCAGCGGCGGAGTCGCGCCGGGCGGCATCCGGTCCAGCCCCGAGACGAGCTTGTCGTAGATCTTGACCAGGCTGCGCTCCTGGTCCTCGCCCACCTTGAAGCGGACCGTGACCATCGCCACGCTGGGCATCGACCCGGAGTAGACGTACTCGACCCCGGGAATCTCCGCCATCCGCTTTTCCAGCGGGATCGTGACGCGGTTCTCGACGGCCTGGGGCGAGGCGCCCGGCAGGCCGACGAAGATGTCGACCATCGGGACGACGATCTGCGGCTCCTCCTCGCGCGGCGTGAGCAGCACCGCGAACCCGCCGAGCAGGAGCGACGCCACGATCAAGAGCGGCGTCAGCTTGGAGTCGATGAAGAAGTGGGCGACCTTGCCGGCCGGCCCGAGGCTGGGGGTCATCGTGTCACCTCAGCGGGCCTTGCGCCGGAACTGGAGGGGCCGGGGTCGGACGCGCCGGAGATCGGCGCGCCGTCGGCGATCCCCGCGGGCGGCGCGCTGACGTAGCGCTCGCCGGCGGAGAGGCCCGAGAGGACCTCGACCCGGTCGCCGAGCAGCGCCCCCGGCCGCACCCAGCGCAGCCGCGCCTTGCCCGCCTCGTCCACGATCCAGACGCCCTGGAGCTGTCCGCGCTCGACCAGCGCCGCCGCCGGCACGGTCAGCGTTTCCCGCGTCCCCTTCGGGAACCGGATGCGCACGTACATCCCCGGCTTGATCGCGCCGCCGGGGTTGTCGAGCAGCAGCTTCACCGCGAAGGTCCGGCTCATCGAATCGCCGGCCGGGACGATCCGCTCGACCGTCGCCGGGACCGGCGCGCCCAGCACGTCGATCGCGACCGTCGCCGGCGCGCCTTCCGCGAGGCCGACGATCTGCGCCTCCGGCACCTGCGCCACGACCCGGACCTTCGACAGGTCGTCCACCGTGAAGAGCGGCATCCCGGGCGACGCCATGTCGCCGGCTTCGATCCGCTTCGCGGTGACGACGCCGGAGACCGGGGTCGAGACGATGGCGTAGCCGAGCATCACCTGGGCCGCCGCGAGATTCGCCTGCGCCTGCTGCACGCCGGCCCTGGCCATGTTGTAGCCGGCGGTCGCATCCTCGAGGTTCTTGGCGGTGGCGGAGCCGCGTTCGACCAGCGCGGTCATGCGCTTGTACGTCGCCTCGGCGTTCGTCTGCTGCGCCTCGGCCATCGCGACGCCGGCCTTCGCCTGCTCGACCGCCGCCGCCAGGTCGCGGCTCTCGAGCCGCGCCAGCGCCTGCCCGGCGCGGACGGCGTCCCCCTCGCGGACCATCACGCGCTCGACGCGCCCCATGATCTTCGTGCCGGGGGAGACGCGCTCGATCGGCTCGACCGCGCCGGACACCTCGACGACATCAGCCGAGGAGGCCAGCTCGGCCACGGCGACCGGCGCCGACACGGCGGCCGGCTCGGCGGGAGGGGCGACCTCGTGCCGGCCGCCGCAGCCGGCGGAGAGCAGGACCGCGGCCAGCGCGGCGACAACGAGGACGACGGAAGCGGGTCGGGAACTCGGGCGGCGGATCATCGGCGGTTCTCCCGTCACAGGCGGCCGATGGCCAGCTTCAGGCGGGCCTCGGCGAGCAGGACATCGCGGCGTGCGGAGACTTCGCGGGTGCGGGAGGAGGTCAGCGCGGTCTCGGCGGCCAGCAGCTCGACCAGCGTCGTCAGCCCCTCCTTGTAGCGGTCCTCGACGATCACGAGGCTGGCCTCCGCGGACTCGATCGCCTTGGCCGCGTGTCCGAGGCTCTCGCGCGAGGCCTTCAGATCGTAGAACGCCTGCCGCACCTCGAGACCGGCCATCTGGCGCAGGTGGTTCGCGTATTCGGTCGCCTGGCGCTGCTGCTCCTCCGCGCGGCGCACGCGGGAGCGCGTGCCGAAGCCATCGAACGCGTTCCAGGTGACGGTGCCCATCACGGTCCAGTTGGTGCCGTCGGCGCCGATGAAGTCCTCCGCGTTCGCCTCGTAGGCCCCACCGACGCCGATTTCGGGCAGGTAGCCGGCGCGCGCCACCTTGATCATCTTCTCTGCGGCACCGGTCCGCGCGACTGCGGCCTTGAGATCGGGGCGCGCGTCGATCGCCTCCTTCGTCAGCGCGTCGAGATCGCTCTCGGTGAAGACCGGAACGTCGACGCTCGCCGGCAGCGCGTGGGGCGTGTCGAGCGGCAGCCCCATGGCGAGGTTCAGCCCGGCGCGCGCCACCGCCGCCTGGCTGTCGGCGCGGGTCAGCATGTCCCTCAGCTCCAGCTCGCGGACCTCCGCCTGGAGCAGGTCGGAGCGGACGACCATCCCGGTCTCGACCATGTCGCGCACGAGCTTGACGTGGGCTGACGCCGTCTTCAGCCCCTCGCCGGCGACGCCGCGGGTGCTCTCGGCCAGCACGGCGCCGCTGTAGGCCTCGATCACCCGCTGCGTGACCTGCTGGCGCGCCGTGTCGCGGTCGGCCGCCGCGGCCGCCGCCCCCAGCTCGGCCGCCGCGACCCCGCCGGCGATCTTCCCGCCGCTCCAGATCGGCTGCATCACGGCCAGCTTGGTGTTCCAGTTGTTGGTGGCGGGCGGCTCGTTGAGGAAGTTCGGATCAAAGTTGGCCGGGCCGAAGCGCTCCTGCGACAGGAGGTCGCTGAAGACCAGGACCGGGTTGGTGCTGCGCGACGCGAACTCCGAGAGCTGAACCCGGGGGAGGCGCCAGGAGCGGGCCTCGTCGACCTGCGCCTCGGCCGCACCAACCCCGGCGTCGGCCGCGCGCAGCAGCGGGTTCTGCTCGAGCGCGGTCGCGACGGCCTCGTCGAGCGTCAGCGGGGCGGCCTCGGCCGCAGCGGCCGGCCGGGCCAAGCCCAGCGCCAGGATTACCAGGCCAAGTACGATGCGCTTCATGGCGATGTCACCCTCGCGGGGCCCGGCGGGACCGCCGGGCCGGCGGATAGCGCAGAGATGCCGCGGCGGGGGCCGGGTTACAGCCAGCGGCGGGTCCGGAACCAGAGGTACATCCCGAGCGCCGCGGCCGCCATCAGGCCGAGCGCTCCGTACCAGCCCGAGACCTGCTCCTTCCCGGGGAACAGGACGTTCATCCCGCCGACGCTGGCGATGAAGGTCATCGGCATGAAGATCGTGCTGATCAGGGTCAGGGCCTTCATCACCTCGTTCAGCTTGAGGCTGACGGCGTTCAGGTAGAGGTCGTGCACGGTGCCGACGACGTCCCGCAGGTTCTCCAGCATGTCGATCAGCTGGATCGTGTGATCGTAGATGTCGCGGAAGTAGATTCGGGATTCGGGGCGCAGAAGCGCCGCTCTCGCCCCGCTCGAGCCAGGAGATGACCTCGCGCATCGGCCAGACGGTCCGGCGCATCTCGATCAGCGAGCGCTTCATCGCCAGCACGCTCTCGATCGTCTCACGACTTGGATCGGAGAGGACCCGGTCCTCGAGGTCCTCGAGCTTGACGCCCAACTGCTCCGTGATGACGAAGTAGTTGTCGACGATCGTATCGAGCAGCCGGTACATGAGGTAATCGACGCTTCTCTGGCGCGCCTGGGCCTGACCCTGCGCGATGCGCGACGCGATCCCGCCGAACAACGTCGGCTGCTGCTCTTCGAAGGTGATCAGCCAGTCCTTCCCGAGCACGAAGCTGACCTGCTCGGCCACCACCTCGCCCGACTCCGCGTCGAGTGACAGGTTGCGGACCACGACGAAGAGATAGTCGCCGTAGTCGTCGCACTTGGGGCGCTGGCCGACGTTGACGATATCTTCGACGACCAGCGGGTGCAGGCCGAACATCTCCGCCACCTTCTGGATCTGCGCGACATCGTGCACCCCGTCGATGCAGATCCAGCTCGGCCGCCCCGAGTCGCGGAACCGGGGAAGATCGGACGGCTTGACGTCCGCGTGGAGCGATGCCGTCGCGGTGTCGTAGTCGAGGACGCTGATCCGGATCGGGCGCGCGACCTCGGCCCCGGTGTAGACGGGGGTGCCGGGGGGGAGTCCGGCCTTCTGCGCGCGGTGGCCCCGGGCAGCTTTGCGACGGCGTCGGCTCACGGCCGGATTATCGCCGTGTCCAGTTTGACGGTCCACGGGGGCTCCCGGAGAATGGGGCGGTCCCAGTCCACACGCTCACCGGAGGAGAGACCGATGGCTCAGCTCAAGGGGTCCAGGACCCACCAGAACCTCAAGGACGCGTTCGCCGGGGAGTCCCAGGCCAACCGCCGCTACCTCTACTTCGCCAAGCAGGCCGACATCGAGGGCTACCCCGAAGTTTCCGGGCTGTTCCGCGACACCGCGGAGGGCGAGACCGGCCACGCCCACGGCCACCTCGACTACCTGAGAAAGGTCGGCGATCCCGCGACCGACCTGCCGATCGTCGGCGTCGACGAGATGCTCAAGTCGGCCGTCGCGGGCGAGACCCACGAGTACACCGACATGTACCCGGGGATGGCCAAGACCGCCCGCGAGGAAGGCTTCGCCGAGATCGCGGACTGGTTCGAGACGCTGGCCAAGGCCGAGCGCTCGCACGCCGGCAAGTTCCAGAAGGCCCTCGGTACGATCTGATCCACCGCACCGCGCACGACGGATCCGCGGGGCGGCGCACGGCGCCGCCCCGCTCACCCGCCACCCGTCTTTGGGAGGCCCTCCGATGAGTGACGCGAAGGACCTGGACCCGATCCGCTACGCCCCGACCGACGGCCTGACCTACAACCCGAACGAGGCCCGGTACTGGGACCCGTCCGCGCTGCAGCAGGAGGTCGACCGGATCTACGACCTCTGCCACGGCTGCCGGATGTGCTTCAAGTTCTGCCAGTCGTTCCCGACGCTCTTCGAGGCGGTCGACACGCACGGCGACGTGCGACGGCTCCCGGCCGCAACCCACCGCCGGATCGTCGACGAGTGCTTCCAGTGCAAGCTGTGCTACTCGCAGTGCCCCTACACCGAGGCCGAAGGCCACGAATTCAAGGTCGACTTCCCGCGCCTGATGCTGCGCGCCAAGGCGATCCGCGTCCGCAAGGAGGGGCTGGGGCTGCGCGAGAAGCTGCTCTCCGACCCCGACCGGATCGGGAAGCTGGGCGGTCTCATGCCCGGGCTCGCCAACTGGGGCAACCGCTTCCGGCCCAACCGGATCGCGATGGAGCTGGTCGGCGGGATCCACCGCGACAAGCTCCTGCCGCCGTTCGAGAGCCCGAGCTTCCCCGAGTGGGTCAAGCGGCAGAAGGGCGGTGCGGCCGAGACCGCGGGCGGGTCGCACCCGGTCGTGCTCTTCGCGACCTGCTTCGTCAACTGGAACCGCCCTGCCATCGGCAAGGCGGCCCTGGCGGTGCTCGAGCACAACGACTGCAAGGTCGCCTGCCCGGACCTTCCGTGCTGCGGCATGCCGGCCCTCGACGCCGGCGACATCGCGCTGGCGAAGAGCAAGGCGAAGCGCAACGTCGAGGCGCTGCTCCCCTGGGTCCAGCGCGGCTACCGCGTCGCGGTCGTCAACCCGACCTGTTCGCTGATGATGAAGAGCGAGTACCCGGAACTGCTCGACGACCCGGCCGACCGGCCGCTGGCCGACGCCGCGAAGCAGGTCGCGGCCGCGACCCGCGACCTGGGCGAGTTCCTGTTCGAGCTGCACAAGGACGGCCAATTCAGGACCGACTTCAAGTCGACGCCCGGCGGCCCGGTCGCGTACCACGCGCCGTGCCATCTGCGGCAGCAGGCGGTCGGCTTCCGCAGCCGCGACCTGATGCGCCGCATCCCCGGCGTGCAGCCGCGCCTGGTCCAGGAGTGCTGCGGCCACGACGGGACCTGGGCGATGAAGAAGGAGTGGTTCGAGCTGTCGCTCAAGAACGGCCAGAAGGCGTTCGACGGGATGAAGGAGGCGGGCGCCGAGATCTGGACCTCCGACTGCCCGCTGGCCGCGATCCAGTTCGAGCAGGCCTGCGGCCGGGCGGTGCTCCACCCGGTCGAGGTGCTGGCCCGCGCCTACCGCGAGGACGGGTTCCCCGAGAAGGTCACCCCCGAGAGTCCGGCCCCCTGAGGACGTCCCGATGCCGACGATCGACCGCCGCGAAATCCTCGACCGCGAGAGCTACGAGCAGGCCCGGCCCGACGTGCGTCGCCGCGTCATGATGGCCAAGGACCGGCGCCGCGTCCTGGTCGGCGAGCACTGCTCGGTCCACTTCGAGAGCCGCGAGACGATGCTCTACCAGGTGCACGAGATGCTGCGCGCGGAGGGCTCCTGGGACCGCAGCGGAGCGGTAGACGACGAGCTGGAGGCCTACAACCCGCTCGTTCCGGGATCGGGCGAGCTGTCGGCAACCGTGATGTTCGAGTACGAGACGGCCGCGGAGCGGGCGGTCTTCCTGCCGCGGCTCGTCGGGATCGAGCGCCACCTGGCGCTGAAGATCGGCGACACGCCACCGGTCCTGGCCCGCTTCGACCGCGGCCAGATCGACGAACACAAGGTCTCGTCGGTGCAGTACGTCCGGTTCCCGCTGACGGACGAACAGCGGCGGCTGCTCAGGGAGGACGGGACGGTCGTGCGGCTCGTGCTCGACCATCCCGCCCTGCAGGGACAGGCCGTCGTCGGCGAGGCGACGCGGCGCGAAATCATGAACGACCCGGACTGACGACCGGGCCCACACAACGTCAGCGCTTGGCCGCCTCGAACCGCGCGTTGATCGCGTCCCAGTCGACGACGCTCCACCAGGCGTTGAGGTACTCGCCCCGGCGGTTCTGGTACTTCAGGTAGTAGGCGTGCTCCCAGACGTCGTTGCCGAAGATCGGCGCCGCGCCGTCGGTCAGCGGGCTGTCCTGGTTGGGCGTGCTGGTGACCGCCAGCTTCCCGTCCTTGCCCAGCACGACCCAGGCCCAGCCGCTGCCGAAGCGCTTGAGGCCGGCGTCGTTGAACTGCTTCTTCAGCTCGTCGAAGCCGCCGAAGGCGCTCTTGATCGCGTCGGCGATCGGGCCCTTCGGATCGCCCCCGCCGCCCTTCTTCATCAGGGTCCAGAACATCGAGTGGTTGAGGTGTCCGCCGCCGTTGTTGCGGACCGCCGGCCGGATCCCCTCGGGCACGCCGGCCAGGTTGGTGATCAGCCAGTCGAGGCTCTTGTCGGCCAGCTCCGGCGCGTTCGCCAGCGCGTTGTTGAGGTTGTCGACATACGCCTGATGGTGCTTGTCGTGGTGGATCTCCATCGTCCGGGCGTCGATGAAGGGCTCGAGCGCGTCGAAGGCGTACGTCAGCGGGGGAAGGGTGAAGGGCATGGTCCGGATCCTCCTGTTGCAAGAAAATAGAAACTAGTTAATCGCGCGATGCCTCTTGCGCGCGCGGCGAAGCCGCGAGATTTCAACGCTATCGCAGGGTGAGAGGTGCCGCCAGTCAGCGAGTGCGCGTCGCGCGCGGCTCAGGCGTGCAACTGCAGGATCTGCGTCTCACCGACACGGGCGCTTTCGACCGCGGGCTCGCACGGGACGGCGATCACGTCCAGCCGCGAGCACCCGGTATCGGGCCGGTAGTTGCGGCCCGGGTCGGCGATCAGGACTTCGATCCCCTGCCCCACCAGCGCGCGCAGCCACGGGGTGACACGCGCCGCCATCGGGCCCTCGTAGAGGATGTCGCCGCCGAGCACCAGGTCGATCCCGTGGAGCTCCCGTCCGATCCAGTCCGCCGTGACGACCTCGATCACCGCCGTCGGCGCGAGCGCGCCGCGCGCGACGTTGAGCTCGACATTCAGCGCCATCGCCGCGCACGCGACCGGATCGATGTCGGTCGCGATGACCGACGCCGCGCCGGCACGCGCCGCCGCGATCGCGACGACTCCCGAGCCGGAGCCGAAGTCGAGCACGCGCCGGCCGCGCACGATCTCGGGTCGATCGAGCAGGTAGCGCGCCATCGCCTGGCCGCCCGCCCACGGCGTCGCCCAGTAGGGGGGCGGCGGCGCCGGCAGCCCGACCAGCGCGTTGCGGCACAGGCTCTCCCATAGTCCGGTGAAATCGGAAGACTGGTAGACCTCGATCTCCGGCACGATCGGCACCGGCGCCGCGCGGGCGTTGGCGAGCACGAAGGCGCGGAGGTCTGCGGTCACGAATCTCCCCGGCGCCGGTCGGGATCGGCGACGCCACGTCTATACTGCCTGAACCTTGGCCGAAGGCGAACGGAGGCAGGACGGACCGTGGCGACCTACGCGATCGGTGACATCCAGGGATGCTGGGACGCGCTGCAGCGCCTGCTGTCCCGGATCGGGTTCGATCCATCGCGGGACCGGCTCTGGATCGTGGGCGATCTCGTCAATCGCGGGACCGGATCGATCGAGGTGCTGCGCTGGGCGCGCGACCTCGGCGATCGCGCGGTCGTCGTGCTCGGCAACCACGACCTGCACCTGCTCGGGCGGGCGCTCGGCGTGACGACGGGCGCGCGCCGTCGACACGCTCGACGAGGTGCTCGCGGCGCCCGATCGGGGCGACCTGCTGGCGTGGCTCCGGACCCGGCCGCTGGCGCACCGCGAGGGGCGCTTCCTGCTGGTCCACGCGGGGCTGCTGCCGCAGTGGTCCTCGATCGACGCGCTCGCGGCGGCGCGGGAGCTGGAGACGGTCCTGCGCGGACCGGACGACGCGGCGGCCGCGCTCCTGTCGCGGCTCCACGCGAAGGAGGCTCCCCTCCCCGGCGCGGCACACGACGACGCGCAGCGCCGCGAGCTGGCACTCGCCGCGCTGGTGCGCATCCGGTGCATCGACCCGCGCACCGGTGCGCTCGCGCTGCGCTACAAGGGGCCGCCCGACGAGGCGCCCGATGGGCTCGTCGCCTGGTACGACGCGCCGACCCGGCGCGAGCGCGACGTCACGGTGATCTGCGGCCACTGGTCCGCGCTGGGCCTGCGGATCCGGCCGGACCTGGTCGCCATCGACACCGGTTGCTGGCTGGGGCGGTCGCTGACGGCGTACCGGATCGAGGATGGGTCGGTGTTCCAGGTGGAGGCGCTGCGCGACCCGTAGGGGCCGGCCTCCGTGCCGGCCCGAACGATGCGTGGCGGGTTTCGGGCCGGCACGGAGGCCGGCCCGAACGATGCGTGGCGGGTTTCGGGCCGGCACGGAGGCCGGCCCCTACACATCGCTGATAGACGCGAGGAGAATGCGGCAATCTGGAGGGCGGTCATGGATCGTCAGCAGCCGATCGGAGTGTGCGTTTCCCTGTTCGCAGTCCTTCTCTCCTGCTCCATGGCGTTCGCTGACGAGATCGGCCCCCCCGGAGCCAAGCTGATGGGCGACCTGCCCGCGGTGCTCGAGGCCGCGGGATCTGGGGACCGGATCCCGGTCTACTTCGTGCTCGCCGACCAGCTCGAGGGGGACGCGCTGCGCGCGCGGGTCGCCGCCCTCACCGCCGGGGCCGCGCCGCCGGCCGGCGCCGCGGGCAAGGCCGCGCGCCGCCAGGCCACCGTGAGCGCGCTGCGCGAACACGCCGCGCAGGCGCAGGCCGGACTGCTGGCCGCGCTCCGCGCGCTCGAAGCGCAGGGCGCCGCCGCGCGCGTCCGCCCGCTCTGGATCGGCAACGTCGTCGGCGCCGACCTGGCGCCGGACGCGGTCCGCGCGCTCGCGGCGCGGCCGGAGGTCGTGCGCGTCAACTGGAATCCCAAGCGCGACGTCTTCCTCGGCGCCCGCGCGAGTTCCGGACCGAGCCGCCGCGCCGGCCGGCTGGCGCGCCCGCTACGGCCTGTCGCCGCTGGCGCCGGCCGGGACCGATGGTCCGGGCATCGACGCCCTCGAGTGCGGCGTGGTCAAGATGCGCGCACCCGAGGTCTGGAA
Source organism: uncultured Acidobacteriota bacterium (assembly GCA_963702425.1). Classification (GTDB taxonomy): domain Bacteria; phylum Acidobacteriota; class Polarisedimenticolia; order J045; family J045; genus JALOKP01. The sequence goes on from CAVPCQ010000032.1 coordinate 196,651, forward strand.
CGAGCTGGGCAACACCGGGGCCGGGGCCGTGATCGCGGTGATCGACACCGGCGTCTGCTGGACCCACCCCGACATCGCGAACCAGATCTGGGTCAATCCGGGCGAGGACCTCAATCACAACGGCGTCGTGATGGACGCCGCCGACATGAACGGCGTCGATAACGACGGCAACGGCTTCATCGACGACCTGATCGGCTGGAACTTCGACCTCAACACCAACCAGCCGACCGACGAGAACTCGCACGGCTCGCACTGCGCCGGGACGATCGCGGGCGACGGGACCGGCGGGAGCCAGTCCGGGATGGCGCCGGACGCGAAGATCATGGCGGTGCGGGTCGGGGTCAACTTCTCGGACGAGGTCGACGTCTGGAACGCGATGCAGTATGCGGCGGCCAACGGCGCCGACGCGATCTCGATGAGCCTGGGCTGGCCGCACGGCCAGAACCCGGACCGGCCGGACCTGGCGCACGAACTGCGAGAACACGATCAACGCCGGGACGGCGATGGTGATCGCGGCCGGCAACGAAGGCCAGGGCGCGGAGCCGGACAACGTCCGCACACCGGGCGACGTGCCGCGGGTGATCACGGTCGGGGCGACCGACTGCAGCGACGTCGCGGCGGGGTTCTCGTCGCGCGGGCCGGTGACCTGGCAGGGAATCGCGCCGTGGAACGACTGGCCCTGGCCCCCGGGCCTGGTCAAGCCGGACATCTCGGCGCCGGGCGTGGACACACTGAGCCACAACGTCTGCACGGGCTACTCGTACAAGTCGGGGACCTCGATGGCCACCCCGCACGTGGCCGGCGCGGTGGCGCTGATCGTGGCCGCCAACCCCGGCCTCGCGCACGACGACATCAAGGCGCTGCTGGAAGACACTTCGGTCGATCTCGGCGAGCCGGGCAAGGACAACACCTACGGCACCGGGCGCGTCGACGCCTACGCGGCCGTCACGAACGCCGCCAATTCCGACGGCCGCATCGCGATCAAGGAAGCCGCGATCGGCTGCGCGTCCCTGCTCAACCTGACGCTGACCGACAGCGACCTCGCGAGCCAGGGAACCGCCGGCGTGAAGGTCGCTTCGACCCGCGAGCCGGCCGGCGAGACCGTTGCTCTGACGGAGACGCGCCCGGGATCCGGCGTCTTCAAGGGCGCGATCGAGGTCGCCTCCGGCGATCCGGTCGCCGACGGCCGGATCCAGGTCCACCCCGCCGACACGATCACCGCGACGTACCTCGACGCCGACGATGGCAACGGGGGCGTCAACGTGCCCAAGTCCGATACCGCTGCGGTGGACTGCGTAGCCCCGGCGATCAGCTCGAGCCGGGCCACCGACATCACCGACACGAGAGCCGTCATCCGCTGGACGACCGACGAGTCGTCCGACAGCCGGGTCCGCTACGGCGCCGTGCCCCCCCCGTCCCAGGAGGCCTCCGGCTCCGCGGGGGTGACCGAGCACGCGGTGACGCTGACCGGTCTTGCGGCCTGCACCGTCTACTTCTTCGAGGTCGCCAGCGCGGACGGGCTGGGCAACGGCGCCATCGACGACAACGCGCACAACTGGTTCCGCTTCGAAACCTACGGCAACTTCCCGGACATCGGCGTTGCGCCGTGCCACGCCGGCCAGGTGCGGATCGAACGGCCGACCTACGCGTGCAGCGGCCCGATGCTCGTCTCGGTGACCGACCTCGACCTCAACCAGGACCGCGATGCCGTCGAGACCGCTCGGGTCCGCGTCTCCTCGACGACCGAACCGGGCGGCGAGTGGGCCACCGTGACCGAGGTCTCCGCGAACAGCGCGCGGTTCGAGGGACCGGTGACGCTCTCGGGCGCCCCCGCCGCCACCGGCGACGGGCTGCTCCAGCTCGCCCACGGCGACCTGATCACCGCGACCTACGCCGATGCCGATGACGGGCTCGGGCAGCTCGCTTTCCCATCCTTCACGAGCCGCGCCGACTGCGCCGCGACCCGCGCGGTGCAGGTGCGCATCGCCTGGCTGTCCAACACGCGCGCCGTCGTCGCGTGGGACACCGCGGAGCCGGCCAGCTCGCGGGTGGAGTTCGGCCCCACCGCGGCGCTCGGCCAGGTCGAGCAGGACGCCGCGCTCGTGACGCAGCACGCCGTCGCGATCGCCGGTTTCGCCGAGTGCGCGCGGATCCACTTCCGGGTGGGAGGCTCGGACGCCTACGGGAACGGCTTCACGGTCGACGCCGGCGGCGTGCCGTTCGCGCTCAACGCCAACCGGATCCCGGGGGTCTACTACTACGACGGCTTCGAGACCGACACCGGCTGGGTCCGCGGAAACGAGTGGGAGATCGGCGCGCCGCAGGGCAAGGGCGGCGGCCCCGGGGGCAATCCCGATCCGACCCGCGCATTCAGCGGGGCCGGAGTGCTGGGGACCGACCTGACCGGCCGCGGCGCGAACCCGGGGAACTACGAGCCGGACGCCGGAAACGGTGCGGCCTCGCCCTACTTCACCTGCAACCCGTGCCAGCACTCGACGCTGATCGTGCGCCGCTGGCTGAACGTGGAAGGGACGTACGACGACGCGCGGATCTCGCTACTCACGCCGGGGAAGAACGACACGATCTGGAGCAACGGCACCGTCTTCGTCCGCGACTCGTCCTGGGTCGAGCAGCGCTACGACATCTCCGCGTACCTCGACGGCAAGCCGGCGGCGCAACTGCGCTTCACGATCACCGCCAACTCCAGTACGCAGCACAGCGGCTGGAACGTCGACGAGGTGATCATCAAGGATGGATCTCTCCCCGACTACGCCGCCTGCGGGAGCTGCAGCGGCGCGCCGTCTTTCGCGGGGCTCGAGACGGTGCGGGACGCGGCACCCTGCGCGGGCGGCGGATTGACGCTGACGTGGCAGCCGGCCGCCGCGTGGGGCTCCGGAGCCGCGGGGCTGTACAACGTCTATCGCGGCACGACGTCCGACTTCGTTCCGGGTCCGGCCACCCGGATCGCGACCGGCGTCGCGGGGACCTCCTTCGCCGACGACGCCGCGCCGGTCGGGCAGCCCGTCTGGTACGTCGTCCGAGCCGAGAACGCGGAGGTCGTGCGGGAGCGGCCCGTCGGGCGGCGTCGAGGAGCAGAACCTCGTGCGGATCTCCGGCACCGAGACCGTCAGCCGGCCCGAGCCGGGCACGATCGAGGGCAGCCTCCGCGCGGAGCCGGTCAACCACGCGCACCTGCGCCTGTCCTGGAGCTCCGTACCGGACGCCGTCGGCTACCGCGTGCAGCGCGGCCAGCGCGCCGACCTGGCGGACGCCATCCTGCTCGGCGAGACGGCGGGGACGATGTTCGAGGACGCGGGGGCGCTGACCGACCTCAAGACCTACTTCTACCGCGTGACGGCGGTCGGAGCCTGCAACTGAGGAATCGGGGGCAGCAAACGTAAGTCGTTCAGTCGCGTGATTCGGGCGACTAACCGACTAACGGTTGCTGTCCCCGGTACTGCCTAGTGTCACGTAACCGAAGTCATGTTAACGCCGGGGCGGCCTGGCAAGCCGATGGCTGCGTTGCTCCTCCTTGCTGTACGGTTCAGTACAGCGGCGTCGTCGCGCCTTGCCCTCGGCTTGCCATCCTCGCCCAGTCATTAACCTGACTTCGGTTACGTGACACTAGCGGCCGCCATCCCCGTGGCCGACCCCCCAGAAGTTGACCGTGTCCTCGTCGATGTGCTCGCCGTACGACTTCACCTCCTCGTCGGTGATGAAGTAGGTGGCGTGGTGCCCGTAGATGCGGGAGAAGACGACCGTCCCCTCGTGCCCGGGTCCGGTTGCGTAATGGATCTCGGCCATCGTCCGATCGCGGCGTGAGGTCAGGTCCTTGCCGCACAGCGGGCAGTGGAAACGGACCATCGACTTCTTCTTCAGCTTGAACCCCTCCGGAATGATGCAGTCGTAGTTCCCCGGCTGGGGACTGAAGAGCATCAGGCCGCGGTGACTCTCGTGGTCGGCGCGCAGGATGATCTTGACGTTCGGATTCAGGACCCCGTCGCAGTGCGGGCAACTGTAGTTCCGTCGCATGGCGTCTCCCGGCCCGCGCTCCGGCCCGCCGGCGGCGGGTCCGGTCGCCCGGCGGAGTCAGAGGTTAGCGCACGCTTCTCTTTCCGGAAAGGAGGGGCGCGGTCCGCGGCGGCGGTCCGGAGCCTCGGTTCGGCCCCGTCCGTCTCGTTGCGGGGAGGTCCGACCGCGGGACAGCCGCCCCGGCGGACTTACATTCGACGCTGAGATCGTTCCAGCGCGCCGGGGAGCGCGCGAGGGTGACCTGATGCACCGCCGGGCCGCGCCGTCCTCCTCCCTGGCCCTTCTCCCCGCCGCGATCATGGCGCTCGCCGCACTCGCCGCGATCGGCGCCTCCACCGCCGCCGTCTCGATCTACGTTCCGCCCGAGCGCCTGGCCGAGACGGCCCCGCTGATCGTCGAGGGGACGGTGACGCGCACCGCGTCGGGCTTCGATCCGAGGACGGGATCGCTGAACACCTACGTCACGGTGGCGGTGAGCTTCGTGCACCGCGGGCCGTCCGGGCTGACGGAGGTCGTGGTGCGCGAACTCGGCGGCCACTTCGACGACCTGGTTCACGACGTGGACGCGGTCCCGGTCTATCGGCTCGGCGAACGCGTCCTGCTGTTCCTCGAGCCGGGGCGCGACGGCGCGCTCCGCACCGCCGGCCTGTTCTTCGGCAAGTTCTCGCTGGTCAATGACAGTGAAGGACTGCGCGTCGCGCGGCGGGAAATGTCGGGCCTGGGACGACTCGCGCGCACCACGCCCCCCGAGTACGAGGACTTCCCCGCCGGGCAGATCGCGGCGCTCGCGGCGTCGGTCTCGCTGGCTCCCTCGCGGCAGCCGCAATCGGAGTCCCCGCTGCTCTCCCGGCCTTCCGAGTTTTCGCGCCTGCTGTGGGACGACGTGGCGGAGCCGGCGCCCGGCGGCCCGCGCCGCGAACCCGACTTCGAGCCGCTTTCCAGCGCCGAACCGGTCCGCTGGCACGAGGCCGACAGCGGGACGGCGGTCAACGTCAACATCGAGCGCGCACGCGACCCTCTCGGCAATCCTCAGGGCGCCGTCGACGAGATGAAGCGCGCGATGGCGGCCTGGACCGCGGTGCCGGAGGCGCGGATCGTCCTGCAGGCCAACAACGACAACTACGACTTCACCGCGGCCAACGCCAGCGGCCCCGCCGACGCCTATCCGCCCGTCAGCGTGATCCTCTTCGGCGACCCCTACAACGACATCACCGACCCCTCGGGCTGCAGCGGCACGCTGGCAATCGGCGGCTACTGGCGCTCCGGCAGCAACCAGAAGACGGTGAACAACCGGACCTTCTACCCGGCGCTGCGGCTCTACGTGATCTTCAACAACGGCTTCGAGTGCTATCTCGGCAACCGCGACAACCTGGCGGAGGTAGCGACGCACGAACTGGGGCACGGCATCGGCTTCGGTCATTCGACCGTCGCCGACGCCGCGATGCGCGCCTCGGCCTACGGCGGCCGCGGCCCGCGGCTCGGCAATGACGACAAGGACGGCGCGCACTGCCACTATCCGCATACGCTGACCCTCAGCACACCCAACGGCGGGAACTCGTGGCCGGCCGGGAGCGCGCAGAGCGTCCTCTGGACCGTGACCAACGAGAACGGCACGGACAAGGGGACCGTCAGCCTGGAGTACTCGGTCAACGGCGGGTCGAGCTGGAAGCCGATCGCGAGCGGCGAATCCAACGACGGCAGCTACACCTGGACCATTCCCAACGACCCCTCGAGCAGCGCCTACGTCCGCGTCATCCGCCCCAACCGCGTCAGCCCGACGCCGGCCCCCTACCCCTCCGCCTGCAGCCAGGACGCGTCGAACAACCCGTTCACGATCACCGCCGCGACGGCCGGCACGGCCCCCGACGGCAAGAGCGGGTCGACGCCACTGCGCGTCGCGCGGGCCGCCGGGACCCAGGTCACGCTGACGTGGGGCGCGTCCTGCTCAGCCAACGCGTCCGACTACGCGATCTACGAGGGGACGCTCGACGCGCTGCGCGCGGGGTCGTGGAACCACGCTTCGAAGACCTGCAGCGCCGGCACCGACCGGACCGAGACGATCACGCCAGGGAGCGGCGCGCGCTACTACCTCGTCGCGCCCGTGACCTCGACCGCGGAAGGGCGTCTCGGGAAGAGCTCGTCCGGCGTCGACCGACCGGCGGCCGCGGCGCCGTGTAAGCCGCGCGAGGCGTCGTCCTGCCCGTGATGCCTCGCTGCCCGGTTGAGGGCACCGATCACCCGTGCGCCCTGCAGGAAGCGCGCCCGCTCGGCAGCGTACGGGAACGGCGGGCCCTGACGCGGGGCCCGTCGACGCTGCTCGGCCGGCGCAGGGCGGGCGGTTCCTCGACTCGAAGAACGCCGCCGTGGCATCGTGAACCGGGGTCGCGAGGTCGCTCTCAGGGCGGCCAGCTTACGTACCGAATAGTGCCGGGACCCTCACGCTCATCAGCCCGAACTCCCGCTCGTTCGGTCCGTGGCGGACTTCGCGGATCCGCTTTCACCGGAGTACCGAGCGGTTCAGAACCGCGACGCGCGTATCCCGGGGTCCGAATGGGCGGCGTCGGCGCTATGATCTCCGCACTCGACGCGAGCATCCGGCCGGCCCGATCGCAGTTCCGCCCGCGGCCAGCCGGGAGTCCGACGCCGAGCAGAGGGAGGACCGATGTCACGCCATTCCGTTTGTGCGGCGCTCGCCGCGCTCGCGCTCGTCGTCACGCCCGCCATCGCCCAGCAAGGCGCTCCCGAGATGACTCCGGAGCAGAAGGCCGAAATGGACGCGTACATGAAGGCCGGAACCCCGGGAGAACCGCACCGGCTGCTGGCCGCGTCCGCCGGCACGTACGATGTCAAGGTCCGAAGCTGGCAGGACCCGGGGGCGCCGCCGATGGAGGACACCGGAACCGCCGTGCGGACCGTCGATCGAGGGCCACGTCGGATCGAGCGGTTCACTCCGAGATGTGGGAAGGTCACAGCTTCCCCCGAAGCGCCTTCAGGTCGTCGTCGACCTTGGCCTGCGCCGCCAGCTTGGGGTTGAGCGCGATCGCACGCTTCGCCGCCTCGATCGCCCCCGCCTCGTCGCCGTTGGCGAGGCGGATCACCGCCAGGTCGTAGAGCACCTCCGGCAGCATCTCGGGGTGCGACTCGGCCCGCGCGGCGGCCTTCTTCTGCCAGGTCAGCGCCTCCGGGAAGCGCTTCTCCGTGAACGCCGTCCAGCCGCGGTTCCAGTCGTCGTTGACCAGCCCCAGCTCGGTCAGGCGGGCCAGTTCGCCGAAGGGGTCCTTCGAGTCGTCGACGCGCACGTCGATCGCGCGGTCGGTGAAGCCGCCGTAACCGCCACTGGCGCGGGCCACGATCAGTGCCGCGGACTGCTTTCCGCGCGCGTCGCCGCCCGCGGCGTCCCCCGCGCGGAGCGCGGCGAGCATCCGCTCGGCCAGCGGCTTGCCCGCACTCTCGAGGAACGCCTTCTCCATCGCGACGACGACCGTCTCGCCGGCGAGGATGTTCCCCTGCACGGCGTAGCCGGGGCCGCTGCGGCCGCCGGCCCAGGCGTTGCAGCCGGGGCCGGTGAAGGTCGCGGACGCGCCCGACGGCGCGACGATCCCGACCTGCCGCCGATCGCGCCCGTCGTCGGCGCGCAGCAGCACGTCGAGGACTTCCTTGGGTGCGACGCCGAGCGCCAGTAGCTCGAGGCCGCGCGGGCCGAAGCCCGTGTTGGCGTAGGCCTGCGTCGCGACCGCCCCGGCGCCTGCCTTTGCCCACGGCACGACGCTGCCGACGGCGAAGAAGCGGCTCGCGACGGCGACGCCGACCTCGCCCGTGGCCGGATCGGCGGCCGCGATCGAGAAGGTCGCGGGGGGCGGGGGGCCGGCGGCAAGCGCGGGGGCGGCGATTAGGACGGCCAGGGACACCATGCCCAGGATGCGTTTCATGAAGCCCTCGTGCGGGCCGGCACGGAGGCCGGCCCCTACAGGTGCGCGAACCGATTAGGGGTGCGCCGGAAGCTGCATGAAGAAGTCGTTCCCCTTGTCGTCGACCAGGATGAAGGCCGGGAAGTCCTCGACCTCGATCCGGTAGATCGCCTCCATCCCCAGCTCGGGGTATTCGAGCAACTCCACCTTCTTGATGTTGTCCTGCGCCAGGATCGCCGCCGGTCCGCCGATCGAGCCGAGGTAGAACCCGCCGTGCTTCTGGCAGGCGTCGGTCACGGCCTTGCTGCGGTTCCCCTTGGCGATCATCACCAGCGACCCGCCCAGCGACTGGAAGAGGTCGACGTAGCTGTCCATCCGCCCCGCGGTCGTCGGCCCAAACGAGCCCGACGCCATCCCCGGCGGCGTCTTGGCGGGCCCGGCGTAGTAGACCGGGTGATCCTTCAGGTACTGCGGCATCCCCTCGCCGCGGTCGATCCGCTCCTTGATCTTCGCGTGCGCGATGTCGCGGGCCACGACGATCGTGCCGGTCAGGAGCAGCGGCGTCGAGACCGGGTGCTTCGACAGCTCGGCGCGGATCTCCGCCATCGGCCGGTTGAGGTCGACCGGGACGCCATGCTTGTGCTTGACCGCGCCGCGGTACTTCTCGGGCAGGAACCGCGCCGGGTCGCGCTCCAGCTCCTCCAGCCAAAGTCCGCTGCGGTCGATGTACGCCTTCACGTTGCGGTCCGCGGAGCACGAGACGCCGATCCCGACCGGGCACGAGGCCCCGTGGCGCGGCAGCCGCACGACGCGCGCGTCGAGCGCGAACCACTTGCCGCCGAACTGCGCGCCGATCCCGGTCTTCGCGGCCAGCTCGACGACCTTCGCTTCCAGCTCGGGGTCGCGGAAGGCGCGGCCGTTCGTGTCGCCGGTCGTGGGCAGGTGGTCGAGGTAGCCGGCGCTGGCCAGCTTGACCGTCTTGAGGCGTCGCTTCGGCCGAGGTCCCGCCGATCACGATCGCCAGGTGGTACGGCGGGCAGGCCGCCGTGCCCAGCGAGCGCAGCTTCTCGACCAGGAACTTCTCGAGGCTCGCCGGGTTCGAGCAGCGCCTTCGTCTCCTGGAACAGCATCGACTTGTTGGCCGAGCCGCCCCCCTTGGCGATGAAGACGAACTCGTAGCGCTCGCCATCGGTGGCGTAGATGTCGATCTGCGCGGGGAGGTTGGTGCCGGAGTTCTTCTCCTCGTACATCGTCAGCGGGACCGTCTGCGAGTAGCGCAGGCTCTCTTTCGTGTAGGTCTCGAAGACGCCGCGCGAGAGCCACTCCTCGTCCTTGACGCCGGTGAAGACGCGCTGCCCCTTCTTGGCGAAGATCGTCGCGGTCCCGGTGTCCTGGCACATCGGGAGCTGCATCCGCGCCGCCACCTCGGCGTTCTTGAGCAGCGTCAGTGCGACGCCGCGGTCGTTGGGCGACGACTCCGGGTCGGCGAGGATCGCGGCGACCTTCTCGAGGTGCGCGGCGCGGTAGAGGAACGACACGTCGCGGAACGCCTCGCGCGCGATCATCGTCAGCGCCTCCGGCGCGACCTTGAGGATCTCGCTGCCCCTCGAAGCGGCGCGATGGAAACGTGCTCGGCGGTGAGGTGGCGGTACTTCGTGTCGTCCGGACCGAGCGGAATGGGGCTGGTGTAGGCGAAGTCGGGCATGGTGCCGCTCCTGGTGTGGGGAGGCGGGATTGTAAACCACCGCTTGCCGCGCCGGGCCCGTCAGGGACAGATCCCCGTCCGCTCCTGCCCCGCCCAGTTCTGGCCCCAGCTCCCGACGCGGGGGAGGATCGGCCGGGTGAGGTAGTAGTAGACCTTCGCCGCGGGCGGCTTGGCGCTGTCGAGGATCTTGAGCGCGGTCGTCTCCCACTTGGTGCAGGGGGTCGGAGTGCTCGGGAAGGTCGCGCGGTCGGAGCGGACGACGGCGTATCTCGTCGCCCCCGACTGGGCAGTCCAGGAGTACTCCGTGGGGTCGAGCTTGTTGTGGAATCCCGAGTCGCCGGAGGTCTCGTCGACCACCCCGTATCCGGGGTCGCCCGGGCACTGGTTGTCCAGGCCGTCGTTGGTCTCGGCCGCCCGGGGGTAGGTCGAGGCCCGCGCGTCGTCGCAGTCCCCCTCGCACTCGGCGTAGCTGTCGGCGTCGTTGTCGCTGTCGACGCGCGCCAGCGCCGCGCGCAAGTTCGGTCGCGGACCGATGTGGCCGGGGTAGGGCCCCGTCACCTCCGCCGTGCCGGTCTGGACGAGCAGGTCGCGCACCGTGCGCGGCGCGAGAGCCGCGCCGCCACAACTCTTCTGCACCCCCTGGATCGCGGCCGCGGCGCCCGCCCCCATCGGGCTGGCCGCGCTCGTTCCGCTGAATTCGGAGGTGTAGTACTGGTTGGGATCGCCGCCGCCGTTGAAGTAGTCGCCGTACCCGGTCGAGCCGACGTCGTCGCCCCAGCCCTGGATGTCGAGGCGCGAGCCGTAGGTGGAGAAGTCCATCCGCGAGCGGTCGGGGAGCGGGCCATAGGTCGTCGATCCGGCGCCGACGATGATCGCTCCGGAGTCGCGGATCGATCGGTTGAACTTGCCGCCGAAGACGGCGTGGTCCAGGTCCTCGCCGCCGTTCCCTGCCGGCTCGACGACGACGACACCCGACGCCGTTGCGATCGAGATCGCGTCGTAGTTCGCCTGGTCCCACTCCACCGGGACGTAGTCGTTGGTGCCGTCGCCATCGTGGTCGCGCGGACCGTAGGTCTGCGCCTCGATCAGCATCACGTCGCCCGGGTCCATGAATCCGGTGGCGCAGTCGATCGCGGCGGCCACGTTGTAGGAGCCGCCGCTCGGCAGGTCGGTCACGAACCGCGGCGTCGCCTGGTGGACGATGCCGGTCGTTCCGTAGCCGTTGCGCCCCGCGAACAGCTCCCCCATCACCGCGGTCCCGTGCTCGATCTCCTGGGCCGTCGGCGTTCCGCAGCGCTGCGCGGCGACCGTGCTGTTGAGGTCCTCGTGGGCCGTGCGCCAGCTATACTCGATGTCTGTGACAACGACGTTCAACCCACCGCCACCCGGGCGGGTCCAGGCGTACTCGGCGTCGATGCCGGTCGGGGCCGGGTCGAGGTAGAGGAGATCGGCTTCGCCGTCGGGTGTCGGCGGCGGGATGTCGGCCGGCGGCGGCGGCGGCAGTGCGGGGCGGTAGACCGTCTCGACCAGCGCCAGGCCGCGCAGCGCGTCCGCCAGGGAATCGCACAGGTCCGGATCGACGGCGAACTCGACGTAGCCGTTGAGATCGGGCAGGCGTCGACCGGACCGCGACTCGGCCGCGGCACGCGTGGCGTCCACCGCCGGCTCGTCCCGGAAAAGCGTGCGCGCGGGCAGCGGCCGCCCGAAACGCGTGAGCACCGCCTCGAGCGACGACATGTCCACGCCACGGAGCGAAACGAGCGCCGTTCCCCGCAGTCGGACCTGCGCGTCGTCCACGAACTTCACGACGAGCCGGTCGGCGGCGCGACCGGTCGTGTCGTGCTGGGCCGCCAGCGCGAAGCCGACCGATGCCAGGAGAAGTGCAGCGTAGCCGCGGTGCGCCATGCGGGCCCCCATCGCCGGAGTGGATCCCGGGTTCTGGCGCGGGTGCAGCTCGGGGGCGGTCAACGCGTCACGACGACGGGCAGGATGGCCGTCCCCACCGGCTGCATCCCGTCGAGCGAGTCGATTCTCGCGCCCCGCGCCTGCTTTGATCAAGCCCCGGCGCGGGCCGTCCGGGACCGCCGGGATCCGATAGAATGCCGGAGTTCTCCAGGAGCGCTCGGAGCGTGCCTTTGATCCCCTCGTTTCCGCCCTGCCCCGCTGCCGGCGCGCCGCCGGACCGCCGGCTCGTGCTCGAGCTGCTCGCCGCCGGCGCCGCCGGGGCCTTGGTCCTCGAGGTCTCGTTCCTCGCGGGGTGCGGCGGCTCGGAGCCGCCCGGGCCATCGGTCGTCACCGTGCCGCTCGCGGACCTGCCGGAGGGCAAGCGCCTCGTCGTGAAGGTCGGCACCACCCCGGTCGAGCTGCGCCGGACCGGCGAGACGATCGTCGCGCGCTCGCTGCTCTGCACCCACCAGGGCTGCGTCGTCGCCTGGCAGGAGGAGATCCAGCAGTACAAGTGCCCGTGTCAGGGGGCGTGGTTCGACATCAACGGCCAGGTCATCTCCGGGCCGACGACGAAGCCGCTCGTCGAGTTCCCGGTGACGATCGTCGAGAACGCCGCCCGCGTCACGGAGCCTGGAAAGTCCTGACGTTCCAGGCCGTTCGCGAGGGCCGCGCTGGCGCCCGGTCGCTCCGCGCGTCATCATCACCGGTCGTTTCCCCCTCTTCCTTCCTCTCCGAGACCGCCATGGGACGCATCTTCGAAACCCGAAAACACGTCATGTTCGCCCGCTGGGACCGGATGGCGAAACAGTTCACCCGGATCGCCAAGGACATCGCGATGGCCGTCAAGGCCGGCGGAGCGGACCCGAACAGCAACCCGGCGCTGCGGCGCATCATCCAGAACGCACGCGCGATCAACATGCCCAAGGACAAGGTCGAGGCGGCGATCCGGCGCGCGGCGGGACAGGAAGCGACCGACTACCAGGAAGTGCTCTACGAAGGCTACGGGCCGCACGGCGTCCCGATCATCGTCGAGGCCGCAACCGACAACCCGAATCGCACCGTCGCCAACCTGCGCGTGCACTTCAACAAGGGCGGCGGCACACTCGGCAACTCGGGAAGCGTCGCCTACCAGTTCAAGCGGATGGGCGTCTTCCGGCTCGACCCGGCCGGGATCGCGCAGGACGAGCTGGAGCTCGACCTGATCGACTTCGGACTCGAGGAGATGGGCGAGGGAACGGGCGAGAAGGGCGAACTGCAGTTGGTCATCCGCTGCGCGCTGGTCGATCTCGGCACCCTGCAGAAGGCCCTCGAGGAGCGCGGGATCACGCCGATCTCCGCCGAATCGGCGTACGTCGGCTTGACCCCGACCGAACTTCCCGAAGCGCAGGCCAACGAGGTGCTCGAACTGATCGACCGGCTCGAGCAGGACGACGACGTACAGCGGGTGTTCCACACGCTGGCGTAGGGGCCGGTGCGCCCGACGGAGCGGCCGCGGAGCGGCGCGGAGACGGGCCCCTACTGGGCGGTCGGCTCGTCGACCCAGTCCTCGGGGTCGGGCTCCTCGCCCGGCGGGAGCTTCGCCAGCTCCGTCTTCACCAGCTCGATGTGGTGGATCTCGTCGCCGCGCAGCTCCTCGAACAGGGCCCGCACATCGGCGTTCGTGATGCTCGGCAGCGCACGGTCGAAGTAGGCGTAGGCCTTCTCCTCCGAGCGCAGGGCGGTCATCAACGCCGCGCGCGGGCTCATGAAGGCGCGCGCCTGGTCGTAGTCCGGCGCCTCGACGTCGAGGATCATCGCCGACGACACGGCAGCCGGCGCGTTGCCGAACAGGTGCTTGCGGCGCGCCGCCAGCTCGCTGCCGTGCTTCTCCTCGTTGACCGCCATGAAGCGGAAGAACTTCTCCGCGTCCGGGGTGTGGTGCGCCGACATCTGGTCGGCGAACTCGAGGTAGCGGTCTTCGGCTTCCTGCTCGATCAGCACGGCCAGGTCGAGCGCGTCCTTCATGGAGAGGCGGGAAAAGTCGATGTTCATCGGTCGGTCGCTCCTCGCGTTCGGCTCGGACTACTTCTGCAGGAAGACTTCCAGGATCCGCTCGCGCGGCGGAGCGGTCGCCATCATCTCCTGCTGCCGCTCGAGCACCAACCTGTCGTAGGTCGGCGGCGGGTCCGGGTTGCGGTAGAAGATGCCGGTGTAGAGCTCCGTCCCGTAGGCCTGCGCCAGGTCCATCGCGCGGATCCGGTCCTCCGGGTTGTGACCCAGGCTCTCCAGCGTGGTCATCTTGGCGCGGTGCGCCTTGATCTGCTGATCCTCCTCGCCGTAGGTCACGCACGGGGACTGGATGTTGACCAGCGCGAAGCCGGGGTAGCGGATTGCCTCCTCGAGCATCGCGGTCAACCCGGCCATGTCGGCCGGCGTCCCCTGCGCGACGAAGTGGCAGCCGTAGCCCAGCACGTAGAGCAGCGGATTGACCGGGTCCTCGAGGCTGCCGAGGCGCGAGGTGCAGGTCCTGGCGCCGCGCGGCGAGGTCGGCGAGAGCTGGCCCTTGGTCAGGCCGTAGATCTGGTTGTCCATCACGATGTAGGCGATGTCCACGTTGCGCCGGATCGCGTGCGCCACGTGACCGCCGCCGATCGAGAAACCGTCGCCGTCACCGCCCGCCGCCAGCACGAGCAGCTCGGGCCGGGCGATCTTGATCCCCTGCGCGATCGGCAGCGCCCGGCCGTGCACGCTGTTGAAGCCGTAGGCGGTGGTGTAGCCGGGGATCCGCGACGAACAGCCGATGCCCGACACGAACGCGATCTCGTGCGCCGGCCGGTTGACGGCTGCCAGCGCGCGGTAGACGGCCTGCAGGACGCTGAAGTCCCCGCAGCCCGGACACCAGATCGGGCGCAGCTCGCTCTTGAAGTCCTTCGGGGTGAGTACTCCACACGGAGGCATCGTCGACATTTCTCACCTCACTCCTGCGGCTGCATCTTCTCGCCGGACTGGCCGTGAATCCTCTTCAGCACGCCCTTGAGCCGGTCGACGACCTCTGCCGGCTGGTAGGGGTTCGCGCCGCTGCGGCACTGCGGCTCGATCGACTTCGGGACGTCGATGAACATCCGGAGCAGGCGCCAGAGCTGGCCCTGGTACGACTGCTCGACGATCAGGCCGCCCTTGAGCGAGGCGAAGAAGTCGCGGTAGACCTCCTCGACCACCGGGTAGAGCAGGTACGGGACCAGCAGCTTGACGTCGAGCCCCGCGGCCTGCGCCAGGTGCAGCGCCTCGCGGCAGACCCCGGCGCTGCTGCCCCAGCTGATCAGCCCGAGCTGGGCCTTGGGGTTCCCCTCGATCACGAACAGGTCCTTGCGGTGCTTCAGCGGCCCGAACTTCTTGAACCGCTTCTCGTTCATCTTCTCGTGCATGACGCCGCCGGCCACCGGGCCGCCGACCTCGTTGTGCTCGATGCCGGAGCTGAGGTAGTTGCCGCCCAGCATCCCGGGGTGGCTGATCGGGCTGATCCCCGACTCGGTGAAGCGGAAGCGGACGTAGTCCTCCAGCTCCGCGGCGTTCGGCTGCAGCCGCTCGACCAGCTTGAACCGGCTGGTGTCGATCGGGTCGACGATCTCTTTGCGCTGCGCAATCTCCTGGTCGCTGAGCACGATCACCGGCGTCTGATACTGCTCGGCGAGGTTGAACGCCTCGACCGTGACGTCGAAGGTGTCGGCCACCGTCGTCGGTGCCAGCACCGGCCGCATGACGTCGCCGTGCGCCGAGAAGACCGCCGCGAAGAGGTCGCCCTGCTCGGACTTGGTCGGGAGGCCGGTGGACGGCCCGCCGCGCTGCACGTCGATGATCACCAGCGGCAGCTCGGCGATCGTCGCCAGGCCGATGATCTCGGTCTTCAGCGAGAGGCCCGGGCCGGAGGTCGCGGTCATCGCCTTCTTACCGGCGAACGAAGCGCCGACCGCGGCGCCGATGCCGGCGATCTCGTCCTCGGCCTGAAGCACCGCGCCGCCGTAACTCCAGACGTGACTGGAGAAGAACTGCATCACCTCCGTCGACGGCGTGATCGGGTAGCCGCCGAAGAACTGGCAGCCGGCGAAGATCGCGGCCGCCGCGCTCATGTCGTTCCCGTCGGTCAGCAGCAGGTGCTTGCGCTCGGTCTCCTGCAGCGCGATCGTCATGTCATGGATGAGTGGATGCGTCTTGGCGAACTCGACTCCGGCATCGAAGGCGCGTTCGTTGGCCTCGACCAGCTCGGCTCCCTTCTTCTCCAGCTTCTTCCGGATCCCGCCCATCAGCGCCTCGCGCCCGAGACCGAACCAGCCGGAGAACAGGCCCAGCACGACGGTGTTCTTGGCCCGCTCGGTGCCGGCGGCCTTCTTCGCCAGCTCGCCGAACGGCACAGCGATCGCCTGCGCCGGCGTGACGCCGACCAGCGGCAGCTGGTCGGGCGCGGTCCCGGTCTTCTCCTCGTAGAGGACGATGGTGTTGCCGAGGACCGGCAGCTCTCCACCGAACTTCATGAAGTCTTCCCAGTTCAACGCGACCGCGACGTCCAGCCCTCCGCCGGGGTTGAGCACCGGCCGCGTCGAGAGCCGCACGCGGCACGACGACTCGCCGCCGCGGATCTGCGAGCCGAAGCTCTTGGTCATGATCCCGTGGTAGCCCTCGCGGGCCGCTCCCGCGATCAGGAACTCGCCGGCGGAGACGATCCCGTCGCCCCCCGAGCCGGCCATGCCGATGACCAGGTCGTCTCTCATGTCCTACCCCGTGGATGGCCGCCCCGGCGTTCGGCGCGGAGGAACGCGTCCGGAGACGCGCGCCGCGCCGAGCGAGGCAGCGGAATCGGCAGTTTGCGGGAAGGGGCCCTCACGCCGCAAGCGGAAAGGTAAGTCTCCACCCCCGGAAGGGCGGGCAGGCGCGCCGTTCGCTCGTTTACTTGTTGCGTGAATGAAGTTACTTTCACCGCCGCAGGGTGAAGGCGACCGGCCTTTCCCGGCGCGGGCCGGACTCGGGCCGGACGCGCGTCAGCTCCGCTCCAGCCGGACCACGGTCTCGGCGTGCCGCGTCTGCGGGAACATGTCGACCTGCACGATCTCCGCCGGCCGATAGCCGCCCGACGCGAGCACGGCGAGATCCCGCGCGAGCGACGCGATCGAGCAGGAGACGAGGACGATCCGCGCCGGTCCGCCGCCCGCCCGCCCGCCCGCGAGGTCGTGCGCCAGCGGGCCCAGTCCGGTGCGCGGCGGATCGGCGACGAGCACGTCCCACGGGTCTGCGCGACGGGCCTGCCACGTCGCGCGCGCGTCGCCGGGCGAGAGGCTCAGCGATCCGCGCGAAGCGGGCGGCCGCTCGGGCGGTGCGGGCAGGCCCGGGAGCCGCGCCGCGGCGCGCACCGCCGCCTCGCTCTCCTCGAAGGCCTCGACGCGAGCCCCCGCGGCGGCCATCGGCCAGCTGAGAAACCCGGAGCCGGCATACAGCTCGAGCAGGCGCGGCCCGTCCGCAGCGCCTGCCATGCGGGCCACCTCGTCGGCCAGCAGGTCGCCGGCCGCGAGGTTGGATTGCAGGAACCCGCGCGCCGCGACCGCGATCGGCCGGCCGGCCGGCGTCGCGCCGAGGATCGAGGAGGCGCCGAGCAGCGCGGGCCGCGCGTCGCCGCGCGGCAGGCTGACCGCGATCCCGGCCAGCCCGCAGGCGTCGTCGCGAAGCAGCGACTCGCCGATCGCCGGCCACGTCGCCGGCGGCAGGTCGCGCGGGTTGAGCGTCAGCAGCGCGCCGGGCGCGCCGGGCAGGACGGTCAGCTCGAAGCCGGTCAGGTCGGGCGGAGCGAGCCGGAACAGCGCGTCGCGCAGCGCGCGATAGGCGTCGGCGAGCGGCGGCGCGAGCAGCGGGCACTCCGGCACGTCGACGACGCGCCAGTGGCCCAGCCCGTGGAAGCCGATCGTCGGCGCCTCGTCCTTGAATCCGGACTGGAAGCGCGCGCGCCAGCGGTAACCCAGCGCGTGCGGCGAGGCGACCCGCCGCACCGGGAGATCGAGCGCGTCGAGGTCCAGGCCGCGCGCTGCCGCCTGCTCGCCCAGCAGGCGCGCGCGCCAGGCCGACTGGGTCGCTTCTTCGAGGTGCAGCCAGTGGCAGCCGCCGCACTGCTGCGCCAGCGCGCACGGCGGCTCGCGCCGCCCCGGGCCGCGCTCGAGCGTGGCGACGACCTCGGCCCAGCCCTCGCGTTGCGGTGCGGGCGCCGCCTCGACCCGGTCGCCCGGGGCCGCGCCGTAGAGGTTCCAGCGCGCGCCGTCGTCGTCGCGCCCCGTGAACCACCCCCCGGCGCCCGGGCGCTCGACGCGGACGCGGATCAGCGGGCGCCTCCCGGCGGCTTCTCCGCGCCGGGCAGGAACTGCAGGATCGCCGACGCGCGCAGCGTCTTGCCGGACTCCGATGTCGCCTCGGCCTGGACGTTGATCGCCTCGCCGGTCGCCGCAGTCCGGGACCTTCAGCGTGACCACCGCATCGCGCCGCGCCGGCTTGAGCGCAACGCGCGTCGGCTCCGTGCCGACGAAGCCGATCGCCAGCGCGACGATCGGCTCGGCCGCGTTGACCGTGACCGCGATCTCCGCGCCGCGCGCCGCCTTGTCCGGCGAAAGGTGAAGGTGCAGGCCGCGGGAGGCGCTGTGGGCGCGCGCCGGGACCGAGCGCCGCCACTGCGAGCGCTACGGGGACAGCAACCGTAAGCCAGATAGTCGGCCGCAGGAGCCAGTGGCGATGTGTTCCTTGGCCGACTAACTGGCTTACGGTTGCTGTCCCCGTCCCGCGCCGCACGGCGTCACTCCACCTTGTAGAAGTAGCTCGTGCCGTCGCCGAGAACGGGGTCGTCGTAGCTCCGCGCGGTCGACCCGTCGAGCAGCGTCGTCACCCCTGCCGTGAACTGCGCGTCCTCCGCGCGGATCAGCCGGAACGGCGCCGCCCCGCCCGTCCACGCGAGATGCACGGCGCCGGCAGCCGCGTTGCGTGAAACCGCGAGCGCGACGGCTGCGACCGGCAGCGCCGCGCGCACCCGCACGGTGGCCGTCATGTACGGCGTCAGCTCGACCACCACCGCCCCACCGTCCATCGCCAGCGGCACGCCCCCCTCCTCGTCCTGCTCGACGAGCAGCGGCGCGGAGAGCGCGAAGACATCGGAGGTGACCCGCGCCGTCGTCGCGGCGCCGGTCAGCTCGGTCATCCGCAGGATGATCCCGTCGCCATCATCGGCGCGCTTGACGGTGTAGAGCAGGACACCGGGCGCGTCGACGGCGAAGAACGAGGCCTGCTCGGCCGGCAGCGAGCCGGGGCGGGCCGCGACGTGCCGCGCCAGCGGCGCGTTGAGCGCCTCGAAGCCGAATCGACTCGCCGCCACCGGGTCGAACGCCGGGGGCACGCCGCGCAGGGTGTGCGTGAAGCGGAGCGTCGGTGCGGTGTCCGGCTCCATCACGAAGGAGCCGATCGTGCCGCCCGAGTACTCGTACTCGTCGGAGCGGTCGAACATCCGCGACAGCACGAGCCCGCTGCCGAGCGACGGCGCCGGCGGCGTGAGCTGCTTGAACTTCTCCAGGTGGTGCGCGTCGACGCTGTCGATCGCGTAGAGCACGCCGCCGTTGGTGTCGAACAGGCCCAGCGTGTGCTCGACGTTGTGCCAGTCGAAGTAGTTGTCGCGCGGGAAGCCGTCCTGAGGGTAGCGCAGGAAGCGGGTCGTCGTCTCGCTGTAGACCGAGAGGTTCTTCACGTTGAAGGGCAGCGTCACCGTGTACCAGCGGAAGCCGGTGGCGTTGTTGACGTAGGGCGTCGCATTGCGGTTGATGACGTTGTCGAACTCGACCCGATCCTCGCCGCGCCGGAGCCGGTAGACGCTCGAGACGTGCGGCGTCCCGGTGCGCGTCACCTGCAGCTCGGCCAGGAGGGGCCCGGCGCTGCGGATCGCCACCGTCGCCCCACCGACCGCGCTCGGCGTCGGCGCCCGGCCGGACTGAACGTCGGCCTTCGTGCTGGAGGCGAGGCGGTTGAAGCGGTAGGTCGTCGCGGGGTCGATCAGCGAGCGTCCCGTGGCCTTCTCGACGAGCGTGGTCACGGAGCCGTCGGACAGGATCCACGACCAGCCGGTAGAAGTCGTTCTCCAGCGTCGTCGCGGTGACCTGCAGCATCCCGGAGGGGGTCGCCGTCGGCGCGCCCGGCACGAGATCGTAGACGCGGTAGCCGACGGCCGGAAGGCCGAGCGCGTGGAAGGCGATCTCCGAGGTCGCGTCGAAGCGCTGGTACGGAAGCTCCTCGCCCGTGGTGCGGTCCACGACGCGGAACGCGGTCGCGTAGAGCGCTGCCGGGAGCGCGACGCGCGCCCAGCCGTCGCGCGCCCGGCCGAGCGGGTTGCTGACGATCACCGCGTCGCCCGCGGCCGGGACCTGCGCCGTGAACCGCTGGAGCCCTTCGGCCTGCAGCGACGCCGTGGTCTCGCTGGCCTCGACCGCGTAGGAGAGGTGGATCCGGTTGTTGCGGTCCATCTCCTCCGGCGTGAAGTAGCCGGGCCAGCCGCCGGCGCCGGAGTGTTCGTCCACCTCGAGCATCCGCCGGTAGGCGTGGTCGACGTCGGCCTGCGGCACCGGGAGCCCGTCCACGAGCGATCCCGCAGCCAGCAGCGCCTCGGCGGCGCGGGCCTCGCGGTGCGCCTGGCGCACCATCCGCTCGGTGTGCGGCGCGTCCGCGTGGCTCCCCGACCAGGCCGCGCCGAAGTCGCCCGAGAACGACGGGAAGGCGTCGGCCCCGTACTTCGCCAGCATCAGGTCGAGGAACTCCTCGGGCGTCGCCAGCACGAACTTCGGCGTCTGGTAGGTGGCGTTCCACTGGTTGACCAGGTCGCGGACCTTGAACCCCTGGTAGTGGTTGTCGAAGGCCCGCATCAGCATCAGCTCGGGGTACGGGTAGCCCAGCTCCTCCAGCTCGGGCAGCTTCTTGCCGGTCTTGTTGCGGATGTCCGCGATCGTGTCGAAGAACGAGAAGCCCCAGTCGAAGGCCTCGGCGTAGGCGTCGAAGGTGTGCCAGGTCAGCACGCGGCTGCCGTCGGGCCCGACCCACCAGAACGGCCGCTCGCCGTGGTGCGGGTGCTGGACCTTGCCGCCGAACGGCGTGTTCATTCCGGCGAGGAAGTACGTCGATCCCGCTGCGGGCGAGCAGCTCCGGCAGCGCGAAGGTCGAGCCGGGGACGTCGTCGGTGATCCAGGTCCGGAGCGGCACCCCGTGCTCGCGCGCGAAGCGCGAGGACCAGTAGAGGTTGCGCGTCAGCTCCTCGTGGCCCGCGGTCGTGGTGTGCAGGGAGTCGTAGCCGGCGCCCAGCGACAGGCGTCCGCTGCGGAGCCAGCTGACCATGGTCTCCTGCTCGGCCGCGGTGGAGCGCTCCCACCAGCGCGCCAGGTACCACGACTCCTCGATCATGAAGCGGTACGCGGGGTCGGCGGCGAGGTTGGCCAGCACCTGGTCGAGCGAGGTCTTGGCGAAGGTCTCGATGTCGTCGGGCGGCTCGGTGAAGCCGATGTCGAGGTGGCTCCACTCGGCGAGGTAGATCGTCTTGACGGTCGACGCGACCCCCTCCGACGTGTCGCCGAAGGCGTCGAGGTCGTCGATCCAGGTCTCGTTCCCCTTCGGCCCGTCGGTCGTCAGCTCGAAGCGGTGCACGCGGGCGAGCGTGTCGTTCTCGTCGGTGAACTCCAGCGTCCAGCCCGCAGGCTCGGAGCCCGCGGAGCCGGACCAGACGCGCGCACGGACGAGCGGGTGCGAGGCCCCCGGCTGGATCGCGAGGCGGATCCAGCGCTTCTGGTTGAGCGGGATCACGGCGGTCCCGGTGGCTGCTTTCTGGACGTATGCGCCGTTCTCGGTCCGCCAGAGCGAGATGGCGCCCGCGCTGTCGACGCGCAGCCGGTACTTTTTCAGCGTCGGCGCGCGCTGTTCGACCTCGAGGTCGAAGTAGTAGGCGGTCGCCCAGCTCGGTGCGATATTCGAAGGCGATCGAGAAGGTCGTCGCCGTCGCGGGCACGACGTGATGGCGCGCCCAGTGCTTGGTCGGGGAAGTGGGAGAGGGACCCTTGCCGTCCGCGTAGAGGCTCGTGTCGCCGCCGTCGGCGATCCGCGTCCAGGGCGACGGCTGGCCGAGGCCGTTCCCCTGCTCCCAGTCGGCGTCCAGCTCGGCCTCGAAGTTGGCGGTGTAGAGCGAGCCGGAGCCGGGGGTGTAGGCGTGGGCCGGACGGGCCGAGGTCCGGCGAGCAGCGCGGCGGCGGCCAGGCCGGCGAGGAGGCCGGCGCCGGGGCGGAATCGGCTCGCGCGGCGGGCGGGACGGGTGGGCATCGCGGAATCCCCGGGGGCGGCGATGAATGTACCGCGACTGCCGCCTCCGGGGGCCCGGCGCAGGCGTCCGGAGTCGGGCAGGGTCTGACCGCGCGCGACCGCATGCGGACAGTGATGCTCCTGTCCTTCGCCACAATCGAGTCCGCGCACTGCTGATAGCTCACGCGGCGTGGAATGGCAGGCAGAGACGCCGGCCGAACGCGCCCCTCGGTCTGCCGGCGACGATCATGCCCACCGGCTGACAGAGATCGCGGCGGTCTGCCTTCCGCAACGGCAGACGCCCTCCACGACGAGACCGCGGCGATGGGCTGGTCGGGCGGAAGCGCCAGGCCGCGCGGCGCCAAGCGTAGCGATGATGAAGACCGCCGAGGCGAGGCAGAGCGATGATTTCGGCGGCTGGATGCGGCTTCGACTCCACGGCTCGCACTGCGGGCGCATCCTTCTCCAAAGACAAGTGCGTCCGGTCGTTGGGGTAGTACGAGGCGAAGCAGGCCAGAAGGCGCTGGAGGTGTTTCTCGTTGAGGACGATGACGTGGTCGAGGAGCTCGCGGCGTGCGGTGCCTACGAACCTCTCGGCGACTCCGTTCTGCCAGGGACTGCGAGCCGTGATCTGCTTTGGTTCGATGCTCATGTGGCGGATCGCGGTGAGGACCGCGTGGCCGTACTTGGCGTCACGGTCGAGGATCAGGTAGCGCGGTGCCTGGTCGTAGGGGAACGCCTCGCGGAGTTGCTGCGTGATCCAGGCCGCCGTCGGATGGGTGGTGACACGGAAGTGCATCAGCTCGCGCCGAGCGTGGTGGACGACGAAGAAGACGTAGAGCACGCGGAACGTGGCGGTGGGGACGGTGAAGAAGTCGATCGCGGCGATGCCCTCGCGGTGGTTGGCGAGAAAGGTGCGCCATCGTTGCCGTTCGTCGGGATGGGCCGAGCGCCGGGGCATGGTGCGCGAAACGGTGCGCTCGGAGACCTCAAGGCCGAGCTTCCGGACCTCGCCGTGGATGCGCGGCGCACCCCACGATCGCGGCCAGCAGCGGCGCAGGGTAAGCCAGAAGAACCGATCGGACGCGCGGAGACGAGGTCGAGGGTGCTTCCGTCGGAGTACGGCAAGCTGCTATCGGAGCGCGAGGTTTTCCAGGATCAGGTCGGCCCGGTTGGCGAAGATCGCGAGGAGAGCCTGGGCGACTGCCAGAGCGTGGTAGAGCATCCACGCACGATGACGGCGGTCGGGACGGAGGGCAACCGGACTCGTCCGCGGGCGCTTCGGGTATCCTGCACAGGAGCGCAACTCGTTCAGGAGCAAGGCGGACGGGGATGTGGCGAGGCACAGGTGGCCGCATACGCCGGCGCGTGTCGAGCCACGTCGCTCCGACGATCCACCGTCCCGATTCCCAGCGCAGCTAATGCCCGCGGTGCGGCGGGAACGTAGTCCCCCGCGTCGTGCTGTTCCATCGCCCTATCGCACGCCACGTTCGCACACGCCGGGGCGCAGGCGAAGCGTTCCCGTTGCCCCTCGCGATGCTGCGCCCGTGTTGCCGCCACAGTCGCCGGCTACGACGCGAAGCTCCGGCGCGTGGACCTCGCTCCAGCCGCAGGGGGCGGTCTCCCGGCACAGCGTCTCGACCGACAGCAGAAGAACCTCGTCGGAAAGCACTCCGTCCCGGTCGCCGTCCTCGAGCCCGTCGTAGAGCGTGCAGGCTGTCCCGAGCCGGGCGTCGCGGAGTTCCACCCACTCGTGAACGACCCCGCCCGCGGCCCCGTCGTCGTCGCTGCTCGTGAACGTGAACGGCAAGCCGCCGCTCACGGGCAGGGCAAGGAGATCGAGCGTCGAGGTGATCGCCACAGAAGGGGCGACGAGGTCGATCGTGAAGCGCACGCCGCTGCGGGCCTCGTTTCCCCGCTCGTCTGTCGCGGCGAGCGAAACGGCGTAGTCCCCCTGCTCCGAATAGACGCCGACCCCCGGCGTGAATACGCGGCTGACCGCGCCGCCGCAGCGGTCCGTGAAGTCGTCCCTCACCACCACGGGAGTCTCGGCCGGGCCGAAGCAGAACCCCTCGCCCGGACTCGTGATGGCACCGTCCGGCGGTAGCGTGTCCTTTACCAGGATCCGGGTCGAGTCGGTGTCGGTCATGCCCGTTCGGTCGCGCACCGTAAGCTGGACGGTGTGATCGCCGAGCGGGAACGGGAACTGGACGACGTCGCCCGTCCCCAGCGCCTGCTCCCCCTCGCTCCAGGCGTAGGACGCGATGTCGTCGCGCGTGCCGGGCGTGGAGTCCGAGTCGCTCGATCCCGTGCCGTCGAGCAGCGCGGTGGCCGACAGGCCGCCGTCGCACTCGAGCGTCTGGTCGAGCCCTGCGGCAGCGACCGGCCCGGCGTTCTCCCCCCGCGCCACCTCGAATAGCCACACGCCCAACTCCCCGAGGCCGGTGAAGATCTCGGATCGGCCGTCACCGTCGAGATCGCCGACGATCGGTGCACGGCCGCCCCCGCCCAGGTTTCCCAGCCGGCCGCTGCGCCAGAGCGGCGCGACCGGATCCTCGCGATCGTAGATGCGCAGTTCGGAGTCGACGGTCAGCACGTACTCGGGCTTCGCGTCGCCGTCGAGATCCGCCACGCGCGGCGCCAGTCCCGACGCCCAGAAGGTCCCGAACGTGCGCTTTCGTTGACCCGCGGTGTCGTAGACCGCGATCGTTCCGAAGTCCTCCACGACGACGAGGTCGCGCAGCCCATCGCCGTCTTCATCGACGAGATCGAAGTATGTAGCACCCGGTTGCTCGACCAGGACGGAGGTCGAGTGATCGAGGCCATCGACGCTCACGATCCCTCGTCCTCTCGCGGGCGCGAATATCTCGAGCGCGGGATCGTCGTCGAGCTGCGCGATGTGGACGACCGGGATGGCCGCGTAGCGGCCGAAGCCTTCGCTGTGCCACTCCTCCACCCCGGTCGCCCCGTCGAAGACGCGGAGCCGGCCCTCCACGCCGAATGCATAGCCCCTGGTTCCCGCAACGACCTCGAGCGAACCGTCACCGTCCACGTCCCCGGTCGCCAGCGCGTGCGCCGCCTCGCCGTCAGACAACTCGCTGCGCCATTGCCGCTCATGCGTCCGTCCATCGAAGCAATCGAGGACGCCGGTGAACAGGACGCTGGAGTTGACGAAGACCTCGGCCTGCGGATCGTCGTCGACGTTTGCATGAACCAGCGCTTGCGGGGCGAGCCAGTCGGAATTCGAGGGCGGCGGGCTCTCGAACTCGAGTCGTCTCGAGATGAGGTCCCGGACGAACCAGCGTCCCGCGCCGAAGGTCGACAGCGGGCTGCCGTAGACGACCTCGGGTGTGCCATCCGCGTCGATGTCGCCAGCATCGAGCTCGAAGAGCCCTGGAAGCGGCTCGCTGCGCCACTCGATCTCCCCGGTCGCGCAGTCCGCCGTGAAGAGCTGCGAGTTCGCCCAGATCAGTTCGTTCGTTCCATCCCAGTCGGGATCGCCGAGTGCGATGGCGTGACTGCCGTAGCCCGGATTTTCGACCGAGCACTTCTCGGCGCCGCTGCTTCCTTCAAGAACGTGGACTCTGCCCGGTCCCTCGTCGCTGTACACGATATCCGGCGTCCCGTCCGCCTCGAGATCTCCGAGCTGCACGGCCGCCAGTCCCTGGGGGACCGGGACTCGGTACTTCTCCCGGCGCAGTGCCCCGCTCCAGACCGTCAGTTCATTGGCCGCCGTGTCGACGATCTCCGTCCCACCGTCTCCGTCGACGTCGCCCAGACGGATCTGGCTACCGAACCCACCTGGGTTGACCCACTCGATCTCGTGCGTGCGACTGTCGATCACGAGGCCGTAGTCGTTGCCGGCGACGATCTCGAGCGTGCCGTCGCCGTCCACGTCCCCGATCTCGAAGGGACCGGTCAGTCCGAACCACGCGATCCTGGACTCGAACGCGCCGGTCATGAGGTCGTAGATGTTCACGCTGCGGCCCCGCTCGAGCACGACGCCCTCGAGACTGCCGTCTTCGTCGATGTCGACTACGTGAAGGTCACCGGGCCATGAGCCGGTCGGGATCGACGTGATCGGTTCCAGGGTCCTGCTGTCGTACGCGGTGATCTTCCAATCGGACAGGACGACGACATCCAGCCTACCGTCCCTGTCCACGTCGGCCACACAGAGGGACGTGATCTCGGGGTCGGTCGGCGGGAAAACGAGCGGACGCGAGAGCTGCTGCAGGAAGCCGGGGCCGCCGGGACGCAGGCTCCACCAGGCGTCCGCCGCGGTGTAGCCGAGGGACGAGGCGCTCGCGACGAGCTCGCTCGAGGCGTCCCCGTCGAGGTCCGCAAGGAGCAGTGCCACGCCGCCGACGCCTGAGCCGAGGTAGCCGTACTGCCATTCGACAACCGCGCGGATGCCACCGCCCGCGGCCGTCGCTGCGGCGGACGGAACCGCGCCCAAGGCGATGATCGACGCGACAGCGCAGGACAGACTCCAGCCCGTGCGGTTTTTCATCGGACCTCCCCCCTCGGATGTCCTTCTGACGGGGATTAGACGGCGGAGAGGGCCCGCGCGCAAGGGGCACTAGTCGACAAGCTTCGGACGCAGGCTACTTGGAGGGCGCGGGTGGTCCCTTTCGCCTCTCCCTGTGTTCTTACCTGCATAGGGTATCGCTAACAGTTGCCGCACCGCGGCAGCGAGTACGCCAGAAGTGATGCGGCGGGGGCGGAGTGATGGCGTGGGTCTCCTCAAGGAAGATCGTGGCCGAGTTGGGCCCGGCCGCGGTGGCGCACGCGGCTGCGCGACGGCCACCTGCCGGAGGCGACTTTCCTTTGGGAGCCGCTCGCGCCCGAGGTGTACGCGGCGAGCGGGGCAGCGGCCGGCGGCGCGGGGGAGCGCGGCGCGGCGGGCGCGACCCCGCGGGGCCGGTGCTGGTGCGCCGGCTCTACGACCGCCCGCTGGCGCTGCCGCCGCGCTCGCGCCACCTGCGCGACGACGGCTGGCTGAGCAACAGCCTGCCGCACGGCGCGGTGACGCGGCTGGTCGGGCCGTGCGTGATCAGCGGCGGCTGGTGGCGCCGGTCGGTCCACCGGGAATACCACTTCGCGGAGACCGGCCGCGGCGACCTGCTGTGGGTCTCGTTCGACCGCGAGCGGCGGCGGTGGTTCCTGCAGGGGCACGTGAAGTAGTGCGGCAGCCGGCCGCCCGGCGCGCGGTCACGCCGGCCGGACGCCCGCTTTCCGCGGCTTCTCCCGCTCCCCGTCGCGGGCCCTCTGCCAGGCGAAGTAGAGCATGACCATTCCGAACAACCCGGGGACCCGGAGCAGCTCCGAGGCCTTCGGGGCCAGCAGCACGACGGCGACCAGGCCGGTGAAGGCCAGGCCCAGCGCCGCCGCGAAGGCTCGCGCCGGCTCGCGCCTCGACCAGAGGGCCAGCCCGGCGAGGGCCAAGCCCCACGCCACGGAGCCGAGCGCGGGCCAGAGCGCCGGGACGAACAGCAGCACGAGCCCCTGCACGATCGCCGCGGCGGCCGGGAAGTAGAGCAGCCAGCGCACGATCCGGAACCGGCGGCCGGCCTGCATCTGCTCCAGAGTCGCGGCCTCCTCCGGGCCGAAGGGGGGCGCGGCGTCGGCTTCGTCACGATCGAGACGGAGCACCGCCCGGGCCGCCGCAAGGTCGCGCTCGGCCACCCAGAGCTGCGTCTCCCCCTGCTGCCCCACGCCGACCGCGAACTGCTGCGAGAACTGCGACGCGGTGACGTCGATCCCCGCCGCCTCCAGCCGGGACCGGATCGTTGCGACCTCGACGGCGTCGGCGGCGCGGACCAGCAGCACGCTGCCGTCGCTGGCCAGGTGCGCCAGCAGGCCCTGGTCGGCGCGCTCGCGGTTGCCTTCGTCGACGAAGAAGTGCACGAGCGGGCCGGAGCCGGTGTCCTCCCCGTCGCACGGCGGTTCCTCGTACTCGACGAACGGGACCTCCAGCTCCGCCAGCTGCTCGCGGAACAGCGCGCGCTCGGCCTCGTCGCGCGCGGCCCGCAGGTGCCCGAGCGACGACGCGCCGAAGCGGTCGGACGGAGCGCCCGGGACCGAGCGCGCCAGCTCCGCCTCCAGCTGTTCGCGCGACGGTGTGATCGATCCGCACTTCGCGCACCGCTCGACCGGAATGCGCCAGGTCGCGCCACACCCCAGGCAGAAACGCTGCGCCGTGGAATCGGTCAGGTCGAGTCGACGGCAGGCCATCATCCCCCCCTCTCGACGCACCGGGGATCCGGCGGAGAACGGTGCCGGAAGCTCTGCGTTCGAGCGCATTCTAGCACCGCGGAGCGCGACGGATAGCCGGTATTGGCCGCGTTTCGCCATCGTCTCAGGGTAGCACCGGCGAATTGGTGCTGAGCCTACGCTCCCCGCCTCAGAATCCGCGACTTGAATCGCCTACCGCGGCGCTCCGGCCGCAACCCAGTCGATGACCTTCGCGATCCGGTGATGGCCCTTGCCCTCGGACCCCGATCGGGTGTGCGATCGGTCCATGGACGCCTTTCTCGACAAGCACGCCGACAAGCTCCAGGGCTCGCTCTCCTGCTTCGACCGCCTGCTCTTTCGCGGCTACCTGCCGTTCTTCTACGGCCGGGAGATGACGCAGTTCCTCAAGCGCCAGGGGGTCCGGCCCGACGGCCTGAAGGACTTCCTCGTCGGGCAGGCCGAGCGCCTGAAGCAGCACGCGCGTCAACTGGCCCAGCGCCAGGGCCGGCCGTTCCTGTTCTTCGCGGAGCGGGTGCGCAAGGATGAGATGGCGCGCGAGATCGCCGAGCGGAGCGGGATCACGGAGGGACTGGTCTGCGTCCTGTCGACGCTCGAGCCGTGCTGGACCTTCGCGCTCCGCTGGGATGATGCCTCCTACGTCCGGCCGGCCCGGCGGAAATGCCTGTTCCTGTACTTCTGCTTCATCGACCGTGAGCTGGGCCTGATTCACGTCAAGCTCCAGACCTGGTTCCCGATGCAGCTCCAGGTGTCCGTCAACGGTCACGAGTGGCTGGCCCGCAAGCTGACACGCAGCGGCGTGCCTTACACCAAGCACGACAACGTCTTCCTGGGCGAGGTCGTGACCGATCGCAGGAGCTTCGCTCCACGGCCGGCTTCCCGGCTCGCCGGGTCAAGCACCGGCATGAAGGCGAACTGGATCAAGATGGTTGACAAGGACGGTCTGGTCCTGCGGGTCGAGACCGTGATCAACCAGCCCGACGAGTTCCGGGTTCGGCGCCGCGTCCGCCGCGGCGGCCGCCGCGTGACGGCATGGGTCCCCTTGAGGAAGAGCGTGGCCACCCTCTTCCGCTACCGCGAGATCTCGCTCCAGAGCAACGCGCGGGATCTCAATGCCCTGGCCCAGGTCGATGATCCAACGGAGGGCGTGCGCGCCCTGGACTCCCTCACGACGCGCAAGAACACCGCCGCCGCGCGGCCGGTCAAGCCCTTCCATCCGCTCTCTCGACCCGACACCCAGCTCTTCGCCGCCCTGATGCGCGGCGAACAGGCGCTCCATGGCTTCACGAATCGCGATCTCCGCAAGACCCTCGATCCGTCCGCGTTCTCACTGCACGACGACCCCCGCAAGCGCAGCGCCCAGATCAGCCGGCTTCTGCATCGGCTCCACCTCTACCGACTGATCGCCAAGATCCCCCGCTCCCGCCGCTGGCGGCTCACCGACTTTGGATGGCGCATCATGAGCGCGGCTCTCGAATTGCGGTACAGCGCGTTTCCCGCTGCCTTGGCCGCGGCCGCTTGATTCTGCTGCCCACTTCTCTGCAAAGTGCGGAGAAGTTACGAAGAGAAGATTCATCCTCCTACCCCGACGTGTGGACGGATGCGCGGCTCGCGCCGAGTTCTCCGAACCTGCTGCAGATGGTCAAGCTGGCCGACTCGTGGGTTGCCCGCAGTGGCACCCGGGCCGATTCGGAAGCGGCCCGGGAGGATTGCCGGCGCGCGCTCCGGGTCGGCCGGCTGCTGCTCCAGGACGACGTCACGTCCAGCCAGAACCTCGTCGGGATCGCGTGCGTCCGGGCCGGCGCGGAGTGCCTCTACGAGATCGCGTGCCGGGATGGGGACATGACCGGCCTGCTCGTCGCCCAACGCGCGCTGCACGATGCCCTTGGCCTGCGCACGCGGACCGACGGACGGCTCCAGGCGCTCGTGGTCTTCAGCTCGGTCGAGCGCCGCTGGTGGGCGCCGTGGCAGAGGGTCGTGCGGCTCTCCGACCGTGATGTGAGGAAGGTGATCCGCATGGCAAGGAGCGATCCGTCCCGCGCCTTGCGGATCGAGGCATAGCCCCACCTCGCGGGAATCGCCCTGCTCGGATCCTCCGACCAGCGGGCCTCGGCCCGGGGCGCTCTCGACGAGTTGGCGAAGGACCCCGACCCGCTCGTCGCCTCGTCGGCGATCGCACTGCGCGAGGCGGTGGCGAAGGGGATGGACGACGGCAGTGCCTTCGCCTGCCTCAGGGGGACGTGACGGTGATCCGTCCCTCCCGCGGCGCGGGAGGATCTCTCCGGTTACGTGACACTATCTCGGCAGGTCCCCGACGTCGAACGCCCCCTGCGGCTCGCCGCCCTCCAGGAACTCGACGAACAGGTCGGCTGCCTTCCGCCCGCAGCGCTGCTGCGCCTCGGCGAGGACCTGGCGCAGCAGCGTTCCGCCCTCGGCGCGCCAGGCCTCGATGGACTGCGCCTTCTCGGGGCCGCGGAAGGTGCAGCTCGCCTTCCAGAGGCGCTCGGGCAGGGCGTAGGTTCCGCCGCCGGCGACCACCTGGGCCGCCGGCTCGATCTGCGCGTTGAGCCAGACCTTCATCACGTAGTGGTCCAGCGAGAGGTCGTAGTAGAGGCGCCACTCGCCCGTGTGGAGGTAGAAGACCTGGCCCGCGCCCCGCTCCCGCAGGGCCGCTTCCGCCTCGCCGAGGCCGAGCACACGGAAACGGGCCGCGGCGAGCCGCGGTTTCTCGCGCAGCGCCGCCACGAACACCTCCGCGAAGCCGGGAGCCGGCGAGGGCAGGTCGAACTCGGCGCGCAGCTGCTCGCCGGTTTCGAAGCCCGTCGAGAAGGTCAATGCGCCCCCGGCGGTGACGTAGGCGAGCGACGCGCGAGGATCGACCACGACCAGCAGTTTGGGCTCGCTCAGCAGGGCCTCGAGCTGGACGCGCCGCTGCGGTTGGTCCAGCGAGAAGCAGGCTGCGACGAACAACACCCCCACCGCCGCCGCGCACGCTCCCGCGGCGCGCTCGCCTCGTCCGGGTGGTCGGAGGCGGCCCAGGGCGTGATCTGCCGATCTGCGGCGGATCATGCCGCTACGCTACCACCATTGCCGCTTCACGAGGCTCGGCGCCGCGCACCGCGGTATCTTCCCGGTTGGTTCCCACCGGGGTGGGCCGGGAGGTGGTGATGCCCGGACGTCTGCGACCGACAGCCGGCGCACCGCGCCGGGCGGCGGCGATCGCGTTCGCCGCCCTCGCCGCCGGCGCGCTCCCGGCCCGTGCGCAGATCCCCGCCTTTCCCGGCGCCGAAGGCTTCGGCGCGATGACCCCCGGCGGCCGGGGCGGCGCGGTGGTCGAGGTCACGAACCTCCATGACTCCGGGGCGGGCAGCCTGCGCGAGGCGCTGCAGGTCCGGACCGGGCCGCGCACGGTCGTCTTCCGTGTCTCGGGCACGATCGAGCTGGCCGGCTGGATCGAGATGAAGGCGGCCAACAGCTTCGTCACCGTCGCCGGGCAGACCACGCCGGGTGAGGGGATCCAGCTCAAGAACTACGGCCTCATGCTGCGCGACGGAATCCACGACGTCGTGATCCGGCACCTCCGGATCCGGCCCGGCGACACCACGCCGGGCGACTGGAACAAGGACGGCGTCACGGTCTACGGCTACGGCGGGACGCCGGTGTACAACATCCTCTTCGACCACGTGTCGTTCGAGTGGGCGATCGACGAGAACGTCAACGCCTGGGACTGGGTCGAGTCGGTGACGTTCCAGTGGTGCATCATCGCCGAAGGGTCGATGACGGGTCACGAGGAAGGACCGCATTCGATGGGCCTGCTCTCGGGGGCCCACTCGAAGATCAACCTCAGCGTCCACC
This sequence comes from uncultured Acidobacteriota bacterium, assembly GCA_963702425.1. GTDB lineage: Bacteria > Acidobacteriota > Polarisedimenticolia > J045 > J045 > JALOKP01. The sequence goes on from CAVPCQ010000032.1 coordinate 228,673, forward strand.
ACTGCCTGTTCGCGCACAACGCCGCGCGGAACCCGCGCCTCGGCGACAACTGGGAAGGCGTCAACGACGTCCGCAACAACGTGATCTACAACTGGCGGAACTTCGGCCCGGCGGAAAACTACGGCGGCGCCCCCGTCAACTACGTGAACAACGTCTTCCTCTCCGGCCCGAACAGCAGCACCGTCGAGCGGAGCGTCTTCACGGTACCCGACCGGACGAACAGCACCGGCGTCCGGCTCTACCTCGACGGCAACCGCGGCCCGCTCTGCCCCGACGGATGCGCGGACGACTGGCAGCTGCGCGTCGTCTTCGCCGAGGACGGCATCGTCTATCCGGCCGACGAGGCGCTCAACCGGGTCTACGAGCCGCTTCCCGCGCCGCCGGTGACGACCTGGCCGGCGAGCCTCGTGCTCGATCGCGTCCTCGACGGCGCGGGCGCGACCCTCCCGCGTCGCGACGCCGTGGACGCGCGCATCGTCAACGAGGTCAGGACACGCACCGGCGCGGTCGGCATCGGCAGCGACTACCCGGTTCTCCGCGGCATCGCTGCACCGCCCGACTCGGATCACGACGGGATGCCGGACGCCTGGGAGGCGGCCCACGGCCTGAACCCGATCGAGCCGTCCGATCGCAACGGCGACCTCAACGGCGACGGCTACACCAACCTGGAGGAGTACCTCAACGCGCGCGATCCGAGGGCGCCCGCCCCCGCGCCCGGCGGAGGCGCGGTCCCCGACGGCGCGTCCGTCGCGGGACGGCCGCTCACGCTGCAGCGGGCCGACGGAGGCCGGATCACGCTCGAGTGGGGCGCGTCCTGCCGCGGGGGCGACGCCGACTACGCGGTCTACGAGGGGAGCCTCGGCCGCTTCGACAGCCACCGCCCGCACCGCTGTTCGACCGGCGGGGCGACGACGCTGACCTACCGGCCGCGGGAGGGGGACCTCTACCTTCTCGTCGTCCCCCGCGATGCGCTGCACGAGGGGTCGTACGGCGTCGCGACGAGCGGCGCGGAGCGGCCGGCGTCCGCGGCGCCGTGCCTCCCGCAGGAGCTTCGCCCCTGCCCCTGACAGCCCTGAGAGTCCGAGAGGCGAGCCGAGCGCCGGGCCGCGATGCTGAGCTAGGATGGAATCCATGGTCCGCTTCGCGCAGTCGCCTGCTGCGGCCTTCCTGGTCATGGCTTCCGTTGCCCTTCCGGTGGGGGCCGCTCCGGACGAGGCCTGGCCCCCGGCGATCGAGGACAATTCGTTCCTGGTGGAGGAGGCCTACAACCAGGAAGCGGGCGTCGTGCAGTGGATCTTCACCTTCCAGCAGTTCCGGCCGAGCGGCACCTGGTACGACGCCTTCACCACCGAGTGGCCGGTGCCCGACCAGACGAACCAGCTGAGCCTGACGGTCCCCTACATCGCCGAGACCGAGCGCCTGCCGAGCGGCTGGGGCGACATCAGCCTCAACTACCGCTACCAGGCACTGGCCGGCGGCGAGCGCGGGTGGTGGTTTGCGCCGCGCCTGAGCGCGCTCCTGCCCACCGGGGAATGGCGCGATGATCTCGGGAATGGGGCGCCCGGCGTGCAGATCGGCCTCCCCTTCAGCCGGCGCTTCACCCGCGGCTTCGCGATGACGCTCAACGCCTCGGGGCAGTACGTCCCGCTGGCGCGTGGGACGGCGGAGGACGGCAGCAGCTTCAAGGCCGACACCTGGGGCATTTCCGAAGGCATCAGCCTGGTGTGGCTCGCCTCGCCCCGCTTCAACCTGATGCTGGAGGCGCTGGCGACGCAGGATCGCGTGGCCGTCGACGACGGCCGCACCGAGGTTGTGAGAATCGCGGTCGCGAGCCCCAGCTTCCGCTGGGCTGTCAACTTCGAGCGCGGGCAACTGGTACTCGGGGCCGCGGTCCCGATCGGGCTGACCGAGGCCAGCCCGGACTGGAGCGCGCTGTTCTACGTATCCTGGGAGTCGGCTCTCTGGACGCCGAAGTCCCCGGCGCCGAGCGCGATCAGCCGCGCGGAGTGACGCCCTCCGTCACCGTCTCCGCAATCCGTATCCCGCGCTGCTCCAGCTCCGCCAGGCACCACGCGTAGGTGGTAGGGTCGAGGACTGGCGCGGTACCCCTTAGGACGCGGCCTATCCGTTGCTCCCCGTTTCCTCTGGGAGTGCCTCACTAGCCAGATCCGTGGCCCCGTTTCCAGCCCCCGCCACATCGCACGCAGCGTGCGGATTTCCCGCACTACGCGCTCCTGCACACTTCGCATCAAGGGTTATGAGACCTATCGGCCGGAGCGACTTTCGGTGATGAGGCCACGAGGTATCGGATCCGGTAGTCGCCGAAGAGTCCGAGCGTCCCGTACAGCCATCGCCTACTCCACCGCTTCCAGCCGAAGCCGGGCGCTATCGGGCTCGCGCCAGATGACGCCGGATCTTCTCTCTACCCAGTATCGGATAAACGAGAAACACCGACTCGAGTGCCCGATGCGCAAAGTAGTTCACCCAGCCGCGCAGGATCGGATTGATCTTCGCGATCAACCTCCTGGTCGGCTGGGAGCGAAGGCGGCGAAACACCTCCTTGAGCTCGCGTAGCAACGCCGTCCGCTTCTTAGCTTCGGCGTGCGCAGCGGCATCCATCGCCCCGCACGACTCCGGACACGACGGAACTCAAAGCCGAGGAATCCGAAGCTCTCCCCTCTGCGTCAGATCCACCATCCGGCTCTTCTCCTCGTTCACCTCCACCTGCAGCTTGGCCAACTCCTCCCGAAGCCGTTTCTCCACCGCCTGCCGAAGCCACGCATGGCGCGGATGCGGGTCCACCAGGATCACCAGATCATCGGCAAACCGGGCGTACTCGATCGCCGTGCAATCGACCGTGGCGCGTGACCTCTTTCGCCCGCTCCAGCATCCTGTCCACCTCATTGAGGTACAGGTTGCTGAGCAACGGCGAGATCACACCGCCTTGAGGAACTCCCAGCTTCCCGGACGCCTTCAGGATCATTCGCAGCAAGTGCATCACGTCCTCGTCATCGACTCGCTTGGCCACCTTCTCCAACACGATGGCATGTGCCACCGTGTCGAAGTAGGACCGCAGATCAAGATCGATGACATACGTCTTGCCTTGAATGATCGCCTCCGCGACGCGCTGCATCGCGTCCTGCGGTCTTCGCTTGGGCCGGTAGCCAAACGACCCCGGTTGAAAGTCCGCCTCGAAGATCGGTTCCAGGATGAGCTTCAGCGCTCCCTGGACCACCCGGTCCCGGATGGATGGGATCGAAAGGACGCGGAACTTGCCGCCCCCTTCGGGATCTCCACCTTCCGGACCCGCTGGGGCCGATAGATGCGTTCGCTCAGTTCCCTCCTGAGCTGCTCGAGAAGCTATCCACGCCCTTCGCCTCGATCGCTTCGAACGTCACCCCGTCAATTCCCGGAGCTCCGTCGTTCTTCTTGGCGAGTCGATAGGCCTCCCGGAGCGTCTCCCTCTTGCACACGTGCACATACAGTCCCCAAAAGCGCCAAGACGGTTCAGCCTTCGCCTTGACGTATATTCTTCGTCTCAGGTCTTGCAGATCGACGGGTGCCTTTGTCATCTCACCCCTGCCTCCCTTCTTGACGAAGAATTCATGTGCAGCAGGGCCCCTTCGCTCCACGGGCGTTACCCCGCTTCCTCGCTACTACGGACCCGGCCGCCACCGTCTCGTCTTCGGCCGATTTCCCGGTGTCTCCGGTTATACGACCTACCTTGCTCCACCGATTTCTCGATGGGACGAGGACGGCTTCTCCAGTTGCTCGGCATGTCCTTGTCACCGTGCTGCCCCTACCACCCCGCCGGAGTGACCTGCCGCATCGGTCAGATTGCGACAGTCATGCTGCCTTCGCCCCGAGACAGAGGGCTCGGCCTCCGGATTCATTATTTGTCGAGGCCACCTCTGGGTTCACTTTCGTTACGGCCCGGTGACTCGCTCACCATCCCAAGGATGGCTTTGTCAGTCGGCTTCATCCGATTCGTTTCCTCCACGGATGCGACCCAAGCTACGGGGCTTCTGACTCTTGCCCCGGTGGGACTACCTCCCACTGAACATGCCAGCCTTCGCTGGACGCACTGCCTCGCCATAACCCCGTCCGCCTTGCTCCTCAACGAGTTGCGGTCCTGTGCAGGATACCCGAAGCGCCCGCGGGCGGCCGGGTTGCCCTCCGTCCCGACCGCCGTCATCGTGCGCCGATGCTCAACCACGCTCTGGCCGTCGCCGGGCTCTCCGCTCGATCTTCGCCAGCCGGGCCGACCTGATCGAGAACCTCGCGCTCCGCCAGCAGCTTGCCGTCCTCCAACGGAAGCAACCCGGCCTCGTCTTCGCGCGTCCGATCGAGTCTTCTGGCTTGCCCTGCGCCGCTGGTGGCCGCGATGGAAGGAGACGCTCGCCATCGTGACGCCTGAGACCGTCATCCGTTGGCATCGTGAAGGGTTCAGATGGTACTGGCGCTGGAAGTCCGACAACGCGGTGGACGGCCGAGCACAGCACCGAGATCCGGGCCCTCGTTCGCCGGATCGCCGCCGAGAATCCGACCTGGGGAGCGCCGCGCATCCACGGCGAGATCCAGAAGCTCGGCCTTGCGGTCTCCGAACGCACGGTCTCGCGCTTCATGCCCCGGCGCCCAGCCAATTCCGACGCACGCCAACGATGGCGAACCTTTCTCGCCAACCACCGCGAGGTCATCGCCGCGATCGACTTCTTCACGGTCCCCACCGCCACGTTCCGCGTGCTCTACGTCTTCTTCGTCGTCCACCACGCTCGGCGCGAGCTGATGCACTTCCGTGTCACCACCCATCCGACCGCGGCCTGGATCACGCAGCAACTCCGCGAGGCGTTCCCCTACGACCAGGCGCCGCGTTATCTGATCCTCGACCGCGACGGCAAGTACGGCAATGAGGTCCTCGCCGCGATTCGCCACATGGGGATCCAACCAAAGCAGATCACCGCTCGCAGTCCCTGGCGGAACGGCGTCGCGGAGAGGTTCGTCAGCACCGCACGCCGCGATCTCTCGACCACGTCATCGTCCTCAACGAGAAACACCTGCAGCGCCTTCTCGCCGGCTTCGCCTCGTACTACCTCAACGACCGGACGCACTTGTCCCTGGAGAAGGACGCGCCCGCGGTGCGAGTCGTCGAGCCGAAGCCGCATCCAGCCGCCGAGGTCATCGCTCTACCTCGCCTCGGCGGGCTTCACCATCGCTACGCTGGCGCCGCG
>CAVPCQ010000033.1:0-92672 GCA_963702425.1 uncultured Acidobacteriota bacterium
CGCCGAGGCCCGGGATCGCCTCGCCAAGGCGGATGGACTGCTCAAGAGCCTGCCCGCCGGCACCGACGCGGTGGTGAAGCGGCAGATCGTCGAAGCGTCGCTCAAGGCGTTCGGGGTGCCGGTCGAGCAGATGATCGAGACCGCCTGCGAGGAGATCCAGGCGCTCGACGCCTACCAGCGCAGGGCCGGCGCTAACCTCCAGGCCTTCTGCGACGCGGCGGGGCAGCGGGTCGCGACGCTGGAAGCGGAGATCCGCTCGATCCGGGCCTCGATGGACCAGGAAGTGGAGAACCAGAAGAAGACGCTGGAGACCTGCAACCGGAAGAAGCTCGAGGTGCAGCACGTGCTCGAGTTCTTCGGCCCGGAAGCGGTCGGTCGCATCGTGCGGGCCTCGCCGAAGTTGATCGATCCGAGCGCGCCCGGAGCGGCCGGCGGCCCGCCGGCGAAGTAGCGGACGCGGGCGCGCAGCCGCGTCCCCTGAAGGAGAGCCTATCCCATGTCGGACATCTCGTTCTTCGCCCGCATCGCGAACCTCTGGAAGGGGTTCCTCTCGATCTGGATCTCCGACATCGAGAAGGAGCACCCGGAGATCGCCTACGAGAACGCCATCAACTCGATGGTCGAGAAGTACACGAAGCTCAAGACGGCGACGGCGGCGATCATCCGCCGCCGCGAGGACATCGACGAGCGCCTGAAGCGGGCGACGCGGAGCTGGCCCAGACCGAGGCAGAGCTCAACGCGGCCATCGAGACGGGCCAGGACGACCTCGCGGTCATCCTGATCCAGAAGAAGAACCAGCTCGCGGCCCACGTCACCGAGATGAAGGCCGACATGGACACCGCGCCCAAGGACGCCGACGCGCCAAGACCTCGATCCTGCAGGTGCAGGGGGAGATCAAGAAGCTGAAGGCCGAGCGCGACATGATGCTCGCGCGGATGCAGTCGGCGCAGGCGCGGATGAAGATCCAGGAGCAGCTCGACGGGCTCTCGGTCGACGCCGAGGTGAAGGCGCTGGACAACGTGCGCGAGCACATCAAGACGACGGTCGCCGAGGCGAATCTCGGCAAGGAGCTCGCCGAGACCTCGCTCGATTCGCGGCTCGAGGCACTCAAGACCCAGGCCGGGGACGTGCAGGCCAAGCAGCAGCTGGCCGAGCTGAAGGCGAAGTACGCCGCGCAGCAGGCGGCGCAGGGCCAGAAGACGATGTGACGGGCGTCCCGGATGCACCCGGTGCGGCCGAGTTGACGGGCAGGACTGATCGGGCGGGCACGGTCGATCAGACGAGTGTCACGGCGGTCGAAGGAGAGTACGCATGAAACTCACTGGCGTCGGCAAAGGGTTCGTCACGCTCGTCATCCTCGGCGTCCTCGGGTTCGCCTTCTGGCATTACAAGGGCGACGCGATCCGCAAGTGGGTCGGCGCCGACCGGACCGCCAAGGCCGAGCCGGTCACCAAGGGCGACTTCGAGTCGCTGAAGAACGCGCCGGCCGACGCCGAGCGCGGCAAGGGCGGAGCGGCGTCGCCGGCGCGGCGCTCGCCGGCTCCGGCAAGCTCACCCGCCCGCTCGTCGTGGCGATCAACACCTGGGCCGGGCACGCGCCGGGCATCGTCTTCAACGGCGGGATGGATCCGAGCCCGGCCTCGAGCTACAGGCAGAGCTACGGCCTCGACGTGAAGTTCGTCCTGCTCGAGGACCCGGCGGCCAAGCTGGCGGCGTTCCGCAAGGGCGACATCGACATCATGTGGAACACCGTCGACAACTGGGCCCGCGAGGCGTCGATCCTCGCCGAGCAGTCGCGAAGGCGAAGTCGTTCATGATGCAGGACTGGTCGCGCGGCGGCGACGGCATCGTCTCCCTCGCCTCGATCAAGTCGATCGAGGACCTCAAGGGCAAGAAGGTCGCCTGCACGCAGTTCACGCCGTCGCACTTCCTGCTGCTCTACCTCCTCTCGCAGTCCGGCCTGTCGCCGGAGGACCGCGCCGCGGTCGAGAAGAACATCATCTTCACGCAGGACGCTCCGGCCGCCGCCGCGATGTTCAAGGCGAAGCAGGTCGACGCGGCGGTGACCTGGGAGCCGGACCTCTCCGCCGCCGTCACCGCGCGCGGCGACGAGGCGCACGTGCTCGTCTCGACGACCGCGGCGACGAACATCATCGCCGACACGCTCGTCGCGCGGCAGGACCTGATCGACCGGGCGCCCGAGACCGTCCGGGACTTCGTCCACGGCTGGTTCGAGGGGATCGAGATGATCAGGAACGACCCTGCCGCGTCGTACGCCGTCGTCGGCAAGGCGCTCAAGCTGGACGAGGAGACCGTCTCGGGGATGCTCTCCGGCCTCAAGCTGACCCCGTTCGCCGACAACGCGCAGTTCTACGGTCTGACCGGCGGCAAGGCGCACTACGAGACGCTCTTCGACACCGCGTTCGTGATCTGGCGCAAGAAGGGGCTCGTGACCAAGCCGGTCGAGGCGCGCGAGTGGGCCGACACGCGCTTCCTCTCGGGCCTCGCCGCGAGCTACCGCGCGCAGCGGGTCGAGGAGCCGACGCTCGCCGCGAAGGCGCCGTCGGCGCAGGACCGCGCGATCATCAACAAGCAGATCCAGATCCACTTCACGCCCGGTTCGGACGAGATCATGGCCGGCTCGTTCATCGTGCTCGACGCGCTCGGCGAGACGATGACCTCGTTCGGCAACACCTACCTGCGCGTCGAGGGGAACACCGACTCGACGGGAAGCGCGACCGCCAACATGTCGCTCTCCGAGCGCCGGGCGCTCGCCGTGAAGAACTACATCGTGCGGAACTTCCCGAACATCGCCGCCGTGCGCTTCCAGACGATCGGCCGCGGGCCGGCGAACCCGGTCGCCGACAACAGCACCGAAGCCGGCCGCCAGCTCAACCGCCGGACCGACATCAAGGTCGTCCTGGCGACGGACTGACGCGGCATGGGCCCGGAGGCGAGGGAAAGCGGAAAGAAGGCGGAGGGCGGCGGGCGCAAGCCGGATTACTTCGCGCTGCGCGCGCCGCTGCCGAAGGCGCTGTCGCTGTGGCTCGGCCTCGTCGCCCCGGGCGTCGTGCTGCGGCCTGGTGCGTCGCCACCTACGGCGGCCTCGCCCCGCCCGACTTCCTCCCGTCTCCGACCGAGGTCGTGCGGGGCACGCTGCAGCTCTTCATGCAGCACGAGCTGGGAAGCGCGATCCTGATCTCGACGCGGCGGATCGCGCTCGCGTTCTTCCTCGCGGCGGCGCTGGCGCTTCCGCTCGGTATCCTGATGGGCGCCTTCGAGCCCGTCAACCGGGTCTTCGAGCCGATCATGGCGCCGCTGCGCTACATGCCGATCTCGGCCTTCATCCCGCTCCTCATCCTCTGGTTCGGCATCTACGAGAAGCAGAAGATCGCCTTCCTCTTCCTCGGCGTCTTCGTCTACCTGCTGCCGGTCGTGGTGACCGCGATCCGCGCCGTGCCGGAAGAACTCGTCCAGACGGCGCTGACGCTCGGCGCCACGAAGGCGCAGGTCATCCGCACGGTGCTCGTCCCCGCCGCCCTGCCGGAGATCTTCGACTCGTTCCGGGTGATGAACGCGATCTCGTGGACCTACGTGATCCTGGCCGAGGCGGTCAACCCCGAGCGCGGGCTCGGCTACATGGTCGAGCTGGCGCGCACGCACCAGAAGGCCTCGTGGTCGTTCGCCGGCCTGCTCGTGATCGGCGGCATCGGCCTCTTCACCGACTTCCTGATCCGCAGCGCCTCGCAGATCCTCTTCCGCTGGCGGGAAACGACGGCATGAGCGACGCGACGACCCCGGCGACCGCGCCGCCGAAGCTCTCGCTCCAGGACCTCGGCGTGACCTATCTCACGCGCGACGGCGCGGCGACCGAAGCGGTGCGCGGCGTCTCGCTCGATGTCCACGACAAGCCGGGCGGCGGCGAGATCGTCGTCTTCCTCGGGCCGTCGGGCTGCGGCAAGTCGACGATCCTCAAGGCCGTGGCAGGACTGATCCCGCCGACCCGCGGACAGGTCCTCGCCGGCGGCAAGCCGGTCACCGGCGTCGGGCGCGACCGCGGGATGGTCTTCCAGGCCTACACCTCGTTCGGCTGGCTGACCGTGCGCGAGAACGTCGAGTACGGCCTCAAGCTGCAGGGGGTGGCGCCGGACGAGCGCCGGCAACGGTCGAAGAAGTACATCGAGGAGGTCGGCCTCTCCGACTTCGCCGACCACTATCCGAAGGACCTCTCGGGCGGGATGAAGCAGCGCGTGGCCATCGCGCGCACGCTGATCAACCGGCCGGACGTCGTGCTGATGGACGAGCCGTTCGGGGCGCTCGACCCGCAGACGCGCTGGGGGATGCAGAGCCTGCTGCTCGACGTCTCGCGCGCCGAGGACAACACGATCCTCTTCGTCACGCACGACGTCTCCGAGGCGGTCTACCTCGCCGACACGGTCTACGTCCTCTCGGCCCGCCCGGCGCAGATCCGGGACCGCGTCGACGTGCCGTACTTCGCGGAGCGCAACATCGCGCTCAAGTCCGCGGCGGAGTTCCGCGCGGTCGAGAAGACGCTGCTCGACCTGCTCTACCGAGGGGCCTGACCGTGAGTTCCTCGCTCCCGCCGAAGGGACCGCCGAAGGCGCAGACCGCGTCGCGGCCGCCGCCGCGGAGCAGTACCGTGACGCCGCCCCGAACCGCCGCCTCCGCGGCGCCGGCGAAGACCGCCACCACGCCCCCCCTCACCCGCGACAACGCGACCCCGGCGACGGTCACGCGCGCCTACCTCGAGCGGCGCCCCTATCTGAGGATGGCCTTCGCCAACCCGTACAATCTCTCGCTGCTGTTCGGCACGCTGTCCATCTCGGCAATGACCTCGGAGCCGCTGCTGGCGCTCGCCGCGCTCTCGGTCGAGGCGCTCTGGCTGCTGTTCGGGCCGGAATCGAAGCTGCTGCAGCGGGTCCTGTGGGACCCGGCCCTCGAGCGCTCGCGCCGCGAGATCGAAGCGAAGGCCCGCGCGGCGCTCCTCGGCGCGCTGAACCCCGGCGAGCGGCAGCGGGTCGACGCGCTGGTCGAACGGCAGGAGCAGATCCGCAGCCTCGCCGCGCAGAACCCCTCCTTCACCGGCGACCTGTTGCGCACCGAGCTGTCCAAGACGAACCGACTCGTCGACGCCTTCGTCGAGATGGCGCTCAACTGCGCGCGGTACGAGCGGTATCTCGACTCGATCGATCCCGCGGAGCTGGAGCGGGACCGCTACCGCTACGGCGAGGCGGTGCGGACCGGCCAGCTCGACGACCAGCAGCTCCAGATCGCGCGGAAGAACTTCGAGATCGTCACCAAGCGGCTCGAGCGGATGGCGGAGATCCGGCGCTACCTCGAGGTGGCGAGAGGGCAGCTCGACCTGATCGAGAACTCGTTCCAGCTGATCGCCGACCAGATCGTCACGATGCAGTCCCCCAAGGAACTCTCCGGCCAGCTCGACGAGCTGCTCGACGGCGTCGAGGCGATCCGCGAGACGGTCCGCGACACCGAGCAGATCCTCGACACGATCGACAAGGAGCTGTGACCATGGCCAGCGCTCGCCTTCTCCCGGCCTGGGCGGAGGAGCTTCGGCGGCGCTACCTGCGCAACGAAGCCTCCCTCTTCGTCCTCCACGGCAACGTCTACGACGCGGTGGTCCACGAGGGCCGGCTCTGGTCGCTCACCGATTTCCTCACCGGGGTCCTGCTGCGCGAGACCAAGGAGACGATCGCGGTCTACAACCTCGCGACCGGCGTGCGCTTCGCGAAACGCGCCCGCGTCCTGCCGGAGGTGGGAGAGCTGCTCGCCGCCGGAGGCCGTGACAAGGCCCTGCTCGCGCTCGAGCAGCTGGTGACCGCCGGAACGAAAACGGCGGCGATCCTCGAGTACGCGGAGACGCTGGCGCCCGCGGGGGACGCGTCGTTTCAGGCCGACGCCGACCGCGCGTCGATGATCACGCTGCACCGCTGGTCGTTCCTCCCCGAGATCGAGCGCGGGGACAACGTCGTGCTGCTCATCACCGAGAACCTGACCGAGCTGTCGCCGAAGCTCGTCTCGAATCCGAAGGTCGGCGTCGTCGACATCCCGATGCCGGATCTCGAAGCGCGGCGGGCGACGGTCCGGATCGCGGACCCGACGCTGGCCGGCCCGGACGTCGACCGCTACGCGGAATTGACCGCCGGGCTCAAGGCGATCCAGATCGCGTCGATTCTCACGCCGCCGCCTGCCTCCGAGGAGGAGCGTGCGGACCGCGAGGCGTTCATCGCGACGCTGCTCGGCGGCGGATCGGACGTCGCCGAGCGGGCGAAGAAGCTCGCCACGCTGACCGCGGGGATGGTCCGCGACGAGATCCGCAAGCTCATCGCCCCCGAGGCCGGCGTCCCCGCGGCGGCGCCGGTCGACGCCGCGGAACGCGCGCGGCGCGATGCGGACCAGCTGATCGCCGCGCGCAAGCGCGACATCCTCGAGCGCGAGTGCTTCGGCCTGGTCGAGTTCGTCACGCCGGAGCACGGTTTCGAGGTCGTCGGCGGGATGGACGCGGTGAAGGAGGACCTGCGGGTCATCGCCGACAACATCCGCGAAGGACGCCGCAGCCGCGTGCCGATGGGCATCCTGTTCACCGGGCCGATGGGGACGGGGAAGACCTTCGTCGCCGAGGCTTTCGCGAAGGAATGCGGGCTCACCACGATCAAGTTGAAGAACTTCCGCTCGAAGTGGGTGGGAGCGACCGAAGGCAACCTCGAGAAGATCCTGAGCGTCATCAAGGCGATCGGGCAGGTCGTCGTGATCGTCGACGAGGGCGACCGGGCGTTCGGCAACACCGGCGAGGAGGACGGCGGCACCACCTCCCGAGTGATCGCCCGCATCAAGGAGTTCATGTCCGACACCTCGAACCGCGGGCGGATCCTGTTCCTCGTGATGACCAACCGCCCCGACCGGCTCGACCTCGACCTCAAGCGCGCCGGGCGCCTCGATCGCAAGATCCCCTTCCTGTACTCGCAGACGCCGGAGGAAGTGGAGCGGGTCGCCCGCGCCCAGTTCCGGAAGAACCGCATCAAGACGAGCCCCGACCCGCTCGACCTCGTCCCGCTGCGCGACCGTTTCTCCGCGAAGCTCGTCGGTTACAGCAACGCCGACGTCGAGGCCGTGGTGCTGATGGCCAACGACGACGCCGCGCGCCAGGCGGGCGGCGACGCGCCCGTCACGGCGGAGCACCTCGCGGCGGCGGCGGCGGACTACTTCCCGAGCCGCGACGTCGAGCTGCTCGAGTACATGGAGCTGCTCGCGGTCTTCGAGGCCTCGAGCCGGCGCCTCCTGCCGGCGAAGTACGCGACCCTGACGCCCGAGGAGCTGGACGCGCGGATCAGGCTGCTGCGCGCGACCGTCGGCAACCGGCGCTGAGGCCGTGGCCGCACGGTGGCCGCCCACAGGTGCCGCTCGAACGCGAGGTGCACCAACTCCATGCGTCCTTGCGCCTCGACGATGTACAACCGTCCCATGCGTGAGCTGGTCACAGCTCCACCACCTCGCCGAAACGAAAGTCGGGCTTCAGGTCCCAGTACCAGCTTCCGTCCGCGAGAAACACGCGACGACTCCCCAGCGCATGCATCCTCGCTCTCAGCTCCGACAGGACCGATTCGAAGAACCCGCCACGGTCGAGGAGTGCGACGCCGTCCTCGACGAGATCGAGATACAAGGGGCTGTGCGTCCGGGCTTCGGCGGGCGACTTCGTGACGAGGTTCCACGTGACTGAGGGAAGTCCCGCGGCGGATCGCACGCGATCCCATTCCTCGAGGAAGGGGCGTCGACGATCGCGCAGGCTTCGTGGCAGGTCCTCGGCGATCACGAGGAGGTCGATGTCCGACGACGGCCCCGCTGCGGCGCGGGCGACGGATCCAAACAGGACGAGGGAGACCAGCCGCTCTCCGAACCGGGAGTTCCACGCCTCGGTTGCCGCCGCGAGCACCGAGCGGAAGGGCTCCGAAAGTCCCTCGGGGATTTGCGGCTTGGCTACCGGGGCTGCGTCCACGGACGCCATTGTAGGGCTCCGTGTGCTCCGCTTACAAGCTGCGCCTACCGGCCGCGCTGCTTGCGGAAGCGCTCGAGATCGCGCTGGACGCCCGTGTCGAGCGGATCGATCTTCTGCGCGTCCTCGAGCTGCGCGATCCCTTCGTCGAGGCGGCCGGTCTCGATCAGCAGCCCGGCGAGCGCCTTGTGGGCCTGGAGCATGTCCGGGCCGGCCTCGATCGCCTTCCGGTAGGCGGCTTCCGCGCCGGCGAGGTCGCGCTTCGCGTCGAGCAGTTGTCCGATCCGCTGCCAGCCCAGCGCGTAGCCGGGATCGACGCCGACCGCGATGCGGAAGATCTCCAGCGCATTGTCGATGAAGCCCGACAGCATCAGCGCCTGGCCGTACTGGTGCAGGAGCGAGACGTTCCGCGGATCCTGGTGCCGCAGCTCCTCGAACAACGGCAGGGAGTCGCGCGGGCGGCCCTGCTGGGCCATGTCCATCGCCTTGGAGAAGAGCGCGATGTACTCCGTGCGGTCGAGCGGGTTGGTGGCGTTCGGGTCGACGAGGTCGACGCCGGCGCGCCGGGCGTCCCGACCGCTGGCCGCGTAGCCCAGCGCCTGGAGGTCCTTCATCTGTTCGTCGGAGACTGCCGCGCTGGAATCCGAGGGCGCGGGCGCCGACGCGATCGCGCGGCGCCGCAGGTCGGTGAGCGCCTCGACGAGCGCCGGGATCTCGGCTGCACGCGCGGTCGCGAGGTCGTGCTTCTCGTGCGGGTCCTCGCCCAGGTCGTAGAGCGCGGAGCGCGGCGCCTGGATCAGCTTGGTCCGCCCCTGGACCAGCGCGCGCAACCCCGACCAGCCGTACTCGATCTGCGGCATGTAGCTCTCGGCGAACACGCCGCCCCGCTGCGGGGCCGCGCCGCGGCCGGTCAGCACCGCCGCGAGCGACAGGCCGTCCGCCCCCGGGAGCGCCGGAAGCGCGGTCAGCTCGAGCACCGTGGGTGCGAAGTCGGCCAGCGAGACGGGCGCGTCGACGACCGCCGGACGGATCCCCCACGCCGGGCCGTGCGCGATCAGCGGGACGCGCATCACCTCCTGGAACAGGAAGATGCCGTGGGTCGCCTCGCCGTGATCGCCCAGCCCCTCGCCGTGATCGCTGGCGACGACCGTCAGCACGCGGCCGCGGCCCGCGTCGTCGATTCCCGAAAGCAGGCGGCCGAGCACCGCATCCGCCGCGGCGACTTCGCCCTGGTAGGGGTCGCCGGCGTGACGCGCCGCGATCTCCGGCGGCGGCGCGTAGGGCGTGTGCGGCTCGAACAGGTGGACCCAGAGGAAGACCGGCTTCGACTTCGGAACGGTCGCGAGCCAGGCCAGCGCCGCCGCGGCCGTCTCGTTCCCCGCGCGCTCGGCGAATCCGGTGACACCGCTCCGGCGCGAGGCGGGGAGCGTGATCCGATCATCGAAGACGTCGAAGCCGCGACCGAAGCCCAGCTTCGAGGACAGGAGCTTGGTCGAGACGAACGCACCGGTCGCGTAGCCGGCCTTCCGGAAGCTCTCCGCGGCGACCGGGACCGACTCCGCGAGCGAGAAGCCGCTGTTGCTCAGCACGCCGTGTCCCGGAAGCGAGCGCCCGGTCAGGATCGACGCGTGGGCGGGGATCGTGATCGGCGCCGTGGTCTGCGCGGCGTCGAACCGGACCCCTTCGGCCGCCAGACGGTCCATCACCGCGGTGTCCGCGCCGGACCGGCCGTAGCAGCCGACCCGGTCCGCGCGCAGCGTGTCGATCGTGACCAGGACGATCGTCGGGGCGTCGCCGCGGCTCCCGCCGCCGCAGCCCGTGCCGGCGAGCAGGAGCGCGAAGAGAAACAGCGTGCAGAGCGCGTGAATCGAGCGCGGGCGGGGCCTCGAGCGGGTCATGGGGCGGGAGGATAGCAGCCTGGCGAGCGCCGCGCCCCGGCGGGGCCGCGGGAGCGCGGCGCGAAGAAATCGGTGCCAGGCGGGCCGGATCCCTGTAATAGACTGACCTGATGCAGCGTTACTTCCGGACAGGACGGCGCCTTTCGGCGCATCGCGACCACAAATGAATCAGTCATCCTCCCCCGAAACCCGTCCGAAGCGCCGGGTCGACCCCCGTTTCCTCGCGGGCGACGGCGTCGTCGGTTTGACGGGCAACGAGCTGCTGGTCAAGGGCGCGCTCGAGGGGGGCGTGGCGCTGCTGACCGGCTACCCGGGCTCCCCGATCTCCGGCGTCTTCGAGACCGTCGAGGCGATCGCGCCCCACCTGGCCGAGATCGGCGTCGTCGCGCAGATCGCCAACAACGAGGCGCTCGCGGCGGCCCGGCTGTCGGGGGCCTGCCAGGCCGGCCTGCGCGCGATGGCCGTGATGAAGTCGGTCGGCTTCCAGGTCGCCTCGGACGCGCTGGCCACCGGGAACCTCGTCGAGTTCCGGCGCCCCGAGGGGGGCGGACTCGTCGTCACCGGCGACGACCCGTGGAACGAGTCGACGCAGGTGAACTCCGACTCGCGCTTCCTCTCGATGCACCTGAACATGCCGGTGATCGAGCCCGGTTCGCTGCAGGAGATCAAGGACTTCGTCGGTGCGGGGTTCGAGCTGTCGGGTGCCGCGGACCTGCTCGTCACGTTCGTGATCACGACCAACCAGGCCGACGGTGGCGGCACCGTGATCGCGCGCCCGAACGTCCCGCCGCCGGTGAACGCGATCCAGCGCGGCCACTTCGCCAGCGCCGGCGTGACGACCAGCGACGTGATCATGATTCCGCCCTTCATCACGCAGCGCGAGGCGAGCCTGGCCGAGCGCGTGCAGCGGCTGCACGCCCGCGCTCGCGCGCTGCGGCTCGACCGGCGCTTCGGGCCGGAGGAACGCTCGCCGGTCGGGTTCGTGACCTCGGGCCTCTCGTCGGCCTACCTGAGGAAGGTGCTCGAGCTGGCCGGGCTGTGGGGCGAGGTCCCGGTGCTCAAGCTCGGTCTGACCTACCCGATCGACGCCGAGCAGCTGGTCGCGCTTCGCCGCCGGCGTCGACCGGCTGATCGTCGTCGAGGAGAAGCGCGCCTTCGTCGAGATGCAGGCCCTGCAGGCGATCACCGACGCGGTGCGCGCGGGGCTGTTGGCCAGGGCACCCGAGCTGTGGGGCAAGCAGTTCCCGGCCGGCCGCCCGGGCTTCCCCTCCGTCGGCGGGATGAACCCGTCGGTGGTGCTCGAGGTGCTCGGCCCGGAACTGATGACTTGGGGCGAGTGGTTCCCGTCGCTCGAGCCGGCGCGGATCGCCGAGCGGCTGGCGCAGGTCCGCGAGACCGGGAACGGCGCGGACGCGATCCCCCGCCGCACGCCGACCTTCTGCCCTGGCTGCCCGCACCGCGATACCGCGGTGGTCGCACGCGACCTGAAGCGGCGACTGGGGAAGGATGGCGCGCAGGGTGGACCTGCGGCGGGCGGGGCGGCAGCGGGCGGATCGGCGTCGGGGGGCCCGCGGCCGCTCGATGTCGTGGTCCACGGCGAGTCGGGCTGCCACACGATGCTCGGCTTCCCGCCCTACTCGGAGCTGATGCAGAACTACGTCGGGATGGGCCTGGGCGGCGGCGCGGGCGCGGGGATGGGGCCCTTCGTCGACAACCCGCACCTGGTCTTCATGGGCGATTCCACCTTCTTCCACTCCGGGCTGGTGGCGATCTCCGACTCGATCAAGAACAACCTCGACATCACCTACGTGATCCTCGAGAACAAGACCACGGCGATGACCGGCCACCAGCCGACCGCCGAGAACGCGCAGGACATCATGGGGCGCCCGACCCGCACGCAGGACATCGAGCGGATCCTGCGCGGGATGGTCCCGGACGGGCTGATGCTCAAGCGGCTCGACCCCGCGAAGCGGGACGCCTACGAGCGCGTCCTCGAGGAATGCGTCAAGTCCCCGGGCGTGAAGGTCGTCATCTCCGACAAGGAGTGCGCGATCACGGCGCACCGCCGCGAGAGCGCCGAGCGCAAGCGCCGGATCGCGGAGCGCGGTTTCATCGAGCGCGAGCAGCGGATCGGGATCGACGAAGAGGTCTGCGACAACTGCCTCGAGTGCGTCGACCAGACGGCCTGTCCCGGGCTGGCGGTCGTCGAGACGCCGCTCGGGCCGAAGATCGGCACCGACCTCACGACCTGCGTCGACGACGGGGCCTGCTCGCGGACACGGGCGTGTCCTTCGTTCGCGCGGCTGACGATCCGACGGCGGGCAGCGCCCGCGGCGGCTTCGCGCAGCGGTGCGGAAGGCGGCGGCGCGGCAGCTTCTGGTCCGGCCGCTGTCGGGGCGGGAGCGGCCGGCACGGCGGGTGTCGAGCCGGCGGCGCTGCCGCCGCCGCCCGAGGTCCCCGCCGTCGATCCAGCGGGTACCTGGTCGGCGTACCTCGGCGGAGTCGGCGGAATGGGGATCGGCGTGCTGACTGGGATCGTCGCGCGCGCCGGCGAGTTCGACGGTTACCACGCGCACTTCGTGACGCGCAACGGCCTGGCGATCCGCAACGGCGGCGTCTACGGCCACCTGGTCCTGTCGCGCGGCACGCCGCCCGACTCACCGTTCGAGTTCTACGGCGACGCTGACCTGCTGCTGGGAATCGACCTGCTCGAGGCCTGCCGCGGCGCGCACCCCGGCGGCAACCTTCGCGTCGCGCACCGCGGGCGGACCAAGGCCGTCGTAAACCTCGGCGCGCAGCAGACGGTCCTGTCGCAGGCCTCGCGGGACGTCCTGGACACCGAGGCGCTCGCCGGTCTGCTCCGCACCCGCACCCGCGACGACGCCAGCCTGTTCGCCGACTTCTCGCGCGTCGCCGAGGCCGAGCTGGGTTCGCGCGTCTTCGTCAACGTGATGCTGCTCGGCGTCGCGTTCCAAAGGGGCTGGCTGCCGCTGACGGAGGGGGCGCTGGTTCGGTCGATCGAGGGGAACGTCCGCGCCGCGGACCGCGCCGCGAACCTGCGCGCTTTCCGGCTGGGGCGCGAGCTGGCGCTGGCGCCGCCCGAGGAGCGGAGTGCGGGGGCGGGGGCGGCGACGGGCGCCGGGACGGCGCCGGGCTCGGCAACGGTGGGTTACGGCGAGACCGTCGCGGCGCGCGCCGCACTGATCGAGCGCGAGCGCGGCGGCGGCGCGAGCGCGGCGGCCGGGTATCGCCGACTCGCCCTCGCGGCGGGCGAGGAGCTGGCGCTGCCGGAGGCCGACCGCCGGTACGCCGCCCACGCGCTGGCCGACCTCGTCCGCTACGGCGGCGTCGAGCTGGCCGAACGCTACCAGTCGCACCTGCGAGCGGTCCTGGCGCACGACGGCAGCGAGCGCGGGTTCCGGGCGACGCAGGCGGCGTTGCGCGCGTTCTTCCGCCTGATGGCCCCCAAGGACGAGTTCTGGGTCGCGCGCCTGCTCACCTCCCCCGAGAAGCTGGAGCGCGACCGAAAGAAGTACGGCATCGATCCCTCGCGCGGCGACTCGCTCGGCTACGCCTTCCTGGTGCGGCCGCGGTTGCGGGTGCTCGGGCGCGAGCTGGAGCTCCCGGTGGCGGCGCCGCCCTGGGTCCTTCGGCTGGTCGCGTCCTGCTCGTTCCTGCGGACCTGGGGCCGCGGGTGGAACCGCGAGGACGACGAGTTCTTCGCCTGGTTCCTCGCTGCCGTCGACGAGGCGGGTCGCGACGGGGACTACGAGCGGTTGGTGAAGATCCTCAAACGCGGCGCGGAGGTCGTCGGGTTCCGTGACATCCGTGGCCGCAACCGGGACGCTGCGCGGCGCGCGATCACGGCGCTGCGGGCGGAGCGGGGGGGCGCGCGGGCGGAGGCACGCCTCGCGTCGGTCTCCGCGGGTTAGTCCGGGTCACTCGGAAGGGCCGAGGCGAGCTCGCGTCGCACTCCTTTCGGAATGATTCGACTCGGCCGCGATCGGGAACTTCCGCGGTCCCCCTGCGTTTACTCGCGAGGAGGCATCGTGCTGCGATTCCAGCTGCTGTTCGCCGCCCTGCTGGCCGCCCTGCTGACCGCGCCGCTCCCGGTCGGGGCCCAGGTCACCGCAGGCGAGTTCCAGGACACGGCAGCGATCCCGGCCACGCCAGCCGGTGCGCGGATGCGCGAGCTGATCGAGGTCGTCAACCAGGGAGACGACGCGGCGCTGGCCGCGTTCGTCGAGTCTCGGACCACGCCGGCGCTCCGCGGCGAGGCCGGAGCGGGCGAGCTCACTTCTTTCCTGGGAACCATGTACGACCTCCACGGCACGCTCGCATTCCACGCCGAACGGCGTTTCCCGGCGAGACCGATGCCGGACGGGATGGTCGCTATCGTCCGCACCGAGCGGTCGCAGCGCTGGCTGGGGATCATGATCACGATCGAGCCCGCGCTGCCGCACCGCATCGCCACGCTGATGTTCAACGCCGCGCGCCCCCCGGTCGACGCGGTCGATCGATCGCCGATCGACGCGGAGGGACTGGCGCGCGAGCTGGACCTCTATCTCGCGCCACTGGCGGCCCGGCAGGCGTTCTCGGGGAGCGTGCTGATCGCGCGCGGCGACCGGGTTCTGTTCGCCCGCGGCTATGGCGAAGCGGATCGCGACAAGGGGATCCCGAATCGGCCGGAAACCCGCTTCGGGCTCAGCTCGATGGGCAAGATGTTCACTGCGGTCGCGATCGCGCAACTGGCCGAACAGGGGAAGCTGTCGCTCGACGATCCGCTGGGCAAGTACCTCGGCCGCGGCTGGCTCTCCACCGCGGACCGCAAGGCGATCACGCTGCGCCAGCTGCTTTCGCATACCGCCGGGACCGGCGACTACCTCTCCGATCCGCGCTTCACCGGCGCCCGTGGGAAGTTCCGCCGCGTCGACGATTACAAGCCGCTGTTCGCCGACGCGAAGCTCGCCTTCCCGCCCGGCACGCGCTTCCAGTACAGCAACTCGGGATTCATCCTGCTGGGTGCGGTGATCGAGAAGGTCAGCGGCCGTCCCTACCAGGACTACGTGCGCGGCGCGATCTGGGGAGTAGCCGGGATGACGGCGACCGGCTGCACTGACGTTGCCGGCGACGACGCAGGAATCGACGCAGGAATCGCGGTCGGGTACAGCCAGGCTCGCGAAGGGGACCGCACGGTGTGGCGCACCACGCAGTCGACCGTGCCGCGTTTCGGCGGCCCCGCCGGCGGCTGCGTCTCGACCGTGCTCGATCTTCAGCGCTTCGAGCGGGCGCTCGCGGGCGGCAAGCTGATCTCCGCGGCGATGCTCGAAACGCTCTGGACGGACAGCGGCCCCCGGGGCACGCCGAGCGGCTACGGGCTCGGCTTCGACCTCGACGGAACTCCCGGCGACCGCGTCGCCGGGCATGGCGGCTCCTTCCCCGGGGCCTATGGCGCCTTCGACATCTACCGCGACCGCGACGCGCTGGTCATCGTGCTGAGCAACGGGAACGGGATCGGCTCAGCGAAGGAGAAGGCGCGCGAGCTGGTGGGCCGACTTCCCGTCCCGTAGCGACGCGGAGCCTTGGCGTTCCCGGAGCCGCGGATCGCGGGCAGCCTCCCGGATCCGCGGAACTTGGGCCGCCTCCCGGGATCGCGGCGGAACTTGGGCCGCCTCCCGGAGCGGCGCGGATGGCGGGCCGCCTCCGGAAACCGGGGAGCCGGGCGCCTCCTGAAGCGGCGGAGCGCGGGCGCCTCCGGACTCCGCGGAACCCGGGACGCCTCCCGAATCTGCTGAGCCCGGGCGCCTCCCGAATCCGCTGAGCCCGAGCACCTCCCGAATCTGCTGAGCCCGGGCGCCTCCCGAATCCGCTGAGCCCGAGCACCTCCCGAATCTGCTGAGCCCGGGCGCCTCCCGAAGCGGCGTGGCTCTCCCTGAGGGGGGGCGAGAGCGGTGGGTGATTCTGCTTTCGCAGCGGCCCCGGCTGGTCGGTTCAACCCGGAGAGCGGTCGCTCGCGCTCGACGATCCCGCGCCGCCTGCTGCGGTTTCTCGTCTCACTGTGACCACGCCGCCGGGCAGGTGCGCGTTCCTCTCGCGGGACGCAGTCGAGCCGAGATTTCGTGCAGGGTATGACAGTACTTTGTGTGTCATGTGATATGATGATCACATGTCGGCGGGAATCCTCATCGACTGGTCGGGGGCGGTCGGCCGCAGGCGGTGGGACCTGCTGCTGCCGGGCTACCCGACCGCTCCCGTGCGCCCGGCCGATCGCCGCGGCACCGGCGACGACGGCGCAGGCAGCGGCAGCCGCGCCGTCCGTAGCGGGAGCGGGAGCAGCGGCAAGCTCTGCGACAGCCGCAGCAGCGGCGTGCTCGGCGACAGCCGCAGCAGCGGCGTGCTCGGCGACAGCCGCAGCAGCGGCGTGCTCGGCGACAGCCGCCACATCGACAGCGAGGCGGTCGTGCGCTTCCCGGCGCCCCCCGCCCGGCTCCTGCGGCTCGACCGGCTGGCCCTCGAGCTGCGCGTCGCGCACGACCGCCTCGCGCGGCCGCTGGCGCGCGCCGCGGCGGCGTTCCTGGCCGCGAGAGCGTGGCGCGCCTGCGGCGCGGCCCGGCTCGAGGACCACGCCCGCGAACGGTTCGGCCGCACGGCGCGCTGGGTCCGGCAGTGGGCAGACCTCGGCGGCGCGCTCGCGCGCTGTCCGGAGCTGGCGTGCGCGCTCACGGGGGACGACGGCGGGATGCCGCTCGGCGCCGAAGCGGCGCGGCTGGTGGCGCGGGTGGTGGTTGCGGACGCCGACGCGGATTGCGACGCCCTGCTCGCGCGGTGGATCGCGCGGGCCCGGGAGGTGCCGCTGCGCGTCCTGCGGGCCGAGGTGCGGGCCGCACTCGCGCGCGATGCAGGCGATGCGATCGTCGCAGTGGAAGGCGAAGCGGATGGTGCGGCCGAGGGCGGCTTCCCCAAGGTCGCCGCGAGCGCCGGCCACGTCGCCGGCGACCCCGAGCTCGACGACGAGCCGCGCTGCCTCGTCGAGTTCCGGCTCCCGGCCGCGATCCGCGCCGCCTTCGACGAGGTCGTCGACCTGCACCGCGCGCTCGCCGGGCGCGACGGATCGCTGGCCGAGGCGATCGACGCGCTGCTCGCGGAATCCATGTCGGGGAGCCTGGCGCTCCCGGACGAGGGCCGGTTTGGCACGCCCGGCGTGTTCGGCGCGGTCGGTGTGGTTGGCGCGCCTGGTGCGCCTGGCGTGGTTGGCCCACCTGGTGCGGTCGGTGTGGTTGGCGCGGTCGGCACGCCCGGGACACCGCGTGCGGCGACCGCGCATCGCGGCGGGAGCGACGCGCTGGGCCTCGCGTGGCGCCCGGCCGGGCGCCTTCACGCACGTGATTCCAAGCGGGAAGCGCGACTCGAGCGGGCTACCGCTCGCTGGGCCGCCCTGCCGCCTCTGACTCCCTCCGAGTTCACCCCCCGGCTCGACGACCTGTTGCGCCGCGCCGAGGCCTCGCTCGCCGAGTTCCGGCAGCTCGAAGCCTGTGCCGGCTACGGCGGCCCGCTTGCGCTCGATGACCAGCTCTGCCGGCTCGTCCTGCTCGAGGACGCCCTGATGCGCCGCCTCGGCGAGATCGTGCTGGAGTTCTCCCGCCGCGGTGCGTGGGCCACGCTCGGCTTCGCCGGCATCGGCCACTACGCCGAGCGCCGGCTGGGCCTGCCGGCGACCGTCGTCGAAGACCGCGTCGCCGTCGCGCGCCGCCTCGCCCGCTTCCCGCTCCTGCGCGACGCCTACGAGCGCGGCGCGCTCGGGCTCGATGCCCTGCTCGTCGTCCTGCGCACGCTCGGCCGCGGGCCCGTCCCGGACGACGTGGAACGCGCCTGGCTCGCCCGCGCCCGCGAGGCCACCGTCAAGCGGCTGCGCGACGAGGCCCGGGCGCTCGCGCGGCGCGATCTCGAGCTGGCGCCGGAGGCCGCGGACGGGTCGCCGCACCTGGACGGCCTGATGGCCGCGGACGAGTCCCCGCACCTGGACGGCCTGATGGCCGCGGACGAGTCGCTGCACCCGGACGGCCTGGTGGCCGCGGACGGGTCGCCGCACCTGGACAGTCAGGTCTCCAAGCACGGCGAAGCGGCCGTGGACCGTGGTGCGCTCGCAGGCGGTCGAGCACCCACGAATGCGCAGCCGCTTGCGCACGGTCGAGTGCCCGCGGAGCGCGGCGCACCGCCGCGCCCCCTCTCCGACACCGCCTGGGCCGCCGCGCTGCGCCGCGCTCCCGGCCTCGCGCGCCGCCGCGTGCTCCAGGCCGGACTGCTGGCACTCGAGCCCAGCCCGGACGTTTTCCTCCGGCTCCGCCTGCCGGAGTCGCTCGCCGACGACCTGCTCGCCGCGGTCGAGGCCGCACGGCGCGGCCTGACCGCGCTGGCCGACAGCGTCCCGTGGCAGCTGCCCGTGGCCCGACGACGCGGCCCTCCCCTCCGTCCGCGCCGCCCGGATGTTTTCCGTCCGCGCCCGGCGCGCCCCGGCCTGGGTCGGGCTGCTCGCGCTCCTGGAGGAAGCCGCCTTCGCCTGGGACGACCCACGCGCTTTCCCCGAACGCGCCGCCGACCCGATCTACCGCCGCGACGGCTTCCGCTGCACGGCTCCCGGCTGCACCGCCCGCGCCACGATCGAAGAGCACCACGTCGTCTTCCGCTCGCGTGGCGGCAGCGACGACCCCGCCAACCGCGTCGCGCTCTGCGCCGCCCACCACGCCGCGCTCCATGAGCACGGCACGCTCGCCGTCTCCGGTACCGCGCCGCTCGGGCTCACCTGGACTGCGGGGGCCGGACCGGCCACCGTGCGCTACCGCTGCGAACGGCGCCTGTGACGGCCCGGGTGCCCGAAACGCCGTACAATCTGCGGCCCCCCGGAGGCCCGAGATGCTCGATTCCGCGGACCTGAAGAACCAGCTGCGGACCTTCATCTGCCGCGAGCTGATCCGCAACCCGAACTACCCCCTGCGGGACGACGAGCCGCTGGTCACCGGCGGCCTGATCGACTCGTTCGCGATCGCCCAGGTCGGCGTCTTCGTCGAAAAGGCCTTCAAGATCTACGTGCCGGACACCGAGCTGACCGTCGACAACATGGACTCCGTCGAGAAGATGGCGGCCTGCGTGATCGCGACCGCCGCGAAGGACCGCTGAGGAGCACCGGACGATGACGACCTCCCGACCGATCGACTTCGAGCCGCTCGACCGTTCCGCGACGCTGATCGAGGCGTTCGGGCGCTCCCGCATCGATCCGGCCTCGCTCGCGATCACGTACATCGAGACCGGATGCGATCCGGTGCGGATCTCGCGCGCCGAGTTCGCGATCACCGCCCGGCGCTACGCCGCCGCGATGCGCGCGGTGGGCGTCCGGCCGGGCGACCTCGTGCTCGTCGCCCACGAAGACACCATGTCGCTGTTCTACGCGTTCTGGGGCCTGCTGCTGCTCGGCGCGGTCCCGTCGATCTACACCATCCCCAACGAGCGGCTCTTCCCCGAGATCTACATGGCCAACGTCGCCGCCCTGGTCAAGGACATCGACGCCCGGGCGCTGCTCACTTCCGATCCGCTGGCCGAGCAGTTCGCCAACCGGATCCCCTGCCCGGTGATCGGCTTCAGCCGGGTCCTGGAAGCCCTGCCGCAGGCCCGCGACGGGGCCTTCTCATCCGACCACCCCGCCGCCGACGACGATCTCGCCTACGTCCAGACCTCGAGCGGCACGACCGGCAACCAGCGCTGCGTCCCGACCACCCACAGGATGGTCCTGGTCCAGCTGGCCAGCCTGGCGCGCCGGATGGACGTCCGGCAGGACGACGTGATCGCCAACTGGATGCCGCTCTACCACGACGGCGGCCTGATCCTCGGCGCGGTCATGCCGTTGCTCTGCGGTGTGCCGGTCGTGATGATGTCGCCCCTGGACTGGGTGCGGCACCCGGCGATCCTCTTCAAGGCGATCGGCGAGCACGGCGCGACCTTCTGCAACATGCCGAACTTCGCCTTCAACCACCTCGTCCGCCGGGTCCGCGAGCGCGACGTGGAGGGGCTCTCGCTGGCCGGCGTGCGAGCCTTCGTCAACGGCTCCGAGCGGGTCTACCACACCAGCTTCGAGGGCTTCCTCGAGCGCTTCGGCGCGCTGGGTGTGACGCGCGACCGGCTGGGCGTGGCCTACGGCCTGGCGGAGAACACGCTGATGGCGGCGCACACCGCCACCGGCCGGCCGCTGGTCTTCGACGCCGTGGACCGCCGCCGGCTGGAAGCCGAGCAGGTCGCGGTGCCCGTCGAACCGTCCCACGACGACGCGGTGATCAACGTCTCCTGCGGGCCGCCGCTCGACGGCGTCGCGGTCGAGATTCTCGACGAGGAAGACAAGCCGCTCCCGCCGCGCCGCGTCGGCCAGGTCGCGATCCGCAGCGGGTCGCTGTTCAAGGGCTACCACCGGCGGCCCGACCTCAGCGCGGACCTGTTCCGCGGCGAGTGGTTCCTGACCGGCGACATGGGCTACCTCGCCGACGGCGAGCTCTACGTCGTCGGGCGGCTGAAGGACCTGATCATCAACGGCGGCAAGAACATCTACCCGGCCGACCTCGAGGAGATCGTCAGCGCGATCCCCGGCGTGCGGCCCGGGCGCGTGGCGGTCTTCGGCGTACCCGACGAAGCCGAGGGGACCGAGCTGATCGCCGTCGTCGTGGAGATCGACAGCGAGGACCCCGAGGCCAAGGCCGAGGTCGACCGCGCGATCCGCCGCGCGATCACGCGGCAGATGTCGCTGACCGTCAGCTTCGTCGACGTGCTCAGCGAGCGCTGGATCATCAAGACCTCGAGCGGCAAGACCTCGCGGATCGCGAACCGCCGCAAGTGGCTCGAGGGGCGGGCCGCGGGAGGCTAGGACATCCGCGCGTACGCCGTCGCCGCGTGCCGCGTGCGTCCGTCGTCCGCCAGCTCCTTCGTCAGCTCCTCGCGCAGCGCGCAGAGCATGACCAGCGACTGGCGCGCTTCCTCCTGGGCTTCCTCGAGCAGCGTGCGCACCGGCCCGGGAGCGAGCTGGCCCGGCGGCAGGATCGCCGCCAGCCGCGCCAGGATCTCGCCGCGGCGCGCTCCGAACGGCTCCAGGTCGTCCAGCCGACCGGCAGCGATGACGTCGCGCTCCTCGCGCCCGACGTCGCGCAGCGCGCGCGCCAGGCTCTCGGCCTCTTCCAGTACCGTCGGCGTGAGCATCATCGCGCCGCCGCGAGCGCGGCCGCCTGCTTGGCCCGCGCCTCGGCCCAGGCGTCGCGCATCGGGACCATCAGCTTCGCCACCTCATTCAGCCCCGACGGATCGGCGGAGAGGTGCGACTCCATGATCCGACGCCGGCAGTAGGTGTAGAGCCGATCGAGGTTGGCCGCGATCTCGCCGCCGCGCTCGAGATCCAGCACGGCCTGAAGCTCGCCCACGATGTCCACCGCGCGGCGCACCGACTCGGCCGCGCCCAGCGCGTTCCGGTCCGCCATCATGTCGGCGCCGCGCCGCAGGTAGCCGAGCATCCCGTCGTAGAGCTGCACGACGAGCGAAACCCCTTCTTCCTGCTGCACCTGCGTCGCCTGGTAGGCCCGGCGGGCCGCCTGCGTCATCGCCGCCTGATTCATCACGCCCTGCTCTCCTGCATCGTCCGACCTCATGCTCCGGCGTCCCTAGGTCCGCGCCTGGAGCTGCTGCATCATGGCCTGGAGCTGGGCGATCGCCTGCTCGGCCGCCGAGAACTGCCGCACCAGCTGCTCGCGCCGCAGGTCGAGCCGCGCCTCGAGCCGGTCGATCCGGTCCTCGGCCTGCTTGATCGACGCCTCGTACCCCTCCTTCGCGCTCTTGATCAGCCCGTCGGTCGGATCGAGGATCCCCTTCAGGCCGCCGATGAACGCAGTCGAGCGCCCCCTTGCTGAACCCGACCGAGCCGAAGTCCCCGGCCTTGCCGTCGATCGCGGCCTGCGAGGCGTAGATCTGGATCTGCAGCCCCTCGGCCGGCGACCCGGTGGCGCCGGTGAGCAGTCTGTCCCGAGCCGACCGCGTCCACCCCGCCGATCTGCCCGGCGACGTCGACGCCGGCGTCGGTCCGCGCGGTCGTCCCGATGCGGGTCGAATCCGCGGCGTCCGCGCGGTCGCTGACGACCGACAGCTCCTGCGACGCGCCGTAGGCGCGCGACCGCAGCGCAAGCGCGCCGTTGTCCGAGTAGGCCACCGCGTTCATGCCGCTCGCCGTCAGCTGGGCGTTCACCTTCGCGATGATCGCGTCGATCGTGTCGCCCGCGGCGAGCGCGATGCTGCTGCTGTTCCCGTTGAGCGTGACCGTCAGCGTCTCGTCGGCGCCAAGGCCGCCCGCGGCCACCGCCCCGCTCCCCGCGACCGCCGCCTGCTCGGCGGCGCGCGTGACCGTCACGTCGTAGGTTCCCACCTTGGTCGCGACCGTCGAGCCGGCGAAGCGCACGGAAGCGTCGCTGGCCGAGCCGGTCGAGAGCAGCAGGCTGCGGATCTCGTCGTAGCGGCCGTCGTCGACCAGCCGCTCGAACTTCGTCTCGTCGAACTTGAGCCGCCCGGTCCCGTCCGCGACCTCGATTCCCAGCAGCGCCAGGCTGCTGATCGAGCCGTCGGCGACGCCGGTCACGGACTCGGTGAGCAGGCCCTGCAGCTTGCGCTGGATCGTGCGCAGCGAGGAGGCCGAGGCGACGGCCGAGGACTTCTCGGCCTCCGCGCTGCCGTACTGGGCCTGGAAGAAGTCGTTGACCTTGTTGTAGGCGTCGACCAGTTCCTTGATCGACTTCTTGGTGCCGTCGATGTCGTCCGCCACCGTGAGCGTGAGCGGCCCGTCGGTTTTTCCGGTCAGGGTCAGCGTCACGCCCTCGATGGCGTCCGACACGGTGTTGGTCTGCGCGTTGATGGTGACGCCGTCGACGACCAGCTGCGCGTCACGCGCGGCCTGCAGCACGTTGGCCGGGTCGTCGAGGTTCAGGTTGGTCGAGTCGCTGATCGAGAGGGCGTGCTGCGTCCCGGTCTCCTTCGACTTGACGACCAGCATGCTGCTCGTGCCGTCGAAGATGACGGAAGCCTGGACCCCCTCGTCCGCCGCGTTGACCGCGTCGGCGATCGCCTTGAGCGAGTTGTTGCCGGCCCCGGCGCTCACGTCGATCGTGATCGCCTCGTGGCCCGCTGCCTGGATCGTGATCGCCCCGTCCGAGACCAGTGGGGAGTAGGCGTCGACGAGTCCGGCGGAGCGCACGCGGTGCGCCGCCGCCGTCTCGAGCACCTCGAGGTCGTAGGTGCCGCTCGCCGCCACCCCTCCGGCCTGCGCCTTGAGGGGCGCGTCGGTCACGGACAGCGTCGTCGTCTTGCCGCCGACGGTCTGGCCGTCCTTCAGCGCCTGCAACTTCGACTGGAACTCGGTCAGGAGCGTTCCGAGGTTTCCGAACGCGGTCTTCGTGCGGTTGAACCCGTCGACCCGGCTCTGCAGCAGCGACAGAGGCCGCCGCTCGGCCGAGAGCACCGCCTCGATGATCGCGTTGAAGTCGATGCCGGATGCCAACCCGGAACCAAAGGAGACCGATCCGATCGGCATCGTCCTTGCCCCTCCGCCGCGGGCTTCCCGCCCGGGGCGCGTCAGCCCCGCCGGTCGACCAGCAGCCCGAAGTACTGTTCCAGTCCCCGGGCAAAAGCCAGCTGCTCTTCCGGTGGGATCGTTCGGACCAACTTATCGGTCCGGGCGTCCATGACCTTGATGACCATGGTCCCGTCGTCGGTGAATTCGTACCGGACGGAGGTGCGGCGCAGGAAGCCCCTGGCTTCGGCCTTCTCGAGCGCCTCGCCCATGCGGCGGCGGGCCTCCTCGAGGGCGGCCTCGGTGGCCGAGGGGTTTCGTTGCGGGGTCGCGGTCTCCCGCGAGCTTTCCAGGTGTGGGCTGACGCTCCGGCGGGCCGGTTCCGGCGCGGGGTTGCCGCGTGTCGCCGGCTCTCCCCCCGCGGCCGGACTGCCGACCGACGGAACCGTCAGGAGATCTCCGGTCATGGCCGTTCCTCCTTCGCCCCCCGAGCGGAGCCCGGGACGGGGAGGCCTCTCCCCGCCCCGGGGTCACGGCCTGTTACCGAAGCAGCGCGAGCACGCTCTGCGCGGTGGCGTTCGCCTGCGCGAGAGCGGCCATGCCGGTCTGGTTCAGCACCTGGAACTTGGTGACGTTGACGACCTCTTCGGCCACGTTGGCGTCGCGGATCTGGCTCTCGGCCGACTTGAGGTTCTCGGCCTGGGACATGATCACGCTGATCGTGTGGTCGATGCGGTTGTAGTACGCGCCCAGGTTGCCGCGGTTCGCGGAGACGCTGTCGATCGCCGACTGGACGGCGACCAGCTCGGCCCGCGCGTCGGAGGCGGTAGCCAGCGTGCCCGCGGTGAGCGACAGGCCGGCGGCCGAGACGCCCGTGGTCACGAGCTGGATGCGGTCGTTGGCGCCCGAGCCGGTGCCGACCTGGATGTCGATCGTCGTCCCGGTGCCGCTGAGGAGGCTGATCCCGTTGAAGCTGACGGTCGCCGCGATGCGGTCGATCTCGGTCAGGATCTGGTTGTACTCGGCGTTGAGCGCGGTCTTGGAGGTCGAGTTGTCGGCGCCCGAGGTGCCCGACGCGGCCTGCTCGGCCAGCGTCACGGCGCGCTGCAGGAGGTTGCCGATCTCGCCCAGGGCCGAGTCGGTGGTGTTGATGATGCCGACGCCGTCGTTCGCGTTGCGCACCGCCTGGTTGAGGGCGGCGACGTCCGCGCGCAGGTTCTCGGCGATCGCGAGGCCCGCGGCGTCGTCCTTGGCGCCGTTGATCCGGAGACCCGAGGAGAGGCGGTTGATCGTGCTGATCAGTCCGCCCTGCGTCCGGGTCAGGCCGTTCATCGCGTTGAGGGCCCCGACGTTGGTGACGACAGAGAAGTTCGCCATGTGAGTGATCCTCCGTGATGCGTGCGGAGCCGGCGTCCGTGCCGCTCCGGCGGGCGTGCCTGCCCGCGTGGGTTCGTGACGTGGCGGTGTGGGTGGTGCGAGTCCTTTCCAGTCGGACCGCTCTCCCGCGCGCTGGGAGGCGTCCCCTCCCCAAGGGACGCTTTCCGGTCCTGACCTTCGCCTCCCTTTTCGGCCGGAAAGCGAAGCGGCTTGAGCGCCGTGACGCGCCCGGAAGCCTTCTTTTTCTCGCGGCCGCCGGAGGTGCGCCGCCCGGCCGCGAAGCCGGGCGACGCCTACTGGAGGTCCACGGCAGCCTGCGAACGCTGCCGAAGCAGGGCTTCGGCGATCAGCGCAGCAGGCTGAGGATGCTCTGCGAGGTGGCGTTGGCCTGCGCAAGGGCCGCGAGGCCGGTCTGGTTCAGGACCTGCCCCTTGGTCAGGTCGACCACTTCCTGGGCCATGTTCGCGTCGCGGATCTGGCTCTCGGCCGCCTTGAGATTCTCGGCTTGGGTCGTGATCACGGCGATCGTGTGGTCGAGGCGGTTGAAGTAGGCGCCCAGGTCACCCCGGTTCGCCGAGACCCCGTCGATCGCGCTCTGGATCGCCTCCAGCTCGAGCCGCGCGCCCGACTTGGTCATCAGGCTGTCGCGCGCCAGGCCGAGGCTGGTGGAGTTGATCGCGGTGGTCAGGATCGTGACCCGGTCCTCGGTGCCGGAGCCCAGGCCGACCTGGATGTCGAGCGTGGTCCCGGAGCCGGCCAGCAGCTTGCTGCCGTTGAATTCGACCGTGTCCGCGATCCGCTGGATCTCGTCCAGGATCTGACTGTACTCGCTGTTGATCGCGGTCTTGGAGACCGCGTTGTCGGCCCCCGACGTATCCGACGCTGCCTGCTCGGAGAGCGTCATCGCGCGCTGGAGCAGGTTGCTGATCTCCTGCAGCGCGGAGTCGGCGACGTTGATCACCGCGATCCCGTCGTTGGCGTTGCGGACCGCCTGGTTCAGGCCGACGACGTCGGCGCGCAGGTTCTCGGCAATCGCCAGGCCCGCGGCGTCGTCCTTGGCGCCGTTGATGCGCAGGCCCGAGGCCATCCGGTTGAGCGTCGTCTGCAGCGTTGCGCTCCGTCTTCACCAGCTGGTTGTGGGCGTTGAGTGCTCCGATGTTGGTCACCACCGAGAACGAGGCCATGCCGTCTTCCTCCTGGCCAACTCTTCGGCACCTCCCGCGACGACTTGAGTCCTGTTTTCGAACACCCCTTGTCCCGGCCCGCCCCGGGAACCACCGTATCGATGAGGAGTTGCGCGACGGGCGACCCGACCGGAACCGCGTCCGTGGGCAATCCCTTAACAGAGACGCAAGTTATTTACTGTCAACAAGATAGACACGGCGGCCGCCATCCGCCGACGGAGCCGCGGTGACGACCCCACCCTTTTCCCCCGAGCGCGAGCACCCCCGACTGGGGGTCCGGATCCCGGTCCGGGTCCGCAGCCTCTCCGACCGCGACGCGGAGGAGCTGGCCCGGCGCATCGGCCTGGAGCCGACCTTCGCCCCCCGGGCCGCCGGGGACGGATCCGCCCGGCCCGCCCCCGCGAGCTACGAGCAGGCGGCGCTGGCGCACCTGGTGGAGCGGGTGGAGCAGATGGAGCGGACGCTCGACCTGATCGCGACCAAGCTGGGGATCCCGCTCGGCACCCCCGCCGAATGGCTCGAGGGGGAGGCGGTGGACATCTCGGCCGGCGGCACGGGCCTCGACCTGCCGCAGCGCCTGCCCCAGGGGACGCCGCTGGAGGTCGAGCTGACGCTGCTCGGCGAGCCGACGGCCACGCTGCGCCTCGTCGGCCGCGTCGCGTTCACGGCCCGGCCGGATGGAGCGCAGCGCCCGGTCGGCCGCTTCCGGATCGGGATCGGATTCGAAGCGATCCACCCCTCCGATCGCGAGGCGCTGGTGCGCTACCTGTTCCGGCTGCAGCGCGCGCAGCTACGCGAGCGCCACCAGGAGGTCTGAGCCGGCCGCGGCCGGGCCGTCGCTCAGCCGAGGTCGTCCGCGAGCCCTTCCTGCAGGTAGCGCTCGATGATCACGCGGTCGCGCCGGCCGTAGCTCTCGAACTCGATCCCGAGGCCGGGCCCGCCCGACGGCGACGACTCGCCGCCGCGGCTGACGCGCGCCACGCGGCCGATCACACGCACCGGCTCGGTCTGGCCCGGCACGCCGAAACTCAGTCCGACGCGCGCCCCCTCCGCCAATCGCGGCTCGCACTCGATGAAGAGACCGGAGTTCGAGATGTCGTAACTCAGGCCGATCGGATCGTCCTCACGACCCTCGACGAAGACCGGCGTGATGATCCGCAGCCGCGGGCGCCGCGCGTAGATCCAGACGCGATTGCGACCCAGGCGCCGCGCCTCGTCGAGCGCCTCGCGCGAGCGGCGCGCCAGCTCGTCGAGCGTGTCGCCATCGCCGGGATAGCAGGCGCCGCCGACCGTCACGGTGAGGCGCAGCTGGCGCCCCTGGTCGACCTCGAAGGGGTGGTACTCGACCGCCTGCCGCACCCGGCCGCCGACCGCGCGGCCCGCGGTGCGCCCCGTCCCCTCGAGCAGCACGCCGAACTGCGCGCCGTCGAGGCGCGCC
Source organism: uncultured Acidobacteriota bacterium (assembly GCA_963702425.1). Taxonomy (GTDB): domain Bacteria; phylum Acidobacteriota; class Polarisedimenticolia; order J045; family J045; genus JALOKP01. Next base: position 27,506 of record CAVPCQ010000033.1, read on the forward strand.
GTCATGTCGTGACCGCGGACCGCGCCGTGAATGATGCGCGCCGCGTGGCGAAGCATCGCGTCGCCGAGGCCGGGTCCGAGCGCTTCCACGAACGCGTCGTAGCCGTCCACCTCGACCAGCAGGATCGAGAACGGCACCCCCTCCGAGCGCGCGAGCGCGAAGGCCTCCGACAGGCGCGACTCGAACTCCACCGCGCTCGGCAGGCCGGTCAGCGTGTCGATCCCCGGCCAGCGCTCCAACTCGGAGGCTGGCGCGGCGGACGGCGCGGCGAGCGGCCCGCGCGCGCGCAGCAACTCCACCGTGACCGCGCCCCGGGGCGCATGGGACGGCGTGAGGATCACGTCCACCTGCCAGCGCGCGCCGTCCTTCGCGCACATCAGCAGCGAGCGCGGCGTCGCGCGCGAGACCGGGCCGATCGCCCCCTCGTACAGCGCGCGCGGCTCGAAGCGGCGGAAGCCGTCGTCGTCCGGCTCGGTGTAGACCCCCAGCCCGGCACCGCGGCCGACGACCTCGAGCGCGGTCCACCCGGTGAACGACTCGGCACCGCGATCGAACGCGAGCACCGACCCCTCGGCATCGACGAGGAAGCGGCCGCTGACGGGGCGCGTGACGCCGCCGCCCTGCCAGGCGGAGAGGTCGATCGGGCGCGTCGTCAGCGGGTCCTGCGGCGCGCGCCGCTCGAACTCGCGTTCGCTCGTGGACCGCTCGGGGCGTGTCCTGTTGGCGTCGAGCATGGCGATCTCTCCGGCCCCGGCGGCGCGGAGTGGATCGTTTCCGGACAGCGGACCGATCCACGACCCGGCCGCCAAGTTGCTGGGCCCACGGACAATATGTGCCCCGGGCCTCAGCCCGTCCCGTCCCTTCGGGGGGCGGCTGTTCGATTCTTGACCAGTTCCGCCTCAGCCGGGGAAGCCGGGCGCCAGATCCCGCCCTCCCGCCGGCGGGAGATGGCGTCCGCGTGGTAGCGGACCGAGGTCACGAGCTTTCCCTCCAGGTTGAAGATGTGGGCCCGGCCGCGCTCGCCGAGGACCACGATCGTGCCCCGGCGGACGTCGAAGAGGACCTCGTCCTCCGCGGCCCGGACGGCGTCGGCGACCGCCATCCGGGTCGGGCGGGTCCCCTCCTCGTGGCGGACCGTGGCGTGCCGGGTCCGCCGGCCGCGCGCCCGCTCCCCCCGTTCGAGCCGCCGGGCGAGGCCGGCCAGGAGTCCCTCGATCCGGCGCTCGACCGCGGCGTCGTTGGCCCGGCTGCTGCGTCGCGCCCCCCGCTCCAGTTCCGCCAGCGCGGACTGGGCCCAGCGAGCGGCCCCGGCCCAGGGGATCGGGCTGAGGCGGTCGTGCAGGTGCTCGAGTGTTTCGCCATCGGGTCCAGATCCGATAATGTTCAAAAAATACCGTCTTTGCCCGTTTTTCACTTTTCCGGATGCGATCTGGAAGGTGACCGCCAGCAACCCCGGGCGACCGGAGGGATCGGGCACCCGGTACCAGCCCGCTGCGACCTGACCGTGGACCCGGATCGTCATCCCGGCCCCCGCGGTAGACCGGGAGGACCTCCCCCATCAGGGTCTCACCCGTGGTCTCGAGCACCACGAGCTCGGGCGCGCCGGAGGCGAGGGTCTCCATCCGCGGATCGCGCCGGCTGACCATCACCTGGAAGAAGTCGGCGAAGCGCGGCGTGCCGGTCGGGCCGTAGCCGGTGAAGACGGCGCGGGGGTCGTCCGTCGCGGCGTGCGCGCAGCCCGCCTGCCCGCAGCGGAAGCAGTAGACCCGGCCCGGCTGGAACGCGGCCGCCCCCGACAGCAGCGCGGCGACCGCGTCCTCGAGCTCGCCCGCGAGCGCCCGCGTCTCCTCCGCGACCCGATCGCCGGCATCGAAGAGCGGCAGGCGCAGCGCCAGGTCGAGCCGCGCGTCCGCGGCGCGCAGCAGGTGCGCCCACGGGTGCGCGCGCGCCCGGCCCTCGGCGGCCTCGACCAGCAGCCGGAGCGCCTCGACCAGCCTGGGATCGTCCTCGGCCATCGCGCGGATTGTAGGGGCCGGCCTCCGTGCCGGCCCGCGGCCGTAGGGGCCGGCCTCCGTGCCGGCCCGTGTTCGTTCTTACGCCCGGCTCTGGCGCTTGAAGACGCCCTTCTCCTTGAAGAGCGCGGCGCCGGCCAGGAAGAACGCGATGACCTGCACGACCATGAAGACGCTGTCGTTCAGCATCGCGAAGTCGAATCCGCCGCGGTTGACCACGCCGCTCCCGCGCGTGCCGACGTAGACCAGGTTGAGAAAGCGCGACGTCGCCAGCACGAGGAAGGCCCACGACGCAACCCGCGGCAGCAGCGCGGCCCCGCGCCCGAGCAACTGCCAGAGCCCGGCGTAGAGCAGCAGCGAGCAGCCGAGCGCGCCCCACGACGGCAGCGCCCAGAGCGCGTCCGACGCGTCGTAGATCTGCAGCAGCCAGTCCGGCGGATCGGTCGGCTTCTCCGCCAGCAGCGTGATCTTGTGCTGCACCATGAAGACCGCCGACCAGAGCCAGTAGGAGCTGAGGAAGTAGCCCAGCGCGGAGAACTTGACGACCTCGGTCTCCAGCCGCCCTTCCGGCCCGTAGACGGCGACCAGTCCCAGCGTCCCGACGAAACCCGCCGCCCCGATGATCAGGTAGCCCATGAACAGCGGCATGACGTAGTCCATGCGCGACTTGTTGAGGAAGTCGCCGGCGAGCGTGAGCTTGAGCGGATTCGTCCCGACGAGGATGAACTCGAGCATCACCATCCCGAGCAGCAGCGACGCGAAGGTGACGAGCAGTGCGGCCGCGACCTGCTGCTCTTTTTCCGAGCGACGCGTGGACATGGCGGAGGCTCCCCGGGGGCTGATAGCGTGCTTTTGCACCATAGCACAGCGCACGCCGGGCAGCGGAGGACGCACGCTGGCCGCAGCGCCTTCCCGGCGCCATCTTGCCCTCCCCGGTCCGCTTCCCCATGATGCCGGGGCTGAGCCCGTCACCGGAGACCCCGCCCGATGCCCGAGACCCTCGCCCTTCACGGCGGCACGCCGGTCCGCACCCGCCCCTGGCCGAAGTGGCCGACCTTCGACGCCTCCGACGAAAAGGCCCTGCTCGATGCGCTCCACGGCGGCGTGTGGGGCGTCGGCGGCCCGCGCGTCGGTGAGTTCGAGTGCAAGTACTCCGCGCTGCACGGCGCGCGCTTCGGCGTGGCCTGCTGCAACGGGACGATCGCGCTCGAGATCGCGCTGGTCGCCGCCGGCGTCAAGCCCGGAGACGAAGTCATCACCACCCCCTACACCTTCATGGCCAGCGCGATGGCGGTGGTCGAGATCGGCGCGGTGCCGGTCTTCGTCGACGTCGAACCGGGCACCCACAACCTCGACCCGCGCCTGATCGACGCCGCGGTCAGCGAGCGCACGACCTGCATCATGCCGGTCCACATCGGCGGCCGGCCGGCCGACCTGGACGGCGTGATGGCGGCGGCGAAGAAGCACGGCCTCGCCGTCGTCGAGGACGCCGCGCAGGGCTGGCTGGCGGCCTGGCGCGGGACGCCGGTCGGCGCGATCGGCAACGCCGGCATCTTCTCGTTCCAGTCGAGCAAGAACATCTCGTCGGGCGAGGGGGGCATCGTCCTCACCAACGACGAGGCGACCTTCCAGCGCGCCTGGAGCTACCACAACTGCGGCCGGCGGCTGGGCGGCGAGTGGTACGCGCACGACTTCCCCGGCCTCAACCTGCGGCTGGGCGAGTTCCAGGCCGCGATCCTGCTGGCGATGCTCGAGCGCCTGCCGGCGCAGCAGGAGCGGCGCCGCGCGGCGATGGCGGTCCTGCAGCGCGAGATCGCCGAAGATCCCCGGCCTGCTGGTGCCCGACGACGACCCGCGGATCACCGCGCACGCCTGCCACATGTTCATGGTGCGGCTCGACCCTTCGGTGATCCCGTCCGACAAGGGGACCTTCATCAAGGCGCTGCACGCCGAGGGGATCCCCGCCAACCCGGGCTACACGATGCCGCTCTACAAGCAGGGACTTTTCGCGTGGTATGGCGAGCGCCCGACGCACTGGGGCGGCCCGCAAGTGGAAGGACGCGATCCGCGTCCCGTACGCGAGCTACGACCTGCCGGTGACCCGGCAGCTCTGTGAGACGACGATCTGGGTCAAGCAGGAAACGCTGCTCGCCGGGCCAGAGGAGATGCCCGACGTCGTCGCGGCCTTCGCGAAAGTCGCCGCAGCGGCGCGCGCCGGCCGGCTGGCCGCGGCGTGAGCGCGGCATGAGCCGCCGCGTGCACGCGGCGTGAGCGCGACATGAGCGAGCGCCCCGACGGCATCGCCCCCGCCGTCCCGTCGACGCCGATCGACAGCGCGGTCGTCGCCGCGGTCCGTCGCGGGCCGGACGGCTGGGAGCTGTTGCTCGGACTGCGCTCGCGCCGCTCGCGCTTCTTCCCGTCGCACTGGGCCTGCCCCGGCGGGCGTGTCGAGCCGGCAGACCGGCCCGACGACCCGGGCGCCTTCGCCCGCTGCGGCGCGCGCGAGCTGCTGGAGGAGACCGGCGTGCGCGTCGCGGCGGGGGACCTGCACCCGATCGGCGTGCGCACCACGCCGCCCTTCATGAAGCTGCGCTACCACAGCCCGTTCTTCCTGGCCGTCGTGCCGCCCGGCACCGAGCCGCCCGGACTGCCTTCGCCCGACGAGATCGAGGAGCTGCGCTTCGTGCCGGCGCACGAAGCAGTCGCGCGCTGGGAAGCCGGCACGCTGCCCACGCCGCCGCCGCTGCCGCCGCTCTTCCGCAGCCTGGCCGCCGCGCCGTCGTCACTCGCGCCGCCCGCGCTGGCAGCGCACCTGCTCGCCGAGCACGTCGAGGATTCCGCGGCTCCGCGCTTCGAGGTCGCGCACGGCGTCTGGTTCTACCCGGTCGCGACCGCCACGCTTCCACCCGCGACGCACACCAACGTCTGGATGCCGGGCGGGGCGCGCTTCGTCGTGATCGACCCAGGCTGTGACGATCCGGCCGAGCTGGACGCCCTGCTCTCCGTGATCGCGCGGCGCCGCGCGCTGACCGGGTCTGCGCCGCACGCCGTCCTGCTGACGCACCACCACCGCGATCACGTCGCCGGCGCCGCCGCGGTGGCGCGCGCGCTGGGCGTGCCGGTGCTGGCGCACCCCGAGACGCTGGCGCGGGTCTAGCTCGGCGCGGAGACTCGCCGCGCGGCCGGAGCTGGTCGACGGCGCGCGGATCGACCTGGGCGGGATGTCGCTGGTCTCGCGCGCACACGCCGGGGCACGCGCCCGGCCACGTCGTGCTGGAGATCGAGGGCCGGTCGCTGCTGCTCGCGGGCGACCTGGTCAGCGGGATGTCGACGATCCTCATGCCGACCGGCTCGACGGGGACATGGGGGCGTACGTCGCCTCGCTGCGTCGGGCGCGCGAACTGCGCGCGACACGGCTGCTGCCGGCACATGGCCCGGTGCTCGACGGCGGCGCGCTGGCCCGCACGCTGGCCCACCGCGCGCAGCGCGAGGCGCAGGTGGCGCTGGCGCTCGGCCCGGCGCCGCTCCCGCTCGACGCCATCGCTCGCGAGGCCTACGCCGACACGCCGGACGCCCACCCGGTGCTGGCACGGATGCAGGCGCTGGCGCACCTCGTGCATCTCGAGCAGCGGGGCGAGGCGCGGCGGGCGGACCCGGAGGGCCGGGACTGGAGCGCGGTCTAGGCTGGCGCACGGAGGGTCGCCGATGGCAGGAAGTCGCGATCTCGACGAAGGCCCTCGACTGGCTGCTCGAGGACGAGCAGCCGTCGATCCGCTACCTGGCGCTGACCACGCTGCTCGGGAAGCCGGAGCGCGACCCTGCGGTGCGGACCGCGAAGGCGGCGATCCCGCAACGCGGCTGGGCGGCCGAGATCCTCGCGCGGCAGCACCCGGACGGGTGGTGGGACAACGAGAAAAGCCTTTACCGGCCCAAGTACCTCGCAACCAACTGGATGCTGCTCGTGCTGGCCGAGCTCGGGCTGACGCGCGAGGAGCCCCGGATCGACGCGGCCTGCCGGCTCTGGATCCGCCGCTTCGCGCGCGCGGACGGCGGCTTCAACACCGACGACGCGTCGAAAAGCCACCTCTGCGTCGCCGGCAACACCGCACGCGCCCTGGTCCAGTTCGGCTACGTCGACCACCCGAAGGTCGAGAGCGCCTTCCGGTGGCTCGCCTCGAGCGCGGACCGACACGGCGGCTGGAACTGCTTCGGCAAGGGACGCAACCTCGACAGTTGGGAAGCGATGAGCGCTTTCGCGGTCTACCCCCGCGAGCGCTGGACCGCGGCGATGTCGCGCGCGGTCGAGCGCGGTGCGGAGTACTTCCTGTCGAAGGCGCTGCACCGGCAGGGCGCCCGCTACGAGCCCTGGTTCCGGCTGCACGACCCGGTCCACTACTACTACGACCTGCTGGTCGGGCTCGAGTTCATGACCGCGCTCGGCTACGGCGGCGACCCGCGGCTCGGGGACGCGCTCGCCTGGCTCCGCGGCCGGCAGCGGCGCGACGGGCGCTTTCCGCTCGACGCGGTCCACCCCGACCTCGAAGGGGCGATGCTGGCCTGGTACGCTCGCAACCCGCGGCGCACGCCGCTGCCCTTCGCGCTGGAGCGGCCGGGCAAGCCGAGCCGGATGGTCACGCTGCGCGCGCTGCGCGTCCTGCAGCGGGTGGACGGGCCTGGGGCTGACGGACGGCGCCGCGGGCCTGGAACGGTTCACGCGCGTCGCGCCCTGACCGCGCCGGCGTAGAATCCCGGCATGACTTCCGGGGGAGAGCGCGGGCCGCGCGTGATCGTCGGGCGCGGACCGCGCGCGGTCGAGCGGCGGCTGATCGAGACGCTGCGCCCGCTCGTCGACGAGGCCCACCGCGACCCGGCGCTGCTCGCCCGCCCCGTCCTGCTGATCGTCGCCTCCGGCACGCTGCGCCGGCACCTCGCGCGCGTGCTCGCCCGGGAGCTGGGGCCGACGCTGCTCGGCCTGCGGATCCAGACGCTCTGGGCGGTGGCGCGCGAGATCCTCGAGCGCGCCGGCGAGCGCGCTCCCGCCGACGGCGGCTTCTTCGAGATTCTCGTGCGGCGCGAGGCGGCGAAGCACGAGGCGCTGGTCGAGCGGCTCGGCGGGCTGGAGGACGGCTACGCCGCGGTCGCGGCTTCGGTCCGCGACTCGACAGCGCGGGGCTCGACGCGGCGACGCTGGACGCCGCGCTCGAGGCGATCCCGGGCGGCGCCCGCCGCACGCCGGAGGCGCGGCGCACCGCGGCAGTGCTGCGCACCGCGATCGGGACCGCCGCCGCGATGCGCGCGCTGGGCCTCGGCCGCCCGGCCGACGCGCTGCGCCGCGCGGCGGCGCTGCTCGCGGAGCAGGGCCCCGGCGCGCTGCCCGCCCGCGCGCTCCTCGTCCACGGCTTCGCCGACGCCACCGGGGCCGCGACGACGCTGCTGCGCGCGCTGCTCGCGCTTCCCACAGCGACGCTGCTGCTCGACGAGCCGCCGGACCCGGCGCGCGACGACGGCGCGCCCGACCCGGGCAACGCCTTCCGCGAGCAGTTCGAGACGCGGCTGGGGCTGACGGGCTTGCCGCGCGAGCGGGCCGAGGGGGGCGGCGCGGCGACGCTGGAGCTCTTCCACGCCGCCGGCCGCGACGCCGAGGCGCGCGAGATCGCGCACCGGATCCGCGAGCTGCTGCACCCGCCGTCCGGTCGGCCGCCGGTCCCCGAACGGATCGGCGTCGTCGTCCGCAGCCTCGACGGCTGGGAGCTTCCCTTCCGGCGCTGGTTCGAGCGGCTCGGCGTGCCGTTCTCGGGCGGCGACGAGCCGAGAGGGCTGCGGCCGGAGGCACGGCGGCTGCAGGCGCTGCTCGTCGTGATCGAGCTCGGCGGCCTCACGCCGGTCGACACATGGCTCGATGCGCGGGGCCGCTCGCCGCATGACCTCCGACTCGCCCTCCGCGCGCTCGGCGTGGCCCGTCTCGGTGACGCGGCGCGCGTCGATCTCGACGCGGTCCTCGATCATGCCGGCTACTACCGCCTGCCCGTGCGGGTCTCTGCGGTAGTCTCGGTCAGGGAGGAGAACGGCGAGCAGCGAGACGTGGCGAACGGCGATCCGGCCGAGCTGGAGCCAGAGACCGACGCGGCGACTCTCGGGACCCGGGCCCGCCTCGTCGCAGGGACCGTGCTGCGCGCAGCGCTCGACGGCTCGCGCGACCTGGCCGCGCAGCTCGCGGCCTGGCCCGAGCGCGCGCGCCTGGAGCAGTTCCTGGACCGGGCGAGCGCATTCGGTGCGTCGCTGCTGGCCGGCGACGCAGCCGCGGCGGCGGGCTGGGCGGGCTCGTGCGAAGCGCTCCGCGCGGAGGGCGCCCCGGCCGAGCCGCTCACCCGCGAGGAGTTCCTGCGACTGCTGCGGCCGGCGGTGGAACGAGCCGTGCGCCGCCGGCTGGGCGGCTCCGGCGGCGGCGTGCAGTTGCTCGACGTCGCGCGCGCCCGCGGCCTGACTTTCGAGCACCTCTTCCTCGCCGGCGTCAACCGCGGGATCTTCCCGCGGCTCGTGAGCGAGGACCCGTTGCTCCCGGACGCGACGCGGCAAGGCCTCTCCGACGCGCTTCCCAACCTCCCGGAGAAGTCCTCCGGCATGGACGAGGAGCGGTTTCTCCTCGCGCAGCTCGCCGCCGCGGCGCCGTCCGTGACGATCTCCTGGCAGCGCGCTGACGAGGACGGCAAGGTGCAGAACCACTCGCCGTTTCTCTGTCGCCTGCAGCTCGAACGGCCCGCCCTCGCCGCCGAATCGATCCCGCGGATGCGCAGTGAAGCCCTGGCGTTCTCGCGGCGGCGCGGCCGCCCGCTCACCGTCTCCGAGCAGCTGCAGCGTGCGGGGCTGGAGGGCCGAATCGACCTGTTCGAGCATCTCGCCCCGCTGGCCTGGCGCGACGCCGAGCGCTTTCTCGCCGCAGCCGCCGGCGCGCTTTCCGGGCTTGATCTCGACGCACTCGCCCGCGCGCGGAGGCGCGTGCTGGAGGAGTGGGACGCCCCGCCGCACAGCCGAGGCGCGAGCCCCTATTTCGGCTGGTTGGCGCCCGGCGCGGGGGGGCCCGCGTTCGCCGACGACGAGCTGTGGGTGACGGCCGTGGAGCGGCTTGCCCGCTGCCCGTGGAAGGCGTTCCTCGAGCGATCGCTCGGACTCACGCCGCCACCCGACCCGCGTGCCGCCGTCCCCGAGCCCGACCCTCTCGTCCTCGGCAGCGTGGTCCACGGCACGCTGCACCGCCTCGCCGTCGAACAGCGGGCCGGTCTCCCCGCCACCCTCGACGCACTCGCAGCGCTCGAACCGGTTGCGTGGGCGCGGCCGTCGGCCGATCGGGTGCGGTCCGTGGCGCACGAGGTCGCGGGCGGCGTCGCGCGCGAGGCCGGGATCACGCTTCCCGGGCTGGTCGACGGCCTGACCCGTCGCGCGGTGCCGTTCGTGGTCCGGGCGCTGGACCGGGACTGGGCGGGAGCGCGCGCCGAGGCGCTGGGCTCCGAGGTCGCAGGCACCGCCACGCTCGCGCGGCCCGGCGCAACGCCTCTGGTGCTGCGATTCCGGGCCGACCGCGTCGACCGCTGCGCCGAGGATGGCGCACTGGTCCTGACGGACTACAAGACCGGGAGTCTCCCCATCGAGGGGCGCACGCCGGAAACCCGCCGCAAGAACCTGGCGCGCACCGTGCGACGGGGCGTTCTGCTCCAGGCTGCGGCCTACGCCGCGGCGGATGTCGCGGGCACCAAGGTCGGCCGCTACCTCAGCCTGAAAGACCTCGACGACGAGCGAGAATCCGAAGCGACCATCGCCTCCGACGACGCGCAGTTCGCCGAGGGACTGCCGCGCGCCGTCACGGCGCTGCTCGGGGCAGCGCGCGCCGGCGCCTACTTCCCGCGCCTCGCGGAACTCGATGCCGACAAGAACCCCGCCTGCCGGAACTGCGACGTCCGCTCCGCCTGCGTGCTGGACGATAGCGGCATGAAGCGTCGCTGGCGCGAGGCCGTCAGGACCGCGGTCGCGGGGGCGGAGGCCGAGGCCGCACTCGACCCGCGCGAAGCCGCGCTGATCGCGGTGCTGCAGCTCGGCGACGGGGACGCGCCGTGACGGCGGCCGACCTCGCCCGGGCCCGAGACGACGACGCGCGCGCGCGCGCCGTCGCGCGGAGCGAGTTCAGGCAGCCGCTGCTGCTCGACGCCGGAGCCGGGACCGGCAAGACGACCGCCGTCGCGGCGCGGATCGTCGCCTGGCTCCTCGGCCCGGGCTGGGAGCGGGCGGCGGCCGAACTCGCGACGAAAGGCGCGGCCGCCGATCCGGACCCGATTGCGCAGCGAGCGGTCGAGCGCGTCGTCGCGATCACCTTCACCGACCGCGCCACGGCGGAGATGGCGCAGCGGGTCGCCTCGACACTGGCCGCCGTGCACCGCGGTGAGGACGCGACCGGCCTGCGGCTCACGGACCTTCCGGGCCCGGATGAGCAGCGCCGGGAGCGCGCGGCCGCCCTGCTCGCGGCGCAGGACCGGCTCGCCGTCTCGACGATCCACGCCTTCTGCCGCCGCCTGCTGGCGGCGCACGCGCTCGAGGCGGGGCTGCACCCGGCCTTCGAGGTCGACGCCGAAGGGGATCTGCTCGCCGGCGTGGTCGACGATGTGTTGGCTCGCCGCGTACCCGAGGCGCTCGGTGCGCCTGCCCACGAGGACTGGGTGGAACTCGCCGCGCGTGGCCATGGTCCTGCGGCGATCGCCGAGGCCCTGCTGGAACTGGCGGCGGAGGCGACCCCGCCCGAGGCGCTCGACGACGACCCTCTCGCGGATGCGCGAGCACGAGCCGTTGCCCGGGAGTTGGGGGAGACCGCGGCGAGGGTCGCGGACATCGTGCGGGAGCCGCTGGCCGACCGCCGCGCCGGCGGGCTGAGCGTACCCCTCGCGGCGCGCGATGCGCTCGACCGAGCCGCCGCGGCGGCGGCGCGCGTCTCGACGGCCGGCGAACTGCGCGAGTTCGCGGCGGCCCTCGCTGGCGAGGCGCTCAAGAAGCTGAAGGAGTGGTCCGCGCCGAGCCGGATCACCGGCAAGGCCGAGTCCGCCCTGCTCGCTCCCGTCGCCGCCGACCTCGCCCCGGCCGCCGCCGCGCTGCGCGGCCTCTTGAAATCGCTCGGGGATCTCGACCCCGACCTGCTCGCCCCGGCCCGTCGCGTGCTGCGCGCGCTGCTGGCCGAGGTCACCGCCGAGCTGCGCCGCCGCGGCATCGCGACCTTCGCGTCGCTGATCCGGGACGCCGAGGCGCTGCTGCGCGAGCGCGCGGTGGCGGCCGCGGTCCGCGCCGGGATCGACCAGCTGATCGTCGACGAGTTCCAGGACACGGACGATGTGCAGTGCGCGATCGTTCGGCACCTGGCACTCGAGGGGCCGCTCGACCAACGCCCCGGCCTGATGCTGGTCGGCGACCCCAAGCAATCGATCTACGGTTGGCGCAACGCCAGCCTGGCCGCCTACTACGGCTTCGGGCACGAACTGGAGGCCAGCGGCGGCGCGCGCCTGCGGTTATCGGTCAACTTCCGCTCGCAGCCGGCGATCCTCGACGAGGTGGCGCGGATCGCGCGCCCGCTGTTGGTCGAGGACGGCGACCGGCAGGCCCCGTTCCAGCTGCTGGTCCCGGAGCGTGGCCCCGCCGAGGGAGCGCGCCCGCCGGTCGAGTACTGGGTTTCGTGGCCGCGCGATCGCTTCGAGGCCGGCGACGCGACCGGCACCGACGACGCGCGCGAGGCGGAGGCCCACGCGATCGCGTCGGAGATCGCCGCGCTGCGCTCCGAGGGTACGGAGCTGGGCCGGATCGCCATCCTCTTCCGGGCCTCGACCGCGCTGGAGACCTATCTCGAGGCGCTGCGCGCGCACGGCCTTCCGTTCGTCGTCGAGCGCGAGCGCAGCTACTACCGGCGCCGTGAGGTCCTGGACGCCGCCTCCCTGGTTCGCGCGATCGCCGATCCCCTCGACGCGCTGGCCCTGGTCGCGTTCCTGCGCTCGCCGTGGGCCGGGCTGCCCGACGCCGCACTTCCCGGGCTCTGGAACCGTCTCGTCGTAGACGAACTTCAGCGGCTCGAGCGGCCCGACCCCGAGGCCTTCGCGCGCCTCGACGCGGCGCTCGACGAGATCGCGAGCGACGTTGCGCGCGCCAGGATCCCGGGGCTGGAGCGGATCGCGGACTGGCCCGTCGCCGCGAAGGCTGCGATTCGGACCCTCGTCTCGCTGCGGCGCGCGTTGGCCGAGGAACCCGCCGACCGATTCGTCGAGGCGCTCGCGGCACTCGTGCTGCCCGGGGAAACCGCAGCCGCGCGCTACCTGGGGCCGTTCCGGCTCGCCAATCTGGAGCTTTTCCTCAGGCGGCTCCTGGAGGGCCTCTCCGGTCCTGAAGGGACCCAGGGCGTGCTCCGCGAGCTGCGCGGCGGCGTCGCGGAGGGTCGCGAGGCGCGCGAGGGCGCACCGGGCGACGACACGCTCGACGCGGTGCGCGTCCTGACGATCCACAAGGCCAAGGGGCTCGATTTCGACCACGTCTTCGTCGCTGACCTGCACCACGGCTCGGGCACCCGCGGGGGGCGGGAGAACCGCGCGGCCCGGCGTGCGGACGGCGGGTGGAACCTCCGCCTGTTCGGCGCCCCGGGGCTCGGCTATCACGAGGTCGAGCGCGCGGACGCCGAGATCTCGCGGGCCGAACTGGTCCGCACACTGTACGTCGCGACGACGCGGGCGCGCGCGCGGATGGTGCTGGCGGGCGCCTGGCCGGGTCACGGTTTCGGACCGAAGCCTCCTCCGGGTCCGCTGCTCGGACTACTCGCGCAGCGCGAGGGGGGCGACGCGCTGCAGGCGCTGATCGCAGGCGGCGGAGAGGCGCTTGACGCGCACGGCGTGCCGTGGCGGATCCTGCCCGCGGTCGATCTCGCGGCGCTCCGAGCCGTCGCGCGCAGCGCCCGCGGAGGCCGAGACCGCAATCCGGGCCGCCGAGCACGACGCGAGCCGCCTCGCGGCCTCCTGCCAGGCCGCCGCCGCCCGCTCCGCGCGCCCCGCGACCGACACTCCTTCCGGCGCCGCGCACGCCGCTGCTCGCGCGCGGCGCGACGGCGAGGAGGAGTCCGGACCGAGCCCGACCTCGCGCCGCGTACCGGGCCCGCGCCCGCGCGAACTCCGCCTCGCCGTCGGCACCGCGATCCACCGCGCTCTCGAGTCCTGGGACCTCGAGGCCGACCCGGCGGCGGAGCGCGCGCGCCAGCGCGCGCGTCTCGGCAAGGTACCTGCCGACCGAACTCCCCCCCGCGCTCCGCGACCGCGCCCGCGCCGAGGTCGAGGCGCTGTTCGACCGGATGGCCGGGAACGGCGCGCTCGCCGCCTTCGCCGCGCTTCGCGGCCGCGTGCTGGGGCGCGAGGTCCCGCTGCTCGCCGCGCGGCGCCCGACGGCGACGGCGATGACCAGCCGACCGGCGCCTGGGTCGGCACGATCGACCTGCTCTACCGCGCCGAGGACGGCGCGCTGGTCGTCGCCGACTACAAGACCGATGCGCTCCCGCACGACGGACGCGGCCGACTTGCCGGCCGCGCTCGCCGCCGCCGTCGCGCGGCACCGCCCGCAGCTCGCGCGCTACGTCGAGTCGCTGAGAGCGATCTTCCCCGACCCGCCGCCGCGGGCCGAGCTGTGGTTCCTGGCCGCGGGCCGGGTGGTGCGGGCCTGAGGCGCTGGCCGCGCGGCACGCGCTGCCGCGGGTCCCGGCGGCGTCTCACGACGAGGTGCTGGCGCTGATCGAGGGCCGCGGACTGGCCGGCTCGGGGATCGGCTGGGTGGACGCTTACCTGCTCGCCTCGACCCTCGTCGCCCGGACGACGCGCTGGACGCTCGAGCAGCGGCTCGTTGCCGTTGCGGCGCGACTCGGGATCGCCGCTCCGGGCCAGCCCGACGCCGACAGCCCGTTTTTCGCTATCCTCCCCTCCATGCGCCCCGCCAATGCCTCCGTCCGGATCGCGATCGCCCTCCTCGCCGGGGCGATCCTCGCGTACGAGATCGTCCTCCTGCGCATCTTCTCGTTCACGATCTGGCACCACTTCGCCTTCATGGTGATCAGCGTGGCGCTGCTCGGCGTGGCGGTCAGCGGCGTCGTGCTGCAGCTCGTCCCGCGCGCGTCCGAGCCGGCCCCGCGCCGCGCCGCGCAGTACGCGCTGGCGTTCGCCGGGCTCGCCGTGGCCGCGGTGGCGGTGATCGGCCGCCTGCCGCTCGATCCGACGCGGCTTGGCGACGGCGCCGGTCCGTGGGCGCTCCTGTTCGCCTACTACATCGCCCTGCTGCTGCCGCTGACCGCGGCCGGACTCGCGGTCGGTGCGCTGCTCAAGGGGTTCGCCGCGAGCGCCCCGGCGGTCTACGGCAGCGATCTGCTCGGAGCGGCCGCCGGTGCGGTGGCGGTGATGGCCCTGCTGGAGCCGCTCGGCGCGGAGGGGGTGGTGCTGCTCGTGGCGGCGGTCGCGTGCCTCGGGGCCGGGATCCTGCGCGCCGGGAGCGCTGGGGACCCCGGCGGCACCGGCGCTGGCAGTCCCCTGCGCGCGGCGGCGCCGTCACTGGCGGCCGCGCTCGCGTTGCTGGCAGCGATTCCCCTCGCCCCTTCGGTCTTCGACATCCGTCCCGGCCCCGCCAAGCTGCTCGGTGTCTGGCTGGCCGCGCCCGCCGCCGGCGCAATCGCCCCGCAGGTCGTCGCGACGCGCTGGAACGCCCTGGCCCGGGTCGACGTCGTCGAGAACATGCCGCCGGTCGCGTGGACCGTCAACCGGCGTGCGCCGGTGCAGCACGCGAGCGAAACGCTGCTGCTGCTCGATGGCGACGCCGCCACGCCGATCATCCCGTTCGGCGACGCCGCACCGTCGGAGATGGCGCTGCTCGACTGGACGCTCGGCTCGGCGGCGTATCAGCTGCTGCACCCGGAACGCGTCCTGATCATCGGCGCCGGGGGCGGCGTCGACGTCCTGACCGCGCTGCGCCACGGCGCACGCACCATCGACGCGGTGGAGATCAACGGGGCGGTGATCGACTTCGCACGCGGCCCGTTCGCCGCGCGCGGCGGGCGCCCCTTCGAGCGCCCGGGCGTGACGCTTCACGAGGCCGAGGGACGCGCTTTCGTGCGGCGCTCGAAGGACACCTTCGACCTCGTGCAGCTCTCGCTGATCGACACCTGGGCGGCCAGCGCATCGGGCGCCTACAGCCTGTCCGAGGGCTATCTCTACACGGTCGAGGCGCTCGGCGACGACCTCGCGCGCCTCGCGCCCGACGGCGCGCTGACCGTGACCCGCTGGGACTGGACGCCGCCGCGCGAGTCGCTGCGGCTGGTCGCCGTCGTCGACGAGGCGCTGCGCCGGCAGGGCGCGACCGACCCGGCGAAGCACCTGATCGTCTTCGGCCTCGGGCGGATGGCGAACCTCGTCGTCAAGAAGAGCCCCTTCACGCCCGAGGAGATCGCCCGCGCGCGGGCGCTGGCTGCGGAGCGCGGGTTCTTCGTCGTCTACGAGCCCGAGCGGCCGCCGGCGACCGCCTACGCCGCGTACCTGTCCGCGCCCGACCGCGGCGCCTTCGTGCGCGATTACCCGTTCGACATCTCACCGACCACCGACGACCGCCCGTTCTTCTTCCAGTTCGGGCGCTGGTCGAACCTCCGGCTCTTCGGCGCCGGTTGGAAGGACAACCCGCTGATCCTCTCCGGCCGGCTGGTGCTGGTCGCGGTGCTGCTGCAGGCACTCGTGCTGTCGCTGCCGCTGCTGCTGCTCGCGCTGCGGCGCGGAGCGGGCGCGGCCGGATCGTCCGCAGGCCCGGTCGCGGGCGCGGGCGCGATCGCCGCCTACTTCGCCGCGCTCGGCGTCTCCTTCATGCTGCTCGAGATCTCGCTGATGCAGCGCGTGACGCTGTTCCTCGGCAGCCCCGTGCTGGCCGCGGCGGTCGTGCTGGCCACGCTGCTCGCGGCGGCGGGCGCGGGGAGCCTGCTCGTGGCGCGACGGGCCGCGGTGCTGGCGAGCCCGTGGCCGATGATCGCCGCGATCGGGGGGCTGATCGGGCTCTACGCCCTGGGCCTTCCGTTCCTGCTGCGTGCCGGGCTCGGCCTCGGCGACGCGGCACGCGTCATGCTGGCGGTCCTGCTCGTCGCGCCGCTCGGCGTCGCGCTGGGGGTGCCGTTTCCCGCGGCGCTGGCGCGGCTCGCGGCGCGCGGCGGGGCCACGGCGACCGGGCTGGCGTGGGCGGCGAACGGCGTCGGCTCGGTGCTCGGGCCGATTCTCGCGTCGCTGCTCGCGCTGGACATCGGCCTCTCCGGCGTGATGCTGCTCGCCGGCGCGGGGTACCTTGCTGCGGGAATCGTCATCGCGCGCTGGTGGCGCGCCTAACGCGGCCCTTCTCCCGCCTCCACCGGCTCCAGCGCCAGCCACGGCGCGATGAAGTGCCGCGCGCGGTCGTACGCCTCGCAGACCTCGGACGGCTGCCAGCCGTCGCGCTTGTCGCGCGCCGGCGGCAGGCCCCACTTGTCGCGGAAGCGACGCCAGTTGGCCTCGAGGATCTCGGCGTAGGCCCGCGGCTCGAGGGCGAAGCTCTGCGAGCCCTCGTGGTGGATGAAGACGTCGTCCGCGCGGTACGGCACCGCGCCGGACGACAGCAGCCGCACGCCCCAGTCGTCGTCCTCGAAGTTGCCGGGGAAGAAGCGCGGATCGAAGCCGCCAATCCGGCGCAGCGTCGCGCGCGGGATCATCAGGCACAGGCCGGTGAGCCGCACGCACGGCGTCGCCTGCCCGCTCCGGCCGCGGGACAGCGCCTCGGCGAACGGCACGAGGCCGGACAGCGTCGTCTCGTCGTAGGTCACGCCGTCGAGCTTCTGCGGCCAGGTCACGCGGTTGGACAGCGGCCCGACCGCGCCGCACCGCGGCTTGACCAGGTGCGCCGCCAGCCGCGCCGCCCACTCCGGCGTGACGACGGTGTCGGCGTTGAGGACGGCGACGATGTCGCCGCGCGCCGCCCCCAGCCCGCGGTTGACGCTCGCCGCGAAGCCGCGTTGCGCACGGTTCACGAGCAGGCGCACGCGGACGTCCTCGATTGCCAGGCGTTCCAGCAGCGGCAGCGAGCGATCGGGCGAAGCGTCGTCGATCAGGATCACCTCGAGCAGGCCGGCCGTGTGCTCGAGGACGCTCTCGACCAGCCGCACCACGAGCGGAGCGTGGCCGCGCACGGGGATCACCACGGAGACGCGCTCCGCGCCGCCGAAGATCGGCAGCTCGGCCAGCGCGCCGATCGCCTCCTCCCCGTCGCCGTCCGGGACGACGCGCACCGGCATCGCCGGCGAGCCGCCCGACAGCGGGTAGCGGCGATCGATGTCGGCCACGACCAGCGCGTCCGCCGCGGTCCACAGCGGCGCGGTCTCCGGCACGCCGGCCTCCGGCCCGATCTCGAGGTCGACCGGCGCCCCGGCCGCGACGTCGGCGAAGGCCTGCAGCAGCGGCCACTCTCCCGGCGCCAGTCGGGCGTAGATCCGCGCCAGCGACGAGCCGCCGGTCGCCATCCGCAGCAGCACCGCCGCCGCCGCCTGCGCGTCCCTCGACGAGCCGCGTGCGAATGACTCGCCCAGCACGCGCTCGGCCTCGATCACCGGCGCACGGTCGGAAAAGCTCTCGGCGACACTCGCGGCGGTGCGCCCCGCCAGCGCGACGATCGCAACCGGTCCGGGCCAGCGGCGCGCCAGGGCCTGAGCGCGCCGCAGCGCCGGATCCGACTCTTCGCCGAACGCGCCGGTCAGGACGACGAGCGTCCCGGCCTCGCGCTCGAGGATCACCGGGCACCCGGGTCGAGCACCGTCACCGTCACCCCGCGCGCCTCGAGCAGTTCGCGCGCACCGCGCAGGAAGGTCGGCCAGCCGGGCTTCCCGTCGGCCGCGTCGAGGCCGGCCACGATCACCTCCGAGACCCCGAGCCAGTGCGCCCACTGGAACGCCATCGCGGCGTCGCCCCCGGCCGGGAAGAACCCGACCTTCATGTCGTCCGACCAGCCGAGTGCCGGGCCGCCGGCGCGCTGCAGATCGAGCAGCGGGACCGTGGCTCGGGCGCGCGGCGCGAGTTCTGCCGGATCCAGCCGTTCGTCGTGCACGACGACGGCGCGGACCGCGGCCAACGCGGCGACCGCCTCCGGTGCGCGCGGCGGCTCGGCGAGGCAGACGTACTGCGCCAGGCCCATCCGCGCGGCGAGCCACGGGAGCGTCTCGGGCACGGCCAGCACGGCGGCCTCGGTCAGCAGGGCCGGGGAGAGCCTGTCGAGCCCTTGGACAGTCCCCAGCACGACCGCCCGCCCACCCGCGTGACGTCCGCGGTAGGCCTCCGGCGGGTGGCCGGCGGCGGTGGCCTGGGCGGGGACGGGGACGGGGGCGGGGGCCGGGGACTGGGGCGGGGGCGGGGGCCGGGGCGATCGCTGCCGCCGGGACCGACGCGGGGACGGGAGCGAGGCCACTCGGGGGCGGAGACGGCTCCGGCTCGGCCAGGGCAGTCAGAGCGGAGCCCGACCCGGCAGAAGCCTCCAGGAGGCCGGCCGGGTGGGGCCCGACATCGACCCCGGAGCGGACCTCGATCGGAACGATCCGCGGGGCCGTAGCGGGGGGCGGGAGGTGCAGGGCGGTCGGCGGGCCGAGGTTCGTCACCGTCGAGGCGAAAGTCGATTTGACCTCGGTCCATTCTCTTTTTTCTGGCTCCGACTCGCCGAAAGAAATCGCCAATGACCCGGGGTCGCCGTCCGGATGGCCGTACGGTGACGGGGGAGCGGGGGGGGGGACGCGGGTGGCGTCGGATCCGGGGAGGGGGCGGAACGGCGTTCGTGTTCCCGGCGCCGTCCCAGCAGGCCCGCCAGGTCGGTCATCCGGGAGAACAGGGCCGGCGCAGCCGAGGCGCGCAGCCGCCCCGGTCCCTCGTACCAGTCGGACAGAACGTCCACGCTGAAAAGCCCCGCCCGCAGCAGCGTCGGGCGGCGCTCCGAGAGGGCCGTGATCCCTTCGACCCAGGTCCAGGAGGCGGGGTCCTCCCCGCTTGTCAGCGGCGGCGGCGCGACCCGCGGGTCGAGATCGACGAGGAGGGTCGGGACCGGGGTGGAGGTCAGGCACCCGGAGGGGGCGAGCAGCACCTCTGCGCCCTCGTGCTGGACGAGGGCGTCGATGAACGGTGCGGGCAGCCGGGTTCCGTCGCGCACCGGGTAGACGAAGACGTCGAGACCCGGCGGCAGGACCGCCGCGGTCGCTTGCCCGAAGGCGACGACGCGCGTCGTCCCCGGCGGGAGGGCCGCAAGCAGGGCCCCCAGGCCGTAGGCCGATGCCGGGTCGGGAACGATCGCCAGCAGTTTCACACCGCCTCCCCTCTCGTCCGGAGCCCGGGCCCGCACTGGCGGGGGGTCCGCAGGCCGGCCCGGCCGTCGGCCGGACCGGCTCTCGCGGAGCCGCCTGAGGGCATGGCTCCGAGGGCTCCTTGTGCAATCTCCATGCTCAGCCGGGGCGCCGCAAGCGCCTGATCGGCGGCGGCCGGGCGGCGACCCGGCGACGGCCCGCCGCCGGCCTGCCGCCGCCCGCGGCACCCCGTGTCGGTCCGTTGACGCGCTGGATGTGCGCTCGGTGCTATGTTCGCCACGATGCGGGGCGTGCTGCTTTCCGTCGAAGACCTCGGTGTCGAGTTCCCGCGCGAGGGGGGTTCCGTCCGCGCCGCGAGCGGGGTCTCTTTCGCGATCGGCACCGGCGAGACGGTTGCGCTGGTCGGCGAGTCGGGCTGCGGCAAGTCGGCCACCGCGCTGGCTCTCTTCCGCCTCGTGCCGGCGCCCGGACAGATCACCTCCGGCCGCGTCGTCTTCGAGGGAACCGACCTGCTCCCCCTGCCGGACGCGGAGATCCGCCGCTTCCGCGGGGCCGGCCTGGCATGGGTACCGCAGGAGCCCGGGACGGCGCTCAACCCGGTGCTCACCGTCGGCTCGCAGGTCGTCGACGTGATCCGGGCGCACCGCGCGGTGCCGAAGCGCGAGGCGTGGGGGGAAGCGGTCGAGCTGCTGCGCCGCGTCGGGATCCCCGACCCTGCGCAGCGGGCGCGTGAGTACCCTCACCAGTACTCGGGCGGGATGAAGCAGCGCGCGCTGATCGCGATGGCGCTCTCGGCGCGCCCGAAGCTGCTCGTCGCCGATGAGCCGACGACCGCGGTCGATCCGACGCTGAAACTCGGGATCCTCGACCTGCTGCGCGAGTTGCGCGACGAAAGAGGGCTCTCGATCCTCCTGATCACCCACGACATGGGGGCCGTGGCGGCGCTCGCCGACCGCGTGCTCGTGATGTACGCCGGGCGGATCGTCGAGGAGGCGGGGGTGGACGCCCTGTTCGCCGACCCTCGCCACCCCTACACCCGCGGCCTGCTCGCCAGCGTGCCGCGGGTCGACATCGCGCGCGGGGCGCTGCCCACGATCCCCGGGACGGTTCCCGACCTCGCGCACCTGCCGCCCGGCTGCGCGTTCCACCCGCGCTGCCCGCTGGCCGAGGCGGCGTGCCGGGCCGCCGTCCCGGAACTCGCCGCGGACCGGAGCGGCCGCCGGGTGGCCTGCATCGTCGCGCACCGCGAGACGGTGGCCCGATGACTGGCCCGCTGCTCGGCCCGCAGCACGACCCACTGCTCGAGGTGCGGGGACTGGTGAAGTGCTTCGGCGGCGGCGGCGGCGGGCTGTTCGTGCGTGGCGGGCCCGGGGTCCGCGCCGTCGACGGTGTCGACCTGACGGTCGGGCGCGGCGAGATCGTCGGGTTGGTCGGCGAGTCCGGCTCGGGGAAGACGACGCTGGGCCGGACGATCCTGCGCCTGACGGAGCCCGACGAGGGCTCGATCACCTTCGACGGGATCGACATCCGGGCGCTCGGGAGCCGCGACCTGCGCCGGCTGCGGCGGCGGATGCAGATCGTCTTCCAGGACCCCGGGGCCGCGCTGAACCCGCGGATGCGGGTGAAGAGCCTGGTCGGCGAGCCGCTGGTCATCCACGCCGAGAGGTGGGGCGAGGCGCGGGGACGGGCGCTCGAGGAACGGGTCGCGTCCCTGCTCGAGGAAGTCGGCCTCGAGCGCGACGCGATGCACCGCCGTCCGAACGAGTTCTCGGGCGGCCAGAAGCAGCGGATCGGGATCGCCCGCGCGCTCGCCCTGCGGCCCGACTTCCTGGTCTGCGACGAGCCGGTCTCGGCGCTCGACGTCTCGGTGCAGGCCCAGATCGTCAACCTGTTGGTCGACCTCCAGCGCCGCCACGGGATGGCCTACCTCTTCATCGCCCACGACCTGGCCCTGGTCGGCCACCTCTGCGACCGGATCGCCGTGATGTACCTCGGCCGGATCATCGAGGAGGGGCCGGCGGCCGCGCTCGCGGCCCGCCCGCTCCACCCCTACACCCAGGCCCTGTTCGCCTCGTCCCCCCCGCCCGACCCGGAGATCGCGCGCCGGATCCGGATGCCGATCCCGGGCGAGATGCCGCCGCCGTCGGAACTCCCCGCCGGCTGCCGCTTTCACCCCCGCTGTCCGCTCGCGGTCGAGCGCTGCCGGACCGAACCGCCCGCCCTCCGGGAGGTGACCGCTCGACACCGCGCGGCCTGCCACCGGTCGGAAGAGTTGCTGGCCGGGGCAACCCTTTTTCCCCGCGATGCGTCATCGTCTCCGTCAGCCGTACCCGGAACCGCGGGGCGCCCGACCCGTGGTCCGGGCCCGGCCAGCCCTTGATCTCAGGAGAGAGCGTCCCATGAACGTCCCGAAGTCCCTCGCCCCCCTGTTCGTTGCAGGCGTTCTCGCCGCGGTTGCCCCCGTCACGCTCTCCCAGGAGGCCGGGCCGGCGCCTCTCCGGCTCTCGCTGGGGGAAGCGGTGGCCCAGGCGATCGAGCGCAATCTCGACCTGAAGGTCCAGCGGCTCGATCCGCCGCAGGTGGAGCAGTCGATCACGTTCGCCGAGTCGGCATTCGATCCGAGCTTCAACGCGACGGCGGGCTACAACTACCGCAAGCAGGAGCCGGTGACCGATTTCCAGGCGCTCTCCTCGGAGGGTTGGGACGTCGGGGCTCAGTGGTACAACCCGATCTCGTGGGGTGGCAACTACTCCCTGGACTTCGCCTATCGGGAGGACTCGGCCACGTACAGCCCCCTCGCCATCGCGCGATTCGGCCTGGTGCCGGACGACTACAACGGCTCGATGATCTTCACGTACAACCAGCCGCTGCTGCGCAACTTCGGACTGTCGATCAACCGCACCGCCATCGAGCAGACGAAGAACAACCTCAAGATCAGCGAGCAGCAACTGATCACGGGACTCCTGACGACGGTGAACCTGGTCGAGCAGTCGTACTGGAACCTGGTCGGCGCGCGCCGCCAGGTCGAGGTTTCGAAGTCGTCGCTCGCGCTGGCAGAGGACCTGCTGCGGCAGACCAAGATCAAGGTCGAGGTCGGGACGGTCGCGCCGATCGAGGTCACCACGGCCGAGGCCGAGGTGGCCGCACGGCAGGAGTCGGTGATCTCGTTCACTGGCCTCGTGGGCAACTCCGAGGACCAGCTTCGCCGCCTGATCAACGTCCCGGTGGAGTCGCCGGACTGGAACCGGCCGATTCTGCCGACCGACCAGCTGGCGTTCGAGAAACCGTCGTTCAACATCGAGGTACTGATCGACACGGCGATGAAGAACCGGCCGGAACTGGCCGCGGCGGACCTGCAGAAACAGAACCTCGAGCTGGAGGAGCGCTATCGCGACAACCAGCTCAAGCCCGACCTGACCGCGCAGTTCTCGTACGGGACGTTCGGGAACAACTACAGTCGCGGCAAGCAGGCGGTGACGGGGACGCCTCCCGGGATCGATACGTACTACTGCGACCCCGATAACTCGCCCGTACTCTGCGGCAGGCCCTTCGAGCCCGTTACCGTGAAGGTCGACGCCCTCACCTACGACTCGCGCAGCGAGCTCTTCCAGGAGATCGGAACCACCGACAACAACTCCTGGCGTGTCGGCCTCTTCCTCGGTATCCCGGTCGGCAACCGTGCGGCCAAGTCCCAGTACGCGCGCACGAAGATCGCCCTCGACCAGCAGCAGCTGAGCATCGAGGCCGAGCGCGAGCGGATCCGCGTCGAGGTCCGGCAGGCGGTGCGCGACATCGAGACCGCGGCGGAGCGGATCGCGGCCGCGCGGTCCAACGTCGCGCTGCAGAAGAAGAAGGTCGAGGCCGAGCAGAAGCGCTACGAGAATGGCCTCTCGATCGCCTTCCGCGTGGTCCAGACGCAGGAGGACCTGCGCGACGCCGAGACCCGCGAGAACCTCTCGATGATCGACTACAACAAGAGCGTCTCCTACCTCGCGCGCGTCACCGGCACCCTGCTCTCCGAGCGCGGCATCAACCTCGAGCAGGCGATGCAGGGAACGACGGGCGCGCGCTAGGCCCGGGGATCGGGGCGCGCCGGGGCCGACCGTGTCCGCGCCCGTCGGGGGCTGGGTCGGCGCCTTTCTCGCGGCGGTCGCGGTCCTCGCGACGGTGGCGATCGTCGTGATCCTCGAGCGGGCCCGGGTGCTCCTCGCCGGGCCCCGCCCCCCGTCGGACGAGGCCTGCCGGGAGCGGGCCGCGGCGGTCGGCCGCCTTTTGAAAGATGGTCAAACCGCGGCGGCCGTGTCCCGGGGCCGGGAAGCGGGCCCGGGCCCGGCGGCCCTCGCCGGTGCCGCCTCCGCCGCGTGGACCGCCTCGGACGACGCCCTCCACGGCCGGCTGGAAGCGGTGGCCGGGCGGGAGATCGGCCGGCTCGAGCGCGGCGTCTGGCTGCTCGCGCTCGTCGCTAATCTCGCGGCGCTCCTGGGTTACTTCGGCGCCATCGCCGCGATGCTCGACGCGTTTTCGCTGCTCTCGGCGGCCGGGCTGGAGAAGCCGGAGCTGCTCGGCACGCTGATCCGGCGCGCGCTCTTCGCGACCTTCACGGGGCTCGCCGTCGCGGCGCCGGCGCTCGTCGCCTACAGCGTCTTCACGGCGCGCGTCGCGGCCCGCGTGCGCGAGCTCGAGACCTGGGCCGAAGCGCTCTTTTCCGCACACGCCGCGGGGTTCCGCGAATTGACACCCCCCGTCGCCGGTTGATAGCATCCAAAGCCTTGTCAGCGTGGATTTTGGGCGCTTCCCCTCCACTCCACCTAAGGAACCCTCGTCCCATGGTGCTGACCGACAACACCTTCGCGCTGCTCGTCCTGTTGCTGCTGGCGATCGCGATCCCGGGCGGCATCCTGGTGGCTTCGGCGCTGCTCGGGCGGCCGAAGATCCGGACCACCGACCTGACGCCCTACGAGTGCGGCAGCCGGCTGTTCGAGTCGGCCCGGCACCCCTTCTCGGTGAAGTTCTACCTGATCGCGATGCTCTTCATCCTGCTCGACATCGAAGCGGTGTTCCTCTACCCCTGGGCAGTCGAGCTGAAGAACCAGGTCGGGACGGCGGGCGCGGTCTTCGTACTGGTCGAGATGCTGGTCTTCATCGCCATCCTGGTCGCCGGCTTCGCTTACGCCTGGGGCCGCGGCGCGCTCGACTGGGACCGCTGAGATGGACGCCGGAGCGGTGGGCCAGCGGGTCTACGGCCGGTGGGACGGCCTCGAGACCGTCGAGCGCCTGAAGGCCGAGTTCCCGGGTGCGATCCTCGACAGCGCGGACTTCCGCGGCGAGACGACGGTCGTCGTCGCGCTCGACGCCGTCGCCGACGTCATGGCCTTCCTGCGCGACGCGCCGGAGACGCGCTTCGACATGCTGACCGACGTGACCGCGGTCCACTGGCCGGCGCGGCCGGAGCCGTTCGAGATCGTCTGGCACCTCTACTCGATGCCGCGCAACGTACGGCTGCGGGTCAAGTCGAGCGCGGGGCCGGAGCCGAAGGTGCCGAGCGTCGTCCCGCTCTGGCCGGGTGCCGGCTGGCTCGAGCGCGAGTGCTACGACATGTTCGGCGTGGTCTTCGACGGCCACCCGGACATGCGCCGCATCCTGATGCCGGAGGACTTCGACGAGTGGCCGCTCCGGAAGGACTTCCCCCTCAAGTACTGACCTGGCGCGCCCCACGCGCGGCAGCGACGAAGGCCGCATGAGCGAAGCGACCCACATGCCCGCCCCGCACCACCCCCGGGAGACGATCTGGCTCAACATGGGCCCGAGTCACCCCGCGACGCACGGGGTGCTGCGCCTGGTCCTCGAGCTGGACGGCGAGATCGTCGTCAGCTGCAAGCCCGACATCGGGTTCCTGCACCGCGGGTTCGAGAAGATCGCCGAGAACAAGACGCTCCACCAGTTCATCACGTGGACCGACCGGATGGACTACCTCTCGCCGATCTCGAACAACATCGGCTACGTGCTGGCGGTGGAGAAGCTGCTCGGGATCGAGGTCCCGCCCCGCGCCCGCGTCCTGCGGGTCCTGTTGTGCGAGATGTCGCGCCTGTCGGCGCACCTGCTCTGGCTGGGCACGCACGCGCTCGACATCGGCGCCGGGACGGTCTTCTTCTACACCTACCAGCAGCGCGAGATGCTCTTCGACCTCTTCGAGTGGCTGACCGGGGCGCGCCTCACGACCAGCTTCCCGCGGATCGGCGGCATGGCGCGCGACATCCCGGAGGGCTGGCTCGAGGCGGTTCGGGAGTGGCTGCCGGAGTGCCGCGCGAAGATCGACGAAGTCCGACGGCCTGCTCACCAACAACAAGATCTGGCGCAACCGCACCGAGAATATCGCCCCGCTGAGCGCCGAGGACGCGATCGCCTGGTCGGTGAGCGGACCGGTGCTGCGCGCCTCGGGCGTCGAGTGGGACCTGCGCAAGGCGCAGCCCTACCTCGACTACGAGACCTACGACTTCGAGATCCCGACCGGGACCGTCGGCGACGTCTTCGACCGCTACCTCGTGCGGATGGAGGAGATGCGGCAGTCGGTCCGGATCTGCGAGCAGGCGCTGGCGCGGATGCCGGACGGCCCGATCAACGCCGACGCGCCGGGCGTCGTGCTGCCCCCCAAGGAGAAGGTCCTGACCTCGATGGAGGACCTGATCTACCAGTTCATGATCATCACGGAAGGGGCCAAGGCGCCGAAGGGTGAGGTCTACCACGCGATCGAGTCGCCCAAGGGCGAGCTGGGGTTCTACCTCGTCCACGACGGCGGCCCCGCCGCCTACCGGCTCCGCCTGCGCACCGGCGCGTTCGTGAACCTCCAGACGATCGAGAAGGCCGCGGTTGGGGCGATGATCGCGGACGTGATCGCGATCATCGGCAGCCTCGACCCGGTGATGGGCGAGGTCGACCGCTGACGACGGCGCGGTCGCGCGCACGCGCCGCCGCCTGAGAGGGACCCAGGGTGTACGGACCGGAATTCGAGAAGCAGGCTGCCGCGCTGGTCGCCGAGTACCCGCAGCCGCGCGGGGCCGTGATGCCGCTCCTGTGGCTGGTCCAGGAGCGTGTCGGCCACATCCCGCTCGAGGCCGAGCAGTGGATCGCGACGCGCCTCGGCCTGACCCCGTCGTTCGTCCACGGGATCACGACCTTCTACACGATGTACCGCACCGCCCCGGCGGGGAAGCACGTCGTGCAGGTCTGCACGACCGTCTCCTGCATGCTGCGCGGCGCCGACCCCGTGCTCGACCACATCAAGAAGAAGCTCGGGGTCGAGGTCGGCGAGACGACGCCGGACGGGATGTTCACGCTGGTGACGGTCGAGTGCCTCGGCTCCTGCGGTACCGCGCCCGCGATCCAGGTCAATGACGACTACTACGAGGACATGGACATCGCGCGCACCAGCGAGATTCTCGACGCCCTGGCCCGCGGCGAGAACGCCGAAGCCCGGACCGGGCCCGCACCGCGTCTACGTCGAATAGAGCCGGAGCCGACGGATGGAGCGCTACCTCACCAGGAACTTCGCGATCGAGAACGCGTACCGGCTGGAGGTCTATCGCCGGCGCGGGGGCTACGAGGCGATCGCGAAGGCGTTCACGCTCGAGCCCGACGCGATCACCGAGATGGTCAAGGCGTCGGGGCTCAGGGGACGCGGGGGCGCCGGCTTCCCGACCGGCGTCAAGTGGGGCTTCATGCCCAAGAGCCCGACGCCGGAGCGGCCGAACTACCTGGTCGTCAACGCCGACGAGTCGGAGCCGGGCACCTTCAAGGACCGCTACCTGATGGAGCTCGATCCGCACCTGCTGATCGAGTCCTGCCTGATCTCGGCCTGGGCCATGCGGGTCAGCCGGGTCTTCGTCTACATCCGCGGCGAGTACGTCTTCCCCTTCCGGCGCCTGGACGACGCGGTGCGGGAGGCCTACGCGGCCGGGCTGCTCGGAAAGGACATCCTGAAGAGCGGGTTCGCCTGCGACATGCTCGTCCACCGCGGCGCCGGCGCCTACATCTGCGGCGAGGAAACGGCGCTGATGGATTCGCTCGAGGGCGGGCGGGGCAATCCGCGCCTGAAGCCGCCCTTCCCGGCGCAGTACGGCGTCTACGGCAAGCCGACGACGGTCAACAACGTCGAGACGCTGTGCAACGTGCCGCTGATCGTCGAGCGCGGGGTGGACTGGTTCAAGTCGATCGGTCCGGACGAGCGCAACACCGGGCCCAAGCTCTATTGCCTTTCCGGTCACGTGAAGAACCCCGGCGTTTTCGAGCTGCCGATGACGGTGACCGCCGAGGAGCTGATCGACGAGCACGGCGGCGGCATGCTGCGTCACGGCCGGAAGCTCAAGGCGTTCGTGCCGGGCGGCTCCTCGGTCCCGGTGCTGACGGCCGAGGAGTGCGTCGACCTCCGGCTGGACTACGACTCGCTCGCCAAGCGCGGCTCGATGCTGGGCTCGGCCGGCGCCTACGTGATGGACGACGGGACCGACATGGTCCTCGCGGCCGAGCGGACCGCGCACTTCTACGCCCACGAGTCCTGCGGCCAGTGCACGCCGTGCCGCGAGGGGACCGGCTGGATCGAGAAGATCATCGCCCGCATCCGGCGCGGCGAAGGGTCCGAAGCCGACCTGGCGACGATCGAGTCGGCTGCCGGGAACATGATGAACGGGACCACGATCTGCCCGCTCGCCGACGCCGCCGCGATGCCGGCGCTGTCGTTCGTGCAGAAGTTCCGCGACGAGTTCCTGCACTACATCCGGCACGGTCGTTCCGCCGTGCTGTCGAACTAGCGGGTCAGGGAAGACGACATGCCCAACATCACCATCGACGGCCGGCAGCTCACCGTTCCCGACGGAACGACGATCCTGCAGGCCGCGCTGGCCTCGGGGATCGAGATCCCCTACTACTGCTACCACCCTGCGCTCTCGATCGCCGGCAACTGCCGGATCTGCCTGGTGGAGGTCGAGAAGTCCCCGAAGCCGGTCATCGCCTGCAACACCGCGGTGGCGGAGGGGATGGTCGTCTTCACGCAGTCGGAGAAGACCAAGGAGTGGGAGCGGGCGGTGATGGAGTTCCTGCTCATCAACCACCCGCTCGACTGCCCGATCTGCGACCAGGCCGGCGAGTGCAAGCTGCAGGAGTACTCGTTCCGCCACGGCCAGGCGACGACGCAGTTCCGCGAGGAGAAGACGCACGGCCCGAAAAAGCGCGACCTGGGCCCCGGCGTCGTCTACGACTGGGAGCGCTGCATCAAGTGCACGCGCTGCATCCGGTTCTGCGAGGAGGTGCCGCGGACCGGCGAGCTGGGGATGTTCCTGCGCGGCGTGCACGAGGAGATCGGGACCTTCCCGGGCAGGCCGCTCGACAACCCCTACTCCGGCAACGTCGTCGACATCTGCCCGGTGGGCGCGCTGACCTGGAAGAAGTTCCGCTTCCGCTCGCGCGTCTGGTTCCTGACCAACGTGCCGTCCACCTGCGCCGGCTGCGCGCGCGGCTGCTCGATCGACGTCGGCGCCTTCCGTAACGAGGTCTACCGGATCACCCCGCGCCTCAACCAGGCGGTCAACCGCTGGTGGATCTGCGACGCCGGGCGCGACTGGAACGACCGGCTGAGCGCGGCGCCGGGTGAGCGTTTGTCCGGCGCGCGCTTCACCCGGCAGGACGAACGCAGCCCGTGGACGGTGGCCGTCGAGGAGGCCGCGGAGACGCTCGCTTCCGGGGCGACGGCCGGGAAGGTCGCGGTGCTCGCCAGCCCGCGCGCGACGGTCGAGGAGATCTTCCTGCTCGCGAAGATCGCCAGGGGGCCGCTCGGCGGCGCGTCGGTCTACCTGCCGCAGCACGAGGCGGGCGCCGACGACGAGATCCTGATCCGCCGCGATCGCACGCCGAACCGCCGCGGCGCCGAGGCCGTGCTCGCCGCGCTGTCCGGCGGCGCGCTCCCCGTCGCCGAGCTCGAGCGGCGCCTCGCGAACGGCGAGGTCGACACGCTGCTGGCGTTGGGCCCCGGGCTCGCGGGGCGCGTCGACGACGAACCGCCGGTGCTGCGCGCGGACGTGCTCGCCAGGCTGCGGCACCTCGTCGTGCTCGACGCCTACCGCTCGCCGCTCTCGGACGCCGCCACGCTCCTGCTCCCCGTGACCGCCTGGGGCGAGAGCGCGGGAACCTACGCCAACTTCGCCGGACGCGTGCAGTGGGCCGCGGCGGCACTCGGGCCGCAGGCCAACTGCCGGCCGGCCTTCGTGCTGCTCGGCGACCTGTTCGGGCTGCTCACCGGCGGCAGCGCGCCGGCGCGCGCCGCGGTGCACGCCGCGCTGTCGGCCGAGGTGCCGGCGTTCGCGGCCATCGACTGGGATGCGTTGCCCGCCTCGACCGGCCAGGACATGGCCGGCACGGACGCGGCGTCGGCGGCGCCGCCGCCGACGGGAGCGGCGCAGAAGCTGACCGCGCTGGGCGTGCCCCCCGCGGGCCGCTGAGCGCGAGGGAGATTCACCTTGGACTTCGTCATGCTGGCTGCCGCAGCGGTCAAGGTGACGCTGATCGTCGTGATCTGCATCACGCTGGTGCCGATCATGACCTGGGTCGAGCGTCGCGGGGCCGGCGTGCTCCAGATGCGCCTGGGCCCCAACCGGGTCGGGCCGTTCGGGCTGTTTCAGCCGCTCGCCGACGGGCTGAAGTTCTTCTTCAAGGAGGACATTCTCCCGCCGTTCGTGAACCGGCCGGTCTACGTGATGGCCCCCTTCGTGGCGATGGCCGCCGCGATCTCGGCCCTCGCGGTGATCCCGTTCGGCAGCACGCTGACGGTGCTCGACCGGAAGATCCCGCTCGTCATCGCCGACGTCGACGCCGGCGTGCTGCTCCTGCTGGCCGCTTCGTCGATGGGCGTCTACGGCATCATCATGGCCGGCTGGGCGTCCAACAACAAGTACTCGCAGTACGGCGGCCTGCGCTCGTCGGCGCAGATGATCTCCTACGAGCTGGCGCTGGGGCTGGCGGTGATCGCCGTGCTCGTCCTCTCCGGCACCCTGCGCCCGACTGCGATCGTGCTGCAGCAGGCCGACGGCTGGTGGAACATCGTTTACCTGCCGCTGGGCTTCCTGCTGCTGCTGATCTCCGGCTTCGCCGAGACGAACCGCCTGCCGTTCGACCTTCCCGAGGCCGAATCCGAGCTCGTCGGCGGCTACCACACCGAGTACTCGTCGATGAAGTTCTCGCTGTTCTTCATGGCCGAGTACCTGAACATGGTCGTTTCGGCCTGCCTGCTCGTGACGCTCTACCTGGGCGGCTACTCCGTCCCGGGATTCGTCCGCAACACGCTCGGGCTCTCCGGAAACTGGTTGGCGCTGGCCGAGGTCGCGACCTTCTTCGCGAAGATCCTCTTCTTCCTGTGGTTTTTCGTCTGGGTGCGCTGGACCCTGCCGCGCTTCCGCTTCGACCAACTGATGCACATCGGCTGGAAGATCCTGATCCCGCTCGGGTTCCTCAACGTCATCTGGGCGGCGCTGCTGGTCGTGTGGGGGGTTCGCTGATGACGGCGGCACTGCTGGTGTTCCTCGTCATCGCCGCCGTTGCCGTCGGCTCGGCGCTGATCGTGGTCATCCACCGCAATCCGGTGATCCAGGCGCTGTCGCTGGTGGTCTTCCTGATCGCCGTGGCTGGCGTCTTCGTCCTGCTCAACGCGCAGTTCCTGGCGGCGCTGCAGGTGATCATCTATGCCGGCGCGATCGTGGTCCTGATCACCTTCGTGATCATGCTGCTGAACCTCGGCCCCGAGGCCCGGGGCGGCCCGGGGATCCCGACGCTGCTCATCGCCTTCGTGCTGGGCGCGCTCCTGATCGGCGTGCTGGGGCGGGCCGGCCTGACCTTCGAGCCGCTCTCGGCCGACACGCCGGTCAGCCCGGCGGGGGTGCTGCCGCACGCGCCGGGCTACGGGAGCGTCGGTTCCTTCGGCCGGGCGCTCTTCTCGACCTACTTCTACCCGTTCGAAGCCGTCTCGCTGGCGATCGTCGCCGCGCTGACGGGCGCGGTGCTGCTGGCCAAGCGCAAGCTGGAGGACTGAGCGATGGAGAACCCGTTCACGCTCTTTCTCCTGCTCTCGGCCGTGCTGTTCGCGATCGGAACGCTCGGCGTGGTCGCCCGGCGGGGCGCGATCACGATGCTGATGAGCGTCGAGCTGATGCTCAACGCCGCCAACGTCGCGCTGGTCGCGGTGGGCCGGTTCCTGCCGGGCGACGGGGCGCCGGGAATCGTCGAAGGGCAGGTCGTGGCGCTGTTCGTGCTCGCGATCGCGGCGGCCGAAGCCGCCGTGGGGCTCGCGCTGGTGATCGCGCTGTACCGTCTGAAGGGCTCGACGGACACCGATCTCGCGCGGCTCCTGCGCTGGTAGCCGGGAGGAGAGGCGATGCTTCCGTACATCTGGCTGATCCCCCTGGCGCCCTTGGCGGGCTTCCTGTTCATCGGGTTGCTGACGATGTACGGGAAGCTGCCGGCGAAGGTGGCGGGGCGGGTCGGCGTGGCCGCGTCGGGGCTGGCGTTTCTGCTGGCGCTGGGGGCGGTGGTGGACTTCTCCGGGGGCGTGGGGAAGTACGCGGCGCTGGCGGCGGCGCACCCGGGGGTCTACGAGGTTGCGGTGGGGTCGGCGCACGAGGCGCCTCGTTTCGAGGTGACGCCGCTCTCCTGGATGCCGGCAACGGACACGGTGCTGAAGGGCTGGGACGAGGGCGGTGCGCGGTTCGCGCGGATGGCGGTCGACTGGACCTTCGCGCTGGACGCGCTGACGGCGATCATGCTGATGGTCGTGACCTTCGTGGGGACGCTGATCCACGTCTACTCGCTGGGCTACATGGCCGGGGATCCGGGGTTCAATCGGTTCTTCGCCTACCTCAACCTGTTCATGGCGATGATGCTCACGCTGGTGCTGGGCGGGAACATGGTCGTGATGTTCGTGGGCTGGGAAGGGGTGGGGCTCTGCTCGTACCTCTTGATCGGGTACTTCTACGACCAGGTCTTCGACAAGGAGAGCGGTCTGACCTGCGCCGACGCGGGGCGCAAGGCGTTCCTCACGAACCGGATCGGGGACTTCGGGTTCCTGCTGGGGCTGCTGCTGCTGGTGGTGACGTTCGGGACGGTGGACTTCTCGGAGCTGGCGGCGGCGATCAACGGCTCGTCGAGCTACTGGTACGGGACGGGGCTGCTGGCCGGGATCGGGGTGCTGCTGTTCGTGGGGGCGACCGGGAAGAGCGCGCAATTGCCGCTGTACGTCTGGCTGCCGGACGCGATGGCGGGCCCGACGCCGGTCTCGGCGCTGATCCACGCGGCGACGATGGTGACGGCGGGGGTCTACATGCTGTCGCGGATGGCGTCGTTGTACTGGCACGCGCCGGTGGCGATGCTGGTGGTGGCGATCGTGGGCTGCGCGACGGCGGTTTTCGCGGGGACGATGGGGACGGCGCAGACCGACATCAAGAAGGTGCTGGCGTATTCGACGGTGTCGCAGCTGGGGTACATGTTCCTGGGGGCGGGGGTCGGGGCCTTCGTGGCTTCGATCTTCCACCTGGTGACGCACGCCTTCTTCAAGGCCTGCCTGTTCCTGGGGGCGGGCTCGGTGATCGCGCGCAGCGGTCACAGCAACGACATGCGCTGGTACGGCGGGTTGAAGAAGTGGATGCCGCTGACGGCGGGGACGTTCCTGGTGGCGACGCTGGCGATCACGGGGCTGCCGTTCCTGTCGGGCTTCATGTCGAAGGATGAGATCCTGGCGCAGGCGCTGTTTTCGAACCGCGGGAGCGTCTGGCTCTGGGTCTTCGGTCTGATCGGGGCGGTCTTCACGTCGTTCTACATGTTCCGCTGCTACTGGATGACGTTCCTGGGCGAGAACCGGGCCCCGCGCGCGGTGCGTGAGCAGCTGACCGAGTCGCCGCGGGTGATGACGTATGTGCTGGTGACGCTGGCGGCCGGGGCGGTGGTGGTGGGCTTCCTGGGGATCCCGTCGGGGGTGACGAACCTGGTCGGGGCCGGGAACCTGAACTGGTTCGAGAAGGTGCTGCATCCGGTGGTGGCGGCGCAGGGGGTGGCGGCGCAGGCGGGGCACGGGGCGGCGGCCGGGCACGGCGCGACAGCGGAAGCTGACGCGCCGGTGGAGCACGGCGCGACAGCGGAAGCTGACGCGCCGGCCCCGCTGACCGAGGGCTGGCGCCGGCATCCGGGGCTGACCGAGGAGTGGGGGCTGTTCGTCCTCGCGGCCGCGGTCTTCCTGGCGGGCCTGGTGACCGCGCGCTGGGCCTACGGCAACGGGATGGCCCGGGCCACGGCCCTGGCCGCCAGGCTGCCGTTCCTGCGCCGGCTGCTCCACCGCAAGTGGTTCGTCGACGAGTTCTACGATCGCTTCGTGCTCGGGCCGTTCTACGCGGCCTCGCGCTTCTTCGCGGGCTTCGACAATCGCGTCGTCGATGGCGCCGTGAACCTCGCCGGGGCGACCGCGGAGTTCTCCGGCCAGGTCCTGAAGCTGTTCCAGACGGGCGCAGTCCGGCAGTACGCGCTGTGGCTGCTGGGGGGCGCCGTGCTGGTCGCCTGGCTGATGATGGGATCCTGACGATGCCGACCTTCAACTGGTGGGTGGCGCTCCCGACGCTGGTCCCCGCGGCCTACGGACTGCTGCTGCTCGTCTTCACCCCGGCCCTGCGCCACGACCGGCGCTGGCTGTGGGGCTTCGCGGTGGCCGGGATGATGGTCACGGCGACCGTGCCGCTGATCATGCTGGGGCGGATCGGCAGCGTGGTGGACTTCGCCGCGACCGCCGGCGTCGCCGGCCAGGAGATGGTGCGAACCGACCGGCTCGCGCTCTGGATCGACTTCATCTGCGCGCTGGCGGGGGTGATGGCGCTGCTGTTCATGCCGCGCTACCTCGAGCGCGCCCGGGGCTATTTCCCCGAGGTCTTCCCGCTGCTCTTCTTCTCGGTCGCCGGCATGACGATCATGGTCGGTACCGACAACCTGTTGATGATCTTCATCGGGCTCGAGATCCTCTCGATCCCGCTCTACGTCCTGTCCGCGCTGACGCGTGACAAGAGCGCGGCGGTCGAGGCCGGCTTCAAGTACTTCATCCTCGGGGCATTCTCGACCGCGTTCCTGGTCTACGGGATCGCGCTGGTGCTGGGCGCGACGGGGCACCTCGACCTTGGCGGCATCGTCGCCTCCGTCCGCAGCGCGTCGGCGATGGCGCCGTACGGCAAGGCGATGCTGCTCGTCGGGTCGGGTCTCCTGATGGTCGGCTTCGCGTTCAAGGTCGCGGCGGTGCCGTTCCACTTCTGGGTCCCGGATGTCTACACCGGCGCCCCGACCCCCGTGACCGGCTTCATGGCCGCCGCGACCAAGGCCGCGGCCTTCGCGGTCCTGATCCGCCTCGTCGGGAGCGCCGCCGAGGCCTCGCCGGAGCTCTCGCAGCGCGGCCTGGTGGTGCTGGCGGTGCTCGCCGCCGCGACGATGATCGTCGGCAATCTCGTGGCGCTGGTTCAGACCCGGGTCAAGCGCCTGCTGGCCTATTCGTCGATCGCCCACGCCGGATACCTGTTGCTGGCGCTGATGACGCCGATCGCGGTCTCGGCCTCGTCGATCGTCTTCTACCTGCTGTCGTACACCTTCATGACGGTCGGAGCCTTTGCCGTCGTGTCGCTCTTCCAGCAGGACGGCGAGGACGCCGACAGCATCGTGAACTTCAAGGGGCTCGTGCAGCGCCGGCCGGCCCTGGCGTGGACGATGGGCCTGTTCCTGGTGTCGTTGATCGGGATCCCGCCGACCGGCGGGTTCACGGGGAAGTACGTCGTCTTCCTCGCCGCGCTCGACGCGGGGCACGGCAGGCTGGCGGCACTGATGGCGCTCACCGCGGTCGTGGGCGCGGCCTACTACCTGAGGGTCATCATCGCGATGTTCTTCGAGGCGCCCGAGACGGACGTCTCGGAGGGGATCACGGTCCCGGCGGGGACGGTGATCGTGCTGGCGGCCGCGGTGGCGGGAACGGTGATCCTCGGGGTCTACCCGTCGCTCGTGCTGGATCCGCTGTCCCGCATCGGAACGGGTTTGCTCGCCGCGATCCGCTGACCGGGCCGGGGTCGACTAATTGACACGCCCGTCCCGTTAGGTGCATTTCAATCGCCGAAAGGCCCGCGGCAGCAAACGGTTCGTGCCCACTAGTGCACCCCGCCCGAACGGATTAGAATTCCCCTCCCCACAGTTCGCGGTTCTGAAAGCGTTTCGTCCCGCCGTACCGGGACACTCGCACATCCCTGCTTGACCGGAGGAAACCCATGTCCGAGCTCAACCCCTTCAAGATCGCGCAGGCGCAGTTGGACGAGGCCGCCGCGCGTCTCGGCCTCGACCACGCCACGCACCAGTTGCTGCGCGTCCCGCAGATGGAGCACCACTTCTTCGTGCCGGTGAAGATGGACGACGGCAAGACGAGGATCTTCGAAGGCTTCCGCGTCGAGTACAGCATCGCGCGCGGTCCGGCCAAGGGCGGCATCCGCTGGCATCCCGACGAGACGATCGACACCGTGCGCGCGCTCGCCGCGTGGATGACCTGGAAGACCGCGGTGGTGGACATCCCGCTTGGCGGCGGCAAGGGCGGCGTCATCTGCAACCCGAAGGAGATGAGCGAGGGCGAGAAGGAGCGGCTGGCCCGCGCCTACGTGCGCGCGCTGGGCCCGATCCTGGGCGTCCACAAGGACGTCCCGGCGCCGGACGTCTACACCACGCCGCAGATCATGGCGTGGATGATGGACGAGTTCGAGATGATCACGCGGCACTCCGAGCCGGGCGTCATCACCGGCAAGCCGCTCGCGCTCGGCGGCTCCAAGGGGCGCGGCGACGCGACCGCGCGCGGCGGCCTCTACGTCCTGCGCGAGGCGGCGAAGAAGATCGGCCTCGACCTCTCCAAGGCGACCTACTCGATCCAGGGCTTCGGCAACGCGGGCTCGTTCGCGGCCAAGATCATCACCGAGGAACTCGGTGGCAAGGTCGTGTGCGTCGGCGAGTGGGACGGCGCAGCGTACAACCCGAAGGGGCTCGACTTCGCGGCCCTGCACAAGCACTTCACCGAGACCGGCTCGATCAAGGCGGTCAAGGGGGCCGAGACGCTCGCCGCCTCCGCCGACTGTCTCGAAGTCGAGTGCGACGTGCTGATCCCGGCCGCGATCGAGGGCCAGATCACCGACCGCAACGTCGAAAAGATCAAGTCCAAGGTAGTGCTCGAGCTGGCCAACGGCCCGACGACCCCCGAGGCCGACAAGGTGCTCCACTCGAAGAACATCCTGGTGCTGCCGGACTTCCTGGCCAACGCCGGTGGCGTGACGGTCTCCTACTTCGAACAGGTGCAGAACACCTACAACTACTACTGGTCGCTGGAAGAGGTGCACAAGCGCCTCGATCACGCCATGACCAACGCTTTCAACGCGGTCTACGACATGATGATCAAGGAGAAGGTCCACCCGCGTCTCGCCGCCTACCTCGTCTCGGTCAACCGGGTCGCCGAGGCGGTGAAGCTCCGCGGCTGGGTCTGATCCTCCCCCCCTCCCCGGTTCGCGGAAAGGCCGCCCTGCGGGGCGGCCTTTCCTTTTCGTGACGCGGACGGCGGCCGGAGTGGCAGGCGATCGTCGGCGAGATGCGCTACCACGTCGAAGACATGCATCTCGACGTCTGGGACCTCTCGCCGGTGGTGCCGACGCCGCTGCACCCGAAGCACTGAGCCGGCGCAACGGGTCGCCGGGCCATCCTCCGCGCCCACCGCGGGCAGGTGCGCTACTCTTGTGTCCGAGCCGTCGCGGCCCGCGCTCGGGCGGTGCCCGCGCCGCGCTCCGGAGGATCGCGCCATGAGAGCGGCGGTCGGCCCCTCGTTCCTGATCGTCCTGTTCGGGTTCCTTCCGCTGCTGCTCGCGGCGTCGGCCGCCGGGGTGCGGCGTTCGGCGATCGCCGGGTCGTGGTACCCCGGTTCGCCGTCGCTCGCCGCGGCCGAGGTGACGCGGATGCTGCGCGCCGCCGCGGCGGAGTCCCCGGCACCGGCCGGCAAGCCGGTGGCGCTCGTCGTCCCGCACGCCGGCTGGCGCTACTCCGGGCGGGCCGCGGCGGCCGCGTTCCGGACCGTCCAGCGCGGCGACTTCACCCGCGTCGTCGTCGTCGCGCCCTCGCACCACTCCGGGTTCGCCGGCTTCGCGTTGAGCGAGGCCTCGGCCTACCGCACACCGCTCGGCGACATCCCGCTCGACCGCGAGGCGATCGCGGCGCTGACCGACCCCCGGCTCGCCCGGCCGGTGCCCGGCGCCGAGGACGAGGAGCACGCGGTCGAGATCGAGCTGCCGTTCCTGCAGCAGGCGCTGGGGACCTTCACGCTGGTGCCGATCCTCGCCGGGAACACGACGCCCGAACAGGATCGCGCCTTCGCCGCGAAGCTGGCGACGCTTCACGACGGGAAGACGCTCTTCGTCTTCTCGAGCGACTTCACGCACTACGGGCCGCGCTTCGGCTTCGCGCCGTTCGGGCGCTCGGCGCCGGCCGCACGCGCGAAGATCCAGGAGCTGCAGGACACCGCGGTGGCGCGGCTTTCCCGGCTCGACGCGGAGGGCTTCCGCCGCCACGTCGACATCACCGACGACACGATCTGCGGACGTCACGGCCTGTCGACGATGACCGAGCTGCTGCGCACGATCGCGCCCAAGGCGCAAGGCGTGCTCCTCGCGCAGTACGCCTCGATCGACCTGCCGGAGATGTCGGACGACGACTCGGTCAGCTACGTCGCGATGGCGTTCTACGACCCGCCGGTCGCGACACCGCCGAAGCCGGCCGGCGTCCCCGTTCCGGCGCCCGCTGCCCCGCCGACGGCCCCGCCGCTCGACGCCGACCTCTCGGCGCGCCTGGTCCGTCTCGCGCGCGCCGCGATCAACACCGAGCTGCGCGGCACGGACGACGTGGAGCGCGAGCTGGCTGCACTGCCGCCGCGGCCGGAGCTCGACCGGATGCAGGGAGTGTTCGTGACGCTGTCGCGCACCGACCCGCGCGAAATCGCACAGGCGGGAAAGCTGCGCGGCTGCATCGGCCAGGTCCTGCCAGCCTATCCACTGCACGAGGCGGTGGTCGTCGCCGCGGTCAGCGCCGCGCTGGAGGATCCGCGCTTCACCCCGGTGACCGCCGACGAGCTGGACCGTCTGGCAGTCGAGGTGACCGTGCTGTCGGCGCCGCGGCCGGTCGCGTCGTGGAAGGAGATCAAGCTCGGCACGCACGGGATCCTGCTCGACCAGAACGGCCGCCGCGCGGTCTTCCTGCCGCAGGTCCCGGGCGAGCAGGGCTGGACGCTCGAGGAAACGCTCGACCACCTGTCGCGCAAGGCGGGCCTGGGCGGCTCCGCCTGGCGCGACCCGTCGACGAAGTTCTCGGTCTTCACGGGCCAGGTGATCGAGGAAGCGGGCCACGCCCGTCCGGCGGCCCGGTGACAGGCGACCCGATCGGACGCGGGAGGAACGGATGACGCTCGATCGCGGACGGCGCGAGGCACTGCGGCTGATCCTCGCGGGGACGGCGGGAGCCGCCGCCGGTCCATTCCTGCTGCGCGGACCGCTCGGCGACGCCTGGGCCGCGCCCGAGGTGAAAGGCGCCAGCAAGCCGGTCGTCGCGCGCGCGCGGCGGCCGGGCTGGACCGGCGCCGACGGGGCCGTCGTGCCGGACGTCGCACTCGCCGCGTTCGGCGCCGCGGTGGCGCGCGTGGCCGGCGAAAAAACGCCGGTCGATGCGATGAAGAAGCTCTTCAAGCCGACCGACGTCGTCGGCCTCAAGGTCAACTGCATCGCCGGGAAAGGGCTTTCGCCGCAGCCGCGGCTCGTCCAGCAGCTCGCCGGGTGGCTGATCGCGGCCGGCGTCCCGGCGGGGCAGATCGTGATCTGGGACCGCACCAGCCGCGAGCTGAAGAACGCCGGGTTCGTCGAGACCGGCGGGGTGCGCGTCGTCGGTACCGACGACGCCTACGAGGCCACGCCGCGGGAGTGGGGCGCCGGCGGCTCGTGCTACGCGAAGCTGCTGGTCGACCAGGTCACCGCGCTGATCAACGTCGGCGTGCTGAAGGACCATGGGCTGGCTGGCGTGTCGCACGGTATGAAGAACTGGTACGGCGCGATCCACAACCCGAACAAGTACCACGACGACGGTTGCAACCCGTACATTCCGGACCTCGCGGCGTCGTCGCCGATCGCGAAGAAGCTCCGGTTGACGGTCGTCGACGGGACGATCGGGCAGTGCAACGGCGGGCCAGGGCGCAGCCCGAAGTGGGCCTGGCCCTGGGGCGGCGTGCTGGTCTCGACCGACCCGGTGGCGATCGACGCGCTCGGTTGGCGCGAGATCGAGGAGCAGCGCAAGGTGGTCGGGCTGAAGTCGCTGACCGAGGAGAAGCGCGCGCCGCGCTACATCGCCGCGGCGGCGAAGCTGGGCCTCGGTGTGGCCGACCTCGAGCGGGTGGAGGTGGTGGAGGCGTGACGCGGATCGACCCCCAGCGGCGGCTCGTCCTGCGCGGCCTCGTCGCCGGCGGGTGCGCCGCCTGCCTCGCGCCGGCCGGCACGCTGGCGGAGGACGCGGCGACGGGGGCCGCGATCCCGCTGACCGAATCGACCGGCCTCGTGGCCACGAAGGCCCGCTGGTGGAAGAAGCTCGAGGACGACTGGGTCGAGTGCGGCCTCTGCGCGCGCAAGTGCAAGGTGCCGCACGAGGAGCGCGGCGCCTGCGGCGTGCGGGTCAACATGCACGGCGAGTACCACACGCTGGTCCACTCGCGGGTGGCGTCGATCCACCTCGACCCGGTCGAGAAGAAGCCGTTCTACCACGTGCTGCCGGGCACCAGCGCGCTGTCGCTCGCCGCGCCGGGCTGCAACTACGACTGCCGCTTCTGCCAGAACTGGGAGATCGCGCAGTTCCGCCCGGAGCAGGTCACGACGCACCCGGTGACGCCGGCCGAGCTGGTGGCGCTGGCGCGGCGCTACGAAGCGCCGACGATCGCCTGCACCTATACCGAGCCGGTCGTCTGGTCGGAGTATGTCTACGACATCGCGGCCGCGGCGAAGCCGGCCGGCGTGCGCACGCTGGTGATCTCGAACGGCTCGTGGCTGGAAGAGCCGCTCAAGGACCTGGCCCCGCTGCTCGGCGCGGTCAAGGTCGATCTCAAGGCCTTCACGGAGAGCTTCTACAAGGAGCTGTGCAGCGGCGAGCTGAAGCCGGTCCAGGAGACACTGCGGCGGCTGGCGAAGCTGGGGATCTGGACGGAGATCGTGGTCCTGGTGATCCCCGGCCGGAACGACGCCGAGAGCGAGATCCGCCAGCTCGCACGCTTCGTGCGCGACGATGTCGGGCCCGACACGCCGGTCCACTTCACGCGCTTCCACCCCAGCTACCGGCTGATGAACGTGCCGCCGACGCCAGTCCCGACGCTGGAGCGGGCGCGTGACGCGTCGCGCGCGGAGGGGCTGCGATTCGTCTACGTCGGGAACGTGCCGGGCCACCCCGGCAATCACACTTACTGCCCGGGTTGCGGCGCCGCCGTCATCCGCCGCACCGGGATGGCCGTGCTGGAGAACCGCCTGGTCAAGGGAGCGTGCCCGGACTGCCGGCGCGCGATTCCGGGCGTCTGGGCCTGAAGGCCAGCTTTCGCGAGGAGCAAGCACGATGAAGGAGCACGAGATCTCGAGCGTGGAAGTCGCCGGCAAGCTGCTCACCTGCGGCGTCTGCGGCGGCCAGCGGTTCTGGAGCCGCGAGGCGATGCTGAGCGGGCGCGCGCTGGCCTTCTTCGATCTGGAATGGGCCGGGAAGAAGGCGACGATCCACGTCTGCGAGCGCTGCGGGCACATCGACTGGTTCCTGCCGCGGGACTGAGACCTGGCAGCAATCTGCCGCGAAGTACCGCCGCTTCAGGTTGGATCGCCGTCGGGCTCCAGCTCTCCGAGCACCCGACGCGCCGCGTCGACCTGCCCGGCCGGCACCCAGAACTCGACCATCCCGACCAGCGGGTTGAACATCGCGCCGAAGCGTCCCCAGCCGATCAGGTCCTGAGTCAGCTCGTTGCGCGTGTAGAACTCGATCCCGGCCCCTTCCAGCATCGACTTGGCCAGCGGGACGAGGGCGACGTTGGCGAAGCGCGCGGCGAGCGCGAACTCCGGCGGCGGGCCGGCTGGTCCAGCGGAACCGTCGTCGCGGAACTCGGTCATCGGGACCTCCAAGGCCGGGGCCTGCGGCATGATAGCGCCTGGCAGATGGACCGGAGGCGTGAGACCGCATGGGCCTGATCCTGCTCGTCCACTGGAACGCGAAGGAGGCCGAGGACCGCGCTGGGACGCTGCGTGCGGCAGGCCACGAGGTCGTCGTCCTGTCGACGCCCGCGAGCGACGACCTGCGCGCGCTGCTCGACGAGCCACTCGCCGCGGCAGTGATCGACCTGCGACGCGTCCCGTCGCACGGCCGCGACGTCGGAGTCTGGCTGCGCGGTCGCAAGGCGACGCGCCGGCTGCCGCTGGTCTTCGTCGAGGGCGACCCGGAGAAGACGGCCGGCGTGCGGACGCTGCTGCCGGACGCGAGCTTCACCCCCTGGTCGCGGATCCGCGCCGCGCTGAAGTCGGCGCTGGCCGCCGCGCCGCCGGCCACGCCGGTCGTACCGCGGTCGCTCTCGGGCTACTCGGGCAAGTCGCTCGCGACCAAGCTCGGCCTGCGCGCCGGGGCGACGGTCGCGCTGCTCGGCGCGCCGGAGGGATTCGCGCGCCTGCTCGAGCCGCTGCCGGAGGGGGTGCGGGTGGCGCGGCGCGCGGTCAAGGACGCCGCTGTCGCCGTGCTTTTCGTGCGCTCGCGCGCCGACCTGGGCCGGCGCTTCGCGGGGGCCGCGAAGACGGTCGCCGATGGCGGCCGCCTCTGGCTGGCCTGGCCGAAAAAGGCTTCAGGAACGCCGACCGACCTCGCCCAGGACGACATCCGCGCCTTCGGGCTGACCGCGGGCTGGGTCGACTACAAGATCGCGGCGCTCGACCCGACCTGGTCGGGGCTGTGCTTCGCGCGGCGCTCGGCCCTGTCCTGAACGTCCGTCGCTCCTCGCCCGGGCGACAACCAGCGAGCCGTGCTCCAGCCTGCCGACGATGGTCCTTTGATGAGCGCGTCGCAGGGGCGTCCGGGCGCCGCCTCGTGAGGTAGCGTACGGCGTGCTGGCTCATCGGATCCGCGATCCTGCTGCTCCTCCTGCCGGTCTGCGCCCGTCCGGCAGCGGCCGATGCCGACGAGACGATCTGGTACCGGTCCTCGGAAGCGAGGAGGGCCTGTCCCAGCACTTCGTGACGGCGATCTCCCAGGACCGCGACGGGTTCATCTGGTTCGGAACCGTCGGGGGGCTGAATCGCTGGAACGGGTATGAGTTCGAGTCGTACTTCTACGACGCGGACGATCTCGCGAGCCTGAGCAGCTCCGTCATCCTCGCGCTTCACGCCGATGCGCGCGGCCGCCTCTGGGTCGGCACGCTCGAGGGGCTCGACGGTTTCGACCCCGAGACGAACGCATTCCGGCGCTACGGTCCGCTCTTCCGAGAAGGGAAGAGCGGCCGGCCGGTCCGGGTCGAGACGATCTCCTCCGACGCCGCCGGGCGAGTCTGGTTCGCGGCCTTCTCGGAGGCCCGGGTTCACCGGCTGGATCCGGCGACGGGTGAGGCTCGCAGCTTCGACATCGCTCCGCCCGGCACCGAGATCGTGACGGCCGTGAGAGTCGACGGCGCCGATCGCCTGTGGGTCGCGACGCAGCCGTCCGACGACGCTCCGTCGTCCCGCGCCCGTGAGATATCGGATCTACGTGTTCGAGCGCTGCAGCGAGATCGGCGACGGCGGCCTCTCCGCTCCGCGCATGCCGGTCCGGCTGGACGATCCGGCCGGAAAGGTCCTGACGATCGTCGAGGACGGGACCCATCGCCTGTGGTTCGGGAGGAGCGGCGGACTCCTCCGCTACGACCCCGCGACCGGAGAGTCCGCTCGCGTGGACGGCAGTCCCTCCGAGCACGGGAGCCTCGCGGGTCGCGTCATCCGGGACATGGCCGTCGGCCCTTCGGGGGAGATCTGGGTCCTCACTCTCTCCTCCGCGGGCGCGAGCGATCAGGCGCAGCACTCCCTGTTTCGCGTGGATCCGACCGGCTCACGGCACGCCAGGTCATGATGCGGGAAAGGGTCGCCCGCCCGGGTGGCGACGCGAGCCCGGACCGGCTGGCGATCGACCGCTCCGGCGTGCTCTGGGTCGGCAGCAACGGCGGCGGAGTCCGTTACGCGGACGTGAGCTCCGGCGGGTTCTCCCTGTTCCCCGGCCAGATCGGCGGTCTCCCCGGCCTGAGCAGCAGTTTCGTTCGTGCCGTCTGCCCGGGACGCGACGGCGCCGTCTGGGTCGGCTCGCCGCACGGGCTCGACCGGATCGAACGCGCGGGCGGCCAGGTCCGCTACCGGAGGATCCTCGCCGGCCGCCCCGCTGAGTGGTCCGCTCCGAACGTCCAGGCGCTCCGCGAGGATCGCGAGGGGAACCTCTGGGTCGGCACTTCCCGTGGCCTGCTCCTGTTGAACCCGGACACCGGCGTGACGCGCGTCTATCGGCATGACGGCGCCGATCCGCGCAGCCTGGCCGACGACTGGGTCCAGGTCCTGCACGAGGGCCCGGATGGGAAGGTCTGGATCGGGACGCTCCACGGCCTAGAGCGAGTTCGATCCCGCGCGCGGTGTCTCGTCGAACTACTTCTCCGATCCTCTCGACCCGGAGACCCTTCCCAGCGATGAGATCAACGCGCTCCACTCAGATTCCGGCGGGACGCTGTGGATCGGGACTGCCGCGGGGCTGGCCCGGCTCACGGCGGGCGCGGGCGGAGCGCGCCGGATCGAGCGCATCGCGTCCGGCGCGGACGCGCTGGGCGGCGCCACCGTGCTGTCGTTGGGAGAGACCGCATCCACCCCCGGCGTCCTCTGGGTCGGCACCGAGCAGCGTGGTCTGTGCCGGCTCGCCCTCCGGGACCTGTCGGTCCTCTGCTTCACCCGCCGGAACAGCGCGATTCCCGACAACACGGTCTACGGGGTCCTCACCGACCGGAGTGGGCGCCTCTGGATGAGCACCAAGCGCGGCCTGGCCTGCTACGACCCCGGCGAGGGCGCGTTCAGGACCTTCGGTCCGGAACGCGGGCTTCAGTCGAGCGAGTTCAACGCGCGCGCCTTCGCCCTGGCCTCCGACGGCGAGATGCTGTTCGGGGGGATCGGCGGGCTCACGTCGTTCTTCCCCGAGCGGATCACGGACAATCCGTTCGCGCCGTCGATCCTCATCACGGCCGTGCGCGCCCTGGACCGCGAGGCGACCCCGACGACGACCGCGCTGATCTATCGGCTGGGCATGCCGCAGCGCTCGGCCGAGATCGAGTACGGTCGGCGCGACCTCACGTTCGAGTACGTCGCGCTGCACTACAGCCATCCCTCCGACAACCGCTACC
Source organism: uncultured Acidobacteriota bacterium (assembly GCA_963702425.1). Lineage (GTDB taxonomy): Bacteria > Acidobacteriota > Polarisedimenticolia > J045 > J045 > JALOKP01. The sequence continues at coordinate 72,414 of CAVPCQ010000033.1, forward strand.
TGTACCGGCTGGACCACTACGATCCGGCTGGCAGGGACCGGTGGCGGAGCGGAGCATCCGCTACACGAACCTGGCGCCGGGGCCGTACACCTTCCGGGTGAAGGCCCTGAGCAGCCACGGGGTCCCCAGCGAACGAGGAAGCTGTCTTCGGCTTCGTGATCCGTCCTCCTTTCTACGCGACCCTGTGGTTCCGGGCGCTGGCCGCCCTCGGCGTCCTGCTCGCGCTCGCCGGCGCGTACGGGCTGCGCGTCCGCCAGCTGCGCCGGCGACAAGAGGAACTCGCGGGCCAGGTCGCGCGCCGCACGGAGGAGCTGCGGGAGGCGCTCGCGGCCCTCGAGCGGCAGACCCGCAGGCTGAGGGAGCTCGATGCGGCGAAATCGAAGTTCTTCGCCAACATCTCGCACGAGTTTCGTACGCCGCTGACGCTGACACTCGGCCCGCTGCGCGACGTGCAGGAGGGCCGGCACGGGCCGATCCCGCCGGAGGCCAGGGCCGAGCTCGAGCTGGCGATCCGCAGCGCGAACCAGCAGCTGGAGCTGGTCGACCAGCTGCTCGCGCTGGCGCGGCTCGACGCCGGGCAGGTCGAGTTCCGGCCGCGGCCGCTGCGCCTGGACGAGAGCGTGCGGCTGGCCGCGGCCCCCTTCGAGGCGCTCGCCCGGCGGCAACGCACGCGGTTCGATCTCGACCTGCGGGCCGGTGCCGTCCACGGGAACTTCGACGAGGAGAAGCTCGAGCGGATCGTGGGGAACCTGCTGGGGAACGCGCTCAAGTTCACGCCTCCCGGCGGCAGCGTCACCCTGCGGCTGTCGGGCGCGCCCGACGGGTGGGCGCTGCTCGAGGTGGAGGACACCGGCCCCGGGATCCCGGCGCAGGACCTGCCGCGCATCTTCGAGCGCTTCTATCGCGGCGAGCAGGCGGCCGGCGAGGTTCCCGGAACCGGGATCGGCCTGGCGCTGGTCCAGGAGTACGTGCACCTGCACGGCGGGGAAGTCCGCGCCGAGAACCTCCCTGGCGGCGGGACCCGCTTCACGATCCGGCTGCGGACGGCGGCGCCGGTGCCGGGCGTGGCCAGCTTCTCGGACGGCATCGCGGGAGGCGGCGAGCCGGAGTCGATCCGCTTCGCGCCGGACGACTCCGTCGAGGAGCCGGATGGATCGGGCCGGCCGATCGTGCTCGTGGTGGACGACCACGCCGACATGCGAGCCTACCTGCGCAAGCACCTCGCGCCGCACTTCCAGGTGCTCGAAGCCTCCGCGGGCGACCGCGGCCTCGAGCTGGTCGGCGACGCGCTTCCCGACCTGGTCGTGAGCGACGTGATGATGTCGGGCCTCGACGGCCACGCCCTTTGCCGGGCGCTCAAGTCCGATCCGGAGACCGACTTCATCCCCGTGATCCTGCTCACGGCGAAGGCGGACCCCGCCGACCGGCTGGCGGGGCTCGAGGGCGGCGCCGACGACTACCTCACCAAGCCGTTCGATCCGGCGGAGCTGCTGGCGCGGGCCCGGAACCTGCTGCGGCTGCGCGAGCGCCTCCAGGCCCGGCTCGCCGGGCCGCCGGCGGGCGCGGCGCCGCCGGGGGCCGGACTGCCGCCCCCGCCGCCGCTCATTCCGCTTCCGGAGCGGCCGCCCGAGGACTCCCTCCCCGCGCGAGTCCGGCGGGCCCTGGTCGAGGCTTCGCACGACCCGGCCTTCGACGTGCCGGCCCTGGCCGCCCGGCTGGGGATGAGCCGGGCCCAGCTGCACCGCCGGATCCCCGAGGAACTGGGAGCGACCCCCGCCGAGGCGATCATCCGCTTCCGGCTGGAGCGGGCGGCCGAGATGCTGGCCCGGCGTGCCGGCAACGTCGGGGAGGTCGCCTACGCCGTCGGCTTCAAGAACCTCTCGCACTTCGTCCGGCGTTTCCGGGAGCAATTCGGCCAGACGCCCGCAGCCTACGCCGCCTCGCGCCCGGCGGCGCCGGACGCGCCGGCCCGCCGTAGTCCCTTGCGGGTCCGGCGCGCCGAGACGCACGGCACACGATTCGAGACGCACGGATTACCACTTTCGCCGCGGGTCTGGCAACATCCGCGCCTGTTGCACGAGCCCGCCAGACCGTCGTCGCCAGCACGCGCCGGCACGGCCGGCCCTGACTTACGAGCTTGCTAACCAACGAGGAACACGATGCCGATCCGAACTGCTCTCTCTCTCCTGATTCTTTCGTCTCTCGCCGCGCTCCCCGCGGCCGCCGCCCCGGAGAAGGTCCCCACCAAGGCCGGCTCCACCGAGGGCGTGGCGCGGACGGCGCCGCCCCAGCAGCTCAAGCCGGGAGAGTACTTATGGCACCCGGAGGTCTCACCCTCCGGCCCGCTCGTGATGGTCGTCTCGATCCCCGACCAGCGCGCCAACGTCTATCGCAACGGCGTGATCATCGGGGCGACGACGGTCTCGACCGGGAAGAAGGGGCACGAGACGCCGACCGGCGTTTTCACCGTGCTCGAGAAGGATGTCGACCACCACTCGAGCATCTACAACAATGCACCGATGCCGTACATGGAGCGGCTGACCTGGTCCGGCGTCGCGCTCCACGCCGGGAAGCTCCCGGGCTACCCGGCATCGCACGGGTGCGTCCGCATGCCCTACGAGTTCGCACGGCTGCTGTTCGGCGAGACAAGAAAAGGAATGACGGTGGTCGTCTCCGACGACGCTCAGTTCCCCTCGACCGTCGCGCACCCGGGCCTGTTCGCCCCGATCGACCAGGCCGGGGCGGCGATCCAGGAGCCGAAGCGTATCGGCGACTACGTCTGGCAGCCCGAGAGCGCCCCCGAGGGGCCGGTCTCCATCCTCGTCAGCGGCGCGGACGGCCGGGTCCGGATCTTCCGCAACGGCGTCGAGATCGGGCGCTCGCCCTTCACGCTTGCCGACCCGGGCCGGCAGCTCAAGCCGCACGTCTTCACGCTGCTCGACCCGGACGGCTCGGGGCCTCCGCAATGGATGGTCGTGGCCGGGCAGCCGATGGACGCGTCGTCGACGGACCAGCTTCTCGCTGGCATCCAGATCCCCCGCGAGTTCGTCGCCAAGGCGACCGCCGTGATGGCGCCGGGCACGACGATGCTGGTCACGCCCACCACCGCCACCGGCGAGACGACCTCCCCCTCCCCCGGCTTCACGGTGATCGCCTCGGAAAAGGAGCCGGAAGCCCCGAGCAAGAAGAAGGGCTAGCGCCGCCCGCGCCCGCCTGTTCATCGAGCCGATAGCTCAAGGAGATACGTGATGAAGACAGTCAAGATGCTCGTCCTGCCCCTGTTCCTCCTGTCCGTCGTCGCCGGGAGCGGCGCCGCGCTGGCCGACACCACCGAAGCGACCTGCGAGGTCCGCAAGGACGGCGAAATCAAGCAGGGCGCCACCGGCCCCTGCACCTTCTCCCAGCGCCAGGGTTACGTCTCGATCGACCTGCGCAACGGCCAGCGGATCGAGCTGAGCCCGGGCGACAAGCCCAACCACTTCAAGGACGAGAAGGGCAAGACCGTGGTCCGCACGGTGACGGACAGCGGGCACGAGTACAAGTCGGAGGGCAAGAAGGTGATCGTGCGCTGGAACGCCGGCTCGGGCGCGTCCTCCGGCTCCGGCTCCGAAACCGGTGACACGCCGCACGCCCTGCGGGATCTCGTCGGCGCGCGCGCGTCGAGCGGCGAGGAAGCGCTCGTGCAGCGCGGCTACTCGTACCGCAATGGCTCGACCTCGGGAGACGCCAAGTACAGCAACTGGAGAGAGAACTCCACGGGCCGCTGCATCACGGTTCGCACCGAGAACGGTCGCTACGCCTCGATCGTCCATGTTCCGGAGTTGGACTGCCAGAAGGGCGAGTCGGAGCACGGCGCCGGCGGCAATGCACGTCGAAGGGCAGTGGGATCCGATCCCGTGCCGGTTCACCGGGGAGCGGAAGACCTGCCAGGCCTACACCTCCTTCTCCCAGGCCGGGACCAGCGTCGAGGTCAAGTTCCCCGACGGCTTCGTCCGCAAGTTCGTCTACGACGGCGGCAACTTCCGCAGCAACGACGGACTGAGCTGGAAGTCCCGGAAGCAGGGCGGGACGTACTTCGTGTCCAACGACAACAAGGAGGAGTTCGAGATTCCCGCGGACTGGTTCAGGTAACCACGGGCGGGCCGCTCACGGGACCCTCGGAGTCATGGCGTGATGTACCGATAGAATGCAGCCACCTCGCTGCTCGGCCTGGCGCTGTTGCTCGGCGCCGCCTCTGCGGCCTGCGCGGCGGACGAGATCCGGACCGAGCGGGTCCAGTTCAATCCCGGCGCGACCAGCGCGGTCGTCGAGGGCTCGATCAAGGGGTACGCCGTCGTCGACTACGTCGTCAACGCGCGCGAAGGCCAGCAGATGAACGCCAGCCTGGCGACGAAGCACGGGGCCACCTACTTCAACATCCTGGCCCCGGGCGAGAACGAAGTCGCGATGTTCAACGGCTCGACGAGCGAGAACCAGTACGAAGGGACGCTCCCGAAGAGCGGCGACTACAAGCTCCGCGTCTACATGATGCGCTCGGCCGCGCGCCGCGACGAGACCGCGAACTACCGGCTGGAGATCATCATCACGGGCGGCGGGACCCACTCCTCCGGCGCCGCCGGGCGACGCCAAGGTGGCCGGCACCGATTTCCACGCCACCGGGCAAGATCCCCTGCTCGATGGGCGGCGGGCAGCCGACCGGCTCCTGCGACTTCGGCGTGACCCGCGAGGGAGGCGGCAGCGGGATGGTCACGGTGACCAGGCCCGACGGCCGCAAGCGCGTGATCTTCTTCGAGAAGGGGCGCGCCACCGGCTACGACCAGAGCCAGGCCGACACGGGGGAGTTCCGCGCCAGCCGCCAGGAGGACCTGTCGATCGTCCAGATCGGCAGCGAGCGGTACGAGATCCCCGACGCCGTGATCAACGGCGGCTGACCGCCGTCTCGACCCGAAGCCCGTTTCGCCAGACTCCATCCAGGGGACACTGTTCATGACGAAAGCGACCGGAGCACTCAACACGACGATCCTCGCCGGCCTGGCGATCCTGCTGCTGCAGGGCTGTTCGGCGCCGCCGCCGCCGCCCGCCGAGCCCCCGCGCGGCAAGGCGGCGGTCGCTCCGTGGGGCTTCGATCTCACCGCGCTGGACAAGGCCGTCAAGCCGGGCGACGACTTCTACCGCTTCGCCGGCGGGACCTGGATGAAGAGCGCCACGATCCCGCCGGACCAGCAGATGTGGGGTCCGATGTCCGAGCTTGGGGAGAAGGCGGACGAAAGACGTCAAGGCCCTCCTGGTCGAGTTGACCGCGAAGCCGAACCCGCCCGGCTCCGTCGAGCAGAAGATCGCGGATTTCTACTCGTCCTACCTCGACACCGCCACCATCAACAAGCTGGGGCTGGCGCCGTTCCAGGCCGACCTCGCCGCGATCGCCGCGCTGCGGACCCACGAGCAGGTCGCGGCCCTGGTCGCGCGCCCCGGGTTCGCCGGCACCAGTCCGATTTCGTGGTGCCGACGGTCGACGACAAGGATCCCGACCGGTACGTCGCCGCGGTCGTGCAGAGCGGGCTGGGCCTGCCGAGCCGCGACTACTACCTGAGCAAGGACCCGGGATTCGCCGCTATCCGGGACCAGTACAGGGCGTACATCGCGAAGCTGCTCGCCCTCTCCGGGACCGGAGAGCGCGGCGACGGCCGGCGCCGTGCTCGCGCTCGAGACGAAGATCGCGGAGCGGCAGTGGCCGCTCGAGAAGCAGCGGGACCGCGATCTCACGTACAACGCGAGGACGAAGGCCGAGCTGCTCGAGCAGTTCCCGTCGTTCCCGTGGCGGGCGATGCTCGAGTCCGGGGGGCTCGACCGGCAGGACCGCTTCGTCGTCGCCGAGATCGGGGCGATCGACGAGCTGGCGAAGCTGTTCCGCAGCACGCCGGTCGAGACCTGGCGGGCCTACCTGACCGTCCACTACCTCCAGTCGATGTCGGACATCATGCCGGCGGAGTACGACGACGCCACGTTCGCGTTCTACGGGAAGGTCGTCGGGGGCGTGCAGAGCCAGAGCGAGCGCTGGAAGCGGGCCGTCGGGGCGCTGAACGGCCCGCGGGGCGGCGGCCCCCTGGCCGAGGGGGTCGGTTCGCTCTACGTCAGGAAGCACTTCTCGGCGGAGGCCAAGGCCCAGATCGTGGCCCTGGTGAACAACCTGCTGTCGGCCTACCAGGCGCGGATCCGGAACTCGGACTGGATGTCTCCGGAGACCCGGGAGGTCGCGATCAGGAAGGCGCAGACGGTCCGCGTGAAGGTCGGCTATCCGGACACCTGGCGCGACTACTCGAAGCTCGAGATCAGGCCGGGCGACGCCTACGGCAACCGGGTCGCGGAGCGAGCGGTTCGAATGGGACCGGATCGTCTCGCGGATCGACGGCAAGACCGATCGGGACGAGTGGGGGATGGGTCCGCAGACCGTCAACGCGTACTACAACCCGCGGTTCAACGAGATCGTCTTCCCCGCCGCGATCCTGCAGCCGCCCTACTTCGACCCGAACGCCGACCCGGCGATCAACTACGGCGGCATCGGCGCGGTGATCGGCCACGAGATGGGCCACGGGTACGACGACCAGGGCGCGAAGTCGGACGAGAAGGGCGTGCTGCGGCCGTGGTGGAAGCCGGAGGACGAGGAGCGGTTCCGCGCGAAGACGCGGGCGCTCGCCGCGCAGTTCTCGACCTACTCGCCGTTCCCGGGCTGCACGTCAACGGGGACTTCACCTCGGGCGAGAACATCGGCGACCTCGGCGGCACCGCCGTGGCGCTCGAGGCGTACCGGATCTCGCTGAAGGGGCAGACGCCGCCCGTGCTGGACGGCTTCACCGGGGAGCAGCGGTTCTACCTCGGATGGGCCCAGGTGTGGCGCTCGGTCGCCCGCGAGGAGTTCCTTCGGATGGCCACGACATCGGACTACCACTCGCCGGACGAGTTCCGCGTCAACGGGATCGTGCGCAACATGGACGGCTGGTACGACGCGTTCCAAGTGAAGCCGGGCGACACGCTTTACCTGAAGCCCGAGGAGCGGGTCCGGATCTGGTAGGGGGCTCCGGGCCGGTCGGCTGGTCCCCGCCCCCCCGCCCCCTATAATCGCCCGTTTCCCGGGGCCTTCCGTCCCGGACGGGGCCGCTCCCGCATGATTGCCAGCCGGATCCGCAACTTCAGCATCATCGCGCACATCGACCACGGGAAGACGACCCTCTCGGACCGTCTGCTCGAGCGGACCGGTGCGCTCGAGCAGCGCGAGATGGTGGAGCAGACGCTCGACTCGATGGACCTCGAGCGCGAGCGCGGGATCACGATCAAGGCCCATGCCGTCGTCCTGCGCTACATCGCCGCCGACGGCACCGAGTACCGCCTCAACCTGATCGACACGCCGGGGCACGTCGACTTCGCCTACGAGGTCTCGCGCTCGCTCGCCGCCTGCGAGGGGGCGCTGCTCGTGATCGACGCCGCGCAGGGGGTCGAGGCCCAGACGCTGGCCAACGCGTACCTCGCGGTCGAGAACGACCTGCACATCATCCCGGTCGTCAACAAGATCGACCTGCCGTCGGCCGACCCGGAGAAGGTCCTCGAGCAGATGGAGGAGGTCATCGGCCTGTCGCGCGAGGAGGCGATCCTGGCCTCGGCGAAGTCCGGGATCGGGATCGACGAGATCCTGCAGTCGATCGTCGATCACGTCCCGCCGCCGAAGGGCGATCCCGACGCGCCGCTCAAGGCGATGATCTTCGACTCCTGGTACGACAGCTACCGCGGCGTCTACGTCCTGGTCCGCATGATCGACGGCACGCTGCGCCCCAAGATGAAAGTCCGGCTGATGGCGACGGGCCGCGACTACGAGATCGAGGAGATCGGGATCTTCACGCCGAAGAGCAAGCCGGTCGATTCGCTCTCGGTGGGCGAGGTCGGCTGGGTCATCGCCGGGCATGAAGGACGTCCACGAGATCAAGCTCGGCGACACGCTGACCGAGTCGAAGCGCCCGACCGAGACGCCGTTCCCGGGCTTCCGCGAGATCAAGCCGATGGTCTTCGCCGGGCTCTACACCAGCGACGCGGCCGAATACTCGGAGCTGCGTGACGCGCTCGACAAGCTGCGGCTCAACGACGCCTCGTTCACCTTCGAGCCCGAGGTCTCGGACGCGCTCGGCTTCGGCTTCCGGCTGGGGTTCCTGGGCCTGCTGCACATGGAGATCATCCAGTCGCGGCTGGAGCGCGAATTCGACCTCGACCTGGTCACCACGGCGCCGTCGGTGCCGTACCGCGTGATGCTCAACTCCGGCGAGTACCTCGAGATCAACTCCCCCGCCAAGCTGCCCCGGCCGACGGACTACGACTGGATCGAGGAGCCCTACATCCGGGCCACGGTCCTGACACCGCACGAGTACGTCGGCCCGCTCCTGAAGCTGATGGAAGAGCGCCGCGGCCACCAGGTCACGCTCAAGTACGTCGGGCCGCAGCGCGTCCTGCTGGAGTACGACCTGCCGCTGTCCGAGGTCGTGACCGACTTCTACGACAAGCTCAAGTCAGCCTCGCGCGGGTACGCCAGCTACGACTACGAGGTCACCGGCTGGCGGCGCTCGGACCTGGAGAAGCTGGACCTGCTGGTCAACGGCCAGCCGGTCGACGCGCTGTCCGTCATCCTCCACCGCGACCACGCCTTCCACCGCGGTCACGCGCTGGCGGTCAAGCTCAAGGAGCTGATCCCGCGCCAGCAGTTCGAGGTCGCGATCCAGGCCGCGATCGGCAGCCGCATCGTGGCCCGCACGACCGTCAAGGCGATCCGCAAGAACGTGCTCGCCAAGTGCTACGGCGGCGACATCTCGCGCAAGCGCAAGCTGCTCGAGAAGCAGAAAGAGGGCAAGAAGCGGATGAAGCAGGTCGGGTCGGTGAACATCCCGCAGGAAGCGTTCCTGGCCGCGCTGAAGCTGGGGGATTGAGCTTCCCGGTCAAGGCCAGCGTGTAGCTCACCGCGCTCGAGCGCAGACCAGAGAGGCCGGCGCCGAGAAGCCCGAGCCGGTCGCGCCGTCCTTCCGGATCCGCACCCAGTTTGTCTCGCCGGGAGACAGCGCGCTCTCGGCCAGCGTGAACCGCCCTTGGCCGTCCAGCGTCACACCGGGGATCCGGTTCCGGTAGCCGGACGGCGCCACCACGTCCACCGTGTACGCCTCCGCGCCGGCGCCGCTGCTCACCACGAACCTGTATCCCGCTCCGCTCGACAGCGGGCCGTCGGCTGCCACGCTCGGCGGGGCCACCCCGGCTCGTCGCCGCGTCGGCAGTGTCTGGCTCTCATTGGGCGGGCCTCGCTGGGCCGTCGCTTCCCCCGTTCTCACTCCGCGTGTCGTCGTGCGGCCTAGCGCCAGATTTCGCCGCTATGCGTAGCCAGAGCGCCGCAAGAGAGAGCCAGATCACTGCATTCGCGACACTGGGCAGCCCGGCGAACACGACCCAGCTGCTCAGCAAGTGCGGAGTCGGTAGATGCAATATCAGGTCCGGCCACAGAAATACGAAACCGAGCGTGCCCGGGAGGCCGGCCAGCAACAGCCACAGATCAAACGGAGCATGCCCCGCACGCCACGACGCACCATTCAATAGCCAAAGAAGATTGAGAAGCACCACCTGCCACGCGGTGAGGGTCAGCGCTCTTTGGAGGACCACTCTCGAGCGACCCGCATCTCGTGTCCCCTGCATCGCTGGGACCCCCTTTATCATCGCTTCCTGCGGCAGAAACTCCCGTATGCGATGTTGCTCACTTGCCGGCCGCCTTGGAACACAGAGAATGCTCCCGCTCGCGAGTTACTTCGTGGGGGGCGGTCCGGTCGCAGTGAACGGCGTCTGCGCGTTCTTCGCCTGAATCACAGTGCGGAGGCGCTTTGTCTTCCCTTCGATCGATCGCAACAGCGCCGCTTTCATCGCTGGATCGGAGCAGCCGGCCCACGCCCTCACCTGCTTTTCGATTTGGCTGAATGGGACAGCCGGCGATGTGAGTTGGCCCGTTTGGTTTCCGACAGACAGGAGGACGTTGTACGTATTCCGTGCGGCGTCCACGGCGCGCTGGGGGTTCTTCTCCGTCTTGTCGGGTTCATGTCCAGCGAGATTGTGACCCCCGAGATCGCCGAATCCTGCGTGAGAGTAAGCATCCTGAATCACATGCACCGCCCGACCGAGGTCCTTGCGATCCTGGCTACTCACAGCAGCTTCGATCAGCACGTCCTGGCGAGATGTGCTGTTACCGAAGGAGTGCCACTCGCGCCGGTTTTCCCTCGATTCATAAGCGGAGTACACGCTATCGACATTCCAGTCGGCTGCGGCGATGACCCCCGCGAGTCCGTCGCTGTAGCCGACTGCCATGGCCAGCACTTGCGTGAGGTCGTTGTGGACGTCCTCGCCATAGCGTCCATCTGGATCGCGATATCGGAGCGGATTGCCGAAGGCATAGCTGTACCTGTTGAATGATGACGACACCAACAGGTCCCCTGTGACGGTATCGGCGCTTACGAAAGCCGCCGCAGGGCTTCCGTAGTACCGCGCCCCCATGTAATCCAGCCCCGTCGCCAGGTCCCGCTCGTGCCCCGTGAACTGCCGCGTGCTCCCCCCGACCGACGGCGTCGCGCTCTGTGGCATCCGCGCCCCGTACGGGTAGTCGTCGCAGCCCACCTTCACGTACCCCGCCTCCTCCGTCACGTCGCGCAGCGTCCCGAGGTGGTCGCGGTGGTGGTACCAGTTCACGAAGTACGGCCCGCTCGGCGCGTCCGGCGCCGGCGGATCCCCGGCGCACGGGTCCCGCCCCGCTCCCTGGTCCCCCGCCACAGACGACGGCAGACCCGGCGCCGGGCTCGCCGCCCCGGCCGCCGTCTCCCGGTACAGGCTCCCGCACGGCACCGACAGCGCCTGCGAGGCCAGCGTGTAACTCACCACGCTCGACGGCAGCGCCACCGGCGTCAGCAGCACCGTCGTCTGACCGTCCCCCGCGCGGAAGGACAGCCGCTGCGAGACCCCCGTGTCCTGCGCCAGGCTCCAGCGCACCACCAGGCTGGTCGCCGTCCAGTGGATCGACAGCGCCCGCACCGGGTTCGGGGAGGAGGGCGTCACGGTCGGATCGTAGACCAGGGAGACCGGCGCCGAAAAACCCGAGCCGGTCGCGCCGTCCTTCCGGATCCGCACCCAGTTTGTCTCGCCGGGAGAGAGAGCGCTCTCGGCCAGCGTGAACCGCCCCTGACCGTCCAGCGTCACGCCGGGGATCCGGTTGCGATAACCGGAGCTTGCCGCCACGTCCACCGTGTTCGCCCCCGCGCCGGCGCCGCTGGTCACCACGAAGCGGTACCCCGCTTCGCCCGTCATCGGGCTGTCGCCTGCCAGGCTCGGCGGGGCCACGCCGACCTTCCGCTCCACCAGCAGCTTCCCCGGGCTGTACACGACGTCGGTCGCCAGCGCCATCTCCTCTCGGTGCCTACAGCGGCGGGAGGGCGACGACAAGCGAGCCGTTGCTCTGCTCTCTCAACCTCGCGGGGTCTAGGAACCGGCGATCGGTGACACGAGCAGTAGATGCTGCAAGGTCGATGTCGAAATAAACGAGACGCCCCGACTCCCTCGAGTAGATCGACGCGACAATGACCTGGTCCTCTTCGTCCGGATCTGCCTGAGAGTAGCCGAAGTCCAACAGCGGAGTGTGCGCGGAAGTAGGCTCTAAGCTCCAGCTGATTACGAGGCCGCGCGGCCGCGCGCTGAGATACAACTTCTCGTAGCGACGGCGCGCGCCGAACTCGGAGTCGAGGAAGCCACCCTTCAGAATGAAGGAGCCACCCTCGAGGCCTGGGCAGTCGATGAGATAGCCAAGCTCTGTTTCGTTCCAGGCACAGGCCCGACGAGGCGCCGTGAAATAGGCGTAGACGCCAACCAGGCACGCGAGAGCAGCAAGAGCGAGCGCGCCGTACGCCACGACCCGAGCCCGAGCGGACATCGTCACTACCTATCGGGGTCGGGAGGAAGGTTGATGGCGAGCCAGTCCTTCATCGTCTCACCGAGCACGATGAAGAACTCCTTCCATCCAGGAGTGAGTTTGTTGTCCACCGCCTGCATCCTGGCCTCCCACTCCTCCGGGGTCACCGTCCCTTGTCCCCCGTCGAGTGCGTGGGTACTTTCCTCGAACATGGCGCTGAGGTACATCTGTATCAAGTACCACCCTGCGAGTTCCGGAAGCAGTGAGCCGTTCTGTACCCGAATCACGTCAGCGTTCACTATCACGCTGATCTCGGGAGCGTCGTACCGACCGTCCCTGAGTTCCTTGTCGGTAAACGTGTCCTGGCTGCAGAACTTGCCCGGTGCGCACGGAATCGTCATTCCGTTATCAGGGCGTTCGTCTAACCCCGCTCGCACTTCAGCGGCGCGGCCGACTCTCAAGTAGTATCGTGTTGTCTCGTCATCCCGCATCTTCTGGAGCATGTCCGCTCCCTGCTCGGTTCGCTGGTACACGTACCACGCGACCCGAAACTCACGATCGCTTCGCAGGCGCGCGCTGAAGCTCGCATCTTCGAACAGATCGCGACCGAAAGGGTCCCGGAACCGAAGCGGTGAGCCCATGACGTAGGAATACCGATTCCAAGAGCGCGGCTCCTGGGTCTGTGCGTCTCCGCGATCGACACTCAAGAACCGGGAGACCGCGGACCCGTAGTACCGCGCCCCCATGTAATCCAGCCCCGTCGCAGCATCCCGCTCGTGCCCCGTGAACTGCCGCGTGCTCGCCCCCGCGGGCGACGTCGCGCTCTGCGGCATCCGCGCCCCGTACGGGTAGTCGTCGTAGCCGATCTTCACGTACCCCGCCTCGTCCGTCACGTTCCGCAGGGTGCCGAGGTGGTCGCGGTGGTGGTACCAGTTCACGAAGTACGGCCCGCTCGGCGCGTCCGGCGCCGGCGGATCCCCGGCACACGGGTCCCGCCCCGCTCCCTGGTCCCCCGCCACCGACGACGGCAGACCCGGCGCCGGGCTGGCCGCCCCGGCCGCCGTCTCCAGGTACAGGCTCCCGCACGGCACCGACAGCGCCTGCGAGGCCAGCGTGTAGCTCACCACGCTCGACGGCAGCGCCACCGGCGTCAGCAGCACCGTCGTCTGACCGTCCCCCGAGCGGAAGGACAGCCGCTGCGTGACCCCGGTGTCCTGCGCCAGGCTCCAGCGCACCACCAGGCTGGTCGCCGTCCAGTGGATCGACAGCGCCCGCACCGGGTTTGGGGAAGAGGGCATCACGCTCGGATCGTAGACCAGGGAGACCGGCGCCGAAAAGCCCGAGCCGGTCGCGCCGTCCTTCCGGATCCGCACCCAGTTCGTCTCGCCGGGAGAGAGAGCGCTCTCGGCCAGCGTGAACTTCCCCTGGCCGTCCAGCGTCACGCCGGGGATCCGGTTCCGGTAGCCGGAGCTTGCCGTCACGTCCACCGTGTACGCTCCTGTGCCGGCGCCGCTGGTCACCACGAAGCGGTACCCCGCTCCGCCCGACAGCGGGCTGTCGGCAGCCAGGCTCGGCGGGGCCACGCCGACCTTCCGCTCCACCAGCAGCTTCCCCGGGCCGTAGACGAAGTCGCTCGCCAGCGCCGGGCCGCCGCTGGTCGGGCTCTCCACGAACTCCGCCAGCGCCTGCCCCTCGCCGTCCCGCAGCGTCAGCACCGGCTTGCCGTCACGGCCCACCCGGAACCAGCGCTGGCCGCCGGAGTCGTACCGGTACCACTCGCCGGGCACTCCGGCGCTGCTCCAGGGATCGCCTTCCACGAACGCGCGCATCCGGTTCCCGGTATCCCACACAGCGCCGACGGCCTGCTGCTGCTGGCCCCGGAAACGCACCAGGTTGCCGTTGGGGTCGTACGAAAACGCCGCGTCGGTCATCCGGTTGTCGTTGTTCTGCAGTGCCGGCGGGAAGGTGTGGGCGAAGTCGTGTCCGGGCGGCTCCGGGACCTGCGTCGTGGAGACGAGGGCCTGCGTGAGCATGTTCCCGGCCAGGTCGTAGGTCCAGCTCAGCACGTCCGGGGTCGTGACCGCGGGAGCCTGCGCCTGCGGGAGGATACGGGCTCCCTTCAAGCGGAAGACGGCGTCGTACGTGAATCGCTGGCCACCGATCTCGGTGATGTTGCCGGCTCCATCGAAGGCATACGGCCCGCTTTGCCACGGCGCCACGGATCCCCCGGCCACCAGGGCCGACACCGTCATCCCCTGCGGGCGGTGAAGCACGTCGCGCGGGACCGCCAGCGATGATCCGTTGGCGTAGCCGATCCAGGTCGGCTGCCCGGCTGCGTTGTATTCGATCGGGGCGTGCACGCCCAGGGCCTTCAGGAACGACTGGCCGCGCGAGACGTCGTTGACCCCGAGCAGCGAGCCTCGAGACCGCTGGTAAGAGTAGCTCCGCACCTCGCTCGAGCCGCGGTACGGCGCCGTGAGGCTGGCCGGTCCGCCGTCGGCTGCCCAGCCGGTGCGCCATACGAAGCTCGCCCAGTCGGAGTCGACGCCGGGAGACGCGAGTCCCTTCCAGTCCAGGAGCTGCCGCGTTCCCGACTGCCGCCCGTTCATTCCCTTGTACACGAAGCGCCGCTCGGCCAGCAGGCCGCCGTCCTCGCCGTACGACAGCACCCGGCTGACGCGACCCAGGCAGGCGTTGGCCGGCTCTTCGCCCCCGGTGCACGCCTCGCCAGCCTGGAACGATCCCCCGGCACAGGCGTCGTGATCCCAGACCATCTTCGCGATCGGGCCACAGGTTCCGCGGGTGATCTCCACGTCGTCGATCATGATCCCCTTGCCGAGCCCGGGGTCCGCGCTGTCCCCCTTGTTGAATGCGAACCAGAGGTAGATCGACTTCGAGTCGGGCCATTCGGCCTCGCTGAACTGGTCGGCCGGACGGATCACGGGAGATCGCAACCACTCCGTGAACGAGGCCTGCTGCTCGTCGAGGCGGTACAGGACGCGGCGACCGGAGTACTGCGGGCTGGCCGACTGCGGCGTCACCCAGACCTCGAGCGCATCGCGGCCGCCGCCCGCCGAGTTCTCCCGCACGTGGCGCCAGATCTTGAAGGACAGCAGGTCGTGCCGCTTCACCCCGGTAACGGCGAGGCGGACCACTTCCCACCTGTTCTGGGCAGACGCGTAGCCGTTGCAACCCGCACCCAGGTGCAGCGCGCCGGTACCGCCGCCTGACGGAGGCGCAGGCAGGCACCCTCCGAGCGCCACGCGCTCCCAGGCCGTGGCGCCGGTGACGAAGTTGCCAGTCGCGTCCAGCGTCCCCTCCTGCCACTCGCCGAGCGACCCATCGAAGGTCTGATTGTCATTTGGGGGCAAGACGTGCATGCACGCCGCCGTCCCCGGAGCGCCCGGAGAACCGGGGTGCTCGCCCGTCTGGATCAGGCGTCCGGCCTCGTCGTGTTCGTTCTCGAGGAAGTAGCCCTCGGCCATTCCCTTCTCGTCCTGCCACGCCAGAAGATTTCCCCACACGTCGTAGCTCGCGAATGACTCGTGCCCCTTCTCCGGATTGAACGACTGGCGCAGCCGCCCGAGGGCGTCGTGCTCGAACGTCCGGGTCTGGCCGGCCGGCGCCCAACTGGGGTTCACCCAACTCCCGAACGGGTCGCTCGGGAGCTGACTCACCAGCGTCACCTTCTCGAGTTTCCCCCGGGGGTCGTACCGGTAGACTGCGTCGGCCCCGTCTCCCACGCCATCCGGCGCCTCGGCGTCGGTGTCGACCATCGCCAGCCGACCCAGGCCATCGCGGTAGAGCCGCGTCGTGACATACTCGGTTGCCGATGCCGTGCCGTCCCCGTTGGCGTCGACGCCGTAGACCCGCGTCTGCTCGTGCGGGCCGCAATACTGCTTCGCCGTCACGGCGCCGTCCGCCAGCTCGATCCGGCGCGCTCGTCCTAGCGGGTCGGGGGTGACATCGAGGGGATTCGTCCCAGCGCCGTTCGGCACGCCGTAGAAGTTCAGCGTGCCGCGCGGCCGGCTGCCGGTGCCACCCACGAGGGGGATTCCCGACACGGAGTAGCCGTTGTCCCCCGTGCCGTCGTTGTCCCAGGGCCAGGTGACCTTCGTGGCCGCGGCGTACTCGCTCTCCTTCATCCACTCGGAGACGAAGATCTCGCGACCACGCGTGTCGTAGCGAATGACCTGAATCGCCACTTCGTTTGGTTGCGGCATCGCGCGCCGGCGTTGGACGACCCGGCCGAGCCCGTCGTACGTCTCCTCGCTGAACTCCTGCTGGGAGTCCGCCGCCTGATAGTCGGTCTCGGTCCCCGGGGACCGGATCACGCGGGTCTTCGTCAGCGACGGATAGACGACGCGGGTGGCGTATTCGTCGGACCCCGGCGGGTCGATCTTCGTCAGTCTCCCGAGTGGGTCGAAGTCGTAACGGGTCACGAACCCGTTGGGGTCCGTGCTCGACGCGATCTGTCCCCCGACGTCTGCGGCGATCGACTGGCTGTCGTAGGAGAGCGGCGAGATCCGCGCCGTCACCGCCCGGCCGAGGTTCCAGGTGTAGTTGACGGTGTAGGCCGCCCGGCCTCCGCCGACCCGCAGGTCCCCGCCGCTGTAGTTCGCGGTTTCGAGGTTCCCGCGGCCGCTGTATCCCAGGTCCGAGACGAGGTCGCGGTCCGAGGTCGGCCCGGGACTCGCCGTGCCGGTGGGAGCGAACCCTGCAGCCTGCCAGGCCTGAAGCGCGCGCAGTTGCGTCATCTGGCCGGTGCATCCCGCTGTCCCGCTGTCCCCGGAGTGGGCCAACTGGACCTCGTAGCGGCGGCCGTCGGAAGCCGTCCCCTCCTCCACGAAGGCGAAGGCGGCCCGGCTGAGGATGTGTGCCGTGGCGCGGCAGTCCGGTGCCGGGACGGACGAGCCGGGGGCGTCGTCGTAGTGGACGTAGGTCAGCCGCCGCCGCGACAGGAGCGAATTCCCGGTGGCCGGGCCGTCGATGACAGAGACCCGCCACTCGTTCCAGCCCGTCCTTTGGTAGTTATTCTCCGCGATCTTCTTCGGCCAACTGGACGAGCTCTCGAAGCAGGTCGCCCCCTCGTGGTGGAAGGTCGTCTCCACCTCACTCTCCATCGGCGCGATCGCGTAACTCTCGGCGAGATCCGAAAAGCACGTGTAGTCGTACTTGTGAACCTCGGAACGGCTAGGGGTCAAGCCATCGGATGCGAAGATCGTACGAGTCTTCAACAGGCCGACCGGGGCGGTCGATTTACACGGGTCGACGTCCTCCACGACGGGACAGGGGTGACCGTGGAAGGTCGATTCAGTCACCAGTCCGTCTGGACCGATTTCTCGGAACCGATTGATCACGGGTGTCGATTCGTCGCAGAGCGGCGATGATTCGTTGGGGTCCAGTCGGAAGGCCCTCTCCCACCGCCACACGCTCCTGGACTGCCCGGCGCCGTCGCCGCTCGCCCCAAGCCCGTCCGGATAGAGGATTCTCTCCGCAACCCCGAGGCACTCTCGTGGTACCCCGGCATTGACGTCCGCGTTGGGTATGGTCATGCCGCAGACCCACTTCTCGTACAGGTAGCTCGAAACACCGCCCAGCGGATACAGGACTCGGTCGAGAAGCGCCCCAAACCCCGGATCGCGGGCTCCTCCGAGTTCCCCCCCGCGATACTCGTACTCGATCGTGCCCGAGGCCGAACCCGGCGGCTCGGGCAGAATCACCTTGGCCAGCACGGGCACGTCCACCGTCACCCCGTCGTCCTGTTCAGACACTTTGCCATAGACGAACTTGTACATGACATCCTGTGGTGCACCGTGGGTCCCCTTGAAACCAGTAGCGTGGATCTCCTTCAGCATTCCGACGAACGTCGGACTCCAGATCTTGTTCCCGGACCCGTCGAGAAGCAGGTCGTCGTGGTTGCTGTCCGCGGCAGTCCACAGCGTCGTCGTGATCTCCATCGCGGTGTCATGGATCGATCGGATCCGCGTGATCGCCTCCGGGTAGGGCCCGGAGCGCGCGTATTGGATCTCGACGCCGTTGTGGTGGACGTCTTCGATTCGTGTTGCGTACCACCCGTTGCGATCGTGGTTTCGAATCCAGCCCTTGCTGCCCTTTGGAACGTCGTCCGTCACGATCTTCTCGAGCCAGTACGTGGTTCCATTCTCCAGCGTGACGACATACTGCGAAGGGGTATCCACGAACCACGCGCACCCGCACTCGTCGCACGCGGGGTAATCGCCGCGTGTCGACGTCCCGCAGTACGGCGGGCATTCAGGAGCTCCCTCGCACGCCGGATCCCAGTGCCCTTGTTCCGCCTGATGCTGCCATTGAAGGAGCGGGTGCGTCTCCCTCTGGTTGCGCAGGTCATGTTCCGTCCCCTGGGCGTCGACGAAGAACATGTCACGCCCTAGGTTGTCGAAGACCTCTGCGCTGACCGAGTTGTGTTTCGCGCGCCGGAACACGCGACCGAGATGCATCGTCCAACCGAATCCGACCCAGCTTCGGCCACTGAGCAGGACGCGGAAAACATGCGAGCCGCCCTGATTCTCGTATCGGACGCGATCCCGTCGGACCCGGAGGCTGTTGTAGGAACGAACCAGCCCGAACGAGCCGCCGCCGTCGAGCGGGTAGCTCGGGCCGCTCGCGTGGGTGATCAGGAGGTTGCCGGAGTACAAGGAAACATTCTCGTTGTTCTCGAAGCCCGCGTAGATCGACCGGTCCGGAACGCCGGGCGCCGACGCAACGACAGCGTTCTGATCGAGCGTCGTCGAGTCAAGGTCCGGACGAGTTGCAAGAGCGGACCCGGAAAGGACGATTGCTGCGACGATTAGGAGGGCCGTCGCGCGCGCAGCGCGGCTTACGCCCCCCCCAGCGGAGTTTGGCGGAGTACTCTCATTGTCATGTTGCCCCCTGCGCGGTGGGACCGATCACCGTACGCGCGTTGACGCTACGCCCGTCGAAATCGCGGCGTCAAGCTCCGCCGCGCGCCACCAGCCCCCACAACGCCGAGATCGGCAGCGCCTCGACGCGGTCGGAGAACGGCACGGCCTCACGTCCCTGGTAGAGCACGACCCCGCGCAGGAACTTCTTTCCGGCCTGCCTGGCGAAGGCGTCGAGACCGCGCAGGTCCGAGGCGGCCACCGACGATGCGCTCTTTATCTCGATCGCGACGCACCGTCCCCGCCGATCCTCGAGCACGAGGTCGACCTCCTGCCCGGCGTGGGTCCGGAAGAAGTACGGCGTGGCGGCAGTGCGGGACCATCCGAGCTGCTTGACGATCTCCCCGACGACGAACGCCTCGAGCAGGGGGCCGAGACGGTCCGGAGCGTCGGCGAGCGTGGCGGCGTCGAGATCCAGCAGGTGCGCGGCGACGCCGGTATCGACGGGATACAGCTTGGGGGCCTTGACGAGACGCGAGGTCCGGTTGCCGGACCAGGGCGCCAGCCGGCGGACGAGGAACACACCCTCCAGCAGCGCCAGGTAGCGGCTCAGCGTCGACTGCGGCAGCGCGGTGGAGCGCGCGAGATCGGCCATGTTGACGAGGCCGCCGGTACGCTCGGCGAGCAGCCGAAGAAGGTGCGGCAGTTCCGCGAGGCGCGCGACGGCGGCGAGCTCGCGCACCTCGCGCTGCAGCAGCGTGGAGACGTAGGACCGGAACCAGGCATCGCGCCGGTCGGGCCCGCTGCGCGTTCGGACCTCCGGGAAGCCGCCGAGCGCGATCTCCTCGATGATCTGGCGCCGGTCCACGGCCTGCAGTCCCGAAGCGTCGTACGCGGGGGCGAAGAGGGCGTCGACAAAGGCCTCGCGCACGCCGCGCAGCTCGCCTTGGGAAAGCGGCCACAGCGTGAGGATCTCGACCCGGCCGGCCAGCGCTTCGGCCAGGGCGGGAAGGGCGAGCACGGCCGCCGATCCGGTGAGGAGGAACCGCCCGGGCCGGCGATCCCGATCGATGGCGGCCTTCAGCGAGAGGAACAGGCCGGGTGCGCGTTGGACCTCGTCGAGGACCACGTCACCCGCAAACCCCGCGAGGAAGCCGTCCGGGTCGCGCGTCGCCGCCGCCAGCACCGTGAGGTCGTCGAGCGTGACGTAGCGTCGGTCTCCCGTTCCCGGGCAGAGGCCGCGGGCGAGCGTCGATTTCCCGACCTGGCGCGGCCCGCCGAGGAACACGGCAGGCGTGTCGGCGAGCGCTCGCCGGAGCGCGTCGTCCATGTGCCGGGGGATCATGAGGGAAGAATAGCCGGAATGTGGCGGAAAATCAACCATGCAATGGTGAATTTTCTATCCCCCCGTATCCC
>CAVPCQ010000034.1:0-58661 GCA_963702425.1 uncultured Acidobacteriota bacterium
CGCTGCAACGAACGCGGAAGCTGGTGCGACCGAGCCGGTCCGCGATGCCGACCGGAGCCATCTCGATCACGGTCCCGTCGAAGCTCCGGTCCGGATAGGCAGTCAATCGCAGCTGGACCGGGAGCCCGGGGGCGACGTCGCCGATCTCGCTCTCCTGCACCCCGACGTCGGCGACCAGTCCACCATCGCCGGCCAGTTCCAGCACCGTCCCGCCGGCGGGCACGAACTCGCCGATCCGCTGCTCCGGCCCGGGGCTGATGATCGTGCCCGCCGCCGGAGTGGTCAGGGCGCAGGCTGCGAGCTTCCGTGCGACATCGTCGGCCAGCGCATGGAGGCGCAGAACCTCCGCGCGGGCGCCGGCGACGAGTTCCGGACGGGGGCCGCGCTCGACCAGCTGGACCTGCTGCGCGGCAGCCCGCAGCGCCGCTTCGCGCACCTCGAGGTCGCTCCCGACCTGTTCGAACGACTCGGCCGAGACCAGTCCCTCGCGCTGCAACCGGCCCAGACGCGCCTGCTGGCTCCGCAGCCGGTTCACCTCGGTGCGGGCCGCAACCACGTCCTCGCGCGCCTGGCGCACGCGCTCGATCTCGGGCCCGCGCTCGAGCAGGTCGAGGCCAGCCTGTGCGCGCTGCACGTCGGCGCGGGTCATCGCGAGCTGGGCCAGGAGGTCGCTGGTGTCGAGCCTCGCCACGACCTGCCCGGCGGCGACGCGCTCTCCCTCGTGGACCAGGATCTCGGCGATCTTCCCCGAGACCTCGGGGCGGATCGCGACGCGGGCGCGCGCGTCGAGCGCCACGGGGCCCGCGACCTTGAGCCGCACCGGCACGAGCGACAGCGCGACGCACGCGGTGCCAACCGCGGCCAGCTTGAGCGCGCCCAGCGGCGTCAGGCCGGCCAACGCTCGGGCGCTCGCGCGCGCCAGCAGCGCGAGCGGCCGGCGCAGCATGACGAGCAGGCCGAGGGTGATCGCGGCCGGTCCCCAGAGCCCCGCGATCCGCGCCGCGTAGTGGTAGGCGACCGCGAACAGAAAGACGAAGACGGCGACGGTGTAGACCGCGGAGAGCAGCCCGTAGGCCAGCAGGAACAGCGCCGCGCGCCGCGTCGGCGCCGGTCCCTCGACTCGCCGGCCCGTGAGCTGCGCGACGACCCGCGCGACGAGCCGGCCCGCGGCCGCGCGCAGGTTCGGGATCCCGGAGAGGTCGGACAGCACGTAGTAGCCGTCGAGCTTGATCAGCGGGTTGAGATTGACCAGCACGCTCGTCGCACAGGCGGAGGCGAAGAGCACGGCGACGAAGCGTCCGAACCCCGGCGGCTGCACCCGCCAGGCGATGATCGCGGCGGAGGCCAGCCCGAGGTCCCAGAGCGGGCCCGCGAGCCCGACCAGCACGCGGTGCCGGCGCTCCCGCATCAGCCAGGCGTCGGAGACGTCGGCGTAGAGCGCGGGGATCGTGAAGAAGATCAGCAGGAAGCCCATCTCCTGCACGCGGCCGCCGTAGTGCTTGCAGGTCACGCCGTGGGCCATCTCGTGGAGCGCGGTGGCCACGAGGGCGGCGACGACGAACCCGAAGGTCCACCCCCAGCCGGGGACGACCGGCAGCGTCTCGAACAGCTCGCGCGTGTGTCGCAGGGCGAAGTAGCCCGCAAGGAGGACCAGGGCGGCGAAGGCCCCCGCGAAAGCCGGCGTGTAGACCCAGGAGAAGAGCGGGGCGATCCGCGAGAGCACCCGATCGGGGTCGACCAGCGGGACCTGGTAGTAGATCGCGCTCGTCGAGCGTGGTGGCGCCTCTTCCCGGGTGGGGCTGCCGAGCGCGCTGGCCGCGCCCGCCTGCAACAGGACCTGCCGCAGGGCGGCGGCCCGGGTGTGCCGCGGGTCGGCGGCGAGAATCTCGTCGAAGATCCGGAGCGCGGCGGCGAAGCGCCCCTCGCGCAGGCAGACGACGGCCTCCGCGAGGCGCTCGCCGGCAGGGTCGATCCGGGCGGGCAGGCCCGGCGGCCTGGGTGGCCCGGGGACGGTCAGCGCGAATCCGCCCTGCTCCAGGGCGGCGACGACTTTCTGGCCCAGCTCCGCCGAACGGGCCGGAACCACGGGACCGGTCGACTCCAGGAGCCCCTTGTCCCTCAGGTTGTCGAGGAAGTCCTGGACCTCGTCGAGCGCGAACTCCTGCGACCACTCGGTCGCCAACTCGACCTGGAGATCGACCGGGGTGTGCTGCCCGTCCAGGCGATCGAGGATCGCCGCCTCGAGCGCGTCGAACCGGTAGTACCGCCGCGAACGCGGGTCCTTGACGATGCGGCCGGTCCCGGTCTCGCCGTCGGGCATGACGACGAGACCTGCGCGCAGTCGCGGAGCGACCGGGTCGGAGACGGCGGGCAAGGGAGACTCCTCGGATTTCGTGCGGGATCCGGCGCCGCCGGGCGGACGGCGTGGCACCCCCGGGGAATCTGGGTCCCGGGCAAAGCCGAGGCCAATCGGTCAGTCCTGCTCGGGTTTCCCGGGGTCGGCCGGCTTGGACTCCGGTGGGACCTCCCCTTCGTCGTCCTCTTCCGGCGCTGTCGAGACGACCGCCTTTACCAGGGCCAGCTTGCCCTGCCCGAGATCGCGCAGCGTCGCGTTCTCGACGACGTCCCCCTCGAAGACATCCTCCAGCACCGCCTGCTCGTCGCCGTCGAGCACGATCACGGCGTTGTCGGGGACGAGGAGGACGACCTCCCCGGCCTTGGGGTCCTTCACCGTCATCGAGCGCCCGTCGAGATCGACCGCCGCGACGACGCCGGAGATCGTCGCCGGCGGGGCACCGGCTGCCGAAATCGGCGGGGTGGCGAGCAGGACGGCAAGGGCAACCAGCGCGGCGACGAGCGGGACAGCGAAGCGGGGACAGGGCATCAGGGGCTCCTCGGCCGTGCGGGGACGGCACCGGGGATGTTCGCCTCGGATGGTCCGGGGGGCAAACCGGCCGCGGTCCCGGGGTACGAAAGGAAAGGGCCCCGCCCTTGCAGGCGGGGCCCCGGGTCAGTTCACGCGGCGACTACTTCCCGCGGCACTGCAGGGTGTAGGTCGCGCGGCGGTTCGGCTGGTTCTCGTCGATCGCCTGCTGGGTCTTGACCGTGGAAGGCACGATCACCAGCAGCTGCTCTTCGCCCCAGCTCTTGGTTTCGAAGTTGATGCCGTCCAGGCCGGCCTGGGCCTGCGTGGCGTCCAGCGTCGCCCGGGCGCGCTCGGCACCGAGGTTGAGGTTGTACTCGGTGGTCCCGAACGGATCGGTGTGGCCCTCGATCAGCACCATCTCGATGTCGCTCTTGAAGCTGGCGAGCTTGCCCGCGACGTACTTGACGTACTCCGCGCTCGAGCCGGTGATCAGCGACTTGTCGAAGTTGAACAGGATCTTCGGGTTCTTCGCGTCGCGCTGCAGCTCTTCCATGAACTGGACGCAGGCGGACGGGGCAGCGACCGGCGCAACGACCGTCAGCGCGCGCGACGAGACCAGCTTGACCGGCGAGCCGCTGGTGCAGGCCATCTCGGCCTCGACACGATACTTGCACGGTGGCAACGTGGCGTCGGCGGTGGCGGTCCCGGAGTACACGCCCGGGGTGGCCTCGGTCAGCGTCATCGACTTGGTGGTGCCGAGCGCGGTCCCCTCGATGCAGGTGAGCAGCGCGGTCACCGGGCCGGAGTTGGGTGTGCCCCGAACGCTGAGGGCGGAGGACGCGCCGACGTTGATCGTCCAGGGGTTCGCGTCGATCGCGTCGATCGCGCAAACCTTCGGCGGCGGTGGTGGCGGCGGCGGCGGCGGGACTTCTTCGATCGGCTTCTTGCAGGTACACCCGGTCGCACCGACCAGCAACATGGTCATGAGGACCATCGCGAGGGTCAGCGGCAGCACTTTCGAAACACGCTTCATCGTCTGTCCTCTCCCCCGGGTCGGCCCGCGGTGCCGTCCCGGAATGTCCAAAAACTCATCCAAGTTCCCCAGCCGGGCCGCACGGCCCGGCTACCGATTCCGTTCGAACGGCCCCGCGCGGAGGCCGCAACTCCGTCCCGGGAAGGCCCGGAGACGAGGCCATGATACACATCCGGGGCGCTTTGCGGGGAGCGGCGGGCCGGTTTTCGCCCAAATCCCGATCTGCCACCCCCGGCCGTACGCCCGCGGGGCGCCGGACCCTCGTCACATGGTTCCGGGGCGCACCGTCTGCCGCGGCCTCTGGGGTGGCTGGCGCCCGGCCCTCCCGGGGGTAGCCTCTCCTGAGCCTCACCGCCCCCGGAGAATGTCGTGCCGCGAACCGATTTCCGCCCGCGCGCCGTCGTCGCGCTCGGCGGCAACGCGATCACCCGCCCCGGCGAGGAAGGGACGGTGGCGCAGGACCTGGCCAACCTGGGGCGCAGCCTCGAGGGGATCGCGACCCTGCTCGGGCGCGGCTACGCGCTGCTGCTCACGCACGGGAACGGCCCGCAGGTCGGGAACCAGATGATCCGCGTCGAGCTGTCGCGGGGCGCGGCGCCGGACCTGCCCCTGGACGTGATGGGGGCCGACATCCAGGGGGGCCTTGGCTACATGATCGAGCGCGTGCTGCGCGACAAGCTGCGCGCGCGCGGCCTCGACCTCCCGGTCTGCTGCATGCTGTCGATGGTCGAGGTGCGGGCCGACGATCCCTCGCTGGCCGAGCCGACGAAGTTCGTCGGGCCGGTCTTCGACCTATCGCAGGTCGACGCCTGCCGCGCCCGCGGCTGGGTGATGAAGGAAGATCGCGGCCGCGGCTGGCGGCGCGTGGTCCCCTCCCCCGAGCCGATCGGGATCGTCGAGCGGCGCGAGTTGGCAACGCTGCTCGACGCCGGCGCCGTGGTGATCAGCGGCGGGGGCGGCGGAATCCCGGTCTGCCGCGCCGCGGACGGCACACTGGCCGGCTTCGAGGGGGTGATCGACAAGGACCATCGCGTCGGCGGTGCTGGCGCTGGAGATCGGCGCGCCCGAGCTGTTCATCCTCACGGGGGTCGAGCAGGTGATGCTCGACTACGCCACGCCCGCGGCCCGCGCGGTGGCGCGGTTGACGGCGGCCGAGGCGCGCGGGCACCTGGCGGCCGGGCAGTTCCCGGCCGGCTCGATGGGGCCGAAGGTCGAGGCCGCCTGCCGGTTCGTCGAGCGCGGCGGGACGCGCTGCCTGATCACGGGGATCGATTCGCTGGTCGACGCGCTCGACGGGAAGACCGGGACCTGGATCGTGCCCTGAGCCGGGCGTCAGCCCCACAGCTCGCGCGGGTAGTCGCGGTAGACCGCGGCGAAGGCGCGCGGGTAGAGCGCGGCCGCGGTCAGGATGCGGGCCAGCTCCAGCGGCGGAACGGGGTGGTTGTGGGTGCGCAGCGGCGTCTTGTGCCCGCCCTCGGCGACCTGTCGGGCGAAGAGCGCGCAGAAGCGTCGCAGCGGGAGCGCGGTGGGCGTCAGCGGGTGCATGCAGTCGTGGAGCTCGTAGGGGTTGTCGACCCAGATCCGGTCGCGGATCGCCTCGTAGTCGGGGGTCCCGGGCGAGGGGGTGCAGACGGTGAACGAGAGCTGTGCGGGCGGCATCGCGCGGACATAGTCGGCCAGCAGCTCGAACTCCGCTTCGCCGCTCTCCGGCATCAGCATGAAGCCGGCGTGGACGGCGATCCCCTCGGCCCGCAGCGCGTCGTGGGCGCGCGCGTTGTCGGCGACGGTCGCCCCCTTGGCGACGCGCTTGAGCTGCTCGTCGGTCGGGAACTCGAAGCCGACGAAGGCCGCATCGAGGCCGAGCGCGCGCCAGGTGCGGAAGATCTCGGGGTGCTTGAGGACGCTCGTCGAGCGGGCCCAGGCGAAGTAGCGCTTCTTCACGCCGCGGCGGGCCAGGGCCTCGGCCAGCGCCAGCGCGAAGTCGGGGTCGATGAAGTTCTCGTCGTCGCAGAAGTAGACGTGGCCGGAGACGAGCGACGCGATCTCGTCGGCCACGTCGTCGGGCGGGCGCGGCAGATGCCGGCCGCCGCAGAGCGACGGCACGATGCAGAAGGTGCATTTCATCCGGCAGCCCCACGAGGCGCGGACCATCGCCACCGGCGGGTCGATCGAGGTCCAGTCGGGAGCATCCTCGCGGACCCAGACGGCGTGGTAGCGCCGCGCATCCCAGAGGTCGCGGCGGGCCCGGGGCAGCGTCGCCGGGTCGGGGTAGGGCGGCCAGCCGGGGCTCTCGCTCGCGCCCGGAACCGCGACCTGCGGGATCCCGTCGAAGGGCTCGCCCGCCGCGGCGCGCTCGACGATCGCCCGGAAGGGGGTGCACCCTTCGCCGCGCACGACGGCGTCGAACGGCGGCGGGTCGTCGTTCAGGAAATCCTCGGGGGCGACCGTCGCGTGGTGGCCGCCGACGACCAGGCGCGCGGCCGGGAGCGCGGCCCGGGCTTCGCGCGCCAGGCGCTTCGCGTCGGAGGCTTCGTGCGAGTAGGCGGTGAAGCCGATCAGGTCGGGCCGGAAGCGGGTCAGCGCGCGGCGGTAGGCCAGCCCGGGGAAGCGCGCCAGGCGCAGGTCGAGGACGCGGACCTCGTGGCCGGGCGGGATGGCGGCGGCGACGTATCCGAGCTCCAGCGGCTCGAGCAGCTGGAAGCGCTGCAGCGCCCGGATCGGGGCGAGGCGCGGGCGGGGCTTGACGAGCAGGATGCGCATCGGGGCGATTGTCGCCGGTTCGGATCCGCCGGTCACTCTTTTTCGAGGAGGATGAGCAGGGCGAGCAGCTCGGCGAGGACCATCGCGGTGGCGCCCCAGACCTTCTCGCCCTCGACCTCGTAGAACGGGACGTCGTAGTCGCGCCCCTCGTACCGGCGGGTTTCGACCGCGCAGCGCGCCGGGTCGAGAAGCGTGTCCAGCGGCGCCTCGAGCACGCGCGCGACCTCCCGTGCGTGGGGCGCCCAGGTGCCGGCGGAACTCGCGATTCCGACGACCGTGTGCAGGGCGTACCCGCTGACTGGGATGTGCATCGCGGAGAGCCGGCCAAGCAGCCGCACCGAGGCGCGGTCGACGCCGACTTCCTCTTGCGCCTCGCGCAGTGCGGCGTCCTCGAAGGACTCGCCCGGCTCGACCTCGCCGCCGGGCAGCGAGATCTGGCCACCGTGGTGGGGGAGATCGGCGGCGCGCACCGTGAGCAGCAGGTGCGGCGCACCGTCGCGCGGGTAGATCAGCGCCAGCGCCGCCGCGTCGCGCAGCCCCTCGGGAACCCGGCCGGGCTGCCAGCCGGGGCGCGGGGTTGGCGCCATCGCGCGCTGGGCCGCGGGTCCCGGGAGTGGGCCCGCGAGCGCGTGGGCGAGGCAGCGCTCGAGCGTGGCGAGGGTCAGCGGACGCATCGCCGGCGAGGCTACCCCATCCGGCTGGCCGCGCGGCGTGCGACGCGGCAGACTCACCGGCCGGTCCCCGAGGAGCGCGCATGTCCGATCGCCCCCGCCACGACGAGCTGATCCGCGCGCTGGCCCTGGACGGCCGCGCCCGGGTCGTCGCGGCCGACACCCACCGGACGGTCGAGGAAATTCGGCGGATCCACGCCCCCTCCCCCCCGATGACCGCGGCCCTCGGCCGCGCCGCGACGGGCGCCCTGCTGCTCGCCGCGACGCTGGAGAAGGTGACGCACCGCGAGCCGGCGCTGACGCTGGAGATCGAGGGGAACGGCCCGGGCGGGCGGATCCTGGCGACGGCCTCCCCGGCCGGCTGGGTCCGGGCCACCGCCGCGCACCCGGAGGCCGACGCTCCGTCGCGCCCGGACGGCAAGCTCGATGTCGGTGCCGTCGTCGGCAAGGTCGGCGCGCTCGCGGTGACTCGCGACCTCGGAGCGGGGCAGCCGTACCGCGGCGTGGTCGACCTCGTTTCGGGCGAGATCGGCGAGGACCTCGCGCGCTACCTGCTGGACTCGGAGCAGACGCCGTCGGCGGTCGGGGTCGGGGTCCGGCTCAACGGCGACGCGACGGTCGCCCAGGCTGGGGGGTACATGATCCAGCTCCTGCCGGGGGTACCCGAGGAGGAGGCCGCGGCGCTGGCCAAGCGCGTCCACGACCTGGGCATGATCACCGACCGGCTGCGCGAGGGGATCGGGCCCGAGGCCTGGCTGACGCGGCTCTTTCCGGACGGGGCCACGCTGCTGGCGCGGCAGCCGGTGGAGTTCCGTTGCGGCTGCTCGGCCGAGCGGGTCGAGCGGGCGCTGAAGCTGCTGGGCGCGCGCGAGGTCGCGCGGCTGATCGACGAGAAGCCGGACGAGCCGTCGATCGAGCTGACCTGCGGGTTCTGTCACAAGCGCTACGAGGTGCCGCGGGGCGACCTGGTGCGGCTGCTCGAGGAGATCCGGGCGGAGAGCGGCCACCGGTAGCGTCGCTCACCCGAGTCACGACAGGACCCTCTCGTTCCGGTAGTGGATCCCGTCCAGTTCGAAAACGAGTCCGAGCGGGGCCTGACCTCGCACGCGCATCGCGCCCCCGTGCTCGCCCCGCTGGTGGTGGTACCGGCACAGCGTGACGCGGTTGTCCGGCTCGTCGTCACCGCCGCGGGCCCGATAGAGCACGTGGTGGTCTTCCAGGTGGGCTGACGAAGTGCAGCCCGGGGCCATGCAGCGCCAGCCGTCGCGCGCGTAGACGCCGCGCGGGCCGCGGTGAACGTCGTGTGAGGCCACGTACGACGTGAGCAGCGCGTAGAGGCCGAGCCAGCGGGCATCAAAAGGCGCGAGGTCAGCGGAAAACATTCGGACGCGGCGCGCGGCCGCCTCGAGCGCGCCCAGGAAGTCTGCGGCGATGCCGAACGGGAGAACGAGCCGCAGCGTGGCGATGTCCGCCGGGCGCTCGCCGGCGAGTCGGACGAACGCGCCGATCCGTGCGGTCGTCTCGCCGGGCAGCCGGCCGAGCGAATGGTGCCAGTCGGCGTCGGTGAGCGGGTGGGCGCTTCGTCCCTCCGGCGTGGTCGCGAGCAGCCGTCGCAGCCGGAGCGCATCGCGCTCGTCGTCGAGGCGCTTGATCGTGGTCGACTCCGCGTGCGCGACCCACGCCTGCTGCAGTTCGGCACAGGCCAGCTCGCGTCCGAGGATCCGGACGACGCGGAGTGCCGCGAGGCAGGAGAGGCGACCGGCCTCCCGCGCTTCCTCGACGACCGGAAGGTGACGCAGCGCCCGGGCGAGCGTCGCGAGGTCCTCGGCGCCGCTGCGCGACAGCCCGAGCCGGGCCTCGGCGTAGTGGCGGATGCTGTTGAAGCCGAGTGCGGGCCAGGCGCGGCACCCCGCCAGCGCGGCCAGGAGATCGCCCAGGACGCGACGGATGTCCTGCTCGATCCCGACCAGCTCGCGGAGTTGGGCGGCGAGTTCCTTCGCGTCCCCCTCGCC
The DNA here is from genome assembly GCA_963702425.1 of uncultured Acidobacteriota bacterium. Taxonomy (GTDB): domain Bacteria; phylum Acidobacteriota; class Polarisedimenticolia; order J045; family J045; genus JALOKP01. The sequence goes on from CAVPCQ010000034.1 coordinate 9,343, forward strand.
GGCCCGGTGGAACAGCCGGTCGGCGCGGCCGAGGAGATCATCCGCGCGGCGCAGCATCGCTTTCGATCCCGCCTCCGATTCCGGATCGGCAGCCGGGTCTCCGCTTGGCGCCGGCGGCGGGTCGGCCTGCGGCGCGCATGGAGAACATTCGGACGGCGGCGGAGAGTCGGCCTGGGGTGCGCGCGGAGGACATTCGGACGGCGGCGGGTGCAGCGCGCGGGCGGCCCCTTCCGCCGGGATCGCGCTCGACGCGCGCGGCGGCGAGGCGTTCCACGCGCGGCGGCGGCGATCCCACGCCGATTCGCGCTCCGCCTCGTCCGGCGGGTCGGTGTGACGCAGCCGGTCGAGGGCGCCGTAGAGGTCCGGGTGCGGGTCGAGGCCGGTGGCGCGGGCCTCCGCCACGAGCGCCTCCACGAACCCGGTGGTCCCGGTCCGCGCCCCGCAGACGCACCGATGAAGCTCCCGGACCTCGAAGAATGCGGCGGCGGCCGCGGCGGGAAGATCGATCCGAATCGTCGCACGCGGCTCGTGAGCGTCGCTGTCGGGCCCGTCTTCGGTCCCCGGTCCCGGGAAGTGCTCCCGCGCCCAGGCGGCGAGGGCTCGAGTCTGCGGATCGCGGATCCCTTCCTCGATGTCGGCGGGAGGATGCGGGGCGACGGTGAGGCCGATCGCCTCGAGGTAGCGTCGGTTCCAGGGGAGCGCGGCCGCCTCGAAGAACGCCGGACCGGCCAGGGCCTCGGGACACCATGATGCGAGTTCTTCGATCAGCGGATCCGGGGGCCGCAGCGTGTCGTCGCGGCGGCCGTTGTCGTCGACGGGGAAGGAGCACTCGGCCGCGCGGGCCTGCCGGAGCCGCCGCTTGAGCTCGCGCACGCCGACCGCGCGGGCGATGGCGATCCAGGTCGGAAGGAAGTCCGTATCCGTGCCGCGCGCAATCGCGATCGCGGCGACGCTGCCGAGCGGCGGCCCTCCGTCCGTACCGTCGAGGGCGCGGAGGAGCCGGTCCGAGCGCAGGGTCGCTCGCCCGAGGGCCGCGTGGTCCCGCAGCCACCGACCCGAGCGGCCGAGCCGCTCGCGCGCGAAGTCCTCGGCCCGCGCGTAGCCGAGATCGAACCACCCGCGCTGCCGCACGAAGGCCTCCGCCGCGCGGGCGAGCGGACGGGCCAGGCGGTGCATCCGCGCCGCGAGGGTCGCGGCGAGTGCGTCGAGGGTGGCGATCGGGGTGCGGGAGAAGCCGAGGACGAGAGGGGGCTCCGGGGCGAGGGCGGCGTGAGGGCTCTGGCGACGGTGCTCGGTACGATCCGGACGGGGCACATGGCCCACCGGCCCCGCGCGGCCGGCGCCAACGATCCGCTCTGCGCGGTCGGCGCGGTGGACCTGCACCGCGTTGTCGGCGCGGTCGGCGCGGTCGGCGCGGTCGGCGCGAGAGCCTCCGGCCCCGCGCGCGGAGCCGCGCGTGACCGCGCCGCGGTGCGCCGCGCCGGCTTGGAGCGTGCGATCGGGTTGCTGCGTGCAACTGACGGCCATGGGCCCCCCTGTCTGCGATGCGAGCTCAGGGTGCATTCTATAAGACGGACATCTGACTGTCAAGTGAATCGCGCGATTGTTCTGTTGTCATGCCGAGAGACGAGCTGGACATTGCGGCTGAGCACTCGAGCCCTGACGTGCTCATGGAGTCGCGGCCGATGGTCAATCCCACCTGAGCGCGGAAGTGCTCGCGGATATTCGGCGACTGATGGATCGCGGCTGTGGGCCCACGTGCGCACCATCGCTCAGCGATCATGCTCGACGGCGCCGGCGCTCCTGCCGCATCCGATGTCCGAAAATGACCGACGCCCGCGGCGCTCGCCCTCGACGACGCACCCGCGGGCCTCGGCCGTGGACCGCCACCGGGTGTCACCGGAGCCCTTCCCCCGGGCGCTCGAAGCCGGCCAGCCGGTCGCCCCTGGCCGACGCGGCGGACCGTCGCCGCCCCGGCAGGGGGTTGACGTGATGTAACCTATGGGTATCATGTCACCTATAGGTTACCAAGGAGGCTTCATGAGCGCTCAGGGCGGGAGTCCCGGTCCCGGCATCGCGGAAGTGGAGCGCACCGCTGAAGTGGAACGCCTGGCCCGTCGCCGCAGGCGGATCGTCGCCGCCTCGGCGATCGGATTCCTCTCTTGGCAGGGCGGCATCGTCGCGTCGGCGACGGCTGTCGCAGGGCACGCGACGCGTCTGGTCGACGTCGTCCGGCTCGCCGGCTTCGCGCTCTGGGCCGGATCGCTGGTCGCGATGCTCGTCACCGGCGGGAGAGAGGCCCGGCAGCCCGGCGTGCAATCGGCGCTGGAGGACGAGTTGACCGTCGCCAACCGCCGCGACGCGTTCCAGTTCGGCTATTGGGCGATGCTGATCGCGGCGGGCGCACTCTACGCGGTGTCGCTCTTCACCCCGCTGACGGCCGCTGCCGCGATCCCGCTGTTGCTCGTCGTCGGGATCACCATGCCGGCGCTCCGTTTCGTGATGCTCGACCGGCGCGGCGAGCCCCGTGACTGATCCGCTGCTCAACAACCGCCTCAAGGAGGCCCGCGCGAGACTCGGCCTGACCCAGGCGGAGCTCGCGCTCCGGGTCGGTGTCTCGCGCAAGACGATCAACACCGTCGAGAATGGCGTGTTCGTCCCGTCGACGGTGCTCGCGCTGCGCCTGGCGCGGGCCCTGGGCGCACCGGTGGAGGCGCTGTTCCAGCTGAACGAGGGGACGCTCCGCAGCTAGCGGAACGATGGTGGAGCCGAACGGGATCGAACCGTCGACCTCCTGACTGCCAGTCAGGCGCTCTCCCAGCTGAGCTACGGCCCCACGACGACGCGAGGGCCCCGTTGGGAAGTGTGGCGGACGCCTCGCAAAGCCCGGAGATGCTAGCCGCCTGGCCCCTGGGTGTCAAAGCCGCGGGTTGTCCGGCCCGGCGCGCGGACCCATCGTTCCGGCGTGGCAACGCGCCTCCGGATCCTGCTGCCGGTCGCCCTCGGGGCCGCCCTGTTCGCCTTCGCCTGCGGCCGGGGGAGCGGCGGCGCGCCCAAGAGGGCCGAAGGGCCGCTCCCGCCGTGGGTCACGGCCGATCAGTTGATGCCGCGGGTGGTCGAGCGCCGCGCGGTCGTCTTTGACAGCCGCGCGCGCGGCGACTACACGGCGGGCCACATCACCGGCGCGTGGCCGCTTCCGCTCGATGAGGTCGCCCCGCCCGGCGGCGACCTCGACGGCACGGCGAAAGAGCACCTCGCGGCGGCGCTGGCCGCGACCGGATTCGATCCCGGCGCCGAACTCGTCGTGACGGACAGCGGCGGCCCGGAGGGGCTGCGCCGCGCCGCCGCGGGCTGCTGGCTCCTCGCCCTGGCCGGCGCACGGCGCTGCACGCTGCTCACCGGCGGGACCGACGCCTGGCGCGCCGCGGGAGGCGACCTCATCGCCGACGAGCCCGCAGCCCCGAGCGACCCCACGCGGGTCCGGATCCACGCCCGGCCGCCGGCGCTCGCCTCGCTCGACTTCGTGCGCGAGGCGACCGCGCGGCCCGAGGGGGCGGTCGTCGACGTGCGCGAGGCGACCGCACGGCCCGAGGGAGCGATCGTCGACGTGCGCGATGGCGCAGTCGGCGACGGAGGCGCCGGCGACAGCGCCCACGCCAACAGCGAGGCGCTCGCCCGCGCCGGCGGCCGCCACGAGGGCACCATCCCCGGCGCGCTCCCCTGGCCGCTACCGCAGCCGGCGCTGTCGGGCGTCGCCGGCACGGCCGGCGCACCGTTCGACGCCGCCGAGCTCGAGCGCTCCGCCGCCGCCGCCGGGCTCTTTGCTGAACGCGAGATCGTCGTCGTCGGCGACGGTCTCGAGGACGGCGCGCTCGCCTGGTTCGTCCTGCGCTACGGCCTCGGCGTGCGCGACGCAAAACTGTTCCCAGGCGGCGTCTCCGTGTGGCGCGGCCACGCCCCCCTCCCCTACGCGCCGGCGGCAGCCCTGCAGCCTCCGGCAGCCCTGCAGCCTCCGGCGGCCGGTCAGCCTTCGGCCACCCCGCAGCCCGCGGCGGCGCTGTAGCCCGGATCTTCCGCGGACGACCCGGGCTGGCGCGCTACGGCGTGTCGCCCCCGGCCGGGCCGCTGCTGTTCTCGGCCACGACCCGGTAGATCCGCAGCGTCCGTCCGTCGAGCCGCGACCCGGCGTCCCACCACTCCGCCCGCGTCGCGCCGCCGATCGTCGTCATCGGCGTCGCGGGCGCATCGGCTCCGAGGACGTCGTAGCGCGTGGCCGGCCCCTGGCCCGGGCCGGGCACCGGGGCGGTCCAGGTCAGCTTGACGTCGTCGCCAGCGCGGACGACCCGCAGCGTGTTCCCGACCGGCGCCGGAGGTGCGAGCGCCGGCGGCGTCCAGGCGTCGCAGACGATCCGGTCGCCCTCCAGGCGGACCTCGTCGAGACCACCCTCGATCACCGCGTCCCCGCCTCCGCTATCGTTGACCCGCACGCGGACGCGGAGCGCGTTCGTCAGCGGGAGCAGCTCGCCCAGCGCGAACGACTTCGCCGTCCAGGTCCCTTCCGCGGAGTACACCGCTTCCAGCTCGACCCAATTCGAGCCGCCGTTCGAGGACGCCTCGACCCGGTACCACTGCGCTGGCGGATAGGACGGAAGCCCCTCGCGGAAAAACCAGCGCGAGTACGACAGGACCAATGACGCGTAGGCGGAGGCGTCGAGCGCGGGCGAGGTGAGCGTCGCCTCGCCGCCGTCGACGTCGTCGTCGTTGGCGGTCAGGCCGGTGTTGCCCGTGACCCAGGCCCGGGTGCTCGTCGGGCCGGCGTCCTCGCCCGGGTTCGCGATCTTCCCGTGGCTCGTCGTCTGCCTCGGTACGCCGCGCTCCCAGCGACCGTCGGTTGCCGTCCCGCCGGAGGTCCAGCCGCGGTCCTGTTCGCCGTCGTCGGCGAAGAGCACGGTCGGGACCGGCGAGCCGACGCGCACGACGAAGCGGCTGCGCGAGCGGCGCCCGGAGGCGTCGTAGACGTCCAGCCGCAGCGTGGCGTCGGTGAAGCAGGGGCTCTCGACCTGGATCGCGAACGCCGCGCCGACCGGCTCGCTGGTCGCCCCAGGTGGCAGATCCGGATAAGCGGCGTGGTTGTCGAGCACGACCAGCCCCGGCGTCTCGGAGGCCAGGAAGGCGGTGATCCCGGTGAAGCTGCGGGCGGCGTCGACGTTCTTCACGGTCACGACGATCGTCGCGACCTCGCCCGGGTCGAGCGCCAGGTCGCCGTTGCCGCGGTCCTGTCCGGTGTCGTCGACGCGGTGCGCGAAGTAGCGCAGCTTGGCGTTGGCCTCGGTCGCGGCGGCGTAGGCGTCGACGCGGCCGGAGCCGAAGGTGTTGTCCTTGCCCGGCGGGCCCAGCTCGATCGCCGTCTGCTCCAGGATCGCGGCCATCTCGTCGCGCGTCAGGTAGGGGTCGCCCTCCAGCATCAGCGCCGCGGCGCCGGCGACGTGGGGCGTGGCCATCGAGGTCCCGGACATCGTCGTGTAGCCGTCGCAGTAGTTGAGCGAGACGGTGTCGGTGCCGGGGGCCGAGACGTCGGGCTTGATCAGGCCGGGCGGGTAGGGGTAGTCGTTGTAGCCCGGCACGCCGGTCCAGGTGACGGGGCCGAGCGACGTGAAGTAGGCTGCGGCGTCGGCTGGGTCGGTGGCGCCGATCGTGATCACCGACGGGACATCGCCGGGGGTGCGGACGTTGTCCGGCTCGGCCCCCCCGCCCTCGTTCCCCGCGGCGACGATCATGATCGTCCCCATCGCGATCGTGGTCTCGCTGTTGCGGCGCCAGGTCGCGCGGTCGGGGTCCCAGGAGTGCGACCAGCCGAGGCTCATCGTGATCAGGTCGGCCTCGTTCTCGGCGGCGTACTGCATGCCGTTCCAGACGTCGACCTCGTCGGCGAGGCTCAGCCCGACCTTGACGATCATCATCTTCGCGCCCGGCGCCACGCCGGTCTGTGTCCCCTGCGTGCCGTCGCCGGCGACGGTGCCGGTAGTGTGCGAGCCGTGGCCCGAGGCGGTGTCGCGCGGGTCGTTGTTGCCGACCTCGAAGTTCCAGCCGATCAGGTCGTCGACGAAGCCGTTGCCGTCGTCGTCCACCCCGTTCTCGTCGGAGGGGTCCATCACGACGCCGTCGTGGTCGAGGTCCTCGCCGGGATTGATCCAGATATTGTTCACGATGTCGGGGTGGTCGTAGCAGGAGCCGGAGTCGATGTCGGCGACGACGACCCCGCGGCCGGTCAGGCCGAGGCCGCTCCAGACCTCCGGGGCGCGCATCTTGGTCACGCCCCAGTCGGTCCCGGCGTCGGGGCCGGCGCCGCTGCCGGCCGCGCTCCCACCGCCGGCACCGGTCCGCGGTCCCTCGACGAAGACCGGGCGCTTCGGGTTGTGGTTGATCCAGGCGACCTCGGACCGCGCCGCCAGCGCGCGGATCGCGGCCGGGGTCGCGTCGAGGCCGACGACGCTCGAGAGCCAGAGCGGGCGGACGCGCGCCGCCAGTCCGTCGTGCTCGTAGGCGGCAACGGCGGCGAGCAGCGGCGCCTGGGTCCGCGCGGCGTGCTGCTTCAGGCGCTCGACGATCGCGCGGCGCGGCTCCGCGGCGCGCGCGAGGCGCGCGATCGTGTCCGGCCCGAGCTGCTCGGCCAGCACGATGCTGACCGGGACGAGGTCGCCCGGCGCGGCGGCGTCGAGCACGCGCGGGAGATCGCCGCGCAGCCTGGCGAGCTGCGGGGGCTCCGCCAGCGAGAGCGACATCACGCACAGCACCGCCCACGCGGCGCACCCGTATCGCAGACCGACTCCCCGCATCCCGCCTCCTCGTCCCGACCGCGCCCGGCGCGGACATCGCTCCGGGTGCGCGAAGCCTAGGTACCGCGGAGGCGACCGCAGGTCAACGGGCATCTTTGGATGAGGGGCGGGGTGGCGGGGCGACGGGCGGAGCGCGATTGGCTGAGGGGCAGGGACTCGAACCCCGATTCTGCGGTCCAGAGCCGCATGTCCTACCGTTGGACGACCCCCCAGCGAGGTCAGCCGCGGGGTACCTTAAGGAAAGACGCCCGAACCGTCAAGTCAGGCCCCACCGGCGCTCCCCGGCGCCCCGCGGCCGATCACCCCGGGACGCCGCGCTTCTGGCAGAATGCCGCGTCGCGGGCAGGCTCCCTGCCCGGCCGATTCCCTCCCAGTTCGAGGCCGCAGACCATGAGCACGGCGGACAGCCCCCCCGGGAACGTCGACTTCATCCGCGAGATCGTCCTCGCCGACCGCGCCAGCGGGAAGCACGGCGGGCGGGTGGCGACGCGCTTCCCTCCCGAGCCGAACGGCTACCTGCACATCGGCCACGCCAAATCGATCTGCCTCAACTTCGGGATCGCGAACCAGTTCGGCGGGGCCTGCAACCTGCGCTTCGACGACACCAACCCGGAGAAGGAGGAGCAGGAGTACGTCGACTCGATCATCCGCGACGTCAGCTGGCTGGGATTCGACTGGGAGGACCGACTCTTCTACGCCTCGGACTACTACCACCAGCTCTATGACTACGCCGAGCGACTGATCCTCTCGGGCGACGCCTTCGTCTGCGACCTGAGCGCGGAGGAGGTGCGCGGGACGCGCGGCACGCTGACCGAGCCGGGGATCGAGAGCCCGTTCCGGAACCGCTCCATCGAGGAGAGCCTCGACCTGTTCCGCCGGATGCGGGCCGGCGACTTCCCCGACGGCGCGCGCACGCTGCGGGCGAAGATCGACATGGCCTCGCCGAACCTCAACCTGCGCGACCCGGTGCTCTACCGGATCAAGCGCGCGACCCACCACCGGACCGGCGACGAGTGGTGCATCTACCCGATGTACGACTACGCCCACCCGATCTCGGACATGCTCGAGGCAATCACCCACTCGATCTGCACGCTCGAATTCGAGGACCACCGGCCGCTCTACGACTGGTTCCTCGACCAACTGAAGACCCCCTGCCACCCGCAGCAGATCGAGTTTGCGCGGCTCAACCTGACCTACACCGTGATGAGCAAGCGCAAGCTGCTGCAGCTCGTGCAGGAAGGGATCGTGAGCGGCTGGGACGACCCGCGGATGCCGACGCTGGCCGGGATGCGCCGGCGCGGCTTCACCCCGCAGGCGATCCGCGCGTTCTGCGACCGGATCGGCGTCGCCAAGCGCGACAGCGTCGTGGACGTCGCGGTGCTGGAGGACGCGCTGCGCGAGGACCTCAACCGCCGCGCACCGCGCGTGATGGGCGTCCTGCGGCCGGTCAAGCTGGTGCTCGACAACTTCCCCGAGGGGCAGGTCGAGTTCATGGAGGTCCCGAACAATCCCGAGGACCCGGCCACCGGCACGCGGCAGGTCCCCTGCTCGCGCGAGCTGTACATCGAGCGCGAGGACTTCCGGGAGGACCCGCCGAAGAAGTTCCACCGCATGTCGCCCGGGCGCGAGGTCCGGCTGCGCGCGGCCTACCTGGTGACCGCAACGCACGTCGTGAAGGACGCGGCGGGCGAGATCGTCGAGATCCACGCGACGTACGATCCGGCGACGCGCGGCGGCACGGCGCCCGACGGCCGCTCCCCGCGCGGGACGCTGCACTGGGTCTCGGCGGTGCACGCGCTGGACGCCGAGGTGCGGATCTACGACCACCTCTTCGGCAAGCCCTTCCCGGGCGACGAGAGCGGCGACTTCCTGGCCGACATCAACGCCGACTCGCTGCAGGTGCTACCGGCTGCAAGGTCGAGCCGAGCGTGGCGGGGGCGCCGGTCGAGGCGTTCTTCCAGTTCGAGCGGCAGGGGTACTTCTGCGTCGACCCGGACTCGCGGGACGGGAAGCTCGTGTTCAACCGCTCGGTGTCGCTGCGCGACAGTTGGGCGAAGATCGAGAAGAAGCTGGGGGGGTGAGCGGGCGTTGACGACCGCCCCGACCAGGCGTAGATTATTATCATGAGTGATAAGTATGCGGGTGCCGCACCTGTCCTCGGGGCGCAGATCCGCGAGCTGCGGCAGGCGGCCGGCCTGACGCTCGAGGCCCTGGCGCGGCGGATCGGGACGAGCGCGCCCACGCTCCATCGCTACGAGAGCGGGTGGGACCGGTTCGAAGTGGCCACACTGCGGCGCATTGCCGAGTCGCTCGGTGCGTCGCTTCAGATCCGCCTGGTGCCGGCGGCGAGCGCTCCCCCGGCTGCGCCGCCGACGCGCGCCGGCCTCGTGCAGCAACTGGCTCCCCTCTTCTGGGACCGGGACCTGAGGGAGTCCGACCTGGACGAGCACCGAGACTGGGTCATCGCGCGCGTCCTGACCTCGGGTGACCGGGAGGACGTCCGCGCGGTGCGGGCGACCTTCGACCGCGAGGCGATCCTGCGGGCCGTGGCGCGGCGGGACGTCGATCCGCGGACCCGCAACTACTGGCACCTGATCCTCCGGGGAGGACGCGGGCGTGCACCCCAAGGTCATCGGGACTGACGGCTGGGCGACCGTCCGGAAGCTCACTGGCGCCGGCTGCGCCGAGGGTTGGACGCTGGCAGGCGGGACCGCGCTGGCCCTGCAGCTGGGCCACCGAATCTCGCGTGATCTCGACTTCTTCCGCCCGGACGGCATCGACCAGGACGCGCTGCTTGGCGACCTCACCACGCTTGGCCGCGTCCGCATCCAGGGCCGGTCGGAGGGCACCCTCCATCTCAGCCTGGACGGGCTGCGGGTCAGCTTCCTCCGCGCGCAGGCCCCGCTCCTGTTCCCAGGCACGCCGTACCGCGACCTGGTGCTCGCCGATCCCCGCGATATCGCCGTGATGAAGGTGATCGCGATCGGCGGGCGAGGCAGCCGCAAGGACTTCATCGACCTGTTCTTTTTCCTGCGCGGCGGCGGGTCACTCGACACCGTCTTCGAGTTGATTCGCCGGCGGTTCGCGCGGCTCGACTACAACGAGTACCACCTGCTGCGCTCGCTCGTGTACTTCGACGACGCGGAGACGGAACCGATGCCGCGCCTGATTCGTCGGGTGAGTTGGCGTGAGATCAAGGCGGCGATGGTGGCGGAGGTCAGGCGGTTGTCGTGACGGTGTCCACCGTGCGATCTGCTCGAGAGCCCGCACCCGCTCGCGCGTCGAGCCTGGTCCCCCGCAGCTGCTCGGGCGCCCTGCAGGCCGGCGTCCCGGCCAGCGTCAGCGTGCGATCGTCGGCCTGCGGCCGCGATTCACTCCGTGGACGCTACGCCTCCCCGTGCGGCAGCCGACCCGGCGTCCTCTCCGCCGACGATCCACCTCGTCTCCTCGCGCAGCACGCGTCCGAAGCGACTGTCCTCTGCCGAGATGCGCGCGAACTCCTCCGCCGTGTAGACGAGCAGGTCGGCATCGACCGGCAGCTTCTCGAGCGGCCAGTCGGCAGCGCGCCGGATGAACGGCTCGTCCGACCGACGAATCACGGCGACCAGGTCGAGATCCGAGCCCACCCCCCAGCCGCCGCGCACGAAGGAGCCGAAGACCCCCAGCCGGATCAGGTCGGGCCGGCCGCGGCGCTGCTCCTCGGCCCACGCCGCGAGCGCGCTTCCCACCGAGGCGCGTTCAGGCCATCTGCGCGCGTGCAAAGTCAATGACCTCGCGCGCGAGGCGTTGCGCCTCGCCGCTCTGGAGCGGCCCGTACTGCTCGAACGGCGCACCCTCCGGGTGGCCGTTGGGATAGCGCGTGGGGACGTAGTAGGCGTCCAGCGTGCGCCCCTTCTCGACGAGGTCCTGGGGCGCATCGCCGAGTTCCTCGAGCAGGCGCGCGACGCAATGATCCCGAGAAACGTGGCCCCGCCGGAGGTAGGCGGCCTTGGCGGCCTTCCCCGCGGCCTGCTGCGCGACGAAGCAGGCCCACTCGTGGTGGCCGGACCGTGCCATCGCTGCCGACGCCTCGAGGTCCTGCACGGCCTGTGCGAACCAGTCCCCGGAACGTTCCGCCATGTCGTTCATTATCGCACCCCGTCTGCAAACAAGCTGAGCCTACGCTCCGCGGCGGGAGGGAGGCCGCGGGAGACGGCCGAACCGTTGCCGGGGCGGGATCGACACCCTCCGCGGCCGATTCTGTGAGGCAGTTTCGAGCAGACGGAACAAGGCGCACGGGACGCCGATCTCGTCGTGACCGGCAGCGGCTGCGGTGATCGGTTTCCCCGCTTGCTGCGGGCGCTCCTCGATGTCCGGGTCGAGTTGGTGCCGGGCGGGGACGTCTGCATCGGGCGCGGGTCCGCACCAACGACGCACGCGCCGCGCGCTTCCCCACGCAGCCGCTCGAGCATCTGCGGGTGGCCGACCCACTCCGGGCGGAGCCGCTTCAGCGCGACGTCGACCCGCAGCTTGAGGTCGAGAGCCTGCCAGACCTCGCCCATCCCGCCGCGGCCGAGCAGGCGCGCAACCTGGTAGCGGCCGCCGAGGACGAAGCCGGGGAGGAAGGCGCTGTTCTCGGCGGGCCCGCCGCCGTGGCCGACGGCCGGGGTGGACTGCGAGCCGAGCCGGGAGAGCGTCGCCAGCGTGCCGACAGCCTCCGGGAACGACTGCCCACACGACGGGCAGGACCCCACCGGGTCCAGCTCCTCCTGCGAGCACGCCGGGCAGCGCGCCATGGGGGGATCTTGCGACTGGGCAGCCCCCGGCTGAACCCCCACTGTTCGTCAGGGGCCACGGAGCGAGCGCCCTTCCCGCGCTGGAAACCACGACACGGGAGGCCGTGGCCCGTCGCGGCCAGTCGCCGTACGATGAGTCCCAGCCGACTCGACCTCGGCCGCGGCGTACCCGATCCCAAGGAGCCCAACCGACGATGGAACGGCAAGTGAGCGTGGTCATCGAGAGGGACGAGCAGGGCTACTACGCCTACTGCCCTGAGCTGCCCGGGTGCCAGTCCGAGGGAGCCGATCTCGACGAGGTTCTCGCCAACATCCGCGAGGCGATCGAGTTGTACCTCGAGACCCTCTCGGCAGACGAGCGGGCCGCATGCCTGAGCCAGGAGATCCTCACGACCTCCATCAAGGTCCGCGTTGCCTAAAGCACCTCGGATGACCGCGGTCGAGGCGGCATCCGGCGAAGGGCCGTGAGCGACGGGATTCCGCGGTTTCAATCGTGGCGATGCTGCGCGACCGGGCCGCGGAGGGCACTCTGCGAGCAGCGCGCCCCCGCCCGCCGCGCCCGCTTGCCGCTCGCCGCCCATCGGTGCGACGATCCCCCTGCCCCGCGCGTCGAGTGGGTCGCGCCGCGGCAATCCTTCGTCTCCGAGGGAGGTCCCCGATGGGCCGCACGTTCGAGATCCGCGACCACCTGCTGACCTCCTCCCCGGACATCTACACGCCCGCCGCCCTCGCCGCGCTCGAGGCGCTGGCGCCCTTCAACGCGGACCGCCGCGATCTGATGCAGGCCCGGATCGCGCGCCGCCTCGAGCGCGCCCGGACCGGCCGGCGGATCGAGTTCCTCGACCCGGACGCGATCATCCCGCGCACCACGCTCCGCGTGAGTGACGCGCGCGAAGGCCGTTTCGTCGGAAGCGACATCCCCCCCGACCTGCGCCGCCAGTGGGTCCAGGGGACCGGCCCGGCGACCAAGCCGCACGCCGGCCTCGCGAGCGGCCTGCGCAACGTCGCCTACGCGCTGCTCTCCGGCGCCGACGGCTGGATGTTCGACGGCGAGGACGCGCTGGGCCAGGTCGAGACGATGTCGCTGGACAACCAGCGCAACCTGAAGCTGGCGATCGCGCGCGATCCGGTCTTCCTGAAGGTCGCCGAGCAGGTCGCCGTCGAGATGAACGACTGGGCCCGCGGCTTCTTCGGCCGCCCGATCATCGACGACTGGCGCCGGCAGCTCGACTTCACCACGCGCATCTTCCGGGCCCGCGGGCTGCACCTCGACGATCGCCACATCCGCGAGCGGGACGGCCGGGGATTCTCGGCCTCGATCGTCGACATGGTCCTCTATGTCGTCAACAACTTCGAGCGACTGCGGTCCGAGGGGCGCTCGATCGTCCTCTACCTGCCGAAGATCCAGACCGCGGGCGAGGCAGCGCTGTGGAACGACATGCTGGCCGGGCTGGAGCGCCACCTGGGGCTGCCGGTCGGGACGATCAAGGTCTACGTGCTGGTCGAGCAGATCGAGGCCTCCTTCCAGCTGATGGAGATCCGCGCCGCGCTGGGGCCGCACTTCGTCGGCTACAACACCGGGCGCTGGGACTACATCAACAGCGTCTCGGACGCGCTGGCCTGGGACGCCGCCTTCCTGAACCCCAACATCGACGCGATCGGCATGACCTACGGCTACATGCGGAACTACGAGGACCGCGTGCGCCGGGCGGTCAACACGCCCGACCGGGACGGCCGCTGCGCGCTCTGGCAGGGCGGGATGGAGCCGAACATCCCGGTCGGCTCCGACGCGGGCGTGACCGCCGGGATGAAGCGCGCCGTCGCGGGCGGCGAGCGCGAGCAGCGCGAAGGGGCCAGCGGCAAGTGGGTCGCGCATTGGAAGATGGTCCACATCGTGCGGCCGGTCTGGGAGCGCGCGGGCGCCGACAACCAACTCGGGCGCGCCTTCCAGCCGCTGACCTACACGCCGGAGGACGCCGCGGGGCTGGCCTTGCTCGAGCCCGCGCCGCGCACGGTGCGCGGGGCGCGCGACCTGCTCAGCGTCGCGCTGCAGTACGGCAACGCGTTCGGACAGGGATTCCAGGCCGCGGCGCTCAAGCCGGCCGACTTCTTCGGCAACGACGACGTCCTCTACCTGATGGAAGACATGGCGACCGGCGAGATCCGGCTGAGCATCCTCTGGGAGTGGATCCACAAGCGCGCACCGCTGACCGAGGGCGACGACGCCACCGGCGTGCGGGCCGGGGAGACCTTCACCGCGGCGCTGTTCGCCCGCCTGCTCGACGAGGAGTACGACAAGCTGCTGCGCGCTGGCAACCGCGACGTCCACGACGACTCCAAGCCGACGACGCTGCCGATCGCCCGCGCGATCGTCGAGGCCTACGTCCGGGACCCCGTCAAGGCGCCCTGGTACGTCGACCTCCTCAACCTGAATCTCAACAACCACGACCTGGCGCGCGCCGGGGAGCGGATCGCGAACTATCTCGAGGCCTTCCGCCGCGACGGAACGCGCGTCACCGAGAACCTCGACTTCGGCGCCCCCGGGGCAGGAGCCACGCCATGAACGAGTTCGAGCAGGAAGTCACCGAGACCCAAGAGTGGTTCGACAGCCCGCGCTTCGCGGGGATCTTGCGGCTCTACTCGGCGCGGCAGGTGGTCGAGCAGCGCGGGACCATCCCGCACGACCACACGGTCGCGCGCGAGGCGGCCGTCGCGTTCTACGAGCGGCTCCGGCAGCTCTTCGCCGAGCGCAAGAGCATCACCACCTTCGGTCCCTACTCCCCGGGGCAGGCGGTGGCGATGAAGCGGCTCGGGATCGAGGGGATCTACCTGGGCGGCTGGGCGACCTCGGCCAAGGGGTCGATCGCCGAGGACCCGGGACCGGACCTGGCGAGCTACCCGCTCTCGCAGGTCCCCGACGAGGCGGCGGTGCTGGTGCGCGCGCTCTTGACCGCCGACCGCAACCAGCAGTTCCTGCGCTCGCGCATGACGGATGCGCAGCGCGCCGCGACCCCGGCCTACGACTACCGGCCGTTCATCATCGCCGACGCCGACACCGGCCATGGCGGCGATCCGCACGTGCGCAACCTGATCCGGCGCTTTGCCGAGGTCGGCGTCACCGGCTACCACATCGAGGACCAGCGTCCGGGCACGAAGAAGTGCGGCCACCAGGGCGGCAAGGTACTGGTCGCCTCCGACGAGCAGATCAAGCGGCTGAACGCGGCCCGCTTCCAGCTGGACATCATGAAGGTCGCCGGGATCGTCGTCGCGCGGACCGATGCCGAGGCGGCCACGCTGCTGGACGGCCGCGGCGACGAGCGCGACCAGCCGTTCATCCTGGGCGCCACCAACGTCAGTGTCCCGGCGTTCAAGACCTGCCTGCTGGCGCTGATGAAGCGCTTCTTCGAGCTGGGGATCAAGGAGCTGGGCGGCCACCGGCTCTACGCGGTCTCGGCCGAGGAGATGCGCGCGGCCGAGTCGTGGCTGGTGAAGGTCGGGCTTGCGCAGGCCGCGGCCGAGGGGGCCGCAGCGCACAAGAAGACTCCGGAGGCGCCGGTCGATCCGCTGTTCGAGAAGGTCTCGGCGCGGCTGGCCGAGACCTGGGAAACCGCGGCGGGTCTCCTGACCTACGGCGACGCCGTGGCCGAGGTGATCGAGTTCCGCGCGAGCGAGGGCGAGACCCTCGCGCCGACTGCCGCGGAATGGCGCCGCTTCGCCGAGACGGCCTCGCTGTGGGCCGCCAAGGCCAAGGCGAAGTCGCTGGGGATCCAGATCGTCTGGAGCGCCGAGCACGCCAAGACGCCGGAGGGCTACTACCAGATCCGCGGCGGCATCCCCTACGCGATCGCCAAGTCGCTGGCGGCGGCGCCGTTCGCCGACATCCTCTGGATGGAGACCAAGACCGCCGACCTGGCCGACGCCAAGCAGTTCGCCGACGCGATCCACGCGGCCTACCCCGACAAGATGCTGGCCTACAACCTCTCGCCGTCGTTCAACTGGGACTCGACCGGGATGAGTGACGACGCCATGCGGCGCTTCCCCGAGGAGCTGGGGAAGATGGGCTTCGTCTTCAACTTCATCACCTACGGCGGCCACCAGGTCGACGGCGTCGCGTCCGAGGAGTTCGCGACCGCGCTGAGGCAGGACGGGATGCTGGCGCTGGCCCGGCTGCAGCGCAAGATCCGGCTGGTCGAGTCGCCGTACAAGACGCCGCAGACGCTGGTCGGCGGGCCGCGGCTCGACGCGGCGCTGGCGGCGTCGTCGGGTCACACCGCGACGACCACCGCGATGGGCAAGGGCTCGACCCAGCACCAGCACCTGATCCAGACCGAGGTCCCGAAGAAGCTGCTCGAGGAGTGGCTGGCGCTGTGGAGCGAGCACAACGGGATCTCCGAGGCGCTGCGGGTCGAGCTGAAGCCGCACCGCGCCGGGTCCGAGCTGCTGGAGCTGGCGCTGGTCGGCAAGGGGGGCGCGAAGCTGGCCAACGTCGTCTTCGCCTCGATCCACGACCGGCGCGAGCGCAGCATCCTCTCGGTGCGCGACCAGAACACCTTCGACGAGGCGCTCCGCAAGCGGCGGCTGATGACCCTGATCCACCTGTTCCTGGTGCACCGCTACAAGGTCGACTCGGTCCACTACGTCAGCCCGACCGACGACAACGGGTACCAGACGGCCAAGATGAAGGCCCAGGGGATCTACAGCGCGGTCAACACCGAGGTCGGCCAGATCATCGTCGCCGACGTCAATACCGCGCGGGTCGCCGAGCTACTGGCGGCCGACCGCGTGGCGCTGGGGAAGCTGATCCGGAAGGAGGAGTGAGGGGGCTGTCTTGGCGGGGCTCTCCTCTATGCGGAGCTGCGCCTCTCCACGACTTGGTCCAGCCGTTCCCTCAGGCAGATTGCGTGTCTTTGGTGCAATCGAGCGATGGTAGCTGGAGATTCCTCTCATACGCGCCCTGGCTGGACCGCCGGGCGCGTCCGCCACGGGGCCGAAGCTCTCGACGCGGAGATCGAGTTCTGGCTCGCTGCGCCGCCCTCCGTGCGGCTTGCCGCTGCGTGGCAGTTGGTCGAGGAGGCGTGGGCACTCGAGGGACACGATGGACCTCCACCCCGATTTGAAATATCTCTTTTCGGCACTCGCCGCGGCGGGCGCTGAGTACCTCGTCGTCGGCGGCTACGCGGTCGCGTACCACGGCCGGCCGCGCTTCACGAAGGATCTCGACCTGTAGATCGGCGAGGAGCCGGACAATCTGGCTCGCGTCGTGACGGCGCTGCGGCAGTTCGGCGCTCCGGCGACGGCCATCGCGGAGCTCCGTGCCGCCGGGCCGGACGAGATCATCTGGCTGGGGGCAGCGCCGGTTCGGGTCGAGATCTTCCGCACGATCCCGCGGAGCGAATTCGCGGAGGCCTGGGCGCATCGCATGAGTGCCACCTGGGCCGGCATTCCGGTCGAGATCATCGGCCTTGATGAGCTGCTCACTGCCAAGCGCACGACCGCCCGCGAACATGCTCGGGAGCAGGATCAACGGCAACGACGCCACCGAGCCGACCGGCGCCGGCTACCAGCTCGGCGCGATCCCCAGCCGGGCATCGCGCGTGATCCGCGGCTTCGTGCGCTCCTGCGGCCGCTGCGGCGAACGTCGCGCGTGTACGACCTGAGCTCGAGCGGCTGCGGACGCACGATCCGACCTGGCTCCGCAACCCCGGCTCGCCGCCTATCCCGACGTGCAGGTCGCCGACTGCGCGAGCCAACAAGCGGTCGGGCGCCGAACCGATCGCTCCGCGACACGTGACCTGGTCGAGCGGCTACGTCGACGCGAGCCGGCCGTGACGCCGAGCCACGACCTGCCGCGGGCGGCCACTGCCCGGCAACGTGCCATGGTGAGGCGGCCACATCGGAGCCGCGGTGGAGCTCGGCTGCATGAACCCCTGCGCGCACGGTCCGAGGCCGTGCGCCGTCACCTGCGCAGCTGGTCGGCGACGACAGATCGCGCGTCGCTCGTCCGGTCCGGCGTCCGACGTCCTGTGCGCCCCGTTCGGACCGGAGCGCCCGGCGACCGGCGTGCTGTACCTCGATCGGCGCGGCAGCACCGCAATGTTCGACGACCCGCACCTGCAGGTCGTGGCGGCCCTGGCGGGCATGATGCACGTCGCGCACGAGAACCGGGAAGCCCGGACGCACGAACGTCGGCTGCAGACCATCGAGGCGGAGCTGGCCGCGGCCGCGCGGATGCAGGGCATGCTGCTCCCGCCCGCCGACCTGGCACCGCCCTCCGGCTTCCAGGTCGCCGCCTGGCACGACCCGTGCCACGCGATCGGCGGCGACATCTACGATTTCTTCCAGACCGACCGCGGCTTCGGGGCGATGGTCGCCGACGTCTCCGGGAAGGGGCTCACCGCGGCCCTGCTCGTGACCAGCCTGCACGCGCGCTGGCACGCGATCACGCGGCTGGGACTCCCCTGCGAGCGGATGCTCTCGCAATTGAACGAGGAGATCTCCTACCGGCTGCCGTCCAATCGGTTCGTCACGCTGGCCTCGGCAGTCGCCGACCCGCTCCGCGACGAGCTCGTCTTCGTCAGCGCGGGGCACGGCCCGGCACTCCTGCTGCGCGAGCGGGAGGTCGAGCGGCTCGACCCGACCGGGCCGCCGCTCGCGCTGCTCTTCGAGCGCGGGTCTTCTCCGAGCGCCGCCGTTCGGGATCGAGCGCCTCGTGGACTGTGCCCGCGACGCGGCGCCCGGCGGTCCCCAGGCCATCGTTCAGGCGATCGTCCACGCGATGGAGCAGCACGCCGGCAACGCCGCGCAGGACGACGACACGACGATCGCGGTGCTGGCGCGGGTCTAGAAGTACTGGTAGATGAACGGCGCCGACTCCCCGGCAGACGTCGCCAGAACGAGCGCCAGGATCGCCACGGCCAGCGCGAGGGACCGGCCCCAGAGCGGCCAGCGCCGGAACGCGGTCTCGTCGCCGGACCGGTGCTGGATCCAGTCGATCCCGAGCGAGACCAGGATCAGCAGGCACGCCGCCGTCAGCGATCCGCTCCAGTGTCCCGGTTGGAACGCGCTGCGCACGAACTCACCCGCCACCGGCAGCGTCATCTGGAACAGCAGGTTGCTGGCCGTCAGCATGATCACGACGCCGAGCGCTCCCGCGGCCTGCCGCCAGGCCGGCTGCCGGTCCGGCGGCACGACCGGCCGCCACAGCGTCGGGATCCGCCCCGCGAACAGGAACACGCCCCACAGCAGGCCCCAGGCGAGCATGTGCCACGCCACCTGGTGCCAGAGTGCGCTGACCAGCATGGCCGCCAGCGGCGGCACGATCAGGTTCAGGGGCGTGTTCGGGCGCGCGCTGCGCCGCAGGAGCGCGCGGCTGACCGGCATGTAGACGTAGTCCCGGAGCCACGACGAGAGGCTGATGTGCCAGCGCATCCACAGCTCGCTGAAGTTCCGCGAGAAGAACGGGGCGGCGAAGTTCCGGGAAAGCTCGAGGCCGAACAGGGCGCTGACGCCGCGGACGATGTCGGTGTAGCCGGCGAAGTCGTTGTAGATCACGAAGACGTCGGCGAGCAGCCACAGCAGCGCCTGCCACCCGGCGTGTTCCGCCGGCGTCACGAACTGTCCCGCCGGGATCAGCCCCCGGATCGTGTCCGCGATCACGAGCTTGCGCAGCAACCCGACGAGGACCAGCGTGACCGCGCGCGCGACGACGTCGTTGTCGATCACGCGGCCGCGCGGAAGCTGAGCGAGGAAGGCCCGCCCGCGCTCGATCGGCCCGGAGACGAGTTTCGGGAACCAGGCCGAGTAGAGCGCGTAGTCCGGCCACCGCGGGAACTCGGCCAGCTGCCGGCGCGAGGCGTCCACGAGGAACGAGATGTTCTCCAGCACGCGGTAGGACAAGCCGATCGGCAGCACCAGCTGCACGAACGTCACCGAGCCCGCGCGGCTGCCCGCGCCCAGCGCCTGCACCACCGGCGGCAGCAGGAAGGCCGAGTACTTGAGCAGCCCGAGCGCCAGGACGTTGACGCCGATCCCGGCCCACAGCCAGGGGGATCCGGCTCCCCTCCACAGCCGGCGCGCGAACCAGTGATTCGCCGCGGTGAGCGCCAGCAGGCCGAGCGGGAACTGCCAGGACCAGGTGCCGTAGAAGACGAGCGAGGCCGCGAGCAGCAGCCAGAGCTGGGCGCGCCGCGGCAGCGCGAAGTGCAGCGCGAAGAGGGCGAGGACGAAGGCGGCGAACGGCCAGGAGGTGATCGACACGGCGCGCTCGTCAGGCCGGCGGGAGCTTCAGCCGGCCTTCTCGCACCGCCTCGAGGAGCTGCTCGCCCAGCCACCGGCTGTACGCTTCCGCGCCGGTCCGATTGAGGTGGATGAAGTCCGCCCAGCCGTCGGCCGGGATCGCACGGTCGGCGGGAAACCGCCAGAACGCGACGCCGTGCTGCGCGGCGAGCGTCTCGATCGCGTCGAGCCCCTGCTGGTGGTCGAGCTCTCCCCCACCGTAGTGCTGCAAGGCCGTCTCGCTGACGGGCAGCTCCACCACCAGCACCTCGAGCCCGGGCGAGCGCAGGCGCAGCAGCTCGGACAGGGCCGCGATGCGGTCCGGCGAGACCTCGTACCGGCGGAGCGCCCGGATGGCGCCGCGATCGATGCCGCGGAACTCTCCCGGCGCGAACGCGCCGAATCCGTTGGCGGCCATGTTCTCGACGGCTTGGCGCAGCTTCTGTTCGGCCTCTCCGGATTGCTCGCGCCAGAACAGGTATCCCGAGTACTGGCGGAAGGCGACGGAGTGCTCGCTGAGCCAGCCACCGACGCTGAACTCCCCGCCCTGGTAGCGGACCCAGGGACTGGTCGTCAGGTGCGATTCGAACTGGTCGCGGTCCTTGCGCTCGAGGAGCCCGTACGACGAGACCCCGACCACCATCAGCGTCGGGTGGAACTTCTCGAGCAGGATTCTCGCGACCGCCGGTTCGCTGGTCTCCGACATGCCGCCCAACCCGAAGTTGAAGCTGTGGATCCCTCCCCCCGCCGCCGGCCGCAGGTTCCCGTCCACGATCTCCGGATCGATCCCCCGGTAGACCTGGGAGCTGCCGACGAAGAGGCAGTCCACGGGCCCCTGCCGCTCGACCATCTCGCGCAGGAGCACGAGCTTCCGGTCCAGCTGGACCAGCCCGCCGCCGAAGGTCTCGGGGGGCAGTCGCTCGCGAAGGAAATCGGTGCGCGCCGCCCACTCGACGGCGCCGGCGATCGCGGCGGCGAGCGCCAGGCCCAGGACGACAGTCCTTCCGAACGGCCAGTGAAGGCGAAGAACACCCGCGGTCAGCTGCTCCGGCTGGACTGCTTCGCTCACCCGCGCCGCTCCCGGTTCGTCACCGCGGGAGTATACGGTGCCTGCCCGGCCCCTCGACGCGCCGCGGGCGCACCCCGGCCGGCCGTGGCAGGTCGGGCCCGCGCGCACGATAATCCGCGCCCGGACCCGGCACGCGGATCGTCCGGCGCCGTCATGAGAGGAGCGCTGTCCCGTGAGACGCCTGGTCTTCCTGCTGATCGCCCTGGCCCTGCTCGCCGCGGGTTGCAACCGGCCAGGCCCTTCCGTGATCCTCGTCTCGATCGATTCCCTGCGCGCCGACGAGCTCGATCGTACGGTGGGAGGAAAGGCGGTCGCGCCGCGGCTGTCCGCGCTGGCCAAGGAATCGCTCCGCTTCGACCGGGCCGTGGCCGCAGCCCCCTGGACCACTCCTTCGATGATGACGGTCATGACCGGCCTGCACCCGCGCGCGCATGGCGTCGCCGCCTATGA
Source organism: uncultured Acidobacteriota bacterium (assembly GCA_963702425.1). Taxonomy (GTDB): domain Bacteria; phylum Acidobacteriota; class Polarisedimenticolia; order J045; family J045; genus JALOKP01. Next base: position 30,747 of record CAVPCQ010000034.1, read on the forward strand.
CCGCATGGTCTCTCCGTCCGTGCCCCAGCTCGCCCAGCAGTTCAAGGACGCCGGCTACGCGACGGCGGCCTTCGTGCCGGCCGCCACGCTCCGGACGTCGTTCGGCTTCGGTGCCGGATTCGACGTCTATACGGAGGAGCACTACGGCCACGACAAGCGCTCCTCGAAGCAGCTCGTGCGCGCCGTGACGGAGCAGCTCGCCGCCTTCAACGGGAAGCCGTTCTTCCTCTGGGTGCACCTATGGGATCCGCACTACGACTACATCCCGCCGCCGCAGTTCGATCTGTTCCCGCAGGGTGAGCGTCCTCCCAGCGAGGACCTGCAGTGCCTGCGGTGGTACGAGAACGCCGTCACCCCGGCCCAGGCGCTCTACCTGAAGGGGCGCTACGAGGGCGAGGTCCTGTTCACCGACAAGTTCTTTGGCAATCTGCTGGACACGCTGGGCCGCGAGGGACTCGCCGACACGACGGTCCTGGCGGTGATGGGTGATCACGGCGAGGCCTTCCTCGAGCACGGATGGCTGACCCACGCGGGGCGCGTCGACGAGCCGGTCGTGCACGTGCCGCTGATGCTGCGCTGGCCCGGTCACATCGCTCCGCGGCGCGAGGCGGCTGTGGTCTCGACCGCGCAGCTCGGCCGGACGCTCCTGCAGCTGGTGGGACTGAGCCCCGAGAAGTTCGGCATGGAAGAGGCGCTGCCGCTGGTCGAGCGACCGCAGGATCCGGCGGTCGAGCCGATCGCGATGACCGAGACGCTGCGCGACGCGTGCTTCACCGGGCTGGTCGGACAGCGCTACAAGTACGTCGTCGAGCACCGGTCCTGCCGCGAGAATCTCTTCGACCTCGCCGCGGACCCCGGCGAGCAGAACGACCTCGCCGCCGCCCAGCCGGAGCAGCTGGCGCGCTACCGCGCGATCCTGTTGGAGCGCCTGACGAAGCTGGCCGACGCTAGGATTCCGCAGGCGTCGCAACCGCCCGAGGTAGTGCAGTCGCTGGAGAAGGCGCTGCGCTCGATCGGCTATGTCGGCAAGAAGCGCGCGGCGGGCGAGGCCGATGGGCCGGAGTGCCCCGTCGCGACGGGCGCCGTCCGGCCGGTTCCTATGGGCGAGCCCGGCGGGCCGGCGTGTCCGTCGGAAGGGGCGATGCGGTGCCTGGGCGGGCAGCGCGCGACGCGGACGGAGGCCGGGACACGGTAGCCGAGGCTTGTTCCTCGCCCTGACCCCGGCCGCCTTGCCCCTCAACGAGTTGCGATCCTCTGCCGGATTCCCGAATCGACCGCGGACGCCCTCCGTTGCTCTCAGCCTCTACCGCCGTCATCGCTCGTCGATGCTCAACTGCGTCCTTGCCGTCGCCTGGACTCGCGTCGCGATCTTCGCCAGCGGCGCCGACTTCTTCATCGAGAACCTCGCGCTCCGCCGGCACCCTGTCCTCCTCCAGACGAAGAACCCCCGGCGCAGCGCTGCGATGGCAGGAACGGATCGCTGCCGCTCCTGATTGCGCTATGGACACGCGCGTCCGGTGCGCGCCACGCCATTCGATCTCGTGCCAAGCGTGCCCGTCCCGCAAGAGTTCTCGGCCCGCACCAGATAGAAGTACGCGTTCGCCGCCAGGGGCTTCGCCGGTTCCGCGGTCGTGCTGTCCGCGCCGTTGGACTCGAGGCACGTCGCAGCCGCGCCGAAATCGGCCGCGCTGCTCGAGCGCAACGTGTCGTAAAGTGGCGCGGTGCCGCCAGGACTCAGCGGCGCGCTCCAACTCAACGCCGTCGTCGTCGAGAACGTCAGCGTGCGCACTTCACCCGGAATCGACCACACGGTGTTAATCGCGTCATTGCAGTCGAGCTCGGGACCGAAGCGCCCGTCGCCATCATCATCCGAAAGGCCCAGCGCCGAGTTGGAGCGTATCGCGTGGTAGTCGCTGCGGTGATCGACCCACGCCACGTGAGTCCACTTGTCCGGGCTGAAACTGAGCGCAGGCCACGTCGAGTCGGAGCAGCCGGGGCCGTCGCCGGCCTCGACCCGGATCGAACCCGTGTGCCACGTCAGGCCGGCGTTCTCCGAGTAGTTGACATAGGTATCGAACCCGGGTTTGCCGCTGCAGCTGTTCCGGTTGTCGACCCAGGCCACGCGTGCGCTGCTGCCGCGAAGCGCCACTGCCGGCACGAGGAACCCCAGATTCATCGCCGACTCGTGAGCGCCTGGCGCATCTCCCGTGTCGACCTGCACCGCATTTGCGAGCCAGCTCGAGCCCTGGTCCGTGGAGCGGTTCGCGAAGAGCTGGTCCTTCCCCGTACGGTCGTCGGTCCAGGTCACGAGGACGTTCCCCGCATCGGCAGCCATCACGACGTTGAACGAACTGTTAACACCGGGTGCGTCGCCATCGACCCGCTGCTCCGCGCTCCAGGGCGGATCGCCGTTGACCACAGACCGTCTAATGAACACGTCGAACGCACCGTTACGCGCGTCGAACCACGCAACGTAGACGCCTCCCGAGTTATCCGCAGCAATCGTGGTCCCATTGGGGCCCGCTCCGACGATTCCGCCGGCAAGGTCGATCGATCCGCGCCACGTGTTGCCCGCATCCCAAGAGCGGTTGACGTAGTAGTGCCACGTTCCGAGCGGACCGTTGGCGGCGTTGATCAGAACATAGACGTGCCCACCGGCATCGGCCGTCATGCCGTCGATCCAGGCTCCGGTGACACCGGTCCCGTTGACTTTCGCATCGGCTGGAAACTGCCAGGTCGAACCGCGGTCGTGCGAGACGTTGAAGTAGGCGTCCATGTCTTCGTCCAAACCCGAGCCGGTCGCGCGATCGTCGGACCAGCCGAGATAGACGTTGCCACTCGCATCGCACGACAGGAAAGCAGGATTGATCATGGAGGCCTGTGTCCCGGCGTGGTCGACACGAATCGGAGCCGCAAGCCACGTGCTGCAAACGTCACACGACCGATTGAGGTATACGGATGGACTCGAGCCGCTTCCTGGTTCGGTCCAAGCCACGTAGACGCATCCGTTCCCGTCGGCACAGACGCGCGGAACGAAGGACACCGCCGATCCTGTGCTCGTGCCGGTGTCGATCCGCACGTCGTTCGCACGCCAGGTTGCCCCGTGGTCCAGCGAGCAATTCGCGTAGATGTCCTGGCGTCCGTCGCGTTCGTCCATCCACGCCGTGAAGACTCGACCAGCCCCGTCGCTTGCAATGGCGGGCAACATCGCCGCACTGTTGTTCATGCTCGGCGCGCTGTCGATGCGGATGTCGGACGCGTTCCACGTGTCACCGCTGTTGGCCGAGTGGTTGACGAAGATGTCGTTATAGGCGCTCGCTCGCGCGTCGTTGCGGCGATCGTTCCAAAGCGCGAACCACCCCGTTGACGTGTCATGCGCGAGCCGCACCTGGCGCGCGCTGGTTGTCGCTGCCGCGCCCGTGTCGAGACGCTGATCACCCAGCCACGTGCTACCGGTGTCGTGCGAACGATTGGCGTACGGCTCGACGCCACCGCGGCGCGTGTCGAGCCATACAACCCCTGCATCCGCTCCGGTCGCAGCGATGCGCGGCGCTGTGGAGGTGCCGCTGCTGTTACCCGGATCGAGTCGCTGGTCGGGGCTAACCCACGTGCCGCCGAAATTCGTCGAACGCGTCGCCCACACGTGAGTCGCACCGGTGCGGTTGTCCTGCCATGCAACGTGAACTGCACCCGATGTGACCACGATGTCGGCCGCCTCCGCCTTCGTACCCGCGCTCGCGTGGTCGATACGGGCCGCGGTGCCCCATGTCGAACCATTGTTGGTGGACGAGTTGACATAGATCAGCGAGGACGCCCCCGAGGCACGCTGCCAGACCACGTAGAGGCGGGAGCCGGCTGGTTCGAGTGCAATGCGCGGCTTGCTCGATGTCGGTGTCGCGTCGTTGTCGAGACGCTTCGCACCGAGCCACGAGGCTCCACTCGTCGTTGTGCTGTTGGCCCAGATTCTTCCACTGTTGTCAGCCCACGCGACGTGCGCGAAACCGCCGGAACGAGCGACGAGGCTCAACGGGCTCACGCCGCTGTTACCGCCGTCGACGATCTGCGGCGCGCCCCATGTCAGGCCCGCGTCTGTCGAAGTACTTACCGAAACACTGTCCGTGGACCAACTCCACGACCATGCCGCATAGACCGTGCCCGATCCGTCGGTGGTGATTTCCGGTGATCCGAGCGTCTTCGTACCGCGGGACGCGTCGGTGTTGATGCGCTTGACCTCGCGCCATGTTGCGGCCCCGTCGATCGACGAGACCGCGTAGAGGTCTTCCTTGTCCGTGATCGCTTCCCGCCACAGGACGATGACTCGAGAGGAGGAATCGCAGGTGATGCGCACCTCAGGAGGACCAAACGGCAACATTCCCGCTGGGAGCGTGCGCTTCAAGCGCGTCGCTGCGGACCAGCTGGCACCGCCATTGGTCGTCTTGCTGAGATGGATGTCTCCCGCAAAACCGGACGCCCCGGCACTGTTGTCGATCCAAACCGCGTAGGCGACGTTGGACGACGGCGAGCAGATCTCGGCGCCAGACGAATCGCTCGGCCCTGCCAGGCCGGTTCGACGCAATGCGCGATCCGGAGAGGGGAATTGGCCAAGCGCGAGGCCTGGGACGGCAGCAGCGACCAGCGTGATCAGGACCATGCGTGCGGTGCTCAGTGATCTGGATCCAACGCAAACCGGTGTGGCCATGGTGTCGTCCCCGTCCCGATCGAGCCGGCAACTCGCCGAGTCCTGCCAGCACGCGCGATTACCGTTCCATGCGTCGCGAGGCCGAACGGATCGGAGAGTCATCGCTCGCCGGCAGATGGTATGGCAAGAACGTTGTCGCAAAGCGGCGGAGCGGGACACCCCTGCCCCGGCCAGCATCCAGGCCGCTGTTTCCGGCCACAGAGTATACGACGAGTTCCCGCCGGAGGTCCTCGCCGCGCAGGAAGACGTTGTCGTGCTTCAAGTAGGGCATGCCGCTGCGTGTCGGCTTGCGGGCCAGCCACTCGTGACCGTTGACGTAGACCTGGAGCTGCATTGGGAACCAGGTCTGGAGCTTGACGGCAATCAGGCCCAGCTCACGGTCCACGAAGTAGAAGTACGGGAGCAGGCACTTCCGCCGGGTGGATCGGACGTACGAGTCGTCATCCCAACGGAGCGCGAATGTCCAGCACAGCTCGAGCGTCGACAGGACGTACACCAGTCCTTCCGTGATCTCACTCCGCTCGGCGATCTTGCGCGCCTTCTCGGCCTTGCGGACCCGCTCCGCGGAGTCCAGGAATGGTCGGCCCTGGCGCTGGGCCAGTTGACGCGCGTGCTGCTTCAAACGCTCGGCCTGCCCGATGAGGAAGGCCTTCAGGCCGTCGGGCCGGACCCCGTGGCGCTTGAGGAAGGGCGTGATCTCCCGACCCGAGAACGGCGGCAGGTAGCCGCGAAAGATCACCCGGTCGAAGCACGAGAGCGAGCCTCGGGTCTTGTCGGCGTGCTCGTCGAGGAAGGCGTCCGAGGACCGATCGCACACTCGAGCGGCGTCCGAGGGCACGGGCCCTCACCGGATCGCGACGGTCATCGACTTGGTTGCGGCCAGAGCGCCGCGGCAGGCGCTGCTGGCCGCGACTCGACACCTTTTCGGGGTAGCACCGGCGGAGGGATGCGCAGCTGACTCGGGACCGCAGGCGTGTCAGCGCCTGCCACGGCGCCAGCTGGACGACCTCGCGCTCTCAGCGGGGAGGGGCGCTCGGAACCCGCCACGCCCCTCCCGGCACGAGGCGCCTTCCTCAGTCGTCGGACCACTCCGGGTCGGGATCGAACAGCCGGGCGGCGCCGGCGCGATCGGCTGCGGGCGGGCAGGCAGGCCGGGGCACTCCAGGATCGCCCCGGACCGCTACACCCGGATTGGATCTTGGCGAAGGGCTCCCGTCTCATACCTCCCACGTCCACCACCCAAGCTCTTTCTCCTCCCGGTGCCCGCGGCAACCGTAGCGGCCGCGTCCCGCTGTCACTGGCACTTGCTGGCGTCGACGACGTACCGGCCGGGGATGACCACCGAGGCCGTCCCTTCGTTCCCGCCGCAGTCAGACACGCGCACCGTCACCGTCGGATTCTCGAAGACCGTCCGGCCGCAATAGTTCGAGAGCCGGCAGCTGAACTCCCCGGGAGAGCTGGGGTTCTCGTCGCGGAGCAACCCGTCGCCGTCTCCGTAGTGCCAACCGTTGTAGAGCCAGCAGTCGTCCACCTGGAGGATCTCCTGAACGACATCGCCACGGGCGCCGTCGTCGTCGCTGTCGGTGAAGAAGGTCGCGAACGAAGCCAGATCCGAGAGCTGGCGCTGTCCGGACTTCGGCAGGATCGTCGCCGTCGGCGTTACGTGGTCCACCGTGAAGTCGAGCAGATTCGACGCCGTGTTGCCGCCCGGGTCGGTCGCCGAAGCGGTGACGAGATGGTCGCCATGCCCGTCGTACTCGTTGTGCCAGTAGCCGGCTCCTGGCGGGTCGTAGTGCGCTCGAAGACGTGGGTCGCAGGGGTCGATGTACGAAACCCACACCCCGACCGTCTGCGACGTGCAGTAACCCTTCTGCTCGGGAAAGACCAGCGAGGCCCAGGGCGGCGAAGTGTCCTGGACCTTCACGGTGGTGGTGTCCGAGTCCGCCAGGCCTCCCTTGTCGGTCACGATGAGCCGGATCTGGTGCTCGCCGAGCGGCATGATCGTCGGCGTCCACCCTCCAGTCGCGATGAGCTGATCGCGTTCGAACCACTCGTAGGCGCGAATGCCGTCCTCGTTTCCGGGAGCGGATTCCGGGTCGTGGCTCGCGGTCCCATTCAGGACGGCATAGGCTCCGTGATCTCTCTCGCAGTCGACAGTCTGGTCGACGCCGGCGTCGGCTTCCGGCGGATAGCGGTTCACGTAGAGCTGCCACGCGCGCTCGTCTGCAGTAAGCCCTGCGGGGTCGATGCGCACGAAGGGCGAGGTCCGGTTCATGCCGACGCGCACCGTGTGCATCCCTGGCGTCAGATCGCCGGCCTCGACGGTGAACAACTCCGCCGCGGCGCCGGCGACGGGCGTTCCGTCGATCGACCACTGGAATAGCATCCGTCCCGGCTCGTGCGGAACCGGCGTCACGACGAAGTCAAGACTCTCGTCGTACATCACGCTGGATTCGAGCGAGGCGGGCGACGCGGCATCGATCGCTCCGACGCGCCGGAGCAGGCCGAGCGTCAGGCTCTCACGACACACTGCGCAAAAGGGCGAACTCGGGGAACGCATCTTGCAGGTCTCGGACGGCCGGTAAGCACCGACCTCGGCGTATCCGCAGCCTTCGAAGGTCGAGACGTCCGGCTCGTCGAGCCAGTACCACCACTTGGCCTGCTCTCCCAGCATTTGCTCGGCTTGGCAGCCGGCGCAGTTCAAGGAAGGGACGGGAACGTCCAGGCAGCTTCTCGGAGCGTGAACCACGCCGGGGAGGAAGTACTCATCCCCCAACCCGCCGAGCGCGTGGCCCAGTTCGTGGGCGCAGACGGGGCCGGCGTCGACTTCACCGCACACCGTGAGGTTGCCCCCAGCAAATCCGCCAGAATGACGGACCCACAGGACAAGCGGCGTGGTCGTGAAGGGGGCGCAACGGTCCATGGCGGCGTGCACGTTCCGAAAGCAGTCGTCGATGAAAGGGCGGCAGTCGAGCGCCGTGTCCGGGGGGCCGTGCTCGGGTCCGGAGACCCACCGCTCGGGGCCGGTCGCGTCGATCCGGTACACGTTGAACAGGCTTCTGTTGCTCGCGAACGGCTCGGTTCGGAACAGGTAATCGACGAGTTCACCGACAATGCTGCGGTATCCGCGCAGGTCCAGCGACGGGAGCACATCGCTCTCCACCCAGCCGTCGCCGATGATCGTCAGGTTGATTCGGTTCGCGAGAGGTCCGTTGTCGATCAGCTGGGTCACCGGCCACGGGCAGGGGGCCAGCGTTTTGGTGCCCGGCACCGCGGGCGGATCGAGCGGCAGCGCGGCGATCAGCGCGCCGTCCGCCGTGAACAGTTTCAGCAGCTTCGCTTCGTGTGGATCGACCGGCAGCAGCACACCGAAGCTGCTCTCGGCCTGCTCGACCTCGCCGCCTTCGAACTTGCCGGACGGGCCGACTTGGTCGGTGACGACGATCGTGGGATCGCCGATGAAGCGCGAGTCGAGCAGACGACCGTCCGCGGCGTAGGTTTGCGCCGTCCAGCCGCCGAGCTCGCCGGGCGTTCGGGCCCGCGCAGGTGCGGGATGGACATCGACGAGCGTCACGATTCCCGCACTGTAGTGCAGCTGCACCTGGAGGTGGCGGTCCGGCGACTGCGCGAGCGCGGAACTCAGCGCCGCCGCGACGATGACGGTAAGACCGAATCGGACCATGAGCTTCAGCACGGTCGGGATGCAGCTCCGCATGGATGGCTCCTCGCTGTGCCTTGCCGTAACCCCGTCGGCATTGGCGGATAGCCGGCATTGTTCGCGTTCCAGCGCGGACTCAGGGTAGCACCGGCAAGGAGGGACGGGGCCGACCCCGAGCTGAGGACGAGTCTCGGGGCCGCGTTGACGCCGGGTCGGCCGCTCCGCGTCCGCGGCCGGCCGAACTCACTCGGAGCCCGGCGGACCCTTCCCCGCGTGAGGCGCTCCCTCACTCGCGGGACCACTCCGGATCGGGGTCGAACAGCCCGACGGATAGGCGGGCCGAGGCCACGGGCGGCGGTCGGGCCGGCAGGCTGAGGCGCTCCAGGATCGCCCCGGCCGTATCGGGCGGGAAGATCGGGGCGAGGATCCTCATCGGCCCCTGAGTCGCGGTACCCGGCGTCGCGCACGTCCAGCAGCAAACGCTTGACGTCGCCGAACGTCAGGTTTCGGTCGGCCTTGCCGAGCGCCGGTGTTTCCGGCGCGCGCTGCCAGGACGCGGATATCCGGGCGCGGAGAGGCGCCGGATTCAACTCGTCGTCACCAACGACGGTCCGCCCGTCACGTTCGACGACAACGAGCACCCGGCCGCGCCGCCCGGGCTTCGGCCGTGGGGCCTTCGCCGCGGGCAACGTCACGGGCTGTCCGGCCTGTAGCCTCGGCGTGACGACCATGAAATTGATCAGCAGTCCGAGCACGACGTCCACGAGCGGGGTCACGTCGACTTCGGCGCGGGGCGATACGGAAGATCCTGCTGGAGTGTGCAAGGTCAGCGCCTCTCGCAGATGGCGACGAAGCGCCACGGACTGCGTGCCAGGCCGGTGAAGGGGTAGCAGGTGACGAGGCTCAGCCGCGGGCCGCCCACCGGCTGCAGTACCGCCGTGTCTTCCGCCGCGACGATCCGCGTCGCGGTGACGCGCCAGTGCTCGGTCCCCGCCTGCGTCGTCACGACGATCTCGTCGCCGACCGCGACGTCGCGGAGGAACGCGGCCCACGAGTCGCGGTGCCCGGCGATCGCGCAATGGCCGTCCGTCCCCGGGCGCGCGGTCCCGTCCACGTGCCCGAGGCCGAACGCGAGCGTCCCGCCCGTGGCCCCGGACAGGACGGTCCGCACGACCCCAAGGCGCGGGACTTCGACCCGCGCCACGGGGTGGACGTCGGCCCACGACCACGGCCGATGCACTCCGCCGTCCGCGAGGTGCGCCGCCCACGCGCGCTCGATCAGCCGGCCGGCGAGCCACGCCTTCACGCTCAGCCAGGCTTCCGTTCCGAGCAGCGTCGCGCCGCCGGCCGCGCTGGCCAGCGCGGCGACCAGCAGCAGGGGACGGGAGATCATCGGCCGATCCTCGTTGCAGCCAGCGCAAGTCCGGCCGCGAGCGCGATGAGCGCCGCGCCCAGGGCGACGTGCAGCGGTCCGTCGGTGCCGCCCATCGGCAGCGCGCCGTCGAAGAGCCTAGAACCGTGCGGGAGGGCGTTCGCGACGGCGATCGGTGTGGCCGGACCCTCCGCGGTCGGCGTGGCCTCGACGGCCACGAGGCTCGTGTACGGCGTGACGAGCCGGAACGGCAACGCGACGGCGAGAACGTCCGCGCGGACCGCGCCCGGATCGGCGTTCTCGAGCAGCCGGTCGAGGAGCGCGCCCACCTTGGCCCGTGCCCACCGAGTTGCGATGCCGGAGCCCGCCGGCGCGCTCGATCCGACGACGAGCTCGGTGCGGTAGCGGCCGCGCGCCGTGCCGCCCGAGAGCACGGCCGTGGTGCCCGGGTGCGAGTGACCGAGCCGCAGGGAGACGACCAGCGGGCTGCCCGCGTACAGGTCGGGGATGCGCTCCGGGAACACATCGAGCGGCGGCGCGCCGTTCCAATCCAGGGTGACGCCGGTGAGTACGGGGCGCTCGAGCCGAGCGAGCAACGCGTCCACCCGCACCTCGACCTCCTCGGACGAGGCGATGAACTCGCACGCGCCGCGGCCGTGGAGCGCGAGCTTCTTCATCAAGTGGCGGTTCGGTGCGCTGCCGATGCCAATGAGGTGCAGGCGCACGTCGCCGAGCCGCGCGGCGACGGCGGCGAACACCTCGTCCTCGTTCTCCACCGCCCCGTCCGTGACCAGCACGATCCGGCGGGGCCGCGTGGAGTCGGCGCGCTGCGCGAGCTCGATGGCGTGGAGCAGGGCAGGCAAGATCTCCGTCCCGCCGTCGGCCTCGAGGCCGCGGACGAACGCGCGTCCTTCTTCGAGCGCGGCGCCGATCGCCGGCTGCTGCGTGTCGCGGAAGTCGTCGTACTGGTCGTCGAACTTCACCAGGTTGAAAGAGTCGAGCGGGTGCAGTCGGTCGAGCGCCGCGAGCAGGGCACGCCTTGCCTGGTCGATCGGCTGGCCGGCCATCGAGCCCGACACGTCTACGACGAAGACGGTGTCAGTCGGCAACGCGTCGTCGCCGTCGGCGGGAACGTGCGGCGGGTAGAGCGTGAGCAGCGCGTACTGGCCGTCCTCCCGTTCTTCGACGAACAGCGCCGCGCCCGGCTCGCCGCCGGACTGCGGGCGCCAGCGCAGCACGAGGTCGCGGTCGCAGGCGATCGGGTTGTCTGCCGGCTCGACGACCGTCGTGGTGCCCTCGGCCCGGACGGCGAGCTGGTGCGAGGGGGACTCGACCGACTCGATCGGGACGCCCAGGTCGATCTCAGCGCGCACGAAGGCGCGCGGCGCCGCGGCCTCCGCCGCAGCGAAGCTCGCCGGCGCGGATTCCTGGGACGACTGCAGGGGGCAGTACCGCGGCGTCCAGGTCATCGGGAACGCGAACTCGAAGGCGCCGTCGACCTCGACGACCTCGTGCAGGAAGTGGATCGAGACGCGGACGGTCTCGCCGGGGTTGACGTTGGCGACCGCGGTCGTGAAGAGATTCGGCCGGTTCTGCGCAACCAGGGCGGCCTTGCGCCCCTCGGTGCGGGCCGCTTCGTACTCCGCTGCGGCCTGCTCCTTCTCGCGCACGACGGCCGCGATGCGGCGCGCGCCGATCGACAGCTCCATGTCGTTGACCGCAGCGTGTTCGGGCAGCGGCAGAACGTAGGTCGCGTCGATCACGCGCCCCGTGTCGTTCGTGAACGCCTCCACGACCTCGCCGTGGAGCATCACGCCGGTGACCCAGAAGCGGACCTCGAGCTGCATCACGGGCAGATCGACCGCGCCATCCGGCGTGCGGGCGACCAGCGAGCCGACGCCGAATGCGGGCAGTCCCATCGACAGAGCGGCGACCAGCGCCGCCAACACCGTTCTTTGCCACCGGACGATCATGACCGAGCCTCCTTCGCCGGGCTCGAAATGCACGTTCGGTGCCAGTCCGGTCTCACCGGTCTGCCGGGTCGGATCGTGTCCGCCGCCACACGGACCGTGTGTGCCCGGACACAAACATGGGGTGTGAACTCCGTCGGGGCGGGTGCAAACCCGCCCGTGCCATTGGTTGCCAGGATTGCCCCGGGTACCAGGCGCACAGGCGGGCTCGCGCCCGACCCCACAGAAGACCGATGAGCGGCACGCTGCGTGCTACTCTCCGCCCCGATGACGCTGCGCAACCGGCTCGTGCTCGCCCTGATGCTGGCCGCGGTGCTGCCGATGGCGGTGCTGGTCGGCGTGCCGCTGGTTCGCGCGGAGCGCCGCGTCCGCGCGGAGGCCGAGAGCCGCCTCGATCTCGCGCGGCGCCAGGCCGCGTTCCTCGTCGATCGCGAGCGGCGGGCGGTCGTCGAGCGCCTGGTCCGCGCCGCGTGGGAGCTGAGCCGAGACGAGCGGGCGGTCTCACCCCTGCTCGTCGGCCCGGAGGACGCGGCCCACGCGGTCGTGCGCGCCAGTGCAGATCGCGGCAGGTTCGACGTGCTCGAGATCCTGCGCGAGGACGGTACCGTCCTCGCCGCCTCGCACCCCGAGCCGGGAGGGGTACGCCGCAGCGCGTACGCTGAACTGCCCGACGAAACGGTGGCCGTCGTCCGGCTGCCCGCGGCCGGCGACGACGACCAGGTGCGCGTCGCGCTCGGCGGCCGGCATCGGCTCGTGGTCGGGAGCGAGACTCTTCTTCTGGTCGCCGCGGTGGCCCTTGGGGACGAGTTGGTGCGCGACGTGGCGGCCATCACCGGCCAGCCCGCGGCGCTCGTCGACGGCGAGGGGCGGCCGCATGCCGTCGCGGGAAACGGGGACGTGCTCGCGGCGCGCATCACCGGAAGCGTGCCGCTGGGCAACGACGGCTGGCGGATCGAGGTCGCGGCGCCCGCGGGCGACGTCGCGCGCCTGCGCCGGGAGCTGCTCGGCGCGTTCGCGGGCATCGCTCCGTTCGCCCTGCTCTCCGCGCTGGTGGTCGGAGTGTTCGTCGCAGCGAGGATCGCGCAGCCGATCACCACGCTCGCCGAGCGCGCAGACGACATCTCGATCCGCCACGAGGCGTTCGCCCGGTTCGACCGGGCGAGCGACGAAGTCGAGCGGCTCCGGCTGTCGTTCGACCGGATGCTCGAATCCCTAGCCCGCAGCGAAGACCGGCGCGTCGCGGCGGAACGGATCGCTGCCTGGCAGGAGGTCGCGCGGCGGATCGCGCACGAAGTGAAGAACCCGCTCTCGCCGATCAAGCTCGCGGCCCTCAACATCCGCCGCACGCGCGAGAAGGCCCCGCACGAGCTCGACCGCGCGATCGAAGAGGAGACGGCGACAATCCTCGAAGAGGTCGAGAGCCTGCGCGGGCTCGTCGACGAGTTCTCGCAGTTCGCGCGGCTGCCCGCGGCGCAGCCGGTGCCGTGCGACCCGCGCGACATCGTGCGGGGCGCCGTCGGCCTGTTCCGCGCGCGGATCGCCGCGCTGGGCGTGCGGGCCTCGGTGGATCTCGAGCAGGCGCCAGAGCGGATCGTCGCTGACCCGGAACAGCTCGGCCGCGTGCTGAAGAATGTCGTCGCCAACGCGCTCGACGCGCTCGAGCCGGTCGCGGACCGCACGCTGCGCGTGAGCGTAGCGAGGGCGGACGGCGGCTGCGTCATCACGGTGCGCGACAGCGGCGTCGGTCTCGGCCCCGAGGCGCTGCGCCGGATCTTCGAGCCGTACTACACCACGCGCGGCGAGCGCGGAGGCAGCGGCCTCGGCATGGCCATCGCGTACCGCATCGTGGCCGAGCACGGCGGCACGATCGAGGCGCAGGGGACGCCGGGCGCCGGCGCCACGATCACGATCCGACTGCCAGCGGGAGTTCCCTGATGCCGACCATCCTGGTCGTCGACGACGAGAAGAACATCCGCGCGACGCTCTCGCGCGGCCTGCGGCTCGAAGGCTTCGCGACGCTCGAGGCCGCCGACGGAGCAGAGGCGCTGGCGCGGCTCGACGAGGACGAGGTCGACCTGCTCATCGTCGACCTGCAGATGCCGGTCCTTGACGGGCTCGGCCTTCTCGAAGAGCTGGGACGCCGCGGGAAGGACCTGCCGGCGCTCGTGCTGACCGCGCACGGGACGATCGAGAAGGCCGTCCGCGCGGTGCGCCTCGGCGCGGCGGACTTCATCGAGAAGCCACCCGCAATGGAGCGGATCCTCGTCGCGGTGCGCAACGCGCTGCGCGTCGCGACGCTCGAGCGCGAGAACCGCCGGCTCGCCGCGGAAGCAGGGCAGAGCGACGAGCTGCTCGGCACGTCCCGCGCGATGGCCGAACTGCGCGCCACGATTGCCAGCGTGGCGGTGACCGATGCCGGCGTGCTGGTGTCGGGCGAGAACGGCTCCGGGAAGGAGCTGGTCGCCCGTGCGCTGCACGCAGCGAGCCCCCGACGGACGCGCCCGCTCGTCACGGTCAACTGTGCGGCGATCCCCGAGGCGCTGTTCGAGAGCGAGCTGTTCGGCCACGCGCGCGGCGCGTTTACGGGCGCCACCGACGCGCGGCACGGCAAGTTCCAGCGGGCCGATGGCGGCACGCTGTTCCTCGACGAGGTCGGCGAGCTTCCGGCGGCGCTGCAGCCGAAGCTGCTGCGCGCGCTCGAGTCCGGCGACATCGAGCGGGTCGGTGGCCGCGGACCGGAGCGCGTGGACGTGCGCCTCGTCGCGGCGACGAACCGGGATCTCGAGGCCGAGATGCGCACGGGACGATTCCGCGAGGATCTGTACTACCGCCTGCTCGTCGTGCCGATCCGCGTGCCGCCGCTGCGCGAGCGGACCGAGGACGTGCCGCTGCTCGCGCGCCACTTCCTCGATCTCGCGTGCCGGCAGAATCGGGTGAGCCCAAAGCGTCTCTCAACGGGCGCGGAAGAAGTGCTGCTAGCGCATGGCTGGCCCGGGAACGTGCGCGAGCTGCGCAACGCGATGGGCCGCGTCGCGATCCTCGTGCCGGACCCGCTCGTGCGCGCCGAGCACGTCGCGTTTCTGCGGCCGGGCGGCGTCCCCGCGGCCGTCGAGCCCGCAGCGGACCTGGCGACGGAGATGACGCGCCACGAACGCGCGGTCGTCCTGCGCGCGTGCGAGCGGCATCACTGGCGGATGTCGCGCGCGGCCGAGGAGCTCGGCCTCGAGCGCAGTCACCTCTACAAGAAGCTCAAAGCGATGGGGATTGAGCGCCCGGACGAAGTCTGACGCCGTACCTCCAGCGTGACCGCCGGCGGCACGTCTGTACGGACGGACAGAAGGCCCGCCCCACGGCGGCCCGACCGCAGGCATCCACCCCGCGTTCGTTGCCGCGGAACCCCTGTCCCTCGCCACAACCCCTGGTAGGGTCGAGGACTGGCGCGGTACCCCTTGGACGCGGCCTATCCGTTGCTCCCCGTTTCCTCTGGGAGTGCCTCACTAGCCAGATCGTGGGCCCGTTTCCAGCCCCCGCCACATCGCACGCAGCAAGCGGATTTCCCGCACTACGCGCTCCTGCACACTTCGCATCAAGGGTTATGAAACCGTTCGGCCGGAGCGACTTTCGGTGATGAGGACACGAGGTATCGGATCCGGTAATCGCCGAATAGTCCGAGAGTCTCGTACAGCCATCGCCTACTCCACCGCTTCCAGCCGAAGCCGGGGCGCAATCGGGCCCGCGCCAGGTGACGCCTGATCTTCTCTTCTACCCAGTTTCGGATGAACGCCAGACACCGGCTCGAGTGCCCGTGCGCGAAGTAAGTCACCCAACCGCGCAGGATGGGATTGATCTTCTCGACCAACCTCCTGGTCGGTTGGGAACGAAGGCGGCGAAACCACGTCTTGACCTCGCGTAGCAACGCCGTCCGGTTCTTCAGCTGCGGCGTGCGCAGCGGCATCCACCGCCCTGCACGACTCCGCACTCGGCGAAACTCAAAGCCGAGGAATCCGAAGCTCTCCCCTCGCGTCAGGTCCACGTTCCGGCTCTTCTCCTCGTTCACCTCCACCCGCAGCTTGGCCAGCTCCTCCCGAAGCCGTTTCTCCACCGCTCGACGAAGCCACGCATGACGCGGATGAGAGTCCACCAACAGCACCAGGTCGTCGGCAAACCGAGCGTACTCGATCGCCGTGAATCGACCGTAGCGCGTGACCTCTTTCGCCCGCTCCAGCATCCTGTCCACCTCGTTGAGGTACAGATTGCTCAGCAAGGCTGAGATCACACCGCCTTGAGGAACTCCCACCTTCCCGGAAGCCTTCAGGATCATTCGCAGCAAGTGCATCACGTCCTCGTCATCGACTCGCTTGGCTACCTTCCCCAACACGATGGCGTGTGCCACCGTGTCGAAGTAGGAACGCAGGTCGAGATCGATGACATACGTCTTACCTTGAATGATCGCATCCGAGACCCGTTGCACCGCGTCCTGCGGTCTTCGCCTGGGTCGGTAGCCACATGACCCCGACTGAAAGCCCGCCTCGAAGATCGGTTCCAGGATGAGCTTGAGCGCTCCCTGGACCACCCGGTCCCGGATGGTTGGGATCGACAGGACGCGGAACTTGCCGCCCGCCTTGGGAATCTCAACCTTCCGGACCCGTAGGGGACGATGGATGCGTTCGCTCAGTTCCCTCCTGAGCTGCTCCACGAAGCGATCCACGCCCTGCGCCTCGATCGCTTCGAACGTGACCCCATCAATCCCCGGGGCCCCGTTGTTCTTCTTGGCGAGTCGATACGCCTCTCGTAGCGTCTCCGTCTTGCACACGTGCACATACAGTCCCCAAAAGCGCCAAGACGGCTCGGCCTTCGCCTTGACGTATATCCTTCGTCTCAGGTCTTGCAGATCGACGGGTGCTTTTGTCATTTCACCCCTGCCTTCCATGTTGACGAAGGATTCGTGTGCAGCAGGGCCCCTTCGCTCCACGGGCGTTACCCCGCTTCTTCGCTACTTCGGACCCGGCCGCCACCGTCTCGTCTTCGGTCGATTTCCCGGGGTCTCCGGTCATTCGACCTACCTTGCTCCGTCGATTTCTCGACGGGACGAGGACGGCTTCTCCAGTTGCTCGGCATGTCCTTGTCACCGTGCTGCCCCTACCACCCCGCCGGAGTGACCCGCCGCGTCGGTCAGATTGCGACGGACCATGCTGCCTTCGCCCCGAGGCAGAGAGCTCGGCCTCCGGAATCATCATTTGTCGAGGCCACCTCTGGGTTCACTCGCGTTGCGGCCCGGTGACTCGCTCACCATCCCGAAGATGGCTTTGTCAGTCGGCTTCACCAGATTCGTTTCCTCCACTGATGCGACCCGAGCTACGGGGCTTCTGACTTTTGCCCCCGGTGGGACTCACTCCCACTGAACATGCCAGCCTTCGCTGGACGCACTGCCTCGCCATGACCCCGTCCGCCTTGCCCCTCAACGGGTTGCGTTCCGATGCAGGAGATCCGAATCGCCCGCGGAAGAGCCCGGTCGCCCTCAGTCCGTACCGCCGTCATCGTGCGTGGATGCTCAACCGCGCCCTTGCCGTCGCCCGAACTCTCCTCGCGATCTTCGCCAACCGGGCCGACCTGATCCTGGAGAACCTCGCGCTCCGACAGCAACTCGCTGTCCTCCGACGGAAGCACCCTCGACCTCGTCTCCGCGCGGCCTGACGATTCCGCTCGACCAGTCCAGCGCCGCGGCCTCCTTCTGGAGCGCGTGTGCCGTTGCGGGAGGCAGACCGCCGACAGCTCTGTCAACCGGCGGGCATGGCCGTCGCCGACACACGCCGGGGTGCGTTCGGCCCGCGTGTTTGCCTGCCATTCCAAGCCGCGGGAGCCATCAGCAGCGCGCGGACTCGATATTGGCGAAGGACAACACCCGAAGCCGGCGATGCGATGCGCGCATCTCGCCCCGGATCACTTGCGGGGTGCCGCGGCGGCGTTAGATGCTGTGCCTGGCACGGCAACCGCCAGCGGGACTGACACCCCCGTTGAGACCCGGCACGCGGTCGCGCACGCTGCGCGTTCTAAGTCGTTTTCGCGCTGATACTTGGGGAGTCGTCCAACGGCAGGACAGCGGACTTTGGATCCATTAAGCATGTCGGCGGTAACTTGGCTCCCATCAGCAAGTTGCCGCTTTTTCTATCAGATAGCAGTGTCACCTAGTGTCACCCAGTGTCACCAAACGCACCGCGATTCTGGAAATTGCGCCACGATGTGCCACGACTTCGCGCCGGTCAGGGTGGAGTTAACCCGGATATGCAGGGTAGAAAAAGGCTGGCCCGCCGGTTAGAGGCCGGCGGGCCGTGACAGCGCGATCGGCCCCAGGACGAGTGGAAGCCGTTGACACAGTACCATGATCGGGTGTAGAAGTCACAGTGCGATCGAGAGCCGATTAGAGGTCGGCAGAAAGGACGAGATGAACGAAGCCGAAACCAACCAGACCAAAGCCGAGCAGTTCTGCCGGCAGTTCATGGCCGAGATCCGCGCCATGACACCGCCGGGCGGTCAAGAGCACGCGCTGATGACCGCCTCGCGGGTGAAGCACAGCGCCGCCGCAGGGCATCGGCAGCACGGCGTCGTCGCGCTCCTGCGCCGCGCGGCCGTCCGCCGGACCGCTCCCCGCCGGCTCGGCACCCGAAGGCACCGCCGCGCTGCTAGGGGCGCCCGCGCCGCACCGGCGGACGATTCTGGTCCCGAACCACCCCCACCCCCGAAAAGTGATCTGATCGCCGCCTGCGCCGCCCTGGCGCTGCTGGCCGTCGCACTCGCTGCCGGATTCTTCGCCGGCGCTGGCGCCGCCCTGGCTCTGCCCGTGTTCGGCGCCGTCGCGCTGCTGACGCCCGGTGATCTGGCCGAACGGCTTCGCTGCTCGGTCTCCCAAGTCAGGAAACTCTCCCGGCTGGGCAAGATCGAGACCGTCTACGTCGGCCGGCTCCCGAGGTACACAGAGGCCGCGGTCGACGACTACGTCCAGCGCAGCACGACGCGCATCTCGACGCTGGCCGTCGCGCGGCGCCGAGGTGGCCGGTGAGCGCCCGCCGGAAGGCCGCAACGTTCCGGTTCGAGGTCCCCCCATCGCAAGCGCACGACCCGGCAGCCGTCGCCCTGGCCGATACCGCCAACGACTACATCGACAAGATCCGGTGCGCGTGGTCCAAGAGTACGGAAGCGATCATCGAGACCGGCCGCCTGCTCAACGAGGCGAAGGCGAACCTGAAGTACGGGACCTTCCTCGGGATGGTCGCGATGAGCCTGCCGTTCTCCCGGTCGTGGGCCTTCAAGCTGATGAAGATCGCCAGCGACCCCCGGCTCGCAGATGTTGCGCATGCGCAACATTTGCCCGCGAAGGCCGAGACGCTGTACGAGCTGACGAAGCTCGACGATCGGGAATGGAAGGCCGCCGAGAAGAGCGGCCTACTCCGCCAGGATGTCGAGCGGCGGGAGATCGTCGCGATCCGAAAGCCGAAGGTCCGGCCGGCGCACGTTCCACCGACGCCAACGGCCGCCCGCGTCGTCGTGGACGCCGAACCTGTCGATCACGAAGACGAGGCGCTCCCGGACGGTGCACAGCGCGATCATGAACAACACGAAGTCGAGCTCCCGAAGTTCAGGAAGCTCCCCGGGAAGCCCCTGCTTGAGCGCCTGACCCGAATGAAGGACACGCTTGCGTCCTACGTCTACGCTCTCGAATCCCTGGACTTCGATGACGTCCCACCGAGCGAAACCATCTCCGCTCTCGGCCGCGAGCTATCGAGCAGCGGCGCAGCGATCCAGCGTTTCGCCAACGGCCTACCGAAACCGAAAGGTGCCGGGCTGGCTGACCCCAGCATCTTCCTGCGGATCGCCACCTCGACCTTGTTCGATGGTCTGGAGCGATGCACTCCAAAGCAGCGACGGGAGGTCTTAGCGGCCCTCACGCAGTGGGTCGCAGATCTCAGCGCTCGTAACTGGGACGACGCATGACCGCCGCCGTGCTCGACCGCCCCGTCTGGCGGATGGCCGACGAGCCCCCGGCCGCCCGAGCCCGGGACGGGGGGTGCGCCGTGATCCCCCGCACCCTGTTCCCGTCCGAGCTGGCGACGGACCCCGGATCAAGAAGCTCTCCCGGCTGCTGGGCGTGCCACGGGCCGCGGCGGTCGGTCACCTGCTGATGCTCCTCTGGGCCGAGGCCAGCCTGCACCACGACGGCAGCAACGCGCTGTTCGTCGATCCCGAGGACCTGGCCGAGGCGGCCCTGTACCAGGGCAACGGGGCCGACCTGGCCGGCGCCCTGATCGAGGCCCTGCTCGCGACGAAGGTCGACGGCGGCGGGCTGCGGCTGGCGCTCTACGAAGACTGCAACGGTCCTTATCGCCGGGAGCGGGACGCCAAGATCGCCAACGCGAAGCGCTACCGGGACGACCAAAGCCGCCAAGGCCGAGGAGCAAGACAAGGCCGAGCCGAACAGTAAGACGAATACATTCGCGAATGCAGTCGCGAATACCAGTACTAGTCTTTCTTGTCTTTCTGTTCTTCCTGTGAAGAAAAGCACGCGCACGCGCGAGCGCGACCGCTTCCCGCCGGGGGCGGGGCGGTCGCTCGCAGTTACCCGGAGTGGGAGCCGCCCGACGACGGGCTAGACCGCCGGTCTGAAGCAATCGCCCGGTCCGCTCGGTGAGGCCAAGGGCGAGAGCCCGCCTGAGAGGGTCCAGGCGCCAGCGGTCGACCTGCGCGGCCCGATCGCCAAGCAGCGGGACACCTTCCGCAAGCTGGCCGACCAGGCGATCGAGGCTGGCGATCCGGTCAAGGCCGACCGCTACAACGGCTTCGCGGCTGAGGCGCAGGCGAAGCTCGACGCGCTGCCTGCGCTTGAGGCGGTCCAGTGAGCGCGGAGACCCGTCCGGTGACGCGGCTGGAGTGCGAGGCGGCCCGTGCGTTGCTTCGGCGTGCCCGCAAGGCCGACGCTGCCGGCGAGTTCATGAAGGCCGCCAAGCTGCGCCTCAAGGCCGCCCAGATCCTTGCAGGCACCGCGAGGCCGAGCGCATGACTTACATACACGACATTCGTCAGTCAGTTAGCCTGGTTTTTTCCGTAACTGTCCGCGAGCAACGGCGCTCGACCCATTTGCGCACGCGGGTCGTCCCGGTCCAAGGGAGGCTGAATGGTCAGTAAGCCGAAGGCGCCGGCTGGCCTAGGGGCTGCTGGGCGGCGGTTCTGGTCTGCGGTGGTCGAGGAGTACGAGCTGGGCCCGGCGCAGTTGGAGGTCTTGCGGGTGACGTGCGAGTGCCGGGACCGGCTAGAGGAGGCGCGGGCGGAGATCAAGTCGGCCGGGGCGTACCTGGCGCTGAAGTCGGGGGGGCTCCGGCCGCACCCGGCGCTAGCGGTGGAGCGGGACTGTCGATCGGGTTCCTACGCGGTCAGCGGGAGTTGGGGGTGACGGCTGTCGACCCTGACGAGTCGCGGCCGCTGACGGCGCTGCCGGGCCGGCGGATCTGACGTGCCGACGCGGCTCCGTCGACGGGTGCGGCGCGCGGTCGAGCCGCTCCATTTCGGGATCGCGTTCAGCCTGGCGGCGCGGCTCGACGGGCCGTGGTCGCTCGACCACGGCGGGACCCGGATCGCGCCGGCGGAGGCGGTTCGGCTGGCCGAGCTGCACCTAGCCGAAGTGCTGACGCTGTGGGCCGGGCTCACCGCCGCGGCGCGCCGCCGGCTGGCGACCCCGTCGCCGAAGCGGCCGGCTGAGGCCCTGGCCGATGACGCGCTGTGGGCGGCCGGAGACCGGCTGCCGTGGGCCGTACGCGAGGCGCTGGGCCGGCGCTGTCCGTCGACCCGGCGCGGTATCGAAACGCTCTTGGAGCGGTACGGCGTCTCGCTGGCGCCTGCCGGCCGGAAGGAGTTGAAGTGAAACCCGAGAACGCGATGACCTGGCCGTCGCCCGAGCGCGTCTCCGCCATCGCCGAGTTGGCGATCGCGGGGTGCCACCCCCAGGGGCCGCAGGGGCGCTCCGGCGGCCTTTGAGCGTGACCGGGGCCTGCGCCCTGCTCGCGCACCTCGCCGCGCTCCTGGCGGACGCTGCGCGGTCTGGGGAGGCCGAGGTAGCGCTGCTGGCGGGGACCGTCGCCCCGCTGCTGCGGGCTTCGTCCGACTTACTCGACGAGGCGGTTACTGAATTGGAACGTCGAGCGGCTGCGGCCGCTGAGGCGAGTTGACCCCGGACCGATAGAGACGGCGCGTGCACGCGCCACTAGAGCCCGGTGCACCGGGCAGAAAACGGAGACAGGAAATGCCGTACCCGAACAAAAGGGCCTGGTCGAGCGGTCGCTGGAGACCATCCTCGACGGCCAGAAGAAGTCGCTGGACCGGATCGCCGAGTTGGACGAGCGGGTGTCGCACATCGAGGGCCGGGCGAAGGGCGGGAGCGGGATCGAGTTCGCGGCAGCCCGGCCGACGCGTTGCCGGCGCGGCAGCGCGACCTGGTCCGGCTGTACGCCCGGATGGGTGCCAAGGACCCGGCGCGGGCCGCGGCCTGTGAGGGCTGGCTCAAGAATCACCTCAAGATGCAGCTTCCGGCCTTCGCGGCGGGGCTGGCGCAGTTCGCGGCCGAGAACGCGAAGTTGGCCGAAGCGCTGGGAGAGCAGAAGGCGTACTTGAACGAGAACACCGGCTCCCAGGGCGCGTTCGGGGTGCCGCAGAACGTCGAAGCCGAAATCTTCCGCGTGATCGAGGACAACAGCGTAGTCCGTCGCGTCGCGCGGCGGCTGGCGGTCTCGACGAAGCGGACGGCGCTCGTCAACGTCGCGTCCAACGTCACGACCTACGTCCTCGACGAGCTTGGCGCTTCGATCACGGCCGGCGAGCCGACCTTCGGTTCGGCGACTCTCAACGTGAAGGACTACGTTGCTTACGGCAACTGCTCCATCGACGTGCTGCAAGACGAGGTAGTCGGCCTGCTCAACTTCTTCGCGACCAACGCGGGCGAGATGATCGCTGCGAAAGAGGACAACCTCGCGCTTGAGGGCACGACGACGGACACCGTCGTGGGGCTCGGCTCGCAGACCACGACGAACGTCTACACGGTCGCCCGGATCTACACGCAGGTGCTCACGTCGGCGACGAACAGCCCGCAGATTCCGACGCTCGCGCAGTTCTCCAACGCGATCTACGGCATGGCGCAGAAGTCTTCTCGCATCGGGACTTCCGCGTTCTTCATGCGGCCCGGGACGTGGGGCGCCATCGCCTCGCAGGTGACCACGAGCTTCCCGCTGATCGGGCCGGCCGGCTGGTTCGGTCAGCCGGCACCGCAGGACCCGCGGGCCGACGGCAGCTTGTTCGGATACCCGGTTTACTGCACGCCGCAGATCGCGACGTCGACGGCCGGCTCGAACATCTACTTCGGCGACTTCAAGAACATGGTCTTCGGCGATCGGACGGGCGTCGACTTCGGGATCACCGACGCTGAGAAGTTCCAGTACGGCCTCATCTCGCTGCGCGTCATCAAGCGCACCGGAATCGTGGTCGCGAACGCGCACGCGTTCTCCATGATGCAGAAGGCGACGTACTAGCAGCGGGGTCCAAACGCGTCGCGGGTCCGCTGCCGGGTCGTGTCCCCGCATTCGCCCGTGACGCACCCGCCGGCGGCCGGTCCATTCAACCGGCCGCCGGCATCTCCGGAGGCTTCCATGAGCGTGACGCTGCGCAAGGTCAGGATGGCGACCGAGTTGTATCGGCTCGGCGTCAGCCGCTACACCCTGCCGAGTCTCGACCAGCCGGCCGGCGAGGACCCGGACGGCCCGACGATCGGGGAAGTCGCGCTGACCGACCCGCGGCCGTCGCCCGAAGCGGAGGCTGTCGCGGCCGATCTGCGCCGGCGGCTCGCGGACCGGATGTTGTCGCGTTTGAACGAACAGCAGAAGGCGGCGGTCGGGCTGCATCTCGCCGGCTGGACGCACGCAGACATCGGCCGGGCTTTCGGGTTCAGCCGTTCGCGTGCGGCGCAGGTAGTGGCCGGCGCGGCCGCGGTGCTGGCGGCCGAGGACTGGCCGGCGCCGCCGCCGAATCCGCCCGGCCGGCCGCGTCGCGAGCGTACTCCGGACGAGGAGCTTCG
The DNA here is from genome assembly GCA_963702425.1 of uncultured Acidobacteriota bacterium. Classification (GTDB taxonomy): domain Bacteria; phylum Acidobacteriota; class Polarisedimenticolia; order J045; family J045; genus JALOKP01. The sequence goes on from CAVPCQ010000034.1 coordinate 54,555, forward strand.
CGAGCGGCTGGTCGCGACGTGGCACGCGCTGCGCGGAGATGGGCTGCTGAGCGACGAGCGCGAGCGGCTCGAAATCGAGCTGTCCGAGCTTCGCCGGCAGATCCAAGCGGCCGAGAAGTCGCCATGACCGCGCCGGCGCCGACGATCTGGATTCGCTGGATCTCACCGCCGGCCGCTTCGGCGACGGGCTCACCGCCGCGGCGCGCCGCGGGTGGTCGCGGAGGTCTTCATCTCGCGCGGGGACGCGCTGCCGATGCTGGAGTGCGAGGTCCCGGCGGAAGCGAAGAGACGGAGGACGGCGTGAGCTACCAGTTGAAGTTCGACATGGCGAATCCGTCGTGGGACGCTGGCTTCGACGCGCTCCGCGACTTCCTGATCGACCACGAGAAGCAAGCGTGCATCTCGCTCGACACCGTCGATCGGTGGCACCGCCAGACTCCCGGGCGTTCGGAGTGGCTATTCCGCAAGACTCGGGAGCGTTTCGAGGAGGGCGCCGACTTCCTCCGCGACGAAGACGGGACGGTGTACCTGACACCCGCCGGCTACCTGGTGCTGATCTTCAACTACCAAGACGAGATTGCGTGGTTGTTGCACCGGGAGATGGTCGACGCGATGCAGCGAGCGAAAGCATGGCGCTATCTCGGGCAGTTCTTCCCGCTTGAGGACGGCGCGTCATGACCGATCTCCGCCAGCCGTTCGCGCTGTTGGCGTCGGTTAGGCGCGGGCTCGAAGCGGTTCAGTGGCTCCGCGAGCACAACCTGCCGGTGCCGCAGGAGCACGTCGAGCTGGTCGCGCTGATCGCTGGCGAGCGCCGCATCGCCGCGTTTCGCAAGCTCGGGCGGTCGCACATCCCGGTGACGGTGATCGACATCGAGGCGATCGCCCGCGGAGAACGTGACGAGAACGTGTGTCGCAAGGACTTCGCTCCGACTGAGGCCTACGAGATCCGAAGGCCGTCGAGAAGGAAGAGGCAAGGCTGGCCGCGCTGCGGATGAAGGCGGTAAACCCTCCGCAAACTTTGCGGAGGGTGGAGAGCCTGGAGAGGCGCGACAGAAGGCGGCGAAGGCGACGGGACCCCTGAAAATGTCCGACGACGGACATTTTCGACGCTCACCATGCCCATCAGTTCCCGCATCTGTAGAGGCGGGACCTCATCCGATCCGGGGCCCCCTTGACTCCGGGAGCCGGGGAGCGTATCCCTTCCCTCGCCTTGAAAAAGGCGGGACCGCCGCCCGGTGGAACGGACGACGGCCCCTAAGCTCACGGGAGCCGAGGCCCCCGATGAACCTGCTGCACAGCCTACCAAAAGCCCGCACGTCGGGCACCTGTTTACCCCCACTAACCGGGGTCTCGGTTCCCTCCATTCAGCGCGGCCGATCCGCGCACGGAGGGGAACCATGAATCGAGAAGAACGAAGGCACCTCGCGGCGATGTTGAAGGTCTTGGCCGAAGAGTTGAGCCACATCGTCAAGCTGCTCGACCGAGCCGAAGAGGGCCGTGTCGCGGCGCGGGTGCTCGTGGCCCGTCGCAACCTCGAGGACGCCTGCATCAGGCTGCTGGAGGCCCAGTGAGCGCCGCGGTGGTGACGCTGCTGTTCATCGTCGCCGGCCTGCTCGTCGCGGCGATCGGGACGGCCTGCCACGCCTGGTCGATGGCGGTCAAGGCGTCGGAGGATGTCTTCCGCATGGAGCGGCTGTTGCGGACCCGAGAGACGAAGGACCTGCGGGACGCGCGGCGGGCAGAGATCGCCGCGGCCGAAGCGGAAGTCGCCGCGTGGTGGCAGGGCTACCAGAGGGGGGCGTGATGGCGACGCTCACGATCACCGTACCCGACACCCTGGCCGCGCTGCCGGCGGACCGGCTGGACGCGATCCTCGGCGCCGTCGCGGCCATGATCCGACGGTCGCACTAGCACTGCCGCGCGGCCAGCTCCAGCGCCAGCGGCAGCCCCTCCACCAGCGCCACCACCTCCCGGCCGGCCGGCTCGTAGCCGTCCAGCGGCCCCAGGAAGTTCGCCAGCAGATCGAGCGCCTCGGCCTCCGGCAGCGCGTCCAGCCGCTCCACGGCGCCGCACAGCGCCCCACACAGCGCGGCGTCGCGGCTGGTGACGATGAGAGCACGCTCGGCGGGCAGCACCGCGCGGCACAGCCAGCGGCCCAGCTCGACGTCCCACAGGTCGTCGAGCACCACCAGCAGCCGGCCCTGGCCGGCGAGCGCGGCCCGGAGGATGGCCCCGCGGCGGTCGATGTCCGGCTCGTCCTTGAGGTCGAGGCCCAGGTCGAGCGCCAGCCGGCCCGCGAGATCGGCGGGCTGGGAGGCCCACCCCACGTGGAGCCACAGCACGCCGCCGGGGAAGCGGCCGGCCAGGTCGCGGCCGAGCTTCTGCGCCACGGTGGTCTTGCCGACGCCGCCCATGCCCTGCACCGCGGCGCTGATGGCCACGTCATCCCCGGCCAGCAGCCGGCCGGTCAGGCGGCCGAGCACGGCGGTGCGGCCCACGAAGGTGTCGGGTGGCGGCGGGGCCACGAAGCGGGGGCGGGGTGCGGCCGCGTGCTGCCGGAGGTGCGCCGCGGGCTGGCCGGGCCGCGCTTCTTCGAGCGCGGCCCACAGCTCGGGGAACCTGCCGTGGCGCTCGCAGTAGTCGAGGAGCAGTTGGATCTTCTGGCCTTGGTCATGCCCGTGGTGAAGCTGCCGTAGACCGGCCGGAAGTGATCGGAGCAAAGGGCGTTCAGTTCTTCGTCATCGTACGCGGCCATGAGGTAGTCACGGATCGTGGCGCTAGCAGGCATCGGCAGCTCCCTTTACGTGTCGTTGGCATCGATTGTAGCACACCGAAGGTCGAATGTGAAATGTGAAATGTGGAATGTACGATGTACGATGTACGATGTGAAATGGCGAATGTGGGATGGCGAATCGAAAATCGCAAAATCACAAATCGCAAATCACTCAGAATGACGCGCTCCCCCAACGCACCACGCAACGACCCGCAGGTCGCCGCACCACGCCTTCGTCACATTCCAGATTCCACATTCCACATTCCACATCCAACATCGCACATCCAACATCGTACATCCAAGACAGATCGTACAAACTCAACAACCAAAACCATTGACAGACCCTCAAGTTTGCACGATGATGGTCCAGAACTATGGTTACCCTACCTGATCGAATCCGACTATTGGCGCATCCGCAACTTCCTCCGCGAGGTCTTCCTGCTTAACGGCCGGCTCGAACATAGCTGGCATGTGGCGCGGCTCGATCACTGGCGCTACCACCACATCCGGACCTGCCAGGTTTGTGCACCGTTCGAGCAAGTGACCGCGGCCTGGGAGTCGCCGGACGGGCAGATCGCAGCCGTCGTGCACCCCATCGGTGGCGGCGAGATCCGCCTGCACGTCCATCCCCGCTTCCGCACCCCGGAGCTGGAAGACGAGATCTTTGCCTATGCCGAGGAGCAGTACGCGGAGCGGCCGGCAAACGGGAACCATTTCATGGTTGTGCCGGTCTTCGCGGATGATGTCCTCCGCCGGCAAGTCCTGACCCGCCGGGGATCATCAAATACCCCGGCGGGGGCTGCCACTGGCGGCGCGACCTGGCCGCGCCGCTGCCTGAGGCGCCGGTTCCGGACGGGTACACCATCCGCTCGATGGGTCCGCTCGCCGAACATCCCACGCGCAGTTGGGCTTCGTGGCACGCGTTTCACGCCGGCGAACCGGACGAGAACTACGAAGGGTTCGCCTGGTACCGGAACATCCAATCCGCCCCGCTCTATCGCCACGACCTGGACATCGTCGCGGCCGCGGCCAACGGGGAGATTGCCGCCTTCTGCACGATCTCCTACGACGATGCCACCCGCAGCGCCGTGACCGTGATGGTGGGGACTGCGGCCGAACACTGGCGCCGCGGCTTGGGCAAGGCCGTCATGCTCGAGGGGATGCGGCGGCTCGTGCAGATGGGCTGCACGCGCGTCTTTTTCGACCGCCACCGAGGAACCCGCCGGCGCCCTGTACCGTTCGGTGCACCAGGCGATGAAGGTGACGGATACCTGGATAAAAGAGTGGGCAGGGGTCAGGGGGCAGTGATCAGTGGGCAGGGGGCAGGGGTCAGG
>CAVPCQ010000035.1:0-75780 GCA_963702425.1 uncultured Acidobacteriota bacterium
GGGGAGTCGTCCAACGGCAGGACAGCGGACTTTGGATCCGCGAATCGGGGTTCGAATCCCTGCTCCCCAGCCAGCCCGCGGGGCCCGCGCGCCCCGCCGCCGGGGCCCCGCGACGGGGCCCCCCGCGTCGGCTATCCTCTCCCTCCCGTCCCGCCCGGGACCCTCGAGGAGTGACCGCGATGCTTCACGCCGACATTGAGAAAGCCCTGAACGACCAGATCAACGCCGAGCTGTTCTCCTCCTACCTCTACTACGCGATGGCCGCCTACTTCGAGGCGACCGGGATCCCCGGCGCGGCGAACTGGATGCGGATCCAGACCCAGGAGGAGCTGGTCCACGTCAGCAAGTACTTCGAGTACATCGTCGACCGCGGCGGGCGCGTCGCGCTGGGCGCGGTCGCCGCGCCGGGAGCGCAGTGGAAGTCGCCGCTCGCCGCCTTCGAGGCCGCGCTGAACCACGAGCGCGAGATCAGCGCGCGGATCCACAAGATCGCCGACCTGGCGCTCAAGCACCGCGATCACGGCACGCACAACTTCCTCCAGTGGTTCATCTCCGAGCAGATCGAGGAGGAGAAGACCGCCGAGGACGTGGTCCAGAAGCTCAAGCTGGCCGGCAAGGATGGAGCCGGCCTGTTCATGATCGACCGTGAGCTGGCGACCCGCGTCTTCGTCCCGCCCGCCGCGGGCGCCTAGGCCCGCCGCCGCGCCCTTGACCCCGCTCCCGATCGACCCCGAGCTTCCCGATCTCGTCGGGGCGCTGGAGCGGCACCCGTCTCTCGTCCTGGTCGCCGAGCCGGGCGCGGGGAAGACGACGCGCGTCCCCCCCGCCCTGCTCGAGTCCCCCTTCGCCGCCGGGCGCGAGGTGCTCGTCACCGCCCCGCGGCGGCTCGCCGTGCGGCTCGCCGCGCGCCGCGTCGCCGAAGAGCGCGGCGAGCGGTTGGGCGACCGCATCGGCTACCGGATCCGCTTCGAAGAGGCCGCCGGCCCGGCGACGAGCCTGGTCTACCTCACCGAGGGGGTGCTGCTGCGCCGCCTCGCCAGCGACCCGGCGCTCGACGGCGTCGCGGCGGTCGTGCTGGACGAGTTCCACGAGCGCACGCTGGACGCCGACCTGGCGCTGGCTCTCCTGCGCCGGCTCCAGCGCGGACCGCGTCCCGACCTGCGGCTGGTCGTGATGAGCGCCACGCTCGCCGCGGAGCCGGTGGCCGCCTTCCTCGACGCCCCGGTGCAGCGCGTCGCCGGGCGCCCCTTCCCGGTCGCGATCGAGCACCTGACCCGCCCCGACGCGCGGCCGCTCGAGCAGCAGGTCGCGGCGGCGGTCCGGGCCGCACTGGAGGCCGGGAACGGCGCGGGCGGGGACGGCGACGGCGGCGACATTCTCGTCTTCCTGCCTGGCGCCGCCGAGATCCGCCGGGCCCGCGAAGTCTGCGCTGCTCTCGCGGCCGAGCACGACCTGGAGGTCGCCCCGCTCCACGGCGATCTGCCGTCGGCCGAGCAGGACCGCGCGGTGCGCCCCTCCCCGCGCCGCAAGCTGATCCTCTCGACCAACGTCGCCGAAACCTCGGTGACGATCGACGGGGTGACGCTCGTGATCGACGGCGGCCTCGCGCGCGTCGCCAGCCACTCGCCGTGGTCGGGCCTGCCGACGCTGGCCACGCAGCCGATCAGCCGCGCCTCCGCGGAGCAGCGGGCGGGCCGCGCCGGCCGCACTGCGCCGGGCCGCTGCCAGCGGCTCTACACGAAGCACGATCACGACACCCGCCCCGCTTTCGACGAGCCGGCGGTCCGGCGCGAGGACCTGGCCGGAAGCCTGCTGCTGCTCCACGCGCTGGGCGTGCGCGACGCAGCGGCGTTCGAGTGGTTCGAGGCGCCACGGCCGGCCGCGCTCGAGGCCGGCGAGCGCCTGCTGTCCGACCTCGGGGCGACCGGCCCCGACGGCGCGCTGACCGCGACCGGCCACGCGTTGCTGCGCTACCCGCTCCACCCCCGGGCAGCGCGCCTGCTCGACGAGGCCGCCCGGCGCGGCGCCGCGCGGCGCGGCGCGCTCTTCGCCGCGCTGCTGGGCGAACGCGAGGTGCGGCTGGCCGCGCGCACGCGCTTCGGCGACGGGGCGAGCGGTGGCGGCGGGGCGTTCGGGAGCAGTGCCGCCGCCGGGCCGGCCGGACCGTCGGACCTGCTGGCCCAGCTCGACGTGGTGGAGGAGGCGACCCGCGGCGCCCACTCCCCCGAGCGGCTGCGCGCGCGCGGGCTCGACCCCGCAGCGACGCTGGCCGTCCTGCGGTCGCGCGACCAGCTGCTGCGGCTCGCGGTCGGCGACACGCGCGGCGCATCGCGTGACCGCGGCGGCGCGGCCAGCGGACCGGCACTCGCTCCCGACGCCGAGGAGCGGGTGCTGCTCGAGGCGACGCTCGCCGCCTTCCCCGACCGGGTCGCGCGGCGCCGCGAGCCGGACAAGCCGGCACTCGTCTTCGCCCGCGGCGGCGCGGGGGAGCTGGCTTCCACGTCGGTCGTGCGGGGCGCCGAGTTCCTCGTCGCGGTGGACGCCGACGAGCGCCGCGAGCGCGGGATCCTCGTGCGTCTGGCCGGCGCGATCGATCCCGCCTGGCTGCTCGACCTCTTCCCGGAGCGGGTCGAAGAGCGCACCGAGACCCTCTTCCAGCCCCCCTCCGGGCGCGTCGAGCGGCTCTCGTCGCTGCGCTTCGAAGGGCTGACGCTCGACGCCAGCCGCTCCCCCGCCCCGCCCGACGACGAGACCGCGGAGGTCCTCTTCCGGGCCGTCCGCGAACTGGGACCGGGGGCGGTAGTTGACCTCGAGGAGGCGGCCCGCTGGCGGCACCGGATCGCCTTCGCGGCCTCGCTCGAACCGGGTCTTCCGGCGCTGGACGACGCGGCACTCGACGACGCGCTGCGGGCCGCCTGCGCCGGACGCCGCAGCCTGGCGGAACTGCGCGACGCGGGGATTCTCGCGGGCTGGCTGGCGCGGCTGACGCCGGCCCAGCGGGCCGCGGTCGAGCGGCTGGCGCCGGAGCGCGTCGCGCTTCCCGGCGGCCGGCGGGTCGCCGTCCAGTACGAGCCCGGAAAGGCCCCCTGGATCGCTTCGCGGCTGCAGGACTTCTTCGGGATGAGCGAGGGGCCGCGCGCGGGAGACGGCCGCGTGCCCCTGGTGCTGCACCTGCTCGCGCCGAACCAGCGTCCAGTCCAGGTCACGACCGACCTCGCGGGGTTCTGGGAGCGGCACTACCCCGCGCTGCGGCGCGAGCTGATGCGTCGCTATCCGCGCCACGCCTGGCCCGACGATCCGCGCACCGCGTCACCTCCACCGGCCGGGACGAGCAGGCGCCGAAACGCGCGCTGAACATCGATCCGCGCGCGCGAACTTTGCTATGATTCATCGGTCGATCGTTGTGTGCGAAACATGATCGACGGAGGCGATCTCATGGCGCTGAAGAAGAAGGTTCCTGCGAAGGCCAAGGCGAAGGCGACAAAGAAGGCCAAGAAGGCCGTCCGGAAGGCCAAGCGGGCCGTCAAGAAGGCCGTCCGGAAGGCCAAGCGGGCCGCCAAGCCCCCCGGCAAACTGAAGCGGGCGGTCCGCAAGGCGGTGGTCAAGGTCAAGGTGAAGCGCGCGGTGCGCAAGGCCGAGAAGGCCGTCAAGCGCGCCGTCAAGACCGCCAAGGCGGAAGGCAAGTCCCTGAAGACGATTGCCGGGAAAGCTGTCGCCGCCGTCGAAAAGAAGATCGAGAAGAAGAAGATCGAGAGGAAGGTCGCAGAGGTCGTCGCGGTGGTCGTCAGCAAGGCCCAGGGCGCCCCGATGAAGACGGCGCTGTCGGCGGCGAGCGCCGCGAAGATGACCCCCACGCCCACGAAGGCCCCGAAGGCCCCCGCCCCCGGCCCCAAGCCGCAGAAGGAAGCGCGGCTCGTGGTGCGCCGCGCGACGGCGCCGCCCGTCGCACCGGCGACGGCTCCGACAACCCCGTCGCTCCCGCCCCCTCCGCCGGCTTTCTCGGGTGACACGCCCTGACGCCGCATCCCGGCTGCGGGAGAAGCGCGAGGCGGATCGCCACGGCGGTCCGCCTCGTCATTTCGGGGCCCCCGCGGGGCGCGCCGCCGGGCTCGGTTGACAGCCCCTCCGGGCACCCTATAATCCGCGACTCGGCCCGGGGCCGTCCACGCGGGGCTATCGTCTAGGGGTCTAGGACGCGTGGTTCTCAGCCATGTAACCGGGGTTCGAATCCCCGTAGCCCTGCCAGCTTCCGGTGCCCGACGCGACGGCCCGCCTCCCCGGCGGGCCGATTGTTTTCCGGGCTACGGCCTTGCCGGCGGCGGAGTTTTCGACGGGGGCGGCGCCGGCCGTGGCGGCGCAGCGCGGGTCGCTAGGCCGAGCTTCACGACCAGCCGATCCTTGCCGACCGCGACCCCCTGCACCGCGACCGTGAAGCGGGTCGCGTTGCCGCGCGAGTCCGGCGCGGCGAGCCAGTCGAAAACGCGGGGCAGCTCGATCGGCGGCAGCAGCGGGGCCAGGTCGGGGAGCCCGGCCAGGTCGCCGGTCGGCTGCGCGCGCGTCGGGCGAAAGACGATCGTCTCGCCGTCGGCGTCCACCTCCGGCACCAGCCGCACCGTGACCCGGCCGGAGAGTCTGGCCTCGACGATCTCGACCCGCAGCGTCGTCTCCAGCGCCCCTTCGAGGAACGTCACCGGGTCGGGCGCCGCGAGCGCGAGCGTGATCTTCCCCAGGGGCGGCAGCGCCACCCCGACGCGGGACGGGAGGTGCGCCTGGAGAAGCGCGCCGACCGCGCCGCGGTCGAGCTGCAGCTCGGCGACGCCGGTGCCGGCCGCAGCCGGGAGCGGGGCAAGCGGGAGAATCAGGGCGAGGAGGAGCGGGACGGCCAGCAGTCTCTTCATGGGCGGATTGTACGGGCCGCCCCTGCTTCCGGCCCGTGGGCCGGGGCGCGGCGGGGCGGCCCGCCCTCAGTCCAGCGGCTCGAGCGCGACCGGCGGCAACGGCATCGCGGCGCAGCCGAGTGGCGTTTCGGCCGCCGCCGGATCGGCCGCGACGCGCCACAGGCAGACCCGCGGCGCGAAGAAGCTGGCCTCCGCGATCGCCAGCACGCCGCCCCCGTCCAGCTCGATCCCGCCGACGTACTCCGACGTGCGGACGACCTCCCGCAACAACTCCGCCCGCTCCGGGTCGAACGCCACGACGCGCGAGACGTACGCGGCGTCGGTGACCAGGGCGTAGCCGAGCCGCTCGCCCGCCAGCACGAGACCGCCGACGTTCCCCCCCGCGTCGTCGTCGTCGAGCGCCCAGCGCTCGAACGCGCGGTTGGCCACGTCGACCACCGCCACGCCGCCCGAGAGCTCCTGCGGCAGAAGCCCGGGGTAGATCCCTGCCAACGCGACGTAGAGCCGCTCCCGGCCGTCGCGTCCGGTCAACGGGCGGATCGCGACCGGATTCTTGCCGGGCAGCAGGACGCTGCGCTCGACGCTGTCGGTCCGGGTGTCGATCACGGCCAGCTTCCCGTCGCCGTAGCGGGTGAAGGTCCGGTCGATGTCCTGCAGCGCCACGAACGCGGTCTCGCCGACCAGCGCGATCTCGTCGGCCCGCGGCGTGCCGTCCGGGTTGGTGGCGAGCGGGCCAAGCGGGATCGCGCCGCGCCGCGCGCCGCCGCGCGGGTCGATCACCAGCAGGTCGTCGTATGGCGGCTCGTAGCGCGAGACGTAGGCCTTCGTGGCGTCGACCAGCACGACGTCGCGCGGGTTGGAGCCGGGGCCGGTGCCGGCCTGCCAGGCGGTCGCGAACTCCTCGGCCGGGTCGAGCCGCTGGAGGTTGTCGTAGGAAAAGCCGTTGACGACGAAGAGCGCGTCGCGGGTCAGCTTCAGCCGCGGATCGGAGCTGGCTTCGGTCACCCCCTCGCGGGTGCTCAGTTCGCCTCCCTCCCGCCACTCGAGCAGGACGACCTGGCCGCCCGAGGCGTAGTCGGTGCAGGCGACCGCGAAGCGATGGCGGCGCGACCCGACGAAGGTCCCCTCGCCTCCCGTCTGCGACTCGCGGCTGGACCCGGCGACCGTCCAGCCGGTTGCGCCGCTCGTCCCCTCGAGCCGGTACTCGAACGCCGTCCCGGCGATCTGCACCGGGCCGAGCCGCGCGATCAGCCACGCGCCGCCGCTCTCGACCAGCATGGCGTCGCCGCCCGAAAGGTCCAGCACGTCCGTCTCCCGCCCGCCAACCCGCGCCTTGCCGTAGCGCACGACGACGTCGTGCCGCCCGTCGCCCACGCCTTCGACGTCGAGTTCGACCGCCAGCATCGCGCCGCGCGCGGGGACCGACGGGAACTCCAGGTACGGAAGCGAGACGGAGAGGTCGAAGGCGCGGCCGAGCGGCGCCGCCGGCTGCCCCGTGGCGGGAGCCGACGGGGGAACGTAGGACCCGCCGCAGGCGCCCGCGAGGGCGGCGGCGGCCAGCACGAACAGGAGCCGGCTCATCGTCCCTCCGAGGGCGCCCACGACAGGCTGGCGAAGACCATCCGTCCCGGCAGCGGGAAGCGCAGCACGTCGCGCGTCTGGACGTCGAAGACGTTGCGGGCCTCGAGGCCGAGGGTGAACCCCTGGCCGAGCGCGCGCGCGACCCGCGCGTCGTTCAGGCTGCGCGCCGGGATCCGGTAGCGCGGGAGGTTCAGCGGGTCGGTCGAGTTCTCGCCGACGTAGGTCACTTCCCAGCCGAGCTGCCAGCGGCCGGGCGACCAGCGCGCCGCGAGGAACCCCTCCACTGCGGGCCGGCCGGGCAGCGGGTTGCCGTCGGCGAAGCCACCCGAGGTGTCCTCCGAGTGCAGCAGCGTGCCGGAGGCCTCGATCGTCACGTTCCCGGGCACGCGCAGCGCGATCGAGCCCTCCAGCCCGTAGAGCTGCGCCGAGGCGATGTTGCGCGGGATGACGACTCCCTGCGCGTTGGGCCACAGCAGGATCATGTCGTCGAGGCGGCTGCCGAAGGCGACCAGCTCGCCGCCCAGCCGCCAGCCGCTCCAGTCGCGCTCGCCGAGGGCGTAGCCCAGTTCCGCCTTGACGCCGGTCTCCGGCTTCAGGCGCGGGTTGCCGACGACGGCGCCGCGGTCGCCGAACAGCTCGAGCAGGCTCGGGTCGCGGGAGAAGCGCCCGGCGCTGGCGCGCAGCGCATCGCCCGCGCCGATCGCGCAGGCGGCGGAGATCTTGCCGTCGAGCCACGCCTCCTGGCCCGAGGTCGCGGGCGGCGGAAGCAGCCCCTCGGCGCCGGCCACGAACCGGTCGTCGCGCACCTTCCAGCGCAGCGCCGGGGCGAGCGTGACGCGGCCGAAGGTCAGCGCGTCCTCCGCCACCAGCGCCAGCGCGGTCCGGGTGCCGCCGCCGCGGTCGGAGAGCACCAGCGCGTCGTCGGTGATCCGCGCCTGCTCGCGCCGCGCGTCGGCGCGGACGAGCAGGTGGTGCACCCCCGCCTGGCCGCGCCACGCGGCGCCGACGCCGGCGCCGTCGATACGCGTTTCCTGCGAGCGCCGCACGCCGAGGTCCGCGTCGGGATCGTCGAACAGGGTGCGCTCGCCGAAGCCGTCGGCCGCGATCTCCCAGCCGCCGCGGACCCAGGTCAGCGCCAGGTTCGCGGTGCGCTCGGTCAGGCGCGCGGTCTCCGAGGGGAGCGAGTCGGGTCCGGGGACGCCGCCGTCGCCGCTGCGGCCGCGCAGGCCGAAGGACAGCTCGCCGCCGGCGACCCGGTCGACGCTTCCCTGCAGCTGGAGCGAGAGCGCCGAGCTGTCGTTGTTGGCGCGCGCGCGCTGCTGATCGTCGGACGGCTCGTAGATCGTGCCGGCGGTGTCGAGATAGACGAAGTCGCCGTCGCTCCGGAACCCTTCGACCGCGAGGCGGATCCCGCCGCGTCCGTCCGCGAAAGGGGTTCCCCAGGCCGCGGCCAGCCGGGCGGTGGCGAGCGAACCGGCGACCAGGTCGACCGCCGCGCTGCTCGCCTCGTCGACCGGGCGGCGGGTGCGGACGTCGATCGCGCCACCGAGGCCGTCGAGCCCCAACGCGGCCGGCGCGAAGCCGCGGTAGACCGTCACCCCCGCGACCTGCGAGATCGGGATCGAGGAGAGGTCGACCGGGCCGCCGAGCGCGCGGTTCTGCGGCACGCCGTCGACCAGCAGCGTGACCTGCTCGGCGGTCGAGCCGCGCAGCGAGACGGTCGCGAACTGCCCGATCCCGCCGTAGCTCGTGACCCGCGCGCCGGGGACGCGGCGCAGCAGGTCCGAGAGATCGGCGCCGCGGCGCGCCAGCTCGTCGGCGGGGACGACGGTTGCGAACGCAGCGTCTTCCGGGCGCGGTGTGCGGGCGCGGACGAGGACTTCTTCGGTCAGGCCGGAGGCGGGGATCGCCGGCTCCGGGGCGCCAGGGGCATCGGGAGTGCCGGGCGCGCCGGCATCGCCGGGCGGGGCGCGGCCGGTTTGGTGGGCTCGGCGGCGGGCGTGGAGGGCTCGGCGGCGAGCGCGGGGGCTCGGCGGCGGTCGCCGGCGGCCCGGCACCGGGGATTGCGCCCAGCGCGGCCAGCGCGAGGAGCGCGGTGAAGGTGCGACGCATGGCGATCTCCGTGGGGCGGAGATCGATCCCCGGGCGCGTCGGCCGACAAAAAACCCCACGCCGTGGGGGCGCGGGGGCCGGTGCGCACGAAGCGGAGGACCCTGGCCCTGGTCGGGTCCACCTCGCGCGTCCCGGTCGGTCTCCTGGCTCGCGGGTCAACCGGCCCTCCGCGCCTTCCCGGGCCGGCGCTGTCGCGCCCACCCAGTGGCTTCCCCGCCCTTCGGCAGGGACTGCGGATGCCGTCACCGCTCACAGTCGCCGGGCGGCAGGGGAATCGCACCCCTTTCCCGTTACCGGACCGCGTGTCGACGTCCGGGTTGTAGCACCGTCCGGCTCCCGGGGGCAAGCGGCGGCGGACAGGAGCAGCGCGTGCTAAAACCCTCCCGCGCGCACGAGGGGACGGATGATCAAGGCCAACGACACGAAGGCGCTCGCCGCGGTGGTGGACGGGAAGCGGGCGCTCGTGCTGTTCCACGCCACCTGGTGCCCGTACTGTCGGGCCTTCGCCCCCGTCTTCGAGGAGGCGGGCGCGGCCGCAACCGATTGGGTTCCGGTGGAGGCCGTGATCGACGACGACGAGAACCCGCTCTGGGACGAGTTCGGGATCGACGTCGTGCCGACGCTGATCCTCTTCGAGGCCGGGCGCCCGGCGAAGCGCGCCGACGCGCACCACGGGATCGGGCTGACCAAGAACGACCTTCGGAAGATCCTGTCCTAGCCCCGCCGGGTCAGCCGGCCGGCGTCGGATGCCGGCCGAAGAGCGCGTCGAGGTAGCGCGAGCGGAGCTGGCGGCCGGCCAGCGCGCGCTTGATCGGCGGCAGTTCCAGGATCACGCCGAGGACCGCCGCCATCGCGCGGTGGCTGGCCAGCACCTCCCCGTCTGCGATCAGCTCGGCCAGCTTCCCGCGCTCGAGCGCCATGAGCACGATGCGACGCGTCGAGTCGACCGGCGTGATGACGCGCCGGGCGCGCGGTGCCAGGGCCAGGCCGCCGGTCGCACAGGCCGCGACGCAGACCCCGCAGCCGAGGCAGATCGCCTCGTCGACCGTGGCGACGGTGCCGCCCTTCCCGGCTTGCTCCCGGAGCGCAAGCGCACCGATCGGGCAGCGTGCGGCGCAGCGGCCGCAGCCGGTGCACGCCTCGGCGTCGACCGCGGCGATGAAGTTCGTGGTGTGGACCGGGAGGAGCGCGCCGAAGCGCTGCTGGGCCAGCAGCGCCTCGCAGCAGCAACCGCAGCAGTGGCAGATGAAGTTGACGTGGCGCTGGACGTTCTCGCCGAACTGCACCAGGCCCCGCTCGACCGCCTGCTGCAGCAGGTCGGTCGCCTCGGCGGCGTCAGCCCGGCGCGCCGCGCCGTGTTTGACCAGCGACGCCGCGGTGTTGTTGAAGGTCATGCAGATCTCGAGCGGCGCGTCGCAGGCCCGGCCCAGGTGGCCCATCTTGTGCCGGCAGTAACAGGTGCCAACGCCGATCGCGCTGGCGTCGCCGATCACCGCGCTCGCGCGCTCGAAGTCGAGGACGTGGAGCGCGAGCGATTCCGGCAGCGCCCGCTCCTGCACGAAGACCCGCCCGAGCCGCGTCTCGCCGTCGGTGAAGAGCCGGCGGATGAACTCCTCCTCGACGTTGAGGTACTCGTAGAACAGCTCGGCCAGCAGTTTCTGATCGAGCCGCCCCGAGACCCGCATCATCGAGAACTCGAAGAAGCCGGCCATCGGCGGCGGCAGGACGTAGGTCGACTCGCCGACCTGCTCGATGTCCAGCAGCATCGCCCGGTCGGCGAGACCCTCGAGCACCGCCGCGGCTCGCGCTGGCTCCACTCCCCAGATGCGGGCCGCCCGGGCGGCAGTGAAGGGGCGGATCGGGAGCTGCGCGACGAGCGCGGCTTCCTCCTCGGTGAAGAGCAGGGCGAGGATCCGGTGGAGCAGCTCCGACGGCGGCGCACCCTGCGGGAAGCGGTTCAGCCGCTCGGTGAGCGCCCGGTAGGCGGAGCGTGCGGTGGCGTGGGCCATGGCGTCAGGGAGAGGATAGCGCCGGGGCGCAGCGGCGGGCTCGGGCAGCCGCGTCGGTGCGGGCCGGCGCGGAGGCTGGCCCCTACGTCGGTGCGGGCCGGCACGGAGGCCGGCCCCTACGTCGGCAGCACGACCTCGAACGTCGCCCCCTGCCCCGGGCGCGACTGCACCCGGATCGTCGCCGCCGTGCAGCTCGACCAGTTGGCGCACGATCGACAGGCCGAGACCGGTCCCTTCCTCGCGCGTCGCCTTGTCGCGGGCGAGCGGCGAGAAGCGCTCGAACAGCAGGTGGATCCGGTCCGGCTCGATCCCGGGGCCGCGGTCGGTGACCGACAGCACGGCGGTCTCGTCGCGGGATCGCGCCGCCACCGTGACGGCGCTCGCGGCCGGCGCGTGCTTGATCGCGTTGGAGAGGAGGTTGTTCACGACGCGGAGCAGCATCAGCCGGTCGCCCCGGACGACCGGTCCCTCGCTTGCACTCCCCTCCGGTTCTTCGAGCACGAGCTCCACGCCGCGCGTCGCCGCGTAGCTGCGCGCGCCGGCGACCGCCTCGCGGGCCAGCGCCGCGAGGTCGACCGGCGCCAGGCGCGGCGCCTCGACCCCGGCCTCGATCCGGGCCAGATCGAGCAGGCTGTCGACGAGGTGGATGACCGTCTCGGCACTGCGCAGGTTCTCGTGCAGGATCTCCGCCGTGGCGCCACCGGCTCGCGGGGACTCGCGCAGCAGCAACTTGCAGCCGGCGTGGACCGAGAGCAGCGGGCTGCGCAGGTCGTGGCTGCAGACCGCGAGGAACTCGTCCTTGCGCCGGTGCAGCTCGACCAGCTCGACGTTCCGGCGCGCCAGCTTCGGCCTGCGCTCGCTCGTTCGCCTGGGTCTGGACGCGGATCAGGTGGTCCGCCCGCCGCACGAGGAGCCAGAGGGCACCGAACGCCAGCAGCGCGGCGACGCCGGCCAGGATCACCAGCCACGGCACGACCCGTTGGGAAATCCCCAGGGCGGGCGTGAAGTCGCGCCGCACATCGGCCACCGCCACGACGCGCCCGCTTTCGCGCACCGGGATGCAGAGCTCGCTCCCGCCCAGCGATCCGAGGCCGAAGATCGCGAGGGGCCACGGCGCCGATCCGGCGCGACGCAGCGCGATCCGCCCCGCGGCCGCTTCTTCGAACCCCTCGTGCCAGGGCGCGGGCGGTTCGGCTCCGGGGAGCGCGAACCGCTGCAGCGGGGTCCCGTCGAGCGCGAGCAGGCGGACGTCCGTCAGCCCGAAGTTCTCCATCTCGGCCAGGATCTCCTCGCGCAGCCCCGCGGGGGGAGGCTCGCCCCAGGCGCGGCGTGGATAGCCGCCCTCGTGGCAGAGCAGCACGAGGTCCTCGACGATGCTGTCGGCCTGGTCCTTGGCGACGCTGACGAACGCCTCGTGCACGAGCCACGCGCCGGAGGCCGAGAGCGCGAGGAAGACGGCCAGCATGATCGCCAGGCTGGCGCCGGTGAAGTAGCGCAGCAGGTTGAACGAAAGCCCCGGCGCGTCAGCGCCGGGGCCGCTCGAGGCGGAGGGTGTTCCAGCGGGCTTTGCCATCTCTCGTCTGCCGGCGCCGATTGTAGGAGCCGGGAGCGGGAGGCGCTCGGGCACCCCCCGTCCCCTTCGACGCGACCGAGCTGGACCCGGGCCGGACAGGGAGGAGTTTGCGAACCCCGGACTGACGGTCCGGGGCCGTGGATTGCGGCTGCTGCGCTGCGATATTCTCGCCGAGCCGGTTCGCTGACCGGCGGGCCGGGGTCCCAGAATGCCGACCTACATCGCGCTCCTCCGCGGGATCAACGTCTCCGGCCGCAACACGATCCCGATGGCCGAGCTTCGCGCGCTCTGCGAGAGGTTCGGGGCCACCGACGTCCGGACGTACATCCAGAGCGGCAACGTCCTCTTCGCGGCGCACGGGCACGGGCGCCGGCGATCGAGTCCGCGCTCGAGGCGGCGATCGAGCAGCGCTTCGGGTTCGCCATCCCCGTCATCGTCCGCGCGACCGCGCAGTGGCCGGGCTACATGGAGGGCAACCCCTTCCCCGAGGCCTCCGCGCGGGAGCCGAGCCACGTGCTCATGGGGCTCGCCAAGGCGCCGCCGCGGAAGGGCGCAGTCGAGGCGCTGCGCGAGCGCGCAACCGCCGGCGAACGCATCGAGGCGGCCGGCGACGCGCTCTGGTTCCACTTCGCAGGTGGCGTCGCGCGCTCGAAGCTGACACCGGCGCTCATCGACCGGTTGGTTGGCTCGGCCGTCACCGCCCGCAACTGGCGCACCGTCCAGAAGCTGGGCGAGCTGGCCGCGGGCGGGTGACGACGACGACTCGAGCGGGGCGCTACTTCTTCCGGGACTTCTTCGGCTCGTCGTGCTCGACGATGAAGGTGACGCGCATCGTCACGCGGTACTCGACGACCTTGCCCTTGTCGACGACGACCTTCTGCTCGGAGACCCAGGCCCCGTGCACGTGATCCACGGTCTCGGCCACCGTGGCGATGCCGGAGCGCACGGCATCCTCGAAACCCTTGGTCGACGAGGACGTGACTTCGATCACCTTCGCGACGGACATCTTCCCTCCTCCGCGGCGCCGCATCGGGGGCGGGCCGTCGGAAGGAGTATAGGAGACCTGGACGGCGGACGGAACCCGCTCAGAGCCGCCAGATGAACCCGCCGCGCACCGTCGCCCCCGGCATCGGGTAACCCGGCCGGTAGCTGTAATCGGTGTCCGTGAGGTTCTCGCCGGTGACGAACAGCTGGATCCCGTTCTCCTTCGCCGACAGATCCCACGCCACACGCCCGTTGAGCAGCAGGAAGCCGTCTACCGCCTCCGGCTGGCCGGGGAAGCGCGGGTTGCCGACGAACCGGTCGTCGATCCACTGCGCGTCGAGGTTGACCTGCCAGCGCGCGGCCGGCGCCCAGTTGAGCCCCGCGACGGCCGTCCACTGGGGGGTGTACGGGATGTCGTCGGGATCGGTCGTCGTGTAGGTCGCACCGATCATGATGTCCACCGTCCGCGCCGGTTTGACGGTGAAGGTCGCCTCCACCCCGCGGATCAGGTACGACCCGATGTTGTCGAAGCTGGGCGGCGGCGGCGGGGGCGGGACGAAGCGCAGCGCGTCGCGGACATCGGATCGGAAAAGCGCGACGTCGAGGTGCGCCGAGCGGCCGAGCGCGAGCCCCGTGCCGACTTCGAACTGCTCCTGGCGCTCCGGTTCGAGCGTGAGCCAGCCGTCGCGGTTGGGGCCGAAGCCGCCGTAGAGGAACGCGGTCCAGACGCCGGGAAGGTTGTAGGAGTCGGACCAGCGCGCATAGACCTGGCCCCACGCGCCACGCAGCACCAGCCCCGCCTGCCCGCCCCAGTCGCCGCCGAAGTAGCGGCTGTCGTTGTAGCGCAGGCCGGCCGACGGCACGAGTTCCGTTCCGCTGCCGCCGAGGGGGATCGCCCAGTTCGCCGCGAGGTACGGCGAGCTGTTGCGGAAGTGGAGGTCGCCAAGCGGCTGGTCGGGCTGGCCGCGGCGCGTCTCCCGGGCCCGGCCGCCGTAGAAGTCCTGGTCGAAGCCGGCGACGAGCTCGCCGCGCGCCGCGATCCGGAAGGTGGCCTTCAACCGAGCGCCGTAGTTGAGGTAGTCGGTGAGCGTGGTGAAGACATCTTCCCCGGCGGAGCCGGTCTCCACCTGCTGCCAGTCGAGCCCGCCATCGTCGGCGTAGAGGCGAACCGACCCGCTCCAGCGCTCGCCGGTGTGCTCCAGCGCCAGGAGGCCGATCAGGTCCTCGACGGCGAAGCGCGGCGTCACCGAGGGCTTCGGCGCCCCCTCGGGCCCCGGGTCGTTGGCCCACGCGTCGTTGTAGTCGGCGAGCAGCGACAGGTCCCAGCCCGGCGCGACCTGCCAGCCCACGCGCGCGAAGGCGTCGGTCACGCGGCCGTCGGCATCCTCGCGGTGCCCGTCGCTGCGGGTGGTGCTGGCGGCGGCGAAGTAGTCGAATTCCCCCTGCCGGCCGCCGTACTCGAGGGCCGCCTCGCCGAAGCGATCGACGCCGAGCGAGGCCAGCAGCTGCCCGCCGTGTCCTTCTCCCACGTAGCGCTTCGGCACCAGGTTGACCGCGGCGAAGGCCATGTTCCCGAGCAGCGCCGGCTCGGGCGCCTTGTGCACGTCGATCCGCGCCGTGGTGTGGACCGGCATCGTGTCGAGCAGCGGGTGGGTCCAGATGCCGACGAAGCGCGGGACGCCGTCGTACAGGGTCGTGATCTCCGCCCCGGGACGGCCCGAGCCCTGTCCGCGGATGAAGATCGCGCCGCCGTCGGCGCCGCCGTAGCTGCCGACGGCGTTGTAGCGCGAGATCACCACCCCCGGCACCCGCCGCAGCGCCGACGCGAAGTCGACCGCGTCGAGGTCCTCGATCTGGCGTTCCCCGACGCGCACGATCGGGTTGCCGTAGGCGTCGACCGTCGTCTCCTCGACCACCGGCGAGGCGACGACCGTCACCTCCTCGGTGACGCCCGAGGGAAGCGGGGGCTCCGTCGGGGTCTGGGGCGGGTTCGCCGGCTCCTCGGCGGCGACGGCTGCGAAGGCGGCGACGCAGACCAGGCAGGGGGCCACGACGACGGCGAGCATCCGGTGGAGCGGCATGACGACACCTCTTGACCGTCGCGCTCAGCGCGACGCGGATCCGATCACGAGACGGGCCTGCAGGACCCCCTTGAGGCGGCCGAGCCGGTCGGCGACGCGGCGCAGCTCGGCGGGCCGGCCGCGCAGGGCGTGGACCTCGAGGCAGAGGTCGTGGTCGAGGTGGACGTGCAGCGTCGCCAGGATCCGGCCGTGGTGCTCGTGCCCCTCGTCGATCAGCCGGTCGGCGAGATCGCGGCGGGTGTGGTCGTAGACGAGCGTGAGCGTGGCCACGGCGTCGCCGGCGCCGCGCTCCCACTCCTCCTCGACGAGGCCGCGGCGGATCATCTCGCGGATCGCCTCCGAGCGGTTGGCGAGGCCCCGTCGCGTGACGAAGCGGTCGAGGCGGCCGAGGAGCTGCTTTTCGATCGCGAGGCTGACCCGTTCGACGCTCACGCGTTCTCTCCTTCATACGAATCTGAAGAATCTTCCTACCGGTCGGGGCGCAAGGTCAAGCGGGTCCGGGGACGGCCTTCGCGGGGGGTGGCGCGCCGGCGACGGCTACGGGGCCGACGCCGGGCCCGGGGTCGGGGGCGGCACCAGACCCGGGGGCGGGGGCGGCGGTGACGCTTCCGCCGACGCGGCCGGCGCCACGCGCAGCAGCGACGCCGTCGGCGCGGCGAAGACGCGCAGCCCCACCGCGCCGACGCCGCGGCGCGGAATCTCGCGCGCCAGCTGCTCGGGCAGGCCGGGGACGAGCCCGATCTCGATCGTCCGGCCGCTCTTCGACGAGAAGGCGGCGCGCGGAACGACGTCGGCGACCTGGGGCTTCAGGTTCCCCTTCCCCGTCGTCGCGCCGCTGCCGAGCTGGATCCCGTCGACGAAGCAGTCCTGCGGTGGTCGCCCGATCGTCACGGGGCGGACCGCGAGGTCGAAGTAGCCCGGGGAATCGAGCCGCTCGCGGGCCAGCACGGCGGCGCGGAAGCCGAGCACGACGTAGGGCCCGAGGTGACCATGGAAGGCGGCGAGCCGCTTGAGCGGCGGCCCGGCCGCGTCGGCGGCGGCGGGCTGATCGGGCGGCGTCTCGGTCCAGAGCGCGACCAGCAGGCGGCCGTTCGCCTCGCCGTCGAGCGTGTTGAGCAGCACGGCCCGGTCGCCGGCCGCCGCCGTCAGCGTCCCCTCCGGATCGAGGTCGACCCGCCTGTCGCGCGCCGCACCGCCCGCGTCGCCGCCGAGGAAGGCGGCCACGAGCGCCGCGTCGGCCAGCGGCGGAACGGGGTGGCCCGACCCGCGCCAGACCGCGGCGAGCAGGCGCGCCGGGAGCGCCACCGAGGAGGCGAGGCGGGACGCCGTCCCCTCGGGGAGCGCGATCGCGTGCGCGGCCGTTTCCGGCACCAGGACGAGCGGGACGCCGGCGCGGAAGACGGCGCGCGCCGCGGCCGGATCGGCGTCGATGTTCCACGCGTGCTCGCCGGGCCCGCCGAGCAGCCACACCGCGGCGATCCGGCGCGCCGCGGCCGGGTCGGCGGCGAAGAGCCGCGCGAGGTTCGTCAGCGGTCCGAGCGCGAGCACCACGATCTCGGCGTCACCGTGCGCCCCGAGCACGCGCCCGATCAGCGCGGACGCGTCGCGCTCCGGCACCGCTCCCACCGCGGGAAGCGCTACCCCACCCAGCGATTCGGCGACCGCGCGCCACCGGGGGGCCTCCCCGGACGGCGTAGCCCCCGTCGCCACGGGCACCCCGGGCGCGCCCGCCAGCGCGAGGAAACGCGCTGCGTTGTCGGCGCCGCGTTCCGGCGCGGCCGCGCCGCCGACCGTCGTCACGGCCACGATCTCCACGGTCGGCGCGGCGGCGAGCGCCGCCAGCGCGGCCAGGTCGTCGAGTCCCATGTCGGTATCGACGACGACGGGAATCCTGTAGGCCGGATCGGCCGGGTCGTGGTCGGCCAGGCCGGCCCCGCTCGCCCCCAGCCCGAGCGTCACCACCGCGATCGCAACGATGACACGCCGCCCGCTGTTCATCGGTTCCGGTCCTCCGGCTGCGGAGCGCTTCACGCTCGCCGCCCACTCTACAGTGCCGGCGCGTCCCCCCGCTCCACGGCCTGCCGCGCCAGCTCGATCCCCCGCTCCAGCCGACGGACGACGCGCACGTCCGGCAGCCGGTGGCGCCAGTCGGCCCGCACCAGCGCGCGCGCGGGCTGCCGGCGCAGCCCGGCCAGGACGACCGCGACGTGGCGCCGGCGCAGGAAGTCGATCGCCGCCTCGAGGTGCACGATGCCGGTGGCGTCGATCGCGGGTACCGCCGTCAGGTCGAGCACCACGACGCGCGCGCTGCGGTCGACCGTCTCGAGGGCCTCGACTGCCTTCGCCGCGGCGCCGAAGAAGAGCGGGCCCGCCACCTCGTAGAGCACGATTCCGGGCGGCAGCGGCTCGCGCAGCGCCGGGTGGTCGGCGGTGGCCCGCTCGATGCCGAAGACGTCCGCCATGCGCTTGATGAAGAGCATCATCGAGAGCAGCATCCCGGCTGTCACCGCGACCGTCATGTCGAAGATCACGGTCAGGCTGAAGCAGGCCAGCAGCACTGCCACGTCGGCACGCGGCGCCCCGCGCAGCAGGCGCAGGAAGTGCTGCGGCTCCGACATGTTCCAGGCCACGACCAGCAGCAGCGCGGCCATCGCCGCCATCGGCAGGTAGCCGAGGGCGGGGGCCAGCGCAAGCATCGTCGTCAGCACGACGACACCGTGGATCGCCGACGCGAGCGGCGTCCGGGCCCCACTGCGGATTCCGGTCGCCGTGCGCGCGATCGCCCCGGTCGCGGCGATCCCGCCGAAGAACGGCGCCACGACGTTGCCGATCCCCTGCGCGACCAGCTCGGCGTCGGGGTCGTGCTTGGTCCCCTTCATCCCGTCGGCGATCGTCGCCGAGAGCAGCGACTCGATCGCGCCCAGCACGGCGATCGCGAAAGCGGAGGGGATCAGCGTGCGCACCAGGTCGAAGGAGAACCGGGCCGTCTGCCCGTCGGCGCCGCCGACGCGCCACGGCAGGACCGGGAGCGGAAGCTGGCGCGGAATCCCGGGCAGCAGCCGCCCGTCGCCGGCCTCGAAGACGAAGCGGTCCCGGATCGTCGCCACGTGGAAGCCCGGGACCAGGCGCGAGGCCAGCCACGCCGCACCGGCGGCGACCACCAGCGCGACCAGCGGCGAGGGGACCTTGCGCGTGAGCTTCGGCCACAACAGCAGCACCGCGAGCGTCAGGGTCGCGATCGCGACGTCGGGCAGGCGCGCCGTCGGCAACGCGAAGGCGATGTCGCCCAGCCGCTCGACGAAGTGGGGCGCGGGCGACTCGATCGTCAGGCCGAGCAGGTCCTTGACCTGCAGCGTCGCGATCACGACGCCGATCCCGGCCGTGAAGCCGGTCGTCACCGGGTAGGGCACGAACTCGATCAGCTTGCCGAGCCGCAGCAGCCCCATCGCGATCAGCATCAGCCCGGCCAGGACCGTCGCGACGAGCAGGCCGGAGAGGCCGAAGCGGGCCGCGATCGGCGCCAGCACGACGACGAACGCGGCGGTCGGGCCGGTCACCTGCCAGCGCGATCCGCCGAGCAGCGGGACCAGGATCCCGGCGACGATCGCGGTGGTGAGGCCGACCTGCGGGGGGACACCGGAGGCGATCGCCAGCGCCATCGAGAGCGGCAGCGCGACGATGCCGACCACCAGACCGGCCAGGATGTCGGCCCGCAGCGTACCCGCTCCGTAGCCCGGGGCGAGTGCGCCGCGGAGCGCGACGCCGAGCCGCGGCAGGCGGACCAGCGCGCCGTCCTCGCCGCGCGGCCGGTCGCCGGCGGGCGAGGCCGGCGCGGAATGCGACGGCTCAGACGTGGATCGCTCTCCCGTCGACGGCGAGCGCCGCCTCCTTGACGACCTCGGCGAGCGTCGGGTGCGCGTGGCAGGTCCGCGCCAGGTCCTCCGACGACGCGCCAAACTCGATCGCCGCGACCGCCTCGGCGATCAGGTCGCCGGCCCGCGGGCCGAGGATGTGCACGCCGAGGATCCGGTCGGTCGCCGCGTCGGCCAGGATCTTCACCCGGCCGTCGACCTGGGCCAGCGCCTTGGCGCGCCCGTTGGCCATGAACGGGAAGCTCCCCTTGCGGTAGGCCACGCCGGCGGCCTTGAGCTCCTCCTCGGTCTTCCCCACCGACGCCACCTCGGGGTGGGTGTAGACGACGTTGGGGATCGCGTCGTAGTTGACGTGGCCGTAGCCGGTCTTGATGAACTCGGCGCAGGCGACCCCCTCGTCCTCCGCCTTGTGCGCCAGCATCGGCCCGGGGATCACGTCGCCGATCGCGAAGACCCCGGGCGCGGCCGTGCGCCAGTGCGCGTCGACCGGGATCCGTCCGCGCGCGTCGAGCGCGATCCCGACCGTCTCGAGCCCCAGCCCCTCGGTGTACGGCACGCGGCCGACCGAGACCAGCACGCGGTCGCAGCGCAGCGGCTCGCTCCCTTCGCTTTCCACGACCGCGCCGTCGCCGTCCGCGCGCGCGCCGGTGACGCGCACGCCGGTCCGGATCTCGAGCCCCTGCTTCTTCAGCAGCTTCTCCATCTCGGCCGCGATCTCGCCGTCCATCCCGGGCAGGATCCGGTCGAGGTACTCGAGCACCGTCACCTTCGCCCCGAGCCGCGCCCAGACCGAGCCCAGCTCCAGCCCGATCGCGCCGGCGCCGATCACGACCAGGTGCTGCGGGACCTCGGGGTAGGACAGCGCCTCGGTGCTGGTGCCGACCCGCTCGCCGTCGAAGCGTCACGCCGCGCAGCGGCGCCGACCGGCTGCCGGTCGCGAGGATGACGTGCTTCGCGGCGAGCGCCGTCGCCGTCCCGTCGGCCGCGTCGACCACGACCTGGCCTGGACCCGCCAGCCGGCCCCGGCCCGCGTAGCGCGTGATCCTGTTCTTGCGGAACAGCCCCTCGACCCCCTTGGTGAGCGCTGTGACGATGTCGGTCTTGCGCTTCAGCATCTCCGCCAGGTCGAGCTCGACGCCGGCCAGCCTGATCCCCTGGCGCGGGAAGCCCTTCTTCGCCTCGGCGAACAGCTCGGACGACTCGAGCAGCGCCTTGGACGGGATGCAGCCGATCCGGAGGCAGGTCCCGCCGAGCGCCGGCTCGATCTCGACGCACGCCGTGTCGAGCCCGAGCTGCGCCGCGCGGATCGCGGCGACGTACCCGCCCGGCCCGGCCCCGATGACGACGACCTCGTGCTCCTTCGCGGCCATCTCAGACCTCCAGCAGGATGCGCTGCGGGTTCTCGACGCACTCCTTGATCCGCTTGAGGAAGGTGACCGACTCGCGGCCGTCGATGACGCGGTGGTCGTAGGTCAGGGCGACGTACATCATCGGCCGGATCACGACCTGCCCGTCCCGGGCCACCGGCCGGTCCTGGATCGCGTGCAGCCCCAGGATCCCGCTCTGCGGGTAGTTGAGGATCGGGGTCGAGAGCATCGAGCCGTAGATCCCGCCGTTGCTGATCGTGAAGGTCCCGCCGACCAGGTCCTCGAGCGTCAGCTTGTTGTCCTTGGCCTTCCGGGCGTACTCGCCGATCGCGACCTCGATCTCGGCGAACGAGAGCTTCTCGGCGTTGCGGATGATCGGCACGACCAGTCCGCGGCCGCCGCCGACCGCGATCCCGACGTCGTAGTAGTTGCGGTAGACGATCGTCTCGCCGCGGATCTCGGCGTTGACCTGCGGCACCTCCTTGAGCGCCTCGATCGCGGCCTTGACGAAGAACGACATGAAGCCGAGCCGCACGCCGTACTTCTTCTCGAACGGCTCCTTGAACTCGGCCCGCAGCGCCATGACGTTCGTCATGTCGATCTCGTTGAACGTCGTGAGCATCGCGGTGACCTGCTTGGCCTGCACCAGGCGCTCGGCCGCGCGCTTGCGCAGCGGGGTCATCGGGACCGCGTCCTCCAGCCGCGGGTGGGTCGGCAGGTTGCGCGCGGGAGCCGAGGGGAGCGCGGCAAGGCCGGCGCCGCCCGGGGCGGACGCGGGACCGGGCGCAACCGCCGCGCGCTGCACGTCCTCCTTCAGCATCCGGCCGCCCGGACCGGTGGGGGTCACCTGCGCTGCGGCGAGGCCGGCGTCGTGCAGCGCCCGCGCGGCGGCCGGCATCACGAACGGCGCGCCGGATGGGGCGACAGCGGCCGGAACGGCGGGGGGCGCCGGCGGGGCCGACGCTGGAGCCGACGAAGCCGGCGCCGGCGCTGGAGGGGCCGTCGCGGCTGCGGCCGGCGCAGCCTTCACCGCTGGCGCCGCCCCCTCCTCGATCAGCGCCAGCACCTCGCCGATCTTCGCGTACTCGCCTTCCTGCTTCTTCAGCTCGAGCAGCGCGCCGGAGACGGGCGCCGGCAGCTCCTGGGTGATCTTGTCGGTCTCGAGCACGACCAGCGGCTCGTCCTGCGCGAACGGCTCGCCGGGCTGCTTGAGCCAGCGCGCGATCAGCGCCTCGTTGATCGACTCGCCGAACGACGGGACCTTCAGTTCCAGCGGCATGTCCGTTCCTTCTGTCGTTCGGGCCGGCACGGAGTGCCGGCCCCTACATGGGCGGGCCGGCACGGAGGCCGGCCCCTACATCCGGCGGGAGCACCGTAGGGGCCGGCCTCCGTGCCGGCCCGCCCCTACGTCCTCGCCTCGACCGCGAACGCGCGCTCGACGAGCTGCTGCTGCTCGAGCGCGTGGCTCTTCGCCGAACCGGTCGCCGGGCTCGCCGACGACTCGCGCGTCACGCCCGAGAAGGGCCAGCGCCCGAACAGCGTCTCGCCGAAGCGCGCGCGGAAGGCGCGCCAGGCTCCCATGTTCTCCGGCTCCTCCTGCACCCAGACGACCGGCGTCCCCGGACGGTAGGGCTCGAACGCGGCGAGCAGCGTGGCGTCGGCCAGCGGGTAGAGCTGCTCGATCCGCAGGATCGCGACGTCGCGCCGTCCGGCTTCCTCGCGCGCCCTGGCGAGGTCGAAGTAGACCTTGCCGGTCGCGCACAGCACCCGCCCGACCTCCGCCGGCACGGTCTGCCCCACGTCGGGCAGGATGCGCCGGAAGCGCCCCGTCGCCAGCTCGCCCAGCGAGGAGACGACTTGCGGGTGGCGCAGCAGGCTCTTGGGGGTCATCACGACCAGCGGTTTGCGCAGCGGGCGGACCACCTGGCGGCGCAGCGCGTGATAGTACTGGGCCGGGGTCGTCGGCTGGATCAGTTGGATGTTGTCGTCGGCGGCCAACGCCAGGAAGCGCTCGAGCCGCGCGGAGGAATGCTCCGGGCCCTGGCCCTCGAAGCCGTGCGGCAGGAGCAGCGCCAGGCCCGACAGCCGCTCCCACTTGTCCTCGGCGCTGACCAGGAACTGGTCCACGATCACCTGCGCCCCGTTGACGAAGTCGCCGAACTGCGCCTCCCAGAGCACCAGCGCCTCGGGCATCTCGAGGCTGTAGCCGTACTCGAACCCGAGCACACCGGCCTCGGAGAGCGGGCTGTTGATGATCGCCACCGGCGCCTGGTCCGGTGCGAGGTGCTGCAGCGGCAGGGTGCGCGCCCCGGTCTTCACGTCGGTGATCGCGGCGTGGCGGTGGCTGAAGGTGCCGCGCTGCGAGTCCTGTCCCGACAAGCGCACCGGGTGGCCTTCCACCGCCAGCGTCGCGAAGGCCAGCGCCTCGGCGGCGGACCAGTCGATCGGGCGCTTGCCTTCCGCCATCTCCCGCCGCTGGCCCAGCCAGCGCTCGATCTTGGGATGAGGCGTGAAGCCGTCCGGGAGGCGCGTCTGGGCCTCCAGCAGCCGTGCGAGCGTGCTCTCGGGCACGCCGGTGTCGACCTCGGGGGTCTTGTCGTCGTCCCCTCCGTGGTAGCCGCCCCAGGTGCCACGCAGCTCGTTCCCCTTGAGCTGGTACTCGGGGCTGCGGGCGACCGACAGCTCGCGCTCCAGGTTCTCGCGGCGCGCCCGCGCGATCTCGTCGGCCTCCTCCTTCGTCACGCCGGACAGCGCGAGCAGGTGGTCGAGGTACCCCTCGCGCACCGACTTTCGGCGCTTGATCGCGGCGTACATCAGGGGCTGCGTGAACTCGGGCTCGTCGCCTTCGTTGTGGCCATAGCGCCGGTAGGCGTACATGTCGATCACGACGTCGCGCCGGAACTCGCGCCGGTAGTCCATCGCCAGGTGGATCACCTGCGCGACGGCCTCGGGGTCCTCGCCGTTGACGTGGAAGATCGGGACCTGGAGCATCTTCGCCACGTCGGTGGCGTAGGTCGTCGAGCGCGACTCCTCGGGATCGGTGGTGAAGCCGATCTGATTGTTGACGATCACGTGCAGCGTGCCGCCGATGGCGTAACCCGGCAGCTCGCTCATGTTGAGCGTCTCCTGCACGATCCCCTGCCCGGCGAAGGCCGCGTCGCCGTGGATCAGGATCGCCAGGCCGCGGGTCCGCGAGGCGTCGCCGTGGCGCTCCTCCTTGGCCCGCGTGCGCCCGACCGCCACCGGGTCGACGAACTCGAGGTGGCTCGGGTTGAAGCAGAGCGTCAGGTGGATGCTGCGGCCGTTGCTGCAGGTGGTGTCCGCGCTGTACCCCATGTGGTACTTGACGTCGCCCCGGCCGAAGAAGTTCTCGGGGTCGTTGTCGTCGAACTCGCGGAAGATCTGGGCCGGGCTCTTGCCGACGATGTTGGCCAGCACGTTGATCCGGCCGCGGTGCGCCATCCCGAACACGACCTCGTCCACACCGTGCTCGGCCGCCGTCTCGACCGCGATGTCGAGCAGCGGGATCAGGCTCTCGGCCCCCTCCAGCGAGAAGCGCTTGGCCCCGAGGTACTTGCGCTGGATGAACTCCTCGAAGACGACCGCGTCGGTGAGCTTGGTCAGCAGGCGCAGCTGCTCGTCGCGGGTCAGAAGGATCCGGTTCTGCGAGGCCTCCATCCGCTCCTGCAGCCACAGCTTGGGACGGATGTCGTCGATGTGCATGTACTGCGCGCCGATCGAGCGGCAGTAGGTGTTCTTCAGCCGCTCGAGGACCTCGCGGAAGGTCAGCGCGCCGGGCGAGCCGGCGATCGTGCGCGAGGAGACGACCTTGTCCATGTCGGCTTCGGTGAAGCCGTAGTGGGACGGGTCGAGCTCCGGGTGTGGCGGGCGCGGCAGCCCCAGGGGGTCCAGGCGCGCGATCAGGTGCCCGCGCACGCGGTAGGCCCGCACGATCTGGTCGACGCGGTCCTGCCGGGCAGCGACGTCCGCTTCCTGGCGGATCACGGCGCAGGTCTCGCAGGCGTCCTTCGTCGGGTGGAAGAGCGAGGGCGGCCGGAAGGAGGGGCCGTGGCGGGCCGGCTGGTCCATCGCCGGCAGGCCGACGAAGTAGTCCCGCCAGGCCTCGGAGACCGACAGCGGATCGCGCTGCCAGTCCTCGTAGAGGGCTTCGACGAACGCGAGGTTCAGGGGGACGTGCTCGTGCTCGGGGTGGCGCTGTTCGCCGTCGCTCATCTCGTTCGCCCTGGTTCCGGCGCCGGGGACGCTGCGCCGTGCGCCGCCTTCCGACCGCGGAAGCCGTTCATCTTAGCCGGGTTCCGAACGGGTGTCCGGCAAGGTCGCGCGCGCCCGGCGGCGGGGCCGCGCGCGGCTCGTCGAGGCATCCCCGCGCACAGCGATTGACACCCCCCCCCCGACGCGCCTACAGATGATCCGTCCCCGCGTGGACCCGCGCGAGGTCCTCAGCCGAGAGGAGGCCCGCCATGTCGATCGGAACCCCGTCGCCCCGCCCACTCGACCACCCGGACGGCTCGCCCTCCGGGCGTCGTTCCCGTTCCCGAAGCCCCCTGCTGGTCGCTGGCGGACTGGCCCTGGTCACCGCCGTGCTCGCCTCGGCCGGGTTCGCCGGCGCGGCCCCCGGCGCCGCGAAGAAGGCGAAGGCCCCGCGTGCGCTCGTCGTCGACTCGCTGGCCGACGATGCGGCACCGGCGAACGGTACCGTGACGCTGCGATCGGCTCTCGCTCGGATCCGGCCGGGGGGGAAGATCACCTTCGCCCGCGCCCTCGACGGCGGGACGATCCGGCTCACGCTGGTCGGGGACGAGCACACGGTGCTGCTCGGCGAGACCTTCGCGCAGGGCAAGTTCCTCGAGTACGCGGAGCGGGACTACGGCCGCTCGGCCCTCTCCGTGCGCAAGAGCGTGACGATCGACGCCTCCGGACTGCCGCACGGGATCACGCTGGCCTGGGACGGCGGCGCAGGGGCCCGTGCCCGCGTCCTCGCGGTGTACGGCGACCTGGCGATGACCAACGTCACCGTCACCTCCGGCTTCGCCGAGAGCGCACCGACCGCCGACCCGTTGCAGCCCTGGACGCTGGCCCGCGGCGGAGGTCTCGCGATCTGGGGCACGGCCACGCTCCGGCGCTGTACCTTCGCCGGGAACCGCGTCGCCGGGGATCTCGAGGCGAGCCGTGACCGCGGCGCGTTCGGCGGTGCGATCTACGGCAACCGGCTGGTCCTGACCGACTGCGTGATCGCCGGCAACGCCGTCTCCGGGTACGGCGGCGCAGGCGGCGGAATCTACTCGGTCGGCGGCGCGCGGATCACCGGCGAGTCGTCGCTGCTGCGCACGACCGTCAGCGGGAACCGCGTCTCCGCGCAGCACGCCTACGGCGGGGGGGTCTACAGCGACGGCGGCGGGCCGGGGAACCGGAAGACGATCACGCTCGAGAACTGCACGATCGCGCGCAACCTGGTCGAGGACAACCCCGCCCTGCCCGAGCCGCCGGGCTCGCAGTACTACTACCGCGGCGGCGGCTTCTACATGTCCAACGGCTCGCTCGCCCTGACCAGTTCGACGATCGTCGAGAACGCGGTGACCGGGTTCCCGGCGATCTTCAAGGGGAAGCCGAACATGGGCGGGGGCGCGATCGCGGCCACGATCGGCGACGCCCACGTCGTGGAGACGATGGCGATCCGGCACTCGATTCTCGCCGGGAACACGCTGAACGGCGCCCCGAGCGACATCTTCACCGGATCGCTCCTGCACTTCACCAGCGACGGCTACAACCTCGTCGGCTCGCTGGACGCGAGCCAGATCCTGGTCCCGATCCCGCCCTGGTGGTCGCTCTCCCGCAGGCACTGGCCCAAGGTGGGCGACCAGGAGGGGGTGCCGCTGTCGGCCGCGGTGGCGCTCGACGAGATCGCGTTCGACGACGCGATCCTCTCCGTGGGCGTCGACGCCGGCGGGCCCGCCGTTCTCTGGTACCCGCCGGGAAGCGAGGCGCGCGACAAGGTCGCCCGACAAGCGCTACCGGGTCCCCGTCGTCATGGCGCAGTACCAGGTCGAGTCAGGGCCGGGAGGACGGTTCCTCGTCGCAGTGCTCGAGCGGCTCCGCACCGAGTACGCAGCCGAGCTGGGCACGACTTCGGCGAATAGTTCGGCGACGTCTCCGGGATCCCCTTCGTGCCCACCCCGGAAACCTGGCCGAGCGAGCCGGCCAACGCGCCGTGGATCCGGTTCTGGCACGACCTCGACGCGGCGATCGGCGACCGGCTCGGCGACGCGGGCCTGGGGGACGGGTTCTGGGGCCCGTTCGATGCGTTCCCGCCCGACGCCGGCTTGAAGCTGAGCCAGCGGCTGCTCGAACCGGTCGGTTCAGCCGACTCCTCTCGACCAGCGTGGCGAGCGGCGCCCGGCGCGGCGGGCGCAGCGACATCGGGGCGATCGAGCGCTGATCCGGGAGAGATCGCGGCGGTCGCCGGGCTAGCCGGCGCCGCCGCCGCCGCCGCCCGAGCCGCCGCCGCCGCCGCCGGAGGCGCCGCCGCCTGCGCCCACGCCGGAGCTCTGGGCCGAAGCGACGATTCCCGCGAACGACCCGAGGGCCGTGCCGAGGCCGCCTGCGCCGCCCGCTTCACCGGACCCGTCGCCGCCCGCGATCGCCCCCGCGTACCAGCCGTAGTAGCCGGCGGCCTGCTCGCGCGGCAGGCGGCCGACGAGCGTGGCGAACTCTTTCGAGACCCCGAGCCCGATCGCCAGCGCGAACGCGGGTCCCCCACTCGCCCGGCGCGAAGCGCGGTGCGAGCCCCGCCTTCGCCTCCTGCTTCACCCGCGCGGCCCACGCCTTCCAGGCGTCGAACTCGCGCTGACCCTCGAGCGTGCGGCGCCGGAAGGCGACGGTGAAGACCGCGACCACGACGCCGCCGATCAACGCGGGGAGCGCGGGGGCAGGAGCGCGGGCCCAGGCGATCAGCACGGCCGCGGTCGTGAACAGCAGGGCGGCGATCCCGAGGTTGGCGGCGATCGCTCCGGTCGGGCGGGGCTCGAACGCCGCGTGGCCGGCGTCGGTCTCGTCCACCAGCGCCTTCCAGCCCGAGAACCAGCTCGTGATGCGCTCGCCCGAACGGCGCGCGGCACCCGGCAGGTCGGCGAGGTCGAGTTCCTGGCCCGACGATCCGAGGCGGCGCAGGAAGTCCAGCAGGTCGGACTCGAACGGCACCAGCCGATCGGAGGTGCGCGGCGCGAGGCGCACCCAGTAGTGCGGCGTGCTGTGGTGCCAGCTCACGTCGGCGCGGTCCTCGACGATCGACAGGTGGCCGCGCCGCGCGAGGTCGGCAATCGTCGCCCCGAGCGCCCGCGCGTCGACCGTTCCGTGCACGAGGCGCGCCACGAGCGCCGGCGGCCGGTCGGACGGGCACTCGCCGGGCGCCTGCGTCGGCGTCACCGCGTGGGGCCACGCGCTCCTGCGGAACAGCGCGAACGACCCCGCCAGGCCGAGCGCCGCGAGCACACTGCCGATGATCAGCGCCGGGCGGCGGCGCGCGGCGACTTCCCTGGCCTGGGCCCGCGCCCGGTTCGCTTCGTCGGCCCAGCGCCCTTCCTCGGCCAGGATCGCGTCCAGCCGCGGCCCGTCCGCGCTCGCGGCGAGGCCGGGCACGGCCGCCGGCGGGAAGACCGCGCGTCCCTCGAAGAAGGTGCGTCGCGGCAGCGGGGCAACGTCGAACCGAACGCTCCCGTCGGGCTCGATCCGGACCGCGCCGTAGAGCGGGCCGTGGGCCCAGGCGCGCAGCTCGGACGCCGCCACCGGCTCGGAGAAGCGCAGGCGCGCGGTCACGGCGCCGATCGTCCGGTCCCATTCGTCGCCGACGAACTGGTGGTAGAACTGCGCCACCTCGGGGCCGCGCGTCACCGCGCCGGTGAAGGTGTACGAGAGCGTGAAGGCCCGGCGCTCGTCCCGGGCCCGGTAGTACCAGGTGACACGGACGCTGTCCGGCTTCCGCTCGACGCGGAAGGTCCCCGGCTCCTCGCCGTCGCCGGGCGCGTAGGGGACGCCGGCCTCCGCGACCTCGAACCGGTCGACCGACTGTCCCGGAGCGAGCGGGATGTCGCGGGTCGCGTAGCGGAAGCTGCCGCGGTAGTCGTAGACGATCGTCTCGACGAAGGCCGCGCGGCCGTCGGGCAGCACGAGCGCGTCGACATCGACCTGCGGCACGCTGTGGCGCTTGTCGGCGAGCGCGGGCGACACCGCGGCGAGCAGCGTCGCCGCCGCCATCGCCCCCAGGACCAACTGTCGTCTCATCGGGGTCCTCGTGGTCGAGCGGGCCGACACCTTGGGCGGCCAGCCCTCAGAACAGTTCGGCGTACGCGCTGTCGCTGAAGCCGACGATCAGCGTCTTGCCGACCCGGAGCGTCGGCGCGCGCAGGTTGCCGGTCGGCCCGAGCAGCACGGCGAGCAGCTCGTCGTCGGTCGGCCGGTCCTTCCGGAGGTCGAAGGCGACGATCCTGGCGCCCCGGGCGGCGACCACCCGGTCGACGCCGCGGGCCAGCGCCAGCGCCTCCTTGCGGCCCAGCTTCGTCCGGCCAGCGTCGACCTCTTCCTCGACCTTCACACCGCGCGGCTCAAGGAACCCCTGAGCCTTCTGACAGCTCGTTCATCCCTTGCGCCGGTAGTACCAGTCGATCGTGTAGGCCATGGGCATCCCCTTCCCGAACGATCTTACCCCCGCGAAAGGGGCAGCCCGGCGGCCTCCAGGAAGCTGACGAGCGAGCGGTCCGCACCGGACACGTGACCGGCGAGCCAGTCGCGCAGCAGGTGGATGCTGTCGAGCGTCCATCGGGTGACGCCGACCGCGTGGCGCCGCTTGAGGTCCTCCAGCAGTTCGATCGCGTGGTCGTGCTCCCGCGCATGCGTCTCGCGCTGCGGGAACCGGTGCCGCTCCATCAATAGCTGCTCGGACAGGAAATGGGCGCGGAGGTACTCGATCAGGCGGCCCACCGCCGCGTCGACTTCCGCCGGCTCGCGCCCCGCGGCGACGGCCTCGGCGACCGCGTCGATCAACTCGAACTGGACCCTGTGTTCCTCGTCGAGCTCGTCGTGGCCAAGCGCGGGCACGCGACGGTCGGGAGCGGCGGATGAGGGCTGAGGCACCATCGGAACCTCCTGTCTTACCTGATTTCGATAGCGAGTATGCACCCGTCCGCCGGCGCGCGCGAACCGTGCGGCCGCCCGCTCGCCCATGGGAAGATGCCGCTCGTGAAAGCGATCGTGATCACCCGCCCGGGGCCGCCCGAGGCGCTGGCCTTTCGCGACCTGCCCGATCCGGCGCCGGGTCCCGGCGAACTGCTCGTCGCCGTTCGCGCGACGGCGGTCAACCGGGCCGACCTGCTGCAGCGGCGCGGCCTCTACCCCGCGCCACCGGGCTCGCCGGCCGACATCCCGGGGCTCGAGTTCGCCGGGGAGGTGCTGGGGGGCGATCCTGCCGGAACGGGCTTCCGGGCGGGCGACCGCGTGATGGGGATCCTCGGCGGCGGCGGCTACGCGGACCGGCTCGTCGTGCCGGCCGGGCAGTGCCTCCCGGTCCCGCCGTCGCTCTCCTTCGCCGAGGCGGCGGCGATCCCGGAGACCTTCCTGACCGCCTTCGACGCGCTGGTGCTGCAGGCCGGGCTCGACGCCGGGGAAGTGCTGCTGGTGACCGCAGCCGCGTCGGGCGTCGGCACCGCGGCCGCGCAGGTGGCGCGGGAGGTCGGCGCGCTCGCGATCGGCACCTTGCGCACCGCCGCCAAGCGCGCGCGGGTCGAGCAGCTCGACCTCGGCTTCGCCGCGCTGCTCGACGCCGGGTCTGCCGATCTCGCGGCGCAGCTCGCGGCCACGTCCGGCGGGCGCGGCGTGAACGTCGTGCTCGACCTCGTCGGCGCCGCCAGTTGGCCGCTGGCGCTCGACGCGCTGGCGCCGCGCGGGCGGATCGTCGCGGTCGGCACGCTGTCCGGCGCGCGGATCCAGCTCGACCTGGCGACGCTGATGCGCCGGCGCGCGACGCTGATCGGGACCGTCCTGCGCTCGCGGCCGGCGGCCGAGAAGGCGGCGCTGACGAGCGCCTTCGCGGAGCGGATGCTGCCGGCGCTGGCGGCCGGGCGGCTGCGCCCGGTCGTCGACCGGGTGATGCCGTTGGCCGAGGCGGCCGCGGCGCACGCCCTGCTCGAGCGAAACGAGACGCTCGGGAAGGTCGTCCTGCTGGTCGGATCGCCGGGTAGCGACGCTACTCGCTGACCGCGATGAAGAGCTGCGTCCCCGACGCGCCGGCGGCGGTGCCGCCCAGCGCCACGACGCGCGCGATGCGCGAGCCGTCGTGGTTCCGGGCGGTGAGCATCTTCCCCGCCGCGCCGCCCGCATCACCCGACGCTCCGTAGCCGTCGGGCCCGGTGACCTCGAAGCCCGCCGCACCGAGCTGCTCGCGATACCAGGCGAGCGCGTCGTCCGGCGTCCCGTCGACCGTCAACGCAAAGACCGCCGCCCCTTCGAACTCGGCGGGGAGTCCGGGGAACCCGGACGCCCCGACTCCCGTCCCGTAGCCGCCGGTCCCGGGGAAGACCGGCAGCCAGTCCGGGGCCGGGCCGGCGGCACCGAGGCGGGTCACCTGGCCGTCCTTCTCGACGGTCAGCCCCCCCTCGCCGGCGGCGATCTTCACGTCCCGGCCGCCGGGCCGCTTCAGCTCGAACTTCCCTTCCTTCAGCCGGGTCAGGTCGATCGTCGACTCCTCGCCGGTCTTGCGGTTGCGGACGAGGTAGCGGCCGTCGGCCTGGCGAGTGATCTCCAGCTCGGGGTTCAGGCGGGTGATCCACTCGACGGCCTTGGCGCCGGGGTCTTTGGCGACCTCCGCGGCCACCTGCGATGCCTTCCGGACCGCGAAATAGCCCGCCACGCCGACCAGGGCGACCACGATGAACGCGATCAAGGCGAGGGCCACGACGATCTTGACCAGGACGCCACCCCGCTGGCCGCGCCAGGCTCCGAGTTCGCGCGGGGACGGAAGCGCGCAGGGCTGCGGAAAACCTCCTTGGCTCACTGCTTCGTCTCCTTATGTAAGGTCCGGCTCCTGGATTAGGATCGCGCATCTTTCCGTTTCCGTCAGGAGCCCCCCTCATGGCCTACAAGACGATCCAGGTTCCGGAAGGCGACAAGATCACCCTCAAGGACGGCAAGCTCACCGTGACCGACCGGCCGATTCTCCCGTTCATCGAGGGCGACGGCACCGGCCGCGACATCTGGCGGGCCTCGGTCCGCGTGCTCGACGCCGCGGTCGCCAAAGCCTACGGCGGCAAGAAGAAGATCGCCTGGATGGAAGTGCACGCCGGCGAGAAGGCCTTCAACAAGTTCAACACCTGGCTCCCCGACGAGACGGTCGACGCCTTCCGCGAGTACCTGGTCGGGATCAAGGGGCCGCTGACGACGCCGATCGGCGGCGGGATCCGCTCGCTCAACGTGGCGCTGCGGCAACTTCTCGACCTGTACGTCTGCCTGCGCCCGGTACGCTGGTTCGAGGGGGTCCCCTCGCCGGTGAAGCACCCCGAGAAGGTCAACATGGTGATCTTCCGCGAGAACACGGAGGACATCTACGCCGGGATCGAGTTCGAGTCCGGCACCCCGGAGCTGAAGAAGGTCCGGGACTTCCTCGCCCAGAGCTTCCCCGACATGTTCAAGAAGATCCGCTTCCCCGACAGCGGTGGCGATCGGCATCAAACCGGTCTCGCGCGAGGGGACCGAGCGGCTGGTCCGCGCGGCGATCCGGTACGCCCTCGAGCACAAGCGCAAGAGCGTCACCTTCGTGCACAAGGGCAACATCATGAAGTTCACCGAAGGGGCGTTCCGCAACTGGGGCTACGAGCTGGCCGAGCGCGAGTTCGGCGACCGCGTCTACACCTGGGAGCAGTGGGAGCGGACCAAGAAGGACAGGAGCGAAGAGGCGGCCAACGCCGAGCAAAAGGCCGCGCTGGGGGCCGGCCGGTTGCTGATCAAGGACGCGATCGCGGACATCACGCTGCAGCAGGTCCTGACCCGTCCCGACGAGTTCGACGTCGTCGCGACGCTGAACCTGAACGGCGACTACCTCTCCGACGCCCTGGCCGCGCAGGTCGGTGGAATCGGGATCGCGCCGGGCGGCAACATCAACTACCTCACCGGCCACGCGATCTTCGAGGCGACGCACGGCACGGCCCCCAAGTACGCCGACCTCGACCGGGTCAATCCGGGCTCGGTCGTCCTGTCGGGCGAGATGATGCTGCGCCACCTCGGCTGGGGCGAGGCGGCCGACCGGGTGATCAAGGGTCTCGACGGGGCGATCGCGGCGAAGACCGTGACCTACGACTTCGCGCGGCAGATGACCGGCGCGAAGGAGATCAAGTGCTCGGAGTTCGGTGACGCGGTGATCGCGCACATGTGAATCCCGCGGCGGGGCCGGCCGACCCGCCGGCCCCGCGACCTGCCTCAGACTTCGTTCGACTGCTTGTTCCGGACGAGGTAGTAGCGGGTCGTGCCGGCCGGGGGAGCCACGGCGTCGTTGTAGGTCGTTCCAGCCGAGCCGCCGATCGGGTCGGTCGTCGTGCGGCCGGTGTTGAAGGTCCGGTCGTTGGCCGCGATCTCCACCTTGAACGTCCCGTCGCCGCCGGTCCACGACAGGTTCGCCACGCTGACGTTGCGGGTCACGGTGAGCACGATCAGCCGCGACACCTTGAGCGTCCCCGACATCCCGGGAAGACCGTTGTGCTGCGGGTTGTCGTGCTGGCGGCAGTAGAAGCCCCACTGCGAGTCGGCCGGGAAGGCGCTCGCCGCGTAGCTGCAGGTGGCGTCGACGTTCGCGCTGGGGGGGGCCGAGATGTTGCCGGTGTCCCACTTGCAGGCCGGCGGCGCCGGGTTCGCGCAGGAGTTGACCCCGTCGTCGGGACAGGTGTCGGACGCGCCGCTGTGCACGCCGCCGGTGGCGTCCCAGAAGATGCAGTCTCCGGGCTCGATGACGGGCCGCGTCGGGGTGAAGCTGAAGCTGGCGACGGTGATCTTGAGCGTGCGCGGCGCAGCGAGCTTCTGGCACGCCGCGGGCGGCGTGGCCGCGCCGGCGCAGTTGGACGTGCGGCACGTGGTCTGGGCGCGCGCGGGCGGAGCGACGAGAACGAGAGCCGCGAGCAAGGCGGCGAGGGTGAGCGGGAGCGGATGGCGCATCGCAAGTCCTCCTGTTGCGGGCCGGCACGGAGGCCGACCCCTACGGATGTGGGGGAGAGGAGCCGGGTCCGCTTGCCGGCAGGGAGGCCGGCTCGGGGACCGGAGGAGAGGCCGGTCGTGGGGTACGGCGGCGGAAGGCGGAGCGGTCGAAGGTTCTCACGATGTTGAAGCCCAGCCGGAACTCCCCCTCGCCCCAGTCGAGTTCGCCGCCCGGCGCGTAGAGGCTGGTGTGGGTCCCGTTCGTGTTGGTGAGCACCAGCCGGAAGACGTGGCGCGCGGTGAAGATCGAGAAGGCGATCGACCCCGACTGGTAGGGCGCGTCGACGCCCGCCAACTGGCCGATCCACTCGCCGGTCAGCGCGAGGTAGGAGTTGAGCCACAGCTCGCCGCCCAGACCCAGCGCGACGGTGCCGTCGGTGTCGGCGGGATCGAACGGATCGGTGCGGGTTGCGATCATCGGGACCGCCAGCAGCGAGAGTCGCTCGCCGAAGCGCCGGGCCAGCGGCAGCGAGAGCGAGACGCGGTTCCGGTTGGCCGCGTTGCGGTCCTGCAGGTACTCGTAGCCCAGGACCGCAGAGAACGACAGCGGCGCGCCGCCGGGCCGTTGCCGGGCCAGGGCGTACTTGCCGTACGCCTCCCAGTCCTTGAAGAGGTTCGTGCGCCGCAGCCCGAGATCGACGCGCTCGCCCAGCCCGGCCGCGACGCCGAACGAGATCCACGCGCCGCCGTCGAGCCCGCCCAGGTTGTACCAGCCGGCCTCCTTCACCGACTCCTTGAAGCGGTGCAGGAAGCGCATCTCGAGACCCGACGCGCCGAGCGTCTCGGTCGTCGGGAGGTTGATCAGGTGGGTGTCCTGGAAGATCGGGACCGGGCGCTCGTCGCGCGGCGCCGGCGGGATGGCGGCCTGCTCGGCGATCGGCGGCACCGGCTCGGGGTCGCCCCACACGGCCGGATCGAACGATCCGATCCAGTCGCGCAGCACGGCCTCCTCGTCCGCGCCGAGCGGCGGCGCGTGCATCGGCATCCGCGGGCCGCGGGTGCGCCCTTCGGCCAGCGGCAGCGTCTTGAGGAAGAGCGCGCTGCGCTCGGGGTGGCCGGGATCGACGAGGAGGAGTCCGGGCTGGGTCCGGGAGGGGACGTTGACCGTGGACCGGGACAGCCTTCGAGGGGAAAGATCGAGCCCGGCCTCGGGCTCCTCCTCGCCATGGCAGTTGGTGCAGCGCGCGGCGACCAGGCGCTGCGCGGCGGCGTAGGCCGCGGCTTCGGTGGTAGCCGCGGCGGGTGAACGTCGAGCCTGGCGAGCGCCGCCAGGACGGCCAGCGCGGCCAGCCCGGAACGGGCCGCGGCGCGGGCCCGCGGCCGTTCCGGCGCCGCGCGCGGCGCGTCAGTTGTTCGGCGCGCCGTCATCGATCCACTCGCGGATCACGTCGATCTCTTCGACCGAGAGCGCGCCGCCGACCGGCATCCGGTCGCCGACGATGCCGCGGCCGGTGATCTTGTGGACCAGGTAGGAGCTGCGGCTGGCACCGGGCTCGATCCGGAACAGCGGCGGCAGCTCGCGGCTCGGCACGCCGACCGCACCGAGCGCGGGATCGTAGAGCCGGCCCGGCTCCAGCGAGAGATTCATCTCCGGGCTCGCGCCGCCGTGACAGGGGACGCAGTTGAGGTTGAAGATCGGCTGGACCTGGCGGCTCAGGCTGATCGTGCCGCCGGAGGGGTCGAGCGGGTCCGGGAAGATGCGCGGGTCGGCGTTTCGACACCCGGCACCCGCGAGCAGCGTTGCGAGCGCAACCAGCGACGGGAGCGGCCGTCGTTGCGTGCTGCCGGCGAAACCCCTGTGCGCTGCGGGCACCCGTTCCCCTCCCCTCACGACTGGAGAGCGAGGATGCGGGGCCCGCGGACCCGGCGTCTGTGACCTGGGTCCGCTGACTTAGGAGTCAGTCCGTAATCGCGCGCAGCAGCAGGTCGAGTGCTTCACGGTAGCCCTCGGCCCCCTTCCCGTCGACCGCCGCGACGCAGGCCGGCCGCACGACGCTGACTTGCCGCCAGGCCTCGCGCTCGGCGAGACGCGAGAGGTGGACCTCGACCACCGGCTTGCCGAAGTCGAGCAGCGCGTCGAGCAGCGCGTAGCTGGTGTGGGTGAAGGCGCCGAGATTGACGAGCGCCCCGTCGACCGTGCCGGCGTGATACTGCAGCGCGTCGATCAGCGCCCCCTCGTGGTTCGACTGGACGAAGACCGTGCGCGCCCCGCGCTCGGCGGCCCAGGTCGCGACGCGCGCCTCGAGCTGGGGCAGCGTGAGCGTGCCGTAGTGCGCCGGGTCGCGCCGCCCGAGACGGTTCAGGTTCGGGCCGTGCAGGACGAGCAGCGTCCGCGGGATCACGCGAGTTCCTCCGCCAGGAGGGCGCCCACCGTCGCCGACGGCACCGCCGCGATCATGACCTCGCCCGCGCGCACCGGCAGCACCCACGGCTGCTCGCCGCCGGCCCGCTTCTTGTCGTGCGCCAGCGCCTCGGCGAGCGCCTCGCGCTCCGCCGCGGCGAGCGCCGGAAGCGCGGAGGGCAGCCCGAGGGCATGAAACAGGGCCGGGACGCGGTCGAGCAGGGGGCGCTCCTTCAGGATGCCGGCGCGATCCGCCAGCTCGAGCGCGAAGACCGTGCCGATCGCCACCGCCTCGCCGTGTCCCAGCGGCGCCGGGCGGGCCCGGGTCGCGGTCTCCAGCGCGTGGCCGAGCGTGTGACCGAGGTTGAGCTTGCGGCGCTCGTCCTTTTCCTCGAGATCGCGCTCGACGATCGTCAGCTTGACGCGCGCAGCGCGGCTCGCGACCTCCTCGAGTTGCGGCAGCGGCCAGCCCGCCTCGCGCGCCGCCCCCTCCTCGATCGCCTCGAGCAGCGCGGCATCGCCGATCAGCGCGCTCTTGACCGCCTCGGCCATCCCGGCGGCGATCTCCGCCGGGGGCAGCGTGAGCAGGAACAGCGGGTCGAGGTGCACGCGGTCCGGCAGGCGCACGGTGCCGACCGCGTTCTTCGCTCCCGCGAGGTTGATCCCGTTCTTCCCGCCCAGTGCGGCGTCGAGCTGCGCCAACAGCGTCGTCGGCAGGAGCGCCAGCGGCACGCCGCGCTTGAAGGTGTCGGCGGCGAGGCCGGCCAGGTCGGTGATCGTCCCGCCGCCCGCCGCCCAGAGCGGCATGTCCTTGTCGAGACCGGCCTCGAGCAGCGCGCTCCAGACGCGCGCGAGCGTCTCCGGCGACTTGGCCGGTTCGCCGCCGGGGATCTCGAGCCAGGCCAGCCCGCCCGGTGCGTGGGACGCGAGCGGCCCGCGCAGCGCATCCCTGTGGCAGGCCGGGAGGTGCGCGTCCCAGAGCATCGCGGCGCGCAGGACCGGCGGAAACGGCAGGGCTCCACGGCCGACCGTGACCCCGCGCGCCGATGGCAGCTCGGGCGCCAGGGGCCGTGCGCGGTCGGCCCACGGCCCGGCGTCGTCGGCATAGAGCGCGCGCAGCACGCTCACCGCGACGTCGCGCGGCCCGCTGCCGCCGGTGTCGAGACGGACGTCGGCGCGGGCATACCCCGCCGCGCGCTCGCGCCGCAGGTCCTCGAGCCGCGCCACGCGATCGGCCGCGCTCGCCAACAGCGGCCGTGCGGCCACCTCGTGTGCGGCGAGGCGCGAGGCGAGGTCCTGCGCCGGCGCGTCGAGGTGGACGATTGCCGCGCGCCGCGCCAGCGCCTCGGCCAGCGCGGCGTTCTCGAGCGTGCCGCCGCCGACCGCGAGCACCTCCGGCCAGGCGTCGGGCGGGCGGGCCAGCCAGAGCCGGGCCGCGCGCTCCTCGGCTGCACGGAAGACCGGCTCGCCGGCGGCGAAGAGGGCCGCGATCGAGCGCTGCTCGAGGATCTCGATCCGCGCGTCGAGGTCGACGAAGGCGCGCTCGAGCATCGCGGCCACGAGCCGGCCGACGGTCGTCTTCCCCGAGCCCATCGGGCCGGCCAGGACGAGATCGCGGCGCGCGCTCACCGCTCGCGGTCCTTCGGCCAGCGCGGCAGCCGGCCGCGGTATGCGGCGAGCGCGGCGAGCAGGTCGGACAGCGCGTCGCCGCCGAACTTCTCCAGCAGCGCGTCGGCCAGCACGATCCCGGCGACCGCCTCGGCGATCACCGTCGCCGCCGGGACGACGGTGACGTCGCTGCGGATGTAGCGTCCCTCCACCGCGCGGCCGGTGTCGAGGTCGACCGACGGCAACGGGCGCTTGAGCGTGGAGATCGGCTTGAGCGTCAGCCGCACGACCAGCGGCTGGCCGTTCGTGACGCCGCCTTCCAGACCGCCGGCCCGGTTGCTCTCGCGGCCGAGCCTGGCCCCGGCGCGGGCGATGACGTCGTGCGCGTCGTGCCCGATCGACCGGCCGGCAGCGAGCGCGTCGCCCAGCTCGACTTCCTTGACGGAGGGGATCGCAGCCAGCGCCGCGGCCAGCCGCGCGTCGAGTCGCCGGTCGTGCTGGACGTAGCTGCCGAGGCCGGGCGGCAGGCCCCACACGATCAGCTCGACCCGGCCGCCGAGCGTCTCGCCCTGCGCCAGGGCCTCGTCGATGAGGGCCACCATCGCCTTCGACGCGACCGGGTCGGCGGAAGCGACCGGCGACGCGTCGCG
Organism: uncultured Acidobacteriota bacterium; assembly: GCA_963702425.1. Classification (GTDB taxonomy): domain Bacteria; phylum Acidobacteriota; class Polarisedimenticolia; order J045; family J045; genus JALOKP01. The sequence goes on from CAVPCQ010000035.1 coordinate 38,325, forward strand.
CGCCTTCTCCAGCCGGTCGGCGGCTGCGGCGGCGGGTGCCGCACTCGTGCCGGCGCCGTCGTTCGCCCCGTCCTCCGTTCGGCCCGGATGAGGCGCCGCAGGGATCCCGCCCAGCTCGATCACGTGCCCGGCGAGCCGCGCGCCGGTCAGCTCGAGCAGCCGGCAGGCCGCCGCGCCGAGCGCGACGCGCATCGCGGTCTCGCGCGCCGAGGCGCGCTCGATCACCGGGTTGGCGTCGGCGAAGCCGTACTTGAGCATCCCGGCGAGGTCGGCGTGGCCGGGACGCGGGACGGTCTTGCGCACCGTCGTGCGGCCCTGCCGGTTCGAGCGGTTCTCGATCAGCACGGCCAGCGGCGCGCCGGTCGTCTCGCCCTTCCAGACCCCGCCGACGAGCTGCGGGCGGTCGGCCTCGAAGGTCATCCGCTTGCCGCGGCCGTAACCGCCCATCCGGCGCTTCATCCGCGGCGCGAGGTCGCGCTCGGCGAGCGGGATCCCGGCCGGCAGCCCGTCCAGAATCCCGACCAGCACCGGGCCGTGCGATTCCCCGGCGGTGAGGTACCGAAGCGCCATCCATCCTCCGTCCCGGGAGAATCCCCCATGAAAACCCGCACCAAGACCGACAGCATGGGTCCCGTTGAGGCCCCGCCGGCCGCTACTGGGGCGCGCAGACCGAGCGCTCGCGCCGCTGAGTCGGTGCCGTGAGGCAACCGCGTTGTCGTGACGGATCACCAGGAAATCGCGGCCGGACGGGGTCGTGGCAAGGCCCAACGGGTAACTTCAGCTCAGTCCTCATGGCCCCTCCTGGTGACACGAGTTGATGGCGCGCACCTCGAAGAACGTCACCGCCGGCGTAGTGTGCGCGCCGTTCTCGATGCTGAACGTCGTCGCGGTTGTCGTCGTGCCGATCAGGTCCACCGCGCGGAAGGTCTTGTCGACGGACTGGAGCACGTGGTAGCCCGCACCGGCGACCGGTGTCCAGGAGAGGACGAGGTCGAGGTCGGGGCCGGCCGGGACGACGGTGACGCTGAGGTTGGGCGCTGCGGTCGGGGCAGGCTCGGCGCAGGCCTGCGGCGTGCAGCCGAGCCCCCCCGCGATGGTCGCGTGCAGCGTGCGGGCGTTGATGGAACCGCTGACGATCGAGCCCGAAGGGTCCACGTCCTGGACCGACAGCGTCCAGACCCCGGCCAGCGGCTCGCCGACGAAGTCGGTCATGCTGCCGGGACCGGAGGGCACCGTGTCGCGATCGTAGCGGGTCTGGATGTTGCGGCCGCCAGGGACGGGGCCGCGATCGTGCAGCCGGACCCGCGTGCCCCGCGGCGAGATCAGCTCGACGACGAGCTGTGTCGGGTCCTGGTGGGTGATGTCGACCGACACGTCGAGCTCGGCGACGGTGTCGTCGTCCCCGCTGGTCCAGAACACCTCGACCGGCGTCGGCGTCTCGTACGGGATCGGCTCGCGGAAGGTCTCCGTGTAGTCGATGTAGGGGTTACCCATCGGGATCCGGATCTCGTCCGAAAACGGCGCGGAATTCTCCGCGTCCCCGGTCAGCGCGAGCGTCAGCACCTCGCCACAGCGCGCCTGCTCGAGCACCACGATCCCGAAGTGCGGCGCGTTGGTCTCCCCCGTCGTGCCCGGCGCGATCGCGGGCCAGGTAGCCTGTGGCTGCAAGATCCGCACGTCGGCGGGGCCGACGAGGCGCAGCGTGCCGCTGGCGTTGGCGCTGGGATCGCCCCCGTTGTTGAGCAACGTCACCGCCAGATCGAGCGTCTCTCCCGGCTCCGGCACGCCGTCGCCGTCCCCGTCGATGACGCGGTGTGCGACCTCGTCGAGCCGGCTTCCCGGCGGCGCCACGATGCAGTTGGACAGGGGGCCGGCACAGGCTCGGTTCGTGCCGAACGCCTGGACCCGGTACGAGCGGCTCGCCAGGGAATCCCGGCTGTTGTCGGTGTAGGTCGTCTGCCCCGACCCAAGCTTTGCGAGCGGGACCTGCTGGCGGTTGCAGCCGAGCTCGCCGCGGAAGATGCGGTACTCGACGGCGTTGGCGACCGCGGCCCAGTTCAGCTCGACCCCGGCCGGCGTCATGGTCCTCGCCACGACCGGCGCCGCGAGCGGTGGACAACTCGACGTGCTCTTGTTCGTCGCGTCGGCTGCCGCGCCACAGGCGAGATTGTGCCGGTTGAACGCCGCGAACAGCGCCGCCGCGTGCGGCGTGCCGTTGGCCAGGTTGCCATTGTCGTCGTCCGCGACGCGCATCCGCTGGTACCAGCTCGTCGAGCCGCACGAGTTCGACGATGGGACGCACGTGTAGGCCTCGCCGCCCGATCCGGGCCGCGTCTGGTACCACAGGCGCTCCACGACCTGCCACGCGCTGTCCTGGTCCATCCCCGACGCCGGCAAGTCACGCGTCGCGAGGTCGAACATCGCTTCGCTCACGACGTAGGATTCGCAGTGGGGCTCGCGCCGGCACGGGCCGCCCCAGGCGGAATAGTCCGTTTCGCAGCGAACGCTCGCGAAGTTCGTCGGCGTGGCCGGAGTCTTCGACGCCCGCGCATTCCAGTCCATGTCGCGAATCCCGGTGCAGTTCAGGCAGGTGTCCCCGTAGCCTCCTTGGGGGCCGCACATGGTCCCGTCTTTGTAGAGTCCGCGCCCGACGCACGAGTCGTGGGTCGTGAGGATCGCCACGATGTCGGAGTAGGCCTCTGACGGGCGGTCCGCCCCGCCGCCGTCGTTGTCGTCGTAACCGTGTCCCCACTCGTGGACGAGGACGCCTGCGTTCTCCCCCGAGTTCCTGCACTTCTTGCCGTCCCCGTTCATGTTGATGCTGGTCATGTTCCAGTTCGCGTTGCAGTCACCCGTCGTGAGATTGACGTTGACCGTGAGCGGGTTTCTCAACCAACTGTTGCTCGCGTTGTAGAAGCGGGCGATCTCGGCGATGCGGTTGATGTGGTAGTAGGAGCTCCGGGCGGCCGCGGTGTTCCCGGCCGACGCACCCGGAGCGACCGCGCAGTTCTCGCCATACTTGAGCCCGAGCTCGACGCCCTCACTGCAGGTCCCGGACTCCGCCATGGCGCCGCACGCGTCGACGATGCGGACGTAGCTCCCGGCGAGGTTCGTCACAACGGCCGCGCCCGGATCGGTGCACACGAGATTGCCGAACGTGTCGGCGAACCTCTCCGCCTGCCCCGTCTCGGTGTAGTCCACGAACGGCACCGGCATCCACGGCAGCTCACAGCCGCCGGCCACGCAGTCACCGTCCGGCGAAACCGGGAACGCGCCGCCCCGGACCGTGCCGTACCGGGTTCCCTCGTAGAACGCCCGGACCGTACCGTCGTGCGCGTCCACCTCGCCGACCCAGCGGACCGGCGCGTCGGCTTCGTCGAGCAGGAAGCGCCAGACGAGGAGGTGCGAGAGGCCCGCGCCGCGGGCGCCCGACCAGGGCCGCGGCTCGCCCTCGCCCGCCTCACCGTCCGCGGCGACGGCGATCAGCGTCAGCTCCGGTGCGGCGGCGAGCTGCAGCCCGGCCGCGTCCGCGCCGATGTACTCACGGAGGAAATCGCCCGCGACCTCCGCCCCGACGGCCGGGATGCCGCTCTTGCCAAGCCGGCCCCAGAAGTGCGCGCCGAACAGGACCATCCGCCCGCGCACCACGTGCAGGTCGAGCCGCGCATTCTCGACGCGCACGCCATTCACGTTCTGGCGGAAGACGAGCTGCCACTGCCCTTCCCGAACGAGCAGGCTGGCGGCGCGGTCGAGTTCGAGAATCCCGGACCAGTCCCCGAGCAGCGCCGCGTTCTCCTGCAGGAACGCGCGGGCGAGCGCCTCGATCTCATCGAGCGTCGCCGCGGCGGCCGCCTCATCGGACAGCCACGTGATTCCGCGCCCCGACACGAGCGTCGGCAGGCCGGTGCGCTCGTCGAGGTACACGGACCAGGCACCGGATCCGCCATGGCGAGCCCGGAAGGTCTCCCAGCCCCTGCGCAGCGGGTCGGTCGCAGCGAGGCTTTCCACGGGACGCGGGTCGACGGAGATCGCGCCGCCCTCGCGCCCCCTGAATCGTCCGTCGAACCGTGACGGCGGATGCTCGGTAGACACTGCGTGCACCGCCGCTATCGTCGACAACAGGACCGCCGCCGCGGCAGGCGCCACCCGAAACTGCAAGCGCATACGCCTTTCTCCCTCGGCGGGGCGGGCCAGACCCCGCGCTGCGCTACTTTGACATGCCGGCGAGGGTATGTCTCCCAGGCTGCGCTTCCCGCCGGGTCGGAAAATGCAGCAGTTCCTGGCCCGGGAGGACGGAGCCATGGATCTTGTCGGCGTGCTTGTCGAGAAAGGCGTCCATAGTCCAAGCGCACCACCGAACAGGGTCCGAGGGCAAGGGCCCTTACCGGATCGCGATGGTCAGCGACTTGGTTGCGGCCGGAGCGCCGCGGCAGGTGGTATTGGCCGGGTTTCGCTACGGGCTCAGGGTAGCACCGGCGAGTAGGGACGGCCCTCCGGCGCTGACCTGCACCTGGTGTGTTGGTGGTGGAAGCCCTTACCAACCGTCGACGACGCGCTCGTGAACGCCAGAGTGCTCAAAGACGACACCGTCCCCTCAGCGCGGGAGCCGCGCACCGTTGAGCGGCGGCAGCTCGGAGCTTACCCCGTTCTGAATCAGAACGCGCTGCTCCGGCCGGATGTGCAGGGTGCGGCCGTCGATGCCGTCGAACACGAAGGTATCGAGAATCCTCTCCGGACCATCCAGCGCGACGTCCTGTTCGCATTCCAACTGCAGGCCGGACCGCAGTACCTTGTCGTTCTCGAAGAAGAAGCGTCGCGCCGCATCCATGTCGTCCCCATCGAGGGAAACGCTGCGAGAACGCTCGGGAAGGACGCGGTCCAGTTCAGTCCGAGGCACCGCCACGATCGTCGCCCGGAAAGAGACTTTGTATCCCTCGCAGGGGAAGGGGTCGGAGCCGATCCTCGTGACGACAAACTGAATCGGGGTGTCGTTGACGAAGTAGAGATCGTATCCGCTGACTTTCCCGACGCGCCTCACCTTGAGAGCGTGCGAAACAAGCTTCCGATCAGGACGCATTGTGTCAGCCCGCCAGGCCGACGGGCTGGCGAGGAGAACGAGCGAGGTCATGGCCAGCACGCCGAGAAGTCGGAGAATGAGTCGGGAGTGAGCTGTTTGAAAGGAATGTGCCATCGGGCGGCCCTCCTCCCCGCGACAGCGGCCCCGAACGGGGAGACTCGCTGCGTCGCTGCATTGGACCAGGCCAATCCACGTTCAACTGGACACGAATTCACGCTACACCCCCCGCTCGAGGGACCACAACCGCAGCGTCCGCCGGACCGATGGCCCCTGGTCCTGAATGGCCTCTCTCCGCGCTTCCAAGTCCTGCCCCAGCAGAGACTTGTCATGCACCGCGCATCGGTCGAGGCTGGGACCTTCCAGAAGGCTTCCCCGGCGTCGGGCGACCGCGGTTTCGAGTTCCGGCTTCCTCACCGCTGGCCTCGGCGGGCCCGCGCCGCGATCGTCCACGCCCTCTCCCTCGCCCGGGTCGCACTGACCGCGGCTGGGGCTCGCACTGGGGATTCAACCCGACTGCAGCGCGAGGTTGCCCTGCTCCGCGATGAGCTCAGCATCAAGGACACCCGCTTGGAGCGGGCGCCACCGCATCGCCGCTCGCACTACCCCGCGGTGGAGCACCTCGCGATTCTCGAGCTTCGCGCGGCACGCGGCCGGTCGGCGGCTCAGTCGGCCGAACCGCTCCTCGGCAGCGAGGCCACGGTCGTCTCCTGGATGGCGCGCCTCGACGAAGAGGGGCCTCCCGCGCTAGCCTCAATGTGACATTCCGCTTCGGCCAGAACCGCTGCGCTCGCGTGATAGCGCGCCATCTGCGGTGTCTGCGGGGGTTTGCAAGGCTTCACCTACCGTGACGGTAAGCCTCGCCTTCCAAACCCCCGCAAACACCACATCTGACGCACTCTGACGCGTTCTGGCTCGAACCGGGATGTCACATTGAGGCTAGTCCGGACTCCCGAGCCAGTCAACAAGTTCCCGGACCTGGTCGCGTCCCAACCACGTCTGACTGGTCGACCTGACCACCGTGCCGACGTGCGCCGGTTTCTGGGTCTCGTGGCTGCCCTGGTCCGTCCCGCAGCGCCGGCCCTTCTGCTGCTGGGTTGCCGTCGGCGTGGACCACTCATCGCGGCGCATCATGGGGGTGCCGGCATTCCGGGGCCGGCCTTCCGCGATGACGATGCAGGCCTTCCTCGCCGGCATGATCCGAGCTGCCGGCGAGCGGCCCGCGAACCTGATCACGGACCGCGGCAAGCAGTTCACGGCGCGATCGTTTCGGCGCCGGCGCCGCCGCACCGGGATCCGCCAGCGCTTCGGCGCGATCGGGAAGCACGGCAGCATCGCGCTCGTCGAGCGCTGCATCCGCACGCTCAAGGACGAAGGTGTGCGGCGCTGGCTTGCGCCCGTCCGATGGCGCACCGTCGGTAGGGAGCTGTCGTTCTTCGCTGACTGGTAGATCGGTCAGCGCCCGCATGATGGACTCGGAGGCGCGCCCCCCGACGAGGTCTACCTCGGACGGCACCTCGCCCACCGTCGCCCGCGCTTCGAGCCCCGCGCGCGATGGCCACGTGATCCCGCCTGTGCGCGACCGCAGGCACCGGCCCCCGGGCGGCCGGGAGTGTGGCTCGCGCTCGACCTCCGGTACCTGGAAGGACGAGCGCACCTTCCCATCGGCACGTTGAAACGCGCAGCGTCAGGAGGCCTGCGCCGCCCCGCGTCGCGACCGTGACCCGCGTGTGCCTTCCGGCACCCTGGTATGACACTCGACGAGCAGTTACCGCGGCTCGACCGTCGTGCGGCGAAGCGCCTGGCCGCCAGCAGTACTCCGCGGCCGTGAATTCGACCCCGAAATCGCCCACTCGCCGCGATCCAAGATCCCTGGCGCCGGACACCACCGACGGACCCGGGCGGGAAGCGCTGAAGAGGAACTACGGACAGGCTCGGGCGACGATGACCGAGCCGCCGCTGTCGAACCCCGCGGGCCCGGCGTCGCAGGCGTTCTCCGCCCGCGCCAGGTACGAGAACAGCCCGCCGGCAGACGGCGCCGGGACCATGTAGGCGTTGTTGAACGGACCGTTGCGATCGATCGACGTCGCCTCGCAGACGGCGGAACCGGCGAAGTCCGGGGGATCGGCGCTCCGCACGACGTCGTAGACCAGATCGGTGACGAGCGCACCCGGCGCGTCCGGCTGGAACCAGTCGAGGAGGTTCGTCGTCGACCAGCAGGTGAGCGCCCCACTCTGTGGGTTGTAGCTGACGGTGAGGCAGGTCGGGTCGCCGTAGAAGATCGCGCGGCCGGTCTCGCCGGGCGCGGCCCACAGGCGCGCGTTCGACGGCGCGCAGTCGCACGCGTCGCCCGCGCCGTCTCCGTCGGCGTCGCGCTGCGCCGGATCGGGCGTCGAAGGACAGCGGTCCGCCGCGTCGCAGACGCCGTCGCCGTCCGCGTCGGCCACTCCAGCGGTCATCCGCTCGCGCACGATCGTCTCGATCTGGAACGCGACGTGACGCCCGCCGCCTGACGCCGCACCATCCGGGTCGTTCTGCATCACGATCCCCGCGATGCCCGTGTCGACGTCGTACCACGGGTGGAAGCCGAACTTGCCGGGATCGCTCAGCACGTGAGCGTGCTGGGAGCTGTCCGGGCGGAAGCGCCAGATCCCGAGCCCGTAACGGACGTCGGGCTGGGCCGCGGAGTAGTAGACGGGAGCCCCGAACGTCTGGTCGCGCGTCATCGCGTCGACAGCGTCCGGCGAGAGCACGCGCACGCCGTCGACCTCGCCGCGGTTCACGATCATCCGCCAGAACGTGACGTAGTCCGACAGGCGGCTGAGGAGTCCGCCGGCGATCCGCGGGTTGGTGGCGCTGCTGTAGAACATGCCGAGGCCCAGCGGGTTCTTCAGCCGTTCGGTGAAGATGCGCCGCCAGACCTCCCCGGAACCGAGACCGGCGCACTTCGCCGGGAAGCGGTTGCAGAACGCGATCTCCGCGATCCGGCCCGCGACGTGCATCGAGTTGCCGCCGTAGTAGAACGTCGCACCCGGCGGAGAGACCCGCGGCGCGTGGTCGAGGATGTCCAGCGCGCACGCGGAGAGCGTCGTCGACCCGTCCGCGATGCAGGGCCATTCGTCGTTGTAGAGGCCCGTCGTCTGGCTGAACGCCTGCCGCAAGGTGATCGCCCCGTTCGGCGTGCCCGCGTACTGCGGCAGGTACGCCGCTACGGCGTCGTCGAGGGAAAGCGTCCCGTCGTCTACGAGGCTCATGATCACCGCCGCCCCGACCGCCTTCGACGCCGAGGCCAGCGGCACGAACGTCGCCTCGGTGTAGGTCCCGAAGAAGCGGCGGTGGAGGTTCGTCCCGGCCCCGTCGAAAACCACGACCGCGGCACCGGGGAGCGTGCGGTCCTGGCGGTGCAGCTCCAGGACGGCATCGACCTGGGTGAAGTCGGGAGCGCACGCCGCCGAAGCGGGCAGAACGGCGGCGGAGATCAGCGCAAGGACCGTGGCGATCGTGCGGGCGGCAGGTGGCATGAGACCTCTCCCGGACAGTGTCGGTCGTCGTCCGGCACGTTCGCCAGCGCGCCGACTCCCTCGGCTTGAAGGACGGGGATCCGGGGTGCCGCGTTGACAGCCGTCGGCGCTCACCCGGATCGGGGTGGCGTCCCGGCCAATCCCCCGCCTCTCCTCGGACCGCATGGCCGGCCCGGCCGGCCGGCGATCGAGAATCCCGACCAGCACCGGCCCGTACGATTCCCCGGCGGTGAGCTACCGTAACGCCATCCGCCCTCCGTCCCGGGAGAATGCCCCATGAAGACCCGCACCGAGACCGACAACCTGGGCCCCGTCGAGGTCCCCGCCGACCGCTACTGGGGCGCGCAGACCGAGCGCTCGCGATGGAACTTCCCGATCGGCACGGAGCGCATGAACCCGCGCCTCGTCCACGCGCTCGGGCTGATCAAGGGGATCGCCGCGCGCGTCCACGCCGAGCTCGGGCTGCTCGACCCGGAGGTCGCGGAGGCGATCGCCGCGGCCGCGCGCGAGGTCGCCGACGGCGCGTTGGACGAGCACTTCCCGCTGGTCGTCTGGCAGACCGGGTCCGGCACCCAGACCAACATGAACGCCAACGAGGTGATCGCCCGCCGCGCCGGCGAGCTGCTCGGCGGCGGCCACCGGGTCCACCCCAACGACGACGTCAACCGCGGCCAGAGCAGCAACGACGTCTTTCCGGCCGCGATGCACGTCGCCGCCGTGGGCGAGGTCGAGGAGAACACGCTCCCGGCGCTGCGGCACCTGGCGGCGCTGCTGGACCGCAAGGCGCGCGACTTCGACGACCTCGTCAAGATCGGCCGCACGCACCTGATGGACGCCGTGCCGCTGACGCTCGGGCAGGAGATCTCGGGCTGGGCGGCGCAGGTCGGCTTGGCGATCGAGGCGCTCGAGGCCGCGCTCGGCCCGGTCCACGAGCTGCCGCTCGGCGGGACCGCGGTCGGCACCGGGCTCAACGCGCACCCGGAGTTCGGGGCGCGCGCGATCGCCGCGCTCGCCGCCGCCACCGGCCGGCCGTTCCGTCCGGCCCGCAACCGCTTCGCCGCGATCGCCGGGCACGAGCCGCTGGTCGCGCTCTCCGGCGCCCTGAAGACCGCCGCCACCGCGCTGGCCAAGATCGCCAACGACGTCCGGCTGCTGGCCTCGGGCCCGCGCGCGGGGCTCGGCGAGCTGCGCCTTCCGGCCAACGAGCCCGGCTCGTCGATCATGCCGGGCAAGGTCAACCCGACGCAGGCCGAGGCGCTGGCGATGGTCGCGGCCCAGGTCGTCGGCAACGACGTCGCGGTCTCCATCGGCGCGCTGTCGGGCCAGCTCGAGCTGAACGCCGCCAAGCCGCTGATCGCGCGCAACGTGCTCGAGAGCGCGCGTCTGCTGGGCGACGCCGCGCGCTCGTTCGCCGACCGCTGCGTCGCCGGGATCGAGCCCGACCGCGCGCGGATCGCGGAGCTGGTCGCGCGCTCGCTGATGCTGGTGACGGCGCTCAGCCCGGTGATCGGCTACGACGGCGCGGCCCGCGCGGCGAAGAAGGCCCACGACGAGGCGATCACGCTGCGCGAGGCGGTCCTGGCGCTGGGACTGATGAGCGGCGAGGAGTTCGACCGCCACGTTCGGCCGGATCGGATGGTGCGGCCCTGATCGGGGCTACGCCGGAACCGTCCGTTCGTCCGCCGCCGCGATGCGGCGCAGATAGGCCCGCAGCTCGCGCGACTGGACCGGTTTGGCGAGGTGGCCGTCCATTCCGGCGGCGAGGCACTCTTCCCGGTCCTGCGGCAGGGCGCGCGCGGTCATCGCGACGATCGGAACGTGCCCGCCGCGGGTCTTCTCCAGCGCGCGGATCGCGCGGGTCGCCGCCAGCCCGTCCATCTCCGGCATCTGGACGTCCATCAGCACCGCGTCGAACCGGCCACACTGGAAGGCCTCGACCGCCTCCTGCCCGTTGGCCACGACGGTGGCACGATGCCCGGCTTTCTCCAGAACCCGCGTCACCAGGCGCTGGTTCACCGGGTGGTCCTCGGCGACCAGTACCGCGAGCGACCGCGCCGCGATGCCGGTCAGCGCCGTCTCGTCCGGCCCAGGCTCGCTCACCGGCGACGAGACCCCCATCGCCTCGATCAGCGCACGCCACAGCTCCGCGCCCGCCACCGGTTTGGTGACGAGCGCGCTCCGTCCGGACTCGGTCTCCGGCATCCCGCCGCTGTGGGGCCCGAGGACGGCGAGGTGGACGGTGCACACGTCCGAGAACCGCGCGTCTTCGGCGATCTCCCTGGCGAAGGCGAACCCCGGTTCGTCGCCGAGCCGCTCGTCGACCAGGGCCAGCAGGTAGGGGTCCTGCTCGTCGAGGGCCCGCAGCAGCACGGCCCGTGCATCCGCCGAGCCGTTGGCGCCGGCCGCACGCAGCCCCCACTCGATGAGCTGCGCGACGAGGTGGGAGCGCGCCGTGGCGTTGTCGTCGACGACGAGCGCCCGCACCCCGGAGAGGGACGCCAGGTCTCGGCCGGCATCCGGCTCGCCGGCCGGGCTGGCGACGCCGAAGCGCACGGTCAGCTCGAACGTGCTCCCGCGCCCCGGCTCGCTCCGGACTTCGAGGTCGCCACCCATCAGCTCGGCCATGCGGCGCGAGATCGTCAGTCCGAGGCCGGTCCCGCCGTAGCTCCGTGTGTGCGATCCGTCGACCTGTCGGAACGGCTCGAAGATCAGGTCCAGCTTCTCGCGTGGGATTCCGATCCCGGTGTCGCGCACCGTGCAGGCGACCAGGACTTCCGTCGCGCTCCGCTCGCGCGCGACAACCTCGATCGCGACCTCGCCCCGCGGGGTGAACTTGACGGCGTTGCCGATCAGGTTGACCAGCACCTGGCGGAAGCGTCCCTCGTCTCCGATCAGCCGGTCCGGGACCTCGGGTGCGACGCGGAAGGCGAGCTCGAGGTCCTTCTCGAAGGCGTGGCAGGCCAGCCCTTTGATCGCCTCGCCGAGCCGCTCGCGCAGCGGGAATTCCTCGTGCTGCAGCTGCAGCTTGCCGGCATCCACCTTGGACAGGTCGAGAATGTCGTTGAGCAGCCGCAGCAGGGAGTGAGCCGAGAGCTTCACCAGGCCGAGGTACTCGCGCTGCTCGGGCGACAGCTCGGTGCCGAGCGCCAGCTCGGTCATCCCGATGATCCCGTTCATCGGGGTGCGGATCTCGTGGCTCATCGTGGCCAGGAACTCGCTCTTGGCGCGGTTCGCCGCCTCGGCCTGGTCGCGGGCCGACGCCAGCTCGACGTTCGCCGCCGCGAGCTGGTCGGCCTGCTGCCGCAACTCGGCGGTGCGCACCGCGACCCGTTCCTCCAGCGCGCGGTTCTGGCGGTTCAGCTTGAAGATGCGGGCCAGGTAGATCCCAGAGAAGGCCGCCACCGAGAGGGTGCCGGCCAGCAGGTAGAAGGCCCAGGTCTCGTGGAACAGCGGCGGGACCGTGATCGCCTGCGCCGCGCCGGCCTCGCTCCAGCGTCCCGCCGCGTTGCTGGCCACGACGCGGAAGGTGTAGGCGCCGGGCGGGAGATTGGTGTAGAAGGCGGTCCGGCGGTCGCCGGCGTCGACCCACTCCTCGTCGTAGCCCTCGAGAATGTAGCGGTAGCGGACCCTCTCGGGGGCCTTCAGCGAGATCCCGACGTAGCCGATCTCGAGGTCGCGCACGCCGGATGGCAGCGGCGCCACGACGGCGAACGGCTGCACCTCGTGCCCGGCCTCGATCCGTTCGATCAGGACCTGCGGCGGCACGCCGTCGCCGAAGTCGCGCGCCGGATCGGTGACGACGATCCCCTTGACCGTCGGGAACCAGATCCGGCCGTCGGCACTGCGCGTGGCGGCGGGCTGGTAGGCGCCGTTGCACTCCGCGCTGCGCATCCCATCGGCGGTGCCGAAGACCCGGCCCGCCGCGCTCGGCACCTGGCCGGAGACGAGGCCGTCGAACTCGCGCTTCGGCATCCGGCACACGCCCCGGTTGGAGGCGAGCCACAGCGCCCCGCGCCGGTCGTCGACGATCGAAAACACGATGTCGTCGAAGAGCCCCGTCCCGGCGTCGGCGTGCTCGAGCTTCCCGCCGCGCATCCGGGCCAGGCCGCCGCCGTCGGTGCCGATCCAGAGCGTCCCGTCCAGCTCCGCGTACAGCGCCAGGACGCGGACCGACGGCAGCCCCTCGCGCAGCGACCAGGACCGCTCCTTGCCTTCCTTCTGCTCGATCAGCCCCTGCCCGTCGGTCCCGATCCAGAGCGTGCCGTCCGGGGTCTCGGCCAGCGCGCGCACGGTGCGGCCCGGCGCCGCCGCTGCAGCGCACTCGAAGAAGCGGCCGCCGTCCTGGCACTGCAGGCCATCGCCGTCGTCGAAGCCGATCCACAGCCCGCCCGCCGCGCGCGGGACGATCGTCTTGACGTGCCGCGCGCGAAGACCGTCGGCCGGCGTGAAGATACGGACCTTCCCCGATCGATCGATGCGCGCCAGCCCCGCGGAGGAAAGCCCCGCCCAGATCGCCCCGTCGGCGTCCTCGGCGATCGCGCCGACGATCGCGCCGTCGGCTCCGCCCGCCCCGGGCAGCTCGACGCGCCGCGCGCGGCCGCGCTCGATCACCGCGAGGCCCCCGCCGTTGGTCCCGACCCAGAGGCGACCGCGACGGTCCCCGAAGACCGACCAGGCGTCGTCGACCGGCAGTCCCTGCTTGCGTGCCAGGGTCGTGAACGCCCCGTCGGAGAACCGGTGCAGGCCACCGCCGTCGGTGCCGACCCAGAGGTTCCCCTCGCGGTCGATGCCGAGCGAGATGACGTCGTCGTGCGCGAGCCCCTCGGGCGTGCCGAAGTGCTCGAACCGGCCGCCCTCGAAGCGCGCGAGACCGCCGCCCTGCGTGCCGACCCAGATCGTCCCCTCGGCGTCCTCCGCCAGGGCCTGGACCCGCGTGCGGCGCAGCCCCTCGCGCGCACCGAAGAGGGTCGTCCGGTCCCCGCGCAGCAGGCCCAGTCCGGCGTCGGTGCCGAACCACAGCGAGCCGTCGAGGGCCGCCATCACGACGTGGATCTCCTGGACCGGTACCCCCTCGTCCGGACCGAAGCACCGGAAGCGCCCGTTCTCGAAGACTGCGAGCCCAGCCGCGGTCCCGACCCACAGCCCGCCACCGGGAGCCGAGGCGAGGGTGCGGATCCGCTCGTCGGGTAACCCGTCGGCGCTCCGGAAGGTCGTGATCCTGCCGCGCTCGAGATGGGCCAGGCCGGCGTCCGCGGTGCCGATCCAGAGCGAGCCGTCGGGCGGCGCGGCCAGCGCGGCGATCCGCCCGCTCGGCAGGCCGTCCTCCTTCCCGATGCGCCTGAAGCCGCGCGCCGTGCGGCCGACCAGCCCGCCCTCGGTGCCGATCCAGAGCTCGCCGTCGGGGCCGATCGCGAGCGCCGTCACCTTGTGCGAGCTCAGCTCCGGCGTGTTGCGTCGATTGAAGACCTGGAACGTGACGCCGTCGAAGCGGACCAGCCCCTCCTGCGTCCCGAGCCAGAGATAGCCGTAGCGCCCCTGCGCGATCGCGGTGACCGAGTTCTGCGGCAGGCCCTGCTCGGCGCCCCAGCCGCGCTGGGTGTACTGGGTCACGCCGCGCCCCGGGTCGAGCGCCAGCGCCGCGGACCCGGCGGCCAGCAGGCAGGCCGCGGCCGTGAACGCGCCGCGAGCAGCGCACCTCCCGTGCGAGCGTCGGATCGCCGAAAGCGCCATCTCGATGGGGTTCCTGGTCCCTCGGGGGGCGGCCCTGGGCCGCCGCTCCGAATATGGGTTCCCGGTCCCGGAAGCGCCCGGGCGGGGGCGGGCCCGCCGGCTTGCGGTTGCTGTCCCCGATGCGGTCGGCTTACCGGCTTACGGTTGCTGTCCCCGCTCGAGGAGGCGGGCGTAATCGCCGCGCCGGGCGAGCAGGGCCTCGTGGTCCCCCTGCTCGACGATCCGCCCCCCGGAGAGCACGAGGATCCGGTCGGCGTGGCGAACGGTGGAGAGCCGGTGGGCCACGACGAGGCTGGTTCGACCGGAGGTCAGGCGGGCCAGCGCGCGCTGCAGCGCCTGCTCGGTCTCGGAGTCGACATTGGCCGTCGCCTCGTCGAGGATCAGCAGCGGCGGGTCGGCGACCAGCGCGCGCGCGAACGACAGCAGCTGCCGCTCGCCGGCCGAGAGGGTGCGGCCCCCCTCCTCGAGCGGGGCGTCGAGCCCCCCCAGCCGCTCGACCAGGCCGTCGAGGCCGACCGCGGAGAGGCATTCCCGTACCCGCTCCTCCGGGACCTCGAGCCCCAGCGTCGCGTTCTCGCGCAGCGAGCCGGCGAACACGACAACCTCCTGCGGGACGATCGCGATCCCGCCCCGCAGCCGGGCCAGCGTGTAGTCGCGCACGTCCCGCCCGTCGACCAGCACGCGCCCCTCGTCCGGGTCGTGGAAGCGCGAGACCAGCTTGGCGATCGTCGTCTTCCCGGCCCCGGTGTCGCCGACCAGCGCGATCATCTCGCCGCGCCGCGCCGCGAACTCGATCCCCTCCAGCGCCGGCATGCGCTGGCCGGGATAGGTGAAGCGCACCCCCTCGAAGCGCAGTGTCCCCTCCCGGACCACGAGCCCCGGATCGGCCTCCGCACGGTCGGCGATCGCCGGCTGCGCGTCGAGCACGGCGGCGATCCGCTCGGCCGCGGTCAGCGCGGCCTGGATCGTGTTGAACTTCTCGGTCAGGTTGCGCACCGGGATCCAGAGCCGCGTCGTGTACTGGAGGAAGGTCAGCAGCATCCCGACCGACATCAGCCCCGCCGCCACGCGCTGCTGGCCGACGAGCAGGACCAGCGCCGTCGCCAGCGCGGTGACCGACAGCATCGCCGGCCGCAGCAGGGCCCAGGCGCGGACCACGTCGGTGATCGAGGCCTGGTGCGCGCCGGTCAGCGCCGCGAACTCCTCGCGGCGGCGCCCCTCGGCCCGGTAGAGGTGGTTCTCGCGCATCCCGGCCAGGTTCTCGGCCAGCCAGGAGTTCATCCGCGACTGCACCGCGGCGTTGGTCCGGAGCGGCCCGCGCGCCATCCGGCGGTAGCCCCAGGCGATCAGCACCAGCGGCGGGAAGGTGCCGACCAGGATCGCCGCCAGGGGGGCATCGAGCGCGAACATCACCGCGCCCAGCACGACGACGAAGAACAGGTCGCGCACCCCCTGCGCGAAGGCGTCCGAGAACAGCTCGGCCAGCGCCTGCACGTCGAAGGTGGTCCGGTTGACGAGCCGGCCGACCGGTTGGACCGCGAACCAGCCGGCGTCCATCGCCGTGATGCGGCGGAAGACGTCGACGCGGATGTCGTGCACGATCGCCTGGCCGAGCCATTGCACGATGTACGAGGTCACCACCGCAATCGCCCAGCGCAGCGACCAGACCAGGAAGAGCAGCAGGCCGAGCCCGCCGACCAGCGCCGCCCGCGGACCGATCGCGGCGAGCAGCGCACCGAGCGCGTCGGCGATGACCAGAACGCCGCGCTCGAACGCCGAGCCGGGGCGCGCGGCGCCGGTCAGACGATCGACCGCGAGACCGATCACCCAGGCCGGCAGCGTCATCACCAGCGCCTCGACCAGCGCCAGCACGAGCGCCGCCGCGGCCAGCGCCGGGTGGGGGCCGAGGGCGCCCGCGAAGCGGCGCAGCAGCGCCGCGTCGAGCAGCCGCGTCTCGACCCGCTCCTCGGCGATCATCCGCTCCAGCACCGGGTCGCGCGGTGCAGCCGGGCGGCGGCCACTCACGGGGCATCCCCCTCGGTCCGGGTCTGGGCGCGCGCGATCGTCGCGTACCAGCCGCCGCGGGCGACCAAAGCGGCGTGGGTGCCGCGCTCGACGACCCGTCCGCCGTCCAGCACGAGGATCTCGTCGCAGCGCCGGACCGCGCGCACGCGCTGGCTGATCACGATCCCGCTGCGCCCGGCCAGGGCCTCGTCGAGATTGGCCAGGATCTCCGCCTCGGTCGCCGCGTCGACCGCCGCCAGGCAGTCGTCGAGCACCAGCACGCGGGGCGCGGCCCCGACCGCGCGCGCGATCGCCAGCCGCTGGCGCTGGCCGCCCGACAGGTTGACCCCGCGCTCGCCGAGCAGCGTCGCGTACCCTTCCGGCAGCGCCTCGATCTCGTCGTCGATCGCCGCCAGCCGCGCCAGCCGGCGCGCGTCGAGGCGGTCGGTCGCGGAGGCCAGCACGATGTTGCTGAGGACGGTGTCGCCGAACAGGAAGGTGTCCTGTGGGGCGACCGCGATCGCGCCGCGCAGCGAGGCGAGCGTGAGCTGCCGCACGTCCACCCCGTCGAGCAGGATCGTCCCGGGCGGCGGCTCGTAGAGCCGGACGAGGAGGGCGGCCAGGGTCGACTTGCCGCCGCCGACCGGGCCGGTGACGCCGAGCGTGCCGCCGGGCGGGAGGGTGATCGACACCCCTTCGAGCGCCGGCGCTTCGGCCCCGGCGTAGCGGAAGGTCAGGTCCTTCACCTCGATCCGCCCGGGCCCCGCGGCCTCGACCGCGTCCGCCGCGCTCTCGATCTCGACCGGCTCCGCCAGCAGCGCGTCGATCCGCTGGAGCGATTTGCGGCCGCGCTGCATCAGCGAGACGGCCCAGCCGAACCCGATCATCGGGCCGGAGAGCTGGCCGACCAGGTACAGGAAGGCGGTGAACGCGCCGATCGACAGCGTCCCCTTCGCCAGCTGCACGCCGCCCGCGACGAGCACGAAGAGCGTGGAGAGACCGAGGAAGTACTCGAGCGACGGATCGAACAGGCTGCGGATCCGGGCCAGCCGCAGGTTCAGCGCGAAGTGGCGGCGCGAGTCGGCGGCGAAGCGCGCGCGCTCGAACTCCTCGCGCGCGTAGCCCTGCAGCAGGCGGATCCCGGCGTAGGTCTCGCGGGCCCGCTCGGTCAGCTTCGCGAGGTCCTCCTGCACCGCCCCGAAGCGCGCGAACTCGGCGTGCGAGACGCGCTGCGTGAAGAGCGCGATCGCGGGCAGCGGGATCAGCGCCGCCAGCGTCAGCGGGACCGACAGCGTGGCCATCGTCCCCAGCACGAAGACGATCAGCAGCAGGGTGTCGACCAGCAGCAGGACGCCGGGGCCGAGGGCCATCCGCAGGGCCTGGGTGTCGGCCGTCGCCAGCGACATCAGGTCACCCGAGCGGGAGCGGTCGAAGAACGGGCGCGCGAGCCGCAGCAGGTGTCCGACCAGCGCCTGCCGGACCCCCTGCACGACGCGGTGCGAAGGGACCGAGACGTTCATCAGCATCGGGTAGCGGAAGAGGTTCGACAGCAGGGAGATCGCCAGGAAGGCGGCGACCGCCGCGCCGACCGAGCCGGTCGCTCCGCTCAGCCCGAGCCAGACGAGCAGCCGCGGGACCGCGGCGGGCTGCCCCGCCGCGCCGGCCGCGACCCGGTCGATCGCCACCGCCAGGAAGAGCGGGGCCAGGACGTCGGTCAGGTTCACCACCAGCAGCGAGAGCAGCCCGAAAGCGTAGCGGCCGCGCTCGGGGCGCAGGAGCTGGGCCAGGCGGCGGGTCGTGGCGGTCGGCATCGGGGGCGCGAAACGGAGAGGTTAGCCCGGACCGCGGCCTTTCTCCCGTGCCCCGGCGCGCCCGGAACGCGCCGGGCTTGCCGGGCCGCTCCGCCGGGACCTAGCTTCGCCTCACCCGGTCTCCTGCCCGACCGCTCGGCCCCTTCCCGCGGCCGCTCGCGCTCTCCCCTTCCCGCCCCCGCAACCTTCCGCCGCGCCGTCCGTTTCGAGCGGCGAAGGCCGGGGAGGCTCCCACCGGGGCCGGCCCCAGGGAGGCACGATCATGAAGGCCCGGATCATCGCCGTATCGCTCGCCCTCGCCGCCGCGCTCTTCGTCTTCGCCCCCGCGCTCGCCGCCGACGCCTGGCTGCACCTGCGGGTCGAGAAGTCCGGGGACGACCCCGAGACGGTCTCGATCAACGTCCCGCTCGATCTGGCCGCGAAGGTCCTCGCCGCCGTCGACGACGAACACCTCAAGGGGGGCAAGATCGTCTTCGACGTGGAGGACCACGCCGACGTCGACCTGGTCGCGATGTGGAAGGCCGTCCGCGAGGCGCCGGACGCCGAGTTCGTCACCGTGAAGTCGCGCTCGGAGAACGTCCGCGTCGCGAAGGACAAGGGGTTCCTCGTCATCCTGGCCGACGAGAAGTCGGACGAGGAGGGGCAGCGCTCCACGGTCCGGGTGAAGGTCCCGCTGGCCGTCGCCGACGCGCTGTTCGGGGCCGCCGGCGCGAAGGGGGAGCTGGATCTCGTCGCGGCGCTGCGCGAGCTGCAGCGCACAGGCAACGGGGAGCTGATGACGGTCGAGGACGGCGACGAAACCGTCCGGATCTGGATCGACGACCGGAACGAGGCGCCGTAGCGCGCCGCGCGGCACGGGAGGATCGATGGCCATGACCCGCGGAACGAAGATCGTCATCACCGGCGTCGTCGCGACGGCCCTGCTCGCGCTCGCCGGGGTTGCCTGGGCCAGCTCGGCGGTCCGCCACGCCTCCGGCGGCTCGGTCCGGATCGAGGTCCACGAGCAGAACGGCGAGGACGTGAGGATCGCGGTCCCCGGCTTCGTCGTCGGGATGGCGATCGCGCTCGCGCCGGACGAGGCCCTGTCCGGCGCGTTCGACGAGGCGCGCCCGTGGCTCGACGTCGCCCGCGTGGCGGCCGAAGAGCTCAGCAAGGCCGGGGACTTCACGCTCGTCTCGGTGGTCAAGCGCGACGAGCGGGTCACGATCCGGACCTCAGCAGGTGCGCTGGTGGTCGAGGTGCACGAGCGCGGCGACCACGTGCGGATCGAGATGCCGCTGCGGACGGTCGACCGGATCGTGCGCCGGCTCGACCGCGCCGCGGCCCGCACCGCACGCGCGGAGCGCCGCACGGAGGTCCCGGAGGCCCCGGCGACGGGCGCCGCGATGTAGCCCGGCCGCGGTGGCGGCGCGCGGCGCGCCGCTCCATCCTGTGTCGCATGGACGATCCGGCCGGCGACGCGCTCTTCCGCGCCTTCGATCCCGAGGTCTTCCGCCGCGACGGCCACGCCACCGTCGATCTGCTCGCGGGCTACCTCCGGGCGGCACTCGAGGAACGAAGCCTGCCGGTCCTGCCCTGGACGCCGCCGCGGGCGATGCTGGACGAGTGGCCGGGCGACTTCCCCGAGCGCGGCGGCATGCCGTTCGCCGAGCTGGTCGAGCGCGCGCTCGCCGGCTCGACGCACCTGCATCACCCGCGTTTCGTCGGCCACCAGGTCACGGCGCCGCTGCCGCTCGCGGCGCTGGCGGAGCTGGTCGCCGCGCTGCTCAACAACGGGATGGCGGTCTACGAGATGGGTCCGGCCGCGACCGCGATGGAGCGGACGGTCATCGGTTTCCTGGGGCGGGCGCTCGGGTTCGACGGCGGCGATCCCGGCCCCGGCGGGGCCGGCTGCGACGGGGTGCTCACCTCGGGCGGCTCGCTCGGCAACCTGACGGCGCTGCTGGCCGCCCGGCAGTTCCGGGCCGGCTACGATGCCTGGGGCGCCGGCGCGCACGCCGGGCCGCCGCTGGCGCTGCTCGCCGGCGCCGACGCGCACTACGCGATCGCGCGGGCGGCCGGGGTGATGGGGCTCGGCGCGGAGGGCCTGGTGCGCGTGCGGCTCGACGAGCGCCGGCGCCTCGATCCGGACGCGCTGGGTCCGGCGCTCGACGCCGCGACCCGCGCCGGGCGACGGGTGATCGGCCTGGTCGCCAACGCCGGCTCGACCCCGGTCGGCGCCTTCGACCCGCTCGACGCGAGCGCGGACTTCTGCGCCGCGAAGGGGCTCTGGCTGCATGTCGACGGGGCGCACGGGGCGGCGGCCGCGCTCTCGCCGAAGTACCGCGGCCTCGTCTCGGGGATTGAGCGCGCCGACTCGGTCGTCTGGGACGCGCACAAGATGCTGCTGGTCCCGGCGCTGGTCACCGCGGTGCTGTTCCGGGACGGCCGGCGCTCGTGGGACCCCTTCGCCGAGGAGGCCTCGTACCTGTTCCCGGGTGAACGCCGCGAAGATGACGCCGAGTGGTTCAACCTCGCGCACCGCACGCTCGAGTGCACCAAGCGGATGATGGCCTTCGAGCTCTACGCGGTGCTGGCGGCCTACGGCCCGGCGCTGCTGGGCGACTACGTCACGCGCTGCTTCGACCTGGGGCGCCGTTTCGGCGAGCTGCTCGAGGAGACCTCCGACTTCGAGCTGCCGGTCGTCCCGGAGGCGAACATCGTCTGCTTCCGCCACGTTCCACCCGGGCGCGACGACGATCTCGACGCGGTCCAGGAGCGGGTCCGGCGCCGCTTGATCGAGGACGGCAGCTTCTACCTGGTGCAGACGCGACTCGACGGCGCGGTGCACCTGCGCACGACGCTGATCCACCCGCGCACGGCGGAGTCCGACCTGATCGACCTGCTGGCTGCGATCCGCCGGGCCGCGGCGGACTAGCGGTCGGCCGCGTGGAACTCTCCGCGCCGCTCGTCGCCGGGCTCGCTGCAGTCGGCGCGACCGCCGGCTTCGTCGACGCGATCGCCGGCGGCGGCGGCCTGCTCACGCTCCCGGCGATCCTGCTGACCGGCCTGCCGCCGCACCTCGCGCTGGGTACCAACAAGGGGCAGAGCGTCTTCGGCACGGCCTCCTCGCTGCTGCGCTATGCCCGCTCGCCGCTGCTCGACCAGCGCCGGGCGCGGATCGGCGTCGTCCCCGCGCTGGCCGGGTCGGCGGCCGGCGTGCTCGCCGTGCGGGCGGTCGCGCCCGCGGCCCTCGCGCCGCTGGTGATGGTGCTGCTGGCGGCGGTGGCGATCTTCTTCATCGTGCGCCGTCCTCCGGCGCGCGACGGCGCGCGGACGCCGCCGCGCGACCGGCCCTGGACGCTGGCCGCACTCGTCGCGTTCGGGCTGGCGTTCTACGACGGCTTCTTCGGGCCGGGGATGGGGACGTTCCTGATCGCGATCTACACGCTGCTCTGGCACGACCCGCTCGA
Source organism: uncultured Acidobacteriota bacterium (assembly GCA_963702425.1). Classification (GTDB taxonomy): domain Bacteria; phylum Acidobacteriota; class Polarisedimenticolia; order J045; family J045; genus JALOKP01. Next base: position 59,917 of record CAVPCQ010000035.1, read on the forward strand.
CGCCGCGAGCGCCAACGCGAAGGTCGTCAACTTCTGCTCGAACCTCGCGGCCGCGGTTTCCTTCGCGGCGGCCGGCCTGACGGTCTGGAGCGTCGCGCTGCCGATGGGAGCCGGACAGCTCGTCGGGAGCTGGCTCGGCGCGCACCTGACGGTCCGCCGCGGCCAGGGGCTGGTGCGCGGAGCGGTCATCCTCGTCAGCCTGGCGCTGCTGGTGCGCCTGGCGTGGCAGTTCAGCCGCGGCTGACGCGCCACAGGCCGGCACGCCGCGCGGTCGCGGCGTAGCCGCCGATCCCCCAACCCAGCACCAGCGCCGCGCCGACCAGCGACAGCCCGCCGACCGCGACGAGCGCGGCGGGAAGCGCCGCCTCGTCGCCGAAGACGCGGTCGGTCGCCAGCGCCACCGCGGTCGGGCCGAGGCCCAGTCCAACGAGGTTCTGCAGGAGCAGGTAGAGCGCGACGACCTGGCCACGCAGCCGGTTCGGCGCGAGGTCGGCAATCGCGGCCGCCAGCGCGCCCCAGGGCGCGGTGAGGCAGAAGACCAGCGCCACGAAGAACGACGCCGCCAGGCCCGCCGAAGGGGCGAGCGCGAAGCCGGCCAACAGCGGTAGCGCTCCCGCCGCAGCGACGAGTGGAACACGGAAGCGCGCCGCGCGAACGCCGCGTCCGTGCCAGCGATCGGCCAGCCGTCCGCCCACGACCATTCCCGCCGTCCCGGCGACGAGCATCGTCAGCCCCTGCAGCGCCCCGGCGGCGGCGAGCGAGAGGCCGTGCACGCGCACGAAGAAGGTGACGGCCCAGGCCTGCACTCCGTAGACCGCGGCGCCAAGCGCCGCGGCGCCGAGGAACAGCGCGACCAGGCTGCGTGCGTTCTCGCGCAGGTACGAGACGAGCGCACCAAGCGGCGCGTCGGCCGCCGCGGCGCCGGCCCCCTGGCGTTCCGGCTCCCGCACCGCGAGCATCAGCGCCGCCACGCCCAGGCCCGGCAGCCCGATCCAGAGGAAGACCGATTGCCAGGCGAAGATCGTCTGCCCCGTCGGCAGCGCGATCGTGCCGGAGCCGGCCGCGGTGGCGAGCGTCCCGCCGAGCAGCGTCGCGAGGCCCGAGCCGACGGTGCTCCCCGCGGCGAAGAGCCCGCTCGCTCCCGCGACCTGCCGCGGCGGGAAGAGGTCGGCGATCATCGAGTAGGCAGCCGGGGCCAGCGTCGCCTCCCCGATCCCGACCGCCGCCCGCGCGAGCAGCAGCTCGCCGTAGCCGTCGGCCAGCGCCGCGGCCGCGGTCGCGAAGCTCCAGGTCGCGATCCCGGCGGCCGCGATCGTGCGGCGCGTGCCGCGGTCGACGAGGCGGCCGAGCAGGAGACCGGACAGGACGTAGGTCGTCGAGAACGCCGCCCCCATCAGCAGGCTCAGCTGCGTGTCGCTGAGCGCGAGGTCGCGCTTGAGCGGGACGGCGAGCGCGAACAGCACGGCGCGGTCGAGGAACGACGAGACCTGCGCCAGCACGAGCACGGCGAGTGCGCCCCAGGCGGCGGGGGCGGCAGCGGGAGGACGGACGGGCGGAGGCGGGTCGATCACGGGGAGTCCGGGGGCGGAGGATACGGCTTGACCGGGGACCGGCAGGGCTGTACTTTGTATTGCAAAGTACTTCATAGGAGCTGTTCATGACTCGCCCGCACCTCCCTCCCGCGAACCGCCTGCGCCCCCCGCACCTCCCCCTCGCCATGCGCCTGGCCCCTGCGCTCGACCCGCTTGCCCCGGCCCCTCCCCCGACTCCGCGCCATGCCCTGCTGCTCAACCCGTTCTATCCCAAGGACCCGCACGGCAGCTTCGGCAAGCACGTGCTCACCCCGTCGCTGGCGCTGACCTCGCTCGCGGCCGCGACGCCCCCGGAGTGGACCGTCGCTGTCTGGGACGAGAACCTGCTCCAGGGACCGCCGCCGCTCGATCCGTTCCCGACGCTCGTCGGGATCACGGTCCACCTGACCTTCGCGCGCCGGGCCTACGAGCTGGCTGCCTGGTATCGCGCCCGCGGGGCGCTCGTCGTGCTCGGCGGCCCGCACGTCCAGAGCTGCCCCGGCGAGGCGCGAGACCATGCCGACGCGCTCGTCTTCTCGGGCGGCGTACGCGCCTGGCCCCGGGTCCTGGCCGACGCCGAGCGCGGGGTCCTCTCGGCCGAATACCAGGGGAGCTACCGCGCGCCGCTCGCCGAGGAGCCGCCACCGCGGCGCGACCTCCTGCCGCGCGGCAGCTTCCTGAGCACCGCCAGCCTCGTCGCGACGCGCGGCTGCGCCAACCACTGTGCCTTCTGCCACCTCGCGACCGACGGCCTCGACATGCCCTACCAGGCGAAGGACCCGGCCGCGGTGGCGGCCGAATGGGCGGCCACGGGCGAGCCGTACGCGGTCTTCCTCGACAACAACCTCGGCTCGCGGCCGGACGACCTGCGCGCGCTCTGCCGGACCCTCACCCCGCTCGAAGGGATCTGGAGCGCCGCGGTCACGATCGACGTCACCGACGACCCGTCGCTGGTCCGGGAGATGGCGCTGGCCGGCTGCACCGGCGTCTTCGTCGGCCTGGAGACGCTGAACCGGGAGAACCTGCGGGCGGCCGGCAAGCGCTCGCCGCCCCCGGAGGACTACGGGCGCCGGGTACGGATCTTCCACGACGTCGGGATCCAGGTGAACGGCAGCTTCGTGCTCGGCTTCGATGCCGACGGCCCGGAGGTCTTCGAGCACACCGCGGCGTGGATCGAGGAGCAGCGGCTGGAGTGCGCGACGTTCCACATCCTCACCCCCTACCCGGGCACGCCGCTCTTCCGCCGCCTCGAGGCGGAAGGGCGCCTGCTGCACCGGGACTGGGAGCTGTACGACACCGCGCACGCCGTCTTCCGCCCGCTCCGGATGTCCGCCGAGGAACTGGAGACGGGCTACGCCTGGCTCTACCGCCGGCTCTTCTCGCCGGCCTCGATCTGGGCCCGCAGGCCGGAGGACGCGCGCGCGGTGCTCCCCTACCTGGCGATGTCGGTGCTCTACAAGAAGACGAACCGGATCTGGCCGCGGCTGATCCGGCACCGGCTCGTGGGACCGATGTGGCGCCCGCTGATCGCGCTCTCGCGGCGGCGGCATCACTCCTTTCGGCGGCGGCTGGCGCTTGCTACGATGGCGGCCCCCCCGCGGAGATCGCGCCATGCCGCGTTCCGGCCTCGCCGCCGCTCTCGTGACGATCCTGTGCGCCGCCGGCTGCGGCGGCTCCCGCCTCGAAGCCGACGACCCTGTCATGCAGCGCGGGCGCGAGCTCTACTCCGACAACTGCGTCGTCTGCCACCAGGCCAGCGGTGCCGGGGTGGTCGACCTGCAGCCCGCACTCGCCGGCTCATCGCGCGTCTCCGGGGACCCGGCGACGCTCGCGCGCTGGGTGCTCCGCGGGTCGGAGGCGGAGCCGGCTCCCGGCGGACGGCGCTTCCAGAACGTGATGCCTGCGTTCGATCACCTCGGCGACGAGGATGTCGCGGCGGTCGTCACCTACGTCCGCCAGACCTTCGGCGGCGGTGCGTCACCCGTTTCCCCCGCGCTCGTGGCCGAGACCCGGAAGTCGGCCGGCAGCCCCTGAAGGGAGACGACGATGCGTGCGCTCCGGCTGTTCCTCGCGCTCTCCGTCGTGCTGTGCGCGGCCCCTTCGGTGCGTGCCGAAGGCGAGCGCTGGCTCGGCTACGGCTGGGAGAAGGTCACCTCCGCGCGCTACCGCGTCGTCACCGCGAGGAATCGGTCACGGTCCACGAGGGGAAGAGCACGCCCAGCACGGCGACGATCGAGACCGACCTGCTGCTCCTGCCCGGCGCGCGCAGCGAGAAGGAGACGCTGATCGAGGTCCGCTTCGAGCGGGTCCGGATCCAGACCGAGCCCCAGGGGCTGGAGGCGGACTCGGATGCGACCGCGAACCCCAAGGGAGGCCCGCTGGCCGGACTCCCCGGCATCCTCGCGGCCACGCGCGCGACGCCGCTGAGGATCGCGCTCTCGCCGGGTGGCCGGGCGCTCCGGGTGGAGGGGTTGCCGGCCTTCCTCGATGCCGCGCGATCGGCGCTGCCGGAAGGCCCGAACCGCGACGGGCTGCTGCGCTACCTCCTCCCGGTGTCGGACGCCGACCTGGCGGAACGGATCGCCGCGATCGTCATGCCGCTCCCGAACAAGGCCGTCGCGCCGGGCACCGCGCTGTCGGTCCGGCTGCCGGTCCCCGGGAGCGCCGAACCGCAGGAAGCGACGGTCACCTTCGCCGGGGTCGAGACGGTGGACGGACGCGAGGTGCTGCGGATCGTGCGCGCGCTGTCGGCCGAGGCGCTGCCGCCGTCCACCGTGACGCAGGGGGAGCGGAACGTCGTCGTCACCACCACCCGCTACGCGACCGACTCGACGCTCCTGCTCTCGCCCGCGCTCGGGATCCCGCTCTCGCAGGTCACGACGACGACCAGCGCGCAGACCGTCGGCACCGCCGGGGCGGGCGGCACGCCGGCCGGCTCCCTCGTCGAAACCAACCGCACGGTCGAGGCGACGCTCGCGGCGCACGAACCGGCCGCGGCTACGGCTCCGCCGGACCCGCCGGCCGTCCCGCCCGCCGCGCCGCCCACGCCCCCCGCCCCCCGCGGCTGAGCGCCCGGAAGATCCCGAACGGCGTGTCGGGCGTGTCGCGCGGCCCGTCCATTTCCGGCCGCGCGTAGCGGGCGACCGCGGCGGCGACCAGGCGCGCCCAGATCCAGGCCTGCGCCGCGAACGCCGCCAGCGCCAGCAGCGTGAAGAGCGCGACCGCGACGCCGCCGAGCGGCTCGCCGCCGCGCCACCCGGCGAGCGCGATCCCCGGCAGCAGCGCCGCGAGCAGCAGCGCGGCCGCCGGCCCGGCGAGTGCCCGCCCGGGGCGGCGGCGGAAGACGCCCAGGGCCGCGGCGGCGGCACGCCGCGCGCGGCGGCGGCCGTCGGCGACGACGATCACGCGCGTCCAGAGCGAGAAGGCGGCGACGAGCGCGAGCCAGAGCAGGCTGGCCAGCAGGACCGCCAGCGGGATGGCGACGTCGATCGTGTACGACCACCAGCCGGCGCGGACGCCGGCGTGGTGCAGCCGCGAGGACAGCCAGCGCAGCGCCGCCACCCCGCCACCTCCCGCGAGCAGCGCGAGGAGCGCCACGCGCAGTAGCGGCCACAGGTGCGACGGACCGCCGCGGAAGATCGCCGGGAGCAGCCGCGGCCGGTCCCACGGCCCGCGGCGCGGCGCCAGCACGCGCACCGCACCGGCCAGCAGGAGCTGGTCGAGGATCACTGCCGCGAGAGCACCGGCGGCAAGGCCGCCGGCCCAGGCGGCCCCGGCTTCCATCGCCATGCGAACGGCGAGGATCCACGGGAGCGGGCCGTCGCCGTCGACGAAGTAGGGGTTGGCGGCCGGGCCGCCGGACAGGGCCCCGCGCATCAGCAGCCACGCCGGGAGGGCGCAAAGCACGACGAGCGCGAAGCGCGCGAGCGTCACCCGCAGCGTCCCGTGCGAAGCGGAGCCGGCACCGCGTCTCAGAGCCATAGCGTCAACGCCCCCACGGCCCACCCGGCCAGCGCTCCGAACCAGTTGCCCCAGTCGGCCGCGAACCCGGCCTTCGGCTCGACGCGGCGCGCGTCGTTCAGCTCGTTCGGGTCGATCGCGATCGTCCCCTTCGAATCGACGCGCGCGGAGACGAGCGGCGCGGCGCGCAGGAAACGGTAGCTCCGCCACGGCGAGCGGCCGTCCCAGGCGTCGGTCACCACCGCGCCGTCGGCGAAGCGGAACTCCAGCTCCACCGGGAGGTACTGCCAGGCCGGGCCGGTGACCCGCACGCGGCTCTCGTGGAGCACCTTCGGGTCGGCCTCGTACCCCGGCTCGGCGGGGCCGGTTGCCGGTGTCACCCGGCGCCGTACGATGCCACCGGGAGCGGCGCCGTCCGGCCGGATCCAGCCCGGATCGGCGGTCTCGACGAAGACGGTTCCGTCGGTCTCGACCGCGTCGTCCGGCGCGAGCGCGGCGGCGTGCTCGTCCTGCGTCGCGTGGGTCACCTCGAGCGTCCCGGCCTTGCCCGGCACGCGTCCGAGCGGCGTCTGCCAGCGCGTCACGCGCGCGCGCTCGATCGCGTAGTCGGGCTGCCGCACCGCGGTGAAGGCCTCGGCCAGGAACTGGGCCATCGGCTCACCCCCCTCCTCCCGCGCCACGGCCAGGAAGTCCGCGAGCGTCGGGTGGCGGAAGGCCCAGCGCCGGTAGTACTCGCGGAAGACGCGGTCGATCGGCTCCTGGCCGAAGAGGAGGGCCGCGGTCTCGAGCGTCTGCCCGGTGCGGATGTAGACCTGCAGGGCGAGCGTGCCGGGGGCGTACAGCCACGACGGCGAGCGCGCGATCGGCTCCCTGATCTTCTGGTCGCCGAAGCCCAGCGCCAGGCGGCCGAATCCGCCGCGGAGCAGCGGGCGGCCGAAGAGCACGCTCGACGACTCGTCGCCGCCGAACAGCGCCGTCATCGCCCGTTCCTGCCAGTAGGTGGCGAACCCCTCGTCGAGGAAGGCCTCCTCCTGCTCGTTGGACGCGAGCAAGCCGTAGAAGTACTCGTGCGCGAACTCGTGGACCAGCGTCCCTTCCAGGAACCGCAGCGCGGCGGCCGGGAAACGCAGGTCGGCGAGGTCGGCGGCATCGCCGGTGAAGAAGGTCGGGTACTCCATCCCGGCGGTCTCCTGCGCCCACGCCGGCGGAAAGACCTCGGTCAGGTGGTCGTAGGGGTAGGGCCCGATCCCGGCGCCGAGCGTGTCGAGCGCGACCTCGGTCGCGTGGCGCCAGCGCGGAACGAGCGCCTCCAGGCCCTGCGGGAACACGTAGCGAACGTCGACCGGTGGCCCGCCTCCCTTCGGCGTGTGCCGGCTGGTGGCTTCGGCGAGGCGGGAGCCGGCGACGAGCGCGAAGTCGTGGATCGCGCGCTGCCGGAAGCGGTGCGCGACGAGGCCGCCGTCGCTCGGTGCGGGCGGGCCGGCCGGCCGGCCCGAGGCCGCGACCAGCCAGCCGGAAGGGACGCGGAAGGTGACGTCGAAGTCGGCGAAGTCGGCGAAGAACTCGGTCGTGGAGTGGAACTGCCGCGCCTTCCCCGGGACGCCGATCTTGGGGTACCACTGGCCGACCAGGAAGAAGTCGCGCGCGCCGCCGGTGCGGGCGATCGGATACGGCAGGCGGGCCTCGAACGCGATCGCCAGCGTCACCGTCTCGCCCGGAGCGAGCGGCGCCGCGAGCGTCACCTCGGCCAGCGAGCGGTCGAGCGGGTTCCCGTCGTCGGGCTGGATCGGGCGCCAGGCGAGGGGCGTCTCGCGGCCGTCGGGTCCGCGCGCGACGATCGACTTCGGCTCGATCCAGCCCCACGGATCGGGCTCCTCGGCGATCAGCTTCTCGACCGCGTCGAAGCGGCCGATCTGCTCCTCGGACAGCCAGGTCGTGTGCTGGTGCGCGAAGGCGTTCAGGTAGAGGTGCAGCGGAAGCGCCGCGAGCGTCTCGCCGGTGGTGTTGGTCCAGTGGATCTCCTCGGTCCCGGAGAGCGCGCGCGTCGCCGGGTCGAGGCGGGCGTCGATCCGGTAGGCGATCGAGCAGGGCGGGAGCTCGATCGCGCCCGCGGCGAGCGCGGTGGGGGCAGCGAGGGCGAGGACGGCGATGCCAGCGATGCTGGCGATCCGGAGCGGCAGCGCGCGGTCGGGAACGGTGCGACGACTCATGCGGGACTCCGTGGCAGCGCGCACGCCGCCTCGCCGAGGGCGGCGATCGCGTCGTCGAGCTGCCGGTCGCAGAGGTACGGGGCCGGCCCGAGCCGCAGGGTCCGGTCGCGGAAATCGGTGAACACGCCGCGGGCGCGCAGCGCCGCGCAGAGCGCGCCGGCGCGCGGCGCGCGCAGCGCGAGGAAGCCACCGAGCGCGGCCAGCGGCACGGAGCGGTCGCGGTCGATCAGCGCAGGATCGAGCCCCAGCCCGTCGAACCCCGCCGCGAGGCGGCCGACCTGCTGCCGGCTGATCGCCCGCAGGCGCTCCGGGTCGAGTCCTTCGACGTCGAAGAAGTCGAGCACCCGCGCCGCGCGGTAGTGGCTGGTCGGGTCGTAAGTCGCGCCGGCGAAGCGCGCCGCGCCGCGGCCGTAGCTCACCTCGCCGGAACGGCGGGGCGCGGCCAGCGCGTCGAACTCGGCGAACCACCCGGTGACGGCCGGGCGCAGCGTGGTGCCGGCCGGGAGGCGCAGGAAGGCGTTCCCTTCCCCGCATTGCAGGTACTTGTAGCCGCCGCCCACGACGAACGCGCCCGACAGCCCTTCCGCAGTGAGGGAGAGCGGCACGACGTTGACCGCGTGGTAGGCGTCGACCAGCAGCGCCGCGCCGGCGCGCTCGCAGGCGCGGGCCAGCTCCCCCAGCCCGGGAACGATCCGGCCGCTCTCGAAGAGGACGTGCGAGACGACGACCAGCGCGGTCCGGTCGTCCACCGCCCGCGCGAGCCGGCCGGCGAGCGTCTCGGGCGGCTCGGCCGGGAGCCGGAGCAGCTCCAGCCCCTCCTCGGCCAGGCGGTCGAGCTGGCGGCGGGCACTGTGATACTCGCCGTCGGTCGTCACGACGCGCGGCCGATCCCGCAGTGGGAGCGCCGACAGTAACCGGACCAGCAGCTCGTGCGTGCTGGCGGCCAGCGCGTAGTCGCCCGCCGCGTCGTCGAGCCGCGCGGCGATCCCGCGACGGACCCGCTCCGCCTTGGCGAAGGCCCGGCTCCACTTCTCGTCGACCCGCTCGGCCGCGTCACGGAAGGCCTCGATCTGACCCTCCAGCGCGACGTCGGGCCAGGCCTGGTGCGAGTGGCCCGTCAGCAGCAGGCGCTCGGCGACGCGGAACGCGCGGTAGTGCGCGGCCAGCGGATTCGAGTCACGAGGGAATGCGTCGATGACCATGGGAAGGGGCGTTCCGAGAGGGCGGGGGCACGCTACGGCATCCCCCTGCCGGGGTCAATCGGACCGCTCGCGCGACGTCCCCGGCTTGTCCGCGAGCGCGCGCTTGAGCGCGTCGGCGAGCGCGCCGCCCGCTCCGGTCGGCTCGGGCGCGGCGAGCTTGGCGCGTTGCGCGTCGTCGAGCGCGGTTCCCTCGAGCGGGTCCATCGAGAGGGAGATCCGGTGCGCGTCGGGATCGACGGACAGGATCGCGACCTCGACCTCCTGCCCGGGACGCACGACCTCTCCGGGGTGGGTCACGCGCCGGTTGCCGCCCATCGCGCTGACGTGGACCAGCCCCTCGATCCCCGGCGTCAGCTCGACGAACGCCCCGAACGCGGCGATCCGCGTGACGCGGCCCATCAGCGTGCGCCCGGGGGTGAAGAGCGCCGCGGCCGTGCGCCACGGATCCTCGCCGACCTGCTTGAGGCTGGCGGCGATCCGCGGCTTCTCCCCCTCGAGATCGATCTCGAGCAGTCGCACCGTCACGGCCGTTCCCGGAGGCAGTGCCGGGCGCGCGGAATCCTCGCGCGACCAGGCCAGCTCGGCCCGCGGGACCAGCGCGTGGACGCCGGCACCGAGGTCGACGAAGACGCCGAAGCGCTCGGACCGGACGACCGTCGCCTCGAGGATCTGGCCCTCGTCGAGCCCGGCCAGCAGCGTGGCGCGCGCGGCGGCCTGTTCTTCGCGCAGCAGGTCGATCCGCGACAGCACGATGTCGCGCCCGCGGACGTCGGTGACCTTGAAGCGCAGCGTGTGCCCGGCGTACTCGGCGAACGGCCGGGCCTGTCCGAGCTCCATCTGCGAGAACGGGACGAACCCGCGCTGGCCTCCCAGCTCGACCGTGAAGCCGCCCTTGTTCTCGCCCGCGACCTTCCCCTCGACCGGCACGCCGCTGCGCCGCGCTTCCTGCAGGCGCTCGAGGTCGAGCGCGCGCGCGGCCAGCGCGTGCGACAGCTCGATCGTGCCGCCCGCGGCGCGCGTCACGAGGAACTGGGCCCGGGTGCCGACGCGGAACGCGACCAGCTCCTCGGGCGTCATCCCCTCGAGCGGCATCACGGCTTCGCTGCGCTGGCCCACGTCGACCAGCAGGGCCGAGGCGGTGCGCTGCACGACCGTCCCTTCCACGCGGTCGCCGGCGGCGAGCGACGCGAAGCGCTCGCGCCCGGTCTCGGCCAGCAGGCGCGCGAACTCGTCGCTGTCCCCGGACGCGGGCGGGGGGCCGGCGCTGCCTCGGGACCAGCCGGGTCGGTTCTTCGTCATGGCCAGAGTCTGACCCGCTCCGTGCGCGACGGCCAGCACGGCTCGGGGCCCGCGGCGGTCGCGCTGGCCCGGCCGCGCCGCCCCCGTTGACCCGGCGCTCCCGGCTCGCGCACGATGCGCCCGCCCGCGGCGGCCCCGCCGCGCGGACCGGGAGCCCACGATGCGTCGTTCCGCCGCCCTCGCGCTGGCCGTCCTGCTCCTCGTACCGCTCGCCCTGCCGAGCCCGGCAGCCCAGGAAGAGCCTGCCGCCGGCAACCCGCCGGCCGCGTCCGACGAGCCGAAGCCGTCCGCGGAGCCGAAGGAAGCCGACGAGAAGGCCTTCTCGTGGAACGGGACGCTGAAGATCGCCGGGATGGCGCAGCGCGGGCAGTACTTCGGCTCTCCCGAGCAGCCGAACCCCGACGGAAAGTACCGGTGGAGCGAAGGGGACCTGCAGCTCGAGGCCCGCTGGCGGCCCGCGGACTGGGTCCGGCTCAACGTCGGGGGCGCGGCCACCTGGACGCTGGGGGACGACGCGTACGGAACGGGGACGACGACCCAGTTCCTGTTCTATCTCGCCGACCTCGAGTTCCCCGACATCGGCGGCTCGGGCGTGGACGTCACGATCGGCCGGCAGGACATCTCGATCGGGGACGGCCTCGTGATCGGCGACGGCTTCCGCAGCGAGAAGGCCGCGCTCTGGCTCAACCCGTTCTACTTCTTCGACGCCGTGAAGGTCGACTGGAACGGTGCGAGCGGCCTGGGCGCGACCGGCTACGCGTTCCTGCTCGACCGGACGACGGGCCAGACCGAGGACGGGTACGCGTGGGGCGCCGAGCTGCGCTGGCGCAAGGGGGACGAAGGCCCCGAGGTCGGGGTCGACTACGTGGCGCGGCACGACACGAGCCCGGCGGCCAACGACGCCCGCGCCGCGTGGGTCCGGGGCCACGTTCCCGCCGGTCCGTTCCGCTTCGGCGGCCAGTACGTCTGGGAGTTCGGCACGGTCGGCGGCGCGGACTACGACGCGAGCGCCTGGCAGGCGCTCGCGCGGTGGAACCTCCCGACCGAGCTCGACAACTACTTCGCGCTCAACTACGCCTTCTTCAGCGGCGACGACCCGGCGACCCCCGAGCAGGAGGGATACTTCCCCTGGTACTACGGCGACCAGGACTGGTCGCAGTGGTTCATCGGCGACATCGTCGGCTCGACCCTGAACGACAATACCGACGAGAAGGCGCTCTGGCTGGAGGCAGCCTGGACTCCGATCGAGCCGCTCCTGCTGCGGGCCTACCTGCACCGGTTCTGGGTCGACACCGGCGCCTACCACGGCGTCCCGGAAGGGGTCGGCAACGAGTTCGCGGACGAGGTCGACCTGACGTGGGAGTGGACGATCAGCGAGCGCTTCGACCTGTGGGGGATCGTGGGCTGGGCGCGCCCGCTGGAGGCCGCGAAGGCGGTCTACGGCGACGACACGATCGAGGAGGTCGCGGCGGTCTTCGAGTGGCACTTCTAGCGGCGCCGGCGGCGCTGGACCCGGAGCCCCCCCCGCCCTAGACTCCCGCCTGCCGCTGCGGTCCCGCCGCGGCCGACCGGAGGGGGCGCCCGCCTTGGCCGAGTTCCTCGAGTTCGACAACGTCCACAAGCACTTCGGCAGGGTCCGCGCTGTGGACGGCGTCTCCCTGTCGATCCGCCGCGGCGAGTTCTTCTCGCTGCTCGGCCCGTCGGGCTGCGGCAAGACGACGCTGCTCCGGATTCTCGCCGGCTTCGAGCGCCCGGATCAGGGGCGCGTCTTCCTCGACGGCCAGGACATCACCGAGCTCCCGCCCCACAAGCGCAAGGTCAACACGATCTTCCAGAACTACGCGCTCTTCCCGCACCTCACGGTGCGCCAGAACATCGGCTTCGGGCTGAAGATCGCGGGCGTCGAACGGACCACGCTCGAGCGCGAGGTCGACGCCATGCTGGCGCTGATCCAGATGGAGGACCAGGCCGGCAAGTATCCCGACCAGATCAGCGGCGGCCAGAAGCAGCGGGTGGCGATCGCCCGCGCCCTGATCAAGAAACCGGATGTCCTGCTGCTCGACGAGCCGCTGGCCGCGCTCGACCTGAAGCTGCGGCAGAAGATGCTGATCGAGCTGGACCTGATCCACGACGAGGTCGGGATCACCTTCGTCTACGTCACGCACGACCAGGGCGAGGCGATGAGCCTGTCCGACCGGATCGCGGTGATGAATCACGGCAAGGTCGAGCAGCTCGGGACCCCGACCGAGATCTACGAGGCGCCGCGCAGCAGCTTCGTCGCGGCCTTCATCGGCGACACCAACTTCTTCGAGGGGACCGTCGCCGAGATGGTCGGGCCCGACTACAGCCGACTGGCGATCGACGGCTTCCCCGACGTGGTCGTCTTCAACGACAAGCAGCTCAAGACCGGCGACCTGATCTACCTCTCGGTGCGGCCGGAGAAGATCCGGATCTCGCGCGACCGGCCGGAGCAGGGGGTGCACTCGAACGTCGTCCCGGCGCACGTCGAGGACGTGGTCTACCTCGGCTCGCACACCAAGTACTGGGCGCGGGTCCAGGACTACCGGATCGCGGTCTACCAGCAGCACAACCGCTTCCTGCTCGACGAGCAGCCGATCCGCTGGGGCGAGGACGTCTTCCTGCGCTGGCACGCCGACGACGGGTTCATGCTCGAGCGCTACTCCGAGTCCGACGAGCGGCTGATGGGCACGCCGCCCGAGGAGGTCGGCGAGGCGAACGACGGCGCCGAGAACGTGTCGACCGGGGGCCCGCGTGGCTGAGGGGCGTCGCGGCCGCGGCGCGGAATGGTCGGTCACGCTGCCCTCGTTCCTCTGGCTGGTCGTCCTGTTCGTCGTTCCCTCGGTGATCGTGTTCGCGATCGCCTTCAAGCCGGCGACGCCCTACGGCGGGATCGGGAGCGGCTGGACGCTCGGCACGCTGCGGAGCCTCGGCAACCCGAACTACCCCGCCATCGTCTGGCGCACGATCTGGCTGTCCGCCGTCACCACGGCGGCTGCCTGCTCTTGGCGGTCCCGATGGGCTACACCATGGCCCGGGCCCCGAAGCGCTGGCAGAACGCGCTGCTGCTCGCGGTGATCATCCCGTTCTGGACGAGCTTCCTCGTCCGGATCTTCGCCTGGAAGATGCTGCTCCACCCCGAGGGCTTCCTGAAGAGCGCGCTGGTCGCGATCGGCGCGGCCGCGCCGGACAGCCAGCTGCTCTACAACTCCTGGGCCGTGCTGCTGGTCCTGATCTACACCGAGCTGCCGTTCGCGATCCTGCCGATCTACGCCGCCGCGGAGAAGTTCGACTTCCGGCTGATCGAGGCGGCGCGCGACCTGGGCGCCTCGCCGTTCCGCGCCTTCCGGAGCGTCTTCCTCCCCGGCATCCGGCGCGGCGTCGTGACCGCGATGCTGGTGACCTTCATCCCGGCCCTCGGCGCCTACGTGGTTCCCGACATCGTCGGCGGCCCGTCGTCGGAGATGATCGGGAACAAGATCGCGCAGCGCACCTTCGTCGACCGCAACCTGCCGGAGGCGTCGGCCCTCTCCGCGCTCCTGGCGCTCGCCGTCCTGCTCCCGACCTTCGGCGTGCTCGCGCTCAATCGCGGCCGGACGCTGCTGGCTCCGAAGCCGGAGGACTCGCCGTGAGACGCAGCCGCGCCCCGCTCGTCGTCACGGCCGCGGTCCTGGTCTTCTTCTACCTGCCCGTGCTCGTGCTGGTCGTCAACTCCTTCAACGCCTCGCGCTTCTCGGCCGGCTGGGAGGGGTTCACGCTCGACTGGTACCGCCGGCTCTGGGACGCCCGGGAGATCTGGCACGCGCTGCGCAACACGCTCATCGTCGCGGTCGTCGCCACCACCGTCTCGACCGTGCTCGGCACGACGGCCGCCTTCGCGCTCCACCGCTACGACGACCGGCTGCAGCGGCTGCACTACCTGATGATCTACACCCCGCTGGTGATTCCCGAGATCCTGATGGGGATGAGCCTGCTGCTGTTCTTCGTCGCGGTCGGCTTCGAGCTCGGCCTGGCGACGATCATCCTGTCCCACGTCACCTTCTCGATGAGCTACGTGGCGATGACCGTGCTCGGCCGGCTGCAGGACTTCGACTGGTCGCTGATCGAAGCCGCCCAGGACCTCGGCGCCGACTGGTGGACGACGATCCGCCGCGTGCTCCTTCCGCTGCTCGCGCCCGGCATCGCGGCCGGCGCGCTGCTCGCCTTCACACTGTCGATGGACGACTTCGTCATCACGTTCTTCGTCGCCGGGCCGGGCTCGACGACGCTGCCGGTCCGGATCTACAGCATGATCAAGCACGGGGAGCCGCCGCTGATCAACGCGCTCTCGACGCTCCTGCTCCTGGTCACTTTCGTCACGGTCTGGCTAAGCCAGCGCCTGATGGGGGACAACGATGACCCCCACGCCTCGCCGCCGTCACCACGGCCGCCGCCCTGCTGCTGGCCGCGCCGCTGCTGGTCGGACCGGGTGCTCGAAGAGCCAGCCCGTGCTCCACGTCTACACCTGGGCCGACTACATCAAGCCCGAGCTGATCAAGGCGTTCGAGGCGGAGACCGGGGCCCAGGTCGTGATCGACACCTTCGACTCGAACGAGTCGATGTACGCCAAGATCAAGGCCGGCGCCGCCGGCTACGACCTGATCACGCCCTCGAGCTACATGGTGAGCATCATGCAGAAGCAGGGCATGCTGCAACCGATCGACCACGCGAAGATCCCCAACCTGTCCACGTGGACTCCGATACCTGGCGATCGCGATCGACCCGAAGATGCAGCACACCGTCCCCTACATGCTGACGAACACCGGGATCGCGTACCTGGGAAGCAAGGTCCCGGATGTCGAGCCGTCTTGGGCGATGTTCGACCGCGCCGACCTCGGCCGCCGCGTGACGATGCTCAACGACATGCGCGAGACGATCGGCGCGGCGCTCAAGTTCCTGGGCTACAGCCTCAACACCACCGACGACCGGCAGCTCGAAGAGGCCCGCGACGTCGTCATCCGCTGGAAGAAGAACCTGGCCAAGTTCGAGAACGAGCAGTACAAGAGCGGCATCGCCTCGGGCGAGTTCCTGCTGGTCCACGGCTATTGCGGCGACATCCTGCAGGTCGAGGGCGAAAACGACGACATCGGTTCTTCGCCCCGCGGGAGGGGGGCTCCGTGTCGTGCGACGATCTCGTCATCCTCAAGGCCGCCAAGGAGGTCGAGCTCGCCCACGCCTTCATCAACTTCCTGCACGACCCGAAGCGCGCGGCGGAGAACAGCGAGTTCATCGGCTACCTTTGTCCCAACTCGGCGGCTACCCGATGCTGCCCGAGGAGTTCCGCTCGAACCCGGCGGTCTTGCTCGACCCGGCGGTGAAGGCGAAGAGCGAAGTGATCCTCGACCTGGGCGACGACAACGCGAAGTACACCCGCATCTGGGACCAGATCAAGGCGGCGGACTGAACCCGCTGCATTCCGGCACGAGGCTCTCATGAAAGACTTCCTGAAGATGTTCTTCGCGAGCCTGCTCGCGATCGAGCTTCGTCGCGGCCGGGCTGTTGATGGCGTTGCTCCTGGTGGCGATCCTGGCCGCCGGTTCGGCCGGCCAGAGCGGCGCGCCGGCG
>CAVPCQ010000036.1:0-77936 GCA_963702425.1 uncultured Acidobacteriota bacterium
ACGCCCGCCTCACCGCCGACGTCGTCGAAGTCTTCCACAACGGCCGCCGGATCACGTCGGCACCGGCGGTTACGGGGCCGCGGCCAGAGCTCGACCTACCCCGGCGCGTGCCCGCGTCCCATCGTGCCCACGCCGAGTGGACGCCCTCGCGGCTGATCCACTGGGCCGAGAAGAGCGGCCCGGCCACGGGGCGCGTGGTCGAGCAGATCCTGCGCTCGAGGCCCCACCCCGAGCAGGGCTATCGGGCCTGCCTGGGCCTGATGCGTCTCGGCAAGAGCACGGCGACGGCCGTCTCGAGGCGGCCTGTGCGCGGGCCGAGCGCCTCGCCGCCGTGAGCTTCAAGACCGTGCACAACATCCTGCAAGCCGGTCTCGACCGTGTCCCGATCGCGGACGAGTCGCTGGCTCCGTCGCCCCCCCCGCAAGGCCATCCCAACATCCGTGGCGCGGACTACTACGCGTCCCAGGAGACCGAATGCTGACCCAGCCCACGATCGACAAGCTCCAGGCGATGAACCTGCACGGCATGGCCGAAGCCTTCGACCGGCAGCAGCACGACAGCAAGCACCTTGCGCTCGACTTCGAAGAGCGCTTCGGTCTGCTGGTCGACCACGAGTGGACGCAGCGCGAACAGCGCAAGCTGACTCGGCGGCTGAAGCTGGCCCGGCTGCGCTACGACGCCGCACTCGAGGACGTCGAGGTCAAACCCGGGCGCGGCCTGGATCGCCAGGTGCTGCTCGCGCTCGGCGCCTGCACCTGGATCACCGAGCGCCACAACCTGATCATCACCGGCCCGACCGGCTCCGGGAAGTCCTACCTGGCCTGCGCCTTCGGCGAACGCGCCTGCCGCAAGGGCTTCACCGCCCAGTACGTCCGCGCCCCGCGCCTGATCCAGGCCCTGGCCGTGGCCCGCGGCGACGGCTCGTCCGGCCGCCTGCTGGCCCGACTGGCCAAGCTCGACCTGCCGGCGATCGACGAACCCCGGCTGCTCTCGCCGCTCCAGGACGCCGAGCGCCGCGACCTGCTCGAGGTGATCGAGGACCGCGCCGAGCGTGGCTGGACACTCCTGGCCGGTCAGCTCCCGATCAAAGCCTGGCACGAGGTGATCGGCGAAGCGATGCTCGCAGACGCCATCCTGGATCGCCTGGTCCACCGCGCGCACAAGATCGATCTCAAAGGGCCCTCGCAACGCGAGCTCCGCAGTCCGATCCGTGGCGGAGACAAGCCCCGATGTGATCGTCGCGGCGCTCCGAACTCGCGCTGACGCGCGATGGCCTACGGACTCTGGGGGGGTCCGTGGAAAACGCATGACGCCGCGTTTCCCACCGCCCCTTGGACGGCGCGAACCACCGCGCCGTCCACAGGCCCCACAGGCCCTACTGCCACCCCGGCCTTCGACCGATCGGGATCCCGCGCTAGAATCTGCCGAGGCTTGACAGGAGGCGAAACCAGAACGAACCGACTGTCGCTTCGCTCCGACGCGTGATCACCATCGGCGGAATCAGTGATCACGATCCCGGATCGGGTGATCACGATCGCCGGAACCGCCAATGAAGGCCGCCGACGACGGCACCAGCCTTCCCCTGAAGCCCTCCTGGCCCTCGCCAGCCCGATCTACTACTCCGTCGAACCCCACGGAGCGCGACCGCTACGGCGACCGGATCGAGTTCTGCCTCCATGGGCTCCGGGTCGGCGGAGACGTCGCCGTCTGGGTGGTCTGCGACAACCCCGAGTTCGAGTCCGGCAGCCGGGTGGAGCGCTTCGTGCCCTGCGGGGCGCTCGGCGCGGCCATCCACCGGCTCTGGCACGACTACGACGGCGAGAGCATGGGGCTGGCCCCCCCGGTCGGCCGGCCGGACGCGGCGGCCCGGCTTCGGGACCGGCGGACGGAGGTCGCGGCGCTTCCGCCGCTACGACCAGCCCGACGGAAGGGAGTCGACCCACCCGCGCCCGGCGGAGGTCTTCTCCCGCATCTGCACCACGGCGCGCGACGCCCAGCCGCCCTGGTGGGGCTGGGACGGCGCGAACCTCTTCCTCTGCCGCGTCGGGATGCAGAACCGGGGCATGGCCAGCCCCGTGCCCCGCTTCGACAAGAGCCTCGTCGAACTGCTCTCCGCGGTCGGCATCCCGATCGACCGCCTCGACCCCCACCCCGAGGCGCGCGGCGACGAACTCCTCGCCGTCCTCCAGGCCTCCGCGGCCCTCCGGGAGCGGGACCTCACCCGCAGCGAGATCGAGCCGACGGCGAGCGTCGATCCGGCAGTCGAAGAACGAGATCGCGCGTTTCGAGCAGGAGATCGCGCGGCTCGAGGAGAAGCTGCGGGGGTTCGAGTAGGCGGTGCGTGGGCGCCGCACCGCGAACCCCGGCTTTGGCGCGAAGCGTCGCCTCCCTGAACGAGGTCGGATCCCGGAACGGGGATGATCCGCCCCGCCATTCCGGAAATCGGCGCCTCCAGCACCCATGCTGGCGAACGACCTCACCGCGGGCTTCATGAATCGTGCGAGACCATTCAAACCGCGCGCCAACCAGGCAGGCCCGCCACAACCGATTGCATCGGTGTACATATGTGCATATATTCTGTTTCGCCGTCCGAGTGGGACCCGCGAAGGCGCTACCTAATCGCCGCAAGCACGGCGTGGCCTACACCTGGCGCGGGGAGCGGATCCGCCTCATCTCCGCCCGCCGCGCCACGCCGGCCGAGCGCCGGCAATACGAGGCCGGTCCATGAAGCGCGAATACGACTTCTCGAAGGGCCGCCGCGGCGCAGTCCTCCCCGTGCCGACCGGCAAGACGCGGATCACGATCCGCATCGACGACGACGTGCTGGAGTGGTTCCGAGCCCAGGTCGACGCCGCCGGCGGCGGCAGCTACCAGGCGCTGATGAACCAGGCGCTCCGCGAGTGGATCGCGTCCCGCGAGGAACCGCTGGAGGACCTGCTGCGCCGCGTGATCCGCGAGGAGCTGCCACGGCGTCGCAACGTGATCGGGCGGAAGCGGTAGCGGGGAGGCGAGGCCGCATCGCGGGCCGCGCGGGTTCTGCGCCGCGATGCACACCGTCCCGGAGATTGCACGGCGGGCGCTTCACCCCCGGTCAGCCTCTGCTCCACCCGTGAAAGGCCCGGGCCTCCACGGGTCGGCCGGCGAGTCTCGCCAAGCCAGGCGAGCATGAGGAGAGCGCCCTTCAGAAGAAGCGCCCTGCGTGACGAGAAATCGATAGCCGGTACAGCAACCGCTCGGTCGCGTAACGCGTGAGCACGAGGTTCGGGTCCACGCCGATTTCCTCGGCGTGCCGAACGAGGCGCACCTGGACCGAGTGCGCGAGCCCGGTGGGCGCCCGGCTGATCCCACCAGCGACTCCAGGTAGGGCCGCATCACGCGCTCCACGCGACAGGTGCGGGCGTGGCGTGTCAGCGCGGCCATCGTGAAACGGCGGTCGCGCCACGCCTCGCGCAGCGCCTCCAGCGCCACGGCGAGCCCGACCTTGTGCCGGTACTTGAACAGGTCGGCCAGCGTCTTGGCCACGCTGTAGACGCGCACGGGCTGACCCTCGATGCGGTGGGTCTCGATCCCCTCGGTCAGCGCTCCGCCGGAGAAGCGAACCACGCGCAGGGGGGGCTGCCGGAGCAGCGGGGCACGCGCGCGCTCGGTCGATCGCCAGCCAGACCTGGAAGGGGACCTCGGTCCCGATCCCGTGGAAGCTGAGCGCGGACAGAAGGCAGACGACCCCGCGCGGCGCCGCCCGTGCCGCCAGGACCAGACCGTGGTGTTCCGTGACGGCGAGACCGGCCACCCGGTACAGACCGCGTGCCACCCGCTCGAGCCGGCCCTGCCGGACGAGGCGGGTGAGCGCCTGGCTATGGATCCCGGCGCGCGTGACGTCCCCGGCGCGGATCAGGCCGCGCCGGCGCGCGAGTGCGAGAAGCCGGTCGCTGTCGGAGGCGCTCATGTGTGCAAGTGTATGCATTTGTGCATATCTGTCAACCTTTTTCCCACAGACGCGACTCCCGAGGCACCGCTCGGGCGCGGTCCATCGCCTGTGAGTGTCACATTCCGAGCCCGCCAAGGCGACTCAGAGCGTTGCCGGAGCGGGATCGTGCTCGCGGCCTTGGCTGTGCTTGGCTGTGCTTGGCGATCCGCGATGAGTCCCGCCCTCACGTCCACGTGCGGCAAGGCTCCGGCAGGGTCAAGATCTGGCCTGATCCTGCCATCGAAGTTGTCTCACACTCCCGCATGGACGCACCGAGCCGCTCCAGGGCACTCCGGCTCGTGCGCCAGAACAAGGACCTCCCCCGTGCCGCGTGGGAAGCACATCGCCGCTCCGAAGATCGCTGAGCTGACCGAGGACGGCTTCTGGCTCGTCCTCGACGAGCGCCGGATCTTCGTCGACTTCCGCGAGTTCCCGTGGTTCCGCGACCGCTCGCGCGAGGAGCTGCAGAACGTCGAACACCCGTTCCCCGACGAGCTCCGCTGGCCGGAGCTGGACGTCGACCTGACGGTCGACTCACTGCTGCACCCGGAGCGGTACCCGCTGCGGTTCGGGGGGCTCTGGGCCCTCCATGGCGCCCCGAGCGAAGCACCCCCCTATCCATCCCGGCGAGGTCCTCTCCGCGGGCTTCCTCGTCCCGCTGAAGCTCTCGCAGTACCGCCTCGCCCGGAGCATCAGCGTGCCGCCCCGGCGCATCAACGAGATCGTCCACGGCGAGCGCGCGATCTCCGCGGACACGGCCCTTCGCTTCGCGCGGTTCTTCGGCACGTCCGACCGCTTCTGGCTGAATCTGCAGACGCGCTACGACCTCGAGGTCGAGCGCGACCGGCTCGGTCCGCGCCTGGACGACGAAGTCACGCCCCTGGCCGAGGTGCGGGCGAGGTGACGGGCCCTAAGCCGCCCGGATGCGCCCCCCGCTCGCCGAATCCCGCGCGCGGGACGATGTCGCGTCGAGTCCCCTCACCACCTCCCCCTCGCCCGCTACCGTGCTCGGCGGAGGTGCGCGTGCCCACCGTGCTCCGAGCTTCCGGTTACCGGGTGTTCTTCACCGCTCACGATCGCGGCGAGCCTCCGCATGTCCACGTCGTTCGCGCCGATGGTCACGCCAAGGTGTGGCTCGACCCCTTCGAGCTCGCCTGGGCTCGCGGCCTCCGATCCGATCAGGTGACGGAACTGCTCGAACTGGTCGATAATTGGCGAGCCCTGCTGCTGGAGGCTTGGCATGACTACTTCGCGCACTGACCTGGCCCCCGTGGCCGTCAACGTGCTCTGCACCGAAGACACCCTCGAGATCACGCTGTCGGACGGCCGCCGGCTCTCCGTGCCGCTCTGGTGGTTCCCGCGGCTGCACCGCGCGACGCCGGATCAGCGCATCCGCTGGGAGTTGATCGGGGGCGGCGAGGGGATCCATGGCCCGACGTGGACGAGGATCTCGAGGTGGAGCACCTGTTCTCGTTCGCGCTTCGCCCGCTCCCGGCGAGTCAGGCCGATTGGAAGTCGCCGTTGGCGGGGTCGTAGGGCCCGGCGCATCAACGAGATCGCCCACGGCGAGCAGGCCATTACCGCGGACACGGCCCTTCGCTTTGCGCGGTCTTCGGCACCTCCGACCGCTTCTGGCTGAACCTGCAGGCCCGCTGCGACCTCGAGGTCGAGCGCGACCGGCTCGGTCCGCGCCTGGACGACGAAGTCACTCCCCTGGCCGAGGTGCAGGCCGGGTGACGGGCGCCGTCTACCGCCACGAGCGCCCTCGCACGTTTCCCGCGGACGGGACAGTTCCTCACGAAGCAGGTATCGCAGCGCCTGTTCGCTACGCATCCTGACGGCACCGCTCGATGGCGGGGCAAGCCAGGCGGCACGCCCTGACATCGTCATGGACCGGGGTGCGCCAATGGCGTATATACTGCTTTGAGGTTCATCGAGACCGTCGGCTTCAGCCGCCGACTGCTCGAGTTGCTGGACGACGACGGCTACCGCGCGATGCAGGCGGCACTCCTGGCGAACCCTGGTCGCGGGGCCGTCATCGCAGGCAGTGGCGGCTTGCGGAAGTTGCGTTGGGGACTCCCGGGACGCGGGAAGAGAGGCGCGCTCCGCGTCATCTACTGCTGGGACGCCCCGGCGGAGACGATTTTCATGCTGCTGCTCTACACGAAGCAGGACCAGGAGGCTCCAACCCGAGATGAGTTGCGGCTCTTGGCCCGCCTCATGAGTGGGGACGAAGCGTGAAGAAGGAACTCTTCGCAGAACTGGTCGAGAGCGTCAAGGAGATGCGCGCCATCATGCGCGGCCAGCGCAAGCCCGCCCGCGTGACGGTGGTCGAGCCGGTCCACGTGCAGGCGATCCGCAAGCGGCTGGGCATGACGCAGCCGGAGTTCGCGCGGCTGATCGGCGTCAGCGTGGCCACGCTTCGCAACTGGGAGCAGGGGCGCCGCCAGCCACACGGCCCGGCCCGCGCCCTGCTCAAGGTCGTCGCGAAGAACCCCAAGGCCGTGCTGGACGCGCAGCGCGGCTGACGGCTGGGCCGAGGCGCTCGAGCACCCCGCCGGCCGCCCGGCCGCCCGGCCCGCCCCGCGCGGGACGCTCCGTCCCACGCGAGGCGATCCGGCCCGGCGTTCCGAGGGCTACGGCGTGGTCGCCGAAGCGACGTTGCTGGACTTCGAGTCGCCGCCCGCGTTGCGGGCCTTGACGCGGAAACGGTACGTGGTGCGCGACGCGGTCGTGCCGTCGCGGTAGGTGGTCGTGTTCGCGGCAGTCGTGGCGATCGGCGCGAAGTTGGTGCACCGCTTGCCCCTGCAGCGCTCGACGACGAACGCCGTCTCGTTGCTGGCGTTGTCCTTCCAGCGCAGGTCGACGTAGGTCTTGCGGCTCGCGCCGCTGCCGGTGGCACCGGCCTTCGCGGTGAGGCTGGAGGGGGCGGCGGGGGGTGACGGCGGCGGCGCGTCGCTCACCTCGAGCGAGGTCTTCGCCAGGTTGGAGTTGATCATCCCGTCCCAGGCGGCGTAGGTGAAGCTGTCGGCGCCCTTGTAGCCGGCGTCGGCGAAGTAGGTCGCCACGGTCCCCGACAGCCCGACCGTACCGTGCTGCGGCTGGGAGACGATCCGGTAGGTCAGCGCGTTGCCGTCCGCGTCGGTGGCGGTGAGGGTGATCGGGGTCGCGCTGTCCGGCTTGGCGTTCCAGTTCAGATCCGACGCGACGGGCGCACGGTTCGGATTCGAGTGCTCGCTGTCCGGGCCATTGTGGCAGGCGTAGCAGGAGATCTGGAACCCCTGCCAGAAGTTCTTCGTGCCGAACTCGGTCCTGAGCGTCCGCGGCCCCAGCGCGTAGCTGAGAACCGTCCCGCGCGAGTCGCGGCCGTGGCACGCCTGGCAGGCGGCCGAGCCGCCGTCCTCGGCGGCGTCGCCGTGCTCTTCGACCCAATCCTGGCCGACCGGGTGCATCCCGTGCGGGCCGCCCGACGAGCCGCGCGGGGTATCCGCGTGGCACGTGCTGCAGTCGGAGATCGTCCCGGCGTGCCCCTGCAGCTGCTGGCTCTGGACGTTGTCGTTGGCCTCGAAGCTGGCGTACTCGGCGTGCGTCGCGCCGTGGCACGACTCGCAGGCCAGGCCGCCGTGACCGGAGGAGAAGCGGTAGAGCGAGTATCCCGCGCCCGGCGTGTTCGGGTTCGTGGCGAAGGTCGCGTCGACCGCCTGCCGCCGGCTGCCGTTGGCCTCCAGCGCGTTGCTGTACCGGATCTGGCCGTTGTTGCGGAGCGCGGTCCCGGTGTGGCAGTTCTGGCAGCTCGGCTGGTCGAGCCAGCCGTCGCGGGAGGCGCTCCCCACCGCGCTCATCGAGCCGTGGCACCCCTGGCATTGCATCGCCATCGTGCCGTCGCCGGCGACCGCCTTGCCCATCGCGCCGCGCAGGCAGCGCGTCGTCGAGCCCGGGTGGCAGCGGTAGCAGGCCGAGCGGTTCGTGCTGTCGTCGAGCGCCATCTGGTTGGTGGGGTCGTTCACGCTGGCGTGCATCGAGTGCACCGCCTGCGTGAGGGGCGGGATCCCGGTCATGCCGGTGCCCGGCAGCGCGTTGCTGGCGTGGCACTTCGCGCAGAGGATCGGCGTGCCGCGGTCGTGCGCCGTGGCGTAGAGCCCGGCGGGGTCGTATCCGGCGTCGGCGAGCGCCTGCTGGAAGCGCGGGCTTCCGCCCTCGTAGTCGTCGTGGAGCAGCAGGACGTTGTAGCGGAAATCGAGCTGCGGGTCGGCGTGGTTGATCCAGCCGCCGCTCGGCCGCGCGTCGGGACCCGACCCGGAGGCGTGGCAGGCGCGGCAGTCCATCTCGTCGGAGACCGGCAGCACGATGTCGGTCTGCGCCAGGAACCTCCCCGACCGGTCGCGCGCGACGAGGCGCATCATCGGGTAGGTGTCCTTGGCCCCCTTGTCGTTGACCGGCGTGATCGGGATGCCGTCGGCGATCCACCAGCGCATGCCGGGGTCGTAGCTCATGTTCTGCGGGACGTTGCCCGGCCCGGGCATGCCGTACCCGGCCAGCCCCATGTCGGGGGCCGGCGTCGCGCCGAAGAGCGGCCCGACGAACTGCCAGAAGTTCGTCTTCCCGACCGAGCTGCTGTTGACCGACCCCTTGGGATCGGCCACCGCCTGGTAGGTGACGACGTACGACGCCCCGTTCGTGACGAAGTGGCCGTTGGCGTCGATGAGTTGCGCGTGGATGACGTTGTAGGGCGGAAGGATCGTGAAGACCTGGAAGTCGGCATCCATGCAGTGCATTCCGAGGTTGTTCCAGCCGACCAGCGTGTAGCCGGTGGCCGGGTCTGCCGCGTACGCCGCAGTCGTGGCGAGCACCAGCACGACCACTGCGAGGGCGAGGAGCGCGCACCGCTTCATGATTCCCTCTCTCTCTCTTGGGAGGCGCTCCGGGGAGGAGCGCCTCCAGTTGCTCGCGGCAAGCCGGGTGGTGGCCGCGGTATCGAGAACGAAGCGGGCACGGGGCGGTGGGTGCCACGGGCTGCTTCGCGGGGATCGGGTGGAGCCCTTCAAAGCGGTGGCGCGCGTTACCTCTCATGATTCCTTGTTGTGTTGTTATGCAAGGGAGCTGCCACTCGAAGGAGAACCGTGGCGGACACTTCCGAACGATTCTTTTCCTGAAGTGGTCGAAAGTTGAAACAGTGACTAACCAGGCCGTGCAGACTGCAACACCTGCGGCACCCGGTAAGGGCGGGGGGTGCTCCTGCCGGGCTGCTTCTCTGGGCCTTGCGGTCCTTCGCAGCCGGGGGGGACCGATCACCGGTCTCCCGCGCCTTTCCGGGCCCGCAGGCGTGAAGACGGTCCGCTCCACGCGCGCGCCGCTCGCGCCACCCGGCGGTCCCACATCCCGGAGCGGGGATGGTCCTTGCCGGAGTCGACTGCGCCGCGGCGCTCCGCCGCTCATGCTCGGCGCATGCCGACCGTTCTCCGCTGCGGTCCCTACCGCATGTACTTCTGGAGCAACGAGGGCCACGAACCTGCGCACGTCCACGTTGAGCGCGGCGAGGCGAGGGCCAAGTTCTGGCTGGGGCCACCGGGACTCGCCCAGAGCAGGGGATTCTCCGGTCCGGAACTCACGCGTATCATGCGGCTGATCGCCGGGAATGCGGCGGATCTCCAGCGAGCCTGGGATGAGCATTTCGGAGCCTGAGCTGTCGCAGCGAGCCCGCACCGTCCGCGTTTCGGACGAGGCTCTGTCCGTCGAGCTGATCGACGGGCGTTGGATTTCCGTGCCGCTCGCCTGGTTCCCGCGCCTCGTTCACGGCTCCGCCGCGGAGCGGGCGAACTGGCGCCTCGCCGCGGACGGATGCGGGGTCCACTGGCCCGATCTCGACGAGGACATCAGCGTCGCGGGCCTGCTCGCCGGGCGACGCTCCGCCGAGACGGCGGAGTCGATCGCCCGGTGGCTCGAGACGCGGCGGAGCTAGGCGGTCAGCGCGGCCCCTCCGCCGGGCAGCGGTGGTTGTACGCCGCCGCCTGGTAGAACCAGGCCCCGGTCGGCGAGACGTCCCCCGTCGTGTCGATCCACTGCTTGTTGGGGGTCGCCTCGTCCATGTCGATCACGTCGCTGGCGACGAGAGGCCAGTCGTCCGGCGGGAGCGCAGGGCTGGACGACCGGTACACGTCGTAGCCGGTCACCTGGTCGGGCTGGTTGGGGTCCATGAAGTCGAGGGGGAATCCCGCGGGCGCAACGCGTGGCCCGACTCGACCGCCCTCGTTCGGCCCCGTTTCCATACCGTGCAATCCGGGCTGCGCGGCGCAGCGCATCCGCCCACGCCTGGAGTTGTTCCTATGCCGGATCCGACATACACTGCCCCTGATGATCTCGGCAACGAACGGCCACTCGTCTGGTTGGCCGGAGCGATCCGAACGCCCCCCTTCTCCCGGGCAGGCCGCCTGCTGGCCGGCTACCTGCTCCGGCGACTGCAGCGAGGAGACCGCTTGGCAATGCCCTTCTCGCGGCCGATGCCCGTGCTCGGCCGACGCTGCCACGAACTGCGGGTCAGGGACGGCGACCGGAACTGGCGGATCTGCTAACGGACGGACCCGGACGCGGTCGTGATCCTGGCGGTGTTCCCTGAGTCGTCGCGCGAGACCCCGCCGGACGTCATCGAGGCCTGCCACCGGCGCCTGCGGGAGTACGACGATGCGTGAGCGGAAAGCGGCACGTCTCCGTGAACTCGGCTGGCGGGCGGGAAGCGCAGCGGACTTCCTCGGTCTGTCAGCGGAGGAAGCCGCCTATGTGGAAGTGAAGCTGAGCCTTGCAGAAGGCCTTCGTCGCCGGCGCGCCGAGCACGAGCTGACTCAGACCGCGCTGGCCGAGGCCGTCGGCTCCAGCCAGTCACGCGTCGCCAAGATGGAACGGGCCGATGCGACGGTCTCCCTGGACCTGCTGATCCGCGCCCTGCTGGCCCTCGGGGCGACGCGCCGGGAGCTGGCGCGGATGATCGAGGGGAAGTAGCGCCGACCGAGGGGGCCGCCTGTCCGGGTGTCACTGCGCGCGGCGCGCCCCGGCGACTCGCCCCGGACGCGCCGCGCCACCCCGTCGCGAGCCAGGCCCTCAGCGCGGCCCCTCCGCCGGGCAGCGGTGGTTGTACGCCGCCACCTGGTAGAACCAGGCCCCGGTCGGCGAGACATCCCCCGTCGTGTCGATCCACTGCTTGTTGGGGGTCGCCTCGTCCATGTCGATCACGTCGCTGGCGACGAGGGGCCAGTCGCCCGGCGGGAGCGCGGGGCTGGACGACCGATACACGTTGTAACCGGTCACCTGGCCCGGCTGGTTGGGATCCATGAAGTGGAGGATCGGGTAGGCGTTGCCGTCGGCGGTCAGCGTGACCGCGGAGATGTAGACCGTCTCGTCCGGCGCGACGCAGGGGACGCTGGGGACCATCCCGGCATCCCACATCGTCGCGTCCTGCGCACCCGAGAGCGCGAACGCGGCGGTGTCCCCGGAGAGCGGGTCGGCGTCGCTGTCCTTGCCGTCGTCGGGCCCCTGGTCGCGGGGGGCGATCACGTAGCCCGGGGGCGGGATGAAGCGCAGCCGATAGAGTGGGCCGCCGCTCACGTTCTGGAAGCTGTACTGGCCGCTGGCGTTGGTGAAGGTCACGTCCAGGAAGGCGCCGCTGGCGCCGTCGAAGAGGTAGACCAGCGCCGAGACGACGCCGGGCTCGCCGGCGTCCTGCAGGCCGTCCCCGTCGAGGTCCTGCCAGACCCGGTTGCCGAGCGCCGCGCGGACGGCGGTCGTCGTCTCCTGGGCAGCGTTGTCCGAGGGGTCCGGGTCGATGAAGCCGGTCCGGAGCAGGGCCGCGTTGGTGAAGGTCCCGGGCGCGTTCGGGGTGACGACGATCTGCACGGTCGCGCTGCCGCCCTGCGGCAGGACGCCGAGGTTGCAGGTCACCACACCCGCGGCCTGCGAGCAGTTGCCCTGGCTGGGTGTCGCCGAGACGAACGTGACGCCGCCGGGGAGCGTGTCGTCCACCGAAACGCTCGCCTGGGCGGGTCCGGCGTTCCCGATCGACAGGGTGTAGGTGATGCCGGCGGTGTCGAAGTTGATCACGTATGGGTCGGGGGTATCGACCATCGAGAGCGACAGCGACGCCGAGCGCGGCAGCGCCAGGTCCGCCTCCTGCGGGCCGTTCCACGAGCCGGAGATCCAGCGGCTGCGCGGTTGGAACGGCGTCGTCGCCGGGTCGTAGAGCAGGCGCATCCGCCAGTGGTAGGCCTGGCTCTCGACGAGGCCGCTCACCAGTTCGTCGAAGGAGGCCGGAGTAGCGCCAACCGGTTCCCAAGTCGAACTCCCGCCTAGTTCGAGCCCGTCGAAGAGCGTGCCGGCCGGCTCGACCTCCCACTGGAGGCGCACGCGGCCCGCTCCGAACGGCGTCCGGCCGAGCATCGCCAGCCGGAAGCCGGTCTTGCTGTCGGACCATCCGAGCGGGGCGATCGGCGCGCTGTCGTCGGCGCGGCGCTGCTGCGGGGTGAGCGAGGGGCCGGCGCTGCCGTTGCCGTAGTAGAGGAAGGCGCGGCCGGCGTCTCCTTGATAGTAGTTGTAGTAGGGCGACCCAACAATGAGATCAGCGTATCCGTCGGCATTGACGTCCCCGGCGCCTGCCACGGAGTAGCCGTACTGCGCGCTGCACTGTTCGGGGCGACCGACCCATGATGCGGATGTGGGCAGCCCGGAAGCGGATCCAAGGTAGACGAATGCGGCCCCGTCGTCGCCGCAGTACTGGTCATACTGGTTGGCACCGATGATGACGTCGCCGTATCCGTCGCCATTCACGTCCCCAGCACTCGCAACGGAGGTTCCAAACCACGCGTAGCACTGCCCCGGCGAAGTGCTCCAGACGCTAGCGGTGCTGGTGCCGGTCGGGCCTCCCAGGTAGAGATCTGCCCGCCCCGAATAGCTGCAGGTGTAGTGAGCATCGGGCGACCCGATGATAACGTCGCTGAAGCTATCCCCGTTGACATCTCCCGCCGATGCCACTGATTGACCGAAGTGCTGAGAGGATTGTGTGCCGTCTACGATCCAGTTAGCGCTGCTACTGAGCCCGGCTGCTGAGCCGAGGAAGACATACGCCCGTCCCTGATCGCTGGTGAAGTAGTCGAAGTAGGGAGCGCCGATGAGAACATCGCTGTACCCGTCCGCGTTGACATCGCCGGCCGAAGCAACGGACCATCCGAAGTACGAGTAGTCCTGATTGCTGTCCGCCCACCACGACGGAGTTGCGGACGGTCCCGCTGCGGAACCGTAATAGACGAACGCCCGGCCCTCGCGGTAGTGAGAATCGTAGTAGTGGCGGGCGCCGACGATGATGTCCGCGTACCCGTCGCCATTCACATCCCCCGCTGACGCGACGGAGTACCCGAAGAAGGCAGCGGGTTGATTCGGTTCCGCAGTCCAGGTGGGAACTGCGCTGAGACCCTCTGGCGAGCCAAGGAACACGAACGCTCGGCCTTCTTCGGACTCGTTATTGTCGCATTCATAGGCGCCGACGATCACATCGCCATATCCATCGCCGTTGACGTCGCCTGCGCCCGCCACGGAGTAGCCGAAGTAGGCTGAGTTCTGGTTCCCTTCTGCGAACCACGCGGGAGACGTTGCCAACCCCATCTGCGACCCGAGGTACGCGTACACGATCCCCTCGTCGTAATTTCCATTGTCGAACAGGTGTACGCGGAGACGAGCACATCCCCATACCCGTCCCCATTCACATCCCCCGCCCCGGCAACGGACCACCCCAGCAGCATCGACCCCTGCGACCCATCCACCGTCCACCCCGCCGTCGTCGCCGGCCCGGCCGACGACCCGAGGTACACGTACGCCCGTCCCTCATCCGTCTCCGGATCGTCGTAGCGCGGTGCCCCGACCACGAGGTCGGCGAACCCGTCGCCGTTCACATCTCCGGCGGTCGCGACCGCCGCCCCGTACTCCGCCGCGGCCTGGTTGCTCTCGGCCCGCCAGTCGGCGTTGACCGGCGTCCCGCTCGGCCGCGCCCCGCCGCGGTTCAGTCCCTGCGCCGACCCGAACCACGCGAACGCCGCCCCTTCGGCCGCCTCACCGTTCCCGAACGTCGAAGCGCCCACGACCACGTCAGCGTACCCGTCGCCGTTCACGTCCCCCGCCGTCGCCGCCGCGATCCCGAACGCCGCCGAGGCCTGGTCCGACTCGGCCCTCCAGTCGGCGTTGGCCGGCGTCCCCGACGGCCGCGCGCCGCCCGCGTCGAGCCCGCTCGCTCCGCCGTGGAAGACGAAGATCGACCCCTCGTCGACGTGGTCGCGGTCGTAGAGGTCCGCACCGACGATCACGTCGGCGTAGCCGTCGCCGTTGACGTCGCCGGCCGTCGACACGGCCGACCCGAACCCGGCCACCGACTGCTCGCCGCGCGCCGTCCAGTCGGCGCTCGCACCCGGCCCCGAGGCCGAGCCGTGGAAGACGAACACCTTCCCTTCCGCCACCTCCGTCTCGGTGTACTCGCTCGCGCCGACGATCACGTCGGCGTAGCCGTCCGCGTTGACGTCGCCCGCGGTCGCCACCGCGCCGCCGAACGCCGCCGAGTCCTGGTTCCCCTGCGCGGTCCAGGCCGGCGTCGCAGACAGTCCGCTCGCCGAGCCGAGGAACACCGACGCCGACCCCTCGTCGACCTCGCCGTCGCCGAAACGCGGCGCGCCGACGATCAGGTCGGAGTAACCGTCGCCGTTCGCGTCTCCGGCCGTCGCCACCGCCGCCCCGAACCACGCGCTCGACTGTGCCCCCAGCGCGGTCCAGTCGGCATTGACCGGCGTCCCCGAGGGTCGCGTCCCGGATCGGTCGAGCCCCGTCGCCGACCCGAGGAAGACGAACGCCGCCCCCTGATCGGTCTTTCCGGCGTCGAACTGCCGCGCGCCGACGACCAGGTCGGAGTAACCGTCACCGTTCACATCGCCGGCCGTCGCCACCGCGACGCCGAAGAGCGCCACCGCCTGGTCGGCCTCGGCCGTCCACGCCGCGCTCGCCGACAGCCCGCCGGCCGAGCCGTGGTGGACGAAGACCCGCCCCTCGTCGGTCTGCCCGCCGTCGAACCGGTGCGCGGCGACGGCCACGTCCGAGAACCCGTCCCCGTTGACGTCGCCGGCGGTGGCGACCGCCCAGCCCAGGTTGGCCAGCACCTGGTTCCCCTCCGCGGTCCACGAGGGGCTGGTGAGCAGCGGATCGATCGTCAGCGGGTAGACCGCATCGCTGTCCTCCACCACGATCGCCAGCCCCGGACCGGAGTCCGCAGGATGCCCTTCCGCCCGCCCCTCCAGCCGCGCCGCGATCTCCCGCCCCGTCGCGTCCGTCACGCGCAGCCCGCCGTAGCGCAGCACCCGCACCCCGCCGCGTACGAAATCGACCACCGACCCGTCCGCCGCGAACGACGGCACCGTGTCGCCGCGCAGGGCCAGCGTCAGCACCAGCGAACCCTGCTCACCCGCGGCCGGCCGCGCCGCGATCGTGAACCCCTGCTCCAGCCCCTTCGGGTCGTTGACGTACCACTCGACGACCGCTCCGCGGCGGTACTCCACCCGGTTCCCGTCGACCACGAGCTGCGCCGGCGCGGCCGCAACAACGTCGGCCCCCGCGCGCCCCAGGCCGACGAGCGCGATCCCCCACTCCCACCCCGACTCGTCCTCGCTGCGCGGCACCACCCTCACCCCCGAGGCCGCGAAGGAGGAGCGGAAGCCGTTCGCACGGTTGGGCGCCTGGTAGGCAGCCTCCCCGCTCGTCTCCGACGATGTCCCTTCGTCCCGCGTGACCGCGTACTCCGACGCCGCGATCGAGCGCGAGACCTCGCTCCACCATTCCGGGCTGTCCGCCGCGGCCGGCGGCAGCGGCGAGACCTCAGGTGGGACGGGTTCCGCGGCCGTGGCCGCTGCCACCGCACCGCTCGCCGCACCGACCAGGACAAGAACCAACGCCAGGACGCCCCACAGACCCCGACCGCGAAGCAGAGAACCCCTCATGTCTTGACCCCCAGTGGACTTTGCGCGTGCGTCACCGAACCCAAGCTGCAATCGTCGCGCTGCGACCGGCGCAACCGGCCCGCTTCCGGGAGTGCGGTCCTCCATGACGAGTCCGCGTCGACGCGGACGCACCCCACCGATCCGTCGCGCAGCGCAGCACGAGACTAGCGGCACAGCTCGGACATTACGGAACGACCGAGGCGTCTAATTCGATTCGTCCGGCGTCCGCCACCGTGTGCGCCGCGGTGACCGATGCGTACAACGCCTCCCCTGCGGGCGCCCGCTTTCGCTTGCAACAGTCCACCGATCGGCGTACTAACTCGTCGGGAACGTCCGGTCCCGATCCCGCAGCGCCCTCATGCGGTAGAAAGGAGAACCATGCGGGATCGCGGTGTGCCGTCGATCGTGACCGCGGGGCGACCGGTTTCCGTCGCCTCGCTGATCCTGGCGCTGACCGTCCTTTGTGCGCCAGGCACGACCCACGCCGGCGTCATCCCCTCCTTCGAACCCGGGATCTCCCGCGACGACGAGCCGGTCGTGCTCACCGGCAGCAGCCTGGCCACCCTGCTCGGCACCCCGGTCGACCAGCTTGCGGTCTTCCGCTACGACCCGCCGACCGGGACGTTCGTGCCGATCCCCTTCCAGGTCGACGAGCGGCTCGACGTCACATTCGATGTCGGGAGGCAGACCGAATTCATCGAGGAGGACATGTACGACGTGCTCCACCTCGACGACGGCCTGCTCGACGACCAGGACGAGGTCGCCTTCATGTTCAGCGACGGCGGCCCGCAGGCGCCGGCGGGCGCGACGTGGCCCACCGGGACCGGCAATCTGCGCTACGAGACGACGGTCCGCGACGATCGCGACCCGGCGCACCCGGTGACCCGCTGGGCCTACCTCTTCGCCGGCTCCGCCCTGCAGCGCTCCCCGACCAGCTACGTCTCGTGGGGCGGCAGCGCCT
This sequence comes from uncultured Acidobacteriota bacterium, assembly GCA_963702425.1. Lineage (GTDB taxonomy): Bacteria > Acidobacteriota > Polarisedimenticolia > J045 > J045 > JALOKP01. Next base: position 16,940 of record CAVPCQ010000036.1, read on the forward strand.
CCAGCTCGATCGTCACGTCCGAGTTCTCGCTCGACTACACCGACCGCTGGCTGCTGACCGGGTACCGCGTCGCGTCGCCGTGCGGCAGCGGCGCCGACCTGATCGACCGGTTCAAGGTCCGCTCGCGGCCGTTCGGCCTCCCCAGCGTCGACGAGGAGGTCGTGAACCTCAACTCCCAGTACCTCGGCGGGCTGATCGGCCCGATCCGCGCGCTGCGCTACGTGCGGGGCGCCAAGAGCGGCACGAACACGATCCACTTCGACCGCGTCTCGCGCGGGCGCTGGACCCGGATCGTCCACCTGCGGGTGCACCCGCTCCAGCAGTTCGACATCTACTTCGACTGGCTCCCGCGGCCGAACGCGCTGTTCTACCGCGAGGGGTTGGCCGGCCCGGTTCCGATCGACGGCGTGCCGGACGCCGGGGTGAACTCCAGCTTCGCGGCGTGGAACCTCGTGCGCGGCCCGGGCGGGGGGATGTTCGTCGCCTACGATTTCCCGCCGTCGCCGCTCTACGGGGAAAGGCGGCTCTACTACCGCGACGACGCGTCCTACAACGACGCACCGGGGGGGGCCGGCACCTACCCCGACGACGACGACTCGGCCTACGGCACGCACGGCCTCTCCGTCCTGAACGTGCTGGACTCCAACTTCGACCCCGTGACCTTCTCCTTCCGCGTCGAGCCGCTCTGCTCGAGCGAGGGGAGCGTCGACCTGGCGCTCAAGCACTTCGAGCTGGTGACGGATCCGCTCGAAATCGAGACCACGCCGCAGAGCCCGGCGCTGGGGGCCGTGCGCGGGCTCGTCGTGCAGCGGGACGGGATCGACGTCGTCGTGAGTTGGCCCGCGGCCTCCGGCGCCGCGGCGTACCACCTGTACAGCACCCGCTCGCTCAGCCCTCCCTTCGGCTCGTGGACGCTCGAGGAAGATCTCACGGCAACCACCTAGTCGCGACGAAGGGGAAGCCGGGAGGACCGGCGCGAAGGCCTACTCGGTCGTTCCCGTGGCACCCGACGGCACCGAGGGGATCTGGTAGCTACGGGGCTACGGGAAGGTGATCAGCCCCAGGTACCAGCGCACGACCGGCTCCCCGTATAGCGCGAAGAGTGCCGCCGCCGGCGCCAGGAAGCAGCCGAACGGCAGCTCGCGCGTCATCGTCCAGCGTCCCCCCAGCAGAAACGGCAGCGCGACCAGCGTCCCCACCAGCGAGCCGCCGAAGATCGTCACCACCACCCCCGGGATCCCCAGGTAGGCCCCGACGGCCGCCATCAGCTTGAGGTCGCCGCCGCCGAGCGCCTCGCGCCGGAAGAGCGTCTGCCAGAGCCAGCCGACCAGGAACAGCGCCCCGAACCCGGCCAGCGCCCCGGCCAGCGCGGTCGCGAGGCGCGGCCCCGCCGTCCCCGGCCCGAGCGCGATCCGCGCCAGGTCCAGCCGCCCGTTCCACGGCGCCGAGACCAGCCCCAGCACCACCAGGGGCAGCGTGATCCGGTCGGGCAGCAGCTTGTGGTCCCAGTCGGTGAAGAAGAGCGCCAGCATCGCCGACAGGAACGGCAGCAGCACCAGCGTCTCGACGGTGATCCCGTAGCGCCACCCGGCGGCCAGCCAGAGCGCCGCGTTCCCGGCCTCGACCAGCGGATAGCGGGCCGCGATCGGCGCGCGGCAGGCCGCGCACTTCCCGCCCAGCGCGAGCCACGAGAGGACCGGGATGTTGTGGTACCAGGCGATCGGCGCGCCGCAGGCCGGGCAGGCCGAGCGCGGCCGCACGACCGAGCGCCGCAACGGCACGCGGTAGATCACCACGTTGAGGAACGAGCCGACCAGCAGTCCGACGAGGCCGAGCAGCACGAACCCCTCGATCCGCAGCACTTGGGCCGGGGTCACGGCTGCCTCTGGAAGCTCTGCCCCGGCGCCGGCAGCACGGTGCAGGTCGCCCGGTCGAGGTGGAACGGGGTTCCCGCCGCGTCGACCGGCAGCTCCGCCAGGAGGCCGGCCTGGACCAGCGCGTCGAGCGCCGGTGGGCAGCCGCCGCGCTGCGCGCGCCAGGCCTCGACCGCCTGGCCGGCGCGCTGCAGCTCGAACTGCACGCGCGTCCTCTCGTACCACTGCGCGACGACCTTGCGCGTGCTCTCGTCGGTGGTCTGGTCGAGGATCGCGCGGTATTCGGCCAGCGCCGCTGCGACGTCCCCTTCCTTCTCCAGCATCCGGGCCGCCAGGCGCATCAACTGCGGCGGCGCTTGCGGCATCTTCGAAGCCCGCGCCCAGTAGTCGCGCGCGCAGCCGTAGTTCCTGATCCCATAGCACTCCCAGCCGGCCCAGTAGGCCAGCTCCCAGTTGTCCGGGTTCAGCGAAAGCCCCTTGTCGAACAGGCGGAGCGCACGCTGCGGGTCCCTGGCCTCCATCGACATGATCATCGAACCGACCAGGTAGGGCTCGACGTAGCGCGGGTCCAGCTCGGTGATCGCACCGTTGAAGACCTGCTCGAGGTAGTCGTAGCGCGTCGCGTCTTCGTAGTTGGAGTAGTACTGGATCGACCAGATGTAGAGCAGGTCGGCCAGCGTCTCCTCCTGCCCCAGCGCCAGGGCCCGCAGGAACGGCCCCTTCGGCAGGTAGAGCAGCGAGGGGGGGACGCGCTCCCCTCCGGCGGCCTCGAGCCGTGCGCGGGCGCCGAGCACGACGCCGGCCAGGACGACGCACAGCGCGACGATCGCGAGCGTGCGCCGGATCACACCAGGTCCCGCCGCCGGAAGGCGAGGCAGGCGACGACCAGCAGCAGCGCGGCGTACCCCAGCTCGTAGACCGTGGCGGTCGCGACGCGGTCCCACGGAATTGGCACCCCGTGGACCGCCAGCGCCCGCACGTCGCCGTACTCCAGGTCGGGCAGCGCGAAGTAGACCGCCCCGACCAGCGCGCGGAACGCCCCCGCCGGCAGCCGCTCCTGCAGGAGCGGCAGGGCCCAGGCGAGGTGCCCGACGAGATAGACGGCCGCGGTGAACAGCGCGGCGAAGATCGGCGTCGAGAAAGACGAGAAGAAGACCGCCGCGGCGGTGATGAACATCAGCTCGACCCAGAGCATGAAGACCGCAACCAGCAGCGAGGCCGTGAACTCCCCGCGCAGCGCGACCAGCCCCAGCAGCGCCGCGGCCATCACGGCGACCATGATCGTGATCGCCGCCGCCAGGCCGAGGTACTTCCCCAGCAGGTACTCCCAGCGCGCGATCGGCGTCGAGAGGGTCACCTGCACCGTCCGCCGCTCCATCTCGCGGAAGATGATCCCGACCCCGACGAACAGCGCGATCAGCAGACCGAAGACGTTGATCGCCGACAGCCCGACGTCCTTGATGATCTTCCCCCCCTCGCCGACGGTCAGCAGCGAGAGGGTCCGCGACAGCGCGATCAGCGCCAGCGCGAAGATCAGCAGCAGGTAGAGGATCCGGTGGCGGATCGCCTCCGCCAGGGTGGCCTGCGCGACGGCCAGCAGGCGCCTCATGGGGCCCCCGCGGCGCGGCCGGGCACCGGCTCGTCGGCCAGCGTCCTCAGGAACAGGTCCTCCAGCGTCTCGCGCTGCGGCGTGAGCATCACCGGGTGGGCCCCGGCGGCGCGAACGGCGGCGAAGATCTCCTCGGCCTCGCGCGTCGCCGGGAAGCGCCAGAGCCGCTCGTCGCCCCGCTCGGAGACCAGCTCCGCCCCGGCCACCGCGCCGCCGCCGCGGGTCTCGGCCTCCCAGCCGCGCACGCGGCGCGAGGCGAACAGCTCGCTGACGGTTTCCAGCGCCCGCAGCTTCCCGTCCTTCAGGATGGCCACCCGGTCGCAGAGCATCTCGGCGTCGGTCAGCACGTGCGAGGAGAAGAGGACCGTCGTCCCTTGCTCCCGCAGCGCCAGGATCAGGTCGCGGAACTCGCGCCGGCCGACCGGGTCGAGCCCGCTCATCGGCTCGTCGAGGATCACGAAGCGCGGCCGCGCGACCAGTGCGCGCGCCATCCCCGCGCGCTGCACCATCCCCTTGGAGTACTTGCGCAGCTTGCGGTCGGCGGCCGCCGCCAGCCCGACCTGCTCGAGCAGCCCGCCCGCGCGGGCGCGCAGTTCGGCCGCCGGCAGGCCGTGAAGCCGCCCCGCGAACTCGACCAGCTCGAGGCCGGTCAGGTCGTCCGGGAAGTAGGGCGATTCGGGCAGGTAGCCGGTGCCGCGGCGCGCGGCGGGGTCGGCGGCGGAGAGGCCGCGGAGCGTCACCTCGCCGGCATCGGGGAAGATCAGGCCGAGAGCGAGCTTGATCGCGGTCGTCTTGCCGGCGCCGTTGGGGCCGAGCAGCCCGAGGATCTCGCCGGCGCGGACCTCCAGCGCGAAGCCGTCGAGGGACTTGAACGGCCGCTGCCAGAAGTGCGTCTTGTAGCTCTTGCTGACCCCCCGGTAGACGAGAGGGGCTGGACCGTCCATGGCATCGCTCCCCGGCAAGCCGCGCTCCATGAAAGACTTATGCCCCTCGAAGGGGGCGTGTCAAGCGGCGCTCCGCGCGGCCGGTCCCGCTGCCGGGAGGCCTGCTTCGCGGGCCAGCCGCAGGTACAGCGCCTCCTGCTGCCGGACCATCTCGGCGATGTCCCAGCGCGGCGCGTCGGCCGCCGCGGCCTCCCCCATCCGGCGCCGCCGTCCGGGGTCGGCCAGCAGCGCGGCGATCGCCGCCCCCAGCTGCGCGGGATCGCCCGGCGGACAGAGCAGGCCCGTCACGCCGTCCTGGACCGCCTCCGGCGTGCCGTCGACCGCGGTCGCCACGATCGGCACGCCGGCCGCCATCGCCTCGGGGACGACCATCGGGAGCCCCTCGTGCAGCGACGACAGCACGAACAGGTCGAGGTCGCCGACGACCACTTCCGGGTCGCGCCGCCAGCCGAGCAGGTGGAAGCGATCGGCGATCCCGGCCTCGGCCGCCGCGCGCTCGACCTCGGGCCGCAGCACGCCGTCGCCGACCAGCACGAAGTGCGCACCCGGGACGCGCCCCGCGGCGTGGGCCGCGGCGCGCACGTAGTCGAGCGGCGCCTTCTGCGGCTTGAGGCAGCCGACCATCCCGGCCAGCGGCGTCGCCTCCGTCAGCCCCAGCTCGGCCCGCAGCCGCCCGGTGCGCCGCGCGCCGGCGAAGCGCGCCGTGTGCACCCCCGGCCGGATGATCGCGAAGGCCTCGTACGGTGCGATCTCCTCGCGGGCGCCGGCGCGGGCGTTGGCCGCCGAGACCGCGACGAGCTGCGTCGTCAGCCGCGCCGCGGCGCGCTCGAGCCCGACGTAGAGCGCGTGCGCGCGGCGCGATTGCCAGGGGTGGAAGCCCCAGCCGTGCACGGTGTGGACGACGATCGGCACACCGGCCGCAACCGCCGCGAGACGCCCCAGGATCCCGGCCTTGGACGAGTTGGTGTGGACGATGTCGGGCCGCTCGCGGCGGAACAGCCCGACCAGCTCGGCGAAGGCCAGCGCGTCGTCGGCCGGGCGGACCTCGCGCACGAGGTGCGGCACGGAGAAGAACCGGGCGCCTTCGATCCGGCGCGCGTCGTCGTCGAGCAGCCCGCCCGGTCCGGCCGCCAGGCGCGGCGCGAAGCGGCGGCGATCGAGCCGGGCGACGCTGTCGAGCGTCAGCTCCTGTGCCCCGCCCAGCTCGAGCATCGTGATCAGCTGCAGGACGCCGAGCGGGCGGTTGTCCGCGCGCGTCGGCTGCGCGACTTCGCTCATCCGCGCCGCTCCGCCGCGATCGCCTCGGCGGCTTCCTGCCCGTCGAGCAGCGCGCGCTCCATGTAGCTGTAGGTCCAGGCCCCGAAGCGGCCGATCGAGCGGATCCCAACCTTGGCGAGGCGCCGCATCGCGGCCTCGACCGTCGGCGTGCAGCGGCGGTCGAACAGCACGTAGGCCGGGTCGAGCAGCGCCGCCTCGGCGTGCACGAGCCGGTCGGCCGGCCGCAGGATCCCGGCCCGCTCGAGCCCGGCACGCGCCTGCGCCACGAGCGACTCCGTCGGCGGCAGCGGCGTCCCCGGCCGGTGGTGGAACTCGACCGACAGCGACGAGCAGCCGGCCGGCGCCAGCGAGCGCGAGACGTTCGACGGGAAGCCGACGCGGTAGAACGGGACGTCCAGGTCGGGGAAGTAGATCCAGTGCGCACCGTCCGCGATCGCCTCGCGCTCGACCCCCAGCTCGAGGTCGACGACCGCGCTCCAGCGCAGCGTCCCCGCCATCTCGGCCAGCGTCATCCCGAGGCCCGGGCAGCCGTCGACGCCGCGGACCCGCTGCAGCAGGTACGGCAGCGGCAGCGTCGAGACGACCTGCTCGAACGGGATCACCTCCCCGCCCTGCAGCACGACGCGCCGCTCCCGGGCGTCGAGTGAGACGACCGCGGCGCCGCAGCGCAGGTCGTCCGCGACGCGTTCGGCCAGCGCCTCGGCGAGGATCCCGATCCCGCCCTCTTTCGGGTAGCGGAAGCTCGGGTTGTAGCCCATCCCGGCGTTCCTGATCCCCAGCGCGCCGTTGACGACCTGCGCCAGATCGGGCCGCGGCACGGCCCACGAGACCCACTCCGAGGTCAGCTCGTCCGGCGCGCAGCCGAAGAGCTTGGTGTTGTACGGGATCATGAAGCCTTCGGCGATCCCGGCGCCGAAGACGCGCCGCGCCCACTCGCCGAACGGCAGCTCCTCGGGCCGCTCGGGGAGCGGCGTCTTCGCGGCCTCGACGAAGTCGACGAGCATCGTCGCGACCGCCTCGGGCGGCAGGCCGTGGAGGTTCGCCTGGTAGGGGAAGTCGAGCATCGCCCCCCGGGAGTGGATGAAGGCGCGACGCTCGACCTGCATCATCCGCTCCCCGACCAGCTCGTCGACGAAGGCGATCGTCGCGGGGTCGCGCAGGTGCAGGTAGTGGCCGGTGAAGTCGAACGTGAAGCCGCCGGCGCGGCGCGAGCGCGAGAGGCCGCCCGGGACGGCTTCCTTCTCGAGGACCAGGCGCGGTACCTCCGGCAGCAGGCGCCGCAGGTGGTGCGCCGTCGCCAGCCCCGCGAGGCCGCCGCCCAGGACCAGGATCATCGAGGCTCCGCGCCCGTGCCGGTGCTCGGATCAGTGTCCGGGTGCGTGAGCATCGCGCTCATAGTGCCATGTCGATCGACTTCAGCCAGAGCGCCAGCCCGAGCGCCGCGACCAGCAGCGCCCCGAGGATCCCGAGCGCCCAGGCCGGCGGGACCATCGTCAGCGCCAGACCCGCCCCACCGAGCAGGACGCTGGCCGCGACGTTGGCGCGCACCGTCGCCGGCACCGACAGCCGCCAGCGCCGCAGCCGCAGCGCGACATGGTCGGGGCTGCCGAGCATCACCGGCATTCCGCGCCGCCAGCGGATCCAGATCACGAACAGCATGTCGAACAGCGGCACCCCGAGGATCAGCAGCGGGGCCAGCACGCCGAGCGGGTCGATCCGGGTGTAGGAGTTGGCGATCGCCAGCGCGCCGAGCAGGAAGCCGGTGAAGAGGCTGCCGGTGTCGCCGAGGTAGATCTTCGCGGGGTGCACGTTGTAGCGCCGGAAGCCGATCAGCGCCCCGGCGAGCGCCGCGCCCAGGAAGGCGGTCGTCAGCCGCCCGTCGGCGAAGGCGATCACCCCGAAGAAGGCCGCCGCCACCGCGCCGACCCCCGACGACAGCCCGTCCATGATGTCGATCAGGTTGAAGGCGTTGGTCGCGGCGACGATCCAGAGCACGCTCAGCGGGATCGCGACCCAGGCCGGCAGGTAGGTCAACTGGATGTAGACGCCGGCCTTGACCAGCACCAGCGCGGCCAGCACCTGGCCCCCCAGCTTGGAGCCCGGGTCGAGCCGCACCAGGTCGTCGATCAGCCCCAGCACCAGCATGATCGAGCTGCCGAGCAGGATCGCCAGCCCCGCGTGATCGAACTGGTAGGTCAGGCCGAGCGCGAACAGGACCCCCAGCGCCACCGCCAGCCCGCCGAGGTAGGCCACCGGCTCGCGCTGCGTCTTGAGTCGGCCGTCCGGCGCGTCGACGATCCCCAGCCGCAGCGCCGCGGCGCGCAGCCGCGGCGTGGCGAAGAGCGCCGTGAAGAAGGCAACGGCGAAGGCCAGCACCATCTGCACGTCGTCGCGCAGGAGATCGGGCGGCAACGGGCTCACGGCATCGCCTCCCGCGGCAGCGGCCAGATGCCGCGGCGCGGCACGGCGCGGCGCCAGGGGCCGAAGTGCCCGCGGCGCGAGGCGTCGGCGCGGCGCTTGGCCAGCGCGCGGCGAAAGGCGTCGCGGTGGCCCGCCACCAGCCGCAGCGCGGCCGGTCTCTTCGCCAGCAGCGCCGACCAGAGCGCCAGGTCGCGCCCGAGGATGAACGGCGCATCGACGAGCAGCGCGCCGAGCCGATCGTGGCGCAGCATCGCCAGGTAGCGGTTCTTGACGATGTGCGCCGTCAGCCAGGCCGGCCGCGCGACGGCCCGGCCGAGCGCCCCGGCCGCGGCCCCGCCGCTGCGCAGGTGGACCGCGGTCGCACCGGGAACGTAGACCGCCGACCAGCCGGCCCGCCAGGCGCGCCAGCCGACCTCGAGGTCCTCGTGGAAGGCGAAGTAGTCGGGGTCGAAGAAGTCGTCGCCGTCGCTGACGTCGTCGATCATCGCGCGGCGGTAGAGCGCGGCCGCGCCGCAGGCCGAGAGGACCGGGCCCGCGCACTCGGCCGACGCCGCGAGCGGCGCGCCGTAGCCGCGGTCGATCACCTTGCGGCTGCGCGCCAGGAACTGCCCGGCGCTGTCGACCGTCGTCCCGTCGGCGCGCATCAGCCGCCCGGCGACGATCCCGACCCGCGCGTCGTCGAAGGCCGGCAGGGCGCGCACGAGGAAGTCCCTGGCCAGCCGCGCGTCGGGGTTGAGCAGCAGCAGGAACTCGCCCCGCGCCAGCGCCAGCGCGCGGTTGTAGCCGCCGGCGTACCCCTCGTTGCGCTCGAAGCGGACCACCCGCACCCGCCCCGGGAAGCGCAGCGCGACCTCGTCCGCGGTCCCGTCCTCCGAGGCGTTGTCGGCGACCAGCACCTCGGGCGTCGCGCCTTCCTGGGCCAGCGCCGAGGCGACGGCCTCGCCGACCAGGGAACGTGAGTTCCACGTGAGGATGACGACGCTGACCTTCGGAGCTTCCATCGCTCGTGGGAACGCTAGGCGCGCGGCAGGCGGGGGGTCAAGGGGCCGCCGCCAGCACCTGCCGCTCGCTCTCGCCCAGGGTCAGCAGCTGGCGCGACCAGGCGCTGTCGGGCCGGGCCCCTTCGAGCGCCGCGATCCGGCGGCGCGTTTCGTCGAGCGCGGCCCGCGCGCCGGCGGGGTCGCCCAGCTCGCCGAGCACGCGGGCCAGGTCGACACGCGCCCCGAGGTAGTTCGGCTCGTCGGCCAGCGCGCGCTCCAGCTCGACGCGGGCGGCGGCGGTGTCGCCGGTGGCGGCGAGCAGCCGCGCGAGGGCCCGGCGGCCCTGCACGTCGCTGGGGCGGCGAGCCAGAACTTCTCGCCAGGTGCCGAGCGCGGCGCGGCAGGTGTCCTCGGTCGGCAGCGGGCCGAGGCACGCCGCCTGCAGCACGCGCGCCGCCTCGGCGCGCGGCACCGCGTTGCGCGGCGCGTCGAGCTCGGCCCGGGTGGTGTGGTCGAAGGCGCGGGCGAGGCGCTCGGCCGGCGGGCCGGCGGCAGCGCGGGCGGCGGCGATCTCGTAGGCCGCGCGCGGGGGATCGAGCGCGGCGGCCAACTCCGGCGCACCGGCGCGCCGGGCGCGGTCGGCGGCCCACGGCCAGGCCTCGCCGGCGAGCAGCGCGACCAGCGCGGCGACGGAGAGCGCGGCGCGCAGCGCCGTCGAGGGGGTGCGGCGCGCGTCGGGCGGCTGCGCGCGGCCGGCCAGCGCGCCGAGGAACAGCGCGGCCGTCAGGCCGACCGCGGGGCGCGCACCGAGGAGATCGTCGACCAGCGCGTGGGCGGCCAGCGCCGCCAGGCCCGCCGCGAGGCCGAGCAGCCAGGGGCGCCCGGCGTCGCCGCGCAGCGCGGAGCGCGCGCGTCCGAGCGTCGGCAGCAGCGCGACCAGGGCGAGCGCCGCGCCGGCGACGCCGAGCGCGAGCAGCAGCCCGAGCAGGTCCGAGTGCGGCCCGGAGAAAGCGCGTCCGTAGCGCGCGATCGGTCCGGGATCGGGGAAGGCGTAGGACGGCGCGAGCGGCGCGAAGCCGCCGGGGCCGAAGCCCGCCAGCGGTCGGTCAGGCAGCGCACCGAGTGCGGCCGGCCAGATCGAGAAGCGCGTCCAGGCGAACGGGGCGCCGCGGGAGAAGCGCCACAGGACCGCCACCGTGCCGACGACGACCCCGCCGCCAGCCAGCGCCAGCGCGGCGCGGCGCGCGGCGCGGTGCTCGGAGAAGAGGGCCAGCACGGCACCGCCCGCGACCAGCGCGATCAGCGAGGCACGCGCCCCGGCCACCAGCCCAACCGCGGCCAAGATCGCCCCGGCGGCGAAGCGCCTCCCCGCCAGCCGCTCGCCCGCCCCGCGCCCCGGCAACGCGGAGCCCGACAGTGCGAGCCCGACGGCGACGAGCCAGCTCCCGAGGTGACCGGCGTGAAAGAAGTCGGCCACCGGGCGCCCGTCCGCCGAGAGTCCGAAGGGGGGCGGCCAGGCGGCCACGTTGAGCCCGGCCGCCAGCGCCGCGCGCTGCAGCAGCGCCAGCGCCGCGGCGATCGCGGCCGCGACCGCGGTCAGCGTGACGAGCGCGCGCGGCCAAGCCTCCCGCACGGACGCCAGGCGCCACGACAGCGCCAGTGCGGCGAGCGCCCAGAGCAGGGCGAGGAGACCGTCCCGCGACGCGGCGCGCTCGGGCGAGAGGGCGGCCGAGAGGGCGGCCCAGAGCGCGAGCGGGGCCCACCAGAGCAGCCCGGACGGCCATTCCCGGGGGTCCTGCGACGGATCGCTCCCCGGCGCTGCGGGGCGCGGCCAGAGCGCGACCAGGAGCGCCGCAGCGAGCAGCGCAGCCCGACCGAGCAGCGGCCCGGGGAGCGCCGTCCCCTCGCCCCACGGCGCGAGCAGCACCAGCGCGGCCAGCGCGAGCGCCTCCGCCGGGGCCGCGCCCTGCGCCGCGCCGGCGGCGAGTCCGATCGGCCCGCCGGGTGGCGCGACCGGCGCAAGCCGGCGCGCCGTGACCAGCGCGGCCGCGGCCAGCCAGGCGCACAACAGCAGCGTCTCCCATGCGGTCGAGCGCGGCGCGCGCGGCGCGGCTTTCTCGCCGCCGTAGGCCACCGGCGTCGAGAGCATTCCCGCGCGACGGAACGACTCCTCGAGCGACGCGATCTTCGCGGCGAGTGCGCGGTCCGCCGGGTGGCGAGCCTGGGCCAGCCGCAAGAAGCGCCACGCGTCGCCGCCGCGCCCGTCGAGCAGCGCGGCCTCGCCGAGCAGCCGCCAGCCCGTCGGCGAGGCCGGGTCGCGCCGCGCCACCCGCGCCGCCAGTGCGGTCGCCCCACCGCGCAGCGCCGGATCGCCGGGAGCGGCGGCGAGGGCCAGCGCCGCGGCGCGCGCGGAAACGGTGGTCGAGAACGGGGCCCAGCGCGCCGCGGCGAGCGCCTCGCGGGCCGCCTCCCGGGCGGCCGGCGCGCCCGCCGCCGCGGGGCTGCCCGCGGCGTACCACCTCTCCTCGGCTCGCTCGAGGCCGCGGCGCGCCAGCGCGTCGCCACCCAGCACGACGCCGGCAGCGAGCAGCGCGAACGCGGCGACGACGTTCCCGACGCGCGCCCGAGGCGGATCTGCTCCGCCGCCCTCGTCCTCGCGCGCGAAGGCCAGCCCCGCGAGCGTCATCGCCGCGACCGCCACGCCGGGCAGGTAGGCCGTGAAGTCGACCAGGTTGTGGGCCGCAAAGGCCGCCGTCCCGGCCAGCGCCCAGCGCTGGTCGGCCGGCAGGCCGGCGCGCGCGCGGCGCACGATCAGCCACGCCGCGGCAGCCAACAGGACGAGTGCCGGAAGCCCCCCCTCGCCCGCGAGCTGCAGCCAGGAGTCGTGCGCGTAGAGCGTCTCGATGTCCTGCGGCCGTCGCACCGCCGGGTAGAGCGACGCGAAGCTGCCGAGCCCGGTCCCCGCGACCGGCTGGTGCAACGCGGTCAGGACGCCGCCGCGCCAGTTGCCGGCGCGCATCGCCAGCGGGTGCTCGGGCCGCGAGAGGTCGAAGACCGGCCCGGGACGCAGTGCGACCAGCGCCGCCCCGAGAGCAAGGACGAGAACGAGCGCAGCCCACGCCGCGCGGCGCCGCGCAAGCGTGCGCCACGGAAACGCGACCAGCGCGCCCGCGGCGAGCCCCACGAGCCCGCCCAGCGAGCCGGTCGCCACGAGCGCGGCGCCGGCGAGCGCGAGGCCGGGCGCGATCCAGCGCCACGACACGCCGCGCGCGGCCAGCGCGAGCAGCGCTGCGAGCGCGAGCACCAGCGCCCCGGCCAGCGCGGCCGGGACGAGGTGCGTCGCGAAGGGACGGTTCTCGGCGAGCCGCGCGACCACCAGCGCCGGCAGACCCTGCTCGCGCGCGGCGGCTTCTTCGAGCGCGAGCAGGCCAGCCCGCTGCGCGACCGCGAACGCCCCGAGGCCGGCCCCGACGGCGCCCAGCGCGCCGAGCGGCAGGGTCGCACTGGACCGCCCGACGAGCAGCCCGAGCGCCAGCGCGCCGGCCGGCAGCGCGAGGCGGGCCGCGACCTCGAGCGTACGCCCGGGCGCCACCGAGACCGCGAGGTTGAAGGCGACGAAGGCCAGTGCGAGCAGCGGCGCTCCGGGAGCCAGCCGGCGCGGCAGGACCAGCAGCCCGGCCGCGAGCAGGAGCGCGACCAGCGGCCCGGTCCCCGGCTGGACCTCGGGTGGCCAAGCCAGCGCGAGCGCGACCGCCACCGCGAGCGCGGCGCCGGCCCAGGCGGCACTCGCCGCGGCGCCGGGCCGGGAGCCTCCTGCTCGCGCCGCGTCGTCCATCACGTCGATTCTCCCCGAGACCGGGCCCCGAAAAAAGCGAAAGGCGGCCCACCGGCCGCCCCTGCGAATCGAGTTGGGCCGCCTGCCGGGCCGCCCGTCAGCTCTCCGGGCTGGCCGTGAAGAGGCCGTCCACCATCAGGATGTCGCACTCGAACTGGCTCCGGGTGGCATTCGAGATGTCGGCCGGCCCGTCGACCCCGTCGCGGCCGAAGCTCTCGACGGTGTAGTGCGACTGATCCGTGTTGTAGACCAGGTTGTTCATCCAGGCGTCCTGCACCGACAGGTCCTTGAAGACGTTCGGGCGCAGGGCGTTGCGCAGCACGTTCCCCTGGATCCCGTCGGTCGGCAGGTACCCGAAGTCGGCGCCGTAGGCCATGATCGCGCCCGCCACCGACCGGATGTTGGTCATCGTGCGGCGCTGCCTTGACTTGTCGAGGGCGGATTGGAGGTTGACGACAGCGATCGAGGCCAGGATGCCGATGATCGCGACGACGACCAGGAGTTCCACCAGCGTGAAACCTCGATCCCTGGGGATGGGCTGACCGTCGGGTTGGCCAGACCTCTTGCTGTGCGGCCGCGTCATCGTCGGGCTCCTTCGCATGTGCGCGGTACGCCGGGCCTGTCGCGGGGCGAAGCGGGGCGCGGGCCGTGCCCGCGCCCCACGTCGCGAATCAGGCTAGCGCTGCTGACCTTCCGGCCACTGGACGAACACGCCGTTGCTGAAGAAGATGTCGGCGTCGAACGTCTGCGTCGGGCCGCCGGTTCCGACGAGGCCATCGTCGACGTTGCCCTTGGCGTAGGACTGGATCGTGTACTCGGAGCCGTCGGCGCATTCGAACTGCATCACGCCGCTCCAACCGTCCTTGGTCGGGGTCTTCTTGATGTAGGTCGGCTCGATCTCCATCGCTCCCACCGCACCGTCCACGACGCCGGTGTAGACCGGGTAGAAGTTGAAATCGACGGAGTAGCTCTCGACCGCCGTGCCCACCGACCGCATGTCGGCCATCGTCCGCTTCTGCTTGCCGCGGTCGATCGCGTTGAGCAGGTTCGGGATTGCGATGGCGGCGATGATGCCGATGATGGCGACCACGATGAGAAGCTCGATCAGGGTGAAGCCACGGTCCTTCTTCATGCTCGTCACCTCCCTTGGGTTCCGACCTCTCGTTTGCAACCCTGGTGCCAGCTCGTCCCGTTCCCCCGCGGGGGTTGCAACTTCACGCTGCCCAATATGTTGCCCGGATCGGGCAGATGCCAGTCGGGGCTCGGAGGCTCGCGCCTGACATCGGGCGGCCGTCGGGCTGACGCGGAGTGTCAGTCCGGCGGGGGGGGCCGAGCGGACCAATCAGCCCCGCCCGGTGCGGCTTCCCACGGGGTCCCGGGCCTCGTCCCAGAGCCGCTCGGGGGCCTCCCCGGAGGGATCTTCGGCGATCCCGGACTCGCGCCCGGTCAGGCCGAATTTCTTGGCGAAGTACCGGAAGGAGCGAAACGTCATGCCGAGCCGTTCGGCGGCCCGGGTCTGGACCCCCCCCGCCTGGTCGAGCGCGGCGGCCATGTAGCGGCACCGTTCCTCGTCCAGGTACTGCTCGAGATCCACAGCGGCCGGGAGGCGCGGCCGGTCCCTCGGACCCGCCGGCGCCGCCCCGGTCACCTCGGGCGGCAGGCTGTCGTGCTGGAGGAGGTCGCCCGTGGAGAGGGCCACCGCCCGCTCGATCACGTTCTCCAGCTCGCGGATGTTCCCCGGCCAGCGGTAGCGCGACAGCGCCTCGACGAAGGCCGGCTCGGCCCCCGCCAGCGTGCGCCCCATCCGTTGCCCGTGCTTGGCGGCGAAGACCTGCACGAACTCCGCGACGTCCTCGATCCGCGTCCGGAGCGGCGGCATGGCGACCTGGATCACGTTGATCCGGTAGTAGAGGTCCTCGCGGAAGTCGCCGCACTGCACCAGCATCTCGAGGTCGCGGTGCGTCGCGCAGATCACGCGGACGTCGACCGGGATCTCCTCGTTGCCGCCGACACGACGGATCGTCCGTTCCTGCAGCACACGCAACAGCTTGGCCTGCATCGCGGCCGGCATGTCCCCGATCTCGTCGAGGAAGAGCGTCCCCCCTTCGGCCGCCTCGAGCAGCCCCGGCCGCGCGCGGTCGGCGCCGGTGAACGCCCCCTTGACGTGCCCGAACAGCTCCGACTCGAGCAGCTCCGCCGGGATTGCCGCGCAGTTGATGCCGACGAACGGCCGGGCGGCGCGCGGCGATGCGCCGTGGATCGTGCGGGCGACGACCTCTTTCCCGGTCCCCGATTCGCCGGTGATGAGGACCGTGCTCTCGGTCCCGGCGACGCGCGACACCAGCTCGCGTACGCGCTGGATGCTCGGGGAGCGGCCGAGGATCTCGATGTTGACGGCCAGCCGCTCCTTCAGGCGCCGGTTCTCGTCGGACAGCCGCCGCGCCGAAAGCGCGTTCCGGACGTGCAGCCGCATCTCCTCGACGTTGAACGGCTTCTCCAGGTAGTTGACCGCGCCGTGGCGCATCGCCTCGATCGCGGTCTCCTTGGAGCCGAAGGCGGTGATGACGATCGCGGGGGTCTCGGGGCTGACGCTCGACGAGCGGCGCAGCAGCTCGACGCCGTCCATCTCGGGCATCGAGAGATCGGTGATCAGGAGGTCGACGGCCTCGCGCGACAGCACGCCGAGCCCCTCCTCGCCCGACGCCGCGACCCGCACCAGATGACCGTCCGCGCGCAGCACCGCGCGCAGCATCTCGCGGATGCCGGGCTCGTCATCGACGACCAGGACCAGCGCCACGTCAGCTCCCCGCGCCGGCCGGGAGCGGCTCTCGGACGGCGACCGGCCGGGCCCCTTCGCCCCGCGCCGCCCGCTCGGCGGCCGGCGGCTCCGCCGCCGGGAGGATCAGTCGAATCTCGGTTCCGCGGCCGGGGCGCGAGGTGATGCGGACGCGTCCGCCGTGCTCCTCGGCGATCCGGTAGACGATCGCCGCGCCGAGCCCCGAGCCCTCGCGGAAGGTCCCCTCGAACGGCTGGAAGTAGCGCCGCAGCGCGTCCGAGTCCATCCCGTGCCCCTCGTCCGCGAACGACAGGACGACGCGGTCCCCGCCCTCGCCCGAGACCCGGACCGCCAGCGACCCGCCGTCCGGCATCGCCTTGATCGCGTTCCCGGCAAGGTTCCAGAAGACCTGCCGCATCCGGTCGCGGTCGGCCAGCGCCCAGGTCTCGCCCGGGCCGCGCGTCACCTCGACCCGGTGGCGCGGGCTCATGTCGGGGCTCTTGCGGAACAGCCGCGCCATCTCCTCCATCAGGCCGACCAGCTCGAGCGGCGCGGCCTGGAACGGCCCGGGACGCGCGTACTGCAGGAAGTCGCGGATGATCCGGTTGAGGCGCTCGCTCTCCTGGATCGCGACCTCGACCAGCGGGCGCTGTTCCTCGCCCACCGGGCCGTTCCCGATCACCTGCACGCAGCCGCTGATCGCCGCCAGAGGGTTGCGCAGCTCGTGCGCCATCCCGGCCGCCATCTCGCCCAGCGCCGCCATCCGCTCGCGGATCCGCACCTCCTGTTCGAGCGCCAAGAGCCCGGTGAGGTCCTGGAACACGATCAGCCAGCCGACCGCCTCGCCGGTGTGGCCCTTGAGTTGCGAGACGGTGTAGCCCAGGTACAGTTCCTCCCCGTCGGCCGGCCGCCGCCAGGCCCGTTCGAGGCGCACCCGCTCGCCGGCGCGCAGCTGCTCGCCGGCCTCGGCCAGGAAGCGGGGGGCGAGGCCCAACACCGCCGCCGCCGGGCGCCCCGCAACATCGGACAGCGCCATCCGCGTGATCGCACCGCCCGCCGGATTGAGGAAGGTGACGCGCCCCTCCCGGTCGGTGGTCATCAGGCCGGAGCTGATCGATTCGACGATGTCGGCCTGCAGCGCGCGCAACGCCGCGACGGCGTTGCGCTGCTGCGCCAGCTCGGTGTCGGCCCGCCGCAGCCGGTCGGCGAGGGCGCCGCCGAGCAGCCCGAGCACGAGGAACCCGACCAGGTGCGAGGTGCCGGCGTAGAGCAGCCGGCCGACGGCCAGCTCGCCCGCGACGTCCGACAGCGCCGCCCGAGCGATCAGCGCGCCGAAGATCGCGCCCGCGCTGAGCGCGGCCGCCAGCCCGCCGCCGGTGCCGAGCAGGGCCGCCGCGAGGACCACCGGGACCGCGAACAGGAAGGTCAGCGGCGAGAGCGCACCGCCCGTCACGAGCACGAACAGCGTGACGAGGGCCATGTCCCCCGCGACCTCGAGGATCGCCAGTGTGCGCGACTCGCCGAAGCGCCGGTCGAGCAGCGCGTAGAGCAGGATCGAGCCGAACGCGGCCGCCGCCAGCACGTAGAGCTGGCGCAGCGGTCGGCCCGGCAGAAAGACCAGCTCGATCGCGAAGGTCGCGACCAGGAGCGTCGCGACCGCGACGGCGCGCGCGGCGTTGAGCCGCTGCAGGTTGCGCCGGAACGACCTCACGGCCCGCGCGCGCCCACGCCCCGCGTCAGCCGATCTTGCTGATCAGCGAGAACATCGGCATGTACATCGAGATCACGATGCCGCCGATGACGACGCCGAGGAAGCTGATCATGAGCGGCTCGAGCAGCGCCAGCAGGTTGGCCGTCGCCTCGTCCACTTCGTCTTCGTAGAAGTCCGCAATCTTCGACAGCATGGTGTCCAGCGCTCCCGTGTGCTCGCCGACCCCGATCATCTGCACCACCATCGAGGGGAAGACTCCCGTCTGCTGCAGCGGCTCGCTGATCGTCTTGCCCTGCTCGACGCTCCGGCGCACGGCCATGATCGCGTCCTCGACGATCGCGTTGCCCGCGGTCCGGGCCGTGATGTCGAGGCCGTCGAGGATCGGCACGCCCGAGGTGGTCAGCGTGGCCAGCGTGCGGCAGAACCGGGCCACGGCGATCTTGCGGATCAGCATCCCGATGACCGGCGCCTTGAGCAGCGCCTTGTCGATCACGTGCCGGCCCTGGTCGGTCTTGTAGTAGGTCTTGATCCCCATCCCCATGCCGACGAAGCCAGCCCCCATCAGCCACCACCAGCGGCGCAGGAAGTTCGACAGCGCGATCGTGATCCGCGTCGGCGTCGGCAGGGTCGCGCCCAGGCCGGTGAACAGGTCGGCGAAGACCGGGATGACCCAGGTCAGGATGACCCACACCACGAGGATCGCGATCCCGATCACCGACACCGGGTAGACCAGCGCGCCGCGGATCGCAGCCTTGAGCTTGACGATCTTCTCGATGTAGACCGAGAGACGCTGGAGGATGGTGTCGAGGATACCGCCGGCCTCGCCCGCGGCCACCATGTTGCAGTAGAGGTCGTCGAAGACCTTCGGGTGCTTCCGCATCGCCTCAGCCAGCGTCTGCCCGGACTCGACGTCGGAGCGGATCTCCGTCAGCGTCGCCTGGAAGACCTTGTTGGACTGCTGGCTGGCCAGGATCTCGAGGCACTGCACGAGCGGCAGACCGGCGTCGATCATCACCGAGAACTGCCGGGTGAAGATCGCGATCTCCTTGCGGCTCACCCCGCCGCGCAGCTTCGGAATCGCGAAGCCCGCCCCTTTCTTGGCGACGGTCGGCGCCTGGTAGCCCTGCTTGCGCAGCGCGAGGAGGGCCGCGTCCGGGCTTGCGGCGTCGAGCACCCCTTCTTTCGCCTCGCCCGAGCGGCTCTTGGCCTTCCACGCGTAGGTCGTCATGGGTCCAGCCCTCCGGGCCGGCGCGAAGGCCGGCCCCTACACGCCGGCACGGAGGCCGGCTCCTGCGGGCCGGCGTCGGGGCCGGCCCCTCTTCCGATTCCCCTACCGCGGGCGGCGCTCTTCCGGCGCCGCCGTCGCGCCGCCGCCGAGTGTGCCAACGCCGCGATTGATCATCTCCTGGAGCTCTTCCGCGTTGTGCGACACCGCGAGCGCGGTCTGCAGCGTGATCTGGCGGCGGAAGTACTGCGTCGCCAGGGACTGGTTGAAGGTCTGCATTCCGTGCTTGGCCTGCCCGGTCTGCATCATCGAGTAGATCTGGTGGACTTTGTCCTCGCGGATCAGGTTCCGGATCGCCGAGTTGGGGACGAGGATCTCCATCGCCATCACGCGACCGTGGCCGCTGGCCCGCGGCAGCAGCGACTGGCAGAGGATTCCCTCCAGCGTCAGCGAGAGCTGTGCCCGCACCTGCGACTGCTGGTTGGGGGGGAAGACATCGACGATGCGGTTGATCGTCTGGGATGCCGAGTTGGTGTGCAGAGTGGCGAACGTCAGGTGGCCGGTCTCGGCGACGCGCAGCGCGCACTCGATCGTCTCGAGGTCTCGCATTTCACCGATCAGCACGATGTCGGGATCCTGCCGCAGCACCGAGCGCAGGGCGGCCGGGAAGGTCTTGGTGTCCGAGCCCAGCTCGCGCTGGTTGACCAGGCAGCGCTTGTGCGTATGCAGGTACTCGATCGGGTCCTCGATCGTCACGATGTGGGAGTGCCGCTCGCGGTTGATCTTGTCGAGCATCGCGGCCAGCGTGGTGCTCTTGCCGGAACCGGTCGGTCCGGTCACCAGGACCAGGCCGCGTGGCCGGTCGGAGAGCGTGGAGACGACCTCCGGCAGGCCCAGCTCCTGGAAGCTGCGGACCTCCCAGGGGATCGTCCGAAAGGCCGCTGCCACCGCGCCGCGCTGGTTGAATACGTTGGCGCGGAAACGCGCCATGCCCTTGATGCCGAACGAGAAGTCCAGCTCGAGGTTTTCTTCGAAGCGGTGCTTCTGCTGGTCGGTCAGCACGGAGTAGACCAGCGCCTTCGTCTCGGCCGCCGAGAGCGGCGGGAGCTGCAGCGGAACCAGCTCGCCGTCGATCCGGATCTGCGGCGGGGAGCTGGTCGTGACGTGCAGGTCGGACGCCCCCTGGTCGACCATCGTCTTCAGGAGCTGCTGCAGCGTTACGGACACGGTGTCTCTCCGTCGGCGTTCATCAGAACACCGTCTCGCGCACCACCTCGTCGATCGTGGTGACGCCCTCCCTGATCTTGTGCAAGCCCGAGCGGCGCAGCGTGATCATGCCTTCCTCGATCGCGCGCCGTTTGAGCTCGAGCGCCGAGCAGCCGGTGAGAATCATCTCGCGGATGTCTTCCGACACCTCGAGAATCTCGAACAAGCCGACGCGTCCCTTGTAGCCGGTGTTGTTGCAGGTGCCGCAGCCGCGGCCCTTCATCACCGTCGCCGTCTCCGCCTCCTCGGGCGTGAAACCGATGTCGATCAGCGCCTGGACCGGAACCTCGATCGGCTGCTTGCAGTCGCGGCAGGCCCGGCGCACCAGGCGCTGGGCGGCGATCAGGTTGACCGAGGTCGCGACGAGGAAGGGCTCGATACCCATGTTCACGAGCCGGTTGATCGTGGACGGGGCGTCGTTGGTGTGCAGGGTCGAGAGCACGAGGTGGCCGGTGAGGGCCGCCTTGACCGCGATCTCGGCGGTTTCGAAGTCCCGGATTTCACCGATCAGGATGATGTTGGGGTCCTGCCGGAGGAAGGCGCGCAGCGCCTCAGCGAAGGTCAGGCCGATCGACTCCTTGGTCTGGACCTGGTTGATCCCGTGCAGGTTGAACTCGACCGGGTCCTCGGCCGTCATGATGTTCGTGTCGGTCGTGTTGACCCGTGCGATCGACGAGTAGAGGGTGTTCGTCTTGCCCGAGCCGGTGGGACCGGTGACGAGCACCATGCCCCACGGCTTGAGGATCGCCCGTTCGAACCGCTCGAACGACTCCTGCTCGAATCCGAGCTTGGTCAGGTCGAGCGCGAGGTTTTCCTTGTCCAACAGTCGCAGCACGACCTTCTCGCCGTGCAGCGTCGGGACCGTCGACACGCGGTAGTCCATTTCGCGCGAGCGGCCGTCGATCTTCATCTTGATCTTGATGCGTCCGTCCTGCGGCAGCCGGCGCTCGGCGATGTCGAGCTTGGCCAGGATCTTGATCCGGCTGATGATCGCGTCGCGCATCTTGTTCGGCGGACGGAGGTACTCGTTGAGCATGCCGTCGATCCGGAGACGGATGCGGAAGTCCTTCTCGTAGGGCTCCATGTGAATGTCCGACGCGCCGCGGCTGATCGAGTCGACGAGGATCCGGTTCACGATCCGGACGACCGGGGCGTCGGCCGAGAGCGCCTCGAGGTTCGAGGCATCGATCTCGTCCTCTTCGGCCAGCAGCTCGAGATCCTGCTCCTCGCTGCTGACCGGCCCCGTCAGGCCGGACGCCTGCTCCACGGTTCCGAAGATGTCGATGCGCCGTTCTTCGTACGACCCCTCGATCGCCTCCTTGATCGCGAATTCGCTCGCCAGGACCGGCTCGACCTCGCAGCCGGTGCGGAAGCGGATGTCGTCGAGCGCGACCACGTTGGTCGGGTCGGCCATCGCCAGCGTCAGGTGATTGCCGGTGCGGTGGACCGGGAAGACGTGGTAGCGCGTGGCGATCGACTCGTTGACCAGCTCGAGCAGCTCGCGGTCGACGTGCGGGTAGAGGCTGCGCAGGTCGATCGCCGGCATGCCGTACTGCTCGGACAGGATCTGGACGAGATCCTCCTCGCTCACCGTGCCGAGCTTCACGAGGTGGAAGCCGAGGCGGCCGCCCTCCGCCTTCTGGCGGTCGAGTGCCTCCTTCAGCGCATCCCGGGAGACCAGTCCCTCCTCCAGGAGCAGGTCTCCCAAGCGGTCGCCCATGCGCGTCCTCTCTGGCCCGCGGGTGCGGGCCGCCGCCGTTGTGGTCGCCCCTCCGGCGGACCTCCGCGGACAAAGTTGGGTTTCGGAGGAAGGACGGGCAAGGTCCGGTTTCGGACGGCCCTCCCCGGGCGGGAACCGACCCTGGGGACAGCCACGGAAAGCAGGTAAGTCGGCCGCGTCGGGAACCCGGCCCGGGGGGGTCTCCCGGCGCGCTCTTCGGCTGACGGCGGCTGTCCCCGTTTCGCCCGAGACCTGCCCGGCCGACGGTTCCGGTCCCCGTCAGCCGGCGGCCAGACGCTCCCGGCGGCGCTCGAGGAGCTGATCCATGAACTTGGTCGACAGCTCGCCCCGCGCGAACTGGGGGTCGTCGAGGATCTCCCGGAGCAACGGCAGGTTGGTCTGGATCCCCTCGATGACGAAGAAGTCGATCGCCCGCCGGAGGCGTCCGGCGGCCTCCGCGCGGGTATTCCCGCGGGCGATCAGCTTGCCGATCATCGAGTCGTAGTACGGCAGGACCTTGTAGCCGGCGTAGGCCGCGGTATCGAGCCGGATCCCCGGCCCCCCGGGGGCGTGGAACGAGGTGATCAGTCCCGGTGAGGGGACGAAGGTGAACGGGTTCTCGGCCGTGATCCGGGCCTCGATGCTCCAGCCGTGGATCCGCAGGTCCTCCTGGCGGAACGGGAGCGGCTCGCCGGCGGCGATCCGGATCTGCTCCTTGACCAGGTCGATGCCGGTGATGTTCTCGGTCACCGGGTGCTCGACCTGGATCCGGGTGTTCATCTCCATGAAGTAGAACGACCCGTCCTCGTCGAGCAGGAACTCGATCGTCCCGGCATTCTGGTAGTTGACGGCCCGCGCCGCCTTGAGCGCCGCCGCCCCCATCCGCTCCCGCAGCTCGGGGGTGAGAGCGGGCGAGGGAGCCTCCTCGATGACCTTCTGGTGGCGGCGCTGGATCGAGCACTCGCGCTCGAACAGGTGGACCAGGTTCCCGTGCACGTCCCCCAGGACCTGGAACTCGATGTGGCGCGGCCGCACGAGGTACTTCTCGACGTAGACGTCCGGAACCCCGAACGCGGCGGCCGCCTCGGTCCGGGCGGTCTCCACCGCGGACGCCAGGTCGGCCGGATCGTGGACCACGCGCATCCCGCGCCCGCCGCCGCCGGCGGCGGCCTTGACGATCACGGGGAAGCCGACCCGGCGGGCCAGCGCCTCGGCCTCCTCGACGCTCTCGATCGTCCCCTCGCTGCCCGGCAGGACCGCGACCCCGGCCTCGATCATCGTGCGCCGCGCCTCGGCCTTGTCGCCCATCCGCCGGATCGTCTCCGGCCGCGGCCCGATGAAGGTGATCCCGCACTCGCCGCAGATCTCGGCGAAGTAGGCGTTCTCGGACAGGAAGCCGTAGCCGGGATGGATCGCTTCGGCACCGCTGATCTCGGCCGCGGCGATGATTGCGGTCACGTTGAGGTAGGAGTCCGAGCTCTTCGCCGGCCCGATGCAGACCTCTTCGTCGGCGAAGCGCACGTGCAGCGAGTCGCGGTCGACATCGCTGTGCACGGCGACAGCCTTGATCCCGAGCTCGCGGCAGGCCCAGATCACGCGCAGGGCGATCTCACCGCGGTTGGCGATCAGGATCTTGCGGAACATCCGGTTCTCCTCGCCGGCGGGTCCGCGCCGCGCCTACCGGTCCGCCCGGATCCGGAACAGCACCTCGCCGAACTCGACGGGCTGCGCGTTCGCGGGGACGATCTCGACGACTGTCCCGCTCACCTCGGCCTCGATCTCGTTCATCAGCTTCATCGCCTCGATGATGCAGAGGGTCTGCCCGACCGAGACCCGCTGCCCGATGTCGGCGAAGGGTGGCGTCCCCGGGCTCGGGGCGCGGTAGAACGTCCCCACCATCGGCGAGAGCTGCGCGAACAGCCCCTCCTCGGCGGCGGGTTCCGCCGCGACGGCGGCGGGCGGCGGTGCGGCGGCGGGCGCCGCGGCGGCCGCCGGAACGCCCTGGGCCGCGGGGACGGCGTAATGGACCGGCGCGGTGCCATGCGCGACGACCCGCAGCCGGAAGCCCTCCTGCTCCAACTCGAATTCCTGGAATTCCGCGCTCCGCACGAAACGCAGCAGATCCTTGATCTCTTTTGCGTCCACGGCAGCCTACCCTTCGTGGGCCTCGAAGCACCCGGGCCCCGCGCGCCGCGCCGCGCGCGATGCGGGCCGGATGCTACCACGTGAGGGGAGGTTCAGCGGGAGAGGCGCTCGGACAGGCGCCCGGCCGTGACCCGGGCTGCGAATCGCGCGCGTCCCAGCCACCCCGACGGCCCCACCCGCAGCACCACGAAGAGCTGCATCCGCGGGACGCGCCGCACGACGAGCAGTCCGCGCTCGCCGACGACGTGCCACTCGGCAACGCCGCCGAGCCGCGCAGTGGACGCGATCCGCCCGAGCACCGGCGTGGCGGACTGAGTCTCGACCCCGATCTCCTCGGCCCGCAGGGCCTCGGCGGGCGGTCCGGCTCGAGCGACGAGAACGCCGTCGGCGTCGACCACGAGCGCCTCGAGGACGTCCGGACAGAGGCGGGCTGCGTCGGCCAGAAGACCGCGCAGCCCGTCGTCCGGTTCGGAGGGCGGGACCGGGGTCCCGCCCGGATGGGTCCCTACTTGCACTCGGTCGCGGTCAGGAGCCGCGTGCTGCCGACGGCCGTCGCGGGTTGCCCGCTCGCCGACTCGCCGTAGAACTTGAGGATCACCGTTCCCTGGTCACCCGGGCCGAAGAAGGCCGGGATGTCGTTGGGATCGACAGTCGTCACGCCGATCGCACCGGTCCCGTTGGCGGGGATCGCGACCTGCACACCGAACCGTCGCGGCGGCGGCGGGAAGCCGTAGTCCATCTTGTAGCTGACCTCGCACTCGGTGAGCACGACGTCGTTCCAGGGCGAGTCCGGGCTGGATCCCCGGACGATCGACTGGAAGTTCACGACCTGCGTCGTCCCGACGTAGGCCGTCCCGTCGAGCGTGCCGTCACCGTTGGTGTCCACCTCGGTGCCGTCCCAGTCGACGCAGGCCTCGCTCGGATTGAACGCACTGACGGAGAGCTGAGAGTTGGCGACGTCCGGATCGTCGGTCGAGCTGTTGCACCCGAAGGCGAACAGCGCCACCGCGACCAGGAGCAGCGGCCAGCCGGCCAGTTTGTGATGCCGCAACATGCTCGTTGTCCTCCGCATCTCAATAGGCCTTGATGATCTTCCCGGTGACGAAGATCAGCAGTTCACGGTTCTTGCTCGTGATACCCCGCGACTTGAACAGCCAGCCGAGCGCGGGGAGTTTGCGCAGCCAGGGAACGCCGATCTCGTCGTTGCCTTCGTTGACGGAGAAGATGCCGCCGATCACCGCCGTACCGCCGTCCTTGATCAGGATCTTGGTCGAGGCCCGCTGGGTGTTGATCGACGGGACACCCTGCACCTGGACGACGAAGTCGGGTGAGTTGTTCTCGACGTCGAGGTCGAGAGCGATCGTCCCCTCCGCGGTGATCTGGGGGGTGACGCGCAGCAGCAGCGATGCCGCCACGAACTGGACGTCGACTTCCGTCGCGGTCGTGGTGACGATCGGGTAACGCAAGCCCTGTTCGATCTCGGCGGTCTCGTTGTTCAGCGTCGCCACCTTCGGCGCCGACAGTCGGCGCGCGTAGCCCTCGCTCTCCAGCGCGTCGATCGTGATGTCGAGCGTGAAGGAGTCGAGGACGTTGCCGAACGAGAAGCCGAGGGAACTCGCCTTCGGGTTGCGCGGGAGGTTCAGGTCCCACTTCACGTTGGCGCGGTTCGGGAAATCGAGGCCGGTCTGCGTCCCGTAGGCCGGGTCGGCGTCGGCGGTGAAGCCCCAGTTGATCCCCAGCGTCTGCTGGAAGTCGCGCGAGACCTCGACGATGCGGGCCTCGATCATGACCTGCGGGGTTTCCGCGTCGAGTGCCTCCATCAGGCCTTCGATCGACGCCAGGCGGGACGGCACGTCGCGGATCACGAGCGTATTGGTCCGCTCGTCGACGACGACGCGCCCCTTGCTGCTGATGACCGCGTCCCGGACGACCTTCTCGATATCTTTCGCCCGGGCGTAGGACAACGTGCGGGTGATCGTGACCGGCGGCGCCTCGAGTTCCTGGTTCTCCCACAGCTGGCGCTTCTGCTGCGCCTCCTGCGCGAGCTTCGTGACCGGAGCGACGCGGACCACATTCCCCTCCATCTGCATGGAGAGGCCGTTGTTCTTGAGGATGATGTCGAGCGCCTGATCCCAGGGGACCTGGTCGACGACGATCGTCACGGTGCCGGAAACGCCCGGATCGAGCACGAAGTTCAGGCCCGACATCTCGTGGAAGACGCCGAAGACCTGCTTCACGTCGGCGTCCACCAGCTCGAGACTGATCGGCTGCCCGGTGTACTCCTTCCGGAGCTCACCGATTGCGTTGATCGCGCTGCTCGGCAGCGGAACCGCGCCCGAGGTCGTGATCTCCGCGGGGGCGGTGCTGCCCGCGTTGACCACGGAGGCCATCGGATTCGGAGGCGGAGGCGTCGGCGTCGGCTGCGCGCCGAGCGCCGCCTGGACCTCGCTCGCGTTCCAGGCCGGAGGTGGCGGGCTTTCGACCCACGCCGGGGCGGGAGCCGCGATCGGGGCCGGAGCCACGGCCGGGCTCGGAGCTTCGACGGGAACCGGCGCAGCGTTCACGACCGGCATCGCCTCGGCGACGGGCTGCGGCACCGGGCGGATCTCGGCGACGGGCTGCGGCGCCGGACGCGACTCGACGACGGGGACCGCGGCCGGATCGCTGATCGCCCTCGGCGCCTTCTCGATCGCCGGCACGGGTGCGCCGGCGGCCTTCGTCGCTGAGGTCGGGACCGGATCGGGACGCGCCACCGCCCAGGACGGGAGGCTCTCCGGCGTCTCGGCGACCGCCGGCCGGGCCGCGGCTGCGGTCTCGACGGCGGCCGGCGCGACCGGCTCGGCAACGCGCGCCACGGCGGTCTCGGGACCGATGTGGACGCGCAGCGTGTCGCCCTCCTGGATCACGTTCCAATGGAGCGGCGCGCTCATGTCGAGCACCACGCGCGTCATCGCCTCGGGCGTGTCGCGGTACTGCCCGACCCGGACGCGGATCAGGCCCTCCCGGTCGACCTCGACCCTCGGCTTCGCCGACGCCGCGTACACGCCGGGCAGGTCGAGGACCAGCCGGTCGGGTCCGGTGAGGGCGAAGACCTGGTAGCCCAGGCCTCCGTCGCCGCGCAGGACGACGTCGTAGACGGCGCCCCCCGGATCGGCGACGCTGACGTCGACCAACCGGTTCGCGGGATTCAGGCCATCCGGCGGCTGCGCCGCGGCAAGCAGCGGCGGGCGTTCGTCGCCGGGAACGGCGTTGGCCAGCACGACCAGGCCGCAGGCGGCGGCCGCGCAGGCAAACGCGATGAGCCGCGTCATGCGGCTCGGGAGGTCATCCCTCCTCATGCACCCTCCTCCTCCTCGTCGGACTCGGACCTGTGCTCCTCCCCCGTCGGGTTGAGGCGCTTCATTACGTCGCGATACGGCTTGATTCGACGCGGGTCGTCCACCTGCTGGCGGAACATGACCATTCCACGATTCGCATCGATGTCGATCACCTTGCCGTCATACACGATGTCGCCGACGCGCAGCGTGTAGCCCCGGTTGTCGGAGCCCTGGAACAGGGCGACCGGCACTCCGCGGGAATCGACCGCGAGACCCTTCAGCGCGATCTCGTTGACGAGCATCCCGGCGATCCCCTTGGGGCGCTTGCCGGTCGACTCGACGTCCTTCTTCACGAGCGGTTCGAATGGATCGCGGCGGCCGCCCGGATCGTAGGAGAACTGCCGGCCAGTGATGACGGCCTCGCTCTCCACCTGGATCTGCTCGACCACCTGCTCGTTGGGCGAAAGTGGCGCGGCGGGGGCCTGCTTGGCCTCCTCCTGCGCGAACGCGAGCACGGCGGCGGCGATCAGGACGATCGCCAGCGCCAGGACGCGCCGGACCGAACCTCTGCTCTGCCCGGTCACGCGTCACCTCCCTTCTTCTTCTCTTTCCCTTCTGTCTCGTCGCGGAAGACGTAGGTCTTGGCGACGAAGCTCGAGATGATCGTCGCGCGCACCTTGCGATCGTTGTTGGGCGTGATCTTCACGTTTTCGACGTTGATGATGCGCGCGTACTTGCTGACCCGGTCGAAGAACATCCCCAGCTGGTGGTAGTTGCCGTGGACCTCCATCCGGATCGGCTGCTCACGCAGGAACTCCTGCTCCTGCGCGGACCCCGGCCCGAACACCCGCAGTTCGAGGTTCGTCTGGTCGGCGAGGGCCTTGATCCACTTGAGGAGGTCGCCCAGCTCGGGTTGCGTCGGGAGGATCTGGCGCAGGTCGGCCAGCTTGCGCTCGAGCGACGCGATGTCGCGCGCGAGCTCTTCCTGCTTGGCCAGCGCCTGCTTCCCTTTCGCGATCTCGGCGTCTTTCTTGTCCAGCGACTCCTTCAACCGCACGATCTCGGCTTTCTGCGCGGAGAGGTTCGCCGGCGCCCACTTGTACTGGCTGAACACGATGAGGCCCGCGCCGGCAGCCGCCAGCCCGAGTTGACCCCACCACGGCAGGCTCTTGAAGGTCATGGTCAGCTCCTCGGCGCCGCAGGTGGCGGGGGGGGCGCCGCTTCGCCGGTCGGCGCGGCGACCGGCCGGGGGCCGTCGTCGGGCGGGGGGGTGAAGCGGCACGAGAGTGCGAAGCTGACTCCCTGGGGCGCCCTCTGCGTGTTGCCGAGCGTGACGTCACTGAAGAACGGGGAGTCCTTCAGGTTGTTGTAGAAGTTGGACACGGCGTTGTAGTTGGTCGCCCGCCCCTTCAGGGACACGCCGGCGTCCTTCTCCTCCATCGACTCGAGCCAGAGGTAGTCCGGGACCTGGCGCGAGATCTGATCGAGGAGGTGGACCGGCACGCGCTGCTGGCGCTTGAGGTTCGAGATCAGCTCAACCTTCTTCTCCAGCGACTTCTTCTTGACCTGGAACTCGTCGACCTGCTTGAGGACCTTCTTCAGGTTCTCGATCTGCTTGTCCGCGTCGGCGATGCGGGTCGTCAGCTCGCCGATCTGGCTCTTGTTGTCGACGTAGCGCCAGCCGATCCAGCCCAGCGACGCCAGGACGAGGGCCGCCGCGACCAGCCCGGTGCTTCCGCCCAGGTTGACCTTCGGCAGCTTCGACGGTTCCTTCTGCTTTCTCTCCAGCAGATTGACGCGAATCATCGGTCACCCGCCTTCCTGAGCGCGAGGCCGACGGCGACCGCCGTCTCGGGCCCCGTCTCCGCGAACTGGCCCTCGAGACGGCTCGGCAGCTTCACCTTGCGGAACGGGTCGAGCATGTCGACCCGCACGCCGAACTGCTTTCCAAGCGCGTCCTGCAGGCCCGGGAGGCGAGCGCCGCCGCCGGTCAGGAGGATCGCCTGCAGCGGCGTCTCCGTCCCGGCGAAGGCCTTCACGAAGTCCACCGTGCGGTGGATCTCGTGGCATAGGTCGTCGTTCACCGACGCGAGGATCGTCGCGACCTGCTCCATCGACACGCCCTCGATCGTCTCCATCCGCTTGGCCGCATCGGCCTGCTCGCGGGACAGATTGAGTTCGCGCTGGAGCGTCGCCGTGTACTGGTTGCCGCCGATCTGGATGTCACGCCAGAAGACCGACACGCCGTTCTGCAGGATGGCGATGCTGGTCACCGACGCGCCGATGTCGATCAGCGCGGCGTGCGCGGGCATCTCGGCACCGTAGTTCGCCTCGAGGCAGTTCAGCGCTGCGAACGTGCCGACGTCGACGACCACCGGATCGAGGCCCGCCTGGCTGATGACCGACGTGTAGTCGTCGATCTTCTCCTTGCGGGCCGCGACGAGGATGACGTCCATGTTCCCCTCGCCGGCCAGTGAGGAGCCCTCGAGCACGTGGTAGTCGAGCGACACCTCCTGGATGTTGAAGGGGATGTACTGCTCGGCTTCCCACCGGATCTGCTCGGCAAGCTCCTGCTCACCCATCGCCGGGAGGTTGATGCGGCGGATGATCACGGAGTGTCCGGACAGCCCCGTCGCGACGCGCTTGTTCTTGATGCGCCGCTGGCTCCAGATCCGCTGGAGGGTGTCCACCACGAGGCCGGCGTCCATGATGGCGCCGTCGACGATCGCCTCGGGTGGAAGCGGCTCGTGGGCCATGGACTGGACTTCCCAGCCCCGGCCGCGGCCCAGCTCCTTGAGCTCTACGACCTTGATGGAGCTGTCGCCGATGTCGAGCCCCACGAGGTCCTTGGAACGGCCGAATTGCATTTCGGGCCTCCGCCTAGGCCGGACGGTCGGCCTCCCTCCGAACGGGGCGAAACTAACCGAGGTTTAGGCGCCAGGTCAAGGAGTAATGCGGACAGTTTCGGACCCTTTTCGCCGGTTCCGAACCCCGCGAGCCGCTCCTTGCGCCTGGCCCTTCCTCCGTTCACCCCGTGGGAGGCAGCCTGCCGCCGCCACCGCACGGTTGTGGACCGACCTCGCTTCCCGGCGGCGATGCTGCCCCCTGTCCGCCGGAAGCCGAGCCGGCCCCCTCGCCGCGAATATAGGTCCCGAGATCGACCGGGCAAGCTTCCGGACGAGCGCGAGTTGACCGGCCGGGATGCGCCATCTAAGATCACCCGGTTTGCGGCGGCCCGTTCCGGCCGCGGAGGTGTCCCGTCATGGCCCGCATGTGTGACGTTTGCGGCAAGAAGCCGGTGTCCGGCAACACGATCAGCCACGCCCACAACGTGACCAAGCGGCGCTTCATGCCGAATCTTCAGAATGTCCGGGTGGTCACCGAGAACGGAACCCCGAAGCGAGCCACGGTCTGCACCCGCTGCCTGCGCTCCGGCAAGGTCGCCAAGCGCGTCTCCTGATCCGCCGGTAGGCCACGCGCTGTCCGGTCCGGCCCCGCCCCGCCCCGCCCCCCTCCAGCCCCGGGAAGCCCCGCATCGGCGCCGAGCGGCCCCGCAGGGAACCGCTCCGCCGGGGCCCCGCCCGACCACCCCCGGCTCGGGTCCCCCTCCGGCCCTGGAAAAGCGAAACGCGGGCCCGGGGCGCGCCCGGGCCCGCGTCGCAAGAGGAGGTCGGTCTACTCGGTGCCGCCGCCGGCCGTGTGGGCGATCCCCGAGTCCTTCACCAGCGCGACCTTCAGGTCCTCGCCGGCGCCGTTCTTGGCGATGTCGAGGATCCGCATCACGGCCTCGTAGTTGAGCTTCTCCTCGGCCGCGAGGAAAACCACCTTGTCGGCCTTCTTCCGGTTGCGGAAGACCTCGTCCATCTTGCGGGCGAGCTCCTCGATCCGGACGACGTCCTTGTTGATGCGCACCGTACAGCCCGGGGGCAAGCCCGGCTGCATGAGCGGGGTGGCGATCTTGCACTCTTCCTCGGTGACCGAGAGGATGACCTGCATGGCGAGTATCTCCGGGGTCGGCGGGACGATGTTCTTCTCCTCGCGGGGGACCTCGAGGTCGTAGCCGCGCTGGGCCAGGGGCGTCACGACCATGAAGATGATCAGCAGCACCAGTACCACGTCGACGAGCGGCGTGATGTTGATGTCCGACTTGACGCCCTTCTTGCTGCCACCGACATCCATTCCCATCGGATCACCCCAGTCCCGGGCCGCAGCCTAGGACGACTTCTTCTCGGTGATCAGGCCCACGTTGCGGAAACCCGCGTTCCTGATCTTGAACACCACGTCCTTCACGTCGCCGAAAGTGAGTCGAGCGTCGGCCTTGACCACCACGGTCCCCGCCGGGTTGCGCTCGTAAGCTTCCTTGATCTTCGGATCGAAGTCTCGAAGGAGCATCCTCTCCTTCTCGATGTAGATCGGGTTGTTCTTCGTCACGGAACTGTCGTAGGCGATCACCACCATGATCTGGGACTTCTCGTCGGGCTTCTTGTCCGGGTTGTCGGTGATCGGGAGTTTCACCGACTGGCCCTTCTGGAGCATCGGCGTGACGACCATGAAGATGATGAGCAGGACCAGCACCACGTCGACGAGCGGCGTGATGTTGATGTCCGACTTGACGGCACCCGCCTTCAGCGGCGCGCCGGGGCCGGCACCGCTGCTAACCTGCATGCCCATGGCGCTTCACGATGAAGTCGATCAGCTCGGACGAGGCGTTGGTCATCTCGACCTGGAACCGCTCGAGCCGCTCGGTGAAGTAGTTGAAGAGCACGACCGCGAGGATCGCCACGCCGATCCCGACGCCGGTGGTGATCAGCGCCTCGGCGATACCAGCGGACACCGCGGCGAGACCGCCCGAGCCGGCGGTGGCGATACCATGGAACGCGTTGATGATGCCGAACACCGTCCCGAACAGGCCGATGAAGGGGGACGTCGTGGCGATCGTTCCCAGGCCGCCCAGGCCCTTGCGCAGCTCGGCCGAGGTCACGGCCATCGCCATGTCGAGGGCGCGGCGGGTCGAATCGAGCATCACGAGCTCGCCCTGGTCCTTGGTCGACTGGTACTCCAGGAGTCCGGACGACACCACCTTGGCGATGTGCGCCTTGTTGAACTTCTTGGACGAGTCGATCGCCTCCTGGATCTTCCCCTGCTTGAGGTAGTTGACCAGGTGGGGCAGGTACTCGGTCGACTGCTTCCGCGACGCGTTGTAAGCGAGGAACTTCTCGACCGCGACCTTGAGGGTCCAGATGGAGCACAGCACGAGGATGACGATCACCCCCTTTGCGATGTATCCGGACGACTGCCACATGCTGATGAGATCGAAAGTCATGACGGGCTCTCCTCTTGCAGATGCTCTCGCTCGTGCTCTCTGAACCGCTCTTGCCCAGCGGTCAGTCCAGGGTGAAGTTCACGACCACCGTGAAATAGACCGCGACGGGCTTCCCTTCGAGCGTCGCGGGCTTGTACTTCCAGCGCTTTACAGCAGAGATCGCCGAATCATCGAGCAGCGGGTGCGACTTCAGCACCTTCACGTCGACGACGTCGCCGCGCTCGTTGATGACGGCCTGCAGGATGACCTTGCCCGTGACCCGGGCCCGCCGGGCCATTTCGGGGTACTCGGGGTCGATCTTGGTGACCAGCACGGGAGCCTGGACGTTGCCGACGACCAGCATCGGCTCGTTCTCGGTCCCGCCCTCGCCACCGAGCACGCCCCCGGCCACGCCGCCGAGCACGCCGCCGGGCACGCCGCCGGGCACGCCGCCCTCGACACCGCCCTCGACGCCGCCTTCGACGCCGAACTCGTCACCGCCGCCCGAGTTCTCCTCGATCTTGATGTCCTTGGGAACCTCCTGCGGCTGGACCAGTTCGTTCGGCTGGGTCGGCGTGATGTCGACGGTCTTCGGCGCGGAGGACGCCTTGGGAGGAGGCGGCGGAGGAGGAGGAGGAGGAGGAGGCGCGGACATGCCGACGAAGGTCAGCATCATGTCGGGATCCTGCACCGCCTCGACCACGAGGAACGAGGCCAGGATCACGCCGCCGATCAGGACCGCGTGGACGAGCAGCGCGAGCGGGAAGCTCCACCACTTCCCCTTGTCCATGCCGCCTTTGCGACTGTCGAGCATGTTGTTATCGAACATATCGGTCCCTCGGCCGCGCCCGCGTCAGGCGCCGGCGCCCGCCTTGCTCTTCTCGGCTTCGATCTGCTTCTTACGCGCGGCCGCGGCCCGATCCTTGAAGCCGTTGGCAATCGTCATTTCCGCCTGCGCTTCCTCCAGGCGGTTCTGGCGCCCCAGGACGGCGGCTTTCTCGCGGTGGAGCAGGTTGGCGTAGACCAGCGCGTCGAAGTAGTCCGGATCGATCGCGATCGCCTTGTCGAACGCCGCGAGACCTTCCGGAATCAGGGTCGCCTCGCGCTCGCTGTCGGAAACCATCTCCTTCCCCTTGTACGAGCGCTCCCAGGCCACGACGCCCACGGTGTACCAGGCTTCCTTGTTCTTGGGGTCGAGCGCCGCGCGCTTCGTGAAGTACTTCCAGGCGCTGGGGAAGTCACCCTTCTTCGCGTACAGATTGGCCAGCTGGAGAACCGTTTCCGTGTTGTTGGGGTCCTTGGCCAGCTCCTTCTCCATGAACGCGATCGCCTTGTCGCTCATCTCGGCCGACGCAAGCAGCGAGAGGTAGTACTTCACCACCCGGTCCTGGGTCTCCGCGTCCGGCGCCTTGAGCGTCATCAGCTTCTCGAGGTACTCGATCGACTGGGTCGCATACTCCTTGTCCTTCGGGTGCGTCGAACCGGGGTGGTACATCGCGAGGTTGGACATCGCGACCTGGTAGGTCGCGGTGTAGTTGCCCGGATCCATGACGAGGATTTCCTTGTACTTCTTGATCGCCTCGTCGTACTTCTGGGCCTTATAGAGCTCGTGACCCTTCTTCATCGTCATGCGCTCGCGCAGGCCCTGGCATCCAGGCGCGAAAACGAGCAGCACCCCGAGAACGAGAACGGCCACCAGACTGCGCCTCATGCGTCACCTCCTGCGCCGCGCCAAGGCGGCCGGCAGGCCCACGTGTCGGGCGAAGGCGGGGACTCGCCGCTCGATCGTCTCCCGGTCGGCGGATCGCGCCGCGGCCCGGGAGTCCACTCGATGGCCGGCGAGCCTGGCTTCGCGATGTCCCTCGTTCGTTCCATGGCCGGAAGCAGCGTGCCTCCCGAACCGGCTGCGAGCCCAGCGAACCCCGGCAATCCCGCTGCTGGCGCCCCGCATGCGCCGAGCAATCGAAGCCGGCGCCGGAGGGGTTCGGCGACCGCGGGTCGGGAGGCCGTGCAACCCGCTGCGCGGCGGCCCAGCGGCGCGAGAGGATACCACTGAACCTCAGCATCCCGCTGGTTCGAATCGCCCAGGCGACCGTTCATCGACCGACTGCGCCTCGCCGGCGGGTCCGGCCGCCGCCGCGGATTCGTTCGGTTTCGTGTGCCCTTCAACGAACAGAGAGGAGTCTTTCGGGGCGTTGAGTGAATAAATTGTGAGTCACTTCGTATCGATCCGCAAGCGCTTCGGGGCTCGAATCAGGCTCTCGGGGGGAGCCGGGTTGCGGCACTCGACCCGGGTCAATCGTTCTGCCGGCCGCGGTCGGACCGGGAGATCACGGCCTCGGTCTCGAGCCCGCGTCAGGCCGTGAAAGACGCCACGGCCTCGTCGACGGAGTCGAAGATCTTGAAAACGAGGAACAGCTTGGTCAGGGTGAAGAGATCGTTGATGCGCGGGTTCAGCGCGGCCAGCTTGATCTCGCCCCCCTTCTCCGACACCGACTTGTGGCAGCCCACGACCTCGCCGAGCCCGGCGCTGTCCATGAAGTTCACGCCCGCCATGTCGATGACGATCTGCCGCTTCCCCTCGTCGAGCTGCGAGCGGACGGCATCGCGCAGCGCCACGTCCCCCTGGTTGATCCGGATGTCGCCATGGGGGGTGATGATCGTCGTGTTGCCCTTTTGGGAGTAGTCGATCCTCATGCTCTCGGCCTCCGAAGTGACGGTCGGAGATCATAGCCCGAAACGGGCCCGGCGGCGCCCGACAGGCCCGGCCGTCGCGGGGAGCCCCCCGCGGGCCCCGGGCCGCGCCCGGGCGCAGCCTTGAAACCCGGCGGCGACCGGATGATCATCGGCGGAAAGGAGGGTTCCGTGCGCTTTCGCCTGGTTGCCGGCTTCCTGCTGCTGCTCGGCGCGCTCGCCGCGGCCGCCTGCTCGTCCCCCCCGCCGCCGACCACCGCCGAGCGTACGGTCAACGACGAGGGGCTCGGGATCCGGTACACGATCCCCGAGCAGTGGTCGCCGTTCCTGGACGAGGTCCGTTCGCCGGGCGGCACGGTCTGGGAGCTCAAGACCAAGTCGCTGGAGGACGCGGAGAAGACCTTCCTCGCCGCGCTCCCGCGGAGCATCCTGCCGCAGCTCGTCGGCTGGACCGAGTTCTTCTACAAGCGCAACGGCGAGCCCGCGCTGACCGACCTCGTGATCGGCGGCCACCCCGCACTCGAGGCGGTCTTCCCGGTTCTGGTCCGCCCCGGCGACCCACCGACCGCCGTCGCCTACTGGGCGGTCCGGCACGGCGACACGCTTTACGCTTTCCGGGCCGGCTTCCCACCGGGCCGCGAGGCCCTCGATCTCCCGGCCCTGCGGCAGATGATGCTGGGGCTGACCTTCCTCCACCCCGAGCCGCCGCCCGCCGCCGCCGAGAGTGCGCCGGGCCAGCTCGTCCAGTAGCCGAGGGGGCTAGTCGAGGACCGCGATCGCGTCGATCTCGATCCGCGCGTCGCGCGGCAGGCGCGCCGCTTGCACCGTCGAACGCGCCGGCCGGTGCGCGCCGAAGACCTCCTCGTAGGCGCCGTTCATCGCCGCAAAGTCGGCCATGTCGGCCAGGTAGACGGTGGTCTTCACGACCTGCGAGAGGCCCGAGCCCGCCGCCTCGAGAACCGCGGCGAGATTGGCCAGGACGCGACGGGTCTGAACCGCCACGTCGCCAGCCACGAACTGGCCCGTTCCCGGGTCGAGCGGGAGCTGTCCCGAGCAGAAGACGAACCCCCCGGCGACGAGCGCCTGGACGTAGGGACCGATGGCCTGCGGGGCCTTGTTCGTCGCGATCGGATTCATCGTCATGCCGAGTCTCCCTCGTTCGCTTCATCGCTCCGGATCAACCGTGGATCTGCCCTGCCGCGTGCTGCGGCGAGACGCGCTCGACCTGGTAAACCCCCTCCGTGCGCCGGATGCGGTCGAGCAGCTTCTCGACCTGGGCGCGGTGCGCCACCTCGGCCACGATCGAGATCACTCCGCGTCCGGCGTCGTCGACGCCGGCGTCGGCATGGCCGATGTTGATCCGCTCCTTCTCCAGGATCTCGGCGACGCGGGCCAGCATCCCGGGCTGGTTTCGAGTCAGGACCCGGAGACCGACGTTGAATCGCGAGGCATCCTCTCCCGCGGCCCAGGCGACCTCGATCCGCCGGTCGCTCTCCACCAGCAGCCCTTCGAGGTTTCCGCAGTCCTCCCGGTGGACCGACACACCGCGCCCGCGCGTGATGTACCCGACGATCGTGTCGCCCGGGATCGGGCAGCAGCAGCGGGCGAGGGTCACGAGGGTGTCGCCCATCCCGTGGACGAGCACCTTGTCCGGGCCGGACCGGGTCAGGGCCCGGGAGACGCGCCGGAGGAGCGAGGGGGGCTCGTCGGGCTTCAAGGCGGCAACGGGCGAGACCAGCGCCAGGAACTGCTGGGGCGTGATCTTGCCGTGACCGAGCGCGGCGTACAGGTCCTCGAGCGACCGGTACTTCAACTCGCTCAGCGCGGCCGCCTGCTTCTCCTCCGCGAGACCCTTGAGCGAGACGTTGTAGCGGCGCGCCTCCTTCTCCAGCAGCGAGCGGCCCAGCTCGATCGAGCGCTCGCGCTCGGACGCCTTGAGGAAGGCGCGGATCTTGCTGCGCGCGCGGGTGGTGCGCGCAATCGCCAGCCAGTCACGGCTCGGCTTGTGGCCGGCCTGGGTGACGATCTCGACGATGTCCCCCGACTTCAGCTCGGTCTTGAGGGGCACGAGGCGGCCGTTGACGCGCCCGCCGACGCAGGTGTGACCGACCTCGGTGTGGATCTCGTAGGCGAAATCGACCGGCGTCGCCCCCTTCGGCAGCGAGACGACCCGGCCCTTGGGCGTGAAGACGTAGACCTCGCCGGGAAACAGGTCGACCTTGACGTACTTGACGAACTCCCGCGAGTCGGCGATGTCCTTCTGCCAGTCCATCACCTGGCGCAGCCACTGGACGCCGGCGACCTCCTTTTCGGTCAGCATGCCGCGCTCCTTGTAGCGCCAGTGCGCGGCGATCCCCTCCTCGGCGAGGCGGTGCATCTCGAGCGTACGGATCTGGACCTCGAACGGGTATCCCTTGTCCGACATCACGGTGGTATGCAGGGACTGGTAGAGGTTCGGCTTCGGCATCGCGATGAAGTCCTTGATCCGCCCCGGCACCGGCGGCCAGAGCGAGTGCACGATGCCGAGCGCGCCGTAGCAGTCCTTGACCGAGCTCGTGATGACCCGCAGCGCGACGACGTCGTAGACCTGCTCGACGTCGATCATCTGGACCTGCATCTTGTGGTAGATCGAGAAGACGCTCTTCAGCCGGCCACGGATCTCGGCCTTGATCCCGTGCTCCTCGAGGGCCGCGGACAGCTTCTCCCGGACTTCGGCGACCAGCACGTCGGAGACCTGCCGCTTCGCTTCGAGCTGCGCGATCAGCTGGGCGTACGCCTCCGGGTCCGAGAACTTGACCGACAGGTCCTGCAGCTCGGACTGGATCCGGCCGAGACCCAGCCGGTTGGCCAGCGGGACGTAGATCTCGAGCGTCTCGGCGGAGATCTGCTTCTGCTTCTCCGGCGGCATGAACCCGAGCGTGCGCATGTTGTGCAGCCGGTCGGCGAGCTTGACCAGGATGACCCGGATGTCGCCGACCATCGCCAGGATCATCTTCCGGATGTTCTCGGCCTGGCGCTCCGCCTCGGAGGCCATGTCGAGGCGCGACAGCTTCGTCACGCCGTCGACGAGCTGGGCGACCTCCTTGCCGAAGTTCTCCTGGATGTCCGCCTCGGTCGCGTGGGAGTCCTCGACGACGTCGTGGAGCAGGCCGGCCGCCACGGTCGGCACGTCCAGCTCGAGGTCGGCCAGGATGTGGGCCACCTCCAGCGGGTGGATCAGGTAGGGCTCTCCGTTGCGCCGCAGCTGCCCGCGGTGCGCCATCGCGCTGTAGATGTAGGCGCGGCGCAGGAGTTCCAGGTCCGCGTCGGGGCGGTTGCGCTCGACTCGTTCCTGGATGTCCTCGAACCGGATCAACGGCGGGCCTCCCGGCCCGGAGGATTATAGGGACCGCGGCCCGAAACGCGCCGGGCCGCCCCGCGCGGCGGCCCGGACGGCGCAAGCGGGGACGGGCGCCGGCCTCAGGCCCGCGCGCGCCCGGTCGGTTTGGCCGCCTTGGCGGCGCGGGCGGCCTTGGCGTCGGCCGGCTGGCGCGAGGCGCGCCACTTCGTCCACCAGACCACGAACGGGCAGGCGACGTAGAGCGACGACAGCGTGCCGATGATGATCCCCCACAGCAGTACGAACGAGAAGCCGTGG
Source organism: uncultured Acidobacteriota bacterium (assembly GCA_963702425.1). Classification (GTDB taxonomy): domain Bacteria; phylum Acidobacteriota; class Polarisedimenticolia; order J045; family J045; genus JALOKP01. The sequence continues at coordinate 55,674 of CAVPCQ010000036.1, forward strand.
AGCACGATCCCGCCGAAGAAGAACAGCGAGGCGGCGGTGACGATCGTGCAGATCCCGGTGATCAGGGTCCGGGGCAGGACCTCGTTCAGCGCCTCGTTGACGGTCGAGGCGAAGCCGGCGGTCCCGCGGTTCCGGATCAGCTCCCGGATCCGGTCGAAGACGACGATCTTGTCGTTGACCGAGTAGCCGATCAGGGTCAGGAAGGCCGCCACGACCGGGAGGGTGAACTCCTCCTTGAAGAGCGCGAACAGCCCCAGCGTCACGATCACGTCGAAGCCCAGCGCCACCATCGCGCCCAGGCCCCACTTGAGGCCCGAGAAGCGGATCCAGAGGTAGAGCATCATCAGGACGAGCGCGCCGACGCTGGCGATCAGCGCCCGGTTGCGCATCTCCTGGCTGATCGAGGCCTCGATCACCTCCTGGCCACGCAGTCCGAACGGCCCGACGAACGCGTGCTGGGCCATCCAGCCCTTCGCCGCCTCCGGAACCGCGGGCAGCGCGCGGACCTGGTCGAGCCCGGTCAGCACGCCGCCGCTCTCGCGCCGCAGGGCGAGGATCGCGTCGGCCGCGGCCTCGGCTTCGGCCCGGGCCAGCCCCGCGTCGGCCGCCATCCGGTCGGCGATGGTGACCTGGTCGGCCGTGTTGAGGTTGATCTGCCCGGCGTCGATCTTCTGCTTCACGTCGGCCGGCCGCAGGGCCTCGACGACCTGGGTCGCGAGGTCCCCTTCCTTCGACTGCGAGCCATCCTTCGGCAGTCCGACCCGGATCGCCAGCTCGCGGCCCCCGGTGTCGCCGAAGGTCGTGACCGTCACGCCCGGCAGGTTGGCCGCGTCGAGCGTCTGGCGGATCGTCGCGATGTCCGGCGCGTCGATGTAGCGCAGGGCCACCTCGGCGCCGCCGGTAAACTCGACACCGCGCTGGATGCCGAACATCGCCATCATGGCGAGGGCGAAGACCAGGCCCCCGCCGATGAACGCGGCGATGAAGGCCCGCTGGCCCATGAAGTCGTACTTGCGCGGGAACTTGATCTGCATGGTTGGCTCCGCCCGTCAGATCGACAGCGTCTTGATCGGGCGCTGGAGGATCATCTCGAAAAGGGTCTTGCTCGCGAAGACCGCGGTGAACATGTTGGCCAAGAGGCCGATGATCAGCGTCACGGCGAACCCCTTGACCGGCCCGGTGCCGTAGCCGATCAGGAACAGCGCCGCGATGATCGTCGTCACGTTGGAGTCGAAGATCGCGGAGAAGGCCTTGTTGAAGCCGGCCTCGACCGCCCCCTTGACGGTCTTGCCGGCGGCCAGCTCCTCCCGGATGCGCTCGAAGATCAGCACGTTGGCGTCGACCGCCATGCCGACCGTCAGCGCCAGGCCGGCGATGCCGGGGAGCGTCAGCGTCGCCCCCATCTGGGCCATCGACGCGAACAGAATGAGCATGTTCAGCGCCAGCGCGAGGATCGCGTTGATCCCGGCGGCCTTGTAGTAGACCAGCATGAAGAGGCAGGTGAAGGCGGCACCGAACGCCGCGGCCCGCAGGCCGTCGCGGATCGAGTCGCGTCCGAGCGAGGGGCCGACGGTCCGCTCCTCCAGGGTCAGGATGCGGGCCGGCAGCGCGCCGGCGCGCAGGACCAGCGAGAGTTCGTCGGCCTCGGCCGGCGTGAAGTTCCCCTCGATCTGGCCGTTCGTGCGGATCTCGCCCCGGATCGCCGGCGCCGACTTGATCTTCCCGTCCAGCACGATCGGCATCTGCTTGCCGATGTGCGAGCGGGTGAAGTTCCCGAAGCGGTCGGCGGCCCCGACGCGCAGGCTGAAGGAGACGACGGTGTTGTTCCACTCGCCCTGCGAGGCCTGCGCGTTCTGCAGGTCGGTCCCGGAGATCACGGCCGACTTCTCGACCGCCATGTAGCCGGAGATCTGCGCCGGCGGCGGCGGCTGGCTGGGATCGAGGATCTTGCGCTCCGCCTCCATCGGCAGGATCTCGACGCCCGGTGGGACGTTGCCGCCGAGCTGGGCGGCGACGTCCTCGCTTGCGTCGCCGCGACGAAGGGCCCCGCGCCGTCCGGCGTGTAGAACGCGGAGCGCAGCTCGAGCTGGGCCTGGGCCTGGATCACGCGCTTCACGCGCGAGGGGTCCTCGACGCCCGGCATCTGGACCAGCAGCCGGTTGGCATTCTCGCCGCCGAGCCGCGTCACCGAGGCCTCGGCGACGCCGAGCGCGTCGACGCGGTTCTGGACGGTCGTCAGCGCCTGCCGGACCGCCCGGTCGCGCAGCAGCTGCTCCTCGGCGCGCGGCATCTGGACGCGGATCTCCGCGCCCGATGTGCCGACCGTCCAGTCGCCCGACTCTTCGGTCACGATCCGCTCGGCTTCGCCGAGCCGTGCCGCGGGGACTCCCGTGACCACGACCGAACCGGTCGTGTCGCCGGTGATCGCGCGCGCCTCGGTGTACCCTTCCTTGCGCAGGCGTTCGCCGATCCGCGTCGCCTCGATATCGGCCTCCGCCTTGATCGCGTCGTCGGTCTGGACCTGCATCACGAGGTAGGACCCCCCGCGCAAGTCGAGGCCCAGCTTGACGTTGGCGAAGGTGTGCTCGGTCCGCGGCCAGACCTGCCAGATCGCCCACAGCGTGACGGCCGCGATCAGCGCGAGCTTCCAGTGGAGCGGCTTCACAGGCTCTCCTCGTCCGACTTCCCGGCGATGTGGGAGCGGAGCACGGTCACCTCGACCGTCGGCGCGATGCGGACCTTCAGCTTGGTGTCGTCCGCCTTGATCACCTTCCCGACCAGTCCGCCGGAGGTCACGACCGTCTCGCCCGGCTGGATCTGCTTCAGCATCTCCTCGTGCGCCTTCTGCCGCTGGCGCGCCGGCCGGATCAGCAGGAAGTAGAAGATGACGAAGACGAGGAGGATCGGGGCGAACTGGATCAGGTAGGCCGTGGCACCCGGCGCGGCCGGCTGCTGCGCGAGCAGCGCGAGCGGCGCACCGGTGCCGGTGACGAGCTGTTGGAACTGGGTCATGGTTGAGAAGACCTCGCCGGACCGGGGGCGATGGCGGCACCCCGGGTCGAAGGGGCGGCCGGACGGAAAACCGCCGGGACCGCGAAAAACGTCGCATTCTGGGGGGATACGGGCGACCGGTCAAGCTGGGGCTTGGCCGGAGCACCGTCCGAAGAGGAGCTGAGGCCCCGTGACCGAGACGCTGACGAGCCCCCTCCTGGCCCGGCGCGCGGGCGTTCCGCACGGCTTTTCCCAGGCCCCGGGAGCGATTCCGGCGTGGCGGCCGAAGCAGGTCCACGGCGCGGAGATCGCGGAGCCGGAGCGGGCTGGCGCGCCGGCCGTGACGGCGGATGCAGCGCTCTCCCGGACCGGCGGGCCGACCGTAGGGGTCGTGACGGCCGACTGCGTCCCGCTCCTGCTGGCCGTCGAGGGAGGGGCAGCGGTCGCGGCGGTGCACGCTGGCTGGCGGGGGGTAGCGGCCGGCGTGATCGAGGCCGCGATCGAACGACTGCGAACCGCGGCGCCGGGACGCGTGCTGGTCGCCGCGGTCGGGCCGGCCGCGGGTGGCTGCTGCTACGAGGTTGGGCCGGAGGTGATCGCGGCGCTGGCCGCCGCCCCACCGCGAATCGCGCCCGGACCGCGCGGACGCCCCCTGCTCGACCTGCGCGGCGTGGTCGCCGACCGGCTCCAGGCGGCCGGCCTTGCGGCGGATGCGATCGAGCAGGTCGGACCGTGCACGATCTGCAGCGCGGGGTGGCCCTCGTATCGCCGCGAGGGCGAGGGCGCCGGACGAGCGCTGGCTTTCGTGGCCCCGGCGGCATCCCCGACGGCGTCGCCGGCGCCGTAGTTCGGCTCTTCCTTCGGGCCGCGCGCCGCCCCGCGCCAGCGAAAGCGGGGCGCCGCTTGCCCGGGCCCCGCCCCGTCGCCATAATCACGCGGCTTTTTCCCGTCCCGCCGCGGAGAGGTGCTCGAGTGGCTAAAGAGGACGGTTTGCTAAACCGTTGTAGGGGCTAAAACCTCTACCGAGGGTTCGAATCCCTCCCTCTCCGCCAGTCCCGTCCTACTTCAGCTTTACCGACACACCCTTCACGGACAGCTCCTTGACCGCGAGCGTGAAGGCGTTCTTCTTCTCCCGCGCCTCGATCTTGACCTCGTCGTCGCCGCGGGTGTCGACCCGGTAGGCGTCGCCGAGCGCGACCTTGAAGGCCTTCGCGATCGCCTCGGAGATCGCCGCTTCGCGGTCGCGGTCGGCCACCGGGATCTGGATCTCTTTCACTTCGCCGGTCGCGGGGGTGAAGCCGAAGTTGATGTAGCCGTTGCTGTCGGCACGGCCGTCGATCTCGATGCGCGCACGGGTCACCGGCGATTCGGCCAGCGCCGCACCGAAGACCAGGGCCGCCACGATGCCGATGAGCGCGAGGCCTGCGATCCGCGTCTTCATGAGTGTTCTCCCGTCGCCGCGGAAGCGCGGCTTGTTGCCCATCGTAGCGCGGATCGCGCGCCCGCCGCCCGCCGCGCCCGGCGAGTTCCCCTACAATGACGCCCGTGAAACGACGGGTCCTCATTCTCCACACCGGCGGGACGCTCGGGATGCGCCCGCGCGCCGTGGACCAGGCCCTGGCCCCCGACGAGTTCGGGTCGGTCATCCTGGAGAGCGTCCCGGAACTGACCGAGATCGCGGCGATCGACGCGCAGGTCCTCTGCAACCTCGATTCCTGCGACGTGACTCCCGCCCACTGGGAGTCGTTCGCACGCGAGATCGCCGGCGCGATCGATCGCTGGGACGGGATCGTCGTGACGCACGGGACGGACGCGATGGCCTACACCGCCTCGGCGCTGTCGTTCCTGCTGCGGAACCTCGGCAAGCCGGTGATCCTGACCGGCGCGCAGCGGCCCTTGGCCGACCCGCGCTCGGACGGCCGCGCCAACCTGGTCGGCGCAGTCGACCTGGCCACGCGCCCGATCCCGGAGGTCGGGATCTACTTCGACGGCCACCTGCTGCGCGGCAACCGGACGACCAAGCGCAGCTCGTTCGCCTTCGCCGCCTACCGCTCGCCGAATTTCCCGCCGCTGGCCGAGATCGGGACCGACGTGAGGATGCTCTCCGAGCCGCTCCGGCCGCGGGGGACGCTGGCGATCGAGGGGCGCTTCGACGCCCGCGTCGCCGCCGTCCGGCTGCTTCCGGGCCAGCCGGCCGAGCCGCTGCGCGCGCTGGCCGGGAGCGGCGTCGGGGCGGTGCTGCTGCAGGCCTTCGGCGTCGGCAACCTCCCGGTCGTCGACCGCGGCGTGGCGCGAGCGATCGCGGAGCTGGTCGAGGCCGGGATCGTCGTGGCGATCGGCTCGCAGTCGCTGCACGGCCGGGTCGACCTCTCGCACTACGCCGGCGGGCGGCTGGCGCGCGAGGTCGGGGCGGTCGGCACGGGCGACATGACGACCGAGGCCGCCGCGGTGAAGCTGATGTACCTGCTCGGCACCTTCGGCAGCGCGCAGGAGGTGCGCGAGCGGCTGTGCACGCCGATCGCCGGCGAGGTCACGCCGGGTTGATCGCGAGGGGGAAGCCATGAGCCATCTCGACGCCCACGCCGACCGGATCGCCGGGCTGATCTCAGGGGCCGGGGACGAGCTGCCGCTGTTCGTGACCGGCGCGGGGGTGAGCGTCGCCAGCGGGATCCCGACCTTCCGCGGGGCCGACCCGGACGCGATCTGGCGCAAGGACGACATCGAGCTGGCCACCTTCCGCGCGCTCAAGGCCGAGCCGCAGCGCTTTTGGGACTGGTACGCGCGGCGCTTCCTGTCGCTGCGCGGCAAGCAGCCCAACGGCGCCCACCAGGCGCTCGCCGGAATCGACCGCGCGCTGGCCCGGCAGGGTCGCGATTTCCTGCTGGTCACCCAGAACATCGACACGCTGCACGAGCAGGCCGGGGCCCAGCGGATCGTGAAGGTGCACGGCACCTCCGACCGCGTCCGCTGCGCGCGCTACGGCTGCGAGCACGGCGCGCCCACGGGATCGCTGCCGCTGCCCGACGAGGATCTCGAGCGCTTCGCGAAGGAGCTCGCCGAGTCCCGCCTGCCGACCTGCCCCGCCTGCGGCGGCGTGCTGCGGCCGCACGTGCTGCTGTTCGACGAGTTCTACACCGAGCACCTCGACTACGGCTTCGACCGCGTCGAGGCGGCTGCGGCGCGCGCCGCGTTCATCGTCTTCATCGGGACCTCGCTCTCGGTCGGCGTGACTGCGGTGCTCGAGGCCGCCGCGCGGCGGCGCGGCGTCCCGGCGCTGCTGATCGATCCCGCGCCCGCGCCGCCCGGTTCGGGGACGACGCTGTCGCACGTCGCCGCGCGCTCGGAGGAGCTGCTCCCGAGGGTGCTCGAGAGGATCGCGGGATGAGAGGGCCGTGGGTCGCGCTGAAGGCCCCGGCAGAAACCGGCCCCGTTCCCGGGGGGGCCGGAAGCGGGGCCGGGGGGGGAAGTGGCACCGGGGGGGGCCGGTGCCTGGTGGGAGGAGCGTGCGACAGGTCCGATAAGAAATCGGTCAAATCGTTCACGCTGGGGGCATGATACGGCGACCCCGCGAGCCCGTCAAGACGTCCTTGTGCGACTTCATCTCGCTGGACGGACGGGGGACTCTCGCCGGATAATCTACCCGGTGAGGACCCTGAGCCCATCTGAACAATCGGTCACATCGTCCAGAATGAGCTCGGAGAGGCGATGAGCTCGGTCTCCCGGCTCACGACCAGGGAACTCGCCGAGGCGATCGGCGTCAGCGAGTCGTCGATCAAGCGCTGGGCCGACGACGGAGCGATTCTCGCGTCGCGCACGGCCGGCGGTCACCGGCGGATCGCGCTCCCCGAGGCGGTGCGGTTCGTCCGGGAGGCGCGCCTTCCGCTGGTCCGCCCCGAGGTGCTGGGGCTCCCCGATCTCGCCGCCCTCTCCGGCCGGCCGCCGAGCGAGGACGAAGCCACTCGGTTCTTCGACTGCCTGCGCGACGGCCGGGCCGCCGAGACGCGAGGCCTGCTGCAGGCCCTCTACCTCCGCGGCACGGGGGTCCCCGCGATCGTCGACATCGTCGTGGCCGAGGCGATGCACCGGATCGGCGAGCTGTGGCGCGACGCGCCTGACGGGATCTGGCTCGAGCACCGCGCCACGGAGCTCTGCGCCCAGGCGCTCGGCCTGCTGCGCGGGCTGCTCCCCGCGCCGTCCGGCCCGCCCGCGGTCGGCGGCGGCGCACCCGGGGACCCCTACCTGCTGGCCCCGCTCGCGGCGGCGGTCGCGCTGGCGGCGGAGGGGTTCGAGGCCGCGAACCTCGGACCCGACCTGCCGCTCTCCAGCCTCGAGCGCGCGGTGCGGGAAATGCGCCCGGCGCTGGCTTACGTGTCGGTCTCCGCGCCCCGCGACGTCGCGGCCTTCGGCGAGGAGGTGGCATCGCTCGCGCGCGCCGTGGCGCCGCTGGGGACCTCGGTCGTCGTCGGGGGCCGCGCGCTGGAGTCGAGCGCGCTCCCCGCCGAGCCGAACCTGCACGCCGGGCGTACCATCGGCGAACTCGTCGCCTTCGCGCGCGGCCTGCGCGTGGCGGAGGGCGGCGCGCGCGGGTGAGCGGTGCGGGAAGTCACGCTGGGCATCACGGGGATGCACTGCGCGGCCTGCCAGGGGCGCGTGGAGCGAGCGCTCGCGGCGCTGCCGGGTGTCGTCGAAGCCCACGTCAACCTGATGACCGGCCAAGCCGCGGTGAGCTTCGATCCCGCGGCCGTCGCCCCGCCGCAACTGGCCGCCGCGGTCCGCGAAATCGGTTACGAGGCCGCGCTCCCCGACCCGCGCGTGACGGCGATCGAGGAGCAGGCGCGCCAGGACGCGGCCCGCGCCGCGGAGTACCGTGCCCTCTCCGCGCGCGCCCTCTTCGCGGCCGGGGCCAGCGTGCTGGCGATGCTGCTCTCGATGCCGCTGATGGCGGCGCTCGCCGGCGACCACCACGCCGAGGCCTCGGACCCGCTGATGCGGGCCGCGATGCGCTGGCTCGACCCGGCGGTGCGGGCGGCCTTCCCGGGTGCCTACCGGCTGCCGGCGGGCGTGCTCGGAGCGCTGCTCATCGCGCTGACGCTGGCGACGATGACCTGGGCCGGCGGCCGCTTCTACGCGCGCGCCTGGGCCGGGCTGAAGCATCGCTCGGCCGACATGAGCACGCTGATCGCCGTCGGCACCGGCGCGGCCTTCGTGTTCTCGGTTGCAGCGACGCTGGCGCCGGGTTTCTTCCTCGATCACGGTGTCGCGCCGGAGGTCTACTTCGAGGCGGTGACGATGATCATCGCCCTGATCCTGCTCGGGAACGCGCTCGAGGCCCGCGCCAAGCGACAGACCTCCGCCGCGCTGCGCGCGCTGGCCGACCTGCAGCCGCCGCGCGCGCGGGTCGTGCGCGACGGCGCGGAGCGCGAGCTGCCGGTCGAGGAGGTCCGGCCGGGCGACGCCGTGTTGGTTCGTCCCGGCGAGCGGATCGCGGTCGACGGCATCGTGCTCTCCGGGGCGTCGGCGGTGGACGAGGCGCTGGTGACCGGCGAGTCGCTGCCGGTGGCCAAGGGCGACGGGGACGCCGTGATCGGCGGGACGATCAACGGCAACGGCGCGCTGACGCTGCGCGCAACGACGCTCGGCGCGGAGTCGGTGCTGTCGCGGATCGTCGAGCTGATGCGCTCGGCCCAGGCGACGCGGGCCCCGATCCAGGGGCTGGCCGACCGGGTCAGCGCGGTCTTCGTGCCGGTCGTGATCGGGATCGCGGCGTTGACCTTCCTGGCGTGGATGCTGCTCGCGGGCGACGGGGCGCTGGTGCGCGGGCTGGCCGCGGCCGTGTCGGTCCTGATCATCGCCTGCCCCTGCGCGATGGGGCTCGCGGTCCCGACCGCGGTGATGGTGGCGACCGGCAAGGGGGCGCAGCTCGGCCTGCTGATCAAGGGGGGCGAGGCGCTGCAGCGCGCGGGCAGCGTCGACACGATCGTGCTCGACAAGACCGGCACGCTGACGGCGGGGGCGCCGCGCGTGACGGAGATCGTCGCGCGGGCGGGGGCAGGCGAGTCCGTGGCGCCGAGGGTGGGGCCGGCGGTGCCGAGGCCGGTCGCGCGGCGGCCGAAGCCGCACTGCTGCGGCGGACGGCGTCGCTCGAGCGCTCGTCCGAGCATCCGCTCGCGGCGGCGATCGTCGCCGCGGCGAAGGAGCGCGGCCTGCCACTGGGCGACGTCTCGGGCTTCGCGGCGCTGCCGGGACGCGGGGCGTCGGGCGTCGTCGACGGGCGCCGGGTGGCCGCCGGAAGCGCCGCGTTCATGGCGTCGCTCGGCGTCGACATCGCGCCGCTGGCGGCCGACGCGGAGCGCCTGGCGGCCGAGGGGCGGAGCGTGATCTTCGTCGCGATGGACGGCCTCGCGGAGGGGCTGGTCGCTGCGACGGACCCGCCGCGGCCGGACGCGCGCGCGGTGGTCGCGCGGCTGCGCGAGCTGGGACTTGCGCCGCTGATGGTGACCGGCGACGCGCCGCGGGCCGCGCAGGCGGTCGCGCGGCAGGTCGGGCTGGCGGAGTCGGAAGTCGTCGCCGGCGTGCTGCCGGAGGGGAAGGTCGAGGAGGTGCGGCGGCTGCAGGCCGAGGGGCGCGTCGTCGCCATGGCCGGCGACGGGATCAACGACGCGCCGGCGCTGGCCCAGGCCGACGTCGGGATCGCGGTCGGCGCGGGCGCGGGCGTCGCGCTCGAGGCGAGCGACGTCACGCTGATGCGGCGCGACCTGTCCGGGATTCCCGCCGCGATCGAGCTCTCGCGCCGCACGATGCGGACGATGAAGCAGAACCTCTTCTGGGCCTTCGTCTACAACGTGATCGGGATCCCCGTCGCGGCCGGCGCGCTCTACCCCGCCTTCGGAATCCTGCTCAGCCCGATCCTCGCCGGCGCGGCGATGGCGGTCAGCTCGGTCAGCGTCGTGAGCAACAGCTTGCGGCTGGCGCGGTGGCGGCCGCGGGAGGGCTGACGGCCCGCACCGAGCGGCAGGCGTGATCCCTGGGGTAGACTTCGGCCGTGCCGGTCCCCTTCCCGAGAGGAGTCGGTTCGTGCGTGCAGGCCCTCTGATACTGACTTCCCTGTGCGTCGCCGCGCTCGCCGGCGGCGACGGGCCCGTCGCGGTGGCAGGATCGGCGGAGGCCGATGCGTGGGCAGGGTCCGTGCTCGCGGCGCTGCACGCCCGCGAGATCCCGTGCCCGCAGCCGTTCGCCGGAGACTCCGCCGTCCGAGCCCACTGTGCCGCGCTCGCGCTTCCCTGGAGCGAATTCACGGACGCATGGCGCGCGGCACTCCGCGGGAGTACGCCGGCCGCGGATTCCTACACGAGCTGGAAGCGCGACGAGAGCGCAAAACGGAGCACCTGGATCGTCGCCGAGGTTCCGGTCGAGGTGGTGCGCGAAACGACTGGCGATGGGCTCTTTATCTCCGTGCCGCGCGGCTTCGTCGACTGCGCCTCGCTGACCTGGCCTGACGCGATCGAGCTTGCACCGGGCGGCTCCGACGGCATCACACCGCCCGTGCTGGTGCAGCGCACGGACGCCGTGCTCCCGAAGCGCGAGTTCGATGTCTGGTCGAAAGCACGGATTGTCTTGCGCGGGGTCCTTGGCACCGACGGCCGCATCGGCCCGAGCTGCGTCGATTCGGCGGAGCGTGCCAGCCCCGTGGTGATCGGGGCCTGGCTTCGCGCCGTGTCGCAGTGGCGCTTCCGCCCGGCGATCAAGGACGGGCAGGCGGTTGCCGTTCATTGGAAGACGATCGTCCGGTACAACTCCTCGGCCCGGGAGGATGATGCCGTGGACGCGAAACCGTAGGCGTCGGAAGTCGCCGTCGCGTTCACTCCTCTGGCAGAAGCTGCGGGTGACGCGCGCGGAGCCACGCGAGGAGATCCTCCCGCAGGCGAACCGCCAGCGCTCGAGTCGTGGAAGCGTCCGCGTCGGAGACGAGTCCGATCCGCTCGTAGCCCGTGACATTCCGCTTCTTCCGGAAGGCCTCGAGAGTATTCACGGTCCCGGGTCGGCGCCGATCGTCTCCCGCAGCGACTGGATCACGCGGTGATGATGTTGATCCCTCGAGGCGCGGTAGCCTCCCGCGGCCGCGCTATCTGTGAGATCGCGCTCCACCACCCGGAGGAGATCGCGGATCTCGCTCGCGCTGCTGCGGTGGGCCGTCAGCCAGCCGTTCCGCTCCCAGTCCGCCAAGCTCATCCGACCCTCCGATGACGAACAGGTGCGGCTCCAGCAGAATGCTCGTCAGGAAGTGGTGACCGCCACGGATCTTCTCGCGGAATTCGGCGGGCGGGTAGACGGTCGGGTTCACCTCGCGCCCGATTCGTTGCTGGGCCGGGATCAGGGCGTCGACGACTGCCGGGAAAGCTGCCTCCCCCACGACCAGCAGGTCGATATCACTGTCATTGCGCAGATCGCCGCGTGCCACCGACCCGAAGACGAAGGCCAGCACGATGCGGTCGGCAAGCGGTGCGAGTGCCTCGCGCAACACGTCGACGGCGCCGGTCGTTTTCAGGAGGAGCGATCGCAACTCCGGAAAGATCGGCGAGGCGCGATTCGCCTGGAAGTAGACCTGCCGCCCCGCCACCGTGCGCTGGAGGATCCCGGCGCTCGTGAGGGCACTGAGTTCACGCTGGACCGCGCCGTGCGCGGCACCCGTTTGCCTCACGATCTGGCGCAGGTAGAAGGCCTCGTCGGCGTGACCGAGAAGCCAGGCCAGGAGGCGGCGCCGTGTCTGCCCGAACAGGACGGCGCCGGGGTCTCTTGGGGCGGGTCCCTGCCGGCCGGTCGTACTCATTTCGGATACAAATGTACTCGATTCGAGTACGAAGTCAACGGATCGACCGCGCGGCGGACCGGGACCCGGTCCTCATGGAAGGCACGGACGCAGGCCACGGTCGGGATCGCGGTCGGCGTCACCCCACCCGCAGCACCATCATCGTCGCGTCGTCGGACAGCTCCGCTCCCGCGCGGAACGTCCGGACGGCGTCGTCGACACGGGTGAGGACGGCGTCGATGCCGTGCCGCTTCACCGTGGCGAGCAGCTCCTCGAGCCGCTCGGTGCCGTACTGCTCGCCCTGCGGGTCGAAGGCCTCGACGATCCCGTCGGTGTAGAAGAAGAGCAGGTCGCCGGGCGCGACGAGCGTGCGCTGCTCGTCGTGGTGCATCCCGTCGAACATGCCGAGCGGCACGCCGGTCGCCTCGAGCCGGTCCACCCCGCCGTCCGCGCGCACGACGAAGGGCGGGTTGTGGCCCGCGTTGACCCAGCGCAGGGTCCGCCCGTCGGCCTCGAGCACCGCCGCGAAGAGGGTCAGGAAGACCTCGGACGGGGTGTTGGCGGCGACCTCGCGGTCGAGGTCGATCACCAGCCGCGCCAGGTTCGGCTCGAGCGGCAGCAGCGCGCGCAGGGCCGCCTGCGCGTTGGCCATCAGGAGTGCCGCGCCGACCCCCTTCCCCGAGACGTCGCCGACCAGCAGCGCGAGCGCGCCGTCGGCGAGAGCGAAGTAGTTGAAGAAGTCGCCGCCGACCTCACGTGCCGGGATCGAGACGCCCTTCACCTCGGAGAGCCCGACGCGAAGCGGCTGCTTCGGCAGCATCTCGACCTGGATCTGGCGGCAGACCTCCAGCTCGCGCCGCATCCGCTCCTGCTCGACGACCTGCGAGCGCTGGCTCTGCAGGTCGGCTGCCATCTGGTTCACGGCGCGACCCAGCTCGCCGATCTCGCCGCCCTCGCGCACGTCGATCCGCGCCGACAGGTCGCCGGCCGCGATCTTCCGAACCCCGTTCGTCAGGTCGACGACCGGCCGGGTCATCCGCCGCGACAGCGGGAAGACCAGCCCGGACGCGAGAGCGATCACTCCCAGCCCGATGCCGAGGTTCCGGACCAGCGAGATCTGCATCGCCCGCAGCGATTCGCCGATCGGCCGCGCGAGGCCGAGCATCACCCCGGTCGCCTCGTCGCGCTGGGCGACCACGACCCAGGTCTCGCCGCCGCCCGTCACCTCGACGCTCTTGCCCGGCCGCACCCGCTCCGCGACGGAAAGCGCTCGCAGCACCGGCTCCTGCCGCGGGTCGGGCGTGAAGAGCCTTCCGTCCGCGGCGACGGCGAACGGGATCTCCCCCGTCTCCCCGCGCGTGTTGGCGACCACCGTTCCGAGCAGGCGCGGGATCGACAGGCGCGCCTTGAGGTCGGCTTCCCCACCGCTGGGCCGCCGGATCCGGAAGGTGAGCTCGCGGCCTTCCGGCGCCGGCGGCGCCGCTGGAGCAGGCGGCGCGGGCGGCGCGGGGGGAGCCTCCACCGCGTCCACCGACAGCGGCGGCTCCGGCGGCGGCACGGCCTGGCCCGCGATCTTCGCGCTACGCTGCTGCTCCTCGACCTGCCGGGCGACGCGCGCCAGTTCGCGCTCGGTGGCTTCCGCTTGCTGGCGGATCGACTGTTCGATCGCGCGGCGGGCCTCGGGCGGCAGCTTGTCGAGCGCACCGTACGTCACGTTCGTGCCGTCGACCACGACGTCGGGAACGAACCCCTTGACGTTCTTCAGGATCTCGCCGAGATCGACGACGACGGGAGCCGCGGCCGCCCCGGCACCGGGGCCACCGGCGTCTCTCCCCTGGGGCACCAACTCGACCCGGTCGAGCAGCGCCGTCGCCGCGCCAAGCTCCCGCTCCAACTCGGCGAGCAGCTGCTCGGAACTCTCGGCCCCGGCTCCGGCCGGATCGGCGGGCGCGCCGGGAAGCGCGGGGATCGCCGCAACCGGTCGGGCCGTGGCGTCCCGCCGCCCCAGCCCTTCCACCCGGCGCGAGACGTCCGCGGCGACCGCACCCATGCGCCGCGTCATCTCCGCCGCCGTCGAACGCCCCTGCGCCTCGGCCGTCTCGCGCAGCGCGGCCAGGGAGGAGCGGTACGACAGGAGCGTGACCAGCGCGACCGGCAGCACCGAGGCGGCGAGCAGGGCGAGCAGCAGGCGGGTGCGCAGCTTCATGGCTTACTCACGCGATGGCCGTCCGTTCCTTGACCATCCGCTCGCCTTCGCGCCGAGCGGGCGTCTCATCGAGGCGATTCCCGGGGGGCCCGTGGGGTAGGCGCCCCGGGGATGGAGGGGCGCGACAGCCTATTCCGCGGGGTGCGAGGACGCTAATCGCTGCCGGGGTCGGGCCGCCGCGCCCGCCGGCCCACCCCTAGAATGGCGAGATGACCGACGACCCCCTGCCCCCTCCCCCGGAGAGCGCAGCCCCGCGCTGGCTACTCCTGCACCCGGGCATCCGCACGGTCTGGCGGATCAGCAGCGTGATCGCCACGCCGATCGTCGCGGTCACCGCCGCCGGGCTGGCCCGCGCGCTCGAGGAGGCGGTCGCGCTGCCGCTTCGGTGGTGGGCGGTCGGGCTCATCGTCGCGCCGCTGTTCCTCGCCGGGAACTGGTGGTTCTCCGGACGGCGGTTCGCTGCCTGGCGCTACGCGCTCTCAGCCGACGACCTGGCCGTCGAGCACGGCGTCTTCTGGCGCATCGCACGCACGATTCCGCGGGTCCGGATCCAGCACGTCGACGTCCACTCGGGCCCGCTCGACCGCGCGCTCGGACTGGCCCAGATCTCGATCTACACCGCGGGCTCGGAAGGCGCGGTGGAGACCATTCCGGGCCTCGAGCCGGCCATCGCCGACGGCTTGCGCGACGCGCTGCTCGGCCTCTCCGCGCGCCCGTGATCGAGCGCGCGGTCCCGTCCGAGGCGTGGCACCGCCTCCACCCGCTGACCGTCGTCACGGAGCTGCTGCGCCTGGTCGGCCAGTTCGCGTACGTACTGATCGCCGCGCTGGCCGCGCGCTTCCTCGGAGCTTCGGAGCGCTTCAACGACCCGTTCCTGGTCGCGATCGGCGGCGTCGGCATCCTGGTCGCGCTGCTGCGCTACCTGTCGCTGCGCTTCGCGGTCTGGGAGGGGACGCTCTACATCCGCCGTGGCGTCATCTTTCGCCAGGCGCGTACGATTCCGATCGACCGGATCCAGAACATCGACCTCAAGCAGAACCTGCTCGGTCGGCTGACCGGGGTCGTGGACCTGAGGGTCGAGACCGCGTCCGGCAGCGGCGCGGAGGCCGAGCTGTCGGTGCTGTCGCGGGCCGCGGCGGAGCGGCTGAAGTCCGAGCTGGCCGAGCACCGGACGGGGCCGGTCGCCGCCTGCGCCGACGACCGCCCAGCCACCGCGGAGGGAGTCGCCCAACCGGAGGGCCGCGCGCCGGCCACGACGGCCGCGCCGCCCCCCTTCGCGACCACCGCGCGCATCCCGATCTGGCAGGCCTCGCTCGGCGACCTGCTGCTGCTCGGCGCGACCCAGAATCGCGCCGGCGCGATCCTCGGCGGGCTGGCCAGCCTCTACTTCGTCGTCGACGGATACTCGGGCCTCAGCGCCCGCGCGGGCGTCGACGCGGCGCGCGCGCTGGGCGGCCTCGGGGCTTGGGCCGCCGCCGCCGTCGCGCTGCTGGCGCTGGCGCTGCTCTTCGCCGGCGGCTGGATCCTGTCGATCCTCTTCACGGTGGTGAAGTACGCCGGCTTCACGCTGGCCGAGGCGGGGGGCGGGCGCCTCGTGCGCTCGTACGGCCTGACCACGCGCTACGAGAGCGTGATCCCGTTGCGCCGGGTGCAGGCGCTGCGGCTGGTCGCCAACTGGCCCAAGCGCGCCCTCGGCTACTGGACGGTCTACGCCGAGACGGCCGGCTCGTTCGTCGACAAGGAAGCAGGCGGCGCCTCGATCGTCGTACCGCTGCTCGACGCCCGCCAGCGAGGAGACTTCGCACGGCGCGTCTTCCCCGGGCTCGATCTCGAGGCCGCGGACTGGCAGCCCGTCAGCCGCCACGCGATCCGCCGCGGCTTCCTGCGCGCGACGCGGCTGATCGGCCTCGTCTTCCTCGCCGTCGGGGTCTCGTTCGGACGCTGGCCCTGGGTGCCGGTCGCGCTCCTGCTGGTAGTCGCCGCGGCTTGGGCCTGGCTGCGCTGGCGCGCGCTGCGCTGGGCCCGCGCCGGGGAGTTCTGGCTGGCGGCCGGCGGGGTCTGGCGGCGCACGGTGTGGATCATCCCGGAAGCGAAGATCCAGTGGGTGGCGGTCGAGCAGAGCCCGTTCCAGCGCCGGCTCGCGATCGCGACGCTCGAGGTGGCGACGGCCGGTGCGGGGCCCGCTGCGGGGGCGGAGGTGGTCGACCTGCCCGAGGGTCCGGCGCGCGCCTTGGCCGCCGCGCTCGCGGCCCGCGCCGCGGCCGCCGGAGCGCTGCAGCCCGACGGCGTCTGAACCGGGCTGAGCCCGCTCAGATCCGCGAGTCCTCCCGCTTGAAGCGGCGCAGCGCGTCGCGCGTGCCGAAGACGTAGAGCCGGTCGCCGGCGAACAGGCGCGTCGTCGCCTGCGGCAGCAGGCGCACGGTGCGTCCCCCCTCGCGTCGCCGCAGCACCAGCACCGAGACGCCGAATCGCTCGCGCAGGCGCGCCTCGCCGAAGGTCTGCCCGATCAGCGCCGCCGGGATGTCGACCTCCGCCACCTCGTGATCCTCCGGCAGCTCGACGTAGGTCGGCTTGGTCTCATCGTCCTCGTGCGCCTCCAGCCGCGCCAGCAGCGAGCGCCGGTGGAGCACCTCCAGCGAGTAGACGCCGAGGATGTCGCGCTTGGAGACGGTCCCCGCCAGGCGCCGGGAGGCGAGCGACTCCAGCACCGGCAGGCGCTCGCAGTCCTGGACCCAGAAACGGTCGAGCGCCTTCTCCAGCCGGTCCTCGGGCGTCACGGTCGGGAAGTGGCGGTCGGCCACGTCGCGCGCGTGGAGAGTGCCCGGGTCGGCCGCCTCGCGCAGCGCGCGGCTGGCCTCGTAAAGGCTGACGACGCCGAGGAAGCGCTCCTCCTCGTCGACGATGTAGATGTGGTTGCGGCGCTCGCGCAGGAAACGGTCGAGCAGCTCGGGGAGCGCTTCGTCGGCGGCCGCGGTCGCCTGCTCGGTGCGCATCACGTCACTGACGGTCAGGGAGCGCATGACGGCCGCCCCGCCCGCCATCGGCGACGTGCCGCGCTTGCGCCGCATCGCCTCGGTGTAGATCGACTCGCCCTCGATCCCGCGTGCGACCAGGCTCGCCGCCGCCGCGCCGACTAGCAGCGGCACCACCAGCTGGTAGTCGAGCGTCATCTCGAAGACCATCAGCACCGCGGTCATCGGGGCGTGAGTGATCCCGGCCAGCAGGCAGCCCATCCCGACCAGCGCGTAGGCCTTGGGATCGGCGGTCCACCCCGGAAACAGCCAGTGCGCGGTGCCGCCGAAGGCGTCGCCGAGCAGCGCGCCGAGGAAGAGCGTCGGGGTGAAGACGCCGCCCACCGCGCCGGCGCCGACGGTCAGCGCGCTGAAGACCAGCCGCAGCGCGAACAGCGCCAGCAGGTAGCGCGGCAACCAGTTCTCGGAGAAGAGGTCGAGGATCCCCTCGCGGCCGTTGCCGACCAGCTCCGGGAACCAGATCAGCGCGATGCCGAAGACCAGCGCGACGAGCGCCATGGAGGCGACCTGCGGCAGCCGGCTGGCCCGGAACAGGACCCCCGCGCGCCGCAGCGCGCGCAGGAAGAGGACCGCGACGGCGCCGCACAGCACGCCGAGCAGGACGTACAGCACCACCTCCCAGACACTGACCATCTGGAACGGCAGGACCTTGAAGACCGGCCAGTCGGCGAACGCCGCGCGCGAAACGAGCGTCGCCAGGACCGAGGCGAAGACCAGCGGCGCGAAGACCTCCAGTGCGAAGCTGCCGACGATGATCTCCATCGTGAACAGCGCCGCGCCGACCGGCACGTTGTAGGCGGCGGCGATCCCGGCGGCGGCGCCGGCGGCGACCAGGATCCGCCGCTGGCGGACCGGGATGCCGAGCCGCCGCGCCCCCCACGAGGCGACGGTCGACGAGAGCAGCACCATCGGCCCCTCGCGCCCGACCGGCCCGCCGGAGGCGATCGTGAACAGCGAGGAGGTCGCCTTCACCACCGCCGACCGCGCGTGGAGGATCCCGTCGCGCAGCACGACCGCCTCGAGGATGTCCCAGCCGCGCATCGTGCCGGCCCAGCGCGCGCCCCATGCGAGAACCGCGCCGGCGAGCAGCGCGCCGAGCACCGGGACCGCGATGCGCCAGAGGTACGACGACTTCTCGACGGCGTGAACGATGTTCGGGTCGCTCGGCCAGAGCAGCGCCGGGAGCATACCGCGAAGGCGCGGAAGATCACCGCCACCCCGCCGCCGAGCAGCCCGACCCCCGCCGCGAGCAGCAGCAGCTTGGCCTGGTCGGCCGCCGGTTGCTGGGGAGTGGAGCGGCTCATCGGGTCCTCGGATCCTCGGGTCGCGGCGCGCGCGGCCGACCGCCGGCAGCGGCGCGCGCGGGTGGGAATCGTAGGCCCCGGGAGCCTCCTTCGTCTCCCCCTCCCGTCCCGCGGACCCCGCGGCGTTGTGTGCTAGGGTGCGCCCCATGTCCGCGGCCCCGCCTGACGGCCAGCCTTCCGTCGCCCGAGCCCTCTTCAGCCGCCCGATGCTGGTCTCGCTGCTGCTGGGCTTCTCCAGCGGCCTTCCTCTGCTCCTGGTCGGGTCGACGCTGCAGGCCTGGATGGTCGACCAGAAGGTCGACCTCAAGCAGATCGGCCTGTTCACGCTGGTCGGCCTGCCTTACACGCTGAAGTTCCTCTGGTCGCCGGTCTTCGACCGTTTCGTGCCCCCCTTCTTCGGCCGCCGGCGGGGCTGGCTGCTGATCACTCAGCTCGCGCTCCTGGTGGCGATCGGGGCGCTCTCGACCGCGCAGCCGGAGCGCAGCCCGCTGGCGGTCGCGCTGCTCGCGCTGGGGGTGACCTTCGCCAGCGCCTCGCAGGACATCGTCGCCGACGCCTGGCGGCGCGAGTCGTTCTCGGACCGCGAGCTGGGGCTGGCGACCTCGATCTTCATCAACGGCTACCGGGCCGCGATGCTCGTCTCGGGCGCGCTGGCGCTCTACCTCGCCGACCGGATCCCGTGGCACGACGTCTACCTGCTGATGGCCGGCCTGGTCGGGGTCGGCGTCCTGACGACACTGATCGCCGGAGAGCCCGCGGTCTCGGGGCCGCCGCCGCGCGGCCTGCGCGAGACGGTGCTCGGCCCGCTGCAGGAGTTCTTCCAGCGCCTCGGCCTGCGCGAGGCGCTGCTCGTGCTGCTGTTCGTCCTGCTCTACAAGGTCGGCGACCAGATGGCCTCGGCGATGACCACCCCGTTCGCGCTCGCGCTGGGCTTCTCCAAGACCGACCTGGCGGCGATCGTCAAGGTCTTCGGCCTGGCGTCGATGATGGCCGGGGCATTCGTCGGCGGGCTGGCGATGGTGCGGCTGGGGATCCACCGCGCGCTCTGGATCTTCGGCGTGCTGCAGGCGCTGGGGATCCTCGTCTTCGCGGCGCTGGCCCAGGCCGGCAAGGACTACGGCCTGCTGGCGGCGGCGGTCTCGGCCGAGAACTTCTCGTTCGGGCTCGGCACGTCGGCCTATTCGGCCTACATGGCGAGCGTCACCAACCGCCGCTTCACGGCCACGCAACTGGCCCTGCTCTCGAGCCTGATGGGGGTCCCGCGCGTGCTGCTCTCGGCGCCGACCGGGATCCTGGCCGAGGCGCTCGGCTGGACCGGGTTCTTCGTCTTCTGCGCGCTGGCGGCGATCCCCGGGCTGCTGCTGCTGCCCAAGGTCGCGCCGTGGCGCGGCCCGGGCGCGCCGGGGGATCCCGCGCGATAATCGCCCGGCGCGCACGGAGGCCCCCCGATGCCCAGCCCCCTGACCGGTCCCCTGTTCCGCTTCGCCGAGCGGCTGCGCTTCCCGCAGCTCTTCGCGCTGACGGCCGGGCTGTTCCTGCTCGATCTGGTCGTGCCCGACCTGATCCCCTTCGTCGACGAGATCCTGCTCGGCCTGCTGACGCTGCTGTTCGCGAGTTGGCGGCGGAAGCGCACGGAGCCGGTGCGGACGGACAGCCGGCCGGGTGGCCGGCCGGGCGACGACGCGCGCGTCGTCCAGGGTGAGACGGTGCGCTGAGGCGGGGCATGGTGCGGGCCGCGCAACGCGGGCCGCCACGGAGGGCGGCCCCTATCGGG
This sequence comes from uncultured Acidobacteriota bacterium, assembly GCA_963702425.1. Lineage (GTDB taxonomy): Bacteria > Acidobacteriota > Polarisedimenticolia > J045 > J045 > JALOKP01. Next base: position 75,787 of record CAVPCQ010000036.1, read on the forward strand.
TTCCGGGCGGGTCGGCGTTGCGCAGGCTCTTGCGGAAGCCGTACAGGGCGTAGATCACGAGCCCCAGCAGCAGCCAGATGATGAACCGCTCCCAGGCGGTCTCCGGCAGGCTCAGCATCAGCGCCCCGCAGAGCAGGATCCCCAGCGCCGGGAGGATGTGCCGGCGCAGCAGCAGGAAGAACGCCACCAGGAGCGGCCACTGCAGCCACCACGGCAGCAGCGACCAGCCGTGGAGAACCTGGGCCTCGACCGCGTGCATCGTCCAGACCAGCGCCTTGATCGGCCAGAGCACGGCCGCCAGCGACGACGGCGGCGATGGGAAGGGGCCGACCCCGGCCAGGGCGTTCGGGCCGATCTCCGGCCACGGGACCATGGTGTTGATCAGCAGCGCCACCGCGAGCACGGCCAGTGCGATCAACCAGCCACCCGGCACGCGGAACGGCCGCGGCCGCCCTGGATCGGTCCTCCGCAGCACGATCACTCCCGCGCAGACGATGATGAATGCGAACAGCGTGCCGATCGAGCAGAGCTCGGCCACCACGCCGATCGGCAGCAGGGCCGCGCCGACGCGACGACGATGCCGGTCAGGATCGTCGTGACGTAGGGCGTCCGGAAGCGCGGGTGGACCTGCGACAGCGCCGGGGGGAGCAGGCCGTCGCGCGACATCGCGAAGAGGATGCGCGGCTGCCCGAGCAGGAGCACCAGCAGCACGCTCGTGATCCCGGCGATCGCACCCAGGCTGATGATCGCGGAGGCCCAGGGCATCTGCAGCACGTTGAGCACCAGCGCCACCGGGTCGGCGACGCCGAGCTCGTTGTACGGAACGATGCCGGTCATGATCGCCGCCACCGCCATGTAGAGCACCGTCGCCACGGCCAGCGAGCGTCATGATGCCGATGGGCATGTCCTTCTGCGGGTTGATCGCCTCCTCGGCCGCGGTCGAGACCGCGTCGAACCCGACGTAGGCCAGGAAGACGATCGCCGCCGCCGTCATCACCCCGCCGAACCCGAACGGCAGGAACGGGTTCCAGTTCGCGGGTTGACGTACCAGACCGTCAGCGGGATGAAGAACACGATCACCGCCAGCTTGACGACCACGATCATGACGTTGACGCGCGAGCTTTCGTGGATGCCGCGGACCAGGAGCCACGTGAGGAACGCGACGATGAGGATCGCGGGCAGGTTGATCCAGGCCCCGGTCGTCTCGAAGCGCGCGGCGCGGCGTTCCAAGCCAGGGGCGCGCTGGCGATCGTCGGCGGGATCACGACGCCCAGCCCGCCGAGGAGGTTGTTGACCAGGTTGACGAAGTAGGCCGACCAGCCGATCGACACGAGGCAGGCCGCGACCATGTACTCGAGGATGAGGTCCCAGCCGATGATCCAGGCCGGAGCTCGCCGAGCGTCGGCGTAGCCGTAGGTGTAGGCCGACCCGGCGACCGGGATCATCGCCGCCAGCTCGGCGTAGCACAGGGCGGCGCAGGCGCAGGCCAGGGCCGCGATCGCGAACGACAGGATGATGCCGGGGCCGGCGTGGTTCGCCGCCTCGACGCCGGGCAGGACGAAGATGCCGACGCCGATGATGCAGCCGATGCCGAGCGCGCAGAGATCCCACGGGCCGAGCGTCTTTTTCAGGCGGTGGCCCTCCTCGGCCGTGTCGCCGCGCAGCAGGGAGAGCGGCTTGGTGCGGAAGAGCACGTGGCGCATCGCGTCGTCTCCGGTCGTAGGGCGGGTCGGCACAGATAAAAAAAAAAAAAAAAAAAAAAAAAAAAAAAAAAAAAAAAAAAAAAAAAAAAAAAAAAAAAATTGGCCGGCGCGGAGGCCAGCCTGCAGCTTCATGATCGTCTCGATTTTCTTCGGGTCGTCGGGGAGGAGGCCCACCTTGGGGAGACGCGGCACGAGCGTTCTCCAGGCGCGGGTCCTTCCGGAAGACCTCGGCGAACAGCCCCAGCGCCTGCTCCTCCTGGCCGGTTGAGAAGAGCGTCACCGCGACCCAGAACGGCATCTCGGTGACCTGCGGCGCGCGTTTCATCCCCTCGCTGTACTTCGCCAGCGCGGCGTCGGTCTTCCCGGCGGCCAGCAGCGCGTCGCCGTCGTTCATCGCGTCGTAGGCCAGGTCCAGCTCGTAGACCAGGCGCAGCTCGACCAGCGGCT
>CAVPCQ010000037.1:0-405494 GCA_963702425.1 uncultured Acidobacteriota bacterium
CCGCGGTCCGTGATCAGGTGTCGTGGCGCCTGCCCCGCGGCCCGGATCGAGCCGGCTAGGAAGGCGCTCATCGCCACGGCGGCGGGCCGGCCCCGGAAGACCCGGACGCCCATGATCCGGCGCGAGAAGTGGTCGATGCCGACGGCGACCCAGCAACAGAAAGGCCAGCGCTGGGGGACCGACCAGGGCAGCCACGAGATCCAGAAACCGGCGAGCGTCGGCACGGTGGTCAGGTCGACCAGCCAGATGTGATTCGGGCGCGACGATCGGATGCAGCGTTCGATCCGGACCGTCGCGGCAGGCGCCACGCGACGGGGGCGGTACTTCAGCATCCGGCGGACGGTCGTCCGCCCGAGATGGAGCCCCGCGCGGGAGAGCACCGCCGCGATTCGCGCCGTCCCCATCGCGGGGCACAGCACCTTCAAGCGCCGAACGATGTGCGCAACGAGGTCCGGGAACCTGTTCACGGGCTCGGGCGTCCGGACGAGCGCGGCAGGTCCGTCCTCATCGAGCCGGGTCATCCAGTCGGCGATCGTGGCTTCCGTCACGAAGAACCGGCCGGCTGTCTGAAGCTGCCGACCAGCCGCGAGCCGCGCGGAGTTCGAGAATCGCGAGTCGATCCACGGCGGGGTAATGCGGTCGGCGATGCGGCGGGACGCGCTCCAGGCGAGCGTCCTTGATGCGCAGCTCCTCGAGGAGCAGGGCCAGCTCGTGCTCCAGGCGGACGGAGACGGCGACGCGATCGGTGGCCGCAAGCAGGGCGACCCGGGCCAGGGAGAGGGCGTGGACGATCGCGGAGCGGGCGCGTCGGGGCCAACGCGGGGGGAGCAAGACGTCACCTCGCCAGTCCTCAGTAGACATGCCGGCCTCCCTGAACGCGGCCGCCCGAAGGCGCGCGCAGAGAGGATAAGTTGTTAGGGGAGTAAGGGATGGCCCCGCGGACAGAGAGGCGGGCAGCCGCGCGTGCGGCGGCTTGCCGATCCCAACGGTATCATATAAGATGATACCCATGAAACCGAAGGAGACGATCGCGCAGTTCGACCGATTCCTCGCTGCGGCGGGCGTGCGGCTCGAAGCGGTCGTGATCGGCGGCACGGCGATGGCCCTGCTCGGCGTGACCTCGCGCCAGACGAAAGACTGCGACGTGCTCGCCCCGCCACTCCCGCCCGAAGTCGTCGACGCGGCGCGGCGATTCGCCGCAGCGGTTCGCCGGGCAGGCGATCCGCTGGCCGACGACTGGCTCAACAACGGCCCCTCGTCGCTCGTCGAGGCGCTGCCTCCCGGTTGGGAGGAGCGGCTGCAAATCGTCTTCAAGGGAACGGCCCTGACACTTCGCACCCTCGGGCGGTTGGACCTGCTCCGCAGCAAGCTCTTCGCGCTGTGCGATCGCGGTCTCGACCTGCCGGATTGCCTCGCCTTGGCACCGACCTCGGAGGAACTGAGCGAACTCCTTCCCTGGGTCTGTCAGCAGGATCTGAACCCCGACTGGCCGGAGCACGTACGGGCGACCCTCGCCGATCTGGGACGGAGGCTCGGCCATGGCGTATAGCCGGACCGCCGAGAGCCGTGAGCTGTCCGAGGGGCGGAAGCTCGTCTCGGACATGGCCGGGATCGGGATGCTCTTCGCGGCCCCGGCGTCGCGGGACCCCAACATCGAGGACACGCTCATCGCCGCCTCGGTGGAGGCGATGGACCGGGACGATCTGCGCGTGGCGTCCGTGATGACGACCTGGCTCGGGATCCACCACCCGCGCCTCAACGCCGACCGGCTCGTCCGGGCGCTCACCGACCATCCGTCGAAGCGCGTCCTCGCGTACTGGACCGCCATTGGCCGATGGCTGCAGAAGGACGCCCGCCTGGCGCGTCTCGAGGGGCTCTATGGCGGACCGCAAGTGGAGCTGCTCCGATCCGGCACGGCGTTTCACGTGCGGCGGAAGGGGGAGGACCCCCGGTTTTGTCGCAGCCGGCTGCGCGTCTCCGCCGGGGTGCTTCGTGATCGACCGGCCGACGTCATGTCGCCCAGCGAGCTAGCCCGGCGCCACGGCACGTATCGCCTGCGGATCGTGATCGGTCCGAGCTACCGCGCCGACATGTGGGCCGAGCTGGAGCGCGATCCGGAGCTGTCCGCCGCGGAACTCGCTCGCCGGGCCTACGGGTCGTTCGCGACGGCGTGGAAGGTCAGGCAGGACTGGGCGCTGATCCACCCGGCGCTGCCGACAGCCAGAGGGCGGCCAGGCCACTGAACTGGCGGAGTGGCGGGGCGGAGGCGCTGAAGGGCGTCGCGGCCGGTTTGCGATGCGTGTCGAACGCGGAGCCAATCCTCCTCTTTTCGAACTTCGGGCGGGGCGGTTAACGGGGAAGGTGTGTCCGGGGGCGGCCGGGGGGCCGGATAGGCGCGAAGGGCGCGGGGAGGCACCGGACCGTCGCCAGGACCCGGCTCTCTGCAAGCCGACTCGCTCGGGGGCGGGCGAGGCTCCGGTCGTCGTTCGGGGTGGAGCGCTCTCTTGATCTCTGCGATCGTCGAGAGAGCCGTGCGCCGGCGCATTGCCCGTCTCCGTGCCGTCGGGGGTGAGGAGGCGAGGTCCACCCGGGAATGCGCATTGCCGTTGTTCTCCTCGCAGAAATTCTTGCGCGGAATTGAGCTGAAATAGGTGGAGTAAGTGCCTCCTCCTCAGGCGGCCGGAGGGTCGCAGCGAGGAGGCAGGATGAGTGGAAGGCGGCAGGACGAAGGCGGATGGGACGAGGGCTCGGACCTGCAGGGGATCGAGCCCCTCGGGGTGTCGGAGGCCGGCGCGGAGGTTGAGGGGCCGGCGTCGACAAGGGTCGGGACGACGCGGGTGCGCTTCCGGTGCCGTAGGCGGCGCAGTGCGGGCTGCCCTTGCTCGATCCGCGGCGCTTGGCGGAGCCGGTCGCGCGCCTCAGGCGGGCGAGTTTCTCGCGGGTCCGGAGCGGTTGGGCGTAGCGGTCGGGCTCGCTCTGGCGGAGGATGTGCCGGGCCATGACGACCAGCTTGCGCGCGGTGGCCACGACGGCGACGTTGCGGTCCTTCTTCCTGGCGAAGTTGCGGAAGAAGACCCCGAGCGGCCCGGGACGGGTGCCGAGGCGCTGAGCCGCCTGGACCAGCACCCAGCGCGCGCATCCGGAGCTCTGCTATGACAATCGCATCCTCACGGTACGCGCTGCTCGCCCGGCTGGCCGAGCGCACCCTCGGCCGCGCCGCCGGCACCCTGGCGCTCGCCGCCGCGCTTCTCCTGCCGGCCTGCCGCTCAGCACCGCCGGGACCAGCGGCCGCCGCGCCTCCCGCGCGCGTCGCCGCGGACGGCGCGGCGCTCGATGCCGGACTCGTCGTCGCGCCGGAGCCGCGGGCTGCGCGGGTCGGTGCCGCGGTGCTCGCCGCCGGGGGGAACGCCATCGACGCCGCGGTCGCGACCCACCTCGCGCTGGCCGTCACCTTCCCCTACGCCGGCAACCTCGGCGGCGGCGGCTTCTGCGTCGTGCGCCAGCCGGACGGCGCGGTCCTCGCGCTCGACTTCCGCGAGACCGCGCCGGCCGCGGCCACGCGCGACATGTTCCTCGACGCGAACGGGGAAGTCGTTCCCGGGGCGAGCCTCTACACGCTGCGCGCAGCGGGGGTCCCGGGCTCGGTTGCGGGGCTGGCCGCGCTTCACGCCCGGGGCGGCGCGCTGGCCTGGGCCGACCTGTTCGCCCCCGCGATCGCGCTCGCCGCGGAGGGCTTCGCGCTCGATCCCTGGACCGCAGGCTCGTTCGCGGAGCGGGCCGAGGAACTCGCTTCCGACGCCCCTGCCGCGCTCCAGCCCGGCCTCAACTTCGCTCGCACGTTCCGGGGCTCCGCCGGCGAGACCTTCCGCCAGCCGGAGCTGGCCGCGACGCTGCGCCGGATCGCTGCCGGCGGGCCGGACGAGTTCTACCGCGGGCGCACCGCGGAGCTCGTCGTCGACGCGATGCGCCGCGGCGGCGGACTGATCACGGCGGACGACCTGGCCGGCTACCGCGCGCTGTGGCGCGCTCCGGTCGAGGGGACCTACCGCGGGCACCGCGTGATCTCGATGCCGCCACCGTCGTCGGGCGGCGTGATGTTGATCGAGCTGCTCAACATGCTCGAGGGGTTCGCCGTGCCCCCTCCCGGCAGCGCCGCGCAGGTCCACCTCTTCGCCGAGCTGGAGAAGCGGGCGTTCGCCGACCGCGCGCGCTGGCTCGGCGACCCGGACCAGGTGCGGGTGCCGACCGCGCGCCTGGTCTCGAAGGACTACGCTCGCGCTCGCGCCGCGGGGATCAGCGAGGGTCGCCGGACCGACCCGGGGACGATCGCCGCCGGGGCTGCGGGCCCGGCCGAAGACGGGGAGACGCTCCACTTCAGCGTCGTCGACCGCGCGCGCCGCGCCGTCGCCTGCACGACCACGATCAACGACGCCTACGGGTCCGGGATCGTCGTCGAGGGGGCCGGCTTCCTGCTGAACAACGAGATGGACGACTTTGCCGCCAAGCCGGGTGCGCCGAACCTCTACGGCGTCGTCGGCGGCGCGGCGAACGCGATCGCCTCAGGCAAGCGGATGCTCTCCACGATGACGCCGACGATCGTCGAGCGGCCGGACGGGCAGGCCTGGCTCGTGCTGGGGAGCCCGGGTGGATCGACGATCGTCACGACCGTCTTCCAGGTCGTCTCGCACGTCGTCGACGGCGGGATGGCCCTGCCCGACGCCGTCGCCGCGCCGCGGGTCCATCACCAGTGGCCGCCGGCCGAGCCGGGGCGTGACGCGCTGCGCACCGAGCGCGATCCGCGCTTCGCGCTCCCCGCGACGGAGCTGGCGCTGCTCGCCGGGCAGGGCTACGCGATCGACGCGAAAGGGCCGCTCGGCAACGTGCAGGCGATCGCGATCGAGGGCCGGCGTGCCGCCGGTGCGCCCGACCCGCGCGGCATCGGCGCGGCGGCGGCGGAGCCGAAGGCCCGCGGGACCGCGCCCGAAGCGCCGCTCAGCGCGGCTCCGTCCACTCCACGCTGACCAGCTCGAGCCGTTCGCCGCGCGGCGGCGGCGCGAGCGTGAGCGCGAAGCGCGGGCCGTCCGGCCGCACGACGATCTCCCAGGCGTGGCGCCCCGGCGCGCTCATCGCGGCCGTCGTCGTCAGCCCGCTCCCCGCCTCGATCGTCGCCCCCTCGGCCCTCGCCGCGAGCGCGATCCCGGCCCGGCTCGCGCGCGCGAACGACAGCCGCAGCGCCGAGCGCCTGCCCCGCCTCCGCGCCATCCAGCTCGAGCCGCGCGACGAACCGCTGCGGCCCCGCGCCGAGCAGGCTCCCGAGCTGCTGGCTGATCCCGCTCTCCGCGCCGAGCCGGTCGAGCGCCGCCGCGCTCGCGGCGCGCAGCGCGCGCGGCTGGCGCGCGAGATCCCAGCGGATTCCGAGCGGGGTCGGGTCATCGCTCCCCGGGACACCGGTTCCGCCGATCCGGCGGATCGAGCCGGGGGTGTAGACCTCGCGCATCCGCGCGCCGTTGTCGACCGGCCGCCCGTCGCGGTCGCGGTCGAGCTGCCCTTCGAAGACGACCAGCCCGGCGAGCGCGGCCTCCGGGTCGGCGCGGATCTGCGTCCAGCGAGAGGACGCGCCCGTCGCGCACGAAGAACCCGGCATAGGTCACGTCGATGAAGTGCCACGCGCCATCCCAGTACGCCTGGGCACACGAGTGTCCGGCCCCCGGGCGCGGGAAGTCGTAGAGGTTGACCCGCTCCGCGGTGAGGCCGGCGGCGCGCGCCATCGAGCAGAAGAGGACCGAGCGGGGCCCGCACAGCCCGTGGAGCGGCAGCGCCTGCCCGGGAACCCTCCGGCGCGGATCGTTGGTCGTGTTCGCGACCACCCAGCGGGCGAGCGCCTCCGCCTTCGCGGCGTCGGTCATGCCGGGGCGCAGCGTCGCGAGCGCCTGCGCCGTCAAGCTGTCGGCCGCGTCCGGGCGCTCCGATCCGTAGCCGCGGCGGACCACCTCCGGTGCGCCCCAGGCGATCGCTGCGGCGGCGGCGAGGGCCGCGGCGAGCGCGAATCGGCGGCGGGGCGGGAATGGCGCGGTGGCCTCCATGCCCGGTCGAACGTAGGGCCGCCCCCGCCCCGCGGGCCAAGTCACGCCCCTCCGCGCCGCGGCTCGCCCGGTTGCGGTAACCTCTCCCGCCGCTTCCCGGAGGCTCCCGTGTCCGAACCCCGTCTCTCCCCGGTTCCCGAGGACCGGCCCGTGCTCGTCGTCCGCCCCGGCGAGTTGGCGGGCCTCGATGAGAGCCCGAAGACGATGGCCGCGATCCCCGGCAGCCGGATGTTCGAGATTCGCGACGCGCTCGCCGTCTTCGAGCGCGACCAGCCGGGGCGCGACCAGTTCGACGCCAGCCAGGGGGACGGCGGCGCCAGCCTGCCCGGCGTGCCGGAGGAGCTGCTCGACGCCGCGCACGCGCTGCAGAAGGAGCACGGGACCGGCTACGACCAGCCGTTCGGCACGAACCTGTTCCGCAAGGTGATCGCCGAGCAGTACTGGGGACTCGACGCCGCGACCGGTTGGGGCCCCGAGAACGTCGTGGCCTGCCAGGGGGGGCGCGACGCGCTCCTCAAGGCCTACGAAGCGATGCAGTTCCTCGGGATGAGACGGCGCGGCGACTTCGTCGTCGTCAGCCGCGTCCCGTGGATCTCCTACAACTGGGGACCCTACGCGGTCGGCGCCAACGTGCTGCTCGCGCCGGGACGCGAGGCCGACGCCTGGGCGCTGACGGCGGAGGGGATCGCCGAGACGGTGCGCGAGGCGGAGCGTCGCGGCCGCGGCGTCGCCGGCCTGGTTCTCACCAGCCCCGACAACCCGACCGGCCGTACGACCCCGCTCGACGCGCAGCGCGCGCTGGCCCGCGCCGCGTTCGCGGCCGGGATCCCGTTCGTCCTCTTCGACTGGATCTACCACCGCGTCGGCGATGAGCCGCCGCACGACCTCAACGCCTTCCTCGCGCCGCTGACGCCGGCCGAGCGCGACCGTTGCATGATCCTCGACGGGATCACCAAGTCGCTCGGCGCCAGCAACGTCCGCAACGCGCACCTGGTGGTCGGCAAGGCGGTCGCGAAGTTCGTCTCCGCGCGGGCCTCGCACGGTGTCATCCCGTCGTTCCACAGCACCGCGGTGGCGATCGCCGCGACGAGGATGGGCTTCGACCGCGCCGCCGCGCCGATCGTCGGCCCGACCAACGCCAGCCGGAAGGTCCTGCGGCGCTTTCTCGAGGCGAAGGGGCTGCGGCACATCCTCGGCCAGGGCTACTACGCCTTCATCGACGTCGGGCCGTTCATGGACCGGGCCGGGATGGCCGACTCGGCCGCGATGGGGACGTACCTCGGCGAGCGCCACGGCCTGGCCGTCGTCCCCGGCGTCTACTTCAGCGACTTCGGCGCGCGCTGGATCCGCTTCTCCTACGCGCTGCCGCCCGAGACGACGACCCGCGCCGCGGACCGGCTCTGGGAGGCGCTCTCCGCGCTATGACACCGGTCGACTGGGGGCGCTTCGCGGAGAAGGTCCAGCTCGCGCTGGAGTCGTCGCTCGAGAGCCAGTACGAGCGCGGCACCTCGGGGCTGGAGGTCGAGTTCAACCTGCTCGACGCCGCGCTGCGGCCGCTCGGGCGGGTCGGCTTCGGCCCGGAGAGCCGCTCGTTCGCCGACCTGCTGCTCGAGGATCGGCTGCCGACCTGGCTGCGCAGCCGGACCCAGCTCGAGGTCTTCCACTGGATGATCGAGACCGCCACGCGCCCGTACTACTCGCCGCTCGGCGCGGCCTGGGAGGCGAAGGTCGTCGAAGGGGCGCTGGCCAACCTGCTGGCCGAGACCGGACTGTCGCTCGGCGAGCGGTTCTACGCGCTGCACGGCAACCTGCCGCGCGAGGTCGCGCCCGGCGAGGACAGCATCCCCGACGGTTGGAGCCTGGCCAAGAAGCGCTACCTGGCGCGCTGTGTCGCGCTGTTCGGCGGCCGGCTGGCAACCGCCGGGATCCACACCAACCACTCGCTCCCGGAATCGCTGCTGGCCTGGGACTTCTTCCACCTGCCGCCCGCCGCGCGCCGCGCGCAGAGCCTCGAACAGTTCCGCAGCGAGGCGATGATCCGCGCCACGCGCCTGCTGCGCCCCTACTGCGCGCTCTTCATCGCCACCTCGGCCGCCTCGCCGCTGGCCTCCGAGCGGGTCGACGGGGTCGAGGAGATCGTCCTGACGCCGCTCGACTCGAACCGCCTGCTGACCTTTCCCAATCCCGAAGCGCTCGACGTCCCGTTCCTCTACGCCTCGCACAAGGACTACCTGTCGATCTCCGAGAGCCTGGTCCGGCGCGGCGTGCGCTTCGGCAGCAACAACTGGACCCCGGTCCGGGCCCGCTCGGACGTCGATCCCGTCAACCGGATCCTCGGCACGACCTCCGAGCAGCTACGCGAGCTCTACCGGCGCGGGATCTTCTCGCCCGGCGAGCACGCCAGCCTGGAGGACGCGGAGCGCGCGCTGATCGTCGAGAACCTGGTCGCGCTGGTCGACCTGCCGATGACGCGCGTCGAGGTCCGCACCGACGAGGGGGGCGACGACCTGGACCTCGCGGTGGCGAAGGTCGTCTTCAAGGAGTTGCTGCTCTACCGGATCTACGCCGACCCCGGGTTCGGCGCCGACACCGCCTACGACTCGGCCGGCCTCGCGCGGGCCCGGGCCAACGAGGACGCGGCTGCGCACCGCGGGCTCGACGCGACACTCGAGCACCCGTTCGACGGCGGCCCGGTCGGCGCGCGCGCGTGGCTGGCGGCGACGCTCGACGAACTCGCCCCGCTGGCTGCGGCGCTCGAGCGGCGGCCGCTGCTGGAACCGCTCGCGGCGATGGCGGGCGGCGCACCCAACCCGGCCGGGGCGATGCGGGCCTGGCTGGGTGAGCGCAGCGCGGGGGAGCGGATCGCCCCCTCCGGGCGTCGCGTCGTCCCGCCCGCATTGCTCAAGGAGTGGTGCGAGGAGCGGCGGCGCCGGCTCGCAGCCGACGTCGCGACGATCGTCGCCCGCCCGCGCGCGCTCGGCGTCGAGGCCGCGAAGCTGGCCGAGGTGCTGGAGCCGCTCGAGGCGTGGGGCCGGCGCAACCCCTCACTGCCGGTTCGCCCGGCGGCGCCGGCCGCACCGCCCGCAATCGAGCTGGACGGCAGCCGGCGCGCCGAGGTGCTCGCGCTGTCGTCGGCGCTGGTGCGGATCCCCTCGGTGACGAACTGCGCCGCCGAGCGGCTCGACGAGGTGCTGCGCTGCGCGCGTTTCATCGGCGCGACGCTCGCCGAGGCCGGGCTCGAGGTGCGGGTCTGGGACACCGAGAAGTACCCCGCGGTGCTGGCCGGATTCCCGGGCGGTCTGCTCGCGCCGGTCACCCTCTCGGGGCACTTCGACGTCGTCGAGCCCGAGCCGGGGGACGTGCAGTTCGAGCCCTACGTCGAAGGGGACTACCTGTGGGGACGGGGCGCGGCCGACATGAAGACCGTGGTCGCCAGCGACGTCGTCTGGATGCGGCGACGCCGCGCGGCGGGGCCGCCCTACCCGCCGGTCAATCTGCTGCTCGTCGGCAACGAGGAGAACGGCGAGACCGAGGCCTACGGCACGCCGCAGGTCCTGCACGATCTCCGGCGCGACGCGCACTGGTCGCCGGAGTTCATGGCGATGGGGGAGCGGACGGGCGAGCGCGGGGACGAGCGCTTCGGCCAGGTCTGCGTCGAGAACCGTGGCGTCGTGCGGCTGCGGCTGGTCGCGAAAGGGGAACGCGCGCATACCGGATTCGCCGCGCGGCCGACCGACCTGCTCGCGCTGCTGGTCGAGGCGCGGCAGCGGCTGGGCGCGATGCTGCCACGCTACCTGACGCTCGAGGCCGCGGGGCCGTGGAAGAGCTCGGCCGTCTTCCCGTTCCTCGAGGTCGGGCAGAAGGGGGTCTACAACATCACCCCCGACGAGGGGGTGCTCGGGCTCGAGATCCGGCCGGTTCCCGGGGACGACGTCGCGGCGCTGACGGCTGCGACCGAGGAACTCTGCAACGAGCTCGGGCTCGCGCTGGTGCGCGAGGTCGTCGAAGGGGGCGTGGCCTGCCCGCCGGGGAACCCCCACCTCAACCGGCTGCTCGCCGCGGTCGAGCGGTCCTCGGGGGCGCCGGCCGAGGTCGGGCGGAAGCTGGCCGGCACCTCGGCCCGCTTCGCGCCCGGCGGCGCCGCCGTCGTCTGGGGCCAGTCGGGGATCGGGCCCCACTCGCGGGCCGAGCGCCACTTCATCCCGAGCATCGAGCCCTACCTGGACGTGCTCGACGCCTGGTTCCCGCGCTGACCGCGGCGCCCTGGGTAGGCCCGGCAAACAAACTCAGGTAACGACGCTTTTTCGTAAGTAAGTCTGCAGGGCCCTGTCCTACACTCGGTTCGGCGCACCCCCCCCGCGCCAAGCGAGATCCCCATGCAGAGGGTCCATCACGACGTCCTGATCCTGGGCGCCGGCTTGGCCGGCCTGCGGGCGGCGGTCGAGATCTCCCGCCGCCTGCCCGGCAAGGTCGACATCGGCATCGTTTCCAAGGTGCAGCTCATGCGCGCCCACTCGGTCTGCGCCGAGGGGGGGACGGCCGCGGTCTTGCGCACCGACGAGGGGGACAACCTCGAGTTGCACGCCTGGGACACGGTGAAGGGGTCGGACTTCCTGGCCGACCAGGACGTGGTCCGGCGCTTCGTCGAGGCGATGCCGCGCGAGATCTGGCAGCTCGACCACTGGGGGATCCCGTGGACGCGCGACGCCGCCGGCCGGATCGATCAGCGGCCGTTCGGCGGCCACTCCTACCCGCGCGCCACGCTGGCCGCGGACAAGACCGGCTTCTTCGAGATGCAGACGCTCTACGACACGCTGCTCAAGTACCGGAGCTTCGCGCGCTACGACGAGCTGTTCATCACCGAGATCGTAGTCGAGGACGGACGCTTCGCCGGGCTGGTCGGGATCCACGCGCCGAGCGGGGAGACGATCCTGCTCTCCGGCAAGGCGCTGCTGATCGCCTCGGGCGGCGGCGGCACCCTCTACGGCTTCACGACCTACTCGCAGACGGTGACCGGCGACGGGATGGCGATGGCCTTCCGCGCCGGCCTGCCGCTGGAGGACATGGAGTTCCTGCAGTTCCACCCGACCGGCCTCGTTCCCTCCGGGATCCTGATGACCGAGGGCTGCCGCGGGGAAGGGGGCTACCTCAAGAACGTCAAGGGCGAGCGGTTCATGAGCGAGTACGCCGCCTCGAAGATGGAACTCGCCCCGCGCGACATGGTCTCGCGCGCCGAGATGACCGAGATCGAGGCCGGCCGCGGCTTCCCGCACCCGAGCGGCCTCGAGTACCTCGAGCTGGACCTGACCCACCTCGGAGCGGATCAGATCAACAAGCGGCTGCCGCTGATCCGCGAGGTGGCGATCAAGTTCGTCGACATCGACCCGATCACGAAGGCGATCCCGATCCGCCCGGTGGCGCACTACTCGATGGGCGGGATCGAGACCGACATCAAGGGGGCGACGCGCGTGCCCGGGATCTGGGCCGCGGGCGAGGCGGCCTGCGTCTCGCTGCACGGCGCCAACCGGCTCGGCTCGAACTCGACCGCCGAGTGCCTGGTCTGGGGCGGGATCGCCGGGGGCGAGATCGCGGACCAGCTGGCCGGACTGAGGTCGGCGCCCGCCGTGTCGGACAGGCGGCTGGCGGAGGCCGAGGCGCGGCTGAGCGAGCCGCTCGAGCGCAAGGGGGACGAGGACCTCTACGCGCTGCGCCACGAGCTGCGCGCGACGATGGACCGCGACGTCGGCGTCTTCCGCACGGGCGAGCAGCTCGCGAGCGCGCTCCGGGTGGTCCGCTCGATCAAGGAGCGGGCGCGCCGCGCGCCGGTCAGGGACCGGGTGAAGGTCTACAACTCGAACCTCTTCCACGCCTTCGAGCTGGACAACCTGGCCCTCCTGGCGGAGGTCACGGTGATGGGGGCGCTGGCCCGGGAGGAGTCGCGCGGGGCCCATGCGCGGCGCGACTTCCCGACGCGTGACGACGAGAAGTGGCTCAAGCATACGCTGGCCTTCGAGACCGGCGCCGCGCCGCGCCTCGACACCAAGCCGGTGACGGCCGACATGTGGAAACCGGTCGAGCGGAAGTACTGAGCGGGAGAACGGCGATGACGAACGGGACTTCGCAACCGAACCATCTCGGAATCTGGGGCTGGCTGGGCGGCGGGCGCTGGGGTTGGGAGCGCTACCTCTACACGCTGCAGCGGCTGTCCGGGCTGGCGCTCCTCCTCTACTTCGTCCTGCACATCATGGTCACCTCCTCGCGGGCCTTCGGCGAATCGGCGTGGGCGAAGGCGATGGGGGCGGTGACCGGGCCGCTGTTCACCATCGGCGAGTACCTGGTCTTCGCGGCCTTCGCCTACCACGCGGCGAACGGGCTGCGGCTGGTCGTCGTCGAGCTGGGGTGGGGAGTCGGCCGGCCGATCGAGCCGATCTACCCGTACAAGACCTCGGTCGACGGCCAGAAGCCGTGGGCGCTGCTCGCGATGGCGGCCGCCGGGGTGCTGCTGGTCTGGGGCGCGGTCGACTTCTTCGTGATCCACAACTGAGCGAGGCGGGTGACGCGATGAAAGAGCGCGGACTCTGGTTCCTCTTCCTGACGGCGGGCCTGGTGGTGCTGCCGCTGCTGGCCCTGCACATGGCCGTGATGCACCTCGACGGCACGCTCGCCGTCGGCAACCCCGCGGGCGGCCACCCCGTCGACTGGGCCAACGTCGTGGCCCGCGGCCGCTCCGCGGCCTTCGCCTTCACCTACCCGCTGCTGCTCGGGGCCGCGCTGTTCCACGGCTTCTACGGGCTGCGCTCGATCCTCTTCGAGCTCGGCCCGGCGGCGGGCCTCAAGAAGGCGATCAGCACACTCCTGCTGCTGGCCGGGCTGGCGCTGTTCGTCTACGGCAGCTGGGCCGCGATCGTCGCCCACAACGCTGCGCTGCGGGGGACGCCATGAGCGCGACGACGACGGTCACCTTCCGCGTGCGGCGCTTCACGCCGGGCGTCGATCCGGCGCCGCGCTGGCAGGACTACACCTTCGAGGTCGAGTCCGGGCTGACCGTCCTCGACGGCCTGTGGCGGATCAAGGAGCAGCACGAGCCGGGCCTCGCCTGGCGCTTCTCCTGCCGGATGGGAATCTGCGGCTCGTGCGGGATGATGATCAACGGTCGGCCGCGCCTGGCCTGCAACACGCAGATCGCGGAGCTGGAGTCGAGCCTGGTCACGGTCGCGCCGCTCCCGAACTTCGCCATCCTGCGCGACCTGGTCCCCGACCTGCAGTCGATGTTCGCCTCGCATCGCGCGCTCGCCCCCTGGATCATCCGCGACGACGGGACCGAGAGCGAGCAGCCGACCGCCGAGTACTGGCAGTCGCCGCACGAGCTCGAGCAGTACCTGCAGTTCTCCTATTGCATCAAGTGCGGCTGCTGCATGGCCGCCTGCCCGACGCTGGCGACCGACCCGGCCTACTCCGGCCCGCAGCCGCTGGCCCAGGCCCACCGCTACAACACCGACACGCGCGATGCCGGGTTCGGCGCGCGCCGCGCGGTCCTGTCGGGCGAGGCCGGGCCGTGGGGCTGCCACTTCGCAGGGG
Organism: uncultured Acidobacteriota bacterium; assembly: GCA_963702425.1. Classification (GTDB taxonomy): domain Bacteria; phylum Acidobacteriota; class Polarisedimenticolia; order J045; family J045; genus JALOKP01. Next base: position 13,662 of record CAVPCQ010000037.1, read on the forward strand.
AGTGCTCGCAGGTCTGCCCCAAGGGGGTCGACCCGGCTCGCGCGATCCAACTGATGAAGCGCCAGCTCGTGCTCGATCTGCTCCACCTGCGGCGCGGACACACCCCGGCGCCGCTGGCGACGATCCCGAAGGAGTTCAAGCGGCGCGAGGGGGTTCCCGACGCGCCGCCCCGGACGCTCTGAGCGGCCGGCCTTGTGGCGTGAGGTTGCCGCGGCCTCAGAAGCGGAAGCCGAGCATCAGCGGAATGTACTGCGTCGAGCCCCCGTCGTTGTCGACCCAGTGGTAGCGCGCCTCGATGTAGAACTCCGAGGCCCGGGACAGCGGGAAGTAGACGCCGCCGCCGGCGTTCAGGCCCCAGGCACCGTCGCTGTAGCTGCCGACGACCCTGTCCACCGGGACCAGGACCGGGTAGCAGATCCCCCACCACGGGTCGCAGATCGTGACGAGCCCGGCGCTCGGATCGGTCAGTTGGAGCTCGCGCTCGTAGTAGCCGACGCCGCCGATCAGGTAGTAGCCCCAGGTGCGTGAGACCCGCCGGTTCCACTCGAGGTTCGCGGTGATCGACCAGACGCTCGCGTTGGCGCCGCCGACCTTGAACTGATCCAGGATCTCGCTCTTGGGGTCGAACTCGTTCCACTGGAACTCGAAGCGCAGCCCGACCGGCCACTGCTCCGGCGCGTAGCGCAGGCCGGCCGCAAAGGCGATGTTGCCGCTGACCTTGTCGGCTGCCGTGCCGAGCGGCCAGCTGTAGCCGAGAGCGAAGTTCCCGCCCCACGGGGACTGCGCGGCGGCGGTGCCGACGCCGAGGCAGGCGAGGGCCATCGCGGTGACGAGGATGCGCTTGACGGTCATCGAATCGCTCCTTGCTCGAACGCGAACCCCGGAGCTCCGCCGGGCCGGTTCGGACGGAGCATGCTAGCCACTGCGGGCGTTTTGACAAGCGGAGAGGTCCGTTCCGGCCGGACCGCGGGCAATTGACAGTCCTCCAGCACGGATCCACAATCGGCCGGCCGAGGAGTCCACCGGATCCCCGTCGCCACGGAAGGAGAATCTCATGCATTCGAGGAAGGTCCTGTTGATCGTGCTCGTGGCCCTCGTGGCGCTGGCCGGGGTGGCCGTGGCCGAGAGCCCGAAGAAGATCGCCGAGTATCGCGGCGTCGCCGCCAACACGAGCGACTGGGGTGCCCAGGGAATCGTGCCGATCACGTTCGAGATCTACTATTGGACCAGCCAGGACACGATGAACCAGCTCGGCGAGACGCTCGCCAAGGGCGGTCCCAACGCGCTGCTGCTGGCGCTGCAGAAGATCGACAATCCCGCCGGCTACATGCGGACCCCGGAGTCGCTCGCGATCAAGCTCCGGACCGTGACCAAGACCCAGCTTCCGGACGGGAGCGTCAACATCGCGATGCTGACCGACCGGGTCATGAGCGCGGTCGCGAAGATGGGAGGCTCCCAGGTCACGAACTACCCGTTCGAGCTGATCCAGCTCGTGATCCCGGCCTCCGGCAAGGACGGCAAGGGGAAGATCCTGCGCCAGGCGAACATGATCTACAACCCGAAGACCGGGGGCTTCACGGTGGAGGAATGGGCCAACCAGCCGACGATCGTCAACGAGATCCGCGCCGAGAACGTGAACTGACCGAGCCGGCCGCGCCGCCGGGGGCCGGCCCAGACCCTCGGCGCGCCGCCACCCGTCCGAGATGAGGTCGCGCTGGTGCTGCCGCGAAAGCTCGTTGCGCTCGCGTACGGCGCCGTCTGCCATCTCCTCTGGTGCTCGGCGATCGCCCTGATGGCGGTCTCGCTGTTCGGCGGGATGCAGGTCGGGCTCGCCGTCTCGTCGGCGCTCTTCGGGCTCTCCTGGCTGTTCCTGGTGACGGGGTGGAGCCTCTACTGCTCCTTCGGCCCGCGGCTGAAGGAAGCCCGCTACCTCGCGCGATACGGTGACGAATTCCGTCGCTACCAGCAGACCGTGAGCTACTGGGTCCCGCGGCGCTGGGGCACGTGACCCAGCTTCCCGCGGCCGCGCCGCGGGGGCGCCTCCTGCTCGCGTTTGCGGCGATCTACGTCGTCTGGGGCTCGACCTACCTCGCGATCCGCTTCGCGATCGAGACGATCCCGCCCTTCTTCGTCGCCGGGTCGCGGCACCTCGTTGCGGGCACGCTCCTCTACGCCTGGGCGCGCGGACGGGGCGCGGCCCCGCCGACGCGCGCCGAGTGGCTCACCGCGGCGGGTCTCGGTGCGCTGATGCTGCTCGGGGGCAACGGCGCGGTGACCTGGTCCGAGCAGCGCGTTCCGTCGGGGCTGGCGGCGGTGATCGTCGCCACGGTTCCGCTCTGGATGGTGCTGCTGGAGGGGAAGCGGCCGACGCGGCGGGTGGTATTCGGGCTCGGGCTGGGGCTGGCCGGGATCGGCCTGCTCGTCGGGCCGGGCGAGATCGCCGGGGTCGGGCGCGTCGATCCGCTTGGCGCGCTGGTCCTGGTCGGCGGTTCGCTGAGCTGGGCGATCGGTTCGCTGCGCGGGCGGAAGGCGCGGCTGCCGGCGTCGCCGCAGGTCTCGACCGCGGCCCAAATGCTGACCGGCGGGGGGCTGCTCCTCCTCCTCGGGCTGGCGACGGGTGAGGCGCCGCGCCTCGCCGCCGCCGCGGTCAGTTCGCGCTCGCTGCTCTCCGTGGCCTACCTCGTCGTCTTCGGCTCGCTGATCGGCTTCTCGGCCTACGTCTGGCTGATGCGCGTTTCGACCCCCGCGCGCGTCGCGACCTACGCCTACGTCAACCCGGTCGTCGCGGTGGCGCTGGGCGCGGCCTTCGGCGGCGAGCCGCTGACGGCGCGCACGCTCCTCGCCTCGGCGGTCATCGTCCTCGCCGTGATCGCGATCGTCGGTACCCCGCGCTCGGCGAACGCCGCGCACCCCGGCGAGTAAGCACCGATCGCGCACCTCGATCGACCGCTGGCCGCGCGCCGCCGCGGCCGGGCTTCACTTCCGTGCAGCAGCGACGCAAAGTCCCGGCAGCGGCGCGTGGCCCGTTCCCCCTCCGCCGCCGCGGCTCGGGAGGCCCGATGCGCGCTGCTGCCTGCCTCGTCCTTGCTCTCGTCCTCGGACTCGCGGTCGCCGGTCTCTCCGGGGAGCACGGGCTGGCGCAGGAGGCCCCCGCCGCGGACACGGCCGTCCTGCGGCAGGCGACCGAGGCGAGCTATGCGGCCGGAGACTACGCCAAGGCGCTGACGTCGGCCGAGGCGCTGCGCGACGCGCTCGAAGCGGAGCGGATCGACGTCCTCTACCGCATCGCCGGGCTCCACGCGCTGCTGGGCCGGAAGGAGCAGGCGTACGCCGCGCTGCAGCAGGCGTTCGCCGCGGGTTTCTGGGACTTCGCCGGACTCCGGAAGAACGACGATTTCAAGTCGATCCGCGACGAGGAGCGATTCCGCGCGATGGCCCGCAAGGCATGGAGCGCCCAGTACATCGCGATGCTCGAGCGCGACGACCGGGAGGAGTTCCAGAAGCCGGCCCGGGTGATGGAGACGCTTGCATTTCGCCCCGGCGAGCGGGTCGCCGACATCGGCGCCGGCTCGGGCTACTTCACGGTGCGCGTCGCCCGGGCCGTCGGGCCGACGGGCTGGGTGCTGGCGATCGACATCCGCCAGGAGATGCTCGACTACGTCGCGGCGCGGCTCGCCACCGAGAAGATCGGCAACGTGCGCCTCGCGCTCGTCCAGCCCGAGGATCCGCAGCTGCCGCCGGGCGGGATCGACACGGTGCTGATGGTCGACACGATCCACTACGTCAAGGACCTCCCGGCCTACGCGAAGAAGCTCCGGCCCGGGCTCGCCGAAGGGGGGCGGGTCGTGATCATCGATTACCGGCCGAAGCCGTGGGCCGAGCGTCCGTGGGGCCCGCCCCCCGAGCAGCAGGTGCCGCGCGAGCGGATCGACGAGGCGATGGCGGCCGCCGGGATGAAACCGGTCCGGGCGCACGAGTTCCTCCCCGAGCAGTACTTCGTCGAGTACGCGATCCGATGACGGCGCGGTCGTGGACGCGCTCCCCCGGCGTGCCCTGTCGCTGTTCGATGCGACCTGGCTGATCGTCGGGATCATCGTCGGGAGGGGTCTACCAGGTCGCGCCGGACGTGGCCCGCGGCGCCGTGTCGGTGGCCAGAGTGCTCGCTCTCTGGGCCGCGGGGGCGCTCCTCTCGCTCTGCGGGGCGCTCGGCTACGCCGAGCTGGCGAGCGCCTTCCGCGACCGCGAAGGGGGCGACGTCGTCTACCTCGGCCGGGCGTACGGGCCGTGGGCCGGGTTCCTCTTCGGCTGGACGCAGCTCGCCGTCGTCCGGCCGGGCGACATCGCCGTCATGGCCTTCGCCTTCGCGACCTACGCCCGCGCGCTCCTCGAGCCGCTCCCCTGGGCCGTAGCGCTGATCCTGGTGCTCTTCAGCTACGGCGGCTGGAACGAGATGGCGTGCGTGGCCGCGGAGGTGAAGCAGCTGCGGGAATCGATCGTTCGGGCGCTGCTGCTGGGGATGGCGGCGGTCGCCGCGCTCTACCTGCTGGTGAACGGCGCCTTCCTCCACGCGCTCGGCCTCGGCGGGGTGGCCGCGTCGAAGGCCGTCGCGTCGGATGCCGTGTCGATCCGGCTCCCCGGGGCAGGCAGCCGGCTGGTGGCGGCGCTGATCGTGCTCATCGTCCTGCTCGGCTCGTTCGTCGAGGCGCTGCTCTACACGGCGCCGGCGGTCTACGCTTTCTACCTGGCCACGACGGCGGCGGTGGCCGTGCTGCGCCGCCGGGAGCCGGGGCTCGAGCGGCCGTACCGGGTCGCGCTCTACCCGCTGCCGCTCGTCGTGTTCGGCGCGGTGTGCGTCTTCCTGATCCAGGCGGCCGCGGCCTACCGTCCCGGCGTGACGGCAGCCTCTGCGGCCCTGGTCGCCCTGGGGCTTCCGCTCTACTGGGTGACGGGCCGGCAGCCGCGGAGGCGCGGCTGAAAGAAAAGGGCCGGCCCGGGGGCCGGCCCTTCCTGGAACCCATCAGGACTGATCAGAAATCGCCGCCGCCCATGCCGCCCATGCCGCCCGGCATCTGCGAGGACTTCTTCTCGTCCGGGATCTCGGCGATGCAGGCTTCGGTCGTGAGCAGCAGGCTGGCCACGGAAGCCGCGTTCTGGAGCGCGATCCGCGTGACCTTGGTCGGGTCGATGATGCCGGCCTTGGTCATGTCGGTGTACTCGCCCTTGTAGGCGTCGAAGCCCATCTCGGCGCCCGTCTGGTTGCGGACGTCGTTGACCACGACCGAGCCCTCGTAGCCGGCGTTGTTCGCGATCTGGCGGAGCGGCTCTTCCAGCGAGCGGCGCACGATGTTGATGCCGATCTGGATGTCCTCGTTCTTCGCCTTGAGCTTGTCGAGCGCCTTCTGGGCGCGGAGCAGCGCCACGCCGCCGCCGGGGACGATCCCTTCCTCCACGGCCGCCTTGGTGGCGTGCATCGCGTCCTCGACGCGGGCCTTCTTCTCCTTCATCTCGGCCTCGGTCGCGGCGCCGACCTTGATCACCGCCACGCCGCCGACCAGCTTGGCGAGCCGCTCCTGGAGCTTCTCGCGGTCGTAGTCGGAGGTCGTTTCCTCGACCTGGGCTCGGATCTGCTTGACCCGCCCCTGGATGTCGCTGGCCTTGCCCTTGCCCTCGACGATCGTCGTGTTGTCCTTGTCGATCGTCACCTTCTTGGCCCGGCCGAGGTCGGACAGCTGGACGTTCTCGAGCTTGATCCCGAGGTCCTCGCTGATCGCCTTGCCGCCGGTCAGGATCGCGATGTCCTGCAGCATCGCCTTGCGGCGATCGCCGAAGCCCGGGGCCTTGACCGCGACGGCCATCAGCACGCCGCGCAGCTTGTTGACGACCAGCGTCGCGAGCGCCTCGCCCTCGACGTCCTCGGAGACGATGACCAGCGGCTTGCCGGCGCGGGCCACCTGCTCGAGCACCGGGAGCAGGTCCTTCATGCTGGAGATCTTCTTCTCGTAGATCAGGATGTAGGGGTCCTCGAGCACCGCCTCCATCCGCTCGGGATCGGTCACGAAGTAGGGCGAGAGGTAGCCGCGGTCGAACTGCATCCCCTCGACGACGTCGAGCGTCGTCTCGAGCGACTTGGCCTCCTCGACCGTGATCACGCCGTCCTTGCCGACCTTGTCCATCGCGTCGGCGATGATCCTGCCGATCGTCTCGTCATTGTTCGCCGAGATCGTGCCGACCTGCGCGATCGCCTTGCCGGCCACCGGGCGCGACAGCTTCTTGATCTCCTCGACGGAGGCCTCGACCGCCTGGTCGATGCCGCGCTTCAGGTCCATCGGGTTCGCGCCGGCGGTGACGCCCTTGACGCCCTCGCGGTAGATCGCCTGCGCCAGGACGGTCGCGGTGGTCGTGCCGTCGCCGGCGACGTCGGAGGTCTTCGACGCGACCTCGCGCACCATCTGCGCGCCCATGTTCTCGTAGGGGTCCTCGAACTCGAGCTCCTTCGCCACGGTCACGCCGTCCTTGGTCGACAGCGGGGCGCCGAACTTCTTCTCGATCAGGACGTTGCGGCCGCGCGGGCCGAGGGTCGTCTTGACGGCATCGGCGAGCTTGTTGACGCCGCGCAGCAGGTTCTGGCGGGCGTCCTCACCGTAAAGCAGTTTCTTGGCAGCCATGTGTCGTTCTCCTTACTGAATGACGCCGAGGATCTCTTCCTCGCGCAGGATCACGTACTCCTCGCCTTCGATCTTGACCTCGTTGCCGGAGTACTTGCCGAACAGCACGCGGTCGCCCTTCTTCACGTCGAGCGCGTGGACCTTCCCCTGCTCGTCGCGTTTTCCGCTGCCGACGGCGATGACCTCGCCCTCCTGCGGCTTTTCTTTCGCGGTATCGGGGATGATGATTCCGGACTTGGTCTTCTCCGTGCCCTCGATCCGCCTGATCAGGACCCGGTCGTGGAGCGGCTTGAGCTTCATCGTTTCGTCCCTCCTAAACAACTGATCTGTATGGTTTTGCGGTTTGCGTGGGGGAGTGTCGATTAGCACTCCTCCCCAGCGACTGCTAACAGTAAGACCGGCCCCGCGGGCTGTCAAGAAAGACCCGGCAGCGGGGCCCCCGCATCCCGGAGTCGCCTTTGAGGTTGCGTTCAGGCGCGCCTTCGCCGCACATAACAGGCAGGAGCACGCGGTCAGGGCTTCGTTCGACCCGGGGAGAGGCGCAAGGGGGCCAGGACCATGGGAGAGAAGAACGGACCGATCGTGCCGTACGATCCCGAGGCACTCGGCCTGCGCCTGTCCCACGCGGCGGAGTTGCTCGGTCTGCCGCCGCCGGAAGCTCCCGAGCTGGATCACCTCGTCGGTGTCGTCACCCGTTGCTCGGCGCTGCTCGGCGACGTCTACACCGACGCGCGGCTGCGCGCGATCCTGGCCGACGAGCCGCGCCGCCTGGCGCGGCTCGCCGCCGCGCCGTGGTTCCGGCCGCTCGCCGGTGGTTCCGCGTCGTCCGGCGTGCTGCGCCTCTCGCGGTTGCCGGACGAGGTCCGCGGCGTCGGCGACAAGGCGCTCTTCGACGTCGCGCTGACCGGCCGCTCGGCCGTGCGCGGAGTCTCGCTCGAGGACCTCGGGCCGCGCGCCTACCGGCTTGCGGCGGAGGTGCTCGAGGTCCTCGCCGACGACGCGCGCCTGCGCGAGCACTTCCTGTCCGGCGCTCCCGGCCGGCCCGGCCCGATCCGCACGCTCGAGGAGGAGGTCTCGTTCCTGCGGCGCTGCGCGGAGCGTTTCGACGTCTACTCGCGGCTGCTGCGGCACGCGGGGGACGATGTACCGCACGACTCCGTCCCGCCGACCTTCCTGACGCGGGCCCTCCCGGCTCCGGCGCCGTCCGCCGCGGCTCCGCTGCCGGTCCCGCTGCGCCGCCCGGCGCCCCGCCTCGTCGAGCGGGGCCTGGGCCGCGACCAGCTGCTCACCGCCTACGAGCGCCTGCTGCTGTTCGCCGGGCTCGATCTCGAGGAACTTCGGGCGGAGCTGGCGGCGGAGGTCGTCGACCAGCCCGAGGCGGTCGCGACCCTGATCGACGATTTCGCGCTCTACGCGGTCGGCACCCAGAACCTCGCGCGGCCGGCAAGCTACTTCCTCGTCGGGCCGACCGGGGTGGGTAAGAACTACCTGGTCGAGCGGCTCGCCGCGGCGCTCTCGCGGCGCTGGGAGACCGAGGTCCCGCTGCTGACGATCGAGGGCCCGAACTACACCTACCCCTCCGACATCAACGAGCTGCGAGGTGCGACGCGCGGCTTCGTCCGGTCCGAAGAGCCGGGGCTCCTGACCTCGTTCCACGAGCGCGCAGCCGCGGCCCCGCTGTCGGTGATCCTGATCGACGAGGTCGAGAAGGCGCACCCGCAGCTGATCCGCTTCTTCCTCTCGATTCTCGACCGCGGCACGACGACCGACGCCCACGGCAACGAGCTGTCGTTCGCCGGCTCGCTGATCTTCTTCACCTCGAACATCGGCCACGAGGCCGCGTCCCAGGGGACGAGCCGGCCGATCGGGTTCGGCGGCGAGGAGGAGGCCGAGGCGGCCTACCGCGCGGAGCTTTCCCACTCGCTCAAGCGCGCGCTGCCGCCGGAGTTCATCAACCGGGTCAAGCTGGTCCGCTTCCGCCACCTGCCGCGCTCCTCGGCCGAGCGGATCGTCGAGCTGGAGTTCGGGAAGATCGCCGCGCGCTACCGCGAGCTGCACGGTGTCGAGCTGGCCCTGACCGCCGCCGGCCGCGAGGCGCTCCTGGCTCGCGGGTACTCGCACGAGTACGGCGCACGGCACCTCGCGGCCGTGCTGCAGCGGACCTGCAACGTGGAGATCGGCCGGATGCTGCGCCGCGACGAGGCGCAGCCCCACGGCGTGGCGCGCGCGCTGATCGAGCGGCTGCGCGAAGCGCGCGGGACCGAGGGGCCGGTCGACCTCTCCGCGCTGGAGCACGAGGTCCACGAGGCGGCGCGAGCCCGCGTCGGCTACGCGCGGATCCTGGTCGACGCGGAGCAGGGCGAGATCGTCTACCGCCGGGAAGAGGGGCTCCCGTGAGCCCGGGAACCGTCCCGCGCCCCGCGGCTCCGCTGATCGACCAGCTCGCGCGGCTGATCGAGGCGACCTACGACATCGATTCCGGAACGGTGCCGCTGGGACGCTTCGTCGTCGGCGATCGCGGCCACGCGCGGCTCACGGCCGGCCGCCGGGTGCGGCAGGCGATCGGCCACGACGGCCGCGGGGCGGCGATCCTGCTGCGCCCGCTCGAGGACGGCGAACACTGGGCCGCGGCGGTCTACCTGCCGGACGCGCTGGTCCTGCACCTCGAGCGGCACGATCCGCGGCGCGCGCTCTCGGACGCCAATGCCGACGGCTTCGCCACGCTGGTGGAGGAGGTCGACCACCTCGTGACGCTCGCCGAGCGCAGCGCGTCCGGCGCGGCGACCACGCTGCTCGAGCTGGAGTGGCACGCGGCGGTCACGAAGTACCTGGTGCTGGCGCACTTCGCCGGGCGCCTGTCGGGCCGCCCGCTCGACGCCGCCGCGCGGGCCTTCGTCGAGGGGCACGTCTTCCACCGCGCGGAATTCGCCGACCCGGACCCGGCGATCCGCGCGCGCTACCGCGAGGCGCACCGCCTCGGATATCGCTTCGTGCGCGACCTCGCGCGGCAGGGGCCGACCGAGCGTGTGGCGTGCCTCAGGCGCTTTCATCGCGCATCGGCGAGGCAGAAGATCGAGCGTTACGCGGGCTAGCGAATCCCGCACGACCGAGTGCCCGGCCCGGTCCGGGAGGACCGCGGTGGCGCCTTCGCCGCTCCCGCTACTTCTTCTCCGCCGGGTCGATGTACCCGAGCGAGCGCAGCCGCTCGATCAGCTCCGGGTCCTCGGGATCGGTTTCCTTCTGCGCCGCGGTGTAGCGTGGCCAGGCCGCGACCGCCTGCTCCAGCAGCGCGGTCAACCGGTCGCGCACGGCGGCGTTGGAGGTGGCGAGATTCTGCCGTTCCTGCGGATCGGCGACGAGGTCGAACAGTTCGGTGGTCTGCCGCGGAGCGACGCGCCGGTAGAGCTTGTAGCGCCCCACGCGCACCGCCGCCTGGTCCTTGTTGGCGCGGTTGAGTTCGAGCAGCACCGGCGCTTCCGCGGTCCTCGGAGCCAGCAGGCTGGGGCGATCGACGCGCGGCGGACGTGGCAGGCCCGCCGCGTCGAGCAGGGTCCCGAAGAGATCCGTGTTGCTCACGGGTGTCGAGATGCGGCGCCCGCTCGTCGAGCCGGGCAGGCGGATCAGCAGCGGCACGCGCGTCTCCTCGTCGTAGAGCGAGTTGCCGTGCCCGATCCAACCGCGGTTCATCACCGTTTCTCCGTGATCCGAAGTGATCGCCACCACCGCGCTCGCGACCACCGGCAGGTCGCGGAAGAGCCGCCGCAGCTCGGCGTCGACGTAAGCGATCTCGCTGTCGTAGAGGGCCCACAGCGCGGCCCGCATCAGCGGGGAGTCGTTGGCGGCGAGGGCCTCGTTCAGGAGCGCCTCCTGCTCGACCCCGGCGCAGCGCCGCAGCCACTCGGCGTCGGCGCCGTACGCATCGATCCAGGGTGCGTGGGGAAGGTAGGGTCCGTGGGGATCGAAGTAATGCAGCCACAGCAGGAGCGGTTTGCCGGGCGGGCGCGCCGCGACCAGCTCCCGGGCGGCGTCGTTGACCGCCTGCGCGTCCTTCCACGGCATGACCCGGAAGCGGTCGAAGCCCTGCGAGAAGCCGGTGCGCCGCACGAGATGGGCGTTGCTCGTGACGCCGATCGTCTCGTAGCCGGCGGCCTGGAAGGCCTCGGCGATCGTCGTGAACCGGGCGTCGAGCACCTGCTGGTTGAAGGCCTTGCCGTTGCGGATCGTGCCCTTGATGACGCCGTGCGCGCGCGGCGGCAGGCCGGTGAAGAGCGAGGCCATCGAGGGCGGCGTCCAGGACGACGCCGCGTAGGCAGCGTCGAACACGACCGACGTGCGGGCCAGTTCCTCGAGGAAGGGCGTCGTGGGGTGCGGCGACCCGTAGAGCGAGCAGCGGTCGGTTCGCAGGGTGTCGATGCTGATGAACACCACGTCGGGCAGGGCGCGCGCCGGCGCCGGCGCCTTCGCCGGAGGGGCGGGGGTCGCCGGCCTGCCGGACGACCCGGGCCCAAGCGACGCTGCGGCGATCGCGAGCAGGATCGCGGCCCTGCGCAGGTGGCGGGTGGCTGACCCGGATCGCGCGTTACGTTGCATGAGGGGCGGATTATGTTGGGCGATACCGCGGGCGGCAACCAACCGGCCCCCCGGGACCTCGCACGACTCGTCACGCGCCGCCGAGCGCGTCCAGCAGCCGCCCCGCCCCGTGCCGCACCGGGTCGCAGCAGGGAAGGCCGGTCTCGTCCTCGAGGGCCCGGGCCGCGCGCTTCGCCGCCGCATCGTCTTCGAGGTGGAAGGTGTTGAGCGCGATCGCCGCGGTCCTCGGCCGCGGGAACGTCCGGCAACTGGCCGCCAGGTCCTCGTAGAGCCGGGCCAGTTCCGCGAGGGGAGGGATCGCGATCTCCGGGATCCGGGCCAGCGTCCGCTGCCCGGCCCGGTGGCAGAGCACCAGGTGCGTCGGCATCGCCCCGCGCAGCAGCGGCAGCGTCGCGGTGCTGGCCGGGTGGACGAGCGAGCCCTGGCCTTCGACCAGCACCAGCGCCGCGTCCGCGCAGGCCAGCACCTCGCGCTCGATCGCACCGCAGGCGTAGTCGAGGCGCACCGCGTCGAGCGCCACACCGCGGCCGGCGATCGCGATCCCGATCTGGCCGGTGGCGACGAACGCCGCGTCGATCCCGCGCGCCCGCGCGGCGCGCAGGACCTCGAGCGCGGCGGACATCTTGCCGATCGCCATGTCGCTGCCGACGAAGACGACGCGCCGGTTCGGGAGCCGCGCCGCTGCGCCGGTCGCGACCGTCAGCCCCTCCGGCTCGACGCGCATGTCCCAGATCCGCTGCCCCGGTCGCAGTGCGGGATGGCGCGGCGCCAGCCGGTCGTGCAGCCCGTTGACGATCGACAGCCCGAGCCCGACCGCTTCGTCGATCACGCCCCACCAGGCCTCGGGCACGCGGCCGCCGGGCGGCGCTATGCCCAGTACGAGGACCTCGGCGCCCAGCGCGCGCGCCTCGGCCAGCGTGGCGACGATCGGCGCCGACCGCGGGATGCGCGTGACCTCCCGTGCGTCACGGCCGGCCGCCTCGGAGTCGATCACGCAGGCGATCGGGTTCGGGGAGTAGCGCAGCAGGCCGAACCCCATCTTCCCCGCGGGCTGCCGCGTGCTCGCCTCCATGTAGAGGGCGAGCGGCAGCGTCGGGTCCAGCAGCGACTCAGGCACGGAGCGCCCCGCCGTGGCCCGGCCGCTCGAGCGGCGCGACGACGCCGTCCGCGAGCGGCGCCCCCTCCGCCGGGTCGGGTGCGAGGTTGAGGTGCGAGTCGAGATCGAGATGGTCGAACAGCGCGCCGAGCGAGGCCCCGGCCGCGATCGCCACCGACGACTCGCTCATGCAGCCGAGCATCGTCGACAGGCCGTGCGCCCGCGCCGCGGCGACGATCCGGAGCGCTTCGGTCACCCCGCCGCACTTCATCAGCTTGAGGTTGAGTCCGTCGACGCGGTCGGCGAGCCGCGGGACGTCGCCTGCCACGCGGCAGCTCTCGTCGGCGAAGATCGGCAGCGTGCGGCGCGCAAACAGGCGCGGCAGGTCGTCCTCACGCCCCTCGGCCAGCGGCTGCTCGACATAGTCGACGCCGCGCTCGGCCAGCCAGCGATCCATCGCGACCGCCTCGTCCACCGTCCAGCCGCCGTTGGCGTCGACCCGCAGCCGGACGCCGAATGGCGCCGCCGCCTCGGCCGCGGCGGCGAAGTGGGCGCGGTCGTGCTCGCGCCCCTCGGGCGAGCCGAGCTTGATCTTCAGCGCCCGCGCACCGGTGCGGCCGAGAATCTCCGGCACCCGCTCCCGGGTGACCGCGGGCGGGTTGAGCCCGATCGTGACCGAGGTCGGCACCGTCGGCCGCGGCAGGCCGAGCAGGACGCGCAGCGGCAGCCCGGCCCGCTTCGCCAGCAGGTCCCAGAGCGCGACGTCGAGTGCCGCCATCGCCGGCGGGTCGATCTCCCGGGCGCGCATCGCGGCCCATGTCGCCTGAGGCCCGGCGGCCAGGTCGAACGCTGCGGCGAAATCCGAGAGCTGCGCCTGCCCGCGCTCCGCCGTCCAGTCCGAGGCGACGGCCGGCGCCAGTTCGCCGACCCCCTCGTGCGACCCGTCCGAGGCGAAGACGAAGAGGTTCGAGGACCCGGCCTGCGTCCCGCGGCTGATCGCCAGCGGGTAGCGCTTGACCAGCGCGATCGTGCGAAAAGCCAGGCGGATCATCGCCCCCTCCGGGCCCCCCTCACGCGAGCTTGGCCACCCTCACCTGCGCCGGGCGGATGACCTGCCCGCCCAGCGCGTAGGCCGGGCGGTATTCCTCGACGACCAGATCGTTCTGGTCCGGATCGGCAGTCGGGACGACCGCCACCGCTTCGGCGGTCGCGGGATCGAACGGCAGTCCGATCGTCGCGACCCGCTCCAGCCCCTCCGCCGCCAGCGCGTCGTGCAGCTGGCGCAGCGACAGCGCGAGGCCGGCCTTGAGCGGTCCGTCGTCGGCGTGCTCCATCGCCAGGTCGAGGTGGTCCAGCGCGGCGAGCACGCCGCCGAAGGCGCGGGCCAGGACCTCGCGCACGCGCAGCGCCTGGTCGCGTTCGAGCCGTGCACGGGCATTCTCGAGGTCCTGCTGCGCGGCACGGAACGCGTCCGCCACCTCGCGCAGCTTGGCCTCGGCCGCCAGCGCGCGGGCCTCCATCGCGTGGACCTGCCCGACCGGGACGACGAGTTCCACGGGGGCCGGCTCCGCGCCGGCTCCGGGGCCGACGTCGGCTCGATGCCGGCCGCCTGGGCTTCGTCGTGAGATGGGTGTTCGCGGGGCCCATGGTGTCCGTGGTGTCCGTGATGCCGGTCCTTCATGCGTCGATCTACCTCCGGGTCGGAAGCGTCAGCCGGTAGCGCCCCGAGCGCGTCGCGATCACCAGGTTGACGGCGCGCCGGTACAGCGAGACCGGCATTTCATCATAGAAGTCGCCCGACTTCTCGACCGGGCGGCCGTTGATCTGCAGGACCGCCATCCCCTGCGCCAGGCCGCGCTGGCCGGCCTCGGAGTCGGAGCGGACCTGGTCGACGACGGCGCCCCCGTTCTTGCCGTCGACGACCGAGAAGCCCAGCACCAGCTGCGCGACGCGCACGCCGAGATCGCGCGTGAAGGCGGTCGGCCGGAAGGTCCGGCTCAGCAGCTGCTCGTCGCGCCGCAGCTTGACGGTCGCGCTCCCGCCGATCCCGATCCGCGCCAGCGCGGTGTCGAACTCGGAGACCGAGCCGATCTTCTGCCCGTTCAGCTCGACCAGCACGTCGGCCGCCTGGATCCCCGCCGCCGCGGCCGGGCTGTCGCCGAACACGCGCCAGACGACCACCCCGCCGTTCGGGCTGGCCATCTCCGCCTCGTCCGCGGCGCCGAGGACCATCCCGGTCCACAGCGGCCGCACCCGGCCGAACGACTTCAGCTCCTCGTAGACCTTGCGGCCGCGCGCGATCGGGATCGCGAAGCCGAGGTTCTGGCCCGAGGCGACGATCTGCGCGTTGATCCCGATCAGCTCGCCCAGGATGTTCACCAGCGCGCCGCCCGAGTTGCCCGGGTTGATCGCGGCGTCGGTCTGGATGAAGTCGGCGTAGCGGACCGCCTGGCGGTCGGGACCCGGGAGCGAGCGGCCGACCGCCGACAGGACTCCGACCGTGACCGTGTTCTCGAGCCCGAACGGGTTGCCGATCGCGATCGCCGTCTCGCCGATCATCAGGTCGTCGGAGTCGCCCATCCTCGCGAACGGGAAGGGGCCCCGTTCCTTCAGCTTGATCACCGCCAGGTCGGAGTCGCGGTCCGAGCCGACGAGGTCGGCCTCGATCTGCCGCCCGTCGCGCAGCGTGACCGTGATCTTCGAGGCCTGCGAGATGACGTGGTCGTTGGTCAGGACGTAGCCGTCGGCGGTGACGATCACCCCCGAGCCGAGCGAGTTCTCGATCCGCTGGCGCGGGGCGCGGCGCTGGCCGCCGCCGAAGAACCACTCGAAGGGGTCGACGAAGTCGGCGAACGGGTTCTCGACCCGGGTCTCGGTCGAGATGTTGACGACGGCCGGCGCGACCTTCTCGACCGCGTCGACGATCTCGTTGTGGCGCAGCTCGCGCGGCGTCGCGGCGTAGGCTGCATCGAGGCCGGCGCTGCCGACGGCGAGGGCGACGAGCAACGGGAGGCAGGGGACCGCGCGGGCGGCCGGGCGGAACGGGGATGCGGCAATCACCGGGCACACCTCGTCCGCGCCCGATGCGTCGCCCTCGGAAGCGCGGGCGGAGGGCGCGGGCCGATCAGTCTGCCTGAACCGGGACCCGGCGGCTCCCCGACTCGTCGCGGCGGCCGACGACGACCTCCAGCACCCCGAGCTGGTAGGTCGCCCGGGCGCGGTCCGGGTCGGCCGATTCAGGCAGGGCGTAGCGTCGGACGAACGGGCCGAATGGGCGTTCGAGGCGCCGCGCTCCGGCGGGGTCGAGGTCGGCGGGGGGGCGGCGGACCCCCTTGATCGTCAGTTCGCCCGGGTCGATCCGGACCTCGAGGTCGGCCGGGGTGACCCCCGGGACGTCGGCCTTGAGGACCAGCCGGTCGGGGTACTCGTAGAGGTCCACCCGCGGCGTCCAGTCGCCGGAGCCGGGGCGCGCCTCGTCCCCGTTGCCCTCGTCGCCGCGGGCCAGCGCTTCCTCGAGAACGCGGTTGATCTTGGCCTTGAGCTCGACCAGCTCCTGCATCGTCCCACCCCGTCCGGCGCCGGCCGGGAACGGCCGCAAGCCTTCCCTGAATGTACGGCCACCAGCGGGTCGGGACCGTTGATCGCTCCCGGGACGACCGCGCTCGGCCGTCGGCGGGGGCGGATCAGTAGTCCACGGTGACCGCCCCCGCGGGGCAGTTCTCGACGCACTTCATGCAGTACGTGCACTCCGACGGCTCGGCCACCCGGACCCGTCCGTCGAGGATCTCGAACACGCTGGTCGGGCAGACCGCCTCGCAGGCCTGCGTGTTGTCGCAGAGGTCGAAGTCGATCTCGACGACGGTACCCGCCATGGCCATCCCGCCTCCTGGTCCCGGGTCAACCATCGGTTCCGGCCCCTGCCGGGTCAAGACGAACGGCCTAGAATCGGCCCGTGTCGCAGCAACCTGAGGAATCCGGCCCCGGCCCGGCCGCTCCGCCGTCCCCGCTCGCGCGGCGGGCGGAGGCGGCGACGCGCCGCTTCCCGACCGAAGACCGCGGCCGGCGGCTGCAGTACCGTGGGGCCTTCGAGCGCGACCGCGACCGGATCGTCCACTCGCGCGCCTTCCGCCGGCTGTCGGGGAAGACCCAGCTCCTGCCCGGTCTCGAGACGATCCAGGTCCGGAACCGGATGACGCACACGATCGAGGTCACGACGGCGGCGCGGGTGCTGGCGCGGCACCTCGGGCTGAACGAGGACCTGGCGGAGGTGATCGCGCTCGCGCACGACCTCGGCCAGCCGCCGTTCGGCGTCGCCGGCTCCCGCGCGCTCGACCGCTTCCTCACCGTGGGGCTGGGCCGGAGCGCGCCCAAGGGGACGGCGATCGCCGGCCCGGCCGGGTTCCACCCGCGCGCGCAGTCGCTCGTCGTGGTCGACCGGGTCGAGGTCCGCTACGGCCATCCCGGGCTCAACCTCACCGACGACGCGCGCGACGGGATCCTCAAGCTGCGAGGCGACAGCGCCGCGGTGCCGGAGGGGATCGACCACGCCGGCCTGGCGCCCGGCGAGCCGGCGTCGCTCGAGGCCCAGGCGGTCCGCGCGGCGATCGACGCCGTCACGCCGCTGCACGATCTCGAGGACGCGCTGTCGGAGGGGCTGATCGAGCTGGCGCCGGTGCTGCGGCTGGCGGCGGTGCGGCCGCTCGTGGAGCGGCTCGAGAAGGCGGGGGGATGGCCGCGCGGACGGTTCCGCGAGCGCGCGGCGCTGCACCGCACACTCGTGCACGCGGTCCTGTCCGACGTGCTGGTCGCCTCGCGCCGGCGGCTCGCCGCGGCCGTCGCGGCGTCGGCCGCAGCGGGGACCGCAGCGGGGACTGCAGCGGTGGCGGGGAAGCCCGCGGCCGGCCGGCCGGTCGTCGCTCCCGGCGCGCGCGGCACCGCGCTGATCGAGGCGGTGCGCGAGCTGGTCGCGGCCCGCGTGGTCGGCGCGCCGGCGGTGCGCCGCGCCGACGCGCGCGGCGAGCAGGTCGTGCTGGCGCTGCTCACTTCGTACTACCGCGACCCGCGCCTGCTGGACGACGCGGTGCTGCTGCGCTACAAGGAGGTCGCCGCTCGCCCCTACCTGCGCGACCTCCCACCGGCGCGGCAGGATGCCGAGATCGCGGACCACTACCACGGCCATCCCGCCTTCGCGCGCGTGCTGGCCGATCACGTCGCCGGAATGACCGACCGCTTCGCGCAGGATGCGCACGGCACGCTCGTTCCCGGCCGGAGTAACCGCTGATGCGCCTCGCCGCCGCCTCGGACCACGCCGGTTTCCCGTTGAAGAACCACCTCGTCGCCTGGCTCCGCACGCACGGCCACGAGGTGGTCGATCTCGGCACGCACTCGGCCGAGAGCGCCGACTACCCGGACTTCGCGCACGAGCTGGCGCGACGCATCGTGGCCGGCGAGTACGAGCGCGGTCTGCTGGTCTGCGGCTCGGGGATCGGGATCTCGATCGCCGCCAACCGTCACGCCGGCGTGCGCGCGGCGCGCTGCCTGTCGGAGTACGACGCGCGGATGGCGCGGGCGCACAACGACGCCAATGTCCTGGCGCTCGGGGAGCGGGTGACGGGCGTCGGGCTGGCCGAGGCGATCCTCGAGACCTTCCTCGCGACCGCCTTCGAGGGGGGCCGGCACGCCCGCCGGGTCCAGAAGATCGAGTGCTGAGCCGTGCCCTCGCCGGCTGAGGTCGCCGGTCTGTTCGCGCCGGGCGGGCCGCTGGCCCGCGCGCGCGACCGCTTCGAGCACCGCGCCGGCCAGGAACGGATGGCCGAGGCGGTCGCCCGCGCCTTCGCCGAGGGGCGGCACCTGGTGGTCGAGGCCGGCACCGGGACCGGCAAGACGCTGGCCTATCTCGTCCCCGCACTGCTCGCCGACGAGCCGGTGATCCTCTCGACCGGAACCAAGGCGCTGCAGGACCAGCTGCTCCTGCGCGAGCTGCCGATCGCCCTCGCGGCGACCGGTGTCGAACGGGAGGTCGCGGTCCTCAAGGGGCGGGAGAACTACCTCTGTCGCAAGCGCCTCGAGGAGCTGGAGACCGAGCCGCGGCTCGACCTCGCGGCCGAATTGCCGCTCTGGCCGAGGCTCGTCGACTGGGCGCGCGCCACCGGGAGCGGCGATCGCGCCGAGATCGGGGACCTGCCCGACGCCTCGCCGCTCTGGTCGCGCGTCGACGGCCGGGCCGAGATCTGCACCGGCACGAAGTGCCCGCACTTCGACGGCTGCTTCGTCTACCGCGCCCGGCGCGTCGCCGCCCGCGCCCATGCGGTCGTCGTCAACCATCACCTGCTGTTCGCCGACCTCGCGCTGCGCCGCGCCGAGCGCGGCGGGGTGCTGTCTGAAGCGCCGCTGGTGGTGCTCGACGAGGCGCACCTGGTCGAGGAGGCGGCGGCCGCGCACTTCGGCACCCGGCTGACGGCGCGGATGGCGGCCGACCTGGCACGCGACGCGTGTCGCGAGCTGGAGCGTTCGGACGGACGCGCGGAGACCGCGGCGCTGCTCGAGCGCGCGGCGCGCGAGTTCTTCCGCGCCGCCCGCCCGCCGGGGAGCGGCCGCGGGCGGGTCGGGCTCGATCCCGAGCGGGCGCGCGGCGACCTGCGGCTGCTCGCCGACGCCCTGCTCGACGCGCTGGAGGCGGTGCGCGCGGCGCTCGAAGGGCCGGGGGAACGGGCCGAGGAGCGGACCCTCGTCGCCGGCCGCACGCTGGCCCAGCAGCGCGCGCTCGACGACCTGCTCGACGCGCGCCGGCCGGGCGAGGTCGTGACGGTCGAGCCGCAGGGGAAGGACGGCGCGCTGCTCGCGTCGTGGCCGGTCGAGGTCGCGCCGCTGCTCGAGGAGGTCCTCGGGCACGGCTTCTCCAGCGTCGTCGCGACCTCGGCGACGCTCGCAGTGGCGGGCGCGCTGGACCGCGCCCGCGATCGCCTCGGGCTCCCCGACGCGGACGGGCTGATCGTCGCCTCTCCCTTCCGCGCCCGCGAGCAGGCCGCGCTCTACGTGCCGCGCGACGACTTTCCCGTCCCCGACGACCCGCGCTTTCCCGAGCGCTCGCTGCGCGAGATCGAGGAGCTGGTCCGGATCTCCCGCGGCCGCGCGCTGGTGCTGTTCGCCTCGCACCGCGCGCTCCAGCGCGCCGCCGAGCGGCTGTCGAAGACGCTCGACTACCCGGTCCTGGTCCAGGGCGAGGCGCCGCGCGAGCGGCTGATCGAGCGCTTCCGCGACGAGGTGCACTCGGTGCTGCTCGGGACCGCCTCCTTCCGGCAGGGGATCGACGTGCCGGGCGAGGCGCTCTCGCTGGTCGTCGTCGACAAGCTCCCGTTCGCGGTCCCCGACGACCCGGTGGTCGCGGCGCGCGCCGCCGCGATCCGCGAGCGGGGCGGCGATCCGTTCGCGGAGGAGCAGCTCCCGGAAGCGATCCTCTCGCTGCGCCAGGCGCTCGGCCGGCTGATCCGGTCGCGCCGCGACCGCGGCCTGCTGGCGCTGCTCGACGTCCGGGTTCGCACGCGGCGCTACGGGCGTGCCGTGCTGGCCTCGCTACCGCCCTGGACCCTGCTCGACGACCTCGACCAGGCCCGCACCTGGTTCCGCGTTGTCGACGGCTGATCCAGGTGCGGCCTCGGCGGTGCTGCTGCGGCGGCCGAGCGGGCGCAGCAGCTTCTTGGTGATCGAGACGAAGCGGTCCGCGGCTTCGCGCAGGTCGGGAGCGGAGCTGCGCGGGAAGCCGTAGACTTCCACCCGGACCCCGTCGAGCTTGAGCTGCCGGACGAGCGGCACGAAATCACCGTCACCGGTGGCAAGCACGGCAATGTCGAGGTGCGGCGCGGTGGCGACCGCGTCCAGCGCCATCTCGAGGTCCCAGTTCCCCTTCATCGTGCGGTCGGGCCGGATCCGCAGCGGCTTGCGCTTGACCTCCCAGGCCTTCATCTGCAGCAGGTGGATGAAGGCGCTCTGGTCGGTTTCCCGGGCCTCGACGAGGTAGGCCACGGCGCGCACCAGGCGGCGCCCCTCCGAGACCGTCGCCAGCAGCGCCTCGAAGTCGAGCCGCGCCCCCTTCTCGCGCGCACCGTAGAACATGTTCTGGACGTCGACGAAGAGCCCCACGCGCGGCGGCCCGTCGGAGCGCCCGCGCGCGGCCGGGGCCACCGCCGGCGGGGGCGCGAAGGGCAACGACCCCTGGGCCAGCGCGGCGCGCAGCGCCGCGACCTCGCGCAGGATCGCCTCCTGCGAAGCGGCGCCCGCCCGCGCCTCGGCCTCGTGAAGCACGATCATCTTGTCGAGCAGGTCGGCCTGTGCGAGGGCCCGCTTGCCGATCTCGCCGATCGTCTCGCGCCGCAGGCGGTCGGCGTCGCGCAGCTTGGCCATGGCGGCGATCGTGCGGCGCTGCTCGGTCGTCAGGCGGCGCAGCGCGGTCGTCACCTCGCCCGTGCGCTCCTGGGCCCGGCGCTCGTTGAGCTCCTCCACCCGCTTGCCGAGCCGGGCCACCTCGCGCTCGAGCCGCGCCCGCTCCTCGCGCGTGTCCTTCTCCCCGGCGCGCAGCTCCTTCAACTCGTTCAGGCGCCGGCCGAGCTGCTGCTCGAGCGATTCCGCCTGCTCCTGCGCGCGGGCGAGCTGCGACTCGAGGTGGCGTACGCGCGTTTCGAGCTCGCGCCGCTCCTGCTCGAGCTCGCGCAGGCCGGCGCGGTCCGACGCGACCTTGGCGACGTATTTCGGCCGGCTGCCCGGCTCCTCGCCGAAGGCGAGCCCGGCCAGGAGTTCGGCCGCGGCCCGGATCTCCGGCACCGGCAGCGCGGCCCGCGCGGGGCGCGCCAGCCGGTGCAGCAGGCGCGCGGCGTCGATCGCCGGACCCTCGAGCGCGGCGGCGAGTTCGTCGCGCAGGCGCTTCTCATCGGCGAGGTCCTGCTCGGGGACGTCCCCCCCGCCTCGTCGAGGAGCGCGAGCAGGGCCGTCCCGCGCCCGGGATCCTCGACCAGCATCTCCCCGACGACGTCGGCCCGGCCGGCGGGCGGGAGGTCTCCCGCGTCGACACCGGTGAGGCCGCGGAACCGCTCGGTGTCGAGGAGGCCGCCCACGACGAGGCGCACGCCCGGCAAGCCGAGCCGTTCCGAGTAGGTTTCCCAGGTCACCAGCACGTCGTGCCTCGCGAGGGTTCGAAACCTGTCGGATGATACCACGCTAGGTCCGCGCCCGGGGCAGCCTGCAAATCTTAAGTACTTGATGTGTAAGACTTTGCAAGGGGTCCCATGCTTCGGTGTATCCTTCCGGGCCTTGCTCGACGAGGGAAGGGGCCGCTGCGTGACGATTGCCGGGGTCGGCGTCGACCTGGTCGAACTCGACCGGATCCGCGGGGCGCTCGAGCGCCATGGCGAGCGCTTCCTCGACCGGATCCTCACCGCCGGGGAGCGCGAGTACTGCTACCGCCGGCGCGACCCCGTGCCGCACATCGCGGCCCGCTTCGCGGCCAAGGAAGCGGTCGTCAAGGCGCTCGGCACCGGCTTCGCGCACGGCATCCGCTGGATCGACGTCGAGGTCGAGCGCGACGAGGTCGGGCCGCCGCGGATCGTGCTCCACGGCGCCGCGCTCCAGATCGCCGGCGCGGGGGCGCGGGTCCACCTCTCGCTGACGCATGACAAGGGCGCCGCGGTCGCGGTCGCCGTGCTCGAGAGCTGACGTGCCCTCGCTCGGCGATGCCGGGACGGGTCTGCGCGACCTCCTGCGACGCGGCCTCCAGGGGATCGCCTCGTTCTCCGTCTTCCATCCGAAGAGCGTGCTGCTGGTCGTCGCGATCGTCACCGGGCTCGCGATCTGGCAGGCTTCGATGCTGCGGATCTCGACCGACGTCGAGTCGCTGCTGCCCCGAAACGTCGAGTCTGCCCAGCGGATCAAGACGCTGCTCAAGAGCTTCGGCGGCAGCGAGCCGGTGCTCGTCGCGATCTCGGGGAACGGCAGCGAGGACCTCGAGGATCGGATCGACCTCGCGCTCGCGATCCGCGAGCGGCTCACCGACCACCCCGACCTGCACACCGTCACCGGGCTGTTCGGCGAGGACCCGTGGGCGCTGCTCGAGGGGCCGCAGGCGACCGCGCTGCTGCTCTACCTGACCCCCGCGGAGATCGCCACAGTGGCCGAGCGGTTGACGCCGGACGCGATCGACCGCCGGGTCGCGGAGAACCGCGAGGCCCTGCGCTCCCCGCTCGGCCCGCTGACCGCGCGCCTCTATGCCGAGGATCCGCTCGGCTTCGCGGGGCTGGCGCTGAAGCAGATCGGCGCGCTGAAGGGGGGCCTCCGGATCGCGTCGCGCGAGGGGATCCTCGTCACCGAGGACGACGCCTACGCGCTGCTCCTGCTGCGGCCGAAGGTCAACACGAACGACATCGAGACCGCCCGGCGCGTGCTCGGGGCGGTCGAGGCCGCGTCGCGCGACGCGCTCGAGCAGGCCGAGATCACCGGGACGGTCGGGATCGGGCCACCGGCGGAGGGGACCCCCGCGGGGCAGATCCATGTCGGACTGGCCGGGTCGCCCGCGATCCTGGTCGGCTTCCGGAGCAGCCTGGCGGGCGACCTGCAGCTGGTGTCGCTCACCTCGTACTTCGCACAGCTCGCGCTCTTCGCGCTCGCGTTCCGCCGCGTCGGCGGGCTGCTGGTCGCCGGGAGCTCCCTGCTCGTCGGCGCGATCTGGGCGCTCGGGTTCGCGGGGGTGGCGATCGGCGAGATCAACATCTTCACGGTCGGCTCGATCGGCATCCTGTGCGGGCTGACCGTCGATTTCACGGTTCACCTCTACAATCGCTACCTGGAGGAGGTGCACGCCGGCCAGGACATGGCCAAGGCCTTCTCGATCTCGCACGGCGAGACCGGGATCGGGATCCTGGCCTCGGTCGGCGTGATGGTCTGGGCCTTCTTCGCCGCCGGGCTCTCCGAGTTTCGCGGCCTGCGGGACCTCGGGCTGATCTGCGGCGCGGGCCTCGCCCTCTCGCTGCTCGCGTCGCTCTTCATGGTGCCGGCGCTGACCGCGCTCTGGGTCCGGCACTATCCGCGGCCCGACACGCCGCGCGGCCTGGCCGGGTTCGGGCTCGAGCCGGTGCTGACCGGCGTGGTGCGGCATCCGTGGCTGACGATTGCGCTGGGGCTGGTCCTGACGCTCGCGCTCGTCTTCCCGGCAGCCGCGGTTCACCTCGACGAGGACTTCTCGCGCTTCCGGCCGCAGAGCAACCCGGCGATCAAGCTGCAGAACGAGATCGCCGCCCGCACCGGGACCTCGCTGCAGGCCGTGCTCGCGCTGGTGCCCGGCGCCTCGGACGCCGAGATCCTCGAGCGCTCGGCGCGGGTCGAGGCCGGGCTGGCCCCGCTGGCGGTCGGCGAGCGCGCCCCGCTCGCCGCGGTGCTGGGGCCGGCGCGCGTGATCCCCCCGCCATCGGTACAGCAGGCGGCGCTCGACCAGCTCGCCGCGCTGCGGGGACGGGGGGCGCTCGACCCCGACGCGGTCGTGCGCGAGTTGCTCGCCGCCGAGGAGCGGAACGGCTTCCGGATCGACGAACGCGCGCACCGGGCCGCCGAGCGGGTGCGCGCGATCCTGTCGCGCGACACGCTCCTGACCGTGACGGAGATGAAGGAGGGGCCGCTCGCCAACCTCCTCGACGATCTGATCATCGAGGACGATCGCGGCCAGCGGCTCGGGATCGTATCGGCCTACCCGCGGCCAGAGGCGCGGAGCGTCGCACTGATCCCCGCGATGCGCGAAGCGATCGCGGCCAGCGGCGTGCCGGCGGACCTGGCCGGCGCCCGGGTGCTGTCCCAGGAGATCCGACCGATCATGCTCCGCGACGGGATCATCGCGACCATCGTCTCGGCCGTCGGCGTGACGATCATCCTGCTGCTGGCGTTCCGTCGCCCCGCCCTGGTGCTGCTGACGATGGTCCCGCTCGTCACCGGCCTGATCGCTTCCGTCGGCCTGATGTCCCTGTTCGGGATCGACTTCAACCTGGTGACGATCTCGATGCTTCCGCTGATCCTGGGGATCGCGATCGACAACGGGATCCACGTCGTCCACCGCTATCTCGAGGGGACCGAAGGCGTCTCCCGCGAGGACATGGTCGAGGTCTTCCGCCACACCGGGCGCGGCGTCGTGATGGCCACGTTGACGACGGTCGTCGGGTTCGGCGCGCTGCTCTTCGCCGACAACCCGAGCCTGATCTCCTCCGGGATCCTCGCGATGCTCGGGACGGCCGCGACGCTCGTCGCGGCGGTCACGATCCTCCCGGCGCTGCTGTCGCTCCTGCCCGTTCCGGGGCGCGGCGGGCGGGGGCGGCAGCCGTAGGCGCCTACTTGTACCCGAACAGCATCGTGTAGATGATCGCAGCGATCAGCGTCAGGCCGATCGTCAGCGCCGTGTAGCCGAAGAGCCGGAACCAGCGCTCCGTCTGCTTCGGCATCGGGTCCACCAGCCGTCCCTCGAGCAGCCCGTTCTCGACCAGCTCGCGGTACTCCGCGGGCTTGTCGAACTTCATCTCCTCGACCGGGACGCGGCCGGTGAAAATGACCGGGTCCATCGGGAACTTGTCCGGTCGGAAGTGTGTGTTGAAGAAGTGGACGGTGAAGATGAACGCCGTCGCCAGCAGCGCCTCGTCGCTGTGGATGATGGTTGCGACGTTGATCGCCCAGCCGGGCAGGATCCGGGTGAAGAGCTCCGGGAACCAGAGGAACAGGCCGGAGCCGCCGATCACGATCATCCCCCAGAAGACCGCGAAGTAGTCGAACTTCTCCCAGTAGGTGAAGCGCCCGTACTCGGGTCGCGGGCCGAGCCCAAAGAACCACTTGAACGATCCGATCACGTCCTTGAGGTCCTGCGCGTTGAACATCAGCGAGTCCTTGCCGAAGATGAACCGGATCCAGGACAGGCCCGACCGCCGCTTGCGGCGGCCCACGTCGACCAGGTGGTAGGCGAACAGCGCCAGCATGGCCGTCGCCGCGAGGCGGTGGAACGCCCCCATCGCCTCCGAGCCGCCCAGGAAGTCGGACACCCGCAGCGCCCAGCCCATGTAGGAGAACTTGAGCGCCATCCCGGTGATCGCGAGGGTGAAGAACGACAGCACCATGATGATGTGCATCGCGCGCGACTTGGCATCGAAGCGCAGGACCTGCTTCTCGGTCGAGTCCGCGACCAGCGCCTTGTGGTGCTTCCAGAGCTCGCGCGACCGCCAGAGCCGCCACAGCCAGGCCCCGGTGTGCGCGGCGGCGAAGGTCAGGGTGCCGACCAGCAGCGAGGTCATGAACAGGAACGCGTAGTACAGCGCGGGATAGCGTGTGCGGTCGTGGTGCGTGGCGTGCGTCAGGTAGCCGGCGAAGCGGCGGTTCGAGCCCGGGTGGCACTGCGCGCAGGTCGCGATCACGTTCTCTCGCGACAGCCTGGAGTGCACGTCGGTGGCCTTCAGGATGTCATGCGCCCCGTGGCAGTCCGAGCACTTCGCGGCGCCGGACCGGCCGAGTTGGGTGACCTTGCCGTGGTAGGTCTGGAAGAAGGTCTCCGCCTCGCTCTCGTGGCAGCGGCCGCACTGGCTCATCATCTGGAAACGGAAGCCCTGCTTGTCGGTACGGCTGATGTCGTGCGAGGTGTGACAGTCCTCGCAGTTCGGGAGTTCCTTCCCTTCCGGCGCCTTGCCGGTGCCGTGGATGCTGGCCCGGAAGACGTCGACGATCCCCTGGTGACACTTGGCGCAGGTCTGGGCGACGTTGGCCTTGTTGACCGTCGACTTGGGGTCGCTCGGCGGCAGCTCCCCGTGCGGGGTGTGGCAGTCGGCACAGGTCGCCGTCACGACCAGGCCGCTCTGCAGGAGGCCCACGCCGTGGGTGCTCATCTTGTAGCTCTCGACGATGTCCCGGCCGGACTCGAGCTTGATCCGCTGGGCCGCCTTCTCGCCGGTGCGGTGGCACGAGGCGCAGAGCGTCGGAACGTTGCGCGGGAAAGTATTCGACTCCGGCCAGCGCCGGCTCTGGGTCGCGTGCCGGTCGTGGCAGTCGAGGCACTTCGGCGCGTCGGGGTCGTTCCTGGCCGCGAGCTGGCCGTGGATGCTCCCCTGGTAGGTCTCGACGACCGCCGCGTGGCAGACCGAGCAGTTGACCTTGTCCGTCACCGCGTCGCAGGGACGCTCGTGGGAGGTCTGCACCTGGGAGTGGCACTGGGCGCAGGCGACGCGGCCGTGGGCCCCTTTCTGGTGCTCGGTCTCGTCGACGAACATCGAGACCTTCCGGCCGTCCCGCTCGGCGACCAGGTCGGGCTTGGCGTGGCAACTCAGGCAGTCCCGGTTGGACATCCCCCGGCCGTCGCTCGGGGCCCGGATCTTGTGCGGCGAATGGCAGTCGGAGCAGGTCGGGATCTGGTGCGGCGCCTCTTCCCATAGCCGCCCCTCGATGATCTTCTGGTGGACCTCCTCGATCCGCACGTGGCACTTCATGCAGGTCCCGGCGATGTTCTCGCGCGCGACCGACGAGCGCTTGTCGGTGTGGGGGAGCGCCAGGTGCGCGGAGTGGCAGGAGGTACAGACCGCGGTGACGGTCAGTCCCTTCTTGTAGAGCCCTTCGCCGTGGATCGACTCGGAGTAATTCTCGAGCACCCGCTCCTGCGGGATGTCGGCGTGGGTGCGCTCGACGGGCGAGCCCTCGTGGTGGCAGCGGCCGCAGGTCTGAGGGATGTTGACGGTGTTGGTCGGCGAGCGCGGGTTGCTGCGCGGCAGGACATCGTGTCGCCCGTGGCACTCCTTGCAGGTCGGAGCATACGGGTCGCCCTTCGCCGCCGCCTTGCCGTGGAAGCTGACCACGTGATCGGCCTGCTCCTGGCTGTGGCAGGAGCCGCAGTCGACGATCGCCGCGTCGGGGTCGCCGCCGGCGTGGGCCATGTCGTCGGCCGCGAGGTCGATGTGGCAGGCGACGCAGTCGAGCCCTTTGTGGACCGACTGACCCAGCCGCTTCGCGTCCACGGTGACCTGGATCGACCGCCCCTTGCGGGTGCCGGTCATGCCGGGCTCGGAGTGGCAGGAGAGGCAGGTCTCGTTGTCCTGTGCCGGGGAGGGGATCGGGCCGGCGGCCAGGGCGAAAACGACGACCAAGCCGAGGCGAAGGACGAAGTTCCTACCCATGGACGCCCTCGAGGGTGCGGCCAGACCGGGACGACTTATCTGCCTGGCAGGCCGGGACAGGGAGATCGTACCCCCCGCTCCCCAAGGAAGTCAACTAATAGGTAAGGCACGGTAAATGGGGTGGGGCTAACGCGCACTCCCCGGAGGCGTTAGCGGGAAGATCCCACCGGAACGGGGCGCGTCCAGACGACCGGTAGCCGGATCAGTCCCCGCCGCACCAGGCGCCGGAGGACGCGGATCGTCTCGACCTCCCGCATCGGCGCGATCTCGACGATGTCGGACACGCTCCAGTGGCCGTCCAGGCGGGAGAGCAGGAAGAACTCCTCGGGCCGCAGCGGCTCGGAGATCAACTCCTCGAGCGGGCGCGGCAGGGAGGGGATCGCGTCGGCCGGGAACTCCTCGGCGTAGACCCGGCCGAGGAAGATCCCTTCGGCCTCGCGCCGGACCTCCGTCGCCTCGGCGTCCTGGGCCACGGAGACATCGCCCAGCAGGGCCAGCGCGGCCTCCGCGTCGCCGCGTCCGAGCCGCTCCTTCGCGGCAACGATCCGCGCGGCGCCGGAGAGCCCGGCGAGTTCGGCGTCGGGGGCGTCGCCGGTGACGAGCGGGAGCGGCGGTCCCTCGAGCGAGATGATCGTGACGAGGTTGGCCCGGAAGGCCTCGTAGAGGAATTTCTTCACCGGGAACGGGGAGGCGTGGAGGCCGAACGCCACCTCGTCCAGCGTGCGCCGCCCATCGAGGCATTCGAGGATCCGGCGCGCCAGCGGGTGATCGACGATCTCGCGCGGAGCCGAGGCCGGCGTCCGGGCCAGGACCACCCGCCCGTCCGGAAAGATCTCGCGGATCCGCTGCATTTCGTCATGGCGGTGCACGCCGCGCAGCAACACGTGGTCCACCGGCAGCGAGATCAGCACCACCTTCGGGCCGGGGCGGGCCCCCGGCTGGAAGAGGAAGTCGGCATCCTCCCACTCGAAGAGCGAGTAGACGATCTCCTCCGTGCGCTCGGCGAGCGCACGCAGGAGGTCGTCCTTGTTGACGAAGCCCAGCCGCACCAGCACCTGGCCCAGGAACTCGTCGCCTTCGCGCCGCGCCAGCAGCGCCGCCCGCAACTGCTCCTCGTTGAGCTTGCCGCGCGCGACCAGGACGTGGCCGAGCATCTCGGTCGGCTCGTTGGAGGCCGCGCCGACGATCGTTCCGTCCTGGACGTAGAGCTCCTTGGCCGTCGTCGCGCGGCGGAAGTCGAACCGTCCGGTCTTCTGCGCGCCAGCGGCCCACTGCAGAAGATCGGCCAGTCCCATGGTCACCAAGGTGCCGGACAGGCTCATTGGGTGTCTCAGGGCCGAGGGAAGGCCCGCAGGGACAGTAGGCTCCGGCTCCCCCCGGCGGCAAGCCGGGCCGACCGCGCGTCGACTCCCGCCGCCCCGGGGGCCTATGTTCCCGGCGGGCGCTTCAGGAGACGAAACCGGCCATGACGACCGAGACGGCAGGGGTGGGCGAGGCCCAGTTCCGGGTCCCGAAAGTCACCGTCGACGCGGAGTTCCTGCTCGAGGGCGGCCCCTGGGTCACCGGGAGGGTCTTCCTCTTCCCGGATGCGGGCACCCACGGCGGCCGGGAGCGGGTGATCGACCTGCTCCGCGCACGGGAGTCGTTCTTCCCGGCGACCTTCGGCGGGAGGGCGCGCCTCGTCAACAAGGCCCGGCTGCTCGCGGTGCGGGTCGCCGACGCGGGCGACGCGGGGGTCGACGAAGAGCTGGTCACGGCCTTCATCGCGGTCCCGGTGACGATCGAGCTGGCCGGAGCGGCCGCCGACGCCAGTTCGCTCGGCGGGGTGCTCCACCTCGAGACCGCGCCGGGACGCCACCGCCTCCTCGACTATCTCAACACGGTCGGCGAGTTCGTTCCGCTCGAGCAGGAGGCGGGAATCGTGCTCGTCGCGACGCGCGCGATCGCCGGCGTCCGGCCGCTCTAACCGATGACGGCGAACTCGATCGCTTCCCCGGCCGTGAGGCCGAGGCGGGCCGCCGCGCTCCCCTGGTCGAGCGCCAGTTCGAGGTAGCCGGACGAGCCCCAGAGCAGGAAGACGTCGCCGGCCGGCGCGTCGCTGAAGGTGCGGTGCACGCCGAGCGCGCGCATCGCGCCCGGCAGGCCGAGCGTGCTCTCCTGCACCCCGCAGCGCGCGAGCGCCTCGCGGGTCAGGTTGCACGCGACGTTCCCGAAGCGGTCGACGGCGAGCACACCGGCGTGCAGCCGCGCCCCGTCGCGGCGCGGCGCGGTCAACGGCAGGCGGACCGGATCGCTCACTTCCGGCCCGATATCCGCCAGCGGTGCGCCGCGGGCAAGCCGTCCCGCGACGGGGGCGAACAGGTCGCGGCCGTGAAACGTCGGGTGGGCCTCCGCCAGCCCGAGACGTGGGGCGTCGATCGCCCGCAGCTCGGCCACCTCCAGCCGGTCGTAGATCGCGGTGAAGAGCCCGTTGTCCGGGCCGACGAAGAGGCTCCCGCCGGCCGAGAAGGCAAGCGCCCGGCGCGGGCCGCCCACCCCCGGATCGACGACCGCGAGGTGCACCGTGCCGCGCGGGAACCAGGGCGCGGCGGCCCCCAGCAGGTAGGCGCCCGCGAGGCGATCGTACGGGGGCAGGTCGTGGCCGATGTCAACCAGCTGCACGCCCGGGCAGGCCGTGAGGAGGGCCCCGCGGAGCGCCCCGAGGTAGGGATCGCGCGTGCCGAAGTCCGTGGTCAGGGTGATGAGCGGCGGAGTCGAGGCCATGCGCGGGTTTGAACCTCCGGCGGTTTCCTTCATCATGCCGGAACTGCCGCCCCTCTTGCCTGGCGCGCGGAGACCCTTCGATGCGAGGCTGCACCGTCCTGCGCCCCTGGCTCGTCGTGGCCGCCTGCGCCGCCGCGATCGGCGCGGCGTCCGGAGAAGGGGTGGACCTCGTGCCCGGTCGCCCCGAGTTGACGCGCCCCGTGCACGCGATCGGGCTCGTGCTGCCGGACGGAACCGCCCCCGAGGCCGCGGCGGCCGCGCTGGCGCCGCCCGAGGTGCGCGGCGAGGTTTCGGCTCCGGGGCGGGCCTGGGGCGCGCTCCGCATCCGCTGGGCCGACGCCGAAGCGGTGCCCGGCACGATCGATCTCACGCGCTGGGATCCGCTCGTCCTCGCGCTGGCGCGCGCGGGGCAGCCGCTGCTGGTCGTGATCGAGGGGGGGCACGCGGCCTACGGCTCCTTCTCGGCGGACGGGCTCCTGCCGGCCGCGGGAACCGACGCCGGCGCCGGGCTCGATGCCTACCGCCGCGGCTGGAACCGCCTGCTGCGCGAGGTCGCCCGGCGCTGGTCCGGGAAGGTCGCGGCCTTCGCGGTGGACGGTGCGCTTCCCGGCGCGGCCGCGCCGGAAGCGACGCGCCTGGTCGCCTACGAGATCAAGTCGGCCGCGGTCACGGTCACCGCCGAGGCGCCGGCGAGCGGCTTCTGGCTGCGCGCACGCGACGCCCGCGAGGCGGCGCTCATCGTCGCCGCCTTCGAGGCTTCGGCCGACCTCGTGCCGTACGTCGACGGCCTGCTCTTCGCGACCGCGGCGGGCGAGGACCTCGCGGCCCGGGCGGCGGAAGAGCGGGCCCGCTGGCTAGCGGTCGAGGCCGCGGCCTCGCTGGCCTTCGAGGCCTCGGTGCCCGCGGACCTGGCGGCCACGGCCCGCGACGACGCGGCACTCGAGCGGGCCGCGGAACTGCTCGGCGGCGGCGCCGACCTGGCACTGATCGAGGTCCCGGGGCCCGTCGCTGCCGCCGGCGCTCCGCCCGGGGCGCGGAGCATCGCCGCCTTCGCGGCGCTGGTCGGGCCGTCGTACGGGCTGGCGCCGCGGGAGGGCCGCGGCCTCGACTGGATCGCACCCGCGGCGGGAGTTCGCTGGGCCTACTACTTCGACGAAGACCGCTTCCGCGAGGTCGCCGTCTACTGGGCCGGACCGGGGCTGGCCGCGCCCGGCGAGGCCACGGTCCGGGTCGAGCGCACGCTGCGCCGCGAGATCACGCTGTTCGACCCGCTCGGGCGGATCGCCACCCCGCCGCGCCTCGAGCCGCAGGCCGACGGCACCGTGCTGGTGACGGTGCCGCTCGCGCCGCGGCCGCTGCTGCTGGCGATCCAGCGCGAGAAGACCTCTCCCGGGGGCGTCGGGCTCGATGCGGCCGAGAGCGAGTCACGGAGCACGAGGACGGTCACGGCCGAGGAGATCATCGCCGCGCACCAGCGGTTCCGCGCGTTCCAGGACGACCGCCTGAAGACCGTCCAGCGCCCGGGCCAGATCAGCTTCCGAGCGCGCGTCGGCGTCTCGACCGGGTCGCTCGACCTGTCGGTCAAGGCCGATCAGTTCTGGGAGCCCGCGACCGGGGGGGAGTGGGTGATCCTCGACACCTACTTCAACGGCGTCAAGCTCAACTGGAACAAGTTCCCCGAACTCCCCTTCCTGAGCCGCGAGAAGATCGTCGCCGCGCCGCTCGACCTGAACCTGGATCGGCGCTACGGCTACGAATACGAGGGGGTCGAGGAGGTCGACGGCCGGCCGGCGTGGCGACTCAGGTTCGAGCCGCTGGCGGACACGGTCTCGCTCTATCGGGGCACCGCGTGGATCGACCAGCGCACGGCCGCGCTGCTCAAGGTCCGGCTGCGCTTCACGAAGACCGAGCCGCCGATCATCTCGGACGAGGAGACCCAGGCCTACGCCCCCTACGAGGGGCCCGACGGCACCTCCTTCTGGCTCCCGAGCCGGCTCGACGGCCAGCAGATCTACACGATTGCCGGCGCCAACGTCGTCGTGCTGCGCGAGATCGACTTCGGCGCGCCCGCGATCAACGGACCCGGGTTCGCCGCGGCGCGCGCGCAAGTCTACGCCTCCGACCGGCAGATGCTGCGCGACACCGACACCGGCTACAAATGGCTCTCGAAGAACGAAGAGGGCGAGCGGACCGTGCTGGAGAATGGCGATCCGACGCAGTGGTTCGCCGTGGCCGGCGCGCTCCGCGACTCCTCGACGCAGGGGGTCGTCCCGCTCGCCGGGGCCAACTACGTCGACATCGACTTCCGCGGGAAGAAGGAGATCTTCAACGCCTTCCTCGCCGGGGCGTTCAACAACATCGCCTGGACCGCCCCCAGCTTCCTCGGCACCCGCCTCGACGCGGGAGTCAACGCCACCCTCGTCGGCATCAAGCTGGTCGACAGCGTCTACGAGAACGCCGAGGAGATCCCGTCGCAGGCCGTGGCCACGATCCCGCAGGAGCTGCGCCTGACGTTCGGCTACCCGCTCGGAGATTTCGTCAAATTCCGGTCCACGCTGGGGCTGGGCTACATCAATGTCCGGAACGCCGACACCACGAAGAACTTCGTCCTGCCGCCCGACCACTTCGTCTACGAGGGCAGCTTGTCCGTGGGCTTCGACCGCGGCGGCTGGAGCCTCGGCCTGCGTGGCGCGTACTCGGTCCGCTCGCAGTGGGCTCCCTGGGGACCGGACGGGGACCTCGCCACGCCGGCCGAGATCGCGACGGCGAAGTCCTTCACCACGTGGGAGGCCGCGGTCCAGAAGTCGTTCTTCCTGCCCTACTTCCAGAAGATCGAGCTGGCCGCGACCTGGTACGACGGCCAGGACCTGGACCGCTTCTCGGACTACGACTTCGGCCTGTTCGGAGCGAACCGTCTGCCCGGCTTCGGTGGCGCCGGGATCCGCTTCTCCCGCGGCGGCGTGTTCGAGCTGACCTACGGCTTCAACATCGCGCAGGTCGTGGGGTTCGACGTGGACCTCGAATACGGGCTGGTCGACGACCCGCAGGTGGCGCCCGGGTTCTCGGGCCACACCGGGGTCGGGCTGGCGGCCAACTTCGCCGGGCCCTGGGAAACACTCTGGCGGTTCGATGTCGGGTACGCGCTGGACAGCGACCTGCCCGCGGCGGAAGGGAAGGTCGACTTCTTCCTGGCGGTGCTGAAGCTGTTCTGAAAAAGAACGGGGGCGCCGTTCCCGGCGCCCCCGCGGCGGTTCTTCGATGCCAGGGCGAGCTAGGCCTTGACGTGGCAGACCTTGCAGTCCTTCTTCACCGGCCCCGACTTCTGGCCGGCCGCCACGGTCTTCTCGTGGCACTGCCAGCAGGAGGTGTGCACCGCGTCGGAGAGCTTGGGCGCCTTGTCCTTGGCGGCCGCCTTGTCGTGGCACGTTTCGCACTTCGGCGGGGTCTCACCGGCCTTCGTCGTGTGATGGCAGGCTTCGCACTTGATTCCCTTGTCGGCGTGCGCCTTGTGCGGGAAGGTCACCGTTCCCATCTTCGTGTCGAACTTGATGTCCGCCGGGGGATCCGCCGCCAGCGCGAACAGACCGCAGATCGCGAGTCCCAGCACCACCACGAGCGCTTTCTTCACCTTGTCATCCTCCTCGGCGGTCTATGCCGCGTCGGTTCCAGCCCCGGGGTCGGCGGTGCGCCCGCGGCGCCGCCGCACGACCGATTCTACGACGAGCGCCGCACCCAGTGCGGCGAAGGTCGCGGCCACCAAACCCCCGAACCAAAGATACCAAACATCGAAGTAGCTGCGAAACGCCCACGAGGCCTGGCCCGGCACGTAGCAGATCCGGCCGTCCACGGCCGCGGCGCTCGCACCCTCGTGGCAGGGCCCGCAGGTCTCGGCGATCCGGGCCGGGCTGACCTTCGACCGCGGGTCAGACGCGGGGTACACGCCGTGCTGGCCGTGGCACGACTGGCACTGCGTGACGTAGCGGAAATCCCCCGAGACCAGGAAACCGTGCGGGCCGGTCGGCCAGGGCTTGCCGTCCGGGCGCGGCTTGACCGACAGTTTGAGCAGCGGATCCACGAGTCGCGGCGCGTGGCAGGCGGCGCTCGCGCAGGAGTGATCGAGGCCGGTCGGCAGGTAACGCGCCCGGTGGTCGGTTGCGGGGTACCACTGGTGCTCGGTGTGGCAGGTGGTCGCGCACCCCTGGAGGTGCTCGCTCCGGCCCTGGGCGGCCGCGTGGACATCCCCTTCGAACGCCTTGGCTTCCTCGCCGTGGCACGACGAGCAGGCGACCGTCTTCAGGGGCATCGCGTGCGGGGCGGCGGGGTCGCCGATCAGGTGGCAGGCCCCGCAGCCGAGCGCCTTGTGGACGCCGTCGTGGGACCAGCCGCGCAGGTCGATCGGCTGGGCCTTCCCCTCGGGGTGCAGCCCGTCGTGGCAGCGGCAGCCCACGGCCGGGTCGAGCGCGGCGGGGGGGGCGAGCGCCGCGGGCTCGTCCGCCGCCAGGGCGGCGCCCACGGCGGCGGCCAGCAGCACGGAGCAGAGCAGGCGGCGGCTCACAGTCCCTCCCCTTCGCGCTCGGGATCGACGCCCTGCCAGGCGACGACCTCGTCGTACTCGTCCCGATGCTCTTCCTTCATCGCGTGGAGCGGCATCCCGCCGTCGATCCAGGTGCGGTTCATCGGGAAGATCCCCGGCTTGAGGTGCACCCCGAACATGTGCCATAGCAGGATCGCGGCGAAGGCCAGCAGGGCCTCGTACCCGTGGACGAGCTGCGAGAGCTGGACCACGATCGCCGGCCAGTTGCTGGCGGTCCAGAGCACGACCCCCGAGGCCACCATGACGAGCGTGCCCCAGACGAGCGCCCAGTACTCGAGCTTCTCGCGGTAGGTGTAGCGGCGCCCGGGGGGCGGCGCGTCGCGGAAGCCGAGGAACCAGGCGAAGTTCCCCAGCATGTCCTTGCCGTCGTGCAGCGCGTCGGGCAGCAGTTCCACGAACTCGCGCCGGCCGCGCCTGGTGAAGGCCAGCCAGTACAGGTGGTAAAGCGAGCCGCCGATCATCACCAGCGCCGCCACGCGGTGGACCTGGCCGCGCAGGTCGAAGAGCGGCGGTCCGACCGCGCCCAGCTTGTCGGACCAGCCGGCGGGCATGTAGAGCGCGAAGCCGGACAGGACGAGGGTCGAAAACGAGATCACCAGGAACAGGTGCTGCACGATCTGGTTCCGGTCCCAGCGCACGACGACCCACTTGCCGTCGCGGTTCTCGAAGCGCGAGAGCGGCTCGATCCGGCGCCGGCGGGGGTTCGCCGCAGTCCCTGCGTGAGGATGGGCGTGCGCCGTCCGAAGCAGCGTCTTCTGCTCGAGGACCTGGTGCACCGCCATGAAGACCAGGGTCGCGCTGATGATCGCGAGGTAGATCCAGCGCGTCCAGCGCGTCCAGTCGATCCCCTTGACGATCGCCCGCGCGTGCGCCGGCGTGGACGCGAAGCTCGCGGTCGCGCCGGGGTGGCAGTCGGGCTGGCTGCAGGTTCGCTGCAGGTTCTGCGGGTTCACGCTCGAGGCCAGGTCGTGCTGCGAGCGGATGTCGTGGAAGCGATGGCACGAAGCGCAGTTGGCGACGTTGGAGGCGCCCCAGCCGCTGCCCCGCCCGTGATACGACTGGTCGTAGGTGGTGACGCTGTCGGGCCGGAGGTCGTAGCGCGAGGTCAGGTCGGGGTCGCCGTGGCAGCGCCCGCAGGTCGCGCTGACCTGGGCCGCGTAGGCGCTGCCGCCGTACTGCGGCCGCTGAATCGCATGCGCGCCGTGGCAGTCGGTGCAGATCGCCGAGGCGAGATTCCCGGCCTTCCACGCCTTGCCGTGCACGCCGCGCAGCAGCGCGTTCAGCTCGCTGGTGTGGCAGCGGCCGCAGAGATTCGGTTGGTTGCGTCGGTTGAGTGGTTCGGCCGGATCCTCCAGCGCGCGGACCGCATGCGGGTGGTGGCAGACGTTGCAGGTCGGGGCTTCCGCCTCCTCTCCCTCGACCGCGGCGCGGCCGTGGACGGAGGTCTGCCACTCGGCGACCGGGTCGCGGCCGAAGGTGTCCTTCTTGTGGCACTGGCCGCAGGTCGCCCCGAGATTGTGGGAGTTCGTCCTCGAGGCGGCGTCTGCCGACGGGCGGATCTGGTGGCTGCCGTGGCAGGCTGCACAACCGGACTTGAACCCGGGGCCCGGCCTGATCTTCTGCGTGTGGATCGACAACTTCACCGTCTCGACGATGTCTCCATGGCAGGCGTCGCACGACGCCGGGGCGAGATCCGGGGGGTGGGGGATCGGGGGATCGCCGGCCATGTCGACGTGGCAGTCGCTGCAGGAAAGTCCCTCATGGATCGAACCCTTGAGGGAATCCTCCACAACGACGAGCTGCGCGGCGCGTTCGCCGGCGTCGGACAGGCTCGCGGCGTCCGCGTGGCACGACGCGCAAATGGAGTCGTCGGCCCGGGCGACGGGCGGTGTCGCGACCAGGAGAGCGAACACGACGGCGGCCGCACACGCGAGCAGGCGGCCGGGTAAGCACCGCATCGGGAGTTCCTTTCGAGAGGGGAGAACAGAGATTAACCGGTCGATAACTAAAAACCAACCGGTAATTTTCGTAATCCAGACGGCCTGTTCCTAACAGGTTGAGCCGGAGCGGGAAGCCATCCGCCCGTGGGGCCGGCCACCGCTGGGGCGCTCAGTCAGTGGCGCGGGGCCGCTGCTCGGCGGGGAGCGCCTCGGCCATCCGGCGCCAGACCTCGTCCATCAACGCGTCGCGGTCCTCGTGGGCTGGCCCGGCGGGAAAGACCGGGGCGAGGAAGCGGAGTTCGACCGTGCCCCCCCGGACGCGCCACGAATGGGGCGGCTGCACCCGACAGGCTCCCACGATCACCAGCGGGATCACCGGCACCCCCTGCGCCACCGCGGTGGCAAAGGCCCCGCGCTTGAAGCGCTGCAGCCGTCCGTCGGGGCTGCGGGTTCCTTCCGGGAACGCGAAGAGGCGCTGGGCCGCCGGGTCGCGGAGATCCAGCTCTGCCAGCCTTCGGACGTCCCGCCGGCTTCCCGAGCGTTCGAGCGGGACCATCCCGGTGGCGCGCATCCCGAGGCCGAGGAACGGGATCCGGAAGAGCGAGACCTTGGCCACCATCCGGTAGGGGATCGGCAGGTACCCGAGCGCGAGGTAGACGTCCTGGGCGGAGGTGTGATTGGCGACGATCACCGCCGGTCCGGCCGCCGCGGCCTCCTCGCGGCCGTGGACCCGGACCGTGACGCCCGACACGCCGAGCGACAGGCGCCCCCAGGCCCCGATGATGCACAAAGCCCTGCGCCCGCCGGGGGAGACGAGCGACGACCCCATCGCGGCGATCGCGAAAAAAGGCATGATGAAGACCTGCGTCGCGATCAGCGCCAGGGTGCGGAGCATGCGCCGAGGATAGCCCGCCCGCGGGGCGGGAAGGAGCGGGACGGATGAGCCTCTTCACGCCGGCGACCCCCGAAGCCCGGCGGTTGCCCGACGAGAGCGCTCCCTGGTGGAGGCTGCTCGGCTGGTCGTTCCTGCTGGGCGGCGTCGTCGACTTGGCCTTCGGGGTGGGGATCCTCGCGGCCCAGGAGCGCCTCGCCCCCGTTTTCGGGATCACCCTCCCCACGCCGCGGGTCTACGTCGACCTGTGCGGACTGCTGCTGGTCGGGCTCGGGCTGATCTACTTCCTGGTCTTCGCCAACCCGCGCCGCTTCGCCCCCGTGGCGGTCGTCGCGACGCTGCTCCGCTTCGCCGGCATGGCGCTGTTCACCGTCGGGCTCTACTCCGGGCGGGCCGAGGCGTTCTTCGCGCACATCGCCAGGACCGACGCCGGTTTCGCCTTCGTACACGCCTTCCTCCTGCACAAGGCGGCGGGGAGCCTGGTCAACGCGCTGGTACGGCCGTACCGGGGCGAGTGAGCGGAGCGATGACGCGGTTCTTTTTCGATGTCGGTCAGGTCACGCGGCTCACGCTGGACGCGGTGGGGGCGCTGTTCCGGCGCCCGTTCCCGGCCGGCGCGGTCGTGCAGCAGATGTTCCGGCTGGGGGCGCGCTCGCTGCCGCTGGTCGCGTTGACCACGATCTTCACCGGCGCGGTGATGGCGGTGCAGACCGCCAACAGCCTGGGACGGTACGGTGTCCAGGTCTATGTCGGGGCCTTCGTCGGCCTGTCGATGGTGAAGGAACTCGGACCGGTCCTGACCGCGGTGATGCTGTCCGCGCGGGTCGGTGCCGGGATCACGGCCGAGCTCGGCGCGATGTCGGTCAGCGAGCAGGTGGACGCGATGCGCGCGCTCGGGGCCGACCCGGTCAAGGTGCTCGTCCTGCCGCGGCTGCTGGCCCTGTTGCTGATGATCCCCGCGCTGACGATGCTCGGCATCACGCTCGGGATCCTCGGCGGGATGTGGGTGGCGGTGGCCGAGCTGGACCAGGTTCCCGGCTACTACTGGAGCAAGGTGATCGAGGTGATGAGCATCGGCGACGTGCTGTCGGGGCTCGGCAAGAGCTTCTTCTTCGCCTACTTCATCGGGATCATCGCCTGCCACCAGGGACTGGCCGCCCACGGCGGCGCCTCCGGCGTCGGCCAGGCGACGACGCGCTCGGTGGTCGGGTCCTCGATCTCGATCTTCATCTCCAACTTCTTCCTCTCGAAGGCGCTGCTCTTGATGCAGACGCGCTTCGGACGGATCTTCTGGTGAACGCCGGCGACGGGGCCCTGATCCAGCTCGCCCACGTGCACAAGCGCTTCGGCCCCCACGCCGTGCTGCGCGGGGTCTCGCTCGACGTGGCGCCGCGCGAGACCGTGGTCGTGCTCGGCGGCTCCGGCTCGGGCAAGTCGGTCACGCTGCGGCTGATCATCGGGCTGATCGCGCCGGATCGCGGCGACGTGTTCGTCGAGGGGCGGAGCGTGCCGCGGCTGAAGGAGGACGGACTGCGCGAGGTCCGGCGCCGGGTCGGCTTCCTGTTCCAGAGCGGTGCTCTGTTCGACTCGATGGACGTCTTCGAGAACGTCGCGTTCCCACTGCGTGAGGAATCCTGGGACGAGTCGAAAGTGGCCGCGCGGGTGGCCGAAGTGCTCGAGCTGGTCGACCTGCAGCCGGCGGTCGGGGCCCTCGACCCGTCCGAGCTGTCGGGCGGGATGCGCAAACGGGTCGCCCTGGCCCGGGCGATCGCCATGGCGCCCCAGGCGATGCTGTACGACGAGCCGACGACCGGTCTCGATCCGGTCACCAGCTCGGCGATCAACGAGCTGATCCGCTCGATGCAGGAGCGACTCGGGATGACCTCGATCGTCGTCACGCACGACATCCGCACCGCGTTCGAGGTCGGAGACCGGATCGCCTTCCTGCACAAGGGACACCTGCGCTTCGTCGGGACGGTCGACGAGGCCAAGTCCACCACGGACGAAGTCCTCGCGGCCTTCCTCGCCGGACGGCTGACCGGAGGCGAACATGCCCGCTAGGAAATCCTCCCAGGACCTGCTCGTCGGGTTGACCGTCGCGGCCGGGATGGCGCTGCTCGCCGTCGCGATCCTCGTGATCGGCGGGCAGTCGAAGCTCTTCTCGAAGAAGTTCGGCTACCGCACGACCTTCACCGAGGCCTCGGGGCTGCGGGTCGGCGCTCCGGTCTCGCTGTCCGGGGTGCGGGTCGGCAGCGTCAGCGAGATCGTGCTGCCCAAGGACCCGCGGGCGGCCGGGATCGAGGTCGCGCTCGAGGTCGACGCCGGGTACGCCCCACGCATCCGCGAGGGGAGCGTGGCGCGCCTGGCGATGCTGCAGTTCGTCGCCAACGAGAAATCGGTCGAGATCTCGCCGGGGGACCCGGAAAGGCCGCAGGTCCCGGACGGAGCCGTGATCCCGGTCGCCCAGGGGCCGGCGCTGCTCGAGCGCGGCGCGACGATCGCCGAGTCGGTCGAGCGGATCACGGCCGACCTGGAGACGATCCTGGGCGCGATCCGGCGCGGGGAGGGGATGCTCGGCAAGGCGATCGTCGATCCCCGGTTCGGCGAGCAGGGGATGAACGACCTGCAGTCGGCGATCGCCTCGTTCCGGAGCCTCGCCGAGCGGGTCGTGCGGGGGGAGGGCCTGGCCGGGCGCCTCTTCTCAGACGACGCTGCGGCGCGCGACACGCTGGCCGACCTGAAGGCCGCGGCCCACGGCCTCGCCGCCTTCACGGCGCGCCTCGAGCGGGGGGAGGGGCTGGCCGGGGAGCTGACCCGGGGCGAGTCGAACCTCCTGCCGGAGCTGAAGGACACCGTCGCCGCGCTCAAGTCGGTTGCGACCGCGCTGGAGCGGGGGGACGGGCTGATCAGCCGCCTGGTCCGGGACGAGGATCTGTCGCGCCGGGTGACCGCGAACCTCGACGAGACGCTGGCGCGCCTGGCGTCGATCACGCGCAAGATCGACGAGGGGCAGGGGACGATCGGGCTGCTGGTGAACGAGCGGGGGCTCTACGACGACGCCAACACGCTGATCACCGGGGTCAGGAGCAGCAAGCTCGCCAGCGGCCTGATCCGGCACTACTACGGCAAGGGAGCGAAGGAGCAACCGCCCCCGGGGACGCCCCCGGGAGCCGGGCCGGCAGCGTCCCCCCCGCTGCCCGGCGTCGCCCCCGTGGGAGCGGCTGCCGGGCCGGACGACCCGCCCCGCGCCGGGGCGCCCGGTAGTTTCGCGGAGGGAGTAATGCCGGCCGGACCCGGGGCGGTTCCCCCGGCAACTGGAAACCGTTCGTCTGAAAGGTCATATTCGCTCCCGTCGTCGTCGCCGCCTGGTCCGGCTGCTCCCCCGCTGCCCGGCGGCCTCGACCCGGAGGCCCTGTCATGACCGTCACGTCGCTGCCGGACGCCGCTGAGGCGCTCCGCGAGAAGATCGCCAACAAGACCGCCCTGGTCGGCATCATCGGGCTCGGGTACGTCGGCCTTCCGCTGGCGGAGGTCTTCGCGCGCGCGGGGTTCCGCGTCCTCGGCTTCGACGTCGATGCCAGCAAGCCGAAAGCGATCAAGGCCGGCCGGAGCTACATCGGCGACGTGACGGATGCGCAACTCAAGGCCCAGGTCGATGCCGGGCGGATCGAGGCCACGACCGAGTTCACGCGGCTCGGCGATTGCGACGCGATCCTGATCTGC
Organism: uncultured Acidobacteriota bacterium; assembly: GCA_963702425.1. Lineage (GTDB taxonomy): Bacteria > Acidobacteriota > Polarisedimenticolia > J045 > J045 > JALOKP01. The sequence goes on from CAVPCQ010000037.1 coordinate 55,092, forward strand.
GTCCCGACCCCGCTGCGCAAGACGCTCGACCCCGACATCTCCTACATCGAGGACTCGATCGAGCGGATCCGGCCCCACCTGCGGCCGGGCCAGCTCGTGATCCTGGAATCGACGACCTATCCCGGAACCACCGACGAGGTGATCGTTCCCGCGCTCGAGAAGGGCGGCCTCGAGGCCGGCCGCGATTTCTTCGTCGCCTTCTCTCCCGAGCGCGTCGATCCGTCGAACCCGCAGTACAAGACCGACAACACGCCGAAGGTGGTCGGCGGCTACAGCCCGGCCTGCTGCGCCGTCAGCGAGGCGCTCTACAAGGGCGCCCTGCCGAAGGTGCACGTCGTCTCCTCCGCCCAGGCGGCGGAGATGGTGAAGCTGCTCGAGAACACCTTCCGGCTGATCAACATCGGGCTGGTGAACGAGTTCGCGCTGATCTGCGACAAGCTCGGCCTCAACGTCTGGGAGATCATCGACGCCGCGGCCACCAAGCCCTTCGGCTTCATGCCCTTCTACCCCGGCCCGGGCCTCGGCGGCCACTGCATCCCGATCGACCCGCACTACCTGTCCTGGAAGCTGCGCTCGCTCAACTTCTTCACGCGCTTCATCGACCTTGCGGCCGAGATCAACCGCGGGATGCCGGCCTACGTCGTCAGCAAGCTCGGGCTCGTGCTGAACGAACAGGGCAAGGCGATCAAGGGGACGAAGGTTCTCGTGCTCGGCGTGACCTACAAGAAGGACACCGCCGATACGCGCGAATCGCCGGCGATGGACGTGATCGAGGTGCTCGAGGCCCGCGGCGCTCACGTCTCGTTCCACGACCCGTACGTCAACGTGTACGAGGTCGGCGGGCAGAAGGTGCCGTACCTCCCGCTGACGCCGGAGACGCTCCGGTCCCAGGACGTCGTGCTGATCGTGACCGACCACAGCTCGGTGGACTACGACGCGGTCGTGCGCGACGCGAAGCTGGTCTTCGACGCGCGCAACGCGACGAAGCGGGTCGCCGGGGAGCGCGGGAAGGTCGTCACCCTGTGAGCGGCGGGCCCGGCGACGGGGCGGTACTCGTCACCGGGGCTGCCGGCTTCATCGGCTCCCACACGGTCGAACGCCTGCTGGCGCGCGGCGAGCGCGTCGTCGGGCTCGACAATCTCGATCCCTTCTACGACCCGGCGATCAAGCGCGCCAATCTTGCCGCGGCGTCGCGCGACCCGCGCTTCACGCTGATCGAGGGGGACATCCGCGACGCCGCCCTGCTCGAGGCGCTGTTCGCGAGAGCGCCGGTGCGCGCCGTGATCCACCTCGCCGCCCGGGCGGGGGTGCGGCCGTCGGTCGAGGAGCCGGCGCTCTACGCCGACGTCAACGTCCGCGGGACGACGGTGGTTCTCGAGGCCGCCCGGCGAGCGGGGGTGCCGAAGGTCGTCTACGCGTCGTCGTCGTCGGTGTACGGCGGCAACACCAAGGTCCCCTTCTCGGAGGACGATCCGGTCGACCACCCGGTCTCGCCCTACGCCGCGACCAAGAAGGCCACCGAGCTGGTCGCCAGCGCCTTCCACCACCTCTACGGCATGGACACGATCGGCCTGCGCTTCTTCACGGTCTACGGGCCGCGGCAGCGGCCGGAGATGGCGATCGCCGCCTTTACCCGCTGGATCGACGAGGGCAGGCCGGTTCCGGTCTTCGGTGACGGCTCGGCGCTGCGCGACTACACCTACATCGACGACGTGGTCGATGGGGTGATGGGCGCGCTCGACCGCGGCCGGGGGGACCGGGTCTACAACCTCGGCGAGTCCGAGACCACGAGCCTGATCGAACTGGTCCGGCGGATCGGGGAGGCGCTCGGCCGGGAACCGCGCATCGAGTTCCGTCCGGCGCAGCCCGGGGACGTGCCGACGACCTTCGCCGACATCACCCGCGCACGGCAGGAACTGGGGTACCATCCCACGGTGAAGGTGGCGGAGGGCATCCCCCGCTTCGTGGCCTGGTACCGTCGATCGGCCTGAAGAACCCGGCCCGCGCCCCCGGATCCCTGCCAGGAGGTTTGCCCGTGAATATCGCGGTCATCGGTACCGGTTACGTCGGCCTCGTCTCCGGAGCGTGCTTCGCCGAGTTCGGCACGCACGTCACGTGCGTGGACAACGACGCGTCCAAGGTGGAGGCGCTCAAGCGCGGCGAGATCCCGATCTACGAGCCGGGCCTCGACCAGCTGGTGACGCGCAACGTCGCCGCCGGGCGGCTCAACTTCACGACTGACCTCGGCGCCGCGGTGAAGGAGAACCTGGCGCTGTTCATCTGCGTCGGCACGCCGCAGGATCCGCACGGCCGTGCCGACCTGTCGTCCGTGATGGCCGTGGCGAAATCGATCGCCGAGCAGATGGACGGGTACAAGGTGATCGTCGTCAAGTCGACCGTGCCGGTCGGTACGGGCGACCGGGTCGAGGCGCTGGTCCGCGAGCTCACGAAGGGGAAGATCCCGTTCTCGGTCGCCAGCAACCCCGAGTTCCTGCGCGAAGGGGCGGCGATCGAGGACTTCATGCGCCCCAACCGGGTCGTCATCGGCACCGAGGACGAGCAGGCGCGCGCGATCCTGGTCGACCTCTACCGCCCGCTCTACCTGATCGAGACGCCCATCCTCGCCACGCGGCGCCGGGCCTCGGAGCTGATCAAGTACGCCTCGAACGCTTTTCTCGCGGTCAAGGTTTCGTACATCAACGAGATGGCCGACCTCTGCGAGAAGGCCGGGGTGGACGTGCACGAGGTGGCGCGAGGGATGGGGCTCGACAACCGGATCGGCGGGAAGTTCCTGCACCCCGGGCCGGGCTACGGCGGCTCCTGCTTCCCCAAGGACACGCGCGCGATCCTCGCCACGGCCGAGGAGTTCGGAGCCCGTTTGGAGATCATCGCGGCCGCGGTCGCGGTCAACGATCTCCGGCCCGGCCGGATGGTCGAGAAGGTCCGGGTGGCGCTGGGTGGCGACGTGTCGGGGAAGACGATCGCGCTGCTTGGCCTGGCCTTCAAGCCCAACACCGACGACGTGCGCGAGTCGCCGGCGATCGAGATCGCGAATGGCCTGATCGCGGCCGGGGCGAAGGTCCGGGCCTACGACCCGGAAGCGATGGAGACCGGCCAGTCCGGCGGGTTTGCCGGGGAAACCTGTCCCGACGAGTACGCCGCGTGCCAGGGGGCCGACGCGCTGGTCCTCGCCACCGAGTGGAACCAGTTCCGCAACCTCGACCTCGGACGGATCAAGGGCCTCTTGAGATCGCCGACGGTCGTGGATCTGCGCAACGTCTACAAGCCGGCCGACATGAAGAAGCTCGGCTTCGTTTACAGCGCGGTCGGCCGCTGAGCGGAGGATCTCTTGCGCGTTCTCGTCACCGGAGGGGGAGGGTTCATCGGGAGCAATCTCGTCGAGGCGCTGCTGCGCCGCGGCGACGACGTGCTCGTACTCGACAATTTCGCGACCGGCCGGCGGCAGAACCTCGCGCGCGCCGGCGACTGGGCAAACGCCGGCGGGGGACGGTTCGAGCTGGTCGAGGGGGACATCCGCGACGAGGCCACCGTCCGGCGCGTGACGGCGGGGCGCGACGTCGTGCTGCACCAGGCCGCGATCCCGTCGGTCGCGCGCTCGGTCGCGGACCCGATGACCTCGCACACGGTCAACGTCGACGGGACGCTGACGCTGCTCCTGGCCGCCCGCGACGCGGGCGTCAAGCGCTTCGTCATGGCCTCGTCATCGTCGCTCTACGGCGAGTCACCGAGCCTCCCGAAGATCGAGACGATGCCCTCCGACCCGATCTCTCCCTACGGGCTCGACAAGCTCGCCGGCGAGTCATACTGCCGGCTGTTCACCCGCCTGTATGGGCTGCCGACCGTCGCGCTGCGCTACTTCAACGTCTTCGGACCGCGGCAGGACCCGGCGTCGGATTACGCGGCGGTGATTCCGCGTTTCGCGACGGCGATCCTGTCCGGGAAGGCGCCGACGATCTACGGCGACGGCCAGCAGACGCGCGACTTCACGTACATCGCCAACGTGGTCGAGGCCAACCTCAAGTCGGCCGAGGCCGGGCCGGAGGCGTGCGGCGAGGCCTACAACATTGCGTGCGGCGACCGGATCTCGCTGCTCGACCTCGTCGCCACGATCAACCGGCTGACCGGCGGGACGGTCCGTGCCCTCCACGCCGAGCGTCGCGCGGGCGACATCCAGCACTCGCTGGCCGAGATCGGCAAGGCCCGCCGACTGCTCGGCTACGAGCCGCGCGTCGGCCTCGAGGAGGGGCTGACCCGCACGATCGCACACCTCCGCGCTCCGGATGGGGCGTGAGCGCGTGACGCGCGGTCCCGACCGCGCGGTGATCATCGCGGGGGGCGGGGGCACCCGCCTCTGGCCGTGGACCGGGCCCGGGCTTCCCAAGCCGCTGCTGCCGCTCGGTGGCGCCGGGCGGACGCTGCTCGCGGCGGCGCTCGACCGGCTCGACGGGCTGGTTCCGCCGGCCGCGGTCGCGCTCCAGGCTCCCGCCGCGCTCGGTGCGCGCCTCGCCGCAGCCGAGCCGCGACTGGCGCCGGCCCAGGTGCTCGACGAACCGAGCGCGCGCGATACCGGGCCGGCGATCGCGCTCGCGATGCGCCGGCAGCTCCTCGCCGGGCCGGAGGCGGTCGTGGCGGTCCTCCCCGCCGACCAGCGGGTCGCCGACGGTGCGGTCTTCCGCGCCGCGCTCGCGGCGGCGACGGAGGTCGCGCGCGAGTGCCGGCTCGTCACGCTCGGTGTGGTCCCCGACCACGCGAGCACACGCTTCGGCTACGTCGAAGCCGGCGCCCCGCTCGGCGACGGCCCCGCGCGCGAGGTGGTGCGCTTCGTCGAGAAGCCGGACCGCGGGACGGCGGAGCGCTTCCTCGCGGCCGGGTGCCACCTCTGGAACGCCGGGATCTTCGTCTGGCGCGCCGACGCCTTCTGGAGCGCGCTCGAGCGGGCTGCCCCCGGGCTGGCCGGCGCAGTGGCCCGGTTCGTGGAGGGGGACGCCGCGGCGTGGGACGCCGCGCCGCGCACCTCGATCGACTACGCCCTGATGGAGCGCACCGACGACGTCGCGGTCGTGCCGCTCGACGCCGGCTGGGACGACGTCGGCGGCTGGGACGCCGTGGTCCGGCTCGCGCGTGCGGGGGATGCCGGCCCGGCGCGCCTCGTGCCGTCCGCCGGCGAGGCTCCGGACGGCTCACTCGTGCTCGAAATCGGCCCGTCGCGCGTGCCGCGCGCCGTGGTGCTCGGAACCGTTCCCCTGCTCGTGGTGTACGGCCCGGAGGGGCTGCTGGTCGCGCCGCGGGACGCCGTCGACCGCGTGAAGGCCTTCGCCGACGCCCCCCCGGGGGACGGTGGCGCGTCGCGCCCGGCGGGGGCCCGGTGACGGCCGGCAGCCTGCTCGCCGCGTTGGCGTTCGCCCTGCTGGGGCTCGCCGTCTACTCGTATGTCGGCTACCCGCTCGCGGCGCGCTTTCTCGTTCCGCGCCTCCCGCCCCCTCCCGGCCTGCCCGGCGACCGCCCGGAGGACGACGCGCTACCGACCGTCAGCGTGCTGGTCGCGGCGCGCAACGAGGCCCCGGTGATCGGCGCGCGGCTCAGCAACCTGCTCGCGCAGGACTACCCGGCGGGCCGGCTCGAGATCCTGGTGGCCTCGGACGCCAGCGACGACGGCACGGACGAGATCGTGCGCGCCACCGGCGACCCCCGGATTCGGCTGTGGCGGCAGGAACCTCGCGCCGGCAAGACCGCCGCGATCAACCACCTTGGCACGCTGGCGACGGGCGAGATCCTGGTCCAGACCGACGCCGACGTGACCTTCGCGCCGGGCGCGCTGCGCGCGCTCGCGGGTGCGTTCGACGACCCGCGCGTCGGCATCGCCGACGGGACGGTGCGCTTCAGCAACGCCGAGTCGCCGGAAGTCGCCGGGGGCGAGGGCCTCTACTGGCGGTTCGAGAACTGGACCAAGGAGGTCGAGTCCGCGCGCGGCCTGCTGTGCGTCGCGAACGGCGGGATCTACGCGCTGCGCCGCGCGCTCTGGCGTCCGCTGCCGGTCAACGTCGCCGGTGATGCCGCCGAGCCGCTGCTCGCCGCGCGCGAGGGACGCCTCACCGTCGTCGCGCCCGGGGCACGGGCGCAGGTCCGCGCCGCCGGCACGCTTGGCGAGGAGTTCCAGCGCAAGGTCCGGATCATCGCGCAGCAGGTGAACTGTGCGCGCTGGATCGAGCTCACGGCGCTGCCGCCGCGCACCCTGTGGGCCTACGTCTCACACAAGCTGCTGCGCTACACGGTGCCGGTGCTGGCGCTCCTGGCGCTGGTCGCTGGCGCCGGCGCGACGGCCCTCGGGGCGCGGGCCGGCCTGGCCGCCGTCGCGGCAGTCCTCCTGCCGCTCGCCGCCGCGCCGCTCGGCTTCCTCTCCCGGCCGCGCGCGCTCGCGCGGCTCTTCCGCGTGCCGCTCTATCTCGTGATGATCAACGCCGCCGCGGCCGCCGGCCTGGCCCGCGGGCTGTCGGGTCGGGCCGCGGCGAGCTGGGAGGTCCCGGCGAGCACTCGGCGGGGCCCGTAAGCGCGTTTTCGTCTCGACGGGCCGGGCGGCCGAGAGGATCCGGGGGCGCCGGCCGCCGGACTCCGCGATAATCGCGGCCCATGGCGCTCTCCACCCCTTCGGCGGCGACGCTTCGCCAGCTCGCGGCGCTGATCCATCCCGCCGGCGCGACCGCGCTCGCGGCCAACGGGCTCCGCGCCAAGGAGCTGGTCCACGCCGCGCGCGAGCACCGCGTCGCAGCCCTGCTCGCGCGCGCCCTCGAATCAAGCGGGAATCTGGCGGGACTGGATGAAGCGGCGCGTACCGCGCTGCGCCGCGTGCTGCTCGACCAGCAGCAGGAGCGGGCGCAGCTCGACGCGCTCGCCGTCGCGGCGGCCGGTGCGCTCGACGCGGCCGGGATCCGGTTCGTGGCACTGAAGGGTGCGGCGCTCGGTGCCGCGCTCTACGCCGCACCGGCGCTGCGGCCGATGACCGACGTCGACCTGCTCGTCACGCCGGCCGACAAGGAGCGCTCGCTCGCTGCCTTGACGGCTGCCGGCTTCCAGCGGCCCTCCGCCGAACTCGAGGCCTTCTGGGCCGAGGCGTTCTACAACCTCCCGCTCGATCCGCCGGCCGGGCAGGCGGGAAAGCTCGAGCTGCACTGGTCGATCGCGCAGGAGGGGCGCCACGCGCCCGACGTCGAGGGGATCGTGGCGCGGGCCCGCGTGGTCGACGCCGCCGGCTGCCGGTTGCCGATCCTGGCCCCCGTCGATCTCCTGCTCCACCAGTCGCTCCACCTCGCGTACCACTATTTCGAGCCGAAGCTGGTCTGGCTCCACGACCTGGCGCTGATCCACCGCGACCCGCCCGACGCCGCCGAAACGATCGCCCGCGCCGACGCCTGGGGGATGCGGCTGCCGCTCGCGCTCGCGGCGGCACAGGTGGAGCGGGTCTTCCCCGGGACCGTCTCGTCGCCCTTCCGTGCGTTGCTCGATGCGAGCCCGCGCGCGCGCCTGCTCCTGGCGTGGGCCGGCGCCGGCGACGACGCGCCGCTGGCGCTGCTCGCGCACTGGGACGACCGGCGGCGGCAACTGCTCTACGCGTTCGCGACGCTCGACCGTCCGTCGCAGATGGCGCGCGCGCTGGCCTCATGGGCGCGTCGCGCCGTGCGGCACGGCGACGCCGCCGGGCGGCGGAAGCTCCCGTGCTAGGATTCCCAGCCGGCACCGTCCGCGGCGACGCCGGCGCGGGCGGGATGCGGGCAGGGACGGGTTCGGTGGTGGTCGACGGGGCCTCCGGGGCGGGCGAGCGGGACGCGCACTCGATGCGCGACGCGCTGTACGGGCGCGTCTTCCCCCCGCTCGCCGCGACGCTGATCCGCGGCCTGCGCTCGACCTGGACCGTGCGCGCCCACGGGCGCGAGGCGCTCGAGCGCTTCGCCGCGGACAACCAGCGCTACGTCCACGTCTTCTGGCACGCCCACATCCTGTTCGGGATCTACAGCTACGTCGGCCCGAAGATCGTGGTGATGATCAGCCGTCACCGCGACGGCGAGCTGATCGCGAAGACGGTCGAGCGCTTCGGCTACCTCGCCGCACGCGGCTCGACGACCGAGGGCGGCAGCACCGCCTTCCGCGAGCTGGTCCACGCCGTCCGCTCGGGAATGGACATCTGCTTCACTCCCGACGGGCCGCGCGGCCCGGCGCGCAGGGTCCAGCCCGGGACGATCGCTGCGGCGCGCGCGCTCGGGATCCCGATCGTGCCGGTCGTCGGGGGCGCCGACCGCGCCTGGCGCCTGAACTCGTGGGACCGGTTCGTCGTCCCCAAGCCGGGGGCCCGCGTGCTGCTGGCCTGCGGCGAGCCACTCGTCGTTTCCCGCGGCGACAGCCTCGAAGAGGGCGCGGCCCGGCTCGAGCGCGCGATGGAGGCGCTCGGCGCCTTCGCCGACGAGCACGCGGCCGACCTTTCGGTGGGGAAGCCCGTCGGCCGGCTCGCGGGAGGGCACGTCCGGTGAGCGCCGCCGCCCCGCGCCGCGTCCTGGTCGTGACCGGCGAGGCCTCGGGCGACGCGCACGCCGCCGGGCTGGTCCGCGAGGCGAAGCGGCTCGACCCAGCGCTCGACTTCGAGGGGATGGGCGGACCGGAACTGCGGGACGAGGGGGTGCGCATCCTCTTCGACGCGGCCGACGTGTCGGTCGTCGGGATCACCGAGGTCTTCGAGCAGATCGGCCCGATCTGGCGCCGGCTGCGCGATCTCAAGCAGCACCTCGCCGCGGCGCGTCCCGATGCGCTCCTGCTCGTCGATTTCCCGGACTTCAACCTGCGGCTCGCGACCGAGGCGCGGAAGCTCGGCATTCCCGTGGTCTACTTCATCAGTCCGAGCGTCTGGGCCTGGCGGACCGGGCGGGTGCACCGCATCAAGCGCGACGTGACGCGGATGCTGACGCTGTTCCCGTTCGAGAAGGAGTTCTACGACCGGCACGGGGTGCCGGCGACCTTCGTCGGGCACCCGGTAGCGGACGACGCGCCGCAGGAGGCCTCGGTCACGGAGGCCCGGCGGCGCCTCGGGCTCGACCGCGGGGCGCCGGTCTTCGCGCTGCTGCCCGGCTCGCGCACCGGGGAGATCCGCCGACTGCTCGAACCGCTGCTCGAGACCGCGCGCGAGACGCTGAAAGCCGTCCCGTCGGCCGCCTTCCTGATCCCGATCGCGCGCACCGTCGATGCCGCACTGCTCGAGGGGGCGGCGGCGCGCTCCGGGTTGCCGGTCGTCGCGCTGTCGAACTCCTTCGACGCGATCGCCGAGGCCGCGGACGCCGCGGTCGCGGCGTCGGGGACCGCGGTGCTGGAGCTCGCCGTGCGCGGCGTGCCGGCGGTCGTCGTCTACCGCACGAACTGGACGACCTACGCGATCGGCCGGGTCGCGCTGAAGGTTCCCTACATCAGCCTGGTCAACCTGCTCTCCGGGCGCGCGGTGCTGCCGGAGCTGATCCAGAACGACTTCACGCCGCAGGCGGCCGCGCGCGAACTGGTTGCGCTCGGCCTGCCCGGCCCGCGGCGCGACGCGGCGCTGGTCGGGCTGGCGGAGGTGCGGGCGAAGCTCGGCGAACCGGGAGCGTACGGGCGCGCGGCCCGCGCACTGGTCGAGGTCCTGAACGCGAAGGAGCGGCGATGATCCGCAGCATGACCGGTTACGGGCGCGGGCGCGCCAGCGGCGGCGAGGTGGCGATCCGGGTCGAGATCCGCTCGGTCAACAACCGCGGGCGCGAGGTGCGGGTCCGCTTACCGAACGAACTGGTCGCGCTCGAGCCCGAGCTGCGGGGCGAGGTCCAGGAGCGGGTCGCGCGCGGGCGGGTCGACGTCTTCGTCGAATGGGAAGGCCCGGCCCCGGCCGGCCCGCGCTACGCGGTCAACGCCGCGCACGCGGCGGCGATGCTCGGGGCCTGGCGCGAACTCTCGGCCCGGCTCGCGCTGCCGGGCGAGCCGGGGGTAGGCGACATCCTGCGCCTGCCCGGCGTGGTCGAGCCGGTGCCGGGGACGGAGCTCGACCCGGCGCAGTTCCTGCCGCTGGCGCGCACGGCGCTGTCGGCCGCGCTGGCCGAGCACACGCGCTCCCGCGAGCGCGAGGGAGACGCGCTCGCCAGCGACCTGCGCGCGCGGGCGGAGTCGATCGTGCGACTCGTCGCCGAGGTCGAGGAGCGGGTGCCGGGGGCCGCGGCGCGCCAGGCGGAGGACCTTCGCGCCCGCGTCACCGAACTGCTCGGTGCGGTGCCGCTGGACGAGGCGCGGCTGGCGCAGGAGATCGCGCTGCTCGCTCAGCGGGCCGACGTGACCGAGGAGATCGTGCGCCTCGACGCGCACCTCTCGCGGCTGGCCGCGCTCTTCGGGCCGGAGGGCGCCGAGATCGGGCGCGCGCTCGAGTTCCTGGTGCAGGAGATCCGGCGCGAGGTCAGCACTCTCTCGGCCAAGTGCGGCGAACCCGAAATCGACGCCCGGACGCTGGCCATCAAGGCCGAGCTCGAACGGATCAAAGAGCAGTCGGCGAACCTCGAATGAACGGCGCGCCGGGGACGCTCTTCGTGATCTGCGCCCCGTCGGGGGCGGGGAAGAGCACGCTCGTCGCGCGGCTGCTCGAGGCGATCCCCGGGCTCGCGTTCTCGGTCTCCTGGACGACCCGGCCGCCACGGCCCGGCGAGGTCGACGGCCGCGCGTATCGCTTCACCGACGAGGCGGGCTTCCGCGCCCGGATCGCCGCCGGCGAGTTCCTCGAGTGGGCCGAGGTCCACGGGCGGCTCTACGGCACGGCGCGGGCCGACGCCGACCAGGCGCTGGCCGCCGGGCGCGACCTGCTGCTCGACATCGACGTGCAGGGGGCCGAGCAGGTGCGGCGCTCCCGCCTGCCGTCGGTGTCGATCTTCATCCTGCCGCCCGACCGCGCGACGCTCGAGGCCCGGCTGCGCGGCCGGGGGACCGAGGACGAGGCCGCGCTGGCCCGGCGCCTCGGCAACGCGGCGCGCGAGATCGCGCGCTGGCCGGAGTTCGACTACCTCGTGGTGAACGACGAGCTGGAGCGGGCGGCGGCCGAACTGACGGCGATCGTCGTCGCCGCGCGACGGGCCCGCAGCTCGATGGCGGAGCGGGCCGCCGCGATCGCGCGGACCTTCGGCGTGGAGGAACAGGGATGAACGGCGCCCCGCGGATCCTGCTCGGCGTGACCGGCGGCATCGCGGCCTACAAGGCGGCGGAGATCGTCCGCGCGCTGGTCAGGGAGGGGGCGGAGGTCCAGGTCGTCCTGACCCCGCGGGCCGAGGAGTTCGTGACGCCGCTGACGCTGGCGACGCTCTCCGGCCGCGCCGTGGCCCGGACCGAGTTCACGCCCGAGCCGTCGCCGACGATCGGCCACATCGAGCTGGCCCGCTGGGGGCACGCGCTGGTCGTCGCGCCCGCGACGGCGAACGAAATCGCGCGCTTCGCGCGCGGTCAGGCCGACGACCTGCTCACGACCGTCTACCTGGCGTTTGCCGGCCCGGTCGTCGTCGCCCCGGCGATGAACCCGAAGATGTGGGACCACCCCGAGACGCGCGAGAACGTCGAGCGGCTCCGGGCGCGCGGCGTCGCGATCGTCGACCCCGAGGAGGGGTACATGGCGTGCGGCGACGAGGGGGCGGGGCGCCTCGCGACGCTGCAGAAGATCGTCGCCGAGGCGCTCTGGGCCGCGCGCCGCTCGTCGAGCCTGCTCGGCGTCAAGGTGCTGGTCAGCGCCGGCCCGACGCGCGAGCCGCTCGACCCGGTGCGCTATCTGGGCAACCGCTCCTCCGGAAAGATGGGGTTCGCGATCGCCGCCGCCGCGGCGGCGCGCGGGGCCGAGGTCGTGCTGGTGGCGGGGCCCTCGCGGCTGGCGCCCCCCTTCGGCGCGCGGACGATCCCGGTGACGACGGCCGCCGAAATGCAGGCCGCGCTGGAACGCGAGGCGGCCGACGCGAAGGTGGTCGTGATGGCGGCGGCGGTGGCGGACCACCGGCCGGCCGACGAGGCGCCCCGGAAGCTCGAGCACAAGGGGGAGGCCTGGTCGCTGCCGCTGGTCCCGAACGCGGACATCCTGGCCGGGCTCGCGGCGCGCCGCCCCGCGGGTCAGCTGATCGTCGGCTTCGCCGCCGAGACGCACGACGCGCTCGCGCGCGGCCGGGCCAAGCGCGAGCGGAAAGGGTGCGACCTGCTGGTCGTCAACGACGTCACCGCGGAAGGGGCCGGCTTCGAGGGCGACACCAACGTCGTGACGCTGATCGGCCGCGACGGGGCCGCCGACGCGTGGCCCCGGATGAGCAAGCGGCTGGTCGCCGAGCGGCTGCTCGACCGGATCGAGGCGGAAAGGAAGTCGTCGTGACGGGCGATCCGCGCGAAGACGCCCTGCTGTGGGCGACCCTGTTCCGCGACCTCGGGGTCGAGGTGGTGCCCCCGGCTTCGCGCGCGGCCGCCGGGGCGGCCGTCGTCGCCGGCGAGACGAGGCGATCGGGCTACGCCGGGCAGGCCCGCGCGCGCCACCGACTTCGCGCTGCGCGACCTCGCGCTGGGCGGCGACGCGGCCGCGGCACTGGAGACGCTGCGGGTCGAAGTGATCGGCGACTGCCGGCGCTGCACGCTGTGCGAGGAGCGGACGAACGTCGTCTTCGGCGTCGGCAATCCGCGCGCGCGGCTGATGTTCGTCGGGGAGGGGCCCGGCGCCGACGAGGACGCGCAGGGCGAGCCGTTCGTCGGCCGCGCCGGCCAGCTGCTCGACCGGATCATCGTCGCGATGGGCCTGTCGCGGCCCGAGGTCTACATCGGCAACGTCGTGAAGTGCCGGCCGCCCGGCAACCGCACCCCGCTCCCCGAGGAAGCCGCGACCTGCCTGCCGTTCCTGCGCACGCAGATCGCGATCATCAAGCCGGAGGTGATCGTCGCGCTGGGCAAGACCGCGCTGGAAGGGCTGCTCGGCCCGCTCTCCGGCGGGATCACGGCGCTGCGCGGGCGGTGGTTCGAGACCCAGGGGATCCCGCTCAAGGCGACCTTCCACCCCGCGTACCTGCTCCGCAGTCCGGCGGCCAAGGCGCCGGTGTGGGAGGACATGAAGGACGTGCTGGGGCGGCTGGGGCTTCCGGTGCCGGCGCGCTGACATTCGGGCCGGCACGGAGGCCGGCCTCTACGGGCCAGCGGCGCGTTCCGTGCGGTCCGACGATCCCTGACGACCTCCGCGAGCGGGCCTTCGAGTTCTCCTAGGGAACGGGCCCTCCCCCCCGACGGGCGCTGAAGAGCGTACACAGGGCCAGGCAGGCGCCGATGCCCCAGGGAATCAGCTGCCCGTGACGCGCGTACCAGGTCTCGCGGTTGCCGCCGACGGAAACGCCGGCGCGCAGCGTGGTGATCGTCGACAGCTCACTCCTCGCTGTCATGCGCCCGGACGAGTCGGTCACCGAGCAGATCCCGCTGTTCGCCGCGCGCACGACCGGAATCTCGAGCGAGCGGGCGAACGACGCGACCATTCCGGCGTGCCACGCGGGGAAGATGCTCCGGCCCCACCAGGCATCGTTGGTGATGACGGCGAGGACGTTCGCTCCCGCATTGGCGTACGCCCTGCCAAGCTCGGGATACATGCCCTCGTAGCAGACCAGGACGCCGATCCGGGCATCGCCCACCCGGAACACGGTAGGCTCCGGCCCGCGCGAAAAATTACCGAGCAGGGTCAGGGGTGATCGGCGGCCCGGCTTGATCTCGCGCTTGGAAGGGTCCCAGCCCACGATCTCGGCGAAGGGGACGCCCTCGACGAAGGGCAGGAGCCGCTGCTTGCCGTACCACTTCTCGCTCATCCCCCCCCCGGGGAGGGCAAGTGCGGCGCCATTGTAGAGCGCGATGATGCGCTCGCTCCGCACCTTGACGATTTCGCAGCCGTAGAGGATCGGCACGCCCGTCCTCGCCGCGAGCGCCTCGACCTCGGGATCCGACAACGGCTCGCCGTCCCGCCAGATCAGCGGCCCCGGTCGCGTCGTCTCCGGCCACAGCACGAGGTCGCTGTCCGCGGCCGCCTCGACCGTGAGGCGCTCGAGGCGCTGCCAGGTCGAAGGCCACTGGCTGCGATCGAGCTTGGCCTGGACCTCGATGAACGGCTGCACCATGCCGACGCGGAATCTCGCCTCCGACTGCGGCTGCTCCTCGCGGCGCAGGGCGTCCGTGAGCGGGATCGCCAACCAGACCGCGATCGCTGCGGCGAGCAGGGCGGCGGCGACCCGGTGCTCCCGCCGGCGTTCCCAGGCCTCGTCGAGGACGGCGCCGAGCGACCAGATCAGCAGCGACATGCCGTACGGGCCGGTCCAGGGCATCCACGACAACCAGGCCGGGTTGGTTCCAAAGGTGTACGCCAGCAGGTCGGCTGGGAAGGAGGCGTCGCTCGCGGTCTTCAGCATCTCCAGGAGCGGCCAGAGCAGCACGAGCCCGAGCCGGCGCGGGAGGCCGAAGCGGCGCTCGAGGAACAGTGCGCTCGTGAAGAGCGCGATCCAGTAGATGACGTAATACGCCACCGTCATGGGGTAGAGCGCGAAGGCGAGCCACGAGTAGCGCATCAGCACGAGCAGGAAGTGGGCCGCGATTCCCTGGTACGCGAGCGCGCCGATCGCTCCGAACGCCACGGCCTGCCGCATCGTCTGCATACCCCGCGCGCCGCGGAGGACGAGAAAGGCCGCGACCGGAAGGAGCGGAGCGAGTCCCGTCGGGATCCAGCAGGTTGCCAGCAGCGCGCCTCCCGCGGCGAGGGTCAGGGCGGATGCGCGCGGGAAGCTCTCGGCCGTTCCGGTGGGGCGGGTGGAGGCGTTCCCGCTACGCACGGCCGCCTCCCGGGGGAAGCGGCGGCTCGTCCCGTAGCGCATCGGGGCGCTGGGAGAGCCGGACGATGCTCTCCCGCAGGCGCGCGTTGAATGCCTCGACCTCCTCGCGGGGCGGAACGCCTTCCCGCGGCGATCCGTCGAACCGGATTGGTTCCCCGACGTGGACCGAGACCTTCGTGGGCCGCGGGAAGACACCATCGCGCGGAAGGCTCTCCGCGTTGCCGCGCAGGCCGACGGGGATCACGGGGACTCCGGATCGTGCCGCGATGCGGGCGATGCCCGGGCGAAACCGATGGATCCGGCCGTCGCGCGAGACCTCGCCCTCGGGAAAGACCCCCACGACGGATCCCGCCTCCAGGTGGCGATGGACGGCGTCGAGGGTCGCATCGGGGCGTTTCGCCACCGGGATGGTCCCCCATGCGCGGAAGAACCAGTTCCAGACGGAGTTCCTGTAGTACCACGAATCCGTGATGAGGTAGCGGATCGGCCGGGGGAAGCACATGCCGATGAACCACGGATCGAGACGCGACGCGTGGTTCGCACAGACGAGCAGGGGGCCGTCCCGCGGAATCGTGGCCGTCTCGCCGGTCAGCTCGAGCCGCCAGTACGCTCCGAGCAGCGGCCCCAGCTGGCGGTTGACGACGTAGAGCCACATGCGCGCTTCGCTTTCCTTCGATGAGTGGAAACGGCTCGGTCACCGAGAGTGATCATCGCCCGGATCTCGCCGGTCGGCTGCAGCGTCGACGGCATGCAAGTCTACGGTTCTGCTCGAAGCCGATCAAGGAACCAAAGCAGTCGGCTCGACGCCCTGGTTCGTTCCGCGGCCGGCCACGACAGGGTGGACGCCGCGCACTAGAATGCACCATCGCGCCCTGCGATCCGGAGCCCGTCCCATGACCACGACCTCGTTCGACCGCGTCCGCTTCCAGGATCAGGTCCGCCAGGGAATCCCGTCCGCGTTGCCCGACCTGCCGCCGGACGAGCCGGGCGTCGACCACGCGCCCCCGCGGCGGCCCGAGCTGACCGCCTCCGAGCGCGCCCTGGCGCTCGCCAACGCACTGCGCTACGTCCCGCGCGCCTGGCACGTCGCGCTCGCGCCGGAGCTCGCGGAGGAGCTGCGCACCGACGGCCACATCACGATGCGCCGCTTCCGCCCCTCCTACCCGATGCGCGCCCGGCCGATCGACGACTACCCGGCACGCTCGCGGCAGGCCGCTGCGATCATGCTGATGATCCAGAACAACCTCGATCCGCAGGTCGCCCAGTTCCCGCACGAGCTGGTGACCTACGGCGGAAACGGGGCGGTGTTCCAGAACTGGGCCCAGTACCTGCTGACGATGAGATACCTCTCCGAGATGAGCGACGAGCAGACGCTGGCCGTCTACTCGGGCCACCCGCTCGGGCTCTTTCCGTCGCACCCCGATGCGCCGCGCGTCGTGGTGACCAACGGGATGATGGTCCCGCACTACTCGACGCTGGCCGACTACGAACGGTTCAACGCGCTCGGCGTCACCTCCTACGGCCAGATGACGGCCGGCAGCTACATGTACATCGGCCCGCAGGGGATCGTGCACGGCACGGCGATCACGCTGCTCGGTGCGGGCCGGCTCTACCTCCATTCCGGCGAAGAGGGGCTGGCGGGCCGGGTCTTCGTCACCTCCGGTCTCGGCGGGATGAGCGGTGCACAGGCCAAGGCCGCGGTCATCGCGGGGGCGATCGGCGTGGTCGCCGAGGTCAACCCGGAGCCGCTCGCCAAGCGCCACCGCCAGGGCTGGCTGATGGAGGTCGAGACCGACCTCGACCAGCTGCTGCTCCGGATCGAGCGCGCCCGGAAGAACCGCGAGGCGGTCTCGATCGGCTACCTCGGCAACGTCGTCGACCTGTGGGAGCGGCTGGCGTCGGCCGGACTCGCCGTGGAGCTGGGCTCGGACCAGACTTCGCTCCATAACCCGTACGGCGGCGGCTACTACCCGGCCGGCCTCACCCTCGAGCAGTCGCGCGCGCTGATGAAGGACGACCCCGGCGCCTTCGCCGAGGCGGTCCACGCCTCGCTGCGCCGGCAGGTCGACGCGATCAACCGGATGGCGGAGCGCGGCACCTTCTTCTGGGACTACGGCAACGCCTTCCTGATCACCGCGCGCCGCGCCGGGGCGGCGATCGACCGGCCCGACGGCTCGTTCCGCTACCCGTCGTACGTCGAAGACATCATGGGGCCGTTCTACTTCGACTACGGTTTCGGGCCATTCCGCTGGGTCTGCGCCTCGGGGCGCCCCGAGGACCTCGCACTGACCGACGCGATCGCGGCCGAGGTGCTGGCGCACCAGGCGCAGCACGCCGCGGCCGAGAACCGCCAGCAGGTGGAGGACAACTTCGCCTGGATCCGGCAGGCCGCGCAGAACCGGCTCGTCGTCGGCTCGCAGGCCCGGATCCTCTACGCCGACCGCGCCGGGCGCGTGGCGATCGCGCTGGCCTTCAACGCTGCGATCGAGAAGGGGCGCCTGGCCGGGCCGGTCGTGCTCGGGCGCGACCACCACGACGTCTCGGGGACCGACTCGCCGTGGCGCGAAACCGCGAACATCCGGGACGGCTCGCGCTTCACGGCCGACATGGCGGTGCAGAACTTCGCCGGCGATTCCTTCCGCGGTGCGACCTGGGTCAGCCTGCACAACGGCGGCGGCGTCGGCTGGGGCGAGGTGATCAACGGCGGCTTCGGGCTGCTGCTCGACGGCACCGCCGACGCCGCGCGGCGCGCCGCGTCGATGCTCTCGTGGGACGTGACGAACGGGGTCGCCCGCCGCGCCTGGGCCCGCAACGACGGCGCGCTTTTCGCGATCCGCGAGGCAATGGAGGCCGACCCGCGGCTGGCGGTCACACTGCCCGAGATCGCCGCGCCGGAGTTGGTTGCGGACGCGCTGCGCGGCGCGGGACTGCTCTAGCCCCGCGGTCGGTGCGGGCGGGGGCGCCATGGGCGAGGGGGAAGAGCAGTTCGTCGCGGTCGCCGTCCCGGCACCGCTCCTGACGCCGCTGACCTACCGCGTGCCGCCAGACCTGGCCGGCGCGCTGACGCCCGGAATGCGCGTCCGCGTGCCGCTCGGGCGGCGCTCCGTGGTCGGCGTCGTGCTCGGGGAGTGCGGGCCGCCCGCGGAGGGGATCGCGATCAAGGAAGTCGCGGCGCTGCTCGACCCGTCCGGGTGCCCGGCGCTCGCTCCCGACGTCCTGGCCACGCTGCGCTGGACCGCCGACTACTACGTCGCGCCTCCCGGGGAGACGCTGCGCGCCGCGCTCCCGGCAGCGGTCGCGCCGCGCGAACAGGGGATCGCGACGATCACCTCCGCCGGCCGCGACGCCGCACGCGACCCCGCCGCGCCGGCGTCGCTGCGCTGGCTCGCGTCGCGCCCCGGCGGACGCGCGCGAACGGAGGCGCTGTCCGCGCGCACTGCGAGCCGGGCCGAGCTGCGGCGCCTGGCCGACGCCGGCTTCGTGGCGCTCGAGCGGGAGAGCGGTCCCGCGCGCGGAGCGGCGCCGGAACGGCGGCTCGTCGAGCCCGCGCCCGAGACGCGGACCGCGCCGGAGGCGGCGCTGGCCGCGCTCGAGAAGACCCCGGCGCGCCGCCGCGTGCTCGCGGCGGCGCTCGCCGCGGATGGCCCTCGCCGCCCGTCGGCGCTGGCGCAGGAAGCCGGCAGCGGCCTGGCGGCCGTGCAGGCGCTGGTCGCCGCGGGGCGACTGGTCGAGCGCTTCGAGGCGGTTCCCGTCCCGCCGGTTCCCGAGGCGGGCTTCCCTGCCTCCCCGCCGCCGGCGCTCACGCCCGAGCAGGCCGCCGCGGTCGCGCACCTGAAGCAGCGGCTGGATGCCGGCGCGTTCCGGCCGGCCGTGCTCTACGGCGTGACCGCCTCGGGGAAGACCGAGGTCTACCTGCAGGTCGCCGAACACGCGCTCCGCGCCGGCGGCGCGGTGCTGTTCCTCGTGCCGGAGATCGGCCTGACCCCGCAGCTCGCCGAGGCGGTGGCGCAGCGGCTCGGCGGCGACACGGTGGTGCTCCACTCCGGTCTGTCCGACCGCCAGCGCTTCGAGGCCTGGCAGCGCGCCCGCTCCGGCGCGGCGCGCGTCGTCGTCGGCGCGCGCTCGGCCCTCTTCGCACCGCTCGCCGGGCTCTCGCTGATCGTCGTCGACGAGGAGCACGACGCCGGCTACAAGCAGGAGGAGACGCCGCGCTACCACGCCCGCGACCTGGCGCTGGTGCGCGGCCGCGAGACGGGCGCGGTCGTCGTGCTCGGCTCGGCGACGCCGTCGATGGAGGCCTGGAACCTCGCCCGGGAAGGGCGCGCCGACCTGCTCCGGCTGCCCGAACGCGCGACCGGCGGCCGCCTGGCCGCGATCGAGCTGGTCGACATGCGGCAGGAGTTCCACGAGACGAAGGCCGACCGCCCGCTCTCGCGGCGTCTCGTCGCCGGGTTGCAGGAGGCGCTCGCGCGGGGCGAGCAGGCGATGATCCTGCTCAACCGGCGCGGCTACACCCGGGCGGTCCTGTGCCGCGCCTGCGGCGAGGCGCTCGCCTGTCCGGCCTGCTCGATCGCACTCACGTGGCACCGCGTCGGCGAGAAGCTGCGCTGCCACTACTGCGGGCATGCGCGGGCCCGGCCCGCGACCTGCCCCCTGTGCAGCTCGCCGCACCTGGCCGACGTCGGCTCCGGCACGCAGCTGGCGGAGGAGGCGCTGGCCGAGGCGCTGCCCGGGGCGCGGATCGCGCGGCTGGACCGCGACGCGGTGCGCTCCGGAGAGCGGCTCGCCGCGCTGCTCGGCGGCTTCGCGCGCGGCGCCTTCGACGTCATGGTCGGGACGCAGATGATCGCCAAGGGGCACCACTTCCCGCGGGTCACGCTGGTCGGCGTGCTCTCGGCCGACGCCGCGCTGCGCCTGCCCGACTTCCGCGCCGCCGAGCGCACCTTCCAGCTGCTGACGCAGGTCGCCGGGCGGGCCGGCCGCGGGGAACGCCCGGGGCGGGTGCTGGTGCAGGCCTTCCGACCCGATCACCCCGCCCTGTCGTCGCTGGTCCACCAGGACTTCGAGGCCTTCGCCGGCCGCGAGCTGGCCGGCCGCCAGCTGCTGCGTTACCCGCCGGCGGCAGGGCTGGCTCAGATCATCGTGCGCGACGCCGACCTGCCGCGTGCGGAAGAGCGTGCCGCCGCGATCGCGCGCAGGCTGCGCGAAGCGGGGGAGGGAAAGGTCGCCGTCCTCGGCCCGACGGCCGCCCCGCTGGCGCGGTTGCGCGGACAATGGCGGATCCAGATCCTGGCCCGGGCCCTCAAACGCGCCCGGCTCGGGGAGGTGCTGCGGGCCGCGGTGGCCGAGGCCGCCGGGCCCGACGGAGCGCTCCCGGGGTGGCTGGTCGTCGACGTGGACCCCCAGTCGCTGCTGTGAGCTCACCGCCGGGGGGCGGCGCCCGGCGTGCGCGCCGGGCGGGAGCGGGCTTAACATCGTCTTCTCCTGCGGGCGCGGTGGCGCTTTCCGGGCCGGAAGGCCAGGAGGAACGAGATGGAAACCGACCGTCGAGCAAGGCTCTTCCCCCGCGTCACGCGCGCCGCACTGGCGGCGGCAGCGGTCGCATTGCTGGCCCTCGCGCTGCTCTCCGCCGCAGGCTGTGCCTCCGGCTTCAACGACCTGCCGCAGGAGCCGGGGTACAGCCCGCGCCTCACGCGCTTCACCTACCTCGAGGAAGGGAAGCTCGTCGCGCTGGCCGCCGACACCGAGGCTACGATCCAGCGCGAGAAGCAGAAGTTCATCCCGGTCGGCGTCGGGATCGCCAACCTGGGCCTGTCGACCAGCCTCACGCTCAACCGCGAGTCGTTCACGCTGGTCGACGACCAGGGAAAGAAGTACTCGCTGGCCACCGTGCAGGAGGCGCGTTCGCTCGCCGGGCTGCAGACCTACGACCTCAAGCTCGAAGAGCCCTTCGTCTCCGTCCTCCTCACCCGCTTCACCACGCTCCAGCTCGTGCCGATGGTCTTCTTCCCGGTGCAGAGCACCGAGCCGCAGTACGCGCGGCGCGGCATCGTGCGCGACCGCGTGGAGCTGCCGCTGCGCAGCTGGGCCTGGGACATCCTCTACTTCCCCCATCCCGAAGGGAAGCTGAAGGGTCGCAAGTACGAGCTGTGGATGAGCGCGCCCGAACTCAAGGAGCCGGTCTTCGTCCGTTTCGCCGTGAAATGATCCGGCCGGTCCGGTCGCTCCTCCACGGCCTGACGGATCCGTCGCAGGCCGTGGAGGCGACCGCGCTCGGTCTCGACGGCGCCGTGATCTCGCTCGCCGGGTCCGGCGAGCCCGACTTGGAGCTCGATCTCCCGGCGGCGGCGCGCGTCGCCGCCGCGCTGCCGCCGCTCGCCGCGCGGATCGCACAGCTCGGCCCCGGCGCCGCGCTCCCGGCGCCGTTCGGCGTCGCCGTCACCCGCGGCGGCGCACCACGGCCCCCCGGCGCCGCGGTCCACCTCGTGCGACTGACCTGGGAGGAGTTCGCGGCGGGCCGGAGGCCGGCCGCGGACGGACTCTGGCTTCGCCCACGCGCGGGAGCCGGCGCCACGGCAACCGGGTTCGAGTGGTCCAGCGTCTCCGCGGCGGCGGCCCGCGTCCGGCTCGTGCTCGAGATCCCCGACGGCGCCGACGGCGTGGAAACCGCGGTGCGGCTGGGCCACCCCTACGCGGTGGCCTTCGCCGAAGCCGCCTGGTTCCGGCCCGGCATCGTCGATCTCGATCGGCTGGAGTCGGCGCTGGCCGCGGTGGCGCGGCTCAACAAGGCGGCTTTCAGCTAGGTCCGGCGGTCGCCCGGTCCCCCGCTGCGCGCCGCTCGCGGACCAGCTTGCGGCCGCACCAGGGACAGCCCCGCCAGCGCGACGAGACGCCCCAGCCGCAGCCGGGGCAGGGGACCTTGAACTCCACGTCCCAGGAGAGCCGCTCGCGGCAGTGCGGGCAGTGCCGCGCGTAGAGCGGCACGTGGCGCCGGCACGACGGGCAACGACCGCGGCAGTCGGCGCGGTCCTTGCCTTCCCGCCGGCGCGCGAATTCGGCCCCGCACCAGGCGCAGAAGCTCCAGACCGGGCTCCTTTCCCAGGCGCAGCTCGGACAGCGCCCGGGCAGCTTGTCCGACCAGATCAGCTTCTTGCGGTCGGCGCACTCGGGGCAGTAGCGCATGTGGGTGATCAGGTCCGAGCCGCAGGTCACGCAGACCCGCCGGATGTCGTAATACGCATCGAGCAGCTGGGGCAGGGAACGCCCGCGGCGCGGCGGCCGGACCTCCTGCAGCGCGCGCCGCAGCGCGCCCATCGAGGCGAAGCGATCGCGCGGCTCGCGCGCGAGCATCTTGAGCAGCGAGGGCCGGAACGGCTCGGGGAGCGCGGCAAGCTGGCGCGCCAGCCGTCGCCGGTCGAGCCGCTGGATCCGGTAGGCGATGATCGCGGTGCGCGCCGCCCCCCACGGCACGCTGCCGGCGAGCAGCTCGTGCAGCAGCACGCCCAGCGCGAAGACGTCCGTCTGCGGCGTTGCCCGGCCGCGCATCTGCTCCGGCGCCATGTAGGCCAGCGTTCCGGCCCCGGAGCCCGTCTGCGTCGACAGGCCGAGGTCACGCGCGATCCCGAAGTCGCACAGGATCGGCCGGCGCGAGCGGCGCTCGATGATCACGTTCGAGGGGGTCAGGTCGCGGTGCACGATCCCCTCGCCGTGAATCGCCTCGAGCGCCGCGGCGAGGTCCACCACGATGTCGACCGCGACCGCCGGGGGGAGCTTGCGATGGAACTCGACGAAATCGGCGAGCGTCGGCCCCTCGAGGTAGTCCATCACCAGGTAGAGCCGCCCGCGCTCGTCCTCGCCGACCTCGTGGACCCGCACGATGCTCGGGTGCGACAGGAAGCGCAGCCCCTTCGCCTCGCGCAGCAGCGACTCGTCGCCCATCCGGTTCGCGACCTTGACCGCGCGCAGCTCGCGCGTGACGCGGTCGCGGCAGAGCAGCACGCGGGCAAACCCCCCCGCCCCGATGTCGTTGAGGATCTTGTAGCGCCTGCCGGAGTCCACGTAGGCGTCGAGCACGCCGGGTCCTTCCGCGCGGCCTCTCGGCGGCCCGCGCCCGGGAGCGATGTTACCGCAGCGGGGCCCCCGGCCCGGTGGCCAGCGGAAGGAGGATCGTGAAGCGCGCTCCCGCGCCCGGGCGGCTCTCGACCTCGATCCGCCCCGCCTGGGCCTCGACCGCCTGGCGCGCGATCGGGAGGCCCAGCCCGGATCCCGTGTCGCGCGTCGTGACGTCGGGTTCGAAGAGCTGGGACAGCCGGCCGGGGTCGATTCCGGGCCCGGTGTCCGCCACGCTGATCGCCAGCGTGCGCGGCGGCCCCTCGCGAACCGCCCACCCGACGGTGACCGTCCCGCCCGCCTCGACCGCGGCCAGGGCGTTGAGGACGAGATTGGCCAGCGCGCGGCGCAGCAGCCGCGGGTCGGCGAGAGCCGGCGGCAGGGCCGGAGGTCCCGTGGTTTCGAACCGCACTCCGGCCGGCGGGGCCAGCCGGTACGGGGCGAGCCATTCGGTGAGCAACGGGGCGAGGTCGAGCCGCTCGGGCCGCGCGGCGAACAGGCGTGCGTAGTCCGAGAACTCGCTCGAGGTCTCGCGCAGCACCCGCACCTGCTCACCGATCGTGGCCAGCGCGCGGTCGAGCACCTCGGGCAGACGCGGGTCGTCCTCGGCCGCGAGCCGGCGCACGTGCTCGACGACGAGGCTGATCGGCGTCAGCGGGTTCTTGATCTCGTGCGCGATCCGGCGCGCCATCTCGGCCCAGGCCACGAGCCGCTCGCCGCGCACCGTGTCCGACAGGTCCTCGACGACCACCAGCCGGGCCGGCTCGTCGTCGGTCTCGCGCGGCAGGCGGATCGTCGAGACGCGCAGGTGGCGCGTCTCGGCGTCGCGCGGCAGATCGACCATCAGGGGGGGCGTCGCATCGTCCGGCAGCGGCAGGTCCGGCGCCGCCTCGAGCAGCGCCCGCGCTTCCGGGTTGGCGGCCCAGATCGAGCCGTCTTCGCGCAGCGCGAGCACCGCCAGCGGCATGCTCGCGATCAGCCGCTCCATCGCCTCGCGCCGGCGCTCGAGACCGTCGCGCTGCGTGGCCAGGCTCGCCCCCATCGCGCGGAAGGCGCGGGCCAGCGAACGCGTCTCGTCGTAGCCCGTCTCCGGCACCGCCGTGTCGAAGGCGCCGTCGGCGATCCGTGCGGTGGCGCGCTCGAGGTCGGCCAGTGGCCGGACCAGCTTGCGCGTCGCGGGCGCGACCACCACCGCGGCGAGCAGCACGAGCAGCGCCGAGCTGAACAGCAGCGCGCGATCGACGTCGCGCAGCTCGTCGGCCACGCGCTGCCCGGCCCGTCCGAGCGAGACGCTGACGACGCCGGTCGCCGCGCTCGGCGCGACGAGCGGGCCGTGCGCGACCGCAGACGAAACGACGCGCCCCCCGGGTGCCCGGCGGGCCGGCTCCTCGACCAGCGACGCTCGCCCTTCGACGATCCGGCGCCACGTCGCGCCGTCGAGGCGGTCGGGGAGCAGCCCGGCGCGGACGAGGTCGGGGCGGCTCGAGGCGACCAGCGCCCCGTCGCCTTCCCAGGCGCAGACGTCGTCGTCGAGCGTCCGCGCCAGCCAGGCCGCCAGCGCGTCGTCGAGGCGCATCCCGCGCTCCCCCTCGAGCGCCAGGTAGTCCTGCAGGAAGCCGCGGGCGTAACCGACCGCGCGCGCCCCCTCGGTCGCGAGCTGCTGCGCCGCCTGGCGCGCCGCGAGCACGCGCAGCGAGACGCCGAGCGCCAGCAGCGGCACGAGGCCGGCAGCGAGCAGCAGCAGCGCGACCTGCACGCGGAATCGCCCCAGCACCCGCTGCAGTCCCTGCTCCAGCGCGGCGCCGCTCCCGCGCGGATCGGTGACGACACGGCGCAGCGCCGCGGCGCCCAGCCCCAGCGCGACGAGCAGCGCGCCCCAGGCGACCGCCATCGCGGCGACCGCGACCGGGCGCGGCGGGAAGACGATCACCGAGACGGTGCCGCCTCGATCGGGCAGGTCGAGGATCCGCGCCCGGCGCCCCTGGACCGGCACGGAGCGCCAGGTCGGCTCGTCGGGCGCCGCAGCGGGAGGGGGCGGGGCCGGCTCGACGTCGGAGTGAACGACGCGACGCGCGGCGTCGTACCACGCCAGCCGCGGCTCGAGGTCGGAGGCAGGCGGGTAGAGCCCGCCGTGCCGATCCGCGCCGCGGCGCGCGCGCAGCGGGTCGGTGGCCGCGAACCCGGGGAGGTTCCCCGGCGCCTCGAGGACGGCCGCGATCCAGCGGCCGCCCAGGGGCCGCGCGCGCTGCGCCAGCCGGACCCGGAAGGTCCCGCCGACGAAGGAAAGCGCGACCTGCGCCGGCCGCTCGGCCCCCGCGGCGTCGCGTCCGAGCGCGTCGAGCTGCGGAGCCGGATCGACCGGCGGGAAGCCGGTCGCGAAGGCGTCGTCGAGGTGTCCGTCCGCGTCGTACTTCCAGACCCCCGAGGCGAGTCCCTGCCGCCCGAGCGGGCTGTTCCACCAGAGGTCGATCGCGTCGCGTTCCGGCGAGAGCGAGGCCGGCCCCGGGTCGGGGCGCGTCAGGGCGAGCGTCTCCTCGAGCGCGGTGTCCCAGGCGTGATCGCGCGACGCGATCGCCGGCTCGACGCTGCCGTCGACGGCACGGACCTGGGCGCGCGGGACGGCGAGCCCGTGCGCGAGCGCCGCCAGCGCGCCCGCGCCGACGGCAGCGAGCGCGACCGTCACCCCGCCGGCGCTTCGCTCCAGCCGCGGCGCTCCCAGGCGGGCCGCCAGGACGAACGCCGCCCACACCGGGGAGGCCAGCGCCAGCGTGAGGGCGACGCGCACGCCGGTCCCGCCGCGCGGCCCGACGAGTTCCAGCAGCGAGAGACGCTCGCCGACGGTGACGGCGCCGGCGAGCGCGAGCCCGAGCGCGGCCGCGGCGAGCGCCGCGATCCCCAGCGCGCGCCGCGCGCGCGTCCCCCCCGGCAGCGGCGTCAGCGCCGCCACGGCGGCGAGCGCGAGGCCGGTGAGTGCCGCGCCGGCCGGCGTGTCGACCAGCGGGGCGAGCGACGCCGAATGCGCGCCCCGTCCCTTCCGCGAGCCAGCTCGCGGTCCCGATGCCGCCGACCCGCTCGAGCGCGCCCGGGGCCGCGGCCAGCGCGAGGCGCGCGGCGATCACCGCCAGCGCCGCGCCGCGCCGCACGGCCAGCGCGAAGAGGGCCAGCACAAGCGCCGCCAGCGCGGCCGCGAGCTGCGCGCGGCGGTCGGCCAGCCGGGCTCGTTCCAGCGGCGCGGGCAGCACCTCGAGCGAGACGCGCGCGACGACCTGTCCCCCCGAGGCCATCAGCGGCACGAGCGACCAGTAGGGCGCGCTCTCGGCCGCCGGGCGCGTGGGCGCCACGGGAGCGCGCACCCCCTCGCCCCAGGCCTGCCAGCGCACGCTGGCATCGACACCGGGGCCGAGGTCACCGCCGAGCGCGCCGGCCGCCGGCTCGGAGGGGAGCGGCACCTCCGCCAGCAGCACGTGCGGTGCGCGCGCGGTGCGGCGCGCGACCACGAGCCGCAACACGAGGCCGCGCCGGAGCGCGATCACCGCCGGCGGCGTCGCGAGCTGGGCGCGGAGCGCCTCGCGCTCGTCCGGCGCGAGCCGCATGCTCGAACCGGACCAGGCGACGATCGTCGCCAGGTCCGGGCCGAAGAGGACGAGTCCCGCGTCGGGACCGAGCGCGGAGCGCTCGGCGTCGAGCCAGCCGGCGATCTCGGCGTCGAGGGGGCGGCTCCCTCCGCAGGGTGGCGTCGACCGCCGAGACCAGCGCCGCCCAGTTGCGCTCGACCCCCTGCACCGCGATGGCGAGGCGCTCGTAGGGAGCGCGACGGGGGGCGATCTCCGACTGTCCGGCGAGGCCGGCGACCACGGCGAGCAGCGCGGCGAGGCGCAGCGCTCGGCCGCGTCCCCGGACCGCGGCGAGCGCCGCGGCGGCGAGCGCGACCGAGGCCAGCCACCAGCGCCCCGACCGCAGCCCCCGGCGCGCGGGAGAGCGCGGCCAGGAGGGCGGTCGACGCCAACGCCAGCGGGAGTCCGTCGAGGACGGCGAACGGGGCCGCGCGGCGCAGGTCGTTCATCGCGAGCGGATGATAGTGCGCGGCGCGTCCAGGGAGCTTCCCGTCCCGCGCCTCCTCCTCCCAACGCGGAACGGCCCGCCGCGAGGCGGGCCGTTCCGGGAACTCAAGGGGGGGTGGTCAGTCGGTCGGGAAAGGAGTCGTCTCGTCCAGGCGATGGGAAATCCCGACAAGGGGCCGAGGGTTGGGTTCCACTTGCTCGGGGCAAAGTGGGCAACGGGCTTGGCACTGCGTCGGGTTCTTAGGGCAACGGGGTCGGTTCCCCTCGAACCCCCTGTCGGGTCTTTCCGCCTTCGCGCTCTAGACTTATGCAACGGGGATGCCAAGACCGTCCGAATGCCGTAAACCACTAGAGAGGCGTGACTTGCCGCGAAACGCGGCATCGAGCCCTGCGACCCGGGGGGAGCGACGGGTGATGCATCGAGCCCGGTCTGTTGCGTCCTGCAACGCGCGCGGCCCGGTCAGGGGGTCTCGTCGAGTTCCCCGAGGCGGCGCAGCTTCCGATAGAGGGTGGAGCGGTCGATCCCCAGCATCTCCGCTGCGCGGGAGCGGTTTCCCCGGGCCGCCCGCAGGGCCTGCCGGATCTGCTCGACCTCGGTCTCCTCGAGCGTCGCCACGGGACCCTCCGCCGGCGGGGCGCTCTGCGCCGCAGCGCGCTCGTGGAACGCGCAGTTCTCCAGCACGTCGAGCTCGGTGAGCACGTCGCCGTCGACGAACGCCGCCAGCTTGGTCAGCTCGTGCTCCAGCTCGCGCACGTTCCCCGGCCAGTTGTGGCGCAGGAACAGCCGCAGCGCGGCCGGCTCGAGCCGCTTCGCCGGCGTGCCGGCACGTTGGCCGAGCGTCTCGAGGATGGCATCGACGAGCAGCCCGACGTCCTCGATCCGCTCGCGCAGCGGCGCGAGATGCACGCGCGCGACGTCGAGCCGGTACAGCAGGTCCTCGCGGAACTGCCCGTCGCGCACGGCCGCGGTCAGCTCGCGGTTGGTCGCGGCGACGATCCGTACGTCGACCTGCCGCGGCATGTCCTCGCCCAGCCGGCGAATCTCACCGAACTGGATCGCGCGCAGCAGCTTCGGCTGGAGGTGCATCGGCATCTCGCCGATCTCGTCGAGGAACAGCGTCCCGTGGTCGGCCTGCTCGAACAGCCCCTTGCGGTCGCGGTCGGCGCCGGTGTAGGCGCCGCGCCGGTGGCCGAACAGCTCGGACTCCAGCAGCGTCTCGGTCAACGCGGCGCAGTTGACGGTCACGAAGCGCTGGTCGCGCCGCGGGCCGTTGTAATGCACGACCCGCGCCACGAGGTCCTTGCCCGTGCCGGACTCGCCCGTCACGAGCACCGGAATGTCGGTCGGGACGATCTTGTCGAGGATCCGGTAGACCCGCTGCATCGGCGGCGACGCGCCGACGATGCTGTCGTAGCGGAAGCGCACCTCGAGGCTCGACTGTTTTTCCAGGATCTCGATCCGCTGCTCCTCGACCTCCTTCGCGAGCTGCTCGTTCAGGCGCCGGATCTCGTCGGCCTGGCGCCGCAGCTCGTCCACCAGCCGCGCGTTGCCGAGCGCGATCCCGGCCTGGTCGGCGAGTCGCGCGACGAGTTCGAGGTGGCGCGGCTCGAAGGCCGCTGCCGCCCGCCGGGAGTCGAGGACGATCGCGCCGGCGGATTCGCCGCGCACCGCGAGCGGGGCCGCGAGCAGCGAGCGGATCGCCAGGGCGTGGATCGAGACCGACGCGGCGAGGCGCGCGTCGGTCGGCGCATCGAGCGCCAGCAGCGGCCGGCCGTCGCGCATGACGTCGCGAGCGACGCCGCGGGCCAGCTCGCGTTCCGCGCCGTCCAGCTCCGCGCCCCCCGCGCCGCGCGCGATCTCGACCACCGACTCTCCCCCCTGGTCGAGCAGGACGAAGCCGCGCTCGGCCCCCGTCAGCTCGATCGCGGTGTCGACCAGGATCGACAGGACGGCGCGCGGCTCGAGGTTCGAGTTGAGCGCGCGGTTGATCGCCAGGAGCCGCTCGAGTTCCGCCGCGCGCAGCGCGCGGTCGGGCAGGGTTTCGGCGGCTGCCGGCGGGTGCGATGCCGGCGGCAGGTCGGCGCCCGCGGGCGCATTCGGCGCCGCCAGGAGCGCGAGCGCACGTGCCCGCGGGTGCGCCGCGAGCCGCTCGCGGTCGGCGTCCGGCGCGGCGGCGAGCCAGGTTTCGAGGGCCTGGCGCGCGGCCAGCGCCAGGACCGCCGCGTCGGCCTCCGCGTCGGCCAGGCGCGCCGCGTCGGCTTCGGCGGCGAGGGCTCGCCAGGCGAGGTCGCCGCGCTCGTGCGCGGCGAAGACCGAGGCTGCCGCCGCCGCGTCATCGCGCGCCGCCGCTGCGTTACCGCGGCCCCGCGCCAGTTCGCGTTCGGCCGCGAGCAGGCGGGCCCGGGCAACGCACTCGTCCCAGCCCCCGGTCTCCGCGGCCTGCCGCGCGCGGCGCAGCGCGAGCTGCATCCGCTCATCGTCCCCGCGCTCGAGGCTGACCTCAGCCAGCGCCAGCAGGCCCTCGACCTCGAGCCGGTCGACCCCGCCGCGGCGTGCCAGGAAGCAGGCCTCCTGCAGCGCCTCGCGGGCCGCCTCGCCGTCGCCGCGGCCGGCGAGGGCCCGGCCGCGAAGCAAGGCCCGCTGCGCCTGTTCGGCGAGCGACGCGTCCGGCCGGATCGGCAGCCGGGCCTCGACTTCCGCCACGTCGCTCCGTGCCGCGGCGATCGTGGCGAGCGCGAGCCGCGTCTCGGCGGCGGCGGCCTCGACTCCGCAGCGCTCGGCTTCCGCGTGGGCCTCGAGCGCGAGGGCCAGGGCGGCACGCAACTGGCCACGCTCGAGCAGCAGGAGGGCCTCGCGCGCGGCCAGCGCCGCCGCTTCGTGCGGCTGTCCGAGGCGGCGGCGGCGCGCCGCAGCGGCGCGGAGCGCCTGCTGGGCTTCGCGCCGCCGGCCGAGGCGCGCCAGCAGGCGTCCGCTGATCGCCGCCGACTCCGCCTCGTCGTCGAGTCGATGCGCCGCGCGGGCCTCGGTCAACAGGCGGCGGGCTTCGTCGAGCGCTTCCGCCGCGCGGCCGCTCGCCTCGAGAGCCAGCGCCCGACCGCGCCGCGCCGCGGCCGTCGCGCCGGCACTGCCCGCAACGCGCGCGCGATCCTCGGCCATGCGGAAGCGCTCCAGCGCCTCCGCGCTGCGCCCGCCCGCCAGGGCCAGCTCTCCGAGCGCGACCAGCGCTCCCGTTTCCACGTCGGTGCGTCGCGCCCGCCGGGCCTGGCCGAGCGCCGAGGCGAGCCGCGTTTCCGCGTCGCCCGGCGCGTCCGGCGCGCGCCAGGGCGCGGCCCCCTTCCAGCAGGACCTCCGCCCCGAGGCCGACTTCGCCCAGCTCGTCGAGCAGCGCGAGCGCCTCCTCGAGGTGGCCGACAGCGGCCGCCAGATCGCCGCCTGCGCTCGCCAGCACGGCCGCGCCGCGCAGCGACTCCGCGAGTGCACGCGGCTCGTTGGCGGACCTTGCGGCATCGATCGCCCGGGCGGCCTCCGCCTCGGCTTCGCGCGGGAAGCCCAGGGCGGCGAGCGCAGCCGCGCGCGTCCGGCGCAGACCCGCGGCGTGGCTGCCGCCGAGTCCCGAGACCGGGGCCAGCAGTGCGAGGGCGTCGTCGGCCAGGCCGACCGCGGCCCCCGGCAGGCCGTCATCGAGAGCCCGCTCGGCGGCGGCGGCGAGCAGCGGCAGCGCCTCGTCGCGGCGCCCGATCGCGGCCAGGTGGCGGCCACGCTCCTCCTCGGTGCCCGGCGTGCCCGCCAGCTGCTCGGCGCGCCGGGCGTGCAGCGTGGCGAGTGCCGCCGGGCTGGCCAGGGCGAGCGCGTCCGCCACGGCCAGTCGCGGCGAGAGCGCGATGCCGACGCGCCCCTCGACGTCGACGATGCGCCGCACGGTCCCGCCGGCGACGAGCGCGTCGAGCGCTTCGGCGTCGCGGGCTGCGCGCGGCTCGAGCTGTTCGAGTTCCGCCAGCGGAAGCGGCCCCCCACCGGCGACGCCAAGCGCGGCGAGGAGCGCGCGCGCCTCGGCTCCGTCCGGCAGCGCCGCGGAGACGGACGGGGCTCCGACGAGCGCCGCAGCGAGGGTCGGCGGCAGCGCCAGCTCGGGCCCGACGCGTCCGGTCGCCACGAGCGCCTCGGCGAGCCGGGCGATCGCCCCCGGCCAACCGGCCGTCGCTGCAGCGAGCTCCCCGGTCCACCCCGGTGGCAGGGCGGGGCAGCCGATCATCGACGCCAGCGCGCGGGCGGCGTCGGCCGGGGCCAGCGGCGGAAGCGGGACCGCGATCGCACCGGGCGGCGCCGCGAATCCGGGGCCGGCGGCGAGCTCGTCGTCTCGGTGGGCGAAGACGACGAGCGACGGGAGCGCGCCCGAGGCGGCCTCTGCGGCGAGCGCGAGGAGGACCTCGCGCGATGCCGCGTCGGCCAGGTCGGCGTCGTCGACGAGGGCGACGAAGGGGAAGCCGGCAAGTCGCGCGACGAGCCGCTCCGAGCGGGTGGCGCCGTCGTCCGGTGGGAGCGCGATCCGCTCGTGGCGAGCCAATGCGTGTTCGAGGGCGTCGACGAACCCGAGCGGCCGCGGCGGCACGTCGCGCGGGCCGACGAGCACGGCGGGGCGGGCGGCGGCGTGGGCTTCGAGCAGGAACTCCTCGAGCAGCCGCGAGCGACCCGCGCCGGCCGGTCCGCAGACCGACCAGAAACTGCCCGCCTGGCCTTCGGACGACACGAGGTGATCGCGCCAGACGGCGAGCTGCGCGCCCCGGCCGACCAGCTCCGCGGCCAGTGGCGCGACGAGCGCGGCGACGGGCGCCGCGGCCGCGCCGGACAGCGGCGCGAGGCGCCGGCGCGCGTCCTCCGCCGTTGGTGGGCGGCGTGCCGGGTCCTTCTCGAGCAGCGCGAGGATCAGCTGTTCGAGCAGCGGCGCGACGCCGGTCGCGAGGTCCCGCGGCGGAGTCGGTGCGACGGAGAGGTGGGCTCGTGCGACCTCCCAGGCGTCGGCGCCGAGGAACGGGTCCTGCCCGGTGACGACGCGATAGAGCACGCAGCCCAGCGCGTAGAGGTCGGAGCGTCCGTCGAGCGCCGCGCCGCGCAACGTTTCGGGGGCGAGCGTGGCCGGTGTTCCGCGGAGCACACCGCGTTCCGCGTGCCCCGTGCGCGCGGCGAGCCCGAGGTCCACCAGCCGCACCGGCGGCGGATCACTCGCGAGGTCGGCGCCGACCAGGATGTTCGCCGCCTTGACGTCGCCGTGAACGAGACCGCGACGGTGCAACGCGCCGAGCGCACCGAGCAGCGCGTCGGCGACGCGCGCGACGGTGGCTGCGTCGGCGCCGGCGAGCGCTTCGTCGATCGGCCGGCCGGGGACGAGGTCCATCGTGAACCACGCGGCCTCGGCGGTCCCCGCTTCTCCCTCGACCTCCGTGGGGTCCAGCACGCCGAACTCGTGGACCGCCACGAGATGCGGGTGACGGAGCGACGCGAGGACGTGGAACTCCCGGTGGAAGGCGCGGGCCAGTTGGGCCGGATCGGTGACCCCATGGGGACGCAGGAGCTTCAGCGCGAGGACGCGTCCGGAGTCCCGGTCCCGCACCTCGAGGA
This sequence comes from uncultured Acidobacteriota bacterium, assembly GCA_963702425.1. GTDB lineage: Bacteria > Acidobacteriota > Polarisedimenticolia > J045 > J045 > JALOKP01. The sequence goes on from CAVPCQ010000037.1 coordinate 87,755, forward strand.
CCTCCCCCGAGGCGCCGGATCCGAGGCGCCCCAGGATCTCGAACCGGCCGGCGAGCAGCGGGGGGGCGAGCATGCGGTCGTTATGCGCCACTCTGTTGCAGGGCGCAACACTTCCGGGGCGGGTGGGGAGCACGGCCGGAGGCGCTGGGCCGGGGCCGGAAAGCCCTCGAAACACGGGGCCAGGCAAAAAAATAGGCCCTCCGAGGAGGGCCGAACTGGTAGAGGAAAAGGAGTCAGTGACAGTTACATAAGCAATCGCCGTGCCACGTCGGGCAAAAAGGGAAGTCGAGACGGCCCAAGGGGTTGCCGTTCGGAGTGCTTCGGAATGTGGCGGGGAGGTTCTGCCAGCGTGACGCGGCGGGTCAGTCTGACGGGGCGGGCCTGACGTTCAACGGCAGCGGGGTGGTGGACCGCAAGGGATTCGAACCCTCGACCTCCGCGTTGCGAACGCGGCGCTCTCCCAGCTGAGCTAGCGGCCCGATGGGAAGGGGAGTTGGTGGGGCGTGTAGGATTTGAACCTACGACTTCCACCGTGTGAAGATGGCACTCTACCGCTGAGTTAACGCCCCTGAAACCCGCGGGATTAGAACATGCGGCACCGGGACTGTCCACCAACCGCCGCCGCCGCCGCGCGTCGCGCCGGAGCGACTCCCGGCGACGCCTCGAGCGGCCGATTCGGGACTGGCGACCATTCCCCGGAAGTTGTAGATTTGTCAACATCTAGCGGTGATCGGGGCCGCGGCGCGCAAGATCTTGTGGTTCCCCCGTTGACATTGCGGAACGTCGCGGCTAATGTCGCGCGCGCCGCAGGAGCCCGCGAGTGTTCCCTTTTGCCCGCGGGCAAGGGGCACCCGGGTGGGTGCGGCCGAAAGGGAGAGCCCGGGGGTCCGCGCGTCGAGGGGTGAGTTGGGGGCGGCGCCGCCGTGGCGCTGCACGGCGGCACTCCCCGGGACAACCAACAGCGGCGGAGGGCGTCCCACGCCCCCGCACGGCCATCGCTCCACGGAGGATCCAGCATGTCCGTCCAGGAAACGCCTCGCGGTCCCGACAGCACGCCGCGCACCTCGACGGGCGCGAGCGCGGGCACCTATTCGAGCGGCCCGGTTCCGCGCCGCAATCGAGGCGGTTTCGCGCCCGGTCCGGGTCTCGTCGTCGAACGCCGGTTTACGGAACCCGGCGAGCAGCCGTTCGACCGGGTCGAGTGGGATCGGCGCACGGCCGGGATCAGTACCGAGAAGGGCGAGGCGGTCTTCGAGCAGGAGAACGTCGAGGTCCCGCGCTCGTGGTCGCAGACGGCGACCAACATCGTCGCCCAGAAGTACTTCCGCGGCACGCTCGGGACGCCGCAGCGCGAGCACTCGGTCCGCCAGCTGATCGGTCGCGTCGTCGGCGCCATCGTGCACTGGGGCGACGAAGGGGGCTACTTCCGCTCCGAGGTCGACTGCGACGCGTTCCGCGACGAGCTGACCTACCTGCTGCTGCACCAGATGATGAGCTTCAACTCGCCGGTCTGGTTCAACTGCGGCGTCGAGGAGCACCCGCAGGTCTCGGCCTGCTTCATCAACAGCGTGCAGGACTCGATGACCTCGATCCTCGAGCTCGCCAAGACCGAGGGCATGCTGTTCAAGTTCGGATCGGGCACGGGAAGCAACCTGTCCGCGATCCGCTCCTCGCGCGAAGCCCTGTCGGGCGGCGGAACCGCGTCCGGACCGGTCTCGTTCATGAAGGGCTACGACGCGTTCGCCGGGGTCATCAAGTCGGGCGGCAAGACGCGACGCGCGGCGAAGATGGTGATCCTGAATGCCGATCACCCCGACATCGTCGACTTCATCGACAGCAAGGCGCGTGAAGAGCGCAAGGCGCACGTGCTGATCGACTCCGGCTACGACCCGGCCTTCAACGCGCCCGGCGGCGCCTACGACTCGGTCTTCTTCCAGAATGCCAACCACTCGGTGCGCGTGACGGACGAGTTCATGCGCGCCGTCGCCGAGGACCGGAACTGGTCGACCCGCGCGGTGACCACCGGCGAGCCGGTCGAGACCTACAAGGCCCGCGACATGATGCGCCGCATCTCGCAGGCGGCGTGGGAGTGCGGCGATCCCGGCCTGCAGTTCGACACCACGATCAACACCTGGCACACCTGCAAAGCGACCGGCCGGATCAACGCCAGCAATCCGTGCTCGGAGTACATGTTCCTCGACGACACGGCCTGCAACCTGGCCTCGCTCAACCTGATGAAGTTCGTGCACCCCGACGGCCGGTTCGACGTCGAGGCGTTCCGCCACGCGGTCGGCATCACTCTCCTGGCCCAGGAAATCGTCGTCGACAGCGCGAGCTACCCGACCGCGCGGATCGGCGAGAACTCGTTCGCCTTCCGGCCGCTCGGGCTGGGCTACGCCAACCTCGGCGCGATGCTGATGTCGCTGGGACTGCCGTACGACTCGGAGGCGGGGCGGGCCGCGGCGGCGGCCGTGACCGCGCTGATGTGCGGCGAGGCCTACGCCACGTCGGCGCGCTGCGCGCGGGACCACGGCGGGCCGTTCGCGGCCTTCCCCGAGAACCGCGCCCCGATGCTCGAAGTCATCGCGCGCCACCGCCTGCACGCGGAGGCGCTCCCCGAGGACCTGGCCCCGCGCGCGATCCTGACGGCGGCGCGCGACGCCTGGCGGCAGGCCGAGGAACTCGGAGCCCAGCACGGGATCCGCAACTCGCAGGTCACGGTGCTCGCGCCGACCGGCACGATCGCCTTCATGATGGACTGCGACACGACCGGCATCGAGCCCGACATCGCGCTCGTCAAGTACAAGAAGCTCGTCGGCGGCGGGATGATCAAGATCGTCAACAACACGGTCCCGGTCTCCCTGCGCCGGCTCAACTACTCGATCGACCAGATCCAGGAGATCCTCGACTACATCGAGGCCAACGGGACGATCGAGGGGGCGCCGCACCTGCGCGAGGAGCACGTTCCGGTCTTCGACTGCGCTTTCCGCGCGCCGAACGGCTCGCGCTCGATCGCCTGGATGGGCCACCTCAAGATGATGGCCGCGGCGCAGCCGTTCCTCTCCGGCGCGATCAGCAAGACGGCGAACCTGCCCGAGGACGCGACCGTCGAGGACGTCGAGAAGGCGTACATCGAGGCCTGGCGGATGGGCCTGAAGGCCGTCGCGATCTACCGCGACGGCTGCAAGCGGACCCAGCCGCTGTCGACGAGTTCCGGCACGGGGGACGCCAAGGAGAAGATCACGGCCATCGAGTACCGGCCGATGCGCCGCCGCCTCCCGGACGAGCGGCCGGCGGTGACGCACAAGTTCTCGGTCGCCGGTCACGAGGGGTACATCACGGTCGGGCTCTACCCCGAGACCCGGCAGCCGGGCGAGATCTTCGTGCTGATGGCCAAGCAGGGCTCGGTCGTCTCCGGTCTGACGGACGCCTTTGCCACCGCGATCTCGATGTCGTTGCAGTACGGCGTGCCGCTCAAGGTGCTGGTCGACAAGTACAGCCACATGCGCTTCGAGCCGTCGGGATACACGAACAGCAAGGAGATCCCGATCGCGAAGTCGATCGTGGACTACATGTTCCGCTGGCTCGCGTTGCGCTTCCTGCACGAGATGCCGGACGACAAGGCCGAGGCGAAGGCCGCGGCTGGAACCTCGGAGCGGGCCTTCGGCCTGACCCTCGAGGACGAGGCCGCGCGGGCCGATGCGCGGGCGATCGCGATGGAACACCAGGAGAAGGAGGTCTTCCGCGCCTCGTCCGATGCGCCGCCGTGTTTCGAGTGCGGCCAGATCATGGTGCGCAACGGCGCCTGCTACGCGTGTACCAACTGCGGTTCGACCTCGGGCTGCTCCTGATCCTCCCCCGCTGACCCTCGCCGGGCTCTCCTCCCGGCGCCCCCCAGGGGAGGGAGCCGCCGGTGCGCCGGCGGCTCCCTCTCTCTTCGGCAGCCCGCTCACCGACCGCATTCAAATCGAGCACGAATCCGTCAGGCGGTGTACCAAAACCGGGCATGGAATTCCCCGTCCTCGCCCGGCGGAACCGTAAGCGACTTATTTGCAAGGTCTTATGGGAAGAGTCTCGCTGGCACGCGGGATGCTCTATCCGGGGTGCCAGCGGACGGGAGACTGCGGGCACCGGGATGGTCCCGGGAGCTTGCGGGTCGGGCTCTCCCGTCCGCCCCTTTCACCATGGCAGAAAAAAGCGGCGGCCGAGAGGCCGCCGTTTCACTTTCCGCGCTCCACGCCGGCCGGGCGGTCGTTCCCGCCCGAGCGACCGTCACTCGTGATCGTGGGCCAGCGCGGAGAACATCCCGGGCGCGATCCGCACGACCTGGCCGAGGCTGACCGTGATGAGGCGGCCGGCGGTGATCGCCCGGATCTGGTGCGGCGTGTGCTGGGGGACGGTCACGCTCAGGACGTTCCCGTCGGCGGAGATCTGGTGCGGGGTGTCGCCAACCATGATCTCGAAGCTGCCCTCGACCGCGATGAAGACCTGGGGAACCTTGTGGGCGTGGGTCGAGAAGCGCGCCTCGGCGGCCTTGGCGCGCAGCAGCGCGACCTGGAAGCTGCCGTCGGGCGAGGTCGAGAGGTGGCGCAGGCTGTAGTCCGGCGACTCGAAAACGTCCTTGCGCGCCTCGATGAACGGCTGGTTGAACTCCTCGGTCGGCGTCAGGTCGTCGAAGATCGAGTGGAAGAAGTGGCGCGTGTCGTCGGAAGCCCGCGCCCGGTAAGCCGCGAAAAGCAGCTCCCGCCGGTCGAGGCCGAGCGCGTCGGCCAACCGCAGCACCACGCCGTCGCCGGGGATCTTTCCGTCGTTCTCGATCTGGACGATGTAAGGCTGGGTGACGGCGACCTTCTCGGCCAACTGCTTTTTGTTCAGTCCCAGGCGTTCGCGGTGGAAACGGACGATCTCGGCAAAGGTCATGGCGGTGACCCCCCTCGCGGAAACTGTTGGTAAGGCACTAGCAAGTTAGCCGAAGAGCGCGCGATGAGTCAAGCCTGGTCAGACGAGAAAATTAGGCAGCCGGGTAAGCCCCGGAGAGCGCCGGGTTACGGCGCGATTCCCTCGGCTAAGCCAGTCGGCGCCGGAGGGGGACGCCGACAACGCCCGGCGCGCCCGAGGAGCCCCCGCGAACGCTTCGTGACGCCAGCGAACAAGCGGCCCCTCGCGCCGCACGGCCTCGACCATCGTCCCCGGCGGACGAGCGCGGCGATTGCTTCGATCGAGCCGCGGGGCGGGAAATCGCGGCGCGGCAGCGGCACCTGGCGCGTGAATCGTCCGGGCCACGGCTTCCAGGGCCGCCGCGAAGCGTAAGGGGCGGCAAAACCGCAAACCCGAAACTCCGGCAAGCAACTCGACCGCGACCGGTTTCTCGAGCCGGTCGAGGTCCTCGCGGAACTCGCGCGCGCACCAGGGGGCCCTCGAGGCGTGATCCTCTATACTGCCCCGCTTTGGGGCCGCCTCCGCGGCCCGTGCGGGAGCCTTGAAGCGTGTCGAACGTCGCGGTGATCGGGGCCCAGTGGGGCGACGAAGGGAAGGGGAAGATCGTCGACTTCCTCGCCCCCCACTTCACCATCGTGGCGCGCTACCAGGGCGGCCCGAACGCCGGCCACACCGTGGTCTTCGGTGGCGTGCGCCATGCGTTGCACCACATCCCGTCCGGGATCTTCCACGACGGCGTGCTCTGCCTGATCGGCGGCGGCGCGCTGGTCGATCCGGACAAGATCCTCGAGGAGATCGACGGGCTGCGCGCCGCGGGGATCACGCCCGAGGGGCGGCTGCGGATCTCTTCGCGCGCGCACGTGATCCTGCCGCTGCACCGCGAGCTGGACGCGGCGAAGGAGCTGCGGCTCGGCGCGGCGGCGATCGGGACCACGAAGAAGGGGATCGGCCCGGCCTACGGCGCGAAAGTGGAGCGCTGGGGCGTGCGGCTGATCGACCTCGCCGACCCGCCCGAGGTGGCCGACCGGCTGCAGCACGCGCTCGACGCCGGCCTCGCGGACTGGCTGCGGGTGCTCGACGCGAAGATCCCCGACCTGGACCAGGTCCAACGGCAGGCCGCGGCGTGGTGGGAGCGGCTCGCACCGTTCGCAGGGAACGTGCGAAGTGCGCTCTCCGGCGCGCTCGGCAGCGGGGCCCCGATCCTCTTCGAGGGCGCGCAGGGGGCGCTGCTCGACGTCGATTTCGGCACCTACCCGTTCGTCACCTCGTCGAGCACGATGGCCGGCGGGATCCCGGCCGGCCTCGGTGTGCCGCCGCGGGCGGTGGAAAAGGTGATCGGCGTCTCCAAGGCCTACGCCACGCGCGTCGGCAGCGGGCCGTTCCCGACCGAGGACACCGGGACGGTGGGCGCGGCACTCCGCGAGCGCGGCCACGAGTTCGGGACCACCACCGGCCGGCCACGGCGCTGCGGCTGGTTCGACGCGGTCGCGATGCGGCTGGCGGTCGAGGTCAGCGGACTCGACGCGATTGCGCTGACCAAGTTCGACGTGCTGTCGGGGCTCGACCCGATCCGCCTGGCCGTGGCCTACGAGATCGACGGGGAGCGCCGGACCGAGATGCCGCTGACCGCCAAGGAGCTGGCGCGGGCGATCCCCGTCTACGAGGACTGGCCGGGCTGGGCGGAGGAGGTGCGCGGCGCCCTGCGCCTGGCGGACCTGCCGCGCGCGGCCCGCCGGGTGCTCGATCGGATCGCCGAGATCTCGGGGACGCCGGTCGGGATGATCTCGACCGGACCGGACCGCGAGGAGACGATCGTGGTCGAGGGGCTGGTGCAGGAGATCGTGGAGGCCGGGGGCCGCCGGTGAGCGTCGTGGAGTCGACGCTCCCGTGCGCGCTGGTCGAGGGGCGCGACGCAGCGGAGTGGGTCGTGTCGCGGCTCGCAGAGGCCGGGATCGAGGCTACGCTGCATGAGCCCGGCGAGCGCTACCACGACGTCGGGCCCGGCCGGTTCGAGGTCCGGGTTCCGGCGACGCAGGTCGCGCGGGCTCGCGTGCTGCTGGGCTGACGCCCGCCCGGTCCTCAGAAGATCTCGGCGAAGAAATCCCTCATCGCGCGCCAGGCCCGCTTGGCGGCCGTCTCGTTGTAGGCCGCGCCGCGCGAGGGATCGACGCCGGCCTTGGGGTTGGTGAACGAGTGGACGGCGCCACCGTAGGCGACCAGTTGCCAGTCGACCTTGCCGCGGCGCATCTCATCCTCGAAGGCGGTCACCTCGGGCGGCGGCACGAGCGGGTCGTCCGCGCCGTGCAGCACCAGCACCTTCCCCCTGATCGCCTTCGCGTCTGCCGGGTCCGGCGTGTCGAGGCCGCCGTGGAAGCTGACGACGCCGGCCACCGGCGCCCCGCTGCGGGCCAGCTCCAGCACGGTGGTGCCGCCGAAGCAGAAGCCGATCGCGGCCAGCTTCCCCGGCGCGACCTGCGGCTGCTTCGCGAGCGTCTCGAGGCCGGCGCGGGCGCGCGCGCGCATCTCGGCCCGGTTCCCCTTGAGGGCCCCGGCGAGCCGGCCCGCCTCCTCCTGGTCCGCGGCGATCAGCCCGTCGCCGTACATATCGACCGCCAGCGCGACGTAGCCAAGCTCGGCCAGCTCCTGGGCCTTCTTCTTGGCGAAATCGCCGAGTCCCATCCAGTCGGGCACGACCAGCACGCCCGGCCGCTGGCCCGGCTTGGCGTCGTCGTAGGCGAGGTAGCCGATCAGCGTCGTCTCGCCGGCCTCGTACTCGACCGCGCGGGTCACGACCGCGGCCGACGCGGGCGGGGCCGCGAGGCCGGCGAGCAGGGCGAGAGCGGCCTGGGAGGCGAGGGTCGTCCGGGTGAGAGCGGGCAGCGCGCGACGCATGGTTCCTCCTCGGCCGGAGCGGCGCGGTGGCCCCGGGCATCGGAGAATACCCTCGCCGGCGCCGGCCTACCCGCCGGCCGGCGGACAGGTACACTGGTTCCTCGCCCTCGTGGGCCGTTAGCTCAGTCGGTAGAGCAGCGGACTTTTAATGCATTTGACACGTCGGCGGCAACTTGGCTCACCTCAGCAAGTTGCCGCTTTTTCTATCAGATAGCCCGTCACCGAGTGTCACCGAGTGTCACGAAACGCACCCCGTTTCTGGAAAACGTGACACGATTGGACACGACCGAGAGCAGCGGATTCGATCCGCGGACGCGACCTAGGCCGTATGCATATGGCCTGAAAAGGACGGCCCGACCGTGGACAGCGGCCGGGCCCTAACAGCGCGATCGGGCGAAAGGACGATTCCACGCGTTGACAACGATATCAGATCGGGAGCACTCTGCGTGCGATCGAACATGCCGTGGACAGCGGCAGAAAGGACGATCCCCATGGATGACCACCCCAGACTTGAATCAGAAGCTGAGGCCCTTGCACGGTTCCGCGCGGCTTTCGGCACCCCCGAGGAGATGTTCGCGCTAGGGCCTGGCGTCGGTCTGCGCGATCATGGACGCGGAGGAGCGGGGCGAGACCACCGCGTCACCGTCGGAGTTCCTGGCAAGGCACCCGGAAGTCGTGCGCGTGATCGCCCGCAAGGCCCGCGAGGCCGCGGCTGAGTTCCACGCGCGACGAGTGCCGGTCCGTCCCCCGATAGTGCGCCGGATGATTCGCTGCGCTCCCCGCCGGCTAGCTGTCAGGAGTCACCGAAGGGCCGCCCGGGCGCTCCAGAAGACCGGCACCGACGACGACGGCCCCGAACCTGACCCAGCCGCTCGGCTGGGGTTCTTTCCTGACAACCTGTCCCCGGTAGCCGCGGCCGTCGTCGTCGTCTATCTGGCCGCGTCCCTGGTGGGCTTCGCTGTCGGCTCCGCGCTGGCCTGGTGTTGCAGTGACGGCAGCCTGTTGAACCTGGCGAAGCCGCGGAGCGGCTGCGGTGTTAGGTCTCCTGGTACGCAAGCTGTCGCGGGTCGGGCAGCTAGAAACGGTACTGATAGGGCGCCTGCCGCGCTACACAGAAGCCGCGCTAGACGACTACGTACAGCGCAGCACGAAGCGCGTCTAGACCTGGCAGTCGCGCGGCGCAGAGGTGCGAGGTGAGCGCGGCCGCGTCTAGTCCACGCGCCCCCGCCCCGTCTTCCAGCTGGTCCACTCTTCCAGCGGGCAGCAGATCTAGGAGCTGCGCGTGGCAGATGCGAGGCTAGCTGGCGTAGAGGCAGCGCTGGCAGGCGGCGATCTGGCTCTCGCGCAACGGCTGGTTCGCTAGGCGCTAGACGACTGGCAGCGGTGTCGCGATGACGGCACTCGCCGCGGACAGCGTGCACGAAGTCGGCAGGGCGGTACTGGCTAGCGTACTGGTAGGCGAGCGAGCGCGGCTGGACAAGATCTAGAGTAGCACTTCTCGCGCGAGCTGGCAGCAGTCTGGTAGACAGACGTAACCTGCAACGGGCAGACGGGGAAATAGACAAGTGGCTCTGATGACCTGCGCGAACCTGAACGAGGAATAAGTCGCCGCCCTGGTAGGCGCAGACGAGCGCCACCTGATACTGTCCGCGGCGGCGGGCGTGGAGAAGCTGGCAGAGTACTTGCGCAGAAGAGAGGTAGCTAGGCTGGCAGAGACGTTCCGCGAGCGATTCCTAGACGGCGACGGAGAAGAGACGTGGACGCGCTGCTGGCCGCTCACGATGCCGCCGTCCGCCGGCCGGACACGCTCGCGCTCGTCTCACCGGCAGAGCTGGCGCCGCCACGAGCCGGTACAGTGGATCATACCGCACTACGTCGCCACGGGCAGACGTGACGCTACTCGCCGGCGACGCGGGCAGCGGGAAGACATGGCTCACAGAGAACTGGGCTCTAGAGGTAGCTCTGCGCGGTGAGAAGGTACTGGAGTGGCAGGCAGAGCACGAGCTCCGGCTGGCGTCTCTGCGGGTACACAAGCTGCTAGGCGGCGCTGGCGCCGCTACGGAGGCAGTCGCTTAGTGGCGGTTACTGATACAGCCTGACCTCGACTCTCGACAGATGCCGGCCTCGCGGCTCTCCGCGCTCTGATAGAACGCGAGCGCTCCGCTCTGGTAGTCTTCGATTCTCTGGTATGCGTCATGGGCAGCGCTAACGAGGACAAGGCAGAGGAGGTCTCGGCGTTCTTAGGCAGCGTGTTCGTTCAGATCGCTAGGGACTACGGCTGCGGCGTCCTGGTACTGCACCACTTGCGGAAGCAGTCCGGGTCAGACGATAGCGGCAGCCTCCAGCACAAGGTCCGCGGCTCCTCCGATCTGCGCGCCGCCGTCGGGTACGTCCTGGTACTAGACCGCAACGGCGAGACGAGCACCTCTGGCAGACGAAATGCCGCTGGCAGCCAGAACAGCCGCTCGTCGGAATCCAGATCGAGGAGTGGACCACGGCGTCCGGGTCTCTGTCAAGGGCGCTGCAGACGCAGAGGTACTGATACTGAACAGCCTCGCAGATGCCGGACGGGCAGGGATGCTGCGCACGGAGCTGCGAGACCTGCTGGCAGAGCACGGCGTCCGGGATACAGATAAGGCAGCGACGAGGACTCTCGGCTCTCTGAAGCGTAAGCGTCGCGTTGCGTGCACGGATACGGCAAGGCCGGGACAGCTACTGGCTCCGCGACCACGCTCCGAAAGAAGCGCTGGAGGCGTCCGAGTGAGCTCAGAATACGGACACAACACGGACACTTTCACGGACAGATAAGAATACGGACAGCTACTAGGCATAGCCGTATACACGCACGGACAGAGTACGGACAGATAAAAGGACATACGCTCGGAGGCGGGAGGCTCGCTGCCGCTCGCGCCGTCCCGCCACCGGGCAGACGTTATGTCGGGCGAATAGTGATCGTCTACAGGCACCGCGAGGCAGGGCGCATGACAGTCCCTTTCAATGCAGAAACACCCAATAGATATAACGGTTCAGTGTAGATTTGGGTGGGCGCGGGCTTCTACATCGCCGCCCCTGAAAAAACGAACCTGTCCGCGGCCGCTGTTTTTTCTGAACCTGTCCGCGAGCAACGGCAGACGACACATTTGCACGCGCGGGTAAGTAAGGATACAGCTCTGAGAGGAGGCACCACATGAGCACGAGAGGTCAGATCGCGAAGTCTCACGCCGCGGCTCGCTGCGGCCACTACGGGCTCGCCAGCAAGGTAGCGCAGGTGTCGCAGAGCGATAGGCAGTTGCAGACGACGGCGCAGTCCTGGCTGCCAGAGGAGGCTCGGGCGATCTACCTCGCAGCGCTCGAGGCGCTGGTAGGTAGGGCAGGTGTAGAGGCGGTAGAGGTACTGTGCGGGTACGCGCTGGCGGTGGCAGAGCTGCGCCGGCAGACGGCGGCGGCGCGACAGAACAGGGCGGCGATCAGGGCAGAGCACGCGTGGTGCTGGCCTACGCGACGGCGCTCGGGCTAAGCTCTGCCGGCAGGGCTAGTCTACGAGAGCTGAAACAGGTTGATCAGATGACAGAGCGCGAGGCGACGATCGCCTCGCTGATTAGATGAAAGGAGACGGAAATGCAGATAGGGTTGAATGTGACAGAGAGCCGCAGTACGGTGCGCCACACGGAGAAGACGCACTGATTCAAAGACGCCGCTCTGAGCGCGGCTGTACGACTGGGCGCAGATTCGCTGTGCCGCTGTGGCAGGCCGGACAAGCCGGGTCACGAACAATGCCTAGTCGCGCTCGCGACGCTGGCGATAACGCACCTCAAGCTGTTGCGGGGGGTGCTGGCGGCCGGCGACGCGGACGCGGTGCGGCGAGACTACACAGAGACGGCGACGGTACTGAAGCTCGAGGCGGAGCTGCTAGAGGAGTTGGTGCGGACGCGGGTGAACGCGCCGCAGGGCTAGACCGCGCAGAAGGTGACGAAAGAGATTCGCCGTCTCGACGACGGTAGTTTCATCATAGAGGAACGGACCGCGTGAACCTGACCACGAACACCCAACGAGGGGCGTCTGCGAAATCTCTGTCGGCCCCGACACCGCGCCAGAGGGCGCACGAAGGGACAGACCATGAGTGACGCACGAATCAGCGAGCTGGTACAGGAAGAGGTAGCGGCCTACTGGAGCAAGCAGAAGTACAGGAGGCCGGACGAGGTGAGCGAGGCGGTGGCAGCGTAGAAGCGGGTAGTGACGCGGCGGGCTACCGGGGCAGGGCGGGGTCGGCGAAGATGGAGGCGATCTTCCCGGCGCTAGAATCCGGGATGACAGGTAGGCCGCTGCCGGTGAAGCCGCTGGCGCAGCGCGGGGCGGAGGCGGCCCGGCACGCCGGGGACTTCTGGAGTGACCTGCGAGCGGCGGCGCTGGACCATCTGTCCGGTCAGAGGGTAGCGCAGGGGCTGCTGGCGGCGGCCACGGGGCTCGGTCAGCAGGTTCAGAGCGAGGGCGGCTACCTGACGCCCCCGCAGCAGGCGTCCGCGATCTGGGACGCGCTGAACAGCAGTGTCAACGCGCTGTCGACGCTGTGCGACAACCACACCGTCACCGGCGAGTCGCTGAGCCTGCCGGCGAACGCGGAGACGAGCCGAGTGCAAGGCAGCCTGTACGGCGGTCTGACGACCTACTGGGTAAACGAGGCAGACCAGATCACGGCGAGCAAGCAGAAGTTCCGGCTGCTGAAGCTAGAGCCGCAAGAGCTGATCGCTCTGTGCTACGTGAAGGACAAGGTACTGAACAACAGCGGCGAGGCGCTGGGCGCGTACCTGGAAGTCGCGGCAGGGATAGCGCTCGGGCACAGGCTAGACGCGGCGATAGCGGGAGGGATAGGGACAGGCCAGCGGCTAGGGCTCCTCAACGCGGCGTACACGGTGTCGGTAGCTAAGGAAGGCGGTCAGGCGGCGGCAACGGTAGTGCCGCAGAACGTCGCGAAGATGGTAGCGCGGCTGCATCACGGGGCGCACGGGACGGCGCGGTGGATCATGCACCCGACGGTGTACGCGCAGCTGCTACAGTTGGTGACCACGACGGCGGTCGGGAAGGGCGGGTACAACCTGTTAGATCCGGCGACGCGGACGCTGGCTGGCTTCCCGCTCACGGTGACAGACGTGCTGCCGGTGCTCGGGAAGGTAGGAGACCTGATACTGTGGGATCAGACGAGCTACGCGGTCGGGAAGCGCGGGACTGAGCAGGCGGTGAGCATCCACGTCCGCTTCGACTACGGGGAGAGCGCCTACCGCTTCAAGCTCTCAGTAGACGGCCAGCAGTGGCTAGACTACGAGATCACGCCGGCGGTGGGGTAAGACACTCTGAGCACGGCAGTGACGCTGGCGACGAGGACCTAGGCCATGTTAGCGAAGCAGAAGAAACGAGAAGTGATAGTGCGCACGTCGCGCGGGACGCTGGCAGAGCAGTTGGCAGCGCTCCGCGCGGCGCGGCGAGGCAGTCTGGCTGGGGTAGAGCAGAAGCGGCACGCGGCGGCGGTAGAGGCGGCGCGTCTGATGGACGCGTCTTTCCTCGCGATGCAGAAGCTCAGAGCGGTAGATTCAGAGGCGCACGGGGTAGAGTACGGTCTCGACCTGGAGGAGCACGAGCTCTCGTGCAGGCTGGCAGACACGGCGTCGCCGGTGATAGACGAGTATCTCGAAGCGCTCGACGCGTGGTGGCAGAAGCACCGCCACGAAGTGCCGGAGGCAGGGCCGGACGAGACAGACGCAGAGGCGAGGGCGGCGCACCGCCGGCGGGTAGCACGGTTCCACGAGGTACGGCGCGAGGTGCTCGAGCTGCGCGTCGCCGAAGTTCCAGACCTGCATGACCGGCTCGGATAGTTCGCGCGGGAGATCGGTCTCGCGTGGATGCCGCCGCTGCCGGTGGCCTGACGAGGGGGCGGTAGTGACAGCGCGGGCCGCTCTGCTGGGTACCGGTCTCCTGGTAGAGCCGGTCCCGGTTGTACGACCCGCGCGGATTCTCTCCGGGGGACCTGGTCGCATCGCGCGGCAGGGCCCCGCAGTTACGGAGGTGTTCATGCGTGACGTGAGCGAGGCGCAGCGCCGGACGGCCGAACGGGCGGCGGCGCGGATCTTGGCGGACCTGCCGGGGATCATCGCGGCCGGCCGCGCCATGGGCGGCGACGTGGGCGCGGTGGCGGCGCTGGCGCTGCTGTTCGGGGAGTTGAGCAGGCGCGGCGTGCTGCCGGCGGAGCTACGAGACCCGGGACCGACGCCGGAGGTGCTGGCGTGAGCACGCTCGACAAGGTTCTCAGGGTGCAAGAGTTGTACCGGACCGGGGTGTCCCGCTTCACTCTGCCGTCGCTGGACCGGCCGTTGAGCGACGCCGACCCGGACGGGCTGGCGCTGATCGACGTACTGCGGTCGCCCGACCCGTCACGGAGGCCGAGGCCGTAGACGCCGACCTGCGGCGCCGGCTGGCCGACCGGATGATGGCGCGGCTCGACGATCGGCAGCGGGCAGTGCTGTTCGCCCGGTTCAGCGGCTGGACGCTGGAAGATACCGGACGGTACTGCGGGCTGTAGCGCGAGCGAGTGCGCCAAGTCGAGCGCGAAGCCGGCGCGAAGTTGGCGGCCGAGGACTGGCCGCCCCCGGAGCCGATGCCGCTCGGCCGGCCGCGTAGCGAGCACCCCGAGGCCGACCCGCGGCACGCCCGGATGCGCGAGCTGTGGGATCGGCTGCGCAGCCTTCGCTGCTATCGAACGAACGCGAGCGGCTGGAGGCCGAGCACCGGGAGCTGGCCGCGGCGCTCCGGGTAGAGGGACCGCGCCGGTGACGAACCTCCGCAGGATCTACGCGCTGCCCCGCAGCCTGCGGTGCGGGATCGACGCGATCGCTTGGAGAGAACGGCACGCATTCCCGATCCCGCCCGAGCGCGTCGAGCTGACGGCCCCTATCGGCAGCGAGCCGGCCGAGATTCTGGGCGGCATCGCCGAACGGATGGCGCAATGACGGCCGCCGCTCGGAGCGGCTGTCAATACGGTTCCTCTTCCTTCTTCTCAGGTTTTTCCAGGCGCAGCTTCACTTTCAAGGCAGCGCACTCGGTGGCATTGAAACCGACTTTTTCAAGGAACCTCGACTCACCCATCGCATCCGCTTTGACTAGCAGTTCCTCCGGTGTTTCAGATTCCGTAATAACCATAGCGCCGGCAGTTCGAAACTCCAGCAATGGACTCAATGCGAGCACATCTAAGCGCTTTCTGGCCTTCTTGAGGTCTTAGAACGGATGCGTCGCGGAACAGACGTCGCCCAAGTCAACTTCATCTGTCGCGGAACCGTATTTGAGGAACTCCGGTGTATAGAGCACTGTCGGGGTTGACGCTCTATACGGCAATTCGATATTCGTGGTCAGATACTCTGCTCGTGTGATAGCGCGGACTCGTTCTAGAATCTCCTCTGCGATTTCCCTAAGATCTCGTTGCGATTTCCCACCCCCTGCTTTCGGAAGTTCCGCAGCGATCGCACTGAGACTCTTCTCCAGTTCAGGCCACCAGACACGAGCAATGTGTCTTATCACTTCCTCGGGCTTCCTGGATTCATCTGGCTGTGCCCTGTTTAGGGCGAGTAACAGGTCGCGGGTTCCATCCTTGTCCGCATCTACTGCCTGGAACTGCCCGAGAGGCGCGGACAGGTCCGCCTTGTTGATGCCGATTAGGTACGGACAAACAAGCGAACCGGCGAGGTCTCTGGCGATCGCGCCGGCCTCGAAGTGCACCCATGGCGCGTCCTTGTTCTCCGGCGTGAGACATACAACCGCGATCCTAGAACTCGCGAGTCGATCTGCGAGCGCTACCGCTCATCGGCTGCTCGCAGAAATATCACTGGAAGAAACCGTCTCAAGTTTAGCATCGCTCGTTCGAGCTATTTCGCGAGCGCTTGTGCCACTAACTTGCTTCGGTTGCAGGACCACGAGATGAAGACGCTCACGCTCATTCGCACACCTCGCAACGTCGTAACGGAGCGATCGGGGCTGTGACACACACTTGTGCAAGGGGTTGGGCTCTGGCTCGCACGTCACGTCGCTGGCTTGTCTGCAAGGGAGATGCTTGCGAAATGAGGGTTGGCGGTCAAGGGGTCGCGGGGAACGTCTGTACAGACATGTATAGAGCTCTGGCGCTGCTCTGACTGGGTTGGGTATGGCGCTGATCTCGCTGGTTGGTTGGGGCGCTGCTCTACAGTTGTCTCGGGGGTGGCGTCTAGAACGGGTGAGGTACGCGGTTTATAGAGCGACATAGATCTGGACGGAGCGAACGCATTATTCTTTGTGCGCTCACTTACAGAAAGGAACATCAGTCTCTTCTGCTCGCCTCTTTGTTCTCTCTATTGCGCTGAGAATGTAATAGACAGATAGCTCAAGCACCACAAGGGTGACGTAGCAACAGACGGCAAAGGAATGTCGATATAAGAATGTAGTGGCTTGGCTCATGATCTAGAGAGCGAGGTAGGGAAAAAATAGAAACATAAAGGTACGAATGAGTATCGTACACGGGACTAGCACGATCATGCGAAGCACATACGAAGTTTTCTCGGAGCGGCTCATGTCAGGCCAGAACTTCATGATAGTGTAAATGGTGCGCTGGCAAGATGGGCATCGGACAATAGGCGGGATAATCACTCTTTGGCGTAGAAGGACGTCTCGAGGACGTGGTTACAGTGGGGACACGTGTAGTTCGAGTTCGTATCTGATCTTCTCTAGGCAACTAGACAGGAACGTTCTACAAAACTATTTGTGAGCAGGGCTATGCTCTTTCGCTCGTCACTCGCTGGAGAGGTATGCTCGCGCTGTCAGCTCACTAAGACGGTGACGGGGTTATCGGACATCGCAGCGTCTACTAGACGGTGCATTTTTTGATATTGATAGCGTTAGGCTTCGTAGCTGCTTGATCTCGCAAGGATGGACGATTGCAATAGCTAATAGAAGAAGAGGGCCATCTAGAACAGCATCTCAATAGAAAACAATAGTAGTCTGAGAGCGGTGCTTACAGAAGATAGAGATTGCACAACAAGTGATCAGCGAGGTTTGGAACGCAAACATCAGGGAGTTGCTTTCTTGGGTGCGTCGTATAGGAGTAGAAGAACATATACGGCGCTGCTGCGACTCTGTATGCTCACATCGTGGCGGCTCAACTGGGATTGATGCTGGGGTGTCGGTCAGAGAGATAAAAACGGCTCAGACAGAGACGACAATCAACACGAATTTGTAGGCGATTTCTAAGAAGATAAGGACGAGCGCAGTCTCTCACGCTCGCGGGCTGCCGCATACTGGGATGCGGACCCAGGAGGTATGACGGCACATGGCTAGAGTAAGGGCTGGGACGCTGCTGAGTAGGAAGGCGATTACAACGAAGATTAAGTGCACTTCGCTTGCAGGAAAAGTGAGATTGCTGATATCGGCACGGACAAGAATGCAGCTGCGAGGATCACTACAGGATGTTCGCGACGAGGGGGGGAATACTAGGGGGATATAGATTGGGGACGCGTCTTATGACTATACACGTTCAGCTTATGATGTGCTACGCATGTCGAACAGACAATACTCAGCTCGATGATGCGGGTTCGTAGATGTTGGTGCTGCACAGTGACATCTCAGGGCTCCCATCTCTTGCGCAGGTTCTCGTGCTGCTGACGACTCGCGTTATCTCGACGGTTTTCAAACTCTTGGTCTGAGGCGCGTTCTGGCAGTTCGGGCAGGAACGATAGCTGTTCGTCTTGACAATCAGGTGAACGAGTTTCCGCTGCGTGTAGAGACAGTTGGAACAGAAGGGCTCTCGGTTGTCGTTAGTACAGATGGCGTTGTCTTCGAATAGAGTGGTCGCGCGAATCTCAAGGTGCTCTTTGAGTGTCAGATTCTCGGCCTCCAATTCGGCGATCTTCTTCTGTGCGTCGCTCAGATCGTCCACGACCACAAGGAGCGCCTGTTTGGGTTCGAGGTTGGCAATCCCCTTACTGACCTCGAGGATCGTCTTTATCGAGTCAATGAGCTCTATGTGGCCTCCCGAATGTTAGACCGCATGGTACGATCTTACTCGAAGCGGGACCGCCGAGCGTTGATAGCGCGCGACGGCCCCTAACGCAAGGCGTGAAAGGCCACGCGATGCGCTGTCCCGATTGTAACCAACTTCACCGCAAACGGGGACCGCTTGCGCCGTCGTGCGCTGCCCGCGCGCGGAGGGCGTCTTAATGTCCAAGCGAAAGGTGCGGCGGTACGGAAGCGGCGCGGTGCAGCAACTCCCGTCCGGCTCGTGGCGGGCGCGGTTGCGCGCGGCCGGGCAGACCGTCGGCCGGACGTTTGCGACCCGCGAAAAGGCCGAAGAGTGGCTTCGGCAGTCGTCGCCGGGGGTCGCGGTCGCGAACGTGTTCGGGCTTCCGGACCGGGGCGAGAGGCCAGACTGCACCTTCGCCGAGGCGGCCGAGTTGCTGCCGGCGGCGTGGGCGGCGCGCGGTCGGACGGCGGACAGTATCCGCGGTTACCGCTCGCACCTGACGGCGGCGATGAAGGACTGGGGGCCGCGGCGGATCGCCGACACCCGACCGGCAGCAGTTTCACGTCTGGATCGCCGCCGAGCAGAATGCCGGCCGGGCCAACCGAACGATCCTGCAACGGCTGGTGCAGTTGTCACAGTGCGATGAAGGCCGCCGTTGACGCCGGCTGGCTTCCCGGCGGTGCCCTGCGCGGTTCCGCGGCCCCGCGTCGTGGCGAAGTCGGAGCGCACCTGCACCCCGGAGCCGCAGTTCGAGAAGCTGCTCAAGGCCGCCACGAAGACGAAGGACCCCCGGCACCTGGCGCTGCTGCTGCTGGCCGCGGACGCCGGGCTGCGCCGCGGAGAAATCGGCCGCGTGCTCGGCCGGCACGTCCGGCTCGGGGGCGACGGGATCACGTCGTGGGGCACGATCCACGTCGCGGTGATCTCGGAGACCAGCCGCACCAAGTCGGGGAAGGGGCGGACGGTCCCGATCCTCTCGGCCCGGCTGGCGGACGCGCTCCGGGCCGTCTTCCCGCCAGCAGACGAGACGGTCCTGCGGCTGACGGCGCACGGCGTCCGGCTGCTGTCCGATGATCTCTGGACGGCGGCCAAGCTAGGGCCCGGCTCCCGGCTCCACGAGCTGCGGCACCGATGGGTGACCCGGCTGCTGGACGCCGGGGTCCCGGCGGTCACGGTCCAGTCGTGGGCCGGGCACGCGAGCGTGACCACGACGGAGAAGTATCATCACGGGGCCGCGGAACCGACCGCGGTAGCCGCGGCCGCGGTCGTTTCTGGAAAACGTGACACGAAAGGACACGCGGTCAAGCTAAGTCGTTGATGGGCCGTTAGCTCAGTCGGTAGAGCAGCGGACTTTTAATCCGCCGGTCGCTGGTTCGAGTCCAGCACGGCTCACCACACCGCGCCGCCGGGCGCCATACAGGGAGCGGTTGCCCCGTTCGTAAGGCCCCCGTCCGACCTCGCGGCCGTTTGTCCAACTTGACAGCGGACGCAGGGCCGATTAACTCCTGTGACACCGCGGCCGGCAGGTCCGCACGGAGAGAACCATGTATTTCGATCCGCTCTACTGGGTCGTCATCGGCGTCGGGATGGCGTTCAGCCTCTGGGCCCAGTTCCGCGTCAAGTCGACCTTCGCCAAGTACTCCCAGCTCCCGACCCGGGCCGGCCTCAGCGGAGCCGACGTCGCGAGGAACATCCTGCAGGCGAACGGCATCCACGACGTCACCGTGGAACCGGTCCCGGGCGCGCTCACCGACCACTACGACCCGCGGGCGAAGGTGCTCCGCCTGTCGGAGCCCGTCTTCGGCGGCCGCAGCATGGCGGCGGCGGGGATCGCCGCGCACGAAGTCGGCCACGCGATCCAGCACGCGACGGGGAACGCCTTCCTCAAGTTCCGCTCGGCGTGGGTGCCGGTGGCAAACCTCGGCGGCGGGATCTCGATGTTCGTCATCATCGCGGCGCTCTTCTTGGGCGGCACCGCGACCGCCCTGGGCGGCAAGCTCGCGATCCTCGGCGTCGCGCTGTTCGCCACCACGACGGTCTTCACGCTCGTCACGCTGCCGGTCGAGTTCGACGCCAGCCGGCGCGCGCTGGCCACGCTGCAGCAGGGCGGCATGATGTCCGGCGAGGAGCTGGGGGGGGCGAAGAAGGTGCTCGACGCGGCGGCCATGACCTACATCGCGGCGGCCGCGACGTCGCTCGTCACGCTGCTCTACTACGCCTTCCAGCTCGGTCTTTTCGGCGGGCGACGGAGCGACTAGCTCGGCAGCGAATCCCGCTGCCCGTCGACACCGCGAGACCGTCGCTCAACGCGGCGGCCCGGCGTAGCCGCTCGCCGCCACACGCGGACGGGGCGGTGTCGCGTCCCAGCGGTCGTCGCCACCGACCGCCACGCGACACCCGTCGACGCCCGGGCCGCCCGCCCCGTATGATCCGCGCGCTTCCGCGGAGGAACGCATGGCCCCGACAGAGACCGACCTCGGCCGCTTCCGGCGCTGGACGATGCTGCTCTACGTCGTCGGCATCACCGCTCTCTTCGTGGCGATGATCCGCGGCTACCTCGTGGCGCTGATCATGGCGGCGGTGCTGGCGGCGGTCTCGATGCCGGTTTTCCGGCGCCTTTCGCGCTGGTTCGGCGGCCGGCAGTCCCTCGCGGCGGCGCTCACCGTGGTGGTCATGCTGCTGGTCGTCGTGATCCCGCTGCTCGTGCTGCTGGGGATGATCGTGGCGCAGGGAGCGGAGGTGGCGGCCGACGTCACCCCCTGGATCCAGCGCCTCATCGACGACCCGGGGCCGACCGAGCAGGAGTTGATCCGCACCCTCGGGCTCCCCGATCGCTGGGGCCCGCAGATCCACCAGGGACTGACCAAGATCGGCCAGGTTTCGGACCAGATCGGGAAGTTCGCGTTCGACGCGCTCTCGGGCGCGGCGGCGGGCGCGGCCGGCTTCCTGTTGCAGGTGTTCGTGGCGCTCTACGCCATGTTCTTCTTCCTGCTCGGCGGCCGGGCGCTGATCGAGCAGTTCATGCACTACCTGCCGGTCCCGCCGGAGGCGAAGAACCAGCTGATCGACCGCTTCGCGCTCGCGGCGCACGCGGTGATCAAAGGGACCTTCCTGATCGGGCTGATCCAGGGCGCACTCGGCGGCCTCGCGATCTGGGCCGCGGGGGTCCCCGGCGCCGTGTTCTGGGGCGCGGTGATGGCCGTGCTCTCGGTCCTTCCCGGCGTCGGGGCGACGCTCGTCTGGATCCCGGTCGCGATCTACCTGTTCGCCACCGGCCCACTCCTGCCCGGCGTGCTCTACGTTCTTTGGAACGCGGGCGTCGTCGGCAGCATCGACAACGTCCTGCGCCCGCGGCTGGTCGGGAAGGACATCCAGCTGCCCGACCTGATGATCCTGCTCGGTACGCTCGGCGGTCTGAAGGTCTTCGGCGCCGCGGGGCTGATCGTCGGCCCGATCGTCGCCGCGCTCTTCGTGACGATCTGGGAGATCTACGGCACCGCCTTCGCGGACTACCTCGCGCCAGGGCCGCCGGATGCGGCGCCGCCCGCCTGATAGAATCCCGCGCACCATGACCGACGACGGCAAGACGCGCTGCGGCTGGGGCCTCGGGGACCCGCTCTACGTCGCCTACCACGACCGCGAGTGGGGGGTCCCGGTCCACGACGACCGGCTGATCTTCGAGTTCCTCGTGCTCGAGGGGGCGCAGGCCGGCCTCTCCTGGCTGACGATCCTGAAGAAGCGCGACGCCTACCGCCGCGCCTTCGCCGGCTTCCACCCCGAGAAGGTCGCGCGCTTCGACGCCCGGCAGAAAGCGGCGCTGCTCGGCAACGCGGGGATCGTGCGCAACCGGATGAAGATCGAGTCCGCGGTCGGGAATGCCCGCGTGTTCCTCAAGGTCCAGGAGGAGTTCGGCTCGTTCGACGCCTACGCCTGGCGCTTCGTCGGCGGCAAGCCGATCCAGAACGCCTGGCGCACGCTGTCCGAGATGCCGGCCGAGACCGCCGAGTCGAAGGCGATGAGCAAGGACCTGAAGCAGCGCGGCTTCCGCTTCGTCGGGCCGACGATCGTCCATTCCCACATGCAGGCGACGGGGATGGTCAACGATCACCTCGTCGGCTGCTTCCGGCACCGCCAGGTCGCGCGGCTGCGGTAGGGAAGGGGAGCGGGCCCTGCGGCCCGCTCAGGCCGGCGGCTCCCCGTGGCGGTAGATCAGCACCTGCACCCGCTCGAGCGTCACCAGCCCCTCGCTCACCATCGCGTCGAGCCGCGGCAGGAAGGCCGCGATCCGCTCCTCGCTGTCGACGATCTCGACCACGATCGGCAGATCCTCGGACAGCCGCAGGATCCGCGCGGTGTGGATCCGGCTGTGCGCGCCGAACCCCTCGAGACCGCGCAGCACGGTCGCGCCGGCGAGGCCCGCCTCGCGCGCCGCGAGCACGATCGCCTCGTAGAGCGGCTTGCCGGCCGAGCGGTCGCTCTCGCCGATGAAGATCCGGAGCAGCTGGGCCTGGCCTTCGAGCTTCATGGGGACCTCCTCAGGAGAACGCGAGCCGCGCCGCGGCGTCGCCGAGCCAGACCGCCACGAGGCCGCCGAGCACGCTGGCGGCCGCGTTTCCGAGCGCCGGCCCGAGGCTGCCGTTGCGGACCAGCTCGAGCGTCTCGTAGCCGAAGGCGGAGAAGGTGGTGAAGCCGCCCAGGAAGCCGACGATGAGAACCGTGCGCGCCTCCGGCGACAGCAGCTGGCGGTCGCGCACGAGGGCCATCACCGCGCCGATCAGGAAGCAGCCGACGAGGTTGACCGCCAGCGTGCCGAACGGGAAGGTCTCGCGCGCCAGGCGCTGGACCCAGCCCGAGAGGCCGTAGCGGGCGAGCGTGCCGGCGGCGCCGGCGGCAGCGAGGGCGAGGAGCTTCAGCATCGAGCCTCCAGGCGCGATTCTCGCGGCCAGCGGGCCCGCGTGTCCAACGCGATTCCCCTTCCGGGCGCGCGCGGGGTGGATCGCGGCGGCCGCGGCGGGCAACATGGCACGGCATGGGCACGGCAGCGACGCAGCACGGCAGGAGCGGTTCCGGCGGGGGTGCGACGATCACGCCCCGCCTGCGGCCGGCCGCGGTCGTCATCCGCCCCGAAGCGACGGTTGCCGACGCCTTGGCCCTGCTGCGCGCTGCGGGGGAGGCCGAGCCGATCCTCTACGCCTACGCGGTCGAGGCCAATGGCCGGCTGGCTGGCGTCGTACCGGTGCGGCGCCTCGCGGTGGCCAGCCCCGGCGAGCGGCTCGAGCCGCTGCTGGTGCGTCACCCGGTGACGGTCGCGGAGGACGCGCCGCTGGACGAGGCCCTGGCGCTGTTCCAGAAGCACCGCTTCCTGGCGCTGCCCGCGGTCGACCGGGCCGGGCGGCTGGTCGGTGTGCTCGGTCTCGACGCGGTCTCGCAGGAGTTCGAGGAACTGGTCCGGCGCCAGGCCTTCGACGACGCGTTCCAGCTCGTCGGCGTGCACGTCGCGCTCGGCCGGCAGGCCGGTGCCTGGGCCTCGTTCCGGGACCGCTTTCCCTGGCTGCTCTTCAATATCGGCGGCGGACTGGCCTGCGCCCTGCTGGCCGGGCTCTTCACACCGTTGTTCGAGCGGGTCGTGGTGCTGGCGCTGTTCGTGCCGGTCGTGCTGGCGGTCTCCGAGAGCGTCGGGATGCAGTCCCTGGGGCTGACGCTCGAGACGCTGCACGGAACGGCCGGCGCGCGTCCCGGATTCGCGCGCGCGCTGGCCCGCGAGCTGGCGGTGGCGCTGCTGCTCGGTGCGGGGACCGGGGCGCTGGTCGGGGCGATCGCCGCGCTCTGGCACGGCCTGCCAGCGCTCTTCCCGGTGCTCGGGATCGCGATCGCGGCCGCCGTCGTGACCGCCAGCCTGCTCGGTGTCGCCCTGCCTTTCACGCTGCGGGCGCTGTCCCAGGACCCGCGGATCGCCGCCGGGCCGGTCGTGCTCGCGGCGGCCGACCTGGTCGCGCTGACGCTCTACCTGGTGTTGGCGGCCCGGCTGCTCGGCTGACCGTGCGCGCTGCGCCTCACGGGCAGGCCGCGGGGGAGGCGGCGATCCCGGCGTCGCGTGGCGCGGCCAGCCCGTCCGCATCGTCGTCGTAGCTGCCGGGATCGCCCGGCGGCCCGTTCGGCCGCACCAGCAGGTACGAGCCGCTGCCGGGGGCCGGGACGAAGGGGTCGTCGGCCGCGGTGTCCGGTCGGTCGTTCGCGAGGCAGAGCGCCAGCGACGACGCGAAGCTTCCGCCGGCGGCACGCAACGCGGCCAGGTCGCCGCGCACGGCGTCGTACGAGAGGGCGTCGGGCCGCGGCGACCAGGCCAGCGTCCGCCGGTCCGGACTCACGGAGAGGCCCGCGACGCGGAAGGCGAACTCGTACGCACCGATGTCGAGCACGGCGTCCTTCCGCCGCGGATCCGACGCCCGGTGCCGACGGTAGACGCGCGTGGGCTCGTGGGCCGGCAGCTCGGCCGGGTCGAGCGCGCGCCCGGCGTCGCGGCAGGCCGAATCGCGCCGCGGCCGGAAGTCCTCGCCGGCCTCGTCGAGGAAACCGGGCGTCGTCCCGGTCACCGTCGTCCCGTCGTCGTGCAGCACCGCTTCCGGCGCGCCGTCGAACGACAGCCGCCAGCCGGGCTTCGTCCAGTTGTGCGACCAGTCGAGCACCCCCGAGAAGTCGAGCAGTGAGAGCGTGGTCCCGGCCGCGACCGCGGTGGTGACGACGTTGTTGCGCGCGTCGGCCCGTTCGTCGTTGGTCGACAGCCGGAACAGCGTCGTCCGGTCGGTGCGGCGCGAGACGACCGTGTTGTTGTGGAAGTAGAGCGTCCCCTTGCGGTAACCGGCGGTGTTGCCGGAATCGCCGCCGTAGTGCGCGATCTGGCGGTTCCCCGCGCCGGCGGGCTCGATCAGCACGTTGCCGTAGACGTGCGTCGCGCGGTAGGCCGGGTCGCTCTCGATCACCGAGCTGTCCTCGGCGTCGACGAGGTCGAGCTGGCGGTTCCCGCCCTCGATCCAGTTGGCGCGCACGACCAGGCCGGCCGAGCGGTCCTTGAGGCCGTTCCCGGACGCCCCCGGCGTCGGCGGGCCATAGCGGTTGAACTGGAAGGTGATCCCGATCGCGGCGGTGTAGCTGTTGTGCTCGTACGCGCTGCCGGCGTTGCCGTTGTCGTGGATGAAGTTCCCTTCGATCAGGATGTCGCGCGACACCGTCGTCCCTGACGAGGCCACGAACAGCCCGTTGCCGCCGTCGTGCAGCTCGCAGTTGCGGATCACCAGGTGCTCGGCCTTCTCGACGTAGATCGGCGCCGCGTTGGCGGCGTAGCTCGAGGCCGCACCGGCGTCGTTGCTGAAGGCGTAGGGGGGCCGCGCACCGCGCACGTCGAGGTTCTCGATGACGATGTAGCGCGGCATCGTGTCGGCGGGGATACTCGCGCCGCCGACCTTGATCACGCCGCGCTCCTCGTTCCAGTAGTCGAGGGCGAGCCGCGTCACGGCGCCGTTGCCGTCGATCACCGGGAGCTGCCCTGCAGGGCCGGGCACGCCGCGCACGGTGATCGGAGCGGTCGCGGTCCCCTGCCGGCAGATCACCCACTTCTCCTTGTAGGGCGCCTCGCGCCAGTGGATCAGGACGAGGTCGCCGGGCTGCAGCGCTTCCCAGGGGACGGCGCCGATCGAAGCGAAGGCGCGGCCGGGACCGACCTCGAAGGTCGCGGCGGCTGCGGGGAAGAGCGCGAGCGCGGCCAGGCCCGCGGCGAGGAGCAGGAAACGCGACACGGCAGACTCCGGGCTCCCCACCTGAGAAGGTGGGTCCGGCGCGGCCGCCTCGCCAGCCCGGGTTACCATGCGGGAAGGAGGTCCGATGGCAGGCTCGCGGCGCGCAGGCATCGACGGGACGGTCGACGCCAAGCCGCAGTCCGAGGAGTTCCGCTGGAGTCACCCCGGTGGCTAGGCGCGAGCCGCCGTCTGGTCCGGACGACGCGGACGCCTGGGCGCGGGCGATGGAAGGGGTGAAGCCGGTGGCACCGGTCGCCCCGCGGGTTGTTCCCGCGCGCCGTCCTCCGCGCGTTCCGCCGGCGGACCCCGATGTCGATGAGCCTGCCGCGACGGGAGGGCCATTCGAGGTTCTCGTCGAGGACGAGCGGGTCACGGGCCGCGCGTCCGACGCTCCCCGCGCGCTGCTGAAGGCGCTCGGCCGCGGCGAGCCGCCGCCCGAGGCGCGGCTCGACCTCCACGGCTTCACGCGCGACACGGCGCTCCGCGAGGTGAGCGGCTTCGTCACCCGCTCGCGAGTCGCGGGACTGCGCTCGGTGCTGATCATCACCGGGCGTGGCGAGGTGCTGCGAGCGGCGGTCGCGGAGTGGCTGGCGCGGTCCCCCTGCGCGGTGCACCTGCTCGCCTTCTCCAGCGCGCCGCCGCGCCTCGGGGGGCCGGGAGCGGTCGCGGTCCTGCTGAGGCGGAGCGGACGCAAGGGGACGTAGCCCGCCGGGCCGGAGCCGCTGCCTCGCGGGGGTCGTAGCGATCGCGCCCCCGCGGCAACCAACCGGTCGAAAGGGGCAGGACGGCATGCGCCAGGATCCGGAGCGGCAGGCCCGATTCGTCGACCTGGTCCACGCCCACCAGGGAGCGATCCGCAAGGTGGCCGCGCTCTACGCTCGCGATCCCGCCGATCGCGAGGACCTGTTCCAGGAGATCGTGCTCCAGCTCTGGCGCTCGTTCGACGCGTTCCGCGGCGACGCGGCCTTCTCGACCTTCCTCTACCGCGTCGCCCTCAATACGGCCCTGATGCGGCTTCGCCGCTCGTACCGCCGGCCCGAGATCGAGCCCGGCCGCACGCTTGACGACGTTGCCGCCCCGGTCCCGGCGCCGGAGCGCAGCGACGAGGAGGTCGAACGGCTCTACGCCGCGATCCGCCAGCTCGGCCCGCTCGATCGAGCGATCGTGCTGCTCGTGCTCGAGGAGCGCAGCTACGAGGAGATCGCCGCCGTGACGGGCCTCACCCGGGGGAACGTCAGCGTGCGGATCGTCCGGATCAAGGAGCGCCTGCGCCGCCTGATGGGCGTCGCCGAGGACGGAAAGGACGCGAAGTCATGTTCGACGAGATGATCAAGGGGGCCTGGAGCCGGGCCGGGGCGGGCGCGCCGCCGCTCTCGCGCGCTGCGATCGAGCAGCTGCTGCGCCCGGCCGCGCGCCGGAGCGGCCGCGCGCTCGAGTTCCTCGCCGTGAGCTACGTCGTGATGCTCGCCGTGGCCGCGCTCCTGGCGACGGCGAGCCTCTACGGCTACCGCGGCAACCCGACGATGCTGGCGGTGGAGGGCGGAGTGCTCGTCGTCTCGGCCGCCTTCGCCGCGTTCGGCGTGCGGATCTACTCGGAACTGCGCCGGATCGGGCGGGCCGACCTGGCGCTGGCCGAGGCGGTCGAGCGCCGGCTGGTGTTCATCAAGCAGCGGTTTGACCCGTGGCTGGCGATGGCCGCGGCGACCCCCTGGCTGCTCAGCTTCGCGATCAACACGCTGGTCGACAACGAGGGCGGGACTTACCGCATCAACCACCCAGTCGAGTTCGGCCTCGTCACGGCGGCGATGCTGATCGGGACGTACGTGGTACTGAGGCTCTCGCTGGTCCCGATCGTGGTCGAGATGCGCGCGGTGCTGCACGACCTGCGCGCCCAGGTCATCGAAGAGCTGCCGCGGGCCGAGGCGACCCGCCGGCGCTCGCGCGCCTGGAACGCGGTCGGGGTCGTGGCCCTGGCGCTCGCCGTCCTGTTCTCGCTCTGGCTCTGGCTCAGGGCAGTATGAGGCCGGGAGCGACTCGTCTATACTCCCCGCCCATGGTGCGCAGGACGCGGGTCCACCCCGCTCTGCCCGTCCTCGCGCTTCTCGCTTTCGCCTGTTCCGGTCCGCGCGACGCGGCGCCGGGGGCGTCTGCGGACGCGCAGCGGGTCATCACGGACATCGGCTCGGACACGATGGTCAACCTGGCCCTCGCCTGGGCGGAAGCCTACGCGGTCAGCCGGCCGGAGATCCGCCTGTCGGTGACCGGCGGCGGGACGGGGACCGGCATCACGGCGCTGATCAACGGCACGGCCGACATCGCCAACGCCTCGCGGGAGATGAAGAAGGAGGAACTCGAAGCGGCCCGTGGCAAGGGGGTCGAGGCGATCGAGCACGTCGTGGCCCGCGACGCGATCGCGGTCATCGTCCACAAGAGCAACCCGATTTCGCGGCTGACGATCCGCCAGCTCTCCGACATCTACTCCGGGAAGATCTCGAACTGGCGCGAAGTCGGCGGGGAGGACCGCCCGATCGTGCGGCTCTCGCGCGAGACGAACTCGGGCACGCACGTCTTCTTCCTCGAGGCGGTCGTTCGCCGCGGCGAAAAGAAGGACAAGACGCTGCTCTCGACCGACACGCTGCTGCTGTCGTCGTCGGAGGGCGTGACCGCGGAGGTGGTCCAGAACCCGAATGCGCTCGGCTACGAGGGGCTCGGCTACGTGACCGACGAGATGAAGGTCGTGGCCGTCTCCAAAGGGGACAACGGTCCCTACGTCATGCCTTCCGCCGACACCGTCGACGACGGCAGCTACCCGATCGCGCGCGACCTGTATTTCTACACCCGCGGCGAGCCCCAGGGCGCGCTGGGCGACTATATCCGCTGGGTCACGGGCGGAGAAGCCCAGCGGATCGTCCGGCAACTCGGCTTCGTTCCGGTCAACTGAAGCGATCCGGAACAGGCCCGTGGCGCGCACCCGGCACCCTCTCGAAGCGGCGATCGAAGCGGTCATCCGACTGTCCGGCTACTCGGCGATCATCTTCGTCGCGCTGATCTCGCTCTTCCTGCTGCGCGAGGGGCTGCCGGCGTTCAGCGAGGTCCCGCTGGCCTCGCTCTTCGGCTCGCGCTGGTACCCGATCGAGGGCTACTTCGCACTCGGACCGCTGATCTGGGGCTCGCTCGTCGTGACGGTCGGCGCGGCGCTGTTCGCGGTCCCGCTCGGCGTGGCGGCAGCGATGTTCATCGCCGAGGTGGCGCCGCGCTGGCTGCGCGAGGTCCTCAAGCCGCTGGTCGAGATCCTCGCCGGCCTGCCGTCGGTGGTCCTGGGGTTCCTGGGGATCGTCGTGCTCGTGCCGATGATCCGCGAGACGCTCGGCCTGGCGACCGGGCTGACGGCGCTCACCGGCTCGTTGCTGCTGGCCGGGATGGCGCTGCCGACGATCGTCAGCGTCGCCGAGGACGCGCTCGACGCGGTCCCCGCGGCCTACAAGATCGGCTCGCTCGCGCTCGGCGCCTCGCGCTGGCAGACGCTCTGGCGCGTCACGCTCCCGGCCGCGCGGACCGGCGTGCTGACCGCGATCATGCTCGGGATCGGGCGGGCGGTCGGCGAGACGATGGCCGTCATGATGGTCACCGGCAACGCGCCGGTCGTGATCTTCGGTCCGCAGGCGCTCGTCTCACCGGTGCGGACGATGACCGCGACGGTCGCCGCCGAGATGGGCGAGGTCGCGCGCGGCAGCGTCCACTACCACGTGCTCTTCACCGTCGGCCTGGTGCTGTTCGTGATCAGCTTCGCGGTCAACGTGCTGGCCTCGATGGTCCTGCTGAAGCGGCGCGCCGCCGCCGGGAGGATGCTCTCGTGACGCCCGGCGAACGCCGGCTCCTCGTGCAGCGCGTCGCGTTCTCGATGCTCGGGCTCGCGACCGCGCTGACCGTGCTGCCGATCATCCTGATCGTCGGCGTGATCGCGTGGAAGGGCGCGCCCGCCCTGAGCGCCGCCTTCCTGTTCGAGGCCCCGCGCGAAGGCCTGCGGGCGGGCGGGATCTGGCCGGCCCTGGTCGGCACGATCTACCTCACGATCGGCACCGGGCTGATCGCGGTCCCGGTCGGCCTCGCGGCGGCGATCTACCTGTCGGAGTACGCCCGCGAGAACGTCTTCACGCGCGCGATCCGGATCGCGATCATCAACCTCGCCGGGATCCCTTCGGTCGTCTACGGGCTGTTCGGGCTGGCGCTGTTCGTGCTGTTCCTGGGCCTCGGCACCTCGATCGTCGCCGCCTCGCTGACGCTCTCGATCATGACCCTGCCAGTGATCATCAGCACCGCCGAGGAGGCGCTGCGCGCGGTGCCGCAGAGCTTCCGGCTGGTTTCGCAGGGGATGGGCGGGACGAAGTGGCAGACGATCCGGCGGATCGTGCTGCCGCAGGCGCTCCCGGGGATTCTCACCGGCGTGATCCTCGGGCTCGAGCGCGCGGCGGGGGAGACGGCGCCGATCCTGTTCACCGGAGCCGCGCTCTTCCTGCCTCAGCTCCCGGCCTCGATCTTCGACGAGACGATGGCCCTCCCGTACCACCTTTTCGTCATCTCGACGCAGGTTCCGGGGATGCCGGTCAAGGTCCAGTTCGGGACCGCGCTCGTGCTGCTCGCCTTCGTCCTGTCGATGAACGTCCTGGCGACCTTCATCCGCAGCACCTACCGCCGGCGGAGGCAGTGGTGATCATTCCGGGCAGCCCCGCTCAACCGGCCTTCGAGCCGAAGATCGAGATCGAGAACCTGCGGGTCTCGTACGGCGACGAGCCGCCGTCGCTCGACGGCGTGTCGCTGACGGTCCCGGCTAACCAGATCAGTGTCTTCTTCGGGCCGGCCGGCGGCGGGAAGAGCACGCTGCTGCGCACGATCAACCGGCTCAACGATCTCGTCGACAACGCCCGCACCGAGGGGCGGGTGCGGCTCGACGGGGAGGACATCCTCGGTCCGGACGTCGACATCACGCGTCTCCGACGGCGGATCGGAATCGTGTTCGCGCTGCCGGTGCCGCTGCCGATGTCGATCCGCCGGAACCTGTGGTACGGGCTGGAGCTGGCCGGCGAGCGCAACCGTCGCGTCCTCGACGAGGCGATGGAGCAGGCCCTGGCCGCCGCCGCGCTGTGGGACGAGGTCAAGGACCGGCTCGACGAGCCCGCGATCGCGCTCTCCGGCGGGCAGCAGCAGCGGCTCTGCCTGGCCCGCGTGCTGGCGCTCGAGCCCGAGGTGATCATGCTCGACGAGCCGTCGTCCGGGCTCGACCCGATCTCGACCGCGAAGGTCGAGGCCTCGCTGCAGGAGCTCAAGAAGCAGTACACGGTGATCATCGTCCCCAGCAGCGTGCAGCAGGCCAGCCGGCTCGCCGACTGGGCCGGGTTCTTCCTGCAGGGCGAGCTGGTCGAGTGGGCGTCGGGCCGGGAGCTGTTCCTCGCGCCGAAGGACCGGCGGACCGAGGATTACCTGACGGGACGATTCGGCTAGCCGGGGCCTCGCGCCCTGGTGACTGCGTCACCACCGCCGCGGGACTGGAGGGCCGATCAGCGTATTCTCCCTCCGGAATCCCGGGGAGGTCCCATGCGCCGCACCGCCGCCGCCGTTCTCGTCGCCCTCGTCGTGCTGCTCGCTCCGAGCGCTCCCGGGCCGTTCGCGGCTCCGCCGGAACTCGGCCCGCTGCAGTTCCTACCCGGCGACGACGCGCTCGCCGGCGCCTGGGGCGATCAATCGCCGCCCGACATCGCCCGCGGCGGCGACGGGATTCCTGGCGGTGTGGGGCGACGCCCGCGCCGACGAAGGGAAAGAACGACGTCTACGGCGCCCGGCTCGACGCGGCGGGGAATCCGGTCGGCGCGTCGTTCGCCATCAATCAGGACGACGGCTCGCAGACGGGACCGAAGGTCGCGTGGAACGGCCAGAACTGGCTCGTCGTCTTCCTGAGCGATGGACTTCTCAAGGCGGCGCGCGTCGCGCCGGACGGGACGGTGCTCGACGCGGCGCCGATCCAGCTCGCGAACCCGGGTGCGGGTGCCGGCTACACGATCGCGAGCGACGGCTCGTCGTGGGCCGTCCTGTGGGCCGGGACGTCGGCAGGGAAGGCCGACCTCCGCGGGGCGCGGATCTCCCGAGCGGGCGTCGTGCTCGATCCGGGCGGGGTCCAGATCCTCCCCGAGACGTACTACATCCGAAGCGTCGGCCCGATGGCGTTCTGCCAGAGCCGCTACGTCATGGTCTGGGCCGACGATTCGGGCGTCGTGGCGCTGCGACTGACCCCGACGCTGCAGAAGATGGACGCCGGGCCGATCACGATCGCGGGCAGTACGGCCTACGCCGAGACCTCCGCCAACATCGCGGCCAGCGCGAGCGAGTTCTACGTCACGTGGACCGAGACCGACAACAGCTACTGGGTCGAGCAGATCAAGGGCAGCCGGGTCAGCGTCGGCGGCGTGGCAACGACGCCCGCGGGCCTGCCGATCAACGAGAACAAGTCCGGCGGAAACGGCGCCGACGTCGCGTGGGACGGGACGCAGTGGATCGTCGCCTGGACCGGTGCGGGCGCCTTCGCCAACCGGATCTCGGCCGCCGGCAGCGTCCTCGACGGGACGGGCTTCCAGCTCGCGTCGGCGACGGCGTTCTTCGACGCGCGCAGCGCCGCGGTCGCCGGCGCTCCCGGCGGCGGGGCGAAGGTGGTCTGGATGGACTACCGCTCGCACCTCGAGAACGACATCTGGGGCGCGTCCGTGCGGCCGGCCGGCGGCGCGAACGGTCCCGACGCGCTCGTCAGCGTCAGCGCACCCTCACAGCAGAACCCGAGGATCGTCTGGAACGGCAGCGGCTACACGGTCGCCTGGCTCAGCCAGACGTCGACCGTCTCGCGCGTCCTCGTCCAGCGTCTCGACGCCAGCGGCGTGCCGATCGACCAACAGCCGGTCGAGGTCGTCGCCGGGCCGAACCTCGTCGAGCCCTGGATCGCGTGGAGCGGGACGCGCTACCTCGTAACCTGGAAGTCGCGCACGAACGTCCGGGTCTATGCCCGCCGCCTTGCGCCCGACCTCTCGTTCCAGGACGCCGCGCCGATCGACGTGATGACCGGCGACGGCCCGGCCGTCGCGGCGCTGGGTGACGTCTTCCTGGTCGCGGTCCAGAACTCGCCGTCGTACTGGCAGTGGCGCGACACCTATGCACAGCGGATCGACGGCGCGACCGGCGCGAAGCTCGGCGGCCTGATCGGGATCGCGGGCGGATTCGCCTGGGCGGGGACGGTCGGCACGGTGGGGAACCGCTGGCTGCTGTCGTGGGAGGCGCACTACTCGCACAACGAGTCGCCCTACACGCTGGTTGCGGCCTGGGTCAACGCCGACGGGACGGCCAGCACCAGCTTCGGCCTCGTCTCCGGCTCGGGCTTCGGCACCGCCGGGGTCGAGATCGCGAGCCACCCGCAGCTCGGCGCGATCGTCTACTCGACCACCCGCGCCCCGTCAGCGTCGAACGGCGAGATCTACCTGCTGCGCGTGCAGGCGGACGGCACCTTTCCGGACGGCTACACCGGCCGGCTCGTCACGGGGAATGCCGACGGCAACCAGTACGCCCCCGGCGCGGCCTGGAACGGCGCCGAGTTCGTCACCGCCTTCCAGGACGACCGGGCGAGCACGCCCTACGTCTCCTTCCCCGAGAGCGACCTCTACGGCGCGCGCGTCAGCGCGGCCGGGGCCGTGCTCGATGGCGCCGGCGGCTTCCCGATCGCGACCGCGCCGGTGCCCGAGTGGCAGCCGGCGGTTGCGGGCTCAGGTGGCGATACGCTCGTCGCCGCCTCCTACCTGCGCGCCGGCGCGTACGGCGCGCTGCGGATCGGCGTGCGCCGGCTGATCCCGGCCGGCGCGGCCCCCCCGGCGGTCGAAGGGCTGCGCTTCCAGGGCGGGGTGAGCCTGGCCTGGAACGCCTCGAAGGCGGCGACCGTCTACGACCTGCTGCGCGGCGACCTGGCTCGGCTGTCGGCCGACCGCTCGATCGCGGCCGCGGCCTGCCTGGCGAACGACCTCCCCACCACGCTCCACGACGACGCGTCGCGGCCCGCGGCGGGGAACGGCTTCTACTACCTGGTACGGGCCGACCGCGGCGGTTCGGCGCCCGGCACCTACGACGACCCGGTCACGACCGGGCTCGCCCACGGCCGGGACGACGACGCCGGCCCCGCCGCCTGCCTGCACCTCCCCTAGCCGGCGCTCCGCTCGTACGCGGCGACGGGCGGGGTGGTCCGCTCCAGCGACCACCCGCCCTTCAGCCCGAAGACGAACCAACCGAGGACCAGCATCCCGGCCGCGAAGATCGAGTCGCCGACGACGCGCATCCAGCGCAGCGTCTCCATCGGGCCGGTCTGCATGAACTCCGCCGAGCGCGCGTACCACAGCCCGTGCTCGACCGAGGCCCAGGTCTGCAGCAGCCCGATCGGCAGCAGGCTCAGGAGGACCATCAGCGAGAGGCCGATGTTCATCGCCCAGAAGGAGAAGGCCAGGGGTCTCGTCTTCCAGGCCGCGGTGACGTCGAGCCCGCGCAGGCAGAACAGCATCAGCCCGATCCCGAGCATCCCGTAGACGCCGAACAGCGCGGTGTGGCCGTGGACCGCGGTCGTGTTCAGGCCCTGCATGTAGTAGAGCGCGATCGGCGGATTGATCAGGAACCCGAACAGGCCCGCGCCGACGAGGTTCCAGAAGGCGACTGCGACGAAGAAGTAGATCGGCCAGCGGTAGGCCGCGACCCAGCTCCGGACGCGGGCCAGCCGGAGGTTCCCGGTCGCCTCGAAGCCGATCAGGACGAGCGGGACGATCTCGAGCGCCGAGAAGACCGCGCCGAAGGCCAGCACGCCGGTCGGGGTCCCGGTGAAGTAGAGGTGGTGCATCGTGCCGATGATCCCGCCCGTGAGGTAGATCACGCTCGAGAAGAGCGCGGCGCGCGTGGCGGAAGCGACGCTGACCAGGCCCAGGCGCGTGAACAGGAACGCGATCGCCACGGTCGCGAAGACCTCGAAGAACCCTTCGACCCAGAGGTGGACGACCCACCAGCGCCAGTACTCGGCGATCGCGAGGTTGGTGTGACGGCCCCACATCAGTCCGGCGCCGTAGAACAGCCCGATCGCGGCCGCGGCGATCACGAAGAGGCCCAGCAACTGGCGACCCTGCAGGTCGCGCCTGAAGGCGGGCGCGAGCGCCCGGCCGACGAGGAAGAGCCAGATCAGGAGCCCGGCGAAGAGCAGGATCTGCCAGAAACGCCCGAGATCGACGTATTCGTAGCCCATGTGGCCGAACCAGAAGTTCTGCGTCAGGCCCAGCTTCTGCATCACGCCCAGCCATTCGCCGGCGAACGAGCCGCCGACCACGACGAGCAGCGCGCCGAAGAGCAGGTTGACGCCGAAGCGCTGGCCCCGGGGCTCGGCCCCCGCGACCGCCGGGGCGATGAACAGGCCGGTCGCCAGCCACGCCGTCGCGATCCAGAAGATGCCCGACTGGACGTGCCAGGTCCGGGCGACGGAGTAGGGGAGCCAGTCGGCGAGCGGGATCCCGTAGAACCCGGAGCCCTCCACGCCGTAGTGCGCCGTGATTGCGCCGACCGCCATCTGCACCACGATCAGCAGCGCCACGACCCAGAAGTACTTCAGGGTGGCGAGCATCGACGGTGTCGGACGCAGCGCCAGGAACGGATCGGTGGCCGGGGCGCCCGCGCCGGGCGGATCCTCGTCGCGCCGGCCCCCCTGGTACCAGACCAGGGCGCCGACGCCGGCCAGCAGCGCGATGAAGCTGATCACCGACCAGACCACGATCGAGCCCGACGGGCGGTTGTCGATCAGCGCCTCGGCCGGCCAGTTGGTGGTGTAGGTGATCGCCTGTCCCGGGCGCTCCGTTCCGGCGGCCCAGGCGGTCCAGAAGACGAAGGCCCCGAGCAGGCGGCGGCGTTCCGGGTCGGGAATCGTGTCGGTCCTGATCGCGTACGCGTCGCGCAGCGCGGCGAGCGCGGGATCGTGGCCGAAGAGCGCGTCGTAATGGCCCGCGACGGCGGCGATCGAGGCTGCCCGGTCGTCGCTGATCGTGACGGTGCGGGTGACCGGGTCGTAGGTGTTGGTCCGGATCTCCTGCTTGAGGCGCGCCCTGAGCGCCGCCTGCTGCGCGAGGTCGAGGCCGGAGAAGGCCCCGCCGTGCGCCGCGGCGGCCCAGCGGTCGAGCAGGAA
Source organism: uncultured Acidobacteriota bacterium (assembly GCA_963702425.1). Lineage (GTDB taxonomy): Bacteria > Acidobacteriota > Polarisedimenticolia > J045 > J045 > JALOKP01. The sequence continues at coordinate 123,639 of CAVPCQ010000037.1, forward strand.
GACGAGCTCGCGGTGGAGCCAGTCGGCGGTCCAGTCGGGCGCGACGTAGGCCCCGTGGCCCCAGATCGACCCGACCTCATGCCCCCCCATCGACTGCCAGACGTTCTGCCCCGACCGGATGTCGTCGCCCGTGAAGAGGACGGTCCCCGACGCGGTCGCGACCCGGTCCGGAATCGGCGGCGCCTGCCGGTAGATCTCGACGCCGAAGTAGCCCAGCGTCGCGAAGGAAAGCCCCACGACGAGGGCGAATGCGATCCAGAGTCGCCTGTTGGTCATCGAAACTCCTCCATGCGGTCCGGTGAATAGGGAATTACGGACCGTCATATCCGTTATGGAGGAGAGAATACATCCGGATATTCGGATGTCAAGATCCCAATTCAAACCGCAGAACCCCCGGAACTCCGCTCGCCAGGCCCTGCCCTCAGACCGCCGCGGAGCCGGGCCCGGCCGGGCGAGGCGACGAGCCCGGCCTGCCCGGATCGAGCGGCTCCGCCCCGAGCGCCTCCCGAACCCCCGGATCGACCGAGCGCAGGTGGAGGTCCCGCTGCGGGAAGGGGATCTCGACTCCGGCCTCGCGGAGCGCCCGCTCGACCGCCGCGAGCACGTCGCTCTGGACGTTCATCCAGTCGTCGAAGTCGCCGGTCCAGAATCGGAGCGAGAAATCGAGCGTGCTGTCCCCGAAGCCGAGGAAGAGCGGGTTCGGCGGCGGGTGGGCCAGGACCTTGGAGTGGCCCGCCGTCGCGCCGCGCAGCAGTTCGAGTACCCGCCTCGGTTCCGTGCCGTAGGCCACGCCGACTCGGACGTCGATCCGGCGGAGCTTGTCGCTGTGGGTCCAGTTGACGACCTGGTCGGAGATCAGGTTGCTGTTCGGCACGATCACGGACGCGCCGTCGAAGGTCCGAACGACGCTCGAGCGGATGCCGATCCGCCGCACCGTCCCGGTCAGTTGCCCCAGCTCGACGACGTCGCCGATCTCGATCGGTCGCTCCAGGATCAGGATCAGCCCGGCAACGAAGTTGCTGATGATGTTCTGCAGCCCGAAGCCGACGCCGATGCTGAAGGCGCTGACGAGCAGCGTCAGCCGGTTGAGCTCGAAGCCCGACATCGAGAGGGCGACCAGGAAGCCGGCCGCCAGCAGCAGGTAGCGGGTGATGGTGACGATCGCGTTGGCGTGGCCGCGGGCGATCCGGGTCCGCGGGAGAAACTCCTCCGCGAGCAGGAACGAGACGAGCCGGGCGAAAAGGACCGCGGCCGCGAGGCCCAGCACGAAGGCCGCGATGTCGCCCAGCGAGATGTCGAGGGCGCCGAGGACGAAGCGGTGCGAGAGGCTCCGGCCGATCCAGCCGGAGACGGCCGGCACCACGGTGAAGGTGTGCAGCGTGAAGAGCATCCAGCCGGCGGTGGCCAGGCCCACCAGGAGCCGCGTGCCGCCGGCGACGAACTGCTGCCCGTGAGTGGCCGCGGTGCGAAGGTGGGAGTGGGGACGGCTCACCCAGGCGCGGAGCAGAATCGCGGCGAGGGCAACCAGCAGATACAGGAACAACGCGGCCATTCCGGTCGTCAGGGTCGCTGAGGTCAGGAGTTCGGCCAGCGAGAGGTTGCCGGCGACGTTCGAGGCGATCGCGGCGCCGAACAGCGTGGCCGCCACGCCCGCGAGGACGAGCGCGGCATCCCACCAGCGGCCGGCCAGCGCCCGGCGCGCCGGGCTGCGGGGGCGGAATCCCCAGGCGAGTCCGGCGAACGCGAGCAGCCCGATCAGCAGCAGGAGCAGGCGCGAGCCGAGCGAGGCCGCGACCGCCAGGGGCTGCAGCCGATCTGCCAGGCCGAGCACCAGCAGGCCGGCCAGGTAGGGTCGCAGCGCGGTCGCGACGATGGGGCCGGCGAGCGAGCCGATCACCACGATTGCGGCGATCGACAGCAGGTCGTAGAACGCTGCCGGAGCGCGCGGGAACAGCGGCACCTGCAGCGCCAACACGCACAGGATCGCAGAACGGGCCGGGCGCCGCAGCAACTCGAGCCCGACGGCAGCCAGCCGGTCCGGGGGCGAGAAGCCCGCGAGTTCCCGGCGCGCGGTGGTCAGCAGCAGCCAGAGCGCCACGAGGACCACGACGCTGAAGGCGATCCGGCGGGGGGACCGGAGCACCGTCGCGAACAGGCGCAGGCTTTCTCGCCAGGGTTCTTCGCCCGGTGCCGCTGACGGCGGCCCCGCGGCGCGGGCGGTGAGCGCGGTCCACAGCGGCGGGCTGTCGACCCGGAGCAGTTTCTCCCGCTCGGCGCTCGTCGTCTCCTCGATCCACGCCGAGCCCTCGTCGATGATGAGTTGGAGCTCGGTGAGCCTCGCTTGCAGTTCGAGCGCCCGCTCGAGTTCGGCGCGCGCTCTCCCGTTCACATCGTCGATCGCCCCGGCCAGCTCCTCGATCGCCTTGCGCGGCACCGCCTCCGAATCCGCTGCACCAAGGGCGCGTCCCGTCAGGATCCAGCGTTCGCCGAGCAGGGTGAGCTCGGCCTGCAGCGCCTGCAGCGCCTTGATCCGTCGCTGGATCGCCTCGGCGGCCACCTCCGCTTGCAGTCGCGCGATTCGCCACTCGTTCTCCGCGCTGAACAGGGCGCGGAAGGTGCGCTGGGCGGCCGGAATGTCCCGTTCGGTGCTTGCCAGCTCCTGGGCCGCCGCCAGCCGCCCCTCGATCTCGCCGTCCAGTTCGGCCATGTAGCGGGGGCGGCGCAGTGTGAGCTCCGCGAGGCGCAACGCCTGCCGCGACTCGAGCAGCGCGGTCGAGATCGAGACGAGCGGGTACGGGGCGGGCGGGCGGTCCGCGTCCGCGGCGGCGTTGGCGACGGGGCCCGCGCCCGCCGTCGGACCGGTCGCTGCGGCCGGCTGGGCGTCGCGGGAGGGAAGGCCGGGGAACGGGATCTGCGCCGTGGCCGGCGGCGCGCCGGCGGACAGCAGCAGCGCGACCAGCGCGCCGGGGATTCGGGCAGGGGACAGCACGGGCAGGGCTCCCCGTGGAGTCTAGTCCAGGTGCGGGACCGACTCGCGCGCCTGCGGCGAGGAAACCCCGGCCGAATCCGTCCAGCGGGCGACGGCGGCCAGCAGCGCGTCGCGCTCGATCGGCTTGGTCAGGTAGTCGTTCATGCCGGCCGCCAGGCAGGCCTCGCGGTCGGAGGCCTGCGCGTGAGCGGTCAAAGCGACCACCGGAAGCATCGCCCAGCGCGGTTCGCGGCGCAGGCGCAGCGTGGCCTCGAGTCCGTCCATCACCGGCATCTGGACGTCCATCAGCACCAGGCTGGGCTCGGCCTCGGCCAGACGTGCCAGCGCGTCGGCGCCGTTCTCGGCGGCGATCACCCGGTAGCCCGCCCGCTCCAGGATCGTCGTCACGAGGCGCCGGTTCACGTGGTTGTCCTCCACCACGAGCACCGGGCCTTCGCGGCGAGTCTCCGGCGCCAGGGCGTCGGCCGGCGGCGCGATCGCGGCCAGCAGTCGCGCGCTCAGTTCGGCCGAAGAGAACGGCACGACGAGCGGGGGCGCGGCCCCGGCCGGCGCGTGGGTGGGGGCCGCTGCCGGCACGATCGGGATCAGGCGCGCCGGCGTGGCGGCGCCCGAGAGCCACGCCATGCAGAGCGCCTGCGTCTCCGGCGCAGCGAGCAGCGCGTCGTCGATCAGCACCGTCGCGAAGAGGCTGCCGTCGCGGCGCGCGTCGAACGCGGCCCGCGCGGCCTCGCCGGGATGCGCGGCGGCGCGGGCCCGCATCCCCAGGGTCAGGAGCGCTTCGGCGAGGCTGGCCCGCACCGCGGCGCTCGGGTGGACCACGAGGGCGGCCCGGCCGACCAGCGAGTCACAGGGCGGCGGTACCGCGGCGCGCGGTCCGGGCCACACCCCCAGCACGAACCGGAACGTCGCCCCCTCACCCGGAGGGCTCTCGACCTCGAGCCGGCCGCCGAGTGCGGCGGCGAGCTGTCGCGACAGCGCCAGGCCGATCCCGGTCCCGCCCTGCGGGCGGGTGCGGGACGCGTTGGCCTGATGGAACGGCTGGAAGATCTCGTCGCGCCACTCCTCGGGGATACCCGGGCCGGTATCGCGCACCGCGAGGATCAGCTCGAAGCCGCCCCCCGGCTGGGCGGCGCCGGGCTGGGCCAGGATCTCGACCTCGCCTTCCGGCGTGAACTTGATCGCGTTGCCGACCAGCTGCTCGAGCACGCGGCGCACGCGCCCGGCGTCCAGCATGAGCGGCGCGGGAAGGTCGCGGCGGACGACGGTGGCGAGCGTCAGGCCCTTGGCGCGGGCCCGTGGGGCGAAGTGGGACGCCACGTCGTGCACCAGCGCACCGACGTCGGTCGGGACCTGCGACAGCTCGAGCTGGCCGGCTTCCAGGCGCGAGAAGTCGAGCACGTCGTCGACGATCTGGAGCAGGTCGCGGGCGCAACGCCGGATCGTCTCCACCTGCTCCCTGACCGCGGGGGTGAGCTCGTGCTCGAGCGCCAGCTCGGCCATCCCGAGCACGCCGTTCAAGGGGGTGCGGATCTCGTGGCTGACGTTGGCCAGGAAGAGGTTCTTGGCCTCGCTCGCCGCTTCGGCGGCGCGGCGGGCGTGTTCGATCGTCGAGACGTCGCGCACCAGGAGGACGCTCGCCGCGCGTCCGTGGACCGCGGCCTGGGCGACGCTGGCTTCGGCCTCGAGCAGCCGGCCGCTGGTGTGGCGGAAGGCCAGGAAGCGCGTTCCGCCGGCGCCCGGGTCGAGCGTCGCGCGGACCATCTCGGCGGGAGTCTGCCCCGCGGCCGCGGCCAGGAGTTCCGCGAGCGGGGTGCCAACGAGACGGTCGTGCGCACGCCCCAGCCAGGCTCCCGCGAACGGGTTCGCGTCGAGCACCGTACCGTCGCCGGGCGCGACCACCAGGATCGCCTCGGGGGCCGCCTCGACGATCGAGGCCACCGCGCGCTCGCTCTCCGCGAGTTCGCGGCCGCGGCGGTCAGCGACCTCGCGCAGCGAGCGCTGGCGGCGCTCCGTACCGTCGAAGAACCAGCCGCCGAGCAGTGCGAGCGCGACGCCGAGCTGAAGCACGAGCATCGGGCCGAAGCCGATGAACCCGCTGTCGAGTGCTTCCGAGCCCCAGGCGGCGAGACGGAGCCGCTGGCCGCCGGCCTCGATCTCCGCGACGTGCACGGTCGCGGGCGTGGGCTTCCCGGCGCCCTCGTCGTAGACGACCTCGCTGCCGCGCTCGCCCGGCGCCTCGATGCGGCAGCCGAGCAACCGCGGGTGCCGCGCGATGGCCGTGCTCAGGACGACGGCCGGGTCGACGACGACGGCGACGAGCCGCGGGCGCGGTCCCGGATCGCTCCCGGCGCGCGTCACGACCATGGTGCGTTGCGCTCCGTCGAGGTCGGAGAAGAGCGGAGAGACCCGCGGGCTGTCCGATCGGGTGGCGCCGTCGAGGAACGATCTCAGCGCGGGGCCTGCGCCGCGAGCGTCCCCCTCCAGCCAGCCGCGCCGACCGGACCCGGCGCGCACGATCCGGTACACGAACCGGCCGCCTGCCGGCTCCGGCACGATCAACACGACATCGACGACGCCGGGGAAGGCCGAGCCGGCCGCGTGCGCGACGCCCGCCACTCGTTCCGCTGGCGGAATCGCCGGTCCGGCCAGCGAGGCTCCGGCCAGTCGCGCGGCCTGCTCCGGCCCGGCCAGCGCCGCGGTGACGTCGCGGGCGAGATCCTCCGCTTCGCGGCGCAACCGGCGCTGCTCCTCCTCGCGTGCCCAGCCGCGTGCCGCACCGAAGGCCAGCGCGGTGACGGCCACACCGGCGAGCGCCGCGGCGAGGCCCCATCGCGAGAGCAGGCCGCCCTCCCCGCGGCGTGCGCGGAAAGCGGCCACGAGGCCGATCGTGATTGCGATCGCCGCGAGCCCTGGCTCGATCCACTCCACGCCCAAAAGGTAGGCTCCGCGCCCGCTCGGGCGCCGCTTCCGAGTTCCCGATCGACCTATCGGCCGGGAGGGGGGGAACTGCAGGGGGGGCGGGGGTCAGGGACAGCCGGAGGCCGGGCCGTCCTGAACCAGGTAGAAATACGAGACCCCGTCCCGGAGGACCGGGTGGCGAGCCTCCGGGGCGGCCGACTCGAGGGCCGACGGAAGCGACCCGACCGTCGCGGCCTCGAGCGACCAGGGGAAGCGGTAGCGCGCCGCGCCCGGGATCGGGGCGCAGCGCAGGACCACCTGGTCCCCGTCCGGCGAGCGGTCGACGGTCAACCTCGCCGCTGCCAGCCGCGCGGGGTCGACGCTGCCGCAGTCCCGCGCGGTCAGCGTCGCCGAGGAGGCAGACGGCAGGGCGCATCCGCTCCCCGAGCGGGCGAGGACCTGATAGCGGTGGTCACGGTTCGGCTCGGCGTCGTGGTCGTCGAAGCCGCGCGCGGAGGCGTCGACCGTGGCGACGAGCCGGCCGTCGCGCCAGATCTCGAAGACCCCGGTCCCGCCTCCGCCCCAGTCGACGACCTCGCCCCAGGAGAGGCGCACTCCGCCGGCCGCCGCGGGATCGAGGTCCTCCGCCGACAGCAGGCCGATGAACTGCGGGGGGGGCCAGCACGTCCCGGCCGAGCAGGCCGACGCGAGGCGCACGCCGCTCACTGCGAGGTCGTCGATCACCGCGCCGCCGTCGGTGCCGCAGTCGCTCGACAGGTTGATCCGGAAGCGGACGGTCCGCCCCGCCCAGGGCTGGAGGTTGAACTCGAACCTCCGCCAGCCCGAGAGGGTTCCCGAGGCGGGTCCCGTGATGCAGCCCTGCGTCGGCGGGTAGTCGCAGCCGTTGATCCACGCCCCGTTGCCGCCCCCGTCGCCGGCGCAGGGGGGCGGGGTGGTATTGGCGAAGGTGTTCGGGTAGCCGCCGATCGGGGCGATCGGCGCGAACGGCCCGCCGTCGGCCGACAGCTCGACGACCATCCCGTCCCACCTGTGCTCGATGCTGTAGTCGGCGAAGAACGAGAGCCGCGGCGAGGCTGCGGAGTCGAGCGGCAACCCGGGACCCACGAGACCGAAGCAGGCCAGCGGCGGATAGCGCCCGGTGCCGAGCGGTTCGTCGTCCGACCAGTAGGACCAGCTCCCGCCATGGTGCAGGGCGATCGGGCTGCGCGACCAACCGGCGCCGGCGGCGGTCTCGTCTTCGGTCGTCTCGCTGGTCATCTTCGCCGGCCGGGCGTCACCGGCGTCGTCGATCCAGCTCCCCGACTGCCGCGGGCCGCCGGCGCGTACCGTGGCCCGGGTGCCGGGGCCCTCGAGCCCGCTCGCGGCGTCGAACGCGCGGACCTCGTAGGTCCAGCTGTCCCCCGCCGGCTCTCCCAACCCGTCCCAGCCGGTGGTGAGGGCCGAGTCGGCGTAGGCAGTGGCGCCAGTTTCGACCCTGAGGGTGGCCGGGCCGGGGACGAAGGCCGGGTCGGTCGAGCGGAAGACGCGATACGAGAGCGGGTCGCCGCACGGGGAGGTGACGGCGCTCCAGGCGAGCCCGACACCGCACTGCGCCGACTCGGCATCGGCGGCCGCGAGAGCGGCGGGCGCCGCGGGCGCGACCAGGCAGGTCGCCGAGGGGACGAGCGGATTCGAGGTGGCCGCCGGCGCCGCGCAGAGCCCCGACGCGTCCAGCGCCTCGACCTCGTAGGTGAAGGGGCCGGCTCCCGCCGGGTGGTCGAGCAGGGCGCCCTCGGATCCGGCGACCCGGCCCACGAACCGGCGCACGGCGCCTTCGATGCGCCAGACGTCGTAGTGATGGGCAGCGGCGGACCGGTTCCAGCCGACCACGACGGCGTCGCCGACGACGGTGGCGCTGACGCCGGTCGGTGCCGCAGGGGCGCTGCAGGCCGGAGCGCAGACGGTCGCGTCCGCGCTGCGGCGGATGTTCTCCCAGGTCAGCTCGACGTCGTCGACCCGCCAGCGGATCTCGTCGCCGCTGCTGCTGGTGCAGGACACCGCGCCGTCGGCGGAGTCGGCGATGTCGGCCCGGAACAGGAGCTGCAGCGTCGTCGCGTCGGCCGCCGGGGGGAGCGTCCACTCCGTGACCCGCGACGGGTCGAGGTCGGCGGTCAGGTTGGTCCCGTCGGCCGAACGGTCGCGATAGTAGCCGGAGGGGAGGGTGCGGCCGTCGCGGTTGGTGAAGACCTCGACCAGGGTCCTCTCGCAGGGCTTGCCGTCCTCGTTCAGCTTGAGGTGGAAGCTCTCGCGGAAGCGCACGCGCTCGAGGATCGTGGTCGTTCCCGGTTCGCCGGTGACGACCGACGGACTGACCAGGCGGTGGTTGACCTTCGACGCGGTGCTGAGCAGCTGGCCCGAGCAGGAGGGGATCAGGGCCTGCCGCGAACCGAAGCACAGCCCGATGTTCCAGGTCGGTTCCGAGGTGCTGCAGTTCTTGTTGGGGTCGAACCAGTACCAGGATCCCGGGGTCGGCGCGGGGTCGCCGTCGTAGCACTCCCCGAGGCTGCTGGTGAAGGAGTCGGTCCAGGAGCCCGGGGTGCGCGTCTCGTCGGTCTCGAGCGCGAGCGAGACCGGGACGATCCGCGGTTCGGTCCAGCCGTCGGCGTTTACGACCAACTCGAGCGTCGCCGTCGTCGCGGTCGCGTCGCCGCGCAGCGAGACCTGGAACGGGACGGCGACGGGGGCCGCCCCGCCGGTCGCGAGGTCGCCGAACGCGCCCTCGGCGGAGGCGACGTAGAGCTGCGGGTCGGTCGAGCGCAGCGTGGCGGTGACGCCGCGCAGGTCCGCCGGCCCGGGATTCACGAGCGTCAGCGAGAGCGCGCCGGTCTCGCCGGCGTCCAGGAAGCCGTCCCCGTCGCAGCCGCCCGCGAACGTGGGCGGGCCGACGGACAGGTCCTGTCCGCAGCCGGTGAGCGCCCGCGCGGTGGCCGCGTGCGCCGGGCTCACATCCTGGTAGACGGCGCGGAGCTCGTCGCCGCTGGCCAGCTCCAGCCGGCCGTTACCGAGCACAATCGGCTGGCCCGACACCAGCGCGACGCCACCGGTGTAGCGTCCCCCGCCGAGCGCGGAGAGGGTCGCCGTTTCCTGGTCTCCTGACGAGGTCCGCACCGTCACGACGATCGAGGCGCCGGCGTTCGCATCGAGCGCTTCCAGCCCGGCCACGCCGTCGCAGCCGAAGCGCGGGCGGGCGAAGCGCAACGATCCGCCCGCGGCCGAGACGGGCCCGACCGCGACGACCGCGAAATCCTGGCGCGCACCGCCGTCGACGAAGGGCGTGCCCGGGACGCTCTCCCCGACGACCTCGACCCGCCACACTCCGGCCGGTGCGCCGCCGATCGGCAGCCGCACCACCTCGACGTTGTCGTTGTCGCTCACCGGGAACGCGTTCGGCGCCGTCGCTTCGCGCGTCGTCGCGTTGCGGTCGCGGGCGGACCACGCATTGCCGCGGTAGACCGTCCCGTTCGGCGCCGTGACGACGAGGTCGAGGTCGTTCACGAGGTACGACGGGGAGGCCACGAGGGCCGGCGGATCGGGCCAGGTCAGCACGATCTTCAGCTCCTCGGCGCGGCCGTCGAGGTAGACCTCACTCGACCAGGACTCGCCGGTCGCGATCCCGCGGTCGCGCGCCACGTCCCAGACCGCGAGCCCGCGCGCGTCCCCGCCGAAGAACAGCGCGTCGTCGAGCTGGAGCCGCCCCCAGCCCTGCTCGTTCGTCGGCGCGTCGTCCTGCAGCAGCGCGAGGTTGCAGTCGCGGTCGCCGGTGCAGGTGAGCTGCGACTTCCCGCTGCACGTCCAGCAGTCGGCGTCCTCGGAGCAGGCGCCGAAGCCGTTCGTGCACAGGCCCACCGACAGGTCGCAGGTGTCGGGCAGGCAGGGCCCGTAGTCGGCGCCCCCGCGCCCGGTCATGTTGCGCGCGCCGGCGAGCAGCGTCGCCTTGAGCAGAGCCGCGGAAGGGACGAGCGCATCGCCTGCGCGCGCCGCGCCGGAGGGGTAGAACCCCTTCCGGAAGTACTCCCGCGCCAGCGCCGCGTAGCCCGCGACGAGCGGCGCCGCGAACGACGTGCCGTTCACCTCGAAGGTCGAGCAGGTGCGGCCGACTTCCTTGCGGTCCGAGGTGCCGGTGACGAGCGAGCGGCCCGAGATCACGATGTCGGGCTTGAGCCGCCCGTCCGTCGTCGGACCGCGGGAGGAGAACTCGGCGACGTTCTCCGGGTCGAGCGCCTTGGTCGGGTCGGGATCGGCTTGGACCCGCGCGTCCGACGCGCCGACGGTGAGCACGTTCTTGGCCGTTCCGGGGGAGGCGAGCGAGCCCGGGTAGGGCCCGCCGTTTCCGGCGCTGAAGACGATCAGGAAGTCGGGGTGATTCCACGCCATCCGGTCGGTGAAGAAGGCCAGCGTGTCGTACTGGTTCCGCGCCACGCCCCACGAGTTGGTCGAGATCCGGGCGCCGGCGTCACGCATCTGCTCGAACATCCGGTCGACGATCAGCGGGACCGGCAGCCCGAGCCCGACGAGCTGCCCCTGGTCGTCGCCGAGGTCCTCGACCACCAGCTTCGCCATCGGCGCGACCCCGTCGCCCGGGTCGTGGTGCGGGCCGAGCGGGTTCGCCTCGGTTGCCGGATCGGTCGGGTCGTCGCCGGCGGCCGAGACCGCGGTCCAGGTCCCGTGCGGGTCGCCGGAGCGCACGTCGTATGCGGTGGCCTTGGCCTGGAACGAGCCGAGCAGGTTGTAGGCGACGATCTTGCGCCGCGAGAGGTCGACCGGGATCGGGCCGGCCAGTGCGCCGTCGGCGGGAACGCTCGAGACCGGCGGCAACCCGTGCAGGTCGTCGATCATCCAGCAGGTGTCGGGGTCGACGCCGCTGTCGGCGATCCCGATGAGCTCTCCGTCTCCGAGGAGTCCCCGCTTCCAGACCGTCGCAGACCTGGTGTAGTTGCGCTTCCAGAACCGGTCGTAGGACTGACCGATCCAGACCGCGTCGTCGTTGAGCAGTTCCACCGCGCCGCTCGGCTCGAGCGCAACCACCTCCTCGAGCGCCGCGACGCGCGACAGCGCGACACGCAGGCCCGAGCGCGGGACCGAGAGCGCGAGCAGCGCGACCGGGCCATCGCCGGCGACGCCGTCGAGGACGAGGCCCGGGAAAACCGAGGCGACGTCGTTCGCCAGGTCCTCCGCGGTCCGTCCCGGTCCGAGCAGCGCGAGCGCGTGGACCCGGAACGCGTCGAGCCCTTCGCCCGGCAGCGCACCCCGGGTCGGCTGGCCGGCCGCGACCCGGGCGAGCGAGCGATCGTACTTGTACCCGGGACGGTACCGGCCGACCCAGCGCACTCCCGGCAGTCCGGCCGCCCGGCCGAGCGCCAGGGCGTCGGCCCGCACCAGGTAGGCTTCGCGCGGCACGGCGAAGAGCGGCTGGACCCCGGCCTCCGCCAGCGCGGCCCGCTCTCCCGGACCCGGGGGAGCGGCGAACTGGACCAGGGCGAGCCGTGGCGCGGCCGAGGAGAGGTTCTCGAATCCCGCGGGCTCGGGAGCGATCTCCGAGAGGTCCGGCTCCCCGTCCGCCAGCGGTTCGAAGGCCGTGGTGTCGAACAGGATCGCATGGGGCCGGGCCAGCAGATCGTCCGGCGAGGGGTCCCCCCCGCGGCCGTCCAGGGCGCCCAGCCCCAGCAGGAGCGGGCCCCGCCAGCTACCGGGGAGCCGAGCGTCCGCCCCCGGCCCGGCCCCCGGACCGGCCCCTTCCGCGACCGCCGGAGGATCGGTCGAAAGGGGGACGGACGGGCCGAACGGCCCGCGGAAGGGGGCGGGCGGGCGCGTCGCGTCGCCGGCGAAGGCCGGGACGGCGGCTGCCGAAAAAAGGCCCGCGATAACAAAAAGGCGGGCCCGTCCGGCGCCCGCGGTCCACCCTGCCATGCCAAGCAGGTACGGTCAGCCGGCCCGGGGTGCAAGCCGGACCGGCCCCGCGCCGCCGCGCGACCCGGCTCCGGCCCGGGCCGTCGGAGCGGGGACCGGACCAACGGTCCCGGCCGCCGGCCGACGAGCGTTGACACCCGTTGGGCGCGGCTCTTAGCATCGACTCCGTTCCCCCCTGGTGTGCCTTCTTTTCGGATCCTGCCGTCGACGAGCCGCGCTGTCGCGCCGTCGCACGGGGCGGTGGAGGCCTGCGCATGGCGTTCGAAGGTGTCAGCTCGATCTGGATGAACGGCCGGCTGGTTCCCTACGCGGAGGCCAACATCCACATCTGTTCCCACGTCATCCACTACGGCTCGTCGGTCTTCGAGGGGGCGCGCTGCTACAAGACGCCCTACGGCTCGTCGTGCTTCCGGCTGCGTGAGCACATCCGGCGCCTGATCGACTCGGCGAAGATCTACCGCATGCAGGGGGCCTTCACCGAGGAGCAGCTGGTCGACGCGTGCCTCGAGACGATCCGCGCCAACCGCTTCGAGGAGTGCTACATCAGGCCCGTGATTTACCGCGGCTACGGCACGCTCGGCGTCAATCCGTCGAACTGCCCGGTCGACACCGCCATCGTCGTCTGGTCGTGGGGCGCCTACCTGGGGGAGGAGGCCCTGTCCAACGGGGTCGACGTCACGATCTCGACCTGGAACCGGATGGCACCCAACACGCTCCCCGCGCTCGCCAAGTGCGGCGCCAACTACATGAACTCGCAGCTGATCAACCTCGAGGCCCGGGCGCGCGGCTTCACCGAGGGGATCGCGCTCACGACCGACGGCCTGATCAGCGAGGGCTCCGGCGAGAACGTGTTCGTCATCTGGCGCGGGAAGATCTTCACCCCCGGCCTGCAGCATTCGATCCTCGCCGGCATCACGCGCGACTCGGTGATCACGCTGGCGAAGGAGCTGGGATACGAGGTGGTCGAGAGCGCGCTCCCGCGCGAAGCGCTCTACGTCGCGGACGAAATCTTCTTCACCGGCACCGCGGCCGAGGTGACGCCGATCCGTGCGGTGGACGGGGTGCCGATCGGGAACGGCGCGCGGGGCGAGGTCACCCGCCGGATCCAGGAGGCCTACTTCAACGAAGTCAAGGGGGCGCAGCCCCGGCACCCCGAGTGGCACCTGAAGGTCCAACCCTGAGGGGAAGAAGCTAGCCGGGCGGGATCGGGATCGCCGCGAGACAGGCCGCCAACCGGCCGGCGCCGTGCGGGGGAAGCAGCGCCACCGCGCCCCAGCGTCGGGCCTGGTCCCCGGCGCCGGCGAGCTGCTCCGGAAGCAGGGCTACGGCCGAGGCGTGGCGGGACAGGGTCCGGATCACCTCCAGCCCTTCCTCCTCGAGCGAGACGAGGTCGACCACGACGAGCCCCGGCCGGTTCTGGGCGGCCACCGCTCCGGAGCCGCCCGGGGGCAGGCCCAGCAGCGACCAGGCGCGCTGCAGGTCGGGTACCCGCCGCGGCGAGAAGCCGGCCATCCGGATCCCCTCCTCGAGTTCCGGCAGACGGACCAGGTCGCGTGACACCAGCATCGCCCAGCGCAGCACCGTGCCTCCGGAAGGTGACGGCCCCGCCGGGAGCCGGGCTCCCGGGGGGGCGGTTGTCCCCGCCGGCGCCGGAAACCTAGATTCCCGGGCGGGGGCCGAGCGCCCCGCCGTGGTCCGTCGGCGACCGGCCCGGCCCGGGGATTATCTCCCGAGTCGCGTGCGGCGCCGGGCGCGGCGTTGTCATCCCGGGAGACGGCCGTGCACATCAACGATCTCTTGAAGGCCGCGTCCGACAAGGGCGCTTCCGACCTCCACCTGAAGGTCGGCTCGTACCCGATCATCCGCGTCGACGGCCACCTGCTGGCGATGACCGAGCACCCGCGGCTGATGCAGGAGGACGCGGTGGCGATGGCGTTCTCGATCATGAGCGCGCGCCAGAAGCAGAAGTTCAAGGAGAACCTCGAGATCGACATGGCCTACTCGGTTCCGGGGCTCGGCCGCTTCCGTGTCAACTGCTTCCAGCAGCGCGGCGCGGTCGGCATGGTCTTCCGCGTGGTCCCGGTGAAGATCCCGACCGTGCGCGAGCTGACGCTGCCGACGGTGCTCGAGCAGATCGCGTCGGAGGCCCGCGGGCTGATCCTCGTGACCGGGACGACCGGCTCCGGAAAGTCGACGACGCTCGCCGCGATGATCGACTACATCAACGCGACGCGCTGCGAGCACATCATGACGATCGAGGACCCGATCGAGTTCCTGCACCGCGACAAGAAGTCGCTGATCAATCAGCGCGAGGTGGAGGTCGACACGAAGTCGTTCGCCGATGCGCTGCGCTCCGCGCTGCGGCAGGACCCGGACGTGATCCTGGTCGGCGAAATGCGCGACTACGAGACGATCGAGACGGCGCTGCTCGCGGCCGAGACCGGCCACCTGGTGCTCTCCACGCTGCACACCCTCGACGCCACCGAGACGATCAACCGGATCATCTCCGTCTTCCCGCCGCACCAGCAGAAGCAGATCCGGCTGCAGCTGGCGGCGGTCTTCCGCGCCTGCATCTCGATGCGGCTCGTGACCCGCGCCGACGGCCAGGGCCGCGCCCCGGCGGTCGAAGTGCTCCGCGTGACGCCGTACATCCGCGAGTGCGTCGAGAACAAGGACAAGACGAAGATGATCCGCGACGCGATCGCGCAGGGAACCTCGCAGTACGGGATGCAGACCTTCGACCAGTCGCTGCACCAGCTCTGGCAGGCCAAGGTCATCACCAAGGACGAGGCGCTCCTCCGGGCCACCAACCGCGACGAGCTGCGGCTGCGGATGGAGGGGATCGAGTCGACGTCCCAGTCGACCCAGGCGGCGATGCAGGAGGCGCTGGTCGGTGCGCCCGCTCCTGCCGGCGATGCCGGATCGTCCGGGCCGGCGCCCCGGCTGAACCGTTCCTCGCGCGAGGACGACTTCCCGCCGCTGCCGCGCACGCGCTAGACCGCGCACCGCGCGGGGCCGCGATCCGCCGCCGGTCCGGGCCGCGGGGCGCGTGTATCCTCAGCGGATGTCCCGCTCGAACAAGCCGGCCTTCGACCGCGCCGTGGCGGCGCTCGCGCACCGGGCGCTGAGCCTCGACGAGCTGCGCCAACGCCTGGCGCGGGCCGGCCACCCGCGCGAAGAGATCGACGCCGCACTGAACCGCCTGGCGGAACTGCAGCTCGTGGACGACCGGGCGGTTGCCTATGATCACGCCCGCTCGCGCGCCGCCGCCGGACGAAAGGGCCCGGCGCGCGTGCGGGCCGAGCTCGCAGCGCGCGGGATCCGGGGCGCCGACGCCGAGGGGGCGGTCGCCGCGGCGTTCGGCGAGGAGGGAGTTGCCGCCGCCGCCGCGCAGGCGTTCGCACGCTTCTCGCGCGGGATGCCGCGGCCGCTCGCGGCACCGGAACGCGCCCGGGTCGCGGCCCGCCTCGCGCGGGCCGGCTTCCCGGCGGCGATCATCCGGTCGCTCCTGGCATCGGACGGTGCCGGCGCCGCTGCCGCTGCCGCCGACGACGGCGCCGAGCACGGCGGCGACCCCGCGGTCGACGAACTGCTCCTCGACGGCTTCGACGAGGAGTCGGGCGAGGATGAACCGGGCGTCCTGCGCGACGCCGAGGACTGACCACCATGCATTCCCGTGACGTGCGCCGGACGTTCCTCGATTTCTTTGCCCGGCAGGGCCACCAGGTCGTGCCCTCCTCGCCGCTCGTGCTCCCGACGGACCCGTCGCTGCTCTTCGCGAACGCCGGGATGAACCAGTTCAAGGAGGTCTTCCGCGGGCACGACCACCGCCCCTACCGCCGCGCGGCCTCGTCGCAGAAATGCCTGCGCGTCTCCGGCAAGCACAACGACCTCGAGGAGGTGGGCCGCACCCCGCGGCACCACACCTTCTTCGAGATGCTCGGGAACTTCTCCTTCGGCGACTACTTCAAGCGCGAGGCGATCGCCTGGGGCTGGCAGCTGATGACGGAGGTCTACGGCCTGCCCGCCGAGCGCCTCCACGCGACGGTCTTCGCCGGCGACGACGATTTTCCCGGGGACGAGGAGGCGGCGCGCTTCTGGGAGAGCGAGGCCGGTGTCCCGGCGTCCCGGGTCACGGCCATGGGGCGCAAGGACAACTTCTGGCAGATGGGGGACACCGGTCCCGCCGGGCCGTGCAGCGAGATTCACATCGACCTCCGCCCGCACGACCCGGTGCCGGCCACGCCGGCGACCGATCCCGAGCGCTTCATGGAGCTCTGGAACCTGGTCTTCATGCAGTTCGACCTGCAGCCGGGCGGGAAGGTCGGGACACTCCCCGCCCCGTCGGTCGACACCGGCGCGGGGCTCGAGCGCGTGACGGCGGTGCTGCAGGGGGTCTCTTCGAACTACGACACCGACCTGTTCCAGCCGATCATCCGGAGCGTGGCGGCGGAGGCCGGGGTCGAGTACGGCGCCGGCGGCGACGCGGACGTCTCGCTGCGCGTGATCGCCGACCACCTGCGCGCGATCGCCTTCCTCGTTGCCGAGGGGATCATCCCCGGCCCGGAGAAGCGCGGTGCGGTGCTGCGCCGGATCATGCGCCGCGCGCTGCGCCACGGGCGGCTGCTCGGAGCGCCATCGCCCTTCCTGGCGCCGCACCTCGAGGATGTGGCCGCCGTGCTGGGCGACCAGTACCCCGAGTTGCGGGAGCACATGGGGACGATGCAGAAGGTCGTACGCCGCGAGGAGCAGCGGTTCGAGCGCACGCTGGCCGACGGCTTCGCGCTGCTCGACGGGCGGATCGACGCCGTGCTGCGGGAGAGCGGCCGGCGTTTCCCCGGCGACGAGGCGTTCCAGCTCGAGAGCGAGCGCGGGCTGCCGATGGACCTCGTGCGCGATGCGCTGGAGGAACGCGGGCTCGTGCTGGACGAGGCGGCCTACGAGGCGGCCCGGGCCCGCCACGTCGCGACCTCCCGCGTGCTCAAGGCGGACGACGGGGATCGCGTCGAGCTCGAGGTCCTGGCCCCGTGGCGCGGGCAGGGCTCGCGCTTCGTCGGGCGCGAGACGCTGCGGGTCGACGCCGCGCGCGTCGTCGGGCTGCTGAAGGACGGGCGGCCGGTCGATCGGCTCGCCGTCGGCGAGACGGGCGACGCGATCTTCGACGAGTCGCCCTTCTACCCCGAGGCCGGCGGCCAGGTGGGCGATCACGGCCTGCTCGTGGGCGGCGAGGCCCGGGCACGCGTGACCGGCGCCCACGCGCCGATCAGCGGCGTCACGCTGCACCGGGTGGACGTGGGGGAGGGGACGCTCGTCCCGGGTGCCGTCGTGGTGCTGGAGGTCGACGCCGCCCGGCGGCGCGCGATCATGCGCCACCACACCGCCACGCACCTGCTGCACGCCGCGTTGCGGCGGCAGCTCGGGACACACGTCCGGCAGGCCGGCTCGCTCGTCGAGCCGGAGCGGCTGCGCTTCGACTTCGCCCACTACGAGCCGGTGGAGCCCGAGGTGCTGCGCGACATCGAGGCCGAGATCAACGAGGCGGTGCTGGCCGACACCCCGGTCGAAACGGTCGAGATGCCGATCGACGAGGCCCTGGCGAGCGGCGCGATGGCCTTCTTCGGCGATCGCTACGGCGACCGGGTGCGCGTCGTCCGGATCGGGGAGGTCAGCCTCGAGCTGTGCGGCGGGACCCACGTCCTGCGGACCGGCGAGATCGGGACCACGGTGCTGGGGAGCGAGCGCGGCGTGGCGGCCGGGGTGCGGCGGATCGAAGCGCTCTCCGGGATGGCGGCGCTGGCCCGGGCGCGCGAGGAGTTCGACCGCACGCGGGACATGGCGCAGGCGATGGGAGTCGCCTCGGACGCGATCGCCGAGGAACTCGGGCGCCGGCTCGAGGCCCTGCGTCGGCTGCGGCGCGAAAACGAGGACCTGCGGCTCGAGCTGGCCCACGGCGGAGCGGCGACCGACGCGCCGCCGGAGGAGGTCGACGGCCTCCAGGTCATCGCGCGCCGGGCCGACGGCCTGGCCAAGGGTCAGCGGCGCGACCTGCTCGATACGCTGCGCCAGCAGAACCCGCGGGCGGTCGTGGTGCTGGCCGCCGCCGACGAGGGGAAGGTCGCCCTGCTCGTCGGCACCGGGCGCGAGGTCGGGGATGCGGTCGATGCGCGGCTGGTCGTGAAGGCGCTGGCTGCGATCGCCGGCGGAGCGGGCGGCGGCGGCCGCCCCGACCTGGCCGAGGCTGGAGGTCGCAACCCGGAGTCGCTGCCCGAGGTGCTCGCGCGAGCGGCCGAGGCGGTGCGGGGGGCTCGCCACGGCTGAGCGCCCCCGGCCGAGCGCTGCGACCGGACGGCCTGCCGTCTCGGAACCTACATTCGATCCCGGGACATGGGACTCCGGGACTCTGCAAGGCTCCGCGCCGTTCGGCGCGTGTCGGCGGCGTTCGCCGCGGCCTGTGGCGTGCTGTTCGTCTTCGCCACGGCGTTCGCGTCTCCCGCCGCTACGCGGTCGGCGGCGATCGGAAAGCCCTACCAGCTGCTCATCGAACGGACCGCCGAGCGCCACCAACTCGATCCGCTGCTGCTGGCGGCGCTGGTCGAGGTCGAGTCGGGGCGCGACGCGGAAGCCGTCTCGCCCAAGGGGGCGCGCGGACTGGGCCAGCTGATGCCGGCCACGGCCCGCCGCTTCGACGTCGGCGACGTTCACGATCCGGCGGAGAACCTCGACGGCGCGGCGCGCTATCTGGCCTGGTTGATCGAGCGCTATCAGGGCGATCTGACCCTCGCGCTCGCCGCGTACAACGCAGGGGAGGGTGCGGTCGACCGGCACCTCGGCGTCCCCCCTTACCCCGAGACGAAGGCGTACGTGCGGAAGGTGCTCGTCCGGGCCGGCCTCCGGGAGGGGGCGACGCGGCGCAGGGGTCCCGACCCGGTGCGGCTCTTTCGGCAGCCCGACGGGACCGTCCTCATCTCCAACCTCAAGTAGGCGCGGAGCCCGACCGGAGCCCCGACAGCCCGCATGACGCTCCTGTAAGTCCAGCCGCCCGCGCACCCCCGCAGTCCGCCGTCTCCGGCCTGGCACAAGGAGTTTTCCTTGCCGCCCCGCGCCGCCAGCGTACTTTTCCGGCCGGACCGGGGGGGACCGCAAGGTCCCCTCTAGGCGTTTTCTCTCAGTCCGGAAAGGGGGTCGGTCGTCGGTCGGAGCGCGTGTCATGAACCAGGAGAAAAACCGAGAGAGCTGATAGAGGAGTTCAGATCAGGAACCCAAGGGAAAAGGAGTCGAGTTCATGAAGAAGCTTCTCTTCATCGCGCTACTGGCGGCATTCTCGCTGGGCTGCGCGATCACCAACTACCCGGTGATCACGGATAGCAGCGGCGCCGTCGACAACGGGGTGATGACCGGCCAGTACGATCTGGCCTACATCATTCCGACCAGCCAGATCGCGACGATCTGGGACGACGGCACCGACGAGCTGTTCACCCTCGTGTCCCAGGACTGGAAGGGTGACCAGTGGCTGAAGACCTACAACAACTACGATTCGACGGGTGCCGTCGTCTTCCTCGACCAGACCTACTGCGATCCGACGTTCGACAGCAGCTACTGTGCGATCGCCACGGCCTGGAACCCGGACCTCCCGGACGCCTACGTCCACGGCGATCAGGGCGCCGGATACAACAATCTCGACAATCCGTTCGACTACACCGCTGACCTCAGCTGCAACGGCGCCCGCTCGCTGTCGGTGCTCGTCTCCTACACGAGCCGGATCGGCGAGTGCGGCAGCGGCGTCTGGGCCGACAAGCAGGGCGCTGCCTACGAGTTCAGCATCCTGGGGCGGACCAACTTCCGCGGCCGGAGCCTGTACCATATCCCGCTGGACAACACCGTGGCCTCGTTCTCGGTCAACGGCACGGAGATGCCGGTCTACGGCCGGTTCAACCTCTACGTCGACGATTACATGCGCACGGTGATCCCGGTGACCCCCAACGCCCGGTACCAGCTCAACGCGCTGGACCGTGCGGTGCGGCGGGACGGCCACTTCCTCGACGTGGACATGACGTACGGCTCGCTGACCGCGAATTTCAAGATCTATGTCAGCACCGTCCAGAACGCGCTCGACCGGCTCTGAGCGGGAAAAGGAGAACTGATGAAAAAGCTCCTGCTCAGCGCCCTCGTACTCGCCCTCGCAGCCGCCGGCTGCGCGGTGACCGACTACCCCGTCATCACCGATGACCGGGGCAGCTACAGCGGCATCATCCGGACCGGCCACAAGGCCTACGTCGTGCCGACCTCGCAGATCGCGACGATCTGGGACGACGGTTCGGACGAGCTCTTCTCGATGGTCTACCAGAACCAGTACGGAGACCAGAAGCTCTACACCTTCAACAACTTCGATCCGACGGCGTCGGTCCTGTTCCTGGACCAGACCTACTGCGACTGGCGCTACGATGATTGCGAAATCGTCCGCGCGTGGAATCCGGCCAACTCCAACATCGACAACCCGTTCGACTACGAGTTCTTCCCGGACTGCTCCGGGGCGCGCTCGCTGTCGCTGCTGATCAGCCAGAGCAGCCGTCTCGCCGAGTGCGGCGACAAGCTCCCGATGGCCGACAAGCAGGGCGTCATGGCCGAGTTCGCCAACCTCGCGACCACCACGTGGCGCGGCGGGGTGGCCTACGTGCTGCCGATCAACGCCGAGAACACCTCGGTCAGCCTGAACGGGGTGAGCATGCCGCTCTACGGGCAGTTCACGACGATCGTCACCGGCAGGATGGACCTGGTCGTTCCGGCCACCCCGAACCTCCGCCACGAGCTGCGCTGGCTGGCGGATTACGTCGCGAAGAACGGCAACCAGGCGAGCGTGTCGCTGACTTACGGTTCGGTCAGCGCCAACCTCGACATGGCGTTCTCCGCGAGCGGGATCAACTACAACCTCAATCGCTTCTGACCCTGTCCGACGCGCCGATCGACGGGGGCGGCTCCGCGAGGAGCCGCCCCTTTTTCTTTGGTCCGAGGCCGTTCCGGCAGAACCGGGACCGGGCTGGACCACCGTTGGGGCCCGAAAACTAACTAACAGTTACCGATTGAGAAGTAAACGCGATGGCCGTCCGGGTGAAACCCCGCGAGTGGCGCGGGAAAAAACTGCTTGCCGAGCCCCCGGGTCGGCGTAGATTCCGCTCGGTTCAGTTGATCGAGTCGCAATCCAGGGAGACGCATACTGGAGAAAGGGGGTAGTTAGTCGGGTTGAGCGCGCACGTTGAACTGGTAGAGAGACGGAAACCAAGTCAGGTAACCAAGGGAAAAGGAGTCAATCCATGAAGAAGCTTCTCTTGATCGCCCTGCTCGCGGCTTTCTCGCTGGGCTGCGCGATCACGAACTATCCGGTGATCTTCGACAGCCGGGGCGCCGATGACGGCGGGGTGATGACCGGTCAGTACGATCTCGCTTACATCAGCACCTCCCAGATCGCGACGATTTGGGATGACGGCACGGACGAGCTGTTCACCCTCGTGTCGCAGGACTGGAAGGGCGACCAGTGGCTGAAGACCTATAACAACTACGATCCGACGGGCGCGGTCACCTTCCTCGACCAGACCTACTGCGATCCGACGTTCGACAGCAGCTACTGCGCGATCGTCACCGCCTGGAATCCGGACCTTCCGGAGGCCTACGTGCACGGCGACCAGGGTGCTGGCTACAACAACATCGACAACGTCTTTGACTATACGTTCGACACGAGCTGCAACGGCGCCCGCTCGCTCTCCCTGCTGGTCTCCTACACCACCCGCTACGGCGAGTGCGGCAGCAGCGTCTGGGCCGACCGGCAGGGTGCGGCCTACGAGTTCAGCCTGCTCGACAAGGTCAACTTCCGCGGCAAGAGCGTTTACCACATCCCGGTCGACAGCACCGTGGCTTCCTTCACGGTCAACGGGACCGAGATGCCGATCTACGGCCGGTTCAACATGTACATGAACGACAAGCTCCAGGTCGCCATGCCCATGACCCCGAATGCTCGCTACCAGCTCAACGCGATCAACCGGATCATCGAGCGCGACGGCCACTTCATGGACGTGAACATGACCTACGGCTCGCTGAATGCGAACTTCAAGGTCAACGTGACCACCGTCCAGAATGCGCTCGACCGGCTGTGATAGACGGAACCTTGAGCAGGATAAAAGGAGCGAGACCATGAAGAAGCTGATTCTTTGCGCGGTCGTCCTCGCGTTCTTGGCGGCGGGCTGCGCGGTCACTGATTACCCGATCATCACCGATGACCGGGGCAGCTACAGCGGCATCATCCGCACGGGCCACAAGGCCTGGATCCAGATCTCTCAGATTGGAACGATCTGGGACGACGGAACGGACGAGATCTTCAACATGGTTTACCAGAATCAGTATGGTGACCAGAAGCTCTACTCGTTCAACAATTTCGATCCGACCGGGTCGGTGATCTTCCTCGACCAGACCTACTGCGACTGGCGCTACGAGGGCTGCGAGATCACCCGTTCCTGGAACCCCGCGAACCCCAACGTCGACGTCATCTTCGACTACGAGTTCTTCCCGGATTGCTCCGGTGCCCGTTCGCTCTCCCTCCTGGTCTCCTACACGACCCGGTACGGCGAGTGTGGTGACAAGTGGTCCAACATCCAGGACAAGGCCGCCGAGTTCGCCAACCTCGCCACGACCACCTGGCGCGGTGGCACGGCCTACGTGATCCCGATCAACGCCGAGACCACGTCGGTGTCGCTGAATGGCGTGACCATGCCGATCTACGGCCAGTTCACCGCCTTCATCACCGACAAGAACAACACCGTCTTCCCGATGACTCCGAATGCCCGTCACGAGATCGCCTGGCTGAGCAACTACGTTGCCGAGAACGGCAATCAGGCCAACGCGACGATCACCTTCGGATCGGTCAGCGCCAACTTCAACATGGCGTTCGCGACGGACGGTCTCACCAACAACCTGAACCGGTTCTGATCTAGCACCGCGCGCTCAAACTGACGGGGGCGGCCCTTCGGGGCCGCCCCTTTTTATCTTCCGGAGGAGAGCGCCGGCTGGCGGCGCGCCGCCGCCACCGCGGCGGCCGGATCGACGAGACCGAACCCCGATGCGTCATCCGGTCCAGCCGGGCCGAGGTCTCGGGCCGTTGCGCGGAGGATCGCCTCGACCGCCGGCACGGGAAGCTCGGGGCGGACCTGCATGACGAGCGCGGCGACGCCGCCGACCCACCCGACCGCGAACGAGGTCCCCGACTCGAGCGTGAGCGACGTGGGATGGGGCGCACCAGGGACCGGGACCTGCCACCCCGGGGCCGAGAGGTCCGGAAAGACCCCGGTCCGTCCGCCGCACGGGGAGGGCCCGCGCGAGGAGGGACCGATCACCGCGAGCGCCTGGTCGACGGCTGCGATCGCCAGCGGGCCGCCGGCCCCCGGCACGAACCCCCCGAGGGCCGCGGGAGCCTGGCCGCTCGCCGCGTCGGGGCCGTCGTTGCCGGCGGCGAAGACCGGGACGATGCCGGCCGCGCGGGCCGCCGAGACGAACGCGCGGTCGCGCGGATCGCAGTCGGACTTCCCGTGCCCCCACGCGCCGAGCACCACGTCCGGTCGGGCCTCGAAGATCATCCAGTCGGCGGCGAGCGCCATGTCGATGTTGTTGTAGCTGTTGAAACGGTTGGCGAGCGCGGCCACCCAGGTCGCCCCCGGGGCGGCCCCGAAGTCGTGCCCCTCGTACGGCCGTGCCACGGCGCAGGCCAGGACCTGGGAGCCGTGCGGCTTGGTGTCGATCGGCTCGCTGCGCTCGCCGCGCGGGTCGTACCACGACCGCTCGGGCCGGCGCCCGCCGGCGAGCAGCACGTGGTCCCCCATGACCCCGCTGTCGAGGCTCCCCACCACGATGCCGCGCCCGTCGACCCCGGCCTCCCAGAGCGGGCGCAGGCCGAGCGCCCCGACGCCCCAACTGTCGCCGGGCGGGATCGGCGGCGCCGCCCGGATCGCCGAGCTCGACTCGCGCCGCTTGTCGCGCACCGAGTCGTATTCGGGAATCAGTTCCGCCACCGCGGGGTGCGCGCGCAGCGGGTCGAGCGCGGCCGGCTTCGCGGAGAGGTAGACCCGGTTCCTGTACCGGAGGTAGCGGACGAACTCCACCCGCCCGTCCGCCACCAGGTCGTCGAGCAGGGGGGCGATCGCGGCGCGGCCCCGGTCGGCGACGGCATCGAGGGCTTCGAGCGATTCGGTGCGGCTGGCCTGGCGGGTCAGGCCGCGTTCGAGCTGGCCGGCCAGCAGGGCCTCGGTGTCGACCTGCTCGCGCAGGTCGACGAGGAGGCGCAGATAGCCCTCGGACGACAGCTTCCGGCGATCGGAGAACCCGGGATCGAGCGGTCGCAGGGCTGCCGGGCCGGGGTCGGGAGCGAGGGGGACCCGGTGTGGCGGAAGCGGCCGCCGGGCCCGCACTGGACGCGGGCGGGGGAAGAGACGGGGTCCGGCAGCCGGAAACGGAGACGAGCGCGGCGAGCGCCGCGAGCGCCCCGAGCGCCGCGAGCCCGGTCCCGGGGATCCCGCGGGCCCCGGACCGCGCGGCCGACCCACCGTCGCGGCGCGCGCCCGGGAAGCCTGCCGTTCATCGGTTCGGTTCCCGGGTGTTCGCCGTGCCCGCCCGCCGGTGGGGGATGCCTGGTCGCGTCGTCGTCATGCGGGGAGTGTAGGTCGCGGGGCGATGCCGGTCGAAATCCCGTCCGTGCGGGGTGGCTGCTTTCGTCGTACATTGCGACGGCAATCGGGGCACTTTCGGGGCGACGGACGTTGAGGAGGAGCTGATGCGGGCCCATACCCCGCCCTTCGCCTCGGCGAGGCCTCGCCTCGCCGTCCGGCGCCCCGGTCCCGTCCCCAGAAACCCGTTCTCGTTCCGTTCTCCGGAGGTATTCGCATGATCGACGTGAGGCAGGGTCTTTCCGCCTTCGCAACGGCCGGACTCGCCCTCACCCTTTCCTTCCTCGTGGCCCCCGCGGCGTTCGCCCAGCGCGTCAACCAGGTGGATTTCGCCACCGCGACGGAACAGACCCGCATCGGCCAGCGGACGGGAGACCAGCTGGGCCAGCAGGTCGCCGTCGGCGACTTCAACGGCGACGGCCGACTGGACTATGCGGTCGGCGCCCCGGCCTACGGCGGCCCCGGCAACTCCCGGCCCCAGTCCGGCGCGGTCTACGTCTTCTACGGCCGCTTTCCCGCGGACCGGACGATCGACCTGGCCGCGGGCACGGGCCCGGCGCCCGACCTCGTGATCTACGGGCCGCGGGAGGGCAACAACCTCGGCGAGCACATCGTGCTCGGCGACCTGAATCGCGACGGCACCGCCGACCTGATCATGGGCGCCCCCGGCGGCGACGGCCCGACGGGAGTCGATGCGGACGGCGACGGCACGGTCGATCCGCTCGGACTGGTGGCGCGCGGCGAGGTCTACGTCCTCTACGGCGGCCGGCCACGCACGAGCCCCTTCGACCTGCGACGGCCCGACCCGACCAAGAGCCGGGCCGACCTCTGGATCCTGGGCGTCGACGCCGGGGACCGGCTCGGCGGCACCGTCGCGGTCGGGGATGTCGACGGGGATGGCTCGACCGACCTCGTGCTGGGCGCGAACGGCGGCGATGGAGCGGGCAACAGCCGCGCCAACTGCGGCGAGGTCCACGTCCTGCTCGGCGCCTCGGCGCCGTTCGTGGACGGGATCCGGAACCTGCGGACACAGCCCGCAAACGGGCTGATCTATGGACCGGCCTACGACTTCGACCTGGACGGCACGTTCAACCGCTTGCCCGACGAGCAGGGGGCGATCGGCCTCGTCCTCGCGACCGGCCGGATGGACGCCGACACGCGTGACGACATCGCGATCCAGCTGCCCAAGGGGCGCGGAGCCGGCGCGACGCCGCGCGCCGGGACCGGCGAGGTGATCGTGGTGCCGGGGGCGAGTCCCTTCCCGGCCACGACCGATCTCAACGCCTCGCTCCCGGTCCGCATCTACGGCGGAGACCCGAGCGACGGCGCGGGTGCCGACATCGCCTTCGGCGACGTGGACGGCGACGGCCAGCAGGACCTGCTCATCGGCGTGCCGAACGGCGACGGGCTCGACGCCGACGGCACCTCGCGCCTCGATTGCGGCGAGGTGGCGGTGGTCTGGGGGCCGCGCAGCGTCGGCACCAGCCTCGACCTCAAGCTCTTCCCGAGCGGGGCGGGCTTCCTCGTGCTCGGAAAGGAAGCCGACGACGGTCTCGGCCAGCGCGTCGCGCTGGGCGATCTCGACGGCGACGGGCGGCGGGACCTCGTGATGTGCGCGCCGTTCGCCGACGGCCCCGACGGGACGCGGCTCGGAGCGGGCGAGCTGTGGGTGCGCTACGGCGACGGCACGAAGCCGGCCTCCAACAAGGACTTCAAGAACGCCGGCGGCCCGGTCCTCTGGGGCCGTGCCCAGGGCGACACGCTCGGCCTCTCGCTGGCCCTGGGCGACATCGACAAGGACGGCACGCGCCAGGAGATCCTCGTCGGCGCGCCGTTCGCGGATTCCCGGACCCGGACGGGACCGGGGCGCAGACCGGCCGCGAGTCGCCCGGGTACCTCTTCATCTCGACCAACAACGACCGCGATTTCGACACCATCCGCGACACCGTCGACAACTGCCCGACGATCAGCAACGTCTCGCAGTCGGACCTCGACGGCGACCTGCTCGGGGACTTCTGCGACAACTGCCAGTCCAACTCCAATCGCGACCAGGCCAACGCCGACCTCGACGCGCTCGGCGACGCCTGCGACAGCGATGACGACAACGACACCGTTCCCGACGATTTCGACTTCGACGGGACCTACGAGCCCTGCACGTCGAACCAGACCAACGCGTGCGACGACAACTGCCGCATCGTGGCCAATCGGTTCGACCCGACGCCGCAGGAGGACTCCGACCTCGACGGCGTCGGCAACAAGTGCGACAACTGCCCGTCCAACGCCAACGCGAACCAGGCGAACGCGGACAAGGACACCCAGGGCGACGTCTGCGACGCGGACGACGACAACGACGGGATTCGCGGACGCGATCGACCGCTGTCCCAGCGTCGCCGGCCCGAACGACGACACCGACGGCGACGGCAAGGGCGACATCTGCGACAACTGCCCGGCCGTCTCCAACGTCGACCAGGTGGACACCGACGGCGACGGTGCCGGCAACGTCTGCGACAACTGCCCCGGGATCTCCAACCCCGACCAGGACGATCCGGACGGCGACGGCCGCGGCGGGGCGTGCGACAACTGCCCCAACGCGGCGAACGCGAACCAGCTCGACGCGCGACGGGGACACGCGTAGGGCGACGCGTGCGACAACTGCGTCTCCGTCTCGAACGCGGAACCAGAAGGACGGCGAGACGGTCGCCGGCGCCACCTACGAGTGCCCGTTCATCTGGATCGACGCCAACGGCGACCTCGTGGAGCAGGCCAGCGAGGACTGGCTCTTCATCGACGACGACCGCGACGGGACCCGGGACGCGACCGAGAAGCTCACCCGGGGCCCCGACGGCATCGGGGACGCCTGCGACAACTGCGCCTTCCAGTGCAACCCGTCGCAGTCCGAGTCCTCGGGGTTCCTCGACGACACCGACAAGGTCGGTGCGGCCTGCGACAACTGCGTCGGGAGGAACAACGGCGACTGCAACGTCAACGCGCTCTACTGCGACGCGAACGGCGACGGCTCGGCCACCCAGGCCGAGCTCGACACCGGCTTCCAGCGGAACTCCGACTCCGACATCCAGGGCGACGCCTGCGACAGCGACGACGACGGCGACGGGGTCAACGACACGACGGACAAGTGTCCTCTGATCTACAACCCCGACCAGGCCGACAGCGACGGCGACGGCAAGGGCAACTCTCTGCGACAACTGCCCGACCGTGTCCAACGCCGACCAGACGGACACCGACGGCGACAAGCTCGGCGACGCCTGCGACAACTGTCCGACCGTCGCCAACGCCGACCAGCTCAACGCCGACGGCGACGGCTCGGGCAACGCCTGCGACACCGACGACGACAACGACACCATCCCGGACAGCGACGGCGACGGGACCTTCGACCCCTGCACCGGCGGGGCGACGACGAACTGCGACGACAACTGCCAGTTCACGGCCAACGCCGGCCAGGCGGACGCGGACAGCGACGGGATCGGCAACGCGTGCGACTTCACCGACGTCGATCTGGCGACCGACGCCTCGGACTTCGTGGTCTACGGGATGGAGCTCAACGACAACACCGGCCGCATCGTGGCGGTCGGGGACCTCAACGGCGACGGGCGCAACGACGTCGCGATCGCCGCCCCGGCGGCGAAGAGCAAGGACAACCTGCGCGACGGGGCCGGCGAGGTCTACATCCTGTTCGGTCCGTTCAAGAACGGCGAGATCGACCTGAAGTTCCATGCACCGGACGTCGTGATCTACGGCGAGCGACGCGAGGATCAGTTCGGCGCCGCCCTGGCGATCGGTGAGGTGACCGGCGACGGCACGGCCGACCTGGTGGTCGGAGCGCCGAGGGGGAACTGCTTCTGGATCCTCGGCGCCGAGCGGACCAACTGTGGGCGGGCCTACGTCCTGAAGGGGCGCAACCCCTGGCCGGCCGCGATCGACCTCTTCCACGACCCCGACAGCGACCCGAACGACAACGACGACAACACCGTGCCCGCGGCGACCGCGGCGTTTCTCGCCCGGACCGCCGGTGACTCGCTCGGCCGGTCCCTGACGCTCGCGGACCTGAACGCCGACGGGCGGCTCGACATCTGCATGGGGGCGCCGAACTACTTCGAGCCGGTCGGCAATCCGCCCAAGAACGTGCCGTTCGGCGGCGTGTTCGTGATGTTCGGCGGCAGCGGGATCACCGGGACCTTCAACTTCGGCCCGAACACCAGCGGCGGTTCGCCGCGGACAATCCGGACTACCTGGTCAAGGGGGCCGACGAGGCCGACCGGGCCGGGCGCGTGCTCGCGGCCGGCGACGTCAACGGCGACGGGACGGCCGACCTGCTGGTCGCGGCGCCGGGTGGCGACGGGCCGTCCAACGGCAAGCGCGACGGGGGGCAGATCCACATCGTCTTCGGTGGCGCGTCGATCAACCAGTTCGGCAAGCGCGACCTGGCGACGAGCCCGGACCCGTACATCTACGGCATCGACGCCGCCGACCTGATGCCGACCTCGATGGCCGTCGGCAACGCCAACGGCGCCGGGGCGGCCGACATCCTGATCGGCGTCTCGGGCACGGGCAGCAAGAGCAACCTGCGCCTGTCCGGCGGCGAGGCCTACATCATCCTCGGCCGGACGAACTGGTCGACCGGCCAGGCCGACGCGCTCGCCAGCAAGGTGATCTGGGGGCGGCGGTCGGCCGACTTCTTCGGCCAGTCGGTGGCGATCGGCGAGGTCGACGGCGACGGCTCGGCCGACTTCGCGTTCGGCGCGACCGGATCGGAGGGCCCGCAGAGCCAGTCCCCACGCAGGCCGGCGAGGTGACGCTGCTGTCCTGGAAGGACATCAGCGCCCTCACGGAGGTCGACCTGGTGACCGCCAAGACGGCGGCCTCGATCCGCGGCCCGAATGCGGTCGACCAGCTGGGCGCCTACCTGGTGATCGGCGACATGAACCGCGACCAGATCGGCGAGGTCCTGGCGTCGTCCGAGTTCGCGGACGGAGACCCCGACGACACCTCGAACAGCCGCGAGAGCGCGGGCGAGGTCTGGATCGTGGCCCCCTCCGACGCCGACGGCGACGGGCTGAGGAACCTCAAGGACAACTGCCCGCGGGTCGCCAACGCTCGATCAGCTCGACGGCGACGGCGACGGGGTCGGCGATCTCTGCGACAACTGCCCGACGACGCCGAACCCGGGGCAGGAGGACGACAACAACAACGGCATCGGGAACATCTGCGAGAACGATCCCGACCTCGACAACATCCCCGACACCGGTAAGCCGGTGACCTGCGCCGGCGGCCGGACCTACGAGTGCAACGACAACTGCCTCGGAACGCCGAACGCGAACCAGTCGGACATCGACGGCGACAGCACCGGCGACGCCTGCGAGACCGACGACGACGCCGACGGCGTGCCCGATGCGACCGACAAGTGCCCGACGATCGCCAACGCTTCCCAGACCGACGCCGACACCGACGGAACGGGCAACGCGTGCGAGCTGGCCGTCCGCGACCTGGCCAGCGGCGGGATCGCGGTCTACGGCAAGACGGCCGGCGCGCGGCTCGGCGGCGGCGGGGTGATCGGCGACTTCAACCGCGACGGGACGGCCGACCTGCTGGTCGGCTCGCCGTACGCCTCCCCCGGCGGCCGGACCGAGGCCGGCGCGGTCTACATGTGGCTCGGTCCGATCCCGGCCTCCGAGGACCTGGCCACGACACTGGCCGACTACGAGGTCTACGGCCAGCGGGCCGGCGACCACCTCGGCTGGACCGTGGCGGCGGGGGACGTCAGCGGCGACGGGACGGACGACATGATCTTCGCCGCCCCCGACCACGACGGCTCGGCCGGGACAACAAGCAACGCCGGCGTCGTCTACGTCAAGCACGGCCCGGCGACCGGCACGCTCGACCTCTCGGTCGCCAGCGCGAACCGGATCTTCCGCGGCAACGACGCGGGGGACCGGCTGGGCCTGGCGCTTGCCGCAATCGACTTCAATGGCGACGGCAAGAAGGACCTCGTCATGGGGTCGCCCAACAGCTCGAGCACGGGCCGCACCGGCAACGGCGAGATCTGGGGGATCTACCAGGCGCGCCTCGGCAGCGTCACCGACCTGCCCACGACCAACGTCGACCTCTACGTCGCCGGCGCGGCGAGCGACGACCGCTTCGCCTCCGCCCTCGCCGGCGGGGACGTCACCGGCGACGGCACGGAGGACATCGTGTCCGGCGCGCCGGACGGCGACGGCTCGAACAACCTGATCCCCAGCGCCGGCGAGATCTACGTGCTGCGCGGCGGAACCTCGCTGCTCGGCTCGTTCGACGTGTCGCTCGCCAGCGACTACTACGGCCTGCTCTACGGCGACACCGCGAACGACCGGGTGGGCGCCGCACTCGCGATCGAGCGCTGGGACGCCGACACGCCGCGGGACATCCTCGTCGGCGCGGCCGGCCGCGACGGTGCCCCGGGCTCGACCCGGACCGACGCCGGCGCGGCGTTCGTGGTCCGGGGCCGCGACTTCTCGACGATCAAGGGGAAGCTGCTGCTCGCCGAGGCGACGCTCGCGGTCCACGGCGAGACGGCCGGTGCCCAGCTGGGCAAGGGGGTCGCCTTCACCGACTTCGACAACGACGGCTCGGCCGACCTGCTCTTCGGGCTTCCGCTCCTGGACGGTCCGACCGGCACCCGGACCGACGCCGGCGCGGTCGTCGTCGTGTCCGCGCGATCGCGTGCAGAGCGGCACCGCCGTCGTCGACCTCGCGCGCATGCCGGCGGCCCAGCTCATCCACGGGCGGAACGGCGGCGACCAGCTCGGCTCCACCGGCTGGCTGGCGGTCGGCAAGCTCTCGGGCGGGGTGACGCGTGACGTCGTCGCGCCCGCGGAGCTGGGCGACGGTCCGGCCGACAACCGCGCGTCGGCCGGAGAGGCGTGGATCGTGGCGCAGGCCGACCAGGACCGCGACGGCGCTGCCCGATTCGCAGGACACCTGCTTCCCGACCGACCCGACGAAGGCCGACCCGGCGTCCACCGGCACGACGTCGACCTGGGCCACGCAGACGAACTTCAACTGGTCGCGGTTTCGGGGCCACGAGCTACAACTTCTACCGCGGCACGATCGTCCAGCCCTGGGTCTACAACTGGACCTGCCTGCAGAAGAACCTGCCCACGCCGGCGGGCACCGACACCCCAAGCCGGCGGCCGGCCAGGTCTACTGGTACGACAGCGTCGCGCAGATACACGGGCTGCGTCGGACGCTCCCGGCAAGGACAGCAACGGCCAGCCCCGTCCGCAGCCGCCCGTCTGCCCGTAATTCCCGTCGTCGCTCACCGCGGCGAACGCGGACCAGGGGCGCCGCCCCTCCTCGTGGGGGGCGGCGCTTTTTTGCGCCGCGGCGCCGGCGCCGGCGCGGGCGCCGGCGGTTCCTTCGGCTGCGGCCCGTCCCGTCCGGACGCGGAAGAGCCGTCGGTCGAGCCGCACGAGGTCCGCGGGCCAGGGGCTCTCGAAGGTCATCGGCTCGCGGTTCCGGGGGTGGAGGAAGGCGAGGCGCATCGCGTGCAATGCGACCCGGCCCGGACCGTCGTCGGTCGCGCCGTAGAAGCGGTCCCCGAGGATCGGCCAGCCCGACGCCCCGAACTGCGCGCGGATCTGGTTGCGGCGGCCGGAGACCAGGCGGACGCGGACCCGCGCGCGCGGCGCCGGGGACTCGGTCATCGCCTCGGTCTCGTAGGTCAGCTCGGCGTCGCGCGCGTCCCGCGGGCGGATGGCCTGCGCCGGGGCGACGAGCATCCGCAGCGAGCGCGGGTCCTCGCGCAGCAGGTGGTGCAGCCGGCCGCTCGCCGGCCGCGGCAGCCCCTCCGTCCAGGCGACGTACTCGCGCTGGGGCTGGCGCGCGCGGAACTGGTCGCGCAGCGCATCGGCCGCGGCGCGGGAGCGGGTGAAGACGACCAGCCCGGAGGTGTCGCGGTCGATCCGGTGGACGACGTGCAGCTCGGGGACGCGGTGGCCGGCGACCTGCAGCGCGGAGAGCAGGCGCGCGACCAGCGGCGGGTCGTTGGCGTCGGGCTTACCGGTCGGGATCGTGACGATGCCCGGGGCCTTCTCGACGACGACGAGCTCGCCGTCGAGGTGGATCACGCGGAAACCCGGCCCCTCGATCGGCCGCTCGCGCCGCGGGCGCGGCCCCCGCGCCGCGGTCCCGCCCGGCGCCTCGATCCGCACGCCGCCGGGCGGCCGCCGCACGGGATCGGCGACGACGGAGCCGTCCACGGTGACACCGCCGGTCTCGATCAGTTCCTTGCCGGCACGGTGGGACAGGCCGAAGTGCTCGTGCACCAGCGCCGCGAGGGTCCGCCGGTTCCCGGCCGGGACGAGGAAGGACGGCGCGGGGGTCACAGCGCGCCGCGACGCTCCTGGTCGCGCTCGATCGAGCGGAACAGGGCGCCGAAGTTCCCCTCGCCGAACGAGAGGTGGTTCTTGCGCTGGATCAGCTCGATGAAGATCGGGCCGATCAGGTTCTTCGTGAAGATCTGCAGCAGGTAACCGTCCTCGTCGCCGTCCACCAGCACCTTGTGCCGGCGGATCCGCGCGCGGTCCTCGGTGACGCGCGGCACGCGGTCGAAAACGGTCTCGTAGTACGACGGATCGATGTCGAGAGTCTCGATCCCCGAGCCCTCGAGGCGGTCGAGGCTGGCGAGCAGGTCGTGGGTCAGGAAGGCCAGGTGCTGGATCCCGGGACCGTTGTACTCGCGCAGGTACTCCTCGATCTGCGACCGCTCCTCGCTCCCCTCGTTGATCGGGATGCAGAACGAGCCGTCGGGCGAGCGCAGCGCGTACGAGGTGAGGCCGGTCTTGACGCCCCGGATGTCGAAGTAGCGGACTTCCGTGAAGCCGAACACGTCGCGATAGAACGACGCCCACTGCTGCATCGTTCCCTGGCGGACGTTGTTGGTCAGGTGATCGATCGCGACGAACCCCTTGTCGGGGACGAGGGCCGGGTCGTCGTGCGGCCGGAATTCGGCGAGCCAGGCCGGCGGTTCGCCCGGTTCGACGAAGTGGATCAGGGAGTCGCCGATCCCGTAGATCGCGGGTGCGCCGCCGTAGGCCGGCGGCCCCTCGTACGGCTTCGCACCGCGCCGCACCGCTTCGGCGAGGGCGGCCGGTGCGCTCTCTACCCGCCATCCCATCGCCGAGATCGACGGGCCGTGGAGCGTGCCGAAGCGGTGGGCGAACGACGCCGGGTCGCGGTCGAGCAGGAAGTGGATCCCGTGCTGGCGGTAGTGCGCGACGTCGCGCGAGCGGTGGCGCGCGAGCCGCGAGAACCCGAACGCGCGGAAGAGCGCATCGAGGCGCTCGGGCCCCGGGGAGGTGAACTCGACGAACTCGATGCCGAGCAGGCCGCAGGGGTTGGCAGGGGGGGGAGGCATGGGAATCAGGATACCAAGCCGCGCCGCGGTTGGTATCCTCTCCCGTCGCCGCCGCCTCCGGCGGGAGGGGAGGACCGGTGCTCGTCTTCTACCAGGCGCCGTACAGCCATTGGTGCGTCAAGGTCGAGCGGATCCTGCGCGCCAAGGGGATTCCGTTCGAGTCCCGCCGCGTCGGGTACCACGACAAGCAGGCGCTGATCGCCGCGACCGGCCAGGACTACGTCCCCGCCCTGGTGGACGGGGGGGAGGTCGTGCTCTGGGCCGCGATCCCGGACTGGTCGAGGCGAGGGCCCCGCACCCGACGCTCTATCCCGGCGGCGACCCGGGCCTCCACCGCGTGCTCGAGGACTGGGCGCACGGCCGGCTCGAGGAGATGGTCTGGCGGGTCGTCGTGCCGGACATGCCGGCGACGTTCGAAGACCCGCGCGAGCGCTGGGTCTTCGAGGAGATCCAGTTGCTCAAGCGCGGGCCGCTCGAGGTCCTGCGCGCGCGCCGGCCGGAATTCGAGCGCGACCTCGCCGGGCACCTGGCCCCGCTCGAGCAGATGCTCGCGCCCCGGCCGTTCCTGCTCGCGGACGCGCCCGGGCTGGCCGACTTCGCGGTCTTCGGGGCACTCGCCCCGCTGGAGTACGCCGGCCACCCGGTCCCGGCCCCGTTCCCGCGTCTCGTCGCCTGGCAGCGCCGGATCGCGGGGATCGGCGCGGGAGCAAGCGGCGTGGGCTCGTAGCCGCCGGGGCGCCTGTAACATGGGCCGTCCGGGAGCCCCGATGCGAAACCTCACCCTCGACCGTCCCCTCGCCGTCTTCGACCTGGAGACCACCGGGATCGACCCGGCCCGGGACCGCATCGTCGAGATCGCGATCCTGCGGGTCGAGCCGGGAGGCGGGGTCCGGACCCTGTCGTCCCTGGTCGATCCCGAGATGCCGATCCCGCCGGAGGCCAGTGCGATCCACGGGATCACCGACCTGGCCGTTCGCGAGCAACCGACGCTCGCCGCCCTCGCGCCCGACATCCTGCGCCAGTTCGAAGGAGCGGACCTGGGCGGCTACAACACGATCAAGTTCGATCTGCCGCTGCTGGTCGCGGACCTGGCGCGGGCCGGATTCCTGTTCGACGCTGCCGGCCGGCGCCACGTCGACGCGATGCGGATCTTCCACGAGATGGAGCGCCGCGACCTGGCCGCGGCGCTGCGGTTCTACTGCGGGCAGGAACTCGAGCAGGCGCACTCCGCGCTCGCCGACGCGTCGGCGACGCTGGCGATCCTCGACGCGCAGCTCGCGCGCTACCCTCAGCTGCCGCGCGAGCTCGACGGCCTGCACCGGCTCTGCAACCCGGACGAGGGGCGCTTCGTCGACGCGACGCGCAAGCTGGAGTGGGCCGCGGGCGGCGAGGTCGCGCTGGCCTTCGGCAAACACCGCGGCCGTACGCTGCGCGAGCTCGCGGTCCGCGAACGCTCGTACCTGGAGTGGATCGCCGGGAGCGACTTCACCCCCGAGGTGAAGGGGATCGTGGCCGAGGCGCTGCGCGGGGTCTTTCCCGGCAAGTCGGGATAGCGGCCCTGGAGGCTCCCCGCGGGCTCAGGAGCGCTCGGCGGCCTCGTTGGCTTCGCGCTGCGTCCGGTGGCCGAGCGCCACGTTCTGCGCCACGAAGCCCATTCCCGCGGCGTTGAGGGCCTGCACGAAGGGGATCTCCTCGAACGGTACGACCTCCTCGACGAGCGCGACCACGACCCGCGCCAGGGCGGTATTCTCGCGGCGACGCGCACGGCCGGCGCGGGCCTCGACCTCCAGGTTCGTCGCGAGGCGCCGCGCCAAGAGGTCCCGCTCGGCGGCGGCGATCTCGGCCAGGTAGACGCGGAAGGCCGGCTCGTCGACGTCGAAGTGGACGCGCGACACGCTGTCCCGTCGCATGCGGGAGGCGAGGAACGCGTACGCCGCGTCCGATGCGCAGTAGAGCTCTTCGCAGAGCGGGAGCTTCGCGAGCAGTTCCGAACCGTCGACCAGCGCGCCCGAGCGCGGCCAGCGGTCCAGCGCGTACGCGGAGAGGTCGGGCTCCCGGCGTTGCGCCGCGAGCGGCTCCTCGCCCAGGAGGTGGCGATAGAGCAGGCACGGCGCCGGCGCAGGGCGACCCGCCGCAGCGTGGAAGGCAAAGGAGTCGGCGACGATCGAGCGCGCGAACGGCAGGTCGGCCGGCGCGATCGAGACGCCCCCCGCGAGCTCGAGGCCGCGCACCAGCCGGGAACCGCCTTCCGGGACGAAGAAGACGTCCTTGACCCCTTCGACGTCGTTCACGAGCAGGCAGAGCGCGGAGCGATCGCGGCCCGCGCGGAAGAGCAGGCCGATCTGCCGCGAGCCCGCGCCGTCGACGATCGTCGCCCAGCCCCGCGTGAAGGCCGGGCCTGGAGGTGCCGCCGCCATCACGCCGTCCCGCTCGAGCTCGCCGGCGAGCCGCCGCGCGCGCGCTCCCACCGCACCGGCGGCCGGCAGGCTTCCCAGCTCCCGCAGCATGAACAGCGCGTACGGGTGGCGGGTCGCGGCCGCGACGGCCAGCTCGCCGGCGGCGCGCGCTGCACCGACGCCGGCGTGGAGCGCGGCGGCCGCCAGCGCGGGCAGGAAGAGCGCCGCGAGGGCGGGGTGGCTCTCCGCCGCGATGGCCCCGACCGTCAGCAGGGCCTCGAGGTCCGCCGGGTCCTGCAGCGGGCCGGGCCAGAGGCCGCGGGCCCCGACCAGCCGCAGCTCGCGGTCGATCGCTTCCGGCGTCGCCGGGAGCGAGGCCAGCTGACGCCCGACGAGGTGGCGGTGCGCGAACTCCGGCCGGCGGAACGACCGGCCGACGTCATCCGGGTGGAGCGGCACGCCGCACGCTTCGAGCGTGGGCAGCAGCTCGAGCTTGGCGTCGTCCGGCAGCGCGCGGTCGTCGAGCGCCGCGCGGAGCGTCTCGCGCGCCGCGGCCGCGCACCGGGACCGTTCGCCCGGATCGAGCGTGCGCCCTCCGAGCAGCGTCTCCAGCGTGCGGGCCGCGTGCGCGCGCAGTTGCGGGTCCGTGTCGCGGGCGGCCAGCCAGGCCAGCGCCGCGGCGCCGGAGGGCGCGTCCGGAAGCTCTCCGCTGACGAGCCCCGCCGACGCGCGTGCCGGCCGCGGCTGCGCCACGAGCGAGCGGCGCACCGTGAAGACGGATGCGGGCGGCGACGGGCGGCGGGGCGCAGGCACCAGGGTCCCTCGAGCGGAAGGCTAGCACCGCGCCGCGGGGCTCGAAAAGAAGAACGCCGCGCGACAGGGCCGCGCGGCGTCGGATGATCCGTTCCGAGCTCGGATCAGAAGCGGTACGCCAAGCCGGCCTGGAACGAGAGCGGGTTGAGGTCGTAGCCGCCGTTGATGCCCTCCACGTCGACGTCCGGCGAGAGGAAGATGTAGCTGATCGAGGTGTTGATCGCGAGCCCCTTGTCCGAGACGTTCCAGTCGGCGCCCCATCTGGACACCGTAGCCGAAATCGTCGTCAAGGTTGCGGCTGATGAAGTAGTAGCCGATGACGGGGCCGAGATACATGTCGACGTAGCTCCGGCCGAAGACGTGGAAGTTCAGCGCGAGGGCGATCGGCGTCATGCTGTACTTCTGCTGCTGGAAGAAGGTGTCGGTGCTCTTGCTGGAGCTCTTCGGGGTATCGGAACCCGCGTCGAAGTTGCTGTAGCCGGTGGAGAACTCGAGCCCCATCAGCTTGCTGAAGCGGTACTCGTAGGCGAGGTAGCCGCCGAATCCCGGGTCGGTGCTGAACTCGATGTTCTCACCGAAATACTCGTAGTTCTGGTTGCCGTTGACCCACGTGTAGACCAAGCCGCCGCGGACGATGTTGCTGGTCTCGCCAGCAGCCAGCGCAGGGGCGGCGACGGCGGCGAGGACGACCAGCGAGAGAGCGAGAATCTTGACCATGCGCATTCCTGAATCCTCCAATTGGGTTCCGGGCCTTTCGGCCGGGATCGAGCGACAGTTTATACAGTAAACCCGGTGCCGGCGCCGCCCCCCCCGCCACCGTCCATTCCCCACCGGGCGACCGCTGGTGGCGCACCGTGACCCGATCGTGACCGGCGGGGTGTAAAAAAGCAAGGTACCGACCCGTCCGGAACCGGAGTGCCTCATGAATCGCTGGGTGAAGTGGCTGATCGTCATCGGCGCCGCGGCGCTGGTCTTCGAGGTGGTGCGCCGCGCGCGCGACGCCGACTTCCCGTTCGATCTGGACCTGCTCGACGAAATAGACATCGAGGAGATGAGCTAGGCCTCCGGAGAACCGCACTCCCGCTCCGAGTTAGCCGGAGGGCCGGCCCCCGGGGTGGGCGCGCACCATCGCGATCCCGTCGTCGACCGACGGCCCATGATCGACGATCCGCAGGAACCAGATCGCCTCGAGCAGCCGCTCCACGGGCGGCGGCGCGGCCGCCAGGACGACCGGGTGGCCCGCGTTGCGCGAGGAGACCACGATCGCCGCCAGGATCCCGATCCCGCAGCTGTCGAGGTGACTCACGCCCGCGAGGTCGACGACCACGCCCCGGACGTCTCCCTTGATCGCGCGGCAGGCGCGTTCCTGGAACTCGAAGCAGGCCGCACCATCGGACAGGCGTCCGCGCAGGTGAAAGACCCGCACGCCGTCCGCGAGGGACTCCTCGTCGCACCCGAATCGTTCCGAAGCCATCGTGATCCGCTCCTGCGGAAGGGCGACCCGCGGCGGCCGGTCGTCTTGGAGCCAGAGGCGAGGATTGAACTCGCGACCTGCTGATTACGAATCAGCTGCTCTGCCACTGAGCTACTCTGGCCGGGAGCCGCGAAAAAGCGGCGCATCATACCCCTTGGGGCGAGGGCTGCGCCAGACGGGGCGCGCTATGCTCGCCCGCCCGCAGCCTGGAGAACGGGTCCATGTTCCGCCGCCGCCGCCGTTTCGCCGATCGCTTCGAGAGTCGTCGCTTCTGGACCGACGAGCTTTCGTACGTCGGGCCGGGGCTGGTCCTCGAGGGCTCGCTGCGAGCCAGCGGCCCGGTCGCCGTGGCGGGCAAGGTTCGGGGCGGAATCGTCTCCGCCGGGCTCGTGCGAATCCTCCCGGGCGGCCTGGTCTGCGGCCCAGTGGAGGGGCTCGCGGCCCTGGTCGAGGGCCGGGTCGAGGGCACGGTCACGATCCACGAGGCCGCGGAGATCGCCGTCAGCGCGCAGATCATCGGCAATCTCGAGGGGCCGAGCCTGGCGATCGCGGAGGGGGCCTACGTCGCCGGCCGCGTCGACGCGACCGCGCGCCACCCGGTGATCTTCCGCGAGCGGCGCCTCCCGCGGGCCAAGCCACCGCGCTGAGCGCGCTGTCGGCGATTCCCCGGCCTCAATACGGCCGGTCCCAGGGATCGCTCGGTGGAGCCTCCTTCATCGCGCGATCCCACGCCAGGGGCCCCGGGTGGGCGGCGATCGCACGCGCCGCGGCGAGCGCGAGGCCGGCGACCCGGGCCGCCTTGCCGGCATCGAGCGCGTCCGCGGTGTCGCCCGGGGTGTTGTAGTCCTTGTGCGGCCCGGTGAAGAGCATCACGGCGGGCACGTCCTTCTCGGCGAACGAGGTGTCGTCGCTCCGTCCCGGCGGGCGGAGATAGGGGAGCTTGCGGACCTCGAGCCCGACCGTCGTCGCGGCCGCGGCGAGGATCGCCGGCAGGTCGGTCGCGCGCGCGGTGTAGGAGGCGAGCACGACGCCGGCGTAGTCGCCGCGATCGCCGTTGTTGCGGCCGATCATGTCCATGTCGATCACCGCGACCGGGCGCGACCCGCCCGGCCACGGCACGGCGACGAAGGCGTGCGAGCCGAGCGCGCCCTTCTCCTCGGCGCCGAAGACGGCGAAGACCACGCTGCGGGGCAGTCCGTGGCCCGCCGCAGCGCCCGCGCGGAGCGCCTCCGCGAGCGCCAGCACGCCCGCTGTGCCGCTCGCGTTGTCGTCCGCGCCCGGGTAGACGACGAGCGACCCGTCGGCTCCCGTGTCGGCGCCGATATGATCGTAGTGGGCCGCAACGACGACGGTCTCGCCGGCGAGCTGCGGATCGCTTCCGGGGAGCACGGCGACGACGTTCTGCTGCTCGAGCGTCTCGGCGCGGTAGCCCGGCAGCACGAGCCGCACCGTCGCACCGTCCAGGGCGCGGCGGGGACTTCGCCCGACGCCGGCCGCCGCGAGCAGCTCGGCGGGAGCGGCGTGGCCCGCGGCGAACAGGCGCGCGGCGACCTGCTCGCCGACGTACACGACCGGCGGCAGGGGCGCGGTGCCGGGCAGCACGAAGCGCGGCCGCGCCTTCTCGCGCAGATCGCGGCGCCAGGATTCCTCGATCGGCCGCCCCCCCGGCGGCGCGGCGACCAGCAGCAGCG
The DNA here is from genome assembly GCA_963702425.1 of uncultured Acidobacteriota bacterium. Taxonomy (GTDB): domain Bacteria; phylum Acidobacteriota; class Polarisedimenticolia; order J045; family J045; genus JALOKP01. Next base: position 163,977 of record CAVPCQ010000037.1, read on the forward strand.
CCGCCCCCGCCTCGGCCGCGGCCGCGGCCTTCGTGGCGACGAACGAGAAGCGCGACATCCGGCCCGGCGCGAAGGCCGAGCGATCCCCGTCCAGCTTGGGCTCGCCGGCCCAGACCAGGACCGCGCGCCCCTTGACGTCGAGCCCGGCGAAGTCGTCGTGTTCCGGCTCCCGCGCACGGATCCCCCAGCCGGCGAAGACGACGGAAAGGGGCGCCGTAGCGGCTTCGGTCGGCGGCGCCAGCAGCTCGACGAACACCCCCCGCCCCTGGGGAACGGCGGCCGTGTCGCCGACTGCGAGCCCCGCGCCGGCCTGGTCGAAAGAGAGCCGCTGGACGTCGAAGGGCTGCAGGTAGGCGCCGTCCGGCCCGGCCCCGGCGAGCCCCATCCTGGCGAAGCGCTGGGCGACCGCGAGCGCGGCGAGCGCAGCCTCCGGCGTGCCGGCCTCCCGGCCGCGCAGCGCGGGGTGGGCCAGGAGCTGGACGTCGGCGGCGATCGAGGCGGCGGAGATCGTCTGCGCCGCGGCGGCCGGGACGGTGAGCGCGAGCAGCGTCGCGAGCGCGGCCCGGCCGGCCGCGCGAGCGGGAACGGAGGCGCGTGAGCGGGTCATGCCCGCATCGTAACCCGGGCAGTTAAACTCCGCGCATGGTGCGTCGTGAAGAAGCCGGTGGCCAGGGCCAGCAGACGGCGATGGGGGTCCGGTTTCATGCTGCACCGATCCAGCGGGTGGAAGTCCCGCCCCGGTAAGCGCCGGAGCGCCGGGTAGCAGGCCCCAGGCGAGGGCGGGAGACCGCCTTGCCCGAGCGGGGCATCGAAAGCCTGCGAGGCGGCGGAAGCCGTGCCGCAGGGAGCGAGCACGCGGGCCGCAACCTGAAGTGAAGCCTGCAGCCTCGACAGAGGAACAATCCGGGGGCCGAGCCGCTCATGTCACGGCGAAGGCAACACCGCCCGCGTCAGAACCGGAGCGCGCGGGCGGTCCCGGCGGGGTAGGGGGCGCAGCACGCGTGCAAGGAGCGGTGCGGAACACGAGAGACCCGTCTGCGCGGCCCACGTCGGGGCCAGGCGCGCCGTATCAGCCGGAGGCGAAATCGGCCGTTGCGCAGCGGGAGTCCGAGGGGATCGTAGTACCGGTGATCGTCGCGACGAAGAACGCGACGGGAGGGAAGGGTCCCTGCGGTGGTCATGTCGTCGAAGCAGGTAAGCGCGAGGGAATGGCCGCCGCGAGCGGACCTAACGACCCCGGCGCCGGCGAGGCGCGCGAGAAAGTGCGACGACTGCAACGACGGCTGTGGAGTGCGGCCAAACGGTCGGCTGGGAGGCGTTTTCACGCGTTGTACGACCACCTCCACAGGGGTGACGTCCTGCGGGAAGCGTGGCGGCGAGTGCGGGCGAACCGCGGCGCGGCGGGCGTGGATGCCGAAACGATCGCCGAGGTCGAGCGGTATGGGGTCGAGCGGATGCTGAACGAACTCGGCCAGGCCCTGCGTGCGAAGGAGTACCGGGCCGGGGTGGTGCTGCGCCGGTCCATCCCGAAGGCTGACGGAAGGCAGCGGCCGCTGGGCATCCCGACGGTCCGGGACCGGGTGGTGCAGAGGGCGGCGAAGCTGGTGCTGGAGCCGATCTTCGAGGCCGATTTCCTGCCGGTTTCGTATGGCTTCCGCCCCAAGCGGAGCGCGCAGGGTGCGCTGGAGACGCTGAGGAAGCTCGGCGCGAAGGGGCACCATCACGTGCTCGACGCGGACATCCGCAACTACTTTGGGAGCATCGACCACGACAAGTTGCTGAAACTCGTCGGGCGACGCGTCTCGGATCGGCGGGTGCTCAAGCTGCTGCGGCAGTGGCTCGAGGCTGGGGTGCTGGAGGATGGCACGGTGACCCCGACGATCGCGGGGACGCCGCAGGGCGGGGTGATTTCACCGCTGCTGTCGAACATCTACCTGCACGTCCTTGATGTCCTGTGGACGCGACACAGCGCTCCCTTGGGGACGCTGGTGCGTTACTGTGACGACTTCGTGGTGCTGTGCCGCACGAAGGTGGCGTGCGAGCGGGCCGAGGAGCGGATACGGGTGATCCTTGGGCGGCTCGGCCTTGAGTTACACCCGGAGAAGACGAGGCGGGTCGAACTCTGGAACGGTAAGGAGGGCTTCGATTTCCTCGGCTGCCATCTGCACAAACGTCTGAGCGGCAAGGTCTGGGAGCAGACGGGACAGCGCCTGTACTTCCTGCACCGGTGGCCGTCTCCACGGGCGATGAAGCGGATCCGGCAGCGCGTGAAGGAGCTGACCCCGCGGGGACGATGCCACGCCGATCTGCGCGAGGTGATCGCCGTCCTCAACCCCGTCCTGCGCGGGTGGGGTGCTTACTTCCGCACCGGGAATGCCGCCAAGCGCTTCAATCAGGTCGATCGCTACGTCTGGCAACGGCTCCGGCGCTTGCGGCTTCAGCGCCAAGGCCGATCCCTCCAGCCTGGCGAGGCGGCCCGATGGACGCGCGAGTTCTTCTGGAACCTGGGATTGCACCGGCTGCGGGGCACGATCCAGTCCCCCGAACAGCCCTTCTGGCAGGCCGTGTAATGCCGCGCCTCGAGAGACCACCGGTAAGCCGTGTGCGGGAAATCCGCACGCACGGTTCGAAAGGGGGTCTTGCACGTCCGACGGGGCAACCCGGTCGGGCGCGATAGGATCTACCAATGCACACGACTTGCCGGAACGTACCCTTGGTCGTCCTCGTCCTCGTCCTCGCAGCGGCCGGCCTGCCGGCTGCCGCCAGTTCGGCCGCCATCACCTCACCCGCGTCCGCGTCCCCGACCGGCGCCGAACTCGCGGTCGTCACCGCCGTCCGCGAGCTCGTCTTCGCGAACGGCGCCCGGGCGTTGCTCGTGCCGCGAGCCGGGAGCGGGTCGGTGCTCGTGGCGGTCTCCGTCGGCGCCGGGGCCCAGGACGAGCCGGCCGACCGGATCGGCATGTCGCACTTCCTCGAGCACCTGCTGTTCGACGGCTTCGACGGGATGGACGAGCGCGGCGTGACCGAGGCGTTCGAAGCGCTCTCCTCGTACGTCAACGCGTTCACGCGCGACCAGGCGACGGTCTACTTCGCGCTCACGCCGCGCGAGGAGGCCGCGCGCGCCGCCGCGCTGCTGGCCGGGATGCTCACGCGCTCCACGATCCCGGAGGCCGCCTTCGAGAAGGAGCGGAAGGTGATCCTCGAGGAACTCGCGCGCGAGGCGGCGCAGCCCTCCATGGTGCGCGAGCAGGCGGCGCGCGCCGCGCTGTGGCAGGACAGCCCTTGGGCCCGCTCGGCGGGGGGCACGCCCGAGACCGTCGGCGCGGCGACGCGCGACGAGGTCGTTTCGTTCTGGAAGCGCCACTACGTCCCCGGGGCGATGCGCATCCTCGCGATCGGCGACGCGGACCCGGCGACACTCGCCGCGATCCTGGCGCCGCTCGAAGCGCTGCCGCCCCCCGCGGCGCCCGGCGCGCGCCCGGCGCCGCCGCGCCCCGGGCCCGCGCGCCCGTCGCCCCGCAACTTCCCGCACTGGGCGACCTGGGTCGCTACGCCCGCGGGGGAGGAACCGCCGCAGCTGACGGTCGCCCTGGTGCCGCCCGCGGGGGTCGCGGGCGGACCCGCACTCGACGTGCTGGCCGAGTGGCTGGGCGACGACGGCGGCCCGGTGTCGAAGGCACTCGTCGGTCACGGCGCGACCGAGGTCTCCGCCGGCCGGCTGCCCCGCCGGCCCGACGACGTGATCGAGATCACCGTCACCGCCGCGGAGGGCCAGGATCCGCAGGAGCTGCTCGCCCGCGCACTCGGCGTGCTCGAGGCCGCGCGCAGCGGACCGCTCGACGCCGAGGCGACGCGCCTGGCGCGGGCGTGGCTCTCCGAGCGCGCGCTCTCGCGCCAGCGCCTGCACTACACCGCGGTCCTGGACGGTGAAGCGCTCGCCGCCGCCGATTCGCTGCAGGCGGCGATCGATCCGCGGGCGCCCACTGCAGCCGAGCTGCGCGCACTGGCTGCCGCGATCCTGACCGGCCTCGCGCCGCGCGCGCGCGCGGTCTGGTCGGGGCCGGGTGGGCCCGCGTCGCGCGTCGCGCTCCCGGCGCCGGTCGCGGCCGCGCCCGGGTCGGCGTCGAAGATCGCTGCCGGACCGCGCGGCAGCCGCGTGGCGACCCTTCCGAACGGACTCGTCCTCGGGGTGCTCGAGGAGCCGGGCAGCCCGGTCTTCGGGATCCACCTGCTCGTGGCCGACCGCAATGCGCGCGAGCCGGCGGGCCAGGACGGCGCCGCCGACCTCGCGCACCGCCTGCTCGGGGAGGGTAGCCAGCTGAGTCCCGGAGAGAGCTTCGAGCGTCGCCTGCAGCGCGCCGGGATCGATCTCACCCCGGCCGACAACCCGATGATCCCGATGGACGATCGTTACCACGTGCCGGCCTGGTCCTACGTGCGGGAGGAGGGGCCGGCGGACGAGTTGGACGCGGCGCTCGAGTTGCTGGCCGAGATGCTGCGCCAGCCGCAGTGGAACACCGCGGCGTGGGAGGCCGCGCTGTCCGCTCACCGCCAGTCGCGGCGCGCGGGCGGGCAGGGGAGCGCGCGCCTCGACGCGGCCCTCCGGGCGCGGCTGCTCGGCCCCGATCACCCGTTGGCGCGGCCGGCGTCCGGGAGGCCCGACGCCCCCCCCCCGACCGAGGACCAGGTCCGTGCGTTCTGGGGGACCGGAACGGACGGCTACTTCGCGCCGGCCGCGCTGGTGCTGACGGTGGCGTCGCCCTGGGACGCGGCGACGGTCGTCGAGCGGGTCCTGGAGCTGCTCGGGACCGGTCCGGGCGCTGCCCCCGCCCGCGTTGCCTACCCCGACCCGAGCCCACGTGATACGCCTCCCGCAGCCGCGGCCGTGTCGGCCCCCCCGGCGCCACCCTCTGCGGCGTCCGGCGCCCCGGCGGCCCCCCCTGGAATGGCGGACCCTTCGTCGAAAGGGATGCCTTCCGGGATGCCTCCCGGGATGCCTCCGGGAATGCCCCCCACGATGCCCCCCACGATGCCGCCCGGGATGCCTGCCGGCGCCGGCGGCACGGGCCCCGGGGGGCCGCCCCCGCAGCTCGGCCTGGCCTGGGGGCGCGTGGTCGGAGTGCCCCCGGCGGATCGCGCCGCGCTGCTCGTCGCGGTCTCCGCGCTCGAGGACCGGATGACGGCGGAGTTGCGCGAGAAGCAGGGGCTGCTCTACCGCCATGACGCGGGGGTTCGCGCGTTGCCGCGCGGCGAGTGGCTGATCTCGGCGTCGTTCTCGACGCGCCCCGAGAACGAGGCCCAGGCGATCGCCGCGTTCGAGTCGCTGCTCACCGGTCTCGCTGCGCAGCCGCTGCCTGCCGCCGATCTCGAGCGCATGCTGGCCCGCGCGCGGCGGCGCGCGATGCTCGACGGGCAGTCGGCCGTCTCGCGGGCCTACACCCTGGGGCGCCAGATCTACGAGGGGGACGCGTCGCCGCTCGGGATCACGCTGGCCGCGCTGGAGCAGGTGACGCCGCAGGCGGTCCAGGCGGCCGCCGCGGCGTGGCTCGAGCCCTCGCGGATGGCGCGGGTCCAGCAGTGAGTGCCGATCGCCGGGGGCGCGCCGCCGCGGTCCACGCCAGCGCGCCGCTGCGCGTCGATCTCGCCGGGGGCACGCTCGACCTCTGGCCGCTCGGGCTGCTGCAGCCCGGCGGCGCCACCGCGGCGGTCGCGATCTCGTTGCGCGTCGCCGCGAGCGCCGGGCCGCCGCCGCGGCGCGGGGTGATCGCGCTCACCGCGGTGGACCTCGCGCTCTCCGAGCGGCATCCGGCCGACGCACCGCTCCGGCGCCGCGGCCGGCTCGAGCTGCTGCAGCGAATCGCCGCTGCGCTCGCCCCGCCCGACGGCGTGACGCTCGTCACCCGCTCACCCGTGTCGCAGGGCTCCGGCCTCGGCACGTCGTCGGCGCTCGGTGTCGCGGCGGCCGCGGCGCTGCTGCGATACCGCGGACGGCGCGCTTCGCGCGCCGCCGTCGTCGCGCTCGTGCGCGATCTCGAGGCGCAGGTGCTCGGCATCCCGACCGGGACGCAGGACCACGAGGCGGCCTGGGGGGGCGGGGCGTTCTTCATGCAGCACGCCGCCGGGAGGCGGGACGCTCTGGCTCCTGCCGCCGTCCGTCCTCGCGGGGCTCGACGAGCGGCTCCTGGTCTTCGATTCCGGCCTCGCGCGCAGCTCCGGTCCGTCGAACTGGGACATGTTCCGGCGCCGCGTCGAAGGGGATCGCGCCGCGGTCCGCGCGCTCGCCCAGGTCGCCGACGCCGGAGCGCGGGCCGCGGAGGCGCTCGTCGCGCACGACTGGCGGGCGCTGGGGCGCGCGATGCGGAAAGACCTCGATGCCCGCCGCGGCTGGTCGCCGCTGGTCCTCACGCCGGCGCTCGAGCGGGCCTTCGACGCCGCGCGTCGCGCCGGTGCGACGGGGTGGAAGGTGTGCGGCGCGGGCGGCGGCGGCTACGCGATCGCGCTGGTGGAGCCGGCACGCCGCGCGCGGGTGGCGCGCGCGATCGAGGAGTCGGGGGCCCGCCTCAGCGAGGCGCGGCCGACGGCGCGCGGCCTCGTCGTCGCCCGGTCGCGCGAGCCCCGCCCTGCGAGGGCTCGATCGACGCGTGTTCCCCCTTTGATCTAGCGCGCCGCGTTGAGCGCGAGCTTCACCTTCTGCTTGCCGGGGGCACAGAAACCGCTCGCCTTGACGCAGTAGGTGAAGACCAGCGTGCCCTCGAGCACTGCCGACCCGGCGCGAGACGGCGTCACGCGCAGTTCGAGCGGATCGATCTTCTTGAAGGCGAACTCGGCGGGGTCCTCGATCGGCGTCGTCGTCCCGACGAACGCCTCGGGCTTCTCCAGGGCCACGCCCCCGGTCTTTTCGATCGTCAGCGTGATCCCGGGGTACCGGTTGAGGGTGATCCCTGCGGGGGGCTGGACCGTGACCCGGACGACCCCGGCCTGCCCGGCCTCGAGCGGGTCGGGGGCCTGCGCGACGGTGAGCGTCATCTCGGGCGCGGGCCCCGGCTTCAGGGCCAGGGCGGCCTGCGGGGCGAGTGCAGCGGCGAGCGCGGCGGCGGCGGCGGCGGTACGGCGCATCGTGGTCTCCTGGGGCATGATACGGGGCGGTCGCGGAGATCGCCCGAGGTTCGCCATTCTGCTGGACGGCGGGCCGGATCGAGCGTATCAGGTGAGAGGTTCTGCCGTGCACCCGCCGCACCGTCCGGGAGGGACCCGATGACTGCTTGGCCGAAGGCCGATCCGAGAACCCTGGTGGGCGCGATCTCCGCCCTCGGCCTGGCTCTGTTCCTGGCCGGCGGGATCGAGGCCCGGGCCGACGAGACGATCCGGTTCAAGAACGGCCATTCGCTCACGGTCCGGTCGTCCAGCGTCGAGGGCGAGACGGTGCGCGTCGTGCTGGCCAACGGGAGCGAGGCGAGCTTCCCGGCGTCGATCGTCAAGCTGACCGAGACCGGCGTCGTCGCCGCGCCAGCGTCGGCCCCGAACGTCGCGAGCGGCTTTGCCGGGCGCGGCCCGCGCGGGGCGGACCTGCTCGGAAGCCGCCGGGCCGACGCCATGGCCGCCATGGCAAAGGCCGGCGGGTCCTCATCCAAGCGGGCCGTCGCGCAGGGATTCCTCAACTCGAACGGCGGCAACTCGCCACAGACCGTTGGTTTCTCGCACTGGGGAAGCACGGCGATCGGTCTTCCCGCTCCCGGCTCGCAGCGCGCACCGGTCGCCAGTATCGCCAACCGACCCACCGGGCGCGGCGGCTCCACCAACGGGACGCAGGGGCCGGGCGGGACGCCTGCGTCCTCCGGGATTCCCGACGGGGAGGTGGTGAATCCCTCCGACCGCACGCACGGCCACAACTGACGCGTGCCGTTGATCGTCGGGCTCACCGGGCCGAACGCCGCCGGAAAAGGGGAAGCTGCACGCTGGCTGGCGGAGCGCGGTTTCGTCGTCCACTCCCTGTCGGACATCGTGCGCGAGCGGGCCCTGGCGCAGGGCCGTGATCTCGGGCGCGCGAGCCTGATCGAGACCGGCCAGGAAATGCGGCGCGAGGGGGGGCCGGGGGTTCTCGCCCGACTGCTCGTCCCGCGGCTTTTCGATCGCGCCGTGGTGGACTCGATCCGCCACCCGGCCGAGGTCGAGGAGCTGCGCCGATTGCCGGGGTTCCGGCTGCTGGGGGTCGACGCGCCGGCCGAGATCCGGTGGCGGCGGGCGGTCGCCCGCGGGCGGGAAGGGGATGTCCCCGACTTCGAGACGTTCGCCGCCCGGGAGCGGCTCGAGAACGGCACCTCGCCCGAGCAGCAACAGCTTTCCCGGGCGCTCGCGCTCGCGGACCGGGTGGTTGCCAACGATGGAAGCCTCGAGCAGTTCCGCGACGCCGTGCTGGCCATCCTGGCGGCCTGGGAGGCCGAAAGCGGTTCGCCGACCGGGGACCGCTGATTGACGCCGCGGGACCCCCCACCTAGAATCCGATAACTCCGCGTCAAAGCACGATTTGGCGCGTCGAGCGCCGGAGGGCCGCGTGAGGGTCGAACGGAAGAAGCTCTCGCTCCTGCAGCAGACCTACCTGCCGCAGATCGCCGCGGGCCTCGCCACGACGCTGGGCAACACGCTTCCCCGGGAGCGGGTCACCAGCCAGTACCCGGAGGCGCCGACGCCGATCCCGCCGGGCTACCGCGGCGTTCCGGCGCTGGTCCGCGACGAGAGCGGCCGGATCAAGTGCGTGGCCTGCCAGCTCTGCGAGTTCGTCTGTCCGCCGGAGGCGATCAAGATCGTCGCCGCCGAGTACCCGGGCAGCAACGTCGAGAAATACCCCGCGCGGTTCGACCTCAACATGCTGCGCTGCATCTACTGCGGGATGTGCGAGGAGGCGTGTCCGGAGGAGGCGATCTTCCTCTCCGACGTGGCCACCTTCGTCGTCGCGTCGCGCGACGAGGCGGTCCTCCCCAAAGAGAAGCTGCTGGAGATCGGCGGCGTCCGGCCCATGAAGATCCGCAAGTGGGCCAGCAAGTAATGGAGCACGTGCTCGACGACAGCCGGGGCAAGGGTCGTGCGGTCTCGCGGGACGGCGCCGGCCCGCACGTCCGTTTGTCCTCGATCGATGATCCTTCCGACCTGCGCGCGCTGTCGCTCGATGACCTGCGCGACCTGGCCGAACAGATCCGCGAGTTCCTGGTCGATGTGGCCGCGACCAAGGGCGGGCACTTCGCGTCGTCGCTCGGCACGGTCGAGCTGACGCTGGCGCTGCACTACGTCTTCAACACGCCGCACGACCTCCTGGTCTGGGACGTCGGCCACCAGGGCTACGTCCACAAGATCCTCACGGGGCGGCGCGACCGGCTGCCGACGATCCGCCAGGACGACGGCCTTTCGGGCTTCCTCAAGCGCGACGAGAGCCCCTACGACAGCTTCGGTGCCGGCCACGCCTCGACCGCCGCCTCGGCCGCGCTCGGGATGGCGGTCGCCCGCGAGCTGAAGCACGAGCAGCGCAAGGTGATCGCGGTCGTCGGCGACGGTGCGATGACCGGAGGCCTCGCCTTCGAGGCGCTCAACAACGCGGGCGCGCTCGGGAAGGATCTGCTGGTCGTTCTCAACGACAACGCGATGTCGATCTCGCCGAACGTGGGGGCTGTGGCGCACTACCTGACCTCGCTCACGACCCACCCCTACTACCGGAAGATGAAGGAGGAGATCTACACCGTGCTGGCGCGGCTGCCGCGCGTCGGCGGTCCGGTGCGCGAGCTGGCGCAGCGGCTCGAGCTGGGCGTGAAGAGCGCGCTGGTTCCGGGGGCGTTCTTCCAGGCGCTGGGGTTCCAGTACCTCGGGCCGATCGACGGCCACGACCTCGACGAGCTGGTGCCGACGCTCGAGCGGATCCGGGACCTGCAGAAGGGCCCCGTCCTGCTGCACGTGATGACCCACAAGGGGAAGGGGTTCAAGCTGGCCGAGGCCGATCCGCTGACCTGGCACGGCGTGACCCCCTTCGATCCGACGACCGGCAGGACGATTGCGGCACCGGCGCCTCCGGCCCCCGGTCCGGCCTACACGAGGGCCTTCTCGGACGCGCTGATCGACCTCGCCCGGCGCCACACGGACGTCGTGGCGCTGACAGCCGCGATGGCCCCGGGGACCGGGCTCGACGCCTTCGCGCAGCAGTTTCCGGACCGCACCTTCGACGTCGGAATCGCCGAGGGGCACGGCGTGACCTTCGCCGCGGGACTGGCCACGCAGGGCATGCGGCCCGTCTGCGCGATCTACTCGACCTTCCTGCAGCGGGCCTTCGATCACGTGGTGCACGACGTCGCGCTGCAGCACCTGCCGGTCGTCTTCGCGATCGACCGCGGCGGGCTCGTCGGCGCCGACGGCCCGACCCACCACGGTGTGCTGGACATCGCCTACATGCGCATGGTGCCGGGGATGGTCGTCAGCGCGCCGAAGGACGCCGACGAGCTGGCCGACCTGCTCGAGACCGCGCACGCGCACGCGGGCGGGCCGTTCGCGATCCGTTACCCGCGCGACAGCTCTCCGACCCCCCGCACGCGCGAGCCGCGCGTGCTGCCGATCGGGTCCTGGGAGCTGCTGCGGGAGGACGGTTGGGACGTGGTGCTGCTGGCCGTCGGATCGATGGTCGGCACCGCACGGAAAGTGGCCGACGGCCTCGCCGCCAAGGGATACGGCGTGGCCGTCGTCAACGCGCGCTTCGTCAAGCCGCTCGACTCCGCGATGCTGCGCACGATCGCGGCGAAGGCCCGGCTGGTGGCCACGCTGGAGGAGGGGACCCTCTGCGGCGGCTTCGGAAGCGCGGTGCACGAGGCGAGCGTCGAGGAGGGGCTCGATCTCTCCGCGCGGCTCGCTCATTTCGGACTGCCGGACCGGTTCCTGACGCACGGCAGCCGGGGGCGGTTGCTCGAGCATGCGGGGCTTTCGGCGCCGCAGGTGCTCGAGGCCGTCCTGGCTCGGCTGGCGCGCGGGTAGCGGGACCCGTCCGGCCTCGGCAACGCACGGGGGATCGGGCGACCGATCCCGGGGAGCAGTTCAGATGAAGGCCCGAATGGAAGTCAGCGGGCGCGATCTGTTCGAGATCGCGGCCGACGCCCACGTGTTGTTCATTTTCGAGGGGGACGCGCCGGCCGCCTCCGTGGCGCGCGGCCTGGCCGGCGCGGTCCGGACCGAAGCCGAGCGCAAGCGCTTCAAGGGCGCCAAGGGCGAGATCCTCGAGGTTCCGCTGCCGCCCCGGCCCGGCACCGCGCAGGTGCTGCTCGCCGTCGGGCTGGGCAAGCGCGAGGAAATCGGCCCCGAGCGCACTCGCCTCGCCGCGGCGGCCGCGGCGCGACGGGCGCAGGCGCTGCGCGCCCGCCGGGTCGCACTCGCGCTGCCGCAGGCGCCGGCCGGGCTGCTCGGCCCGCGCGAGGTCGCCCGGGCGATCATGGAAGGTGCGCTGGTCGGGACCTACCGCTTCGAGCGCTACCTCACCGATCCGGCGCGAAAGGCGGCGCCGGTCGAGCGCTTCCTGCTCGCGGCGGGTCCGGCGGCGGCGGTCGCGCGCGCGGTGCTCCCGACTGCGGAGGCGATCGCGGCCGCGGCGGAGCTGGCGCGCGACCTGGTCAACGCGCCCGCGGCGGCGCTCACGCCGGCGGTCTTCGCGCGCGAGGCGCTGCGGGTGGCGCGGCGGGCCCGGCTGCGGGTCGCCGTGCTCGGCCCGCGGGAGCTCAAGCGCGAGCGGATGGGGGCCCTGCTCGCGGTCGCGCAGGGGAGCGAGCAACCGTCGCGCCTGGTCCACCTCGTCTACAAGCCGCGGCGCGCCAAGGCCAAGCTTGCGCTGGTGGGCAAGGGGGTGACGTTCGACTCCGGCGGATACGACCTCAAGACGGCCGACGGGATGCTCGACATGAAGTCCGACATGTCGGGTGCGGCGGCCGTGCTGGCCGCCGTCGTGGCACTGGCGCGGCTGGGCGCCCCGGTCGAGGTGCACGGTGTGATGGGCCTGGTGGAAAACATGGTCTCCGGCCGCGCTTACCGGCCGGGCGACGTGCTGACCACGCGCCGCGGCAAGACGATCGAGGTCAACAACACCGACGCCGAGGGGCGGCTGGTGCTCGCCGACGTGCTCGACTACGTCAGGACTCAGATCAAGCCCGACGCGATCGTCGACGTCGCGACCTTGACTGGGGCCTGCGTGGTCGCGCTGGGGCCGATGGCGTCGGGAGTGATGGGCAACGACCAGGCGCTGATCGATCGGGTCCTCGCGGCCGCTCGTGCGGCCGGCGAGAAGATGTGGCCGTTGCCGCTGTACGACGAGTACATCGACCAGCTCAAGAGCGACGTTGCGGACCTCAAGAACACCGGCGGGCGCTGGGGTGGTGCCCTCACCGCGGGACTGTTCCTGCGCGAGTTCGTCGACCGGACCCAGCCCTGGGTGCACCTCGATATCGCCGGCCCGGCGTTCGCGAACACCGACCACCCGTACTGGGGCAAGGGCGGAACGGGCGCCGCGGCGGCGACACTGATCGAGCTCGGCCTGTCCTGGTAGCGGGGTGCGGCCCCGTCAGCCGCGGCGCCGGCCGCCGCGGCGGCGACCTCCGCGTCCGCCGCTGCGCGCCCGTCCGGCGGCGCGCCCCCCCTCGCGGGGTGCGGGAGCAGGGGCACTGCCTGCCGGGAAGGCCTCGGCGAGCCGGCGTCGCCAGGCCGCGACGTCCTCCAGCGCGTCGCCCGTCGCGCGCGCGTGAATCTCGAACAGGTCGAGCGTCTCCGGGAAGTAGTGGCGCCGCACCAGGGCGCCGGTCGGCGGCCGCCGGCGATCCGGGAGCGTAACCAGCCGGTCGAGCGTCAGCAGGACCTGTCGCACCCGCTCGGCGTCCTTTCGGCTCAGGGCAATCCGCTGGGAGAGCCCGCGCAGCACCTCGACCACGACCGGCGCCGGGTCGGCGGCGACCCCGCGCGCGCCGCGGGCCCGCGCTGCCGCGACCGCCTCCAGGACCGGGCCGACGAGCAGGACCGAAAGCTGGACCGGGGTACCGAGCGCGCGGCCCGCGTGCGTCATGTGGTCGGTCTGCCGCAGCGCGGCGCGCAGCGCCTCGAGGTCCTCGAACCGTCCCTCGGCGAGGGCGCGCTCGAGATAGCCGTGCAACTCGGGCAAGACCACCGCCAGCACGCCGCTCTCGCGCAGGAACTCGAACGCGGGCGCAATCGCTCCGCCGCGGAACATCCGCAGCAGGTCCTCGAGGATCCGCGGCGCCGCGGCGCGGAGGATCTCCTCGCGCCGCGCGACCATCGCCCGCCAGGTATCCTCCTCGAGCGTGCAGCCCATCCGCGCCGCGAAGCGGATCGCGCGCAGGATGCGGATCGGGTCTTCCGCCATCCGGACGTCCGGGTCGCCGATCGTGCGCAGCACGCGGCGCTCGACGTCGGCCACGCCGCCGACGAAGTCGAGGATGACCTGGCGCCGGACGTCGTAGAAGAGCGCGTTCCAGGTGAAATCGCGCCGCCAGGCGTCCTCGGCCGCGCTGCCGAAGACGTTGTCCTCGCGGATCAGCCGGTCGCCGTCGACTTCGACCGGCTCGCTCGCGCCGGCGCGGAAGGTGGCGACCTCGATGATCTTGTCCCTGAAGTGCAGGTGCGCCAGGCGGAAGCGCCGGCCGATGATCCGGCAGTTCCGGAACAGGCGCCGAACCTCGTTCGGGTGCGCCGAGGTCGCGATGTCGAAGTCCTTCGGCCGCAGGCCGAAGAGCAGGTCGCGCACGCAGCCGCCGACGAGGTAGGCTTCGAAGCCGGCGTCCGCCAGGCGCTCGACGATGCGCACCGCGTCCGGATCGAGCCGGTCGCCCGGGAAGGCGATCGGGATCTCCTGCGCCGGGGGCAGGGCGGGTCGCGCGGGATCGGAAGCTTCGGTCATCACACCTCGCAGGGTCGAGCGTCGCCGGCCGGGCCGGTCAACCGCCGAACAGCTGGCCCAGCCAGCGACGGTTGACCTGGCGGTTGAGGCGGCCGATGGCGTCGGTCAGGGGGATCTCCTTCGGGCAGACGGCCGCGCAGTTCTGCGAGTTGCCGCACGCCGTGATCCCCCCCCGCCCCATCAGCGCCCCGAGGCGCTCGCCTTCCTCCATCCGGCCGGTCGGATTGAGCAGGAAATAATACGCCTGCCCGAGCGGGGCGGGGCCGATGAACTGCCCGGGATCGTGCCCGGTGAAGTTCGGGCAGGCTTCCATGCAGCAGCCGCAGGTCATGCAGCGACTGTACTCGTAGGCCTCCGCCTGTTCGGCCGGGGCCCGCCTCGGGGCGGGACCGAGGTCGTAGGTTCCCTCGATCGGGATCCAGCCCTTCACCCGCTCGAGCCCGTCGAACATCGGCGTCCGGTCGACGATCAGGTCGCGCACGAGCGGGAACTTCGAGAGCGGCTCGATCGTGATCGTGCCCTCCGGAAGGTTGTCGACCAGGGTCGAGCAGGCCTGCATCGGCACGCCGTTGACCCGCATCGAGCACGACCCGCAGACCTCCTCGAGGCAGGCCGACTCGTAGGCGATCGGCGTCACCGCGCGTCCCGCGGCGTCGACCGGCTGGCGCGCGATTTCCTGCAGGCAGGCGATCAGGTTCAGTCGCTTCTTGTAGGGGAGCCGGAACTCCTGCCAGGAGGCGGGCGCGCCCGGCCGTTCCTGTCTCCGGATGCGAAGCACGATCTCGCGGCGCATGCGCTGTTCCTTCCCGACCGTCAGTCGTACTTGCGGGCCACCGGCTCGAGCAGCGAGGTGTCGATCGCCTCGAAGCTGAACTCGGGCCCCTTCGGGGTGTGGGTCGCGATCGTCGACTTGAGCCAGTGCTCGTCGTCGCGGGCCGGGAACTCGGGCTTGTAGTGCGCCCCGCGCGACTCGTCCCGCAGCCGGGCGCCGCGGGTGATGAGGCGCGCGAGTTCCAGCATGTTCTCGAGCTGGTTCACGAAGGGCAGCTCCTGGTTGGACCAGTCGCCGGAATCGGTGACCCCGATCTCCTTCCAGCGGTCCATGAACGCGGTGATCGCCGCGTCCGTCCGGTCGAGGTTCGCATTGGTTCGCACGATCGTGACGTTCTCGACCATCACGTCGCCCAGCTCGCGGTGGATCCGGCGGGCGTTCTCCCTGCCCTGCATCCGGCGGATCCGCTCGAACCGGTCGTGCCACTTCCGCGCGGCCTCGTCGAAGAGTCCCGAGGGGAGTTCCGCGGCCCGGCGCTCGGCGCCCTGGGCGGCATAGATCGACGCGGCCGGGCCGGAGACCATGCCGGCGTAGATGCACGACAGGAGCGCGTTCGCCCCCAGCCGGTTGGCGCCGTGGTACTGGTATTCGCACTCGCCGGCGGCGTAGAGGCCGGGGAGGTTGGTCATGTGGTTCCGCGGCGAGGCGTGGTCGTAGTACCCGTCGGGCGTCTTCTCGAAGTCGACCCACAGGCCGCCCATCGAGTAGTGGATCGCGGGGAAGATCCGCATCGGGACCGTGCGCGGGTCGTCGCCGACGAACTGCTCGTAGATCTCGAGGATCGCGCCCAGCCGCCGGTCGAGGAACTCGCGGCTCTTGTGCGTCAGATCGAGGTAGACCTCGTTCTCGCCGCCGACCCCCAGGCCCAGGTCGACGCAGACCTGGTAGATCTCGCGCGAGCCGATGTCGCGCGGAACGAGGTTCCCGAACTTCGGGTACCGCTCCTCGAGGAAGTACCAGCGCTCGGACTCCGGGATCTCCTTCGGGTCGCGCACGTCGCCCTTCTTCCGCGGGACCCAGACCCGGCCCCCCTCACCGCGCGCCGACTCGGACATGAGCCGCATCTTGTCCTCGCCGGGGATCGCGGTCGGGTGGATCTGGACCATCTCCGGGTTGCCGAACCGTGCGCCCTCGAGGTAGGCCGCCGCCGCGGCGGAGCCGGTGCAGATCACGGAGTTGGTGCTGCGGCCGTAGACCACGCCGAGGCCGCCCGTGGCGAGGATCACCGCGTCAGCGGGAAAGGCCTCGATCTTCATCGTCCGCAGGTCGAGCGCGACGATTCCGCGGCACGGCCCGCCGGGCGCGGCGAGCACCGGTCCGAGGAACTCCCAGCCCTCGTACTTCTGCACCAGGCCCTCGACCTCGTGGCGCCGCACCTGCTCGTCGAGCGCGTAGAGCAGCTGCTGGCCGGTCGAAGCCCCGGCGAAGGCCGTCCGGTGGTGCAGCGTGCCGCCGAAACGCCGGAAGTCGAGGTCCCCCTCCGCGGTGCGCGAGAACGGCACGCCCATCCGGTCGAGCAGGTAGATGATCTTCGGCGCCTCGTGGGTCATCGAGCGCACGGGCGGCTGGTGCGCCAGGAAGTCGCCCCCCTTGACCGTGTCGTAGAAGTGGATCTCGGGCGAGTCGTTCTCGCCCTTGATGTTGACGGCGGCGTTGATCCCGCCCTGAGCGCAGGCCGAATGGGACCGCTTGACCGGGACGACCGAGAACAGGGCGACCTGCTGGCCGCGCTCGGCGAGCTTGATCGTCGCCATCAGGCCGGCGAGACCGCCGCCGATCACGAGGAAGCGGGGCTGGGCGCTCATCGCGTGGCTCCTTCGGCGAAGGGGGCCTCCGGCGGCGGGCCCGACGCGGCCTTGGCCGGCTGCAACCGGAGCGGCGAGAGCCCGCCGAGCGGGCCGAACGCGAGCAGCGAGTTCAGGCCCGTGATCGCGAAGGCCAGCGCGACGAGCAGCGCCGCCCAGGACCAGCGCCGCTGGGCCGCCTTCGAGGTCAGGAGACCCCAGTGGATCGCAAACCCCCAGAGACCGTTTCCGAAGTGGAACGACGCCGCCAGCACGCCCAGGACGTAGATCGCGACGGTGAGCGGGCTCTGCAGCTTGTCGTGCATCAGGGCGTAGAGGTCGTGGGTGCCCTGGCCGAACCACTCGGCGAAGCGGGTCGTGATCACGTGGTACGGGATGAAGAGCAGCAGGAGGACGCCCGACACCCGCTGCAGCGTGAAGAGCGCATTCTGCCGCAGCGGGAGCGCGCGGTTGTTGAACTTCGCCTCCCAGAAGATCCAGACGCCGATCACGGCGTGGAATGCGATCGGCAGGAAGATGCCGAAGGTCTCGAGCAGGAACAGGTATGGGAGCGAGCGCAGGAAGTCGACCTTCTCGTTGTAGGCGGCAGCCCCGCCGAGCGCGAACGAGTTGGTGAGCCAGTGCTCCAGCAGGAAGACGCCGACCGGCACGACACCGGAGAGGCTCTGCAGCCGGCGAAGGGTAAAGTACTGCCGATCCGACAACGCCATGAGCGACCTCTCCTCGGGTGCGGACGCCGGCCGGCACCGGACGATCCGGAGCGTCGCACGGACGCTCCGAAGGTGGGAGCCGGGGCGGCGACAGGCGGCAGGGCCCGTCGCGCCGGGGGATGATAGCGCACGGAGAACAGGGAGCGTCATTGAATAAGCACTCACGCAGCCTGGCCTTCGGGTGTGTCTTACTTGGCGGTCTATTCATGTTAGACGGCCTGGGAGGCACCCCTCGGCCCGAGCCGCTGCGCTCGCTCGCCGGCTGGACGGCGCTCGAACTGGGCGGCGAGCGTTTCCTCGTCGCCGCGGCGCGCTCGCGGCTCGAGCGCTGGCCGGCGACCGAGGCCGCCGCCGACTCGCTGCTACGGGTGACGACGACGGTGACGATCTTCGGAGCGCGGAACGGACGCCACCAGGTCGACGCGCTCTCCCGCGGGACGCCGCCTGCGACCTCGCGCTGGACCGAGGTCCAGTACGGCAAGCGTGCCCGCGCGATGCAGGTCGAGGACGGCTGGCTGTCCGCCTGGCGCTTCAACCTCCCCCCCGGTGACGCGCTCCCCGCGGCCGGGGCCTGGGGCAAGCCGAGCAAGCCGGCCGTCGTCGCGATCCCCGCCGGCGCTCCCGCCGTCTGCGGCACCGTCGATCCGTACACCCTGCTCCTGCGGCTCGACTGCCTGGCGGCCGACCCGACGCGCCGCGCCCTGCTGCTGTCCCGCGAGGGGGCCGCCGCGGTGCGGGTCGAGCGGCGGGAGCGGCGGGTCGAGAAGCTGAAGCTGCGCGATCTCGACAGCGGCCGGTCGATCGAGGCGGAACTGCTCCTGCAGCGCCTCGAACTGGCCGGCGGCGCCGGGGCGCGACGGCGCAACGGCCTTCGGAATGGTCGGAGACGTCTCGATCTGGATTGACGAGACCAGTGGAGCGGTGGTGGAGATCGAGGGCCGGCACGAGCACGTGCCGGGGACCATCCGCCTCCGGGCGCGGGCTTTCTCACGGCGGGCGGTGCCCCGCCCGGCGCCGCCCTGGCCCTTCGTCCCGGTCGAGCGGCTTGACGGCGGCCCCGCCGGTTCGTAGATTCCCCCCCCTTCCGCGGAGTCACCCCGTGCTCCACGCCACACGTCTGACCATCGCTCCGACCGCCTTCGTCGCCCCCGGCGCCGTGCTGGTCGGCGACGTCACGCTCGGCGACCAGGCCAGCGTCTGGTACGGCTGCGTGCTGCGGGGCGACATCGAGCCGATCACGATCGGTCCACGCACGAACGTGCAGGACCTGACCGTGGTCCACGTCGATCTCGGCCTGCCGACGATCGTCGGCGCCGACGTCACGATCGGGCACCGCGCCGTGATCCACGGCTGCGTCGTCGAAGACGGGGCGCTGGTCGGGATGGGAGCCGTCGTCCTCTCGGGGGCGCGGATCGGCGCGGGCGCACTGGTCGCCGCCGGAGCGGTGATCAAGGAGCGGTTCGTCGTCCCGCCCCGCGCGCTGGTCGCCGGCGTGCCGGGGAAGATCGTCGGAGAGCTGGACGATGCGCTGCTGGAACGCGTGCGGCGCAACAAGGACCACTACGTCGCCACGGCCGCCCGCTACCTGTCGGGCGAGCTGGGCGGGGGGCCGCGTGGCGGCCGCTGACGAGCGCGCGTTCCTGGAGCTGGCCGGCCCGGGCCGGCGATTCGTGCTGACGACCCACGTACAGCCGGACGCCGACGGCATCGGCAGCGAGCTGGCGCTGGCTGCGCTGCTCCGCGCGCTGGGCGCGGAGGTCCGCATCGTCAACGCCGACCGGACCCCGGCCGCGCTCACTTTCCTCGACGAGGCGGGGGAGATCGCGACCTACGAGCCCGCGGAACACGACCCGCTGCTGGCCGGCGCGGACGCGATCGTCATGCTCGACAACTCGGATCCGGCGCGGCTCGGTGCGCTCGAGCCGGGCGTCCGGGCCTCGACCGCGCGCACGGTGAGCATCGATCACCATCCCGATCCCGACCCGTTCTGGTCGCTGCTCGTGGTGCGCATCGGGGTGAGCTCCACGGCGGAGGTCGTCCTCGACCTGGCGCGCGCCGCCGGCGTGCCGCCGTCACCGGCCGCGGCCCGCGCGCTCTACGCCGGCCTGGTCGGCGATACCGGGCGCTTCCGGTTCGGCAGCACCAGCGCCGAGGCGTTCGCGATGGCGGCCGAGCTGGTCCGGGCCGGCGTGTCGCCGGCGGCGATGTTCGCGCGGATGGAGGAGTGCGTCAGCGGGCCGTTCCTGAAACTGATGGGGCGCACGCTCGGGGCCGCCGAGCTGCTCGAGGGGGGCCGGCTGGTGGCGCTGAGCGTGCCGCGGGCCCTGATCGTCGAGCTGGGCGCCGAGGACGAGGACACCTCGGAGATCATCAACGAGGCACTCCGGCTGGAACCGAGCCGCGTCGCGGTGCTGTTCCGTGAGCAGGCCGACGGACGCACCAAGGTCAGCCTCCGCAGCAAGGGGCTCTTGGACGTCAACCGGGTCGCCCGCCGCCACGGCGGCGGAGGTCACCGCAACGCGTCGGGGATCGTGCTCGGGTGTCCGCCCGACGAGGCGCGCCGGCGGCTCCTCCCCGAGCTGGCCGAGCTGGCTGCGGAGTAGCGCGCCTCGAGGCACGCCACCAGGGCCGCGGCGACGTTGCGGCCGGAGGCGCTCTCGATCCCCTGCAGGCCGGGCGAGGCGTTCACCTCGAGCACCAGCGGCCCCTTCGGCGACTCCATCAGGTCGACCCCCGCCGCGCGCAGCCCCACGGCGCGCACCGCCTCGATCGCGATGCGCCGCTCCTCGGGCTCGGCGTGGTGCACGACCGCCACGCCGCCACGGTGCAGGTTGTTACGGAACTCGCCGGCGGCCGCGCGCCGCCGCATCGCGGCCACGACCCGGCCGCCGGCGACGATCAGCCGGAGGTCGCCGTCGCCGCGCAGGAACGGCTGCACGAGGATGTGCTGGTTGAAGACGTGGAACGCGCCGACGATCGACTCCGCCCCCGCCGCGCTCTCGGCCAGCATCACCCCCATCCCCTGGCTGCCGTCGCTGAGCTTGACCACGACCGGCGCCCCGCCGAGGACCTCGATCCCGCCCCGCACGTCCCGCGCGTCCCGGGCGAACGCCGTCGCGACGGCGGGCACCCCGTGCCGGGCCAGGCACTGCAGCGTCGAGAGCTTGTCGCGGGCGATTGCGATCCCGCTCGCGGAATTGAGGCCGGGGACCCCCAGCGATTCGAGCTGGCGCAGCACGGCGAGGCCCGCGAACGACCACGAACGGCCGATCCGGGGGAGGACGGCGTCGACCGGCCCGAGCGGCTCGCCGCGGTGGAGCAGCGCCGAGCGTCGGCCGTCTACCAGCATCGCGCAGCGCAACGGGTCGACGACCCGCACCTCGTGGCCACGGGCACGGCAGACCAGGGTCAGCCGTGCCGTGCTGTAGAGGTGCCGGGAGCGGGACAGGATGACGATTCTCAAGGGGGCGCGCTCCAGGGGGCGTGCCGGGTCAGTATAGATCGATGCCCCAGTTCTCCGTCCGTCGCTGTTGACAGGCGGGGGGCGCGGCGGCGACGATGCCAGCCTCCCCCTTCCCCTTCCGCGAGGACCGCGATCCCGTGTTGCGCGTCGGCATCCTCCTCGCCGGCTGCGGAGCCCACGACGGTACCGATCCGTTCGAGGTCGCGTTCGCGGCGCTGGCGCTGGACCGTCACGGCGTGCGCGTGGCGTACCTCGCGCCGGCCGGCCCGCTCCAGGAGGTCATGGACCACATCGCCGGGATGCGCGACGAGTCGGCCGCCCCGCGCCGGCTCGATGTCGAGAGCGCGCGGATCGCGCGCGGCCCGCTGCTCGCCTTCGACGAAAGCGGAGCGCTCGGCCTTTCGGCGCTCGTCGTCCCGGGGGGTGCCGGGGTCGTCAAGTGCCTGATGCACGGCGCCTTGGTGCCAGGCGAGCGAGCCGAACTGCACGAGGCGGTCCGGCGCCCGCTGGTCGCGCTCCGCGCGCGCGGAGCGCCGCTCGGCGCGATCGGACTCGGGATCGAGGTGCTCGCCCGGATCGAGCCGGAGGCGACGTTCGATGCCTTTGCGACACCGCCCCGGACGGCCGGGGTGGACGAGGCGCGGAAGCTGGCCTGGGCCCCCGGGTTCCTCGGGACGGATCGCCCGGCCGACGCCGCGGCCGGGATCGAGGCGATGGTGAAGGCGCTGGCGCGGATGCTGGGCCGGCCGGCAGCCCTTCCGCGATAATGGCGTCCGGAGTCGAGACGGATGACGAAGAGCAAGCGTGCGCTGCTGAAGATCCTCCTGATGACGCCCAGGCCCCTGGTCTGGCGCTTCGCCCGGACCTACATCGCGGGCGACACGCTCGATGACGCCGCACGGACGATCCGCGAGCTGAACGCCGAACGAGTCTGCGCGACCGTCGACGTGCTCGGGGAGTGGGTCGAGAACGAGGGCGAGGTCCAGTTCTTCGTCGACCAGTACGGCAAGACGATCGACCGGATCGTCGCCGACCGGCTCGACGCCAACGTATCGATCAAGCCGACCGCGATGGGGCTGGCGATCGCCCCCGACCTGGCGTTCCGCTCGATCAGCGCGGTTCTCGAGCGCGCGAAGCGGCACGGCCTGTTCGTGCGCCTCGACATGGAGGACAGCCCCTACACCCAGGCGACGCTCGACCTCTATTTCCGGCTGCGCGAGGCCGGCTTCGACAACGTCGGCGTCGTGCTCCAGGCCTACCTGCGCCGGACCCTCGACGACGCCGCGCGGCTGGCGGACGGCCGGGGCGTCGGTCCGGCTGTGCAAGGGGATCTACGTCGAGCCGCGCACCCTCGCGTACCAGCAGTTCGACGCCGTGCGGGAGGGGTTCGTGGCGGCGATGGAGATCCTGATGAAAGGGAAGGGCTACACCGCCGTGGCGACCCACGACGAGTGGCTCGCCTTCCGGGGTCAGGCGATCGCCCGGTCGCTGGCACTGCCGCGCGACCGATTCGAGTTCCAGATGCTGCTCGGCGTCGATCCCGAGCTGCGGCGGATCATCGTCGGGCAGGGCTACAAGATGCGGGTCTACGTGCCGTACGGGAACGGCTGGTTCGGCTACTCGATCCGGCGCCTGCTCGAGAACCCGAAGTTCGCGACGCACGTCGTGAAGAACGTGCTCGGCCTTGGCCCCGGGTCGGGGGCGGCTGCGAAGGCGTGAAGATCTTCGCGCTGGGCGATCCGCACCTTTCGTTCGGCCGTCCCAAGCCGATGGACATCTTCGGCCCGCTCTGGGTCGACCACCCGCGGCGGATCGCCGAGGCCTGGGACGCGGTCGTAGGAGCGGACGACGTCGTCCTGGTCCCGGGTGACATCTCCTGGGCCCACACGCTCGACGAGGCGGCGCCCGACCTGGGCTTCCTCGCCGCGCGGCGGGGGCGGCTGAAGGTCCTGCTGAAGGGCAACCACGACTCCTGGTGGCCGTCGATCGGGAAGCTGCGGGCGGCCCTCCCACCGACGCTGGCGGCGCTCGACAAGGACGCGCTGCGGCTCCGGGAGGGGGTCGTGCTGTGCGGGGCCCGCGGCTGGAACCTCCCCGAGATGCCCTGGAGCGACCCGGAGAAGGACCCGGCGATCTTCCACCGCGAGCTGGTCCGCCTCGGCCTCTCGCTGGCCGCGGCGCGCGCCCTCGCGCAGCCGCGCGACATGCTGCTGGCCCTGTTGCACTACCCGCCGCTCGGCCCGGGCGCGACGACGAGCCGCGTGCTCGAGGAACTCGCGGGCGCGGGGGTGACCCGCGCGGTCTACGGCCACCTCCACGCCGACGACCACCGCTGGGCCCCGCGCGGGCCTCACGGCGGGGTCGAGCTGGTCTTCGTCGCCGCCGACTACACCGCCTTTTCGCCGGTGGAGGTCTGGGACTCCGCCCGCCCGGGTCACTGACCTCGCGAGATGGACACCGGGGAGGACGATCTTGCTGTCCCGCGGGAACCGAGCAGTCGGCCGTGGGGCCGGCCGCGAAGCGCACGCCGATGCCGCTCTACGAGAACCGTCGCAGTCTCGCTGGAGTCCGAGTCGCGACCCGAACGTTTCGAGCACGCGGGGTGCGACCCGCTCCGCGGGGCGCACGATCCGCCGCGGCCGCCAGGGACGTTCACGGTGACTCCCCGCCGGCGTGCGGGACTGTAGCCGCCGTCCTACGGGCGAATACCCCCGCCGGAGAGAAGTCGGCCCCGGGGTCGCCCGGCCGTCGGTGTTGCGAACTCTCGAGTCGCCGCTACCTGGCCGCGCCCCCTCGCGACCCGCAGGCTCGCGAAGAGGCCGCAGGCACGACAACGGAACCACTCCAGATCCGCCAGTGTGCCAAGGGGGACACCCTCGCCGCCGCAGGCTTCGCACTCGACGTAGAGCAGATCGTCATGGATCACGGTTCCTCCTCCTCGGGCGCGAAGAGCAGCACGATCAGCACGATCAGCACGGTCACGAAAAACGGCCATGGGAGCTCGCCGAGGTCTCGCTCTTCGACCCCGAGCCCCCGACACATCACGCGCCGGTACCGCGGGGCCAGACCCCCCCACGCCCGCGCTAGCCACCAGTCGCCCGACGCCCAGCAGCAGCACGGGCACGAGCGCCTCGAGGAACGTCGCCGCACTCACCTCGGCCGGGGCCTTCCGCTGTAGAACATCGCCTCTTCCGACTCGGTCAACGCCGCCCATGAGCACTTGGATACCAGTTGGATCGCCCCGCCGCGGGTGCACCGGTGCGGTTCGTGCGGGTAGACAGCCGCGACCGAGGCCCCAGACAATCCGCAACTCGTCGGCGGGAGGATTGCGGGGTTCCTGCGCTCACGCCGTCCGTCGAGCGCGATCGGGCCGGAACACCGCGCGGCGATCCCGAGCCCCACCTGCACGAGTTGCGCGAGCTCGAGCGGGATCAGGGACGACTTGATTCTCGACCCCTGGTACGTCCGCTTCGCCTTGCTCATCTCTCGTGCCATCCTTTCCGTCCTTCCCGCGCGCGCTTCGCGCCGTGAGGCCGGGTCGCGGCGGTGAGTTCGCAAGGCGACGCCGCCGCGGCGCAGGTTTCGGGGGAAGGCACCGCGATCCCGGCTCTCTTGTCCAGAAGGGGGCAGCGGGTGACCGGGAGAGGGGACGCGCTAGGGCGTTTCATGGCACCTCGTGACGAGAGAGAATCCGCGCCGGGCGCGGAAGGACGGGGTTGCGGAGGACCGATGCCGATCTACGAGTACCGCTGCCAAGCCTGCGGCGACGAGTTCGAGATCATCCAGAAGCTCTCGGACGCGCCGCTCTCGCGCTGCAAGAAGTGCGGCGGGTCGCTCGAGAAGCTCTTCTCGCGCACGGCCTTCCTGCTCAAGGGGGGGGGCTGGTACGCGGATGGTTACGGCGGGCCCGGGATCGAAGAAGGGGTCCGGCGAAAGTGAGACCGCGCCAGGGAAGGGGTCCGGGGGAGGGGAGACCGGCCCAAGGAAGGAGTCCGGCGGAGGGGAGGCCGCTCCCAGGAAAGAGGGGGCCCCCTCGAAGGACGGGGGGAGCGCAGCCAAGAGCGAGCGCTCATCCGTTCCGCCGGCCGGACCCTCGTCGTCCTCGTCATCCTCGTCATCTGACTGACCCGGCGAAGGTTGACCGTCGCGTCGCGTGCCGGTAGCATGCCTTGACGGGCGGTTGAAGACCGTCCGCGGAAGGCACGCATGACGCCCCGGCGGTCCCTGAAGCGACCGTCCCCGGACGTTCGCAGAGTATTCAGCGCGAGAGAGTTGCCAGCGGGCCAGCCGGCGTTCCGGTTGGTCATGAGGTGGTTCTGCCTCGCGCGTCTGATCACGGGGATCGCCCGTTCGACCGGTTGGATCCGGCTCTTCCCGACGCCGCGCCACTCGCTGTTCCTGTCCTACGCACCGGCGCCCGGCTGGCCGCGTTCACCCGCCGTTCTCGACGCTCAGCACCCGGACCGCCCGACCTTCCCGTCCATCAGGCTCACCGCCTGCGGCGGCGTGGCGATGCTGCCGCGCCCCTCCGGCGGCCATCGCGGGGAAGGCGGAATCGGACGCGACCGCGGCCTGTGGGCCGTGTCGCGGGGGAGCTGAGCGCGCGGGGCACGCACGCGTCGCCTTCCAGCTGAGCCCACGGGGCTCCTGGAGGCGAGATGCACGGTCTTGTCCTGGCCGCGGACGCGAACGGCACGCTGGTCGTCTGGCTGGCCGTCGCGGGTCTCTCCGGCCTGCTGTTCGGTGCCGTTCTCGGCTGGCTCCTGGCGGCGCGCGGCGGCCGGGGAATCGTCGCCACCGCGCGGCGCGAGGCGTCGGCCCTGCTCGAACAGGCCCGGAACCGGGCCGACGAGCAGGTACGGGGTCTCGTCGCCCAGGCCGAGCAGGAAGCGGCCGGCAAGCGCGAGCGGTGGGCCGAAGAAGAGCGGAGCCGGGTCGCTCGGATCACGGAGCAGGAGGAAGAAGCCGAACGACTGCATCGGCGGCTGGTCGACCGCGACCGGGCCCTGGCCCGGCGCGACGAGCTGCTGGGCGAGCGGGAAGGCGAGATCGATCGCAAGCGGCAGGAACTCACCCGGCAGCGGGAGCGCCAGGCGGAGCTGGAGCAGCAGACCCTGCTCCGGCTCGAGGAGGTCGCGGGACTGTCGCGCGACGAGGCCAAACGCCAGATCGTCGAGGCGTTCCGCGCCGAGGCGCGCCAGGCCGCGGCGTCGGAGATCCGTGCGATCAAGGAGGAAGCCCAGCGCAACGCCGAGCTCGAGGCGCAGAAGATCATGGCGCTGGCGATCGAGCGCTTGGCGTCCGATTTTTCGGCGGAGCGCAGCGTCTACTCCGTGCCGCTCCCGGACCCGCAGCTGCGGGGCCGGATCATCGGGGCCGAGGGGCGAAACATCCGCACCTTCGAGAAGCTCACGGGGATGCAGCTCGTGATGGACGACGATCCGACCCACGTGCTCGTCTCGGGCTTCAACCCGATCAAGCGCGAGGTCGCCAAGCGCTCGCTCGAGCGCCTGATCGAAGGCGGGACGATCCACCCGCGCAAGATCATCCAGGTCGTCGCGTCGAGCCGGAAGCGGCTGGATCAGGAGATGCAGAAGGCCGGCCAGGAGGCCGTCGACGAGTTCTCCTTCCGCTCCGTGCACCCCGAGATCGTCGGGCTGCTGGGGCGCCTCCGGTACCGCACCAGCTACGGCCAGAATGTCCTGGAGCACGTCAAAGAGGCGGCCTGGATCTGCGGGATCATGGCCGCCGAGCTGGGGCTCGACCAGAAGCTGGCACAGCGCGCGGCGCTGCTGCACGACATCGGCAAGGCGGTCGACTTCGAGCGCGAAGGGACGCACCCCGAGATCGGCGGCAAGCTGGCCCGCCAGTACGGCGAGCCGGAAGTGGTCGTCAACGCCATCGAGTCGCACCACGACGACTGCGAGGTGATCGATCCGATCTCGGTACTGGTCGCGGCGGCGGACGCGCTGTCCGGCGCGCGCCCCGGGGCCCGGCGCCGGACCACCGTGGACTACATCCGGCGCGTGACGCAGCTCGAGGAGCTGGCGCGCTCGTTCCCGGCAGTCGACAGCTGCTACGCGCTCCAGGCGGGGCGGGAGATCCGCGTCATCGTGGAACCCAAACGGATCAACGACGACGGCGTGGCGCTGCTGGCGCACGACCTGACGCAGCGGATCCAGTCCGAAATGGACTTCCCGGGCCGGATCAAGGTCACGATCATCCGCGAGGTCCGGGCCCAGGCCGTCGCCCGCTGACGCCGGCTGTGGTCCGACGAGTCGGCGATCGTCTCGAGGATCCCCGACGGCTTGGCCGCGGGCATCCCGACCCGTCCTACAATCGGGTGCGATGACGCGGCGGGAGCAGGGGATCCCCGGAGAGGTGCGGGAGGAGTTCCTGCGCCTGACGGCGCAGGCCCTGGAGTCGCTCTCGTGCGGCACGATCGGGGTCTCTCGCGCTACCCAGTCGATGGCCCCGCTCTTCCTCGGCGGCGAGCGCCTGGCGTGGCGCCGGACGGAGTCGACGCCGCGCACCGGCGAGCTGCTGCTGTACCTGCAGCGGCCGGGACCGATCGTGCATCGCGTCGTCGGCCGCGCCGCCCGCGGAAGCTGGCGCACCAAGGGCGACAACCGACCGATCTGCGACCTGCTCTTCGTGTCCGAGCGCGAGGTGCTGGGGCGGATCGTCGCGTTCGAGCGCGGCGGCGAGGTCTTCGCGCTCGAGGGGCGCGGCGCGCGGTGCTATGCCCGGGCGGCGGCGTTCCTCTCTCGCGCCGGCGATCTCGCCTACCGCGCTGCAGCGCTGGGGGACGCGGTGCTGCGGCGCGCGCTCTTCGTCCTCGGCGAGCGGGCCGACCGGGAGCTCCTGCGGCGCCCCGCCTGGTGGGCGCAGCGGCTCTCGCAGCGCGCGCTCCACGCCCTGCTGTTCGATGCCTGCCACGCGCGGCTGACGGAGCTGCCGTACCCGGAGGCCGACCCGGCGACCGGCGCCGGGCCCCTTCCCGGAGTCGCACCATGAACCAGTCCGGTCCGAGCGGTTGCACCTACTTCTCCGTCGACGTCGAGGCCAGCGGCCCGGTCCCCGGGCTCTACAACCTGGTCAGCCTCGGCGCGACCGTCGCGGCCAAGGGCGCCGACGGGCGCTACCGGCTCGGCGAGTCGTTCTATGCCGAGCTCAAGCCGGTCTTTCCCGGCCAGGATCCGAGCGCCAACCAGGTCCACGGCCTCGACCCCGAGCGGCTAGCCCGCGAGGGCCTGGACCCGCGCGCGGCGCTCGCGGCGCTGTCGGACTTCGTGGCGCGCGCCACCGAACCCGGCACCGCACCGACCTTCGTCGGTCACGTCGCGGTCTTCGACTGGATGTACGTCGCCTGGTACTACGCCTGGGCCGGGCTGCCGAACCCGTTCGGCTACAAGGGGATCGACACCAAGTCGCTGGCGATGGGGCTGCTGCGCCTCCCCTGGCCGGAGACCGGCAAGGAGACGCTCTGCGCGCGGCTCGGCCTCGCCGAGCAGGATGCGCCGACGGTCCATCGCGCGGACGCCGACGCGGCCCACCAGGCGCGCCTGCTCATCGCGCTGCTCGAGCGCGCCGGGCTCTAGCCCGGCCCCGGCGCGCTGGCGGGCCGGCGACCGCGTGCTAGTCTGACGCCGCCCGCTCGCACGCCCCGTTCCCTGGAGGCCGGTCCTTGGCGCTCTCCGAGCGACTTTCCCTCGGTGTCACGCTCACCCTGGTGCTCATGCTGCTCGGCCTGCTCAGCGCGGGCGTGATCTACGTGTCGTGGCTCGACGCCGAGTCGGTCAAGCGGCAGGCCCAGATCGACGTCGACGCCGAGGCGGCCCAGTACCGCAGCAACCTGGAGAGCTGGCACGCCCGGACCCTGCGCGAGCAGGCCCGCCAGATGGCGGCCCCCTTCCTCTGGGGGGTCGACTCCCTCGACGGCGTGGGCGAGGGGACAGCGGAGTTCAACCGGCTGCAGAAGCGGATGTGCCAGTACGTCTGGGGGCGCGATACCCCGCCGATCCTCGAGAGAAAGCCCAACGGGCCGCTCGAGGCGGTCGTCATCGTCGACCGCGAGCACCGGATCGTGGCCTCGTCCGACCCGATGGAGGTCGACAAGCGCTACACCGACCCGGCGGAGATCGCGCTGCTCGACGCGGCGCTCGACAGCCCGAAAGTGCGCCGCGCCGCCGGACCGCCGCGCGACGACGGCCAGGAGGTGCTGGAGCTGCTGGCGGGCGTCCCCAACGGGCGCGGCGCGATCATCGGCGTCGTCCGGATGCGCTTCGTGGGCGGGATGATCGCCTCGCTGCCGGTCCTGCCGCGCTTCGAGGTCCACACCAAGCCGAGCTTCGCCGGCCCGGTCCTGGCCGGGCTGGTGGCGCTCTTCGGGCTGGCCTTCGGCGTGCTGGCGATCGCGCAGGTCGTGCGCCTCACGAGCCGGATCGAAGCCCTCGCGGAGGGCGTGCCGTTCCCGCCGACCCGCGGTCCCGGCGCGCGCGCCCTGTCGCTGATCGAAGGCAAGCTGGAGACCCTCTCCGACGCGGTCCAGCGCGACGACCTGATGGTCGCGTCGCTGACCGACGCGCTGCAGGAGGGGATGCTCGTGCTCGACAAGGACGGACGCGTGGTGATCGCGAACCGCCTCGCGCGCGAGTTCCTCGACCTCGAGCAGATGGTCGGGGAGGAGCTGCAGCAGCGCTTCCTGGCGGTTCGCAGCGGCTGCCCCGCGCTCGACGGCGTGATCGTCGAGGGGCTCGACCGCGGGCTCGCGGTGCGGGAGAAGCCGGTGGCCCTGGCCGCGGCCGGGGGCGAGCCCTACGAGCTGCAGGTCAACTCCTACGTCGGCCGCGGCCGCCGGCACTCGCACCACCTGATGCTGGTGCTCAAGGACCGCAAGCGGATTGCGGCGCTCGAGAAGAACCTGCGCGAGGCCTCGCGCCTGGCGGCGATCGTGCAGCTCACCGGGAGCTTCGCGCACGAGGTGCGCAACCCGCTCGGCGCGATCGGCGTCAACCTCGACAACCTGCAGCGCAAACTCGTGCGCACCGCGGATCCCGACCCGGCGGCCGAGAAGACGCTGCGCGTCCTGCGCGAAGAGATCGTGCGGCTGAACGAAATCCTCGAGGAGTGGCTCGCGCTGACCGCGCCTGAGGAACGGGCCGCGGGCTTCGCCGACGTCGCCGACGTCGCCGACTCGGTGGCGCGGCTGCTCAAGGTCGAGGCGCGGCACCAGCACGTCGATCTCTCCGTCGAGCGGGACCCGGATCCCGGCCGGGCCGCGATCTCGACCGCGCGCCTGCGCCAGGTGCTGCTCAACCTCGCGCTCAACGGCCTGCAGGCGATGCCGTCGGGCGGGCGGCTCGCGCTGCGCGCCAAGGGGCTGGGGGACCGGGTCGTGCTGGAAGTCGAGGACACCGGCAGCGGGATCCCGGAGGAGGTCCGCGACCGGATCTTCGACTTCCACTTCACGACGCGGGAGGAGGGGAGCGGGCTGGGGCTCGCGATCTGCCGCCGGATGGTCGAGGAGGCGGGAGGGACGATCACCTTCCTGAGCCGGGTCGGGACGGGAACGCTCTTCACCGTGACGCTGCCGGCGAGCGGGTTCGGGAGGCAGCGGCCGGCTGCCGGGTCGCCGCCCCGCTGAGACCGATCAGCCGGCGCAGCGGCAGCGGGCCAGCGTCCGGTTGCAGCAGAAGCAGTAGCCATTGGACCGGAACAGCTCGCGCATCTCGCCCTGCCAGGCGTCGGCGATCCCGATCCGCTCGACGTCCGACAGCTCGGCGGCGTCCAGCCAGACCCGCATCGTCTCCAGCGACGTGTTGTAGGCGCGGAGCAGCTCGAAGATCCCGACCGGCGCGCCCGCGGGGGCGGCGCGGTCCGCGGCCAGGGACAGCTTGTTCGGTATCGTTCTCATGGAGTCTCGACCGCTTGAAAGTACGCGGGATCGGGGGGGCAGGCTCGCCGAAAGCCGCAAATCGGCGGGGTTCTTGCAGCAGCCATGGGCGCGTCAGCCGGCGCTCCCCGGGCGTCACCGCCTCGGACGGGAGATGGCGGAAGGGGTGGGATTCGAACCCACGGTACGGTTACCCGCACACCGGTTTTCGAGACCGGCGCCTTCAACCGCTCGGCCACCCTTCCGCAAAGCGCCGGGGATCGTAGCAGAGGCCGGACGGAGCGTCACCCGAGGGGGGTCAGCGCGGGGCCATCCGCACGCGCAGCTCGAGCCCCAGCGCGGCGCTGCGGGCGAGCGCCTCCTCGCCCGGCGCGATCGGCCCGACCCCGGCCGGGGTCCCGGTGAAGACCAGGTCTCCCGGCTGCAGCAGGAACCAGCGCGAGAGCTGGGCCACGATCGCCGGCGGGTCGAGCAGCATCGAGGCCGCGCAGTCCGACTGCCGGAGCGTCCCTTCCACCGCCAGCGAGAGGTCGATCTCCCCCCACGGGACGGTCAGCGCCCCGCGCGGGACGAATGCGCTGACCGGGGCCGCCCCGGGGAACCCCTTGCTGCGGGCCCACGGCTGCCCCTTGGCCTTGGCCTGCGCCTGGAGGTCGCGCGCCGTCAGGTCGATCCCGAGGCCGACCGCGGCGATCGCCGACTCCGCCTCGTCGCGGGTCAGGCGCGCGCCGCCCGCACCGAGCAGGAGCACCAGCTCGACCTCGTGATGCACCTCCTCGCTCCCCTCGGGCCAGGCGATCTCGAGCGCCGCACCCGCCGCCGAGCCCGAGACCAGCGCAGTGGCCGGCATCAGGAACACCACGGGCTCGGCCGGGGCCCCCATCTCCTTCGCGTGCTCGGCGTAGTTGCGGCCCAGCGCGTAGATCGTTCCGGCGCGGACCGGCGGTGCGCCGCGGACCACCACTTCGCTCACTTGCCGGGCCTCCGGAGCGGTGCGCGCGGATCGCCCGCTGGGAAGACCGTGCGCGGGCGGACGGTGTGCAGCGGGATCACGTCGCCGACCAGCCAAGCCGCCGCGACGACCGCGGTGAGCCCGACGAGGATCGCCTCCAGCCACATCGAAGTGGTGCCGCCGCGATGGAGCCAGAGCGGCACGGCCACCGCCGCGAGCAACCCCGCGAGGAGCAGCGCATCGCGCACCATGCGCCCCGCCGCGGACCACCGCAGCACGGCATTGCACCAGCGGCACGCGTACGTCGCCGCCGGCTTCAGGCTCGCGAGCAGGCCCGGAAAGACCCGCCCGCCGCATTCGGGACAGACCGCCATGAACGCTCCGCGTCGAGGAACCCCTACGACCGGGAAGATATCGGGAGCATCGCCGCAGGACCACCGCTTGTCACGCGCGGACCATCCGGCTGCGCAGGAAGGCCCGGGTGGCGATCCAGGCCTTGAGCGGGCGGGGCAGCTCAACCCGCCGGGGCCCGGCGGGGAAGCCGGCGCGCTCGATCCGCGCCAGGAGCCGGCGGTAGATCGCCGCCATCGCCTCGGCCGCGCAGAGATCGCGCGGCCAGCGCCGACCGAAGGCGCCGGCGGACTCGAAGCAGGCTCTGGCTCGCCCGGCCTCGAACCGGAGCAGATCGAGCCGCCGGGGATCCGCACCCAGCACCCCGGCCTCGTCGAGCCCGAAGCGAGCGAGGTCGTCCTGCGGCAGGTAGAAGCGGCCCGCCGCGGCATCGGCGCCGAGATCACGCAGGATGTTCGTGAGTTGCAGCGCCAGTCCGAGCTGGCGGGCGTACGCGTCGGCCTCCGGCTCGCGGTGCCCGAAGACCCGCACCGAGAGCCGCCCGACCGCGCCCGCCACGAGGTCGCAGTAGCGCGCCAGCTCGTCGAAGTGCGCAAATCGGCGCGGCTCGAGATCCCACCCGACGCCGTCGAGCACCTGCTCGAAGAGCTGCCGCTCGAGGCCGAACTGGCGCGCCGCCTCGCCGGCCCGCACCGCGACCGGGTGCGTCGCGCGGCCGTCGAAGGCGCGCGCGAGCTCCGCGCGCCAGAACTCCAGCGCGCTGGCCGCGCTCGCCGCGTCCGGCGCGTCATCGACCGCGTTGTCGGCGGCGCGGCAGAAGGCGTAGACGGCGACGATCCCGTCGCGCTGATCGCGCGGCAGCGTCAGGAAGGCGTAGTAGAAGTTGCTCTTCGCCGCGCGCGTGAACTGGCGAACCTGCTCGAGCGGCGACGGCATCAGCGCGGCCGGCTCCTGCGGCCGAGGCGTCGCCGCACCAGGAACCAGGCCATCGCCGCGGCCCAGGCCGCGCCCCAGGCGCGGTCGAGCAGGCCGCCCCAGCGGGTGTACGGCGGCGCGTCGCCCTGCGGGACGGTGACCGCGCGGATCAGCGTCCCTTCTTCGAGCCGCAGCCGCCCGGTCTTCGTGCTGCGCAGGTACTCCTCGACGCGACCGTCCGGGGCGATGAAGGCCGACGGGCCGGTGTTTCCGACTCGCACCATCCCGACCCGGTTCTCGACCGCGCGCAGGATGTTGACCCCCATCTGGTTGTGCGAGAGGGGCCAGCCGAGCCACCCCTCCGAGCTGAGGTTGACGAAGAAGGTCGCGCCGCGCTGCCGCGCCTCGCGGCCCAGCTCGGGGTAGCACGACTCGTAGCAGAGCGGCGTCCAGAAGGTCCAGCTGCCCGCACTCGTCTCGAGCGTCAGCGGGATCGCTCCCGGGCCGCTGAAGCCGTGCGGCGCGCTGCGCCAGGCCGAGAGGGTGACCTTCGTCAGCAACTGTCCGAGCGCAGGGAACTGCCGCTCCATCCACGGGAACCCGCGGCGCTCCGTGAACGGAAAGAGCACGACCTTGTCATAGCGTCCGGCGCGCGCTCCGGCGGGATCGATGATCATGGCGCTGTTCGTCGGCCGCTGGCCGTCCGGGCCGAAGTTCTGCGTCCCGAAGAGCACCGGTGTGCCCAGCGTCCGGGCCACCGTCGCGACGCTCTTCTCGTATTCCGGCCAGCGGTCGAGGTTGGCCAGGACCGAGTTCTCGGGCCAGGCGATCAGGTCGGCCGCGCCGCGCGGCACGGTGGCGAGCGTCTGCTGGACCGTGCCCGCGAGGACCTGCGGCGTGAGCTGGAACGAGTGCTCGAGCGCAGGTTGGATCACCGCGATCTGCGGTCCGGCGCTCTCGGGGACGCGACCCGATCCGGGCCACGCCGTAGACCAGCAGGAAGGCCGTCGCCGCCACGGCCGCCACGGCTCCCCAGCGCAGGCGACGCGCGTCGCCGGGGCGCGGGCCGTCGATGGCCCGCTTGGCGAGGTCGGCCAGCAGCGCGGCCGGGATCGCCCAAAGGAAGGTCAGGCCGTACGAGCCGACGAGATCGGCGGCCTGGATCAGCACCGGGTAGCCGAAGAGGAAGGTCCCGGCCTGGAACATGTTGTAGTTGCCGACGCCGAGGAGCGTGCGCGTCCACTCGCCGGCCGCCATCGCCAGCGGCAGGATCAGAAACAGCGGTCCCCGCGAGACGCGGTAGAGCGACCAGGCGAGGAGCGACTGCACGACGTAGTGGACCGTGATCACGGCCGGCAGCAAGGCGAGCGCGATCCAGCCGAACTTCACGAGCGGTGCGAGGGCGAACCAGATGAACAGCAGCAGCCCCGGCAGGAAGCCCAGCACCGGGGCGTGCCAGCGGTCGATCACCGCGGGCAGCATCAGCACGACCCAGCCGAGTGCGACCAGCGGCCCGAGCGCCTCGTAGCGCGTCGCCGCCAGCAGCAGCAGGCCGCCGGCGAGGGAGACCGCGAGGACCTCGGCGATACGGCGCAGGCGCGACACGGGGCGCAGGCCGGCGGCGGACGACATCGCTCAGCCCTCCCAGCGCCGCAGGACGAGGCAGGCGTTCGTCCCGCCGAAACCGAAGCTGTTGGACAGCGCGACCCGGGACTCGATCGCGTTGTCGCGCTCGAGCACGAGGCGGAGGTGCGCGCAGCGTTCGTCCACGCGGTCGACGTTGATCGACGGGGCCAGGAAGCCGCCCCGCAGCATCTGGATCGTGTAGATCGCTTCCAGGCTGCCGGCCGCGCCGACCGCGTGGCCGGTGGTGGACTTGGTCGAGGAGATCCACGGCTGCCGCTCGCCGAACACGGCCCACATCGCCGTCGCCTCCGAGGGATCGCCCTGCGGCGTCGACGTGCCGTGGGCGTTGACGTAGTCGACCTCCTCCGGTCGCAATCCGGCGTCAGCCAGCGCTTCGCGCATCACCTCGATCGCCCCTTCGGTGAGCGGCGCGACCATGTCGTTGCCGTCGGAGTTGGCGGCGAAGCCGGGCAGCTCGGCGAGGATCGGCGCGCCGCGCCGCTGCGCCGCGTCGAGGTCCTCGAGCAGCAGCATCCCGGCGCCGCCGCTGATCACGAAGCCGTCGCGGTCGGCGTCGAAGGGGCGCGAGGCGCGCTCGGGGCTGTCGTTGAAGCCGCGCGAGAGGGCGTGCATGGCGTCGAACGCGCCCGCGCGCGTCCAGTCCAGTTCGTCGGCGGCGCCGGCGAGGACGCGCTCGTAGCGGCCGACGCGGATCAGCAGCGCGGCCAGCGCGATGGCGTGGGAGCCGGTCGAGCAGGCCGACGAGACGCACCAGCTTTCCCCGCGCACGCCGAGCGCGACGCTGACGTTGGCGGCGGCGGTCGAAGTCATCACCTGCGGGACCGTGAACGGGCTCACGCGGCGCGTGGCGACGAACTTCTCGACGCCGGCCGCGCGTGCCTTCTCCCCCTCCAGCTCGACCAGGCGCAGGGCGTTGTAGTTGCGGATCGCCGAGCCGATCCCGGAGCCGATGATCACCGCGACCCGGGCCCCGCGCAGCTCGGCCGGCTCGAGGCCCGCGGCGGTCAGCGCCTCGTGCGTCGCGTAGAGCGCCATGCGCGACATGCTGGTGGCGCTCTTCTCGACTTTCCGGGTCAGGAGCGGGCTGTCGGGTTCGGCCTCCGGCACCCCTGCGACCTGGGAGGCGAAACCGATCGTGG
This sequence comes from uncultured Acidobacteriota bacterium, assembly GCA_963702425.1. Classification (GTDB taxonomy): domain Bacteria; phylum Acidobacteriota; class Polarisedimenticolia; order J045; family J045; genus JALOKP01. The sequence goes on from CAVPCQ010000037.1 coordinate 199,607, forward strand.
TCCACTCCGGCACGAATTGAACGCCCGAGCGGCCCGAGCGGAGCGACTGCTCGATCGCCGGCAGGCCCGTGCCGACGGACGAGACAGCCCCCATCCCGGTGACGACCACGCGACGCTCCGACGCCATCCGCCCCTCCGCGGCCCGCGGCCGTGGCGGGCATGATACCGACAGAAAGGGTGCCCGCGGGTCCGAGCTGGACAGCCCGGGGGGCCGATATTAGACTCACCGACTCGGGCGTAAAGCCCACCGTCGGCCGCCCGCCGGCGCGCCCCGCAAGGAGTCCCAGATGTCGACCAACCCGACCCACACCGGCGAGACGCCGGGCACCCCGGCGCCCGGCGGCGAGATGCTCGTCCTGACCCCGGCCGCGGTCCAGAAGCTGCTCGGCTACCAGTCCGAGAACCCCGAGTTCCAGGGGAAGGCTTTCCGCATCTTCATCGAGGGCGGCGGCTGCTCCGGGTTCCGCTACGGCTTCGGCTTCGACGACGCGTCGGAGGAAGACTGGAGCTTCGAGACCGGCGGCCTCAACGTGACGGTCGACCCGACCTCGATGCAGTACCTGCAGGGTGCGACGGTGGACTTCGTGGACGACCTGTCCGGGTCCGGCTTCATGGTCAAGAACCCGAACGCGAAGACCTCCTGCGGCTGCGGCCACTCCTTCAACGGCTGACCCGCCGCCCGCAACACGGCCCGATACCACGAGGCCCCCGGGCGTTTGCCCGGGGGCCTCGTTTCTTGTGCTTACCCAAGGAGAGGGAGGGAGTGCTGACTTCAGGCCCCGGCCGGTGCCGGAGCCTGGGAATAGCTCGGTGCCGGAGCGGCGCCCGCGCTCCAGTCGATCGGCCAGACCGGGACCTCGGCCCCGGTCGGTGCTTCGCGCGCGGCGGTGAGCGCCTGCTGCGCGGCGACAAGCAGCGCCTCGACTTCCGGCCACGGCCCGTCCTCGGGGACGGCGATCCCGGCCATCACGAGGTCGCGGCGCGAGACGCCGGCCTGTGTCGCGAGCACGGTCACCAGCCGCGAGACGGCGGGACGGGCGTCGCGGCAATGCGGCATCAGGATCGCGATCCGGCGCGCGTCCCAGCGGCCGACGGCGTCCGAGCCCCGCACGGCCTGCTTGATCGCGTGGCCGAGTCGCCGGCTCCAGCGGTCGGGCTGGGCGGCAGCGGTCAGCGGCAGCGACTCGGCCAGCTCCACCAGGAGCAGCGTGGCCGGCTCGTGCCCCTCCTCGGCCTCCGACAGGGCCTGTTCCAGCGCCGCGGTGAAGCCCTTGCGGTTGAGCAGGCCGGTGGCCTGGTCGTAGAGGTCGAGGCGGCGGATCCGGTCGGCCTGGGCGCGGACGTCCCCCTCGCGGCGGGCGAGGCGGGAGCGGATCGATTCGGACTCCTCGGCGAGTGACTGCCAGAGGTGCAGCGCCCGGGCGAGGCCCCAGGCCGTCAGGACCGAGCCGGCCAGAGCGAGCGCCGGCGCGACCCAGGGCTCCAGCCCCTCGGACAGCCCGAACACCAGCGCGCCCGCGAGCAGCAGCAGCCCGCCCGACAGCGCCAGGCGCGCGCTCCACGGCCGGCCGCGGCCGAGCCAGAGCACCAGCAGGACCCCCGCGAGGAGCGCGACGGCCGCGCCGACGGCCAGCGAGCCGCGTTCCGATCCCGGGAAGAGGAATGCAGCCGCCACCGCCGCGACCGCGACGGACGCGAGCGGAAGGTACGGACCTCCCCGCAGCCACTTCATCGCTCAGGACTCCACGCCGGCCTGTCCCCCACTCGGCCTTACGCAAACTTCGTGCCCCGGACGGGTCGAACGCAAGCGGTTCCCGGCGCTTGGTCCCGGACGGATCGCGCCGGGGACGGGCGGAGACGGAGGTGGACGCGGAATGTCGCCCGGCTGACGCGGAGGGTCATCCGGGGGCGGTCCGGCAGGTGCACGGAGGGACCGGAGGATGGTGCCGGAAGGGGGAGTCGAACCCCCAAGGGGCGTGAGCCCCGGCGGATTTTGAATCCGCTGCGTCTGCCGATTCCGCCATTCCGGCGCGGGACGACGTCGACATCTTAGCCCGGCGGACCGCGATCGCATCGGGCCGGCGGCCCGCCCGGCACCTCGCGCAGAGGCGCCGCTGCCGCCGCCGGCGAGGGACGGGGGCCCGGGTCGGCGCCGCGGGCGCGCGCCCGGGCCCGGCCGCTCACTCGTAGCGCAGCGACTCGATCGGGTCGAGGCGCGCGGCCTTGTAGGCGGGCCACAGCCCGGCCAGGACGCCGAAGAAGGCCGGCACGAAGACCCCCAGCACGTAGACCATGAGCGGGATCGAAATCGGCGGCCAGCCGGGGATCAGGTGGTTCAGGATCGCCTGGCCGACGACGCTGAAACCAAGCCCGGCCAGGATCCCCACTGCTCCGCCGAGCGCGCAGAGCGTGACCGCTTCGATCAGGAACTGCGAGAGGATGTTCTGGCTCTTCGCCCCGATCGCCTTGCGGATCCCGATCTCGCGCGTCCGCTCCGTCACCGACACGAGCATGATGTTCGTCACGCCGATCGTGGCGACGAGCAGGGCGAAGCCGACGATCACCGCGGCCCCCATCGAGATCCCGTCGGTGACCTTCTTGACCGCCTTGAGGACGCCGGCCTGGGACTGGACCTCGAAGTCGTTCGGCTGCGCCGGCAGCAGCTTGTGCCGGCGCCGCAGGACGTCGGTGATCTGGTCCATCGCCTGCTCGACGCGCTCCGCGCTGCGCGCCCGCACGATCAGCACGACGGACCGCTCGGTGTCCCGCCCCCAGATCGCCGCCGCGGTCGAGAGCGGGATCAGCGCCAACTCGTCGAAATTGAAGTCGAACAGCTTCCCCTTCTGCTCCAGGATTCCGACGATCGTGAAATCGGCCCCTCCCAGCGCAATCGTCTGGCCGATCGGCTCGCCCGGGAGCTTGAGATCCTCGACGATCTTCGTGCCCACCACGCAGACGCGCGCCCGCGTCCGCTCCTCGATGCTGGAGAAGAAGCGCCCGCGGTCCACGAAGATGTTCCGCGTGTCCTGGAACGACGCATTCGAGCCGACGATGACGGCGTCCGCGATCTCGTCCCCCTTCTTGAAGCGACCGCCCCGCTGGATGACCGGCGAGATCAGGTCGACGTCCGGACAGTACCGGCGCAGCGCCTCGCCATCCTCGGCGGTCAGCTCGACGCGGCCCAGCTTCTCCCCGGCCTTGCCCGGGGGACGGTAAGGGGCCACGAAGAGCGTGTTCGCCCCGAGCCCCTGGATCTCGTTGATCGCGATCCCGGTGATCCCCTGCAGGATCCCCTGCACGCCGACCGTCACCGCGACGCCGATGACGATGCCGAGCACCGTCAGGAAGGAACGCAGCTTGTTGGCCCAGATCGCGAGCAGGGCCATGCGCAGGTTTTCCAGCCAAAGCATGATTCGGCTCCTAGCTCTCCGGATGGGTCGTCACGCCGGCTTCGTCGGTCCGGAAGTCGGCCACGACCTTGCCGTCGCGCAGCTTGATGATCCGCTTGGTTCGGTTCGCGATGTACTCCTCGTGGGTGACGAGGATGATCGTGTTTCCGCGGCGGTTGAGCTCGTCGAAGAGCTCCATGATCTCGTCGCCGGTCCGCGAGTCGAGATTCCCTGTCGGCTCGTCCGCGAGCAGGATCGACGGGCCGTTGACCAGCGCGCGGGCGATCGCGACGCGCTGGCGCTGTCCCCCGGAGAGTTCGTTCGGCTTGTGCTCCATCCGGTCGCCGAGGCCGACGGACGAGAGGGCCTCCGCCGCCCGGCGGCGGCGCTCCGTCCACGTCACGCCCGCGTAGATCAGCGGCAGCTCGACGTTCTGCAGGGCGCTGGTCCGCGACAGCAGGTTGAACGTCTGGAACACGAAGCCGATCTCCTTGTTGCGGATCTCGGCCAGGGCGCCGTCGTCGAGCGTCTCGACCTCGCGGCCGTTCAGCACGTAGCGGCCGCTCGTCGGCGTGTCGAGGCAGCCGATCAGGTTCATCAGCGTCGACTTGCCCGAACCCGACGGCCCCATGATCGCGACGTAGTCACCCTTCTCGATGCCGACCGAGACGCCGTCGAGCGCGCGAACCGGGCTCGCCCCCACGTCGTAGATCTTCGCCAGATCGTGGATCTCGATCAGCGGAGGGCTCGCCATCGGCCTACTCTCCACCCTCGCGGCCGCGCTCGCCGCTGTCGCCGCCCGCGTCCTCGGAGGCGGCGTCTCCGGGCTGCTTCTCCTCCCGGGGCTGGACCCGATCGCCCTCCTTGAGTTTCTTGAGCACGCGGTAAGGCCCGGTGACGACCGTCTTTCCCGGCGCGAGCCCCGCGACGATCTCGACCCACATGTCGTCGCTCGTGCCGGTCGTGACCGGCTGCGCGCGGACCGTCCCGGCGGTCTTGCTCCCCTCGAAGAGATACACGACCTCGATCTCCTCGCGCTCGTCCGCCTTGCCCGGGTTCGCGCCGCGCGCGGCGGCCCGCGTCGCACCGCCGGCCCCGGCCGCGTCCTGTCTCCTTGCCCGGCGAGTCCGATCCTGCGGGCGGCGCAGCGGAGCCCTTGTCACCCGCCGCCTTGCGGTCCTCCTCGAGCTTCTTCCGCTCGCGGACCGTCACGGCCTGGATCGGGATGCGCACCACGTCCTCCCGCCGCGCGACCTCGATCTTGGCCTTCGCGGTCATCCCCGGGCGGAGGCGCTCGTCGGGGTCGGTCAGGAGGATCTTCACGCCGAACACGTTGACATCCCCCTCCTTCCGCGCGGTGTTCCGGATCTCGTGGACCTTCCCCTCGTAGGTCATCCTCTCGACCGCGTCCACCGTGAGCTTCGCCGTCTGCCCCGGACTTCAGGCGGACGACCTCCGTTTCGTCCACGCTGATCTCGGCCAGGACCTCGCTCATGTCCGAGATCACCATGAGCACGGAGCCGGGAATGTTCGTGGTGCCGACGATGACCTGCTCGCCGACCTCGGTGTTGACCTGCGTTACCCGGCCCGACATCGGGGCGAAGATCCTCGTCTTCGTCAGGTCGGTCTGCACCCGGGACAGGGAGGCGTCGGCCAGGGTGACCGACTCCCGGAGCGACTTCAGGTTGATCGCCGCGCCTTCCACCGCGAGGTCCGCCTTCTCGAGGTCGCTGTCCGGGAGGAGTCCCTCCGCGTGCAGCTCGTGGGCCCGCTGCCGCTCCCGTTCGAGGTTGCGCAGGTTGACGTCCTGCTGCTCGATGGCGATCCGGCTCATCCGCACGTTCGCGGCCAGGCGGTCGACGTCGCTGCGGTACTTCTCGGGATCGATGCGCACGAGCAGGTCGCCCTTGGCGACGTTCTCTCCCTCCTTGACGGGGAGCTCGACGATCTGCCCGTAGATCTCCGACGAGATGTTGACCTTGGTACGGGCCTGCACCACGCCGGTCCCGGTGACCAGCGTGATGACGTCGCCCTTGGAGACGTCCGCCGTGTAGACGCTCTCGCCGGACTGCTTGGTCCGGCTGATCGACACGATCACGATCACCACGACGACGGCGAGGATCCCCAGACCGATCAGGAGCTTCTTCATGGTCGACTCTCAGAAGGCGGCTGCGAAACCCAGCTTGACGAGGACCCAGATCCCCCACGGCACGAGGACCAGCGCCGCGGCCTCGCCGGTCTTCCGCCCGAGCACCGTCGCCAGCCCCAGGATCGTGAGCGCGAGCGACCAGATGCTGAACAGGCCCAGCGAGGAGCCGAGCGAGGCGAGGGCGGCGCTCGAGTCCTTGAGGTTCAGCAGGAGCGTCAGGTCCGCCGGAACGATGTCCGCGATCCAGGTCGCGTCGGGGGTGCGCAGCAGAACGATCAGGATCCCCACGAGCCCCGAGATCGCCGAGGGCGCGAGACCATACGAGACAGTCGTCATGATGCGGCCGTACGCCGGTTCCCGGGCGAGGCGCTGCATCGCCCAGACGGTGCCCCCGAGGGCCGTCAGCGCCAGCAGGAAGGATACGGCAGCGGCCCAGCCGGGGGAGGCCGCGGCCCCTGTCGCGTCGTCCGCCGCTGCGGCCGCCGCTGCGGCGAACTGCACGACGCTACTGACGACGGCGAAGACGACGCCGATTCCCAGGACGATGCCGAGGTTGACGAACAGCTTCTTCCCGGGCGTCCCCGGCGGCAGCCACCCCATCAGCAGCGCGATCAGTCCGTAAAGGAACGTGAAGAACCAGACGACGGCGACGAAGCCGATCAGCGTGTTCGTGATCGCCGACGCCTGCATCTGCCAGAGCGGCGCGCTCGCGATCTGCTGCGTGGCCTGCTTCGAGCGCCTTGTCTCTCACCTCCGGGCCGCCGAGCATGCCGGCGAGCTTGATCCCGAAGCTGTCCCTCAGGTACTCCTTGTAGACGACGGGAAGGTCGTAACGGGCGAAGTAGAGGCCCACGAACGCCGAGAACGAACACGGCGCAGATGATGACCGGGACGAGCCAGCCGCGCGGATCCCGCCGGATGTCCTCGAAGACGCTGCCGGGCGAGAAGAAGACATTGGCGAATCGCGCGAGCGGCCCCATCCGCGCGCGCTGTGGCGCCGCTCCGGTCTGCGCCGCGTCGCGGAGTCGAGAACCGGCGGGGGCGAAGGCGGGGACTCGCCTGGAACTGACGGTTGATCGTCGGGTCGGAAGGGCGTGCGGTCGTTCATGGTCACCCCCGGCGTGCCTGTCCACTTCGGCACCATTGAAGGGCTTCGGCCGATGATCGAACTCACCTCTCGGCGGGGGCAGGATACAGTGGGAACGCGCGGGAGGGGGCGGTTGCGGACGCCGGTCGCTGCGCCGCGCCCGTTCCGCGCTGGCACGCGTCGCTTGCCATGTGTCGAGCGATCAGGCGGACTCGGTGGCCTCGAAGGACTTCCCAGCACCTCGCCCAGCAGCCCCGTCGCCGCCGCCCACGAGCGCCGGTCCGCGTCCGGCTCGTAGAACAGCCCGCCCGCCGGGTCGCGCGGCAGCTCGTAGTTGGTGAAGCCGTGGCCGGCGCGGCCGTAGGTCACGAGCTCCCAGTCGGCGCCGGCCGCCTCCATCTCGCGCTGGAAGGCCCGCACGTGCTGCTCGCTCACCAGCGGGTCGAGCACGCCGTGGAACGCGAGGACGCGCGCCTGCACCGCGCCCCGAGCGGCGCGGCGCGGCGTGTCGAGCAGGCCGTGGAAGCTGATCGCCGCGGCGAGATCGGCGCCGTCGCGCGCCAGCTCCAGCGCCACGCCGCCCCCGAAGCAATAGCCGAGCGCCGCGACCTCGCAGCCGCGCACCAGCGGGCTGTCGGTCAGGCGTGCCAGCCCGGCGCGGGCGCGGGCGCGGAGCAGGGGGATGTCGCGGGCGTACCGGTTCATCTCGTGGGCCGCCTCCTCGTTCGTCTGCGGCCGCACGCCGCGGCCGTAGAGGTCGAGCGCGAAGGCGACGTAACCCAGCGCGGCCAGCGCCCGGGTTCGCTCCTCGACGAAGGGGACGAGTCCCCGCCACATGTGGCAAACGAGGACGCCGGGGCGCGGCCAGGGGAGGGAGGGGTCGAAGGCGGCGTAGCCCTCGAGCGGGACGCCGTCGTGGGAGTAGGGGACGCGCTGGGTCCGGAGGGAGGCGTTCATCGGTCGGTCCTCGCGGTGCGGGCTGGGTCCGGGCCGATCCTACCGCGGCGGGCCTTCCCTGGCGTCCGCCGGGCGGGCCGGCACGGAGGCCGGCCCCTACGGGCGCCGTTGGGCGGGCCGGCACGGAGGCCGGCCCCTGCGGGCGCCGTCGGGCGGGCCGGCACGGAGGCCGGCCCCTACGGGCGCCGTCGCGCGCGTGCTCCTTGACGGGCCCGGCGCCCCGTCTTAAGCTTCCACGTGAAATCGTTCCAATCGAAAGTATCTGCCGCCCGGTCGCGGGCGGCCCGGAGGACTCGATGATCACGCTTCGCAGGGCGAGAGACCGCGGCCACGCCGACCACGGCTGGCTCGACACCTGGCACACCTTCTCCTTCGCCGACTACTACGACACCGAACAGATGGGCTTCCAGGCGCTGCGCGTCATCAACGACGACGTCGTCGCGCCGGGGCGCGGGTTCGGGACGCACCCGCACCGCGACATGGAGATCGTCACCTACGTGCTCGACGGGGCACTCGCGCACGAGGACAGCATGGGGAACAGCTCGACCATCGTGCCGGGCGAGGTCCAGCGCATGAGCGCCGGGACCGGCGTGCTGCACAGCGAGTTCAACCACTCGAAGACCGACCCGGTGCACCTGCTGCAGATCTGGATCCTGCCCGACCGGGCCGGGCTGACGCCGTCGTACGAGCAGACCTTCTTCCCCGAGGACGACAAGCGCGGCCGGCTGCGGCTGGTGGCCTCGCCGGACGGCGCGGACGGCTCGGTGACGATCCACCAGGACGCGCGGCTCTACGCGACTTTGCTCGCGCCGGGCGAGGAGGTGAGCCACGCGCTGGCTCCCGGCCGGCACGCCTGGGTCCACGTCGCGCGCGGCAAGGCCAGCTTGAACGGGCAGCCGCTCGAGGCCGGCGACGGCGCCGCGATCAGCGGCGAGGAGCGCGTCGCGCTGCGCGGCGACGGTCACGCCGAGGTGCTGCTCTTCGACCTCGCGTAGGGCCGGGGGTGGACGGTCGACTGCGCCCCCGAAGCGGTCGAAGGGGCGGGGTGGGCGGTCTTACCGATCGCCCCGCTTCGGTAATAGACTCCTCAGCCTTCCCGGGGGTACGGGAAGGGAGGAGACCGACATGAAACTCAAGCCGCTCGCGGGCGCCCTGGCGCTCGCCCTCGTCCTGCTCGCTCCACCGGCCCTTGCCGGCGACGAGAAGACCGCCCAGCCGACCCACGACCAGATGATGGACGCGATGGCGAAGGCCGCGACGCCCGGCCCGGGCCACCAGGTGCTCGAGCAGATGGTCGGGACTTGGAACGCGACCACGACCATGTACGGCGAGCCGGGCCAGCCGCCGATGGTCTCGCAGGGGAAGATGGTCATCGACATGGTGCTCGGCGGCCGCTACGCCCGGATGCAGTACCAGAGCGAATTCAACGGGATGAAGATGGAAGGGCTCGGCTTCACCGGCTACGACAACGTCGAGAAGAAGTACGTCTCGGACTGGATGGACACGATGGGGACCGGGATCATGCGCGACACCGGGACCTACGACCCGGCCACGCGCACGATCACCTCGGCCGGCGCGATGACCGACCCGATGGGCGCCGCGTGGACCACCCGCTCGACGACGCAGCTCGTCGGGGCCGACAAGATGATCCTCGAGATGTACGGCCGGAACGCGGGCGCGCCGGAGATCAAGCTGATGCAGATCGTCTACACCCGCGCCAAGTAGCCGCGTCGGCCCCGCGGCCACCCCCCGCGCCCCGCCGCCCGCCCGGGCCCGGGGCGCGGCGCTTTTCCGGGTGCTAGATTGATCGCCATCGCCCCGCGAGGAGCCCCGACGCCATGCCGAGAAGCAAGGTCGCGATCCTGAAGACGACGCCGCGGACGGTCCTGTCGGACTACCACGAACTGATGAACCTGGCCGGCTACCAGGACGTCGTCGCGAAGGACGCCGACACCGCGCTGAAGGTCAACATCTCCTGGCACTTCTTCTTCCCGGCCAGCTCGACCACGCCCTGGCAGCTGGAAGGGGTGATCCGCGCGCTGAAGGCCGACGGCTACGACCCGTCGCTGATCCACGCCTGCCACAACCGGACGGTCGTGATCGACGCCCGGCTGGGCGAGCGCGAGAACAAGCAGGTCAACGTCGTGGAGGCCCACGGCCTGCGCAATCTCCATCTCTACGACCCCGGCAACGAGTGGATCCCGGTCGGCGAGGCGGTCGGCGACCTGACGAAGAAGTTCCTCTGCCTCAACCAGGTCTATCCCGACGGCTTCATGATCCCGAAGCGCTTCATCGGCGAGAACATCATCCACCTGCCGACGATCAAGACCCACGTCTTCACCCAGACCACCGGGGCGATGAAGAACGCCTTCGGCGGCCTGCTCAACGAGCGGCGCCACTGGACCCACCCGGTGATCCACGAGACGCTGGTCGACCTCCTGATGATCCAGAAGAAGATCCACCGCGGGGTCTTCGCCGTGATGGACGGGACCTTCGCCGGCGACGGGCCGGGGCCGCGCTGCATGCTGCCGCACGTCAAGAACGTGATCCTGGCCAGCGCCGACCAGGTGGCGATCGACGCCGTGGCGGCCAAGCTGATGGGCTTCGACCCGCTGTCGATCAAGTTCATCCGGCTGGCCCACGACGCCGGGCTGGGCTGCGGCGACCCGCGCGAGATCGAGCTGGTCGGCGACCAGGACGCGGCGCGCGAGAACTGGCACTTCGACGGCCCCTACAAGAAGATGACCTTCGCCTCGCGGATGCAGCACCAGATCTACTGGGGCCCGCTCAAGGGGCCGATCGAGTGGTCGCTGAAGACGGTGCTCGCGCCGTGGGCCTACGTCGCCAGCGTCGTCTACCACGACAGCCTCTGGTACCCGCTCAAGGCGAAGAGCGCGATGCGCGAGGCGCTCTCGTCGGACTGGGGCAAGCTGTTCCAGAACTGGGAGACGCTCATCCCGGACGCGCAGGGCTTCCCGCAGGTCGGCGAGGCCCCGGCCGAGCTGAAGACGACCGGGATGGCCGCCTTCACGCGCTCGCTCGGGATCCTCGGGACCTGCGTGCGCGAGGCGCCCGAGTTCGCGGCGCGGAAGCGGCGGGCGGCGCGCTAGCGGTCTCCCGCAAGGCGATCCGAGCGCGCGGCAGGCGGAGCCGGCGCACTCGGCGGGCCGGGGGCGTGCTGTCGGTCTACCCCTCGGCCTCCGCCAGCGCCTTGTCGAGCAGCGCCGCCAGCCCGGCCCGTCGGGCGCGGCTCTCCAGGTAGCCCCGGTCCAGCCGGCCGGCCTGCACGCGGAGCACGCCGAGCACGTCGCGCCACTGCCGGTCGGACACGCCCTCTCCCTGCCGGAACCACGACAGCTTCTGAAGGACCACATCTTCGGGCGAGGCGACCCAGAGCGTGCGACGCGGCTCGGCGGAGACCACCACCTGCTGGCGACGCTCCAGTTCCTCTTGATCGAGTTCACTGGTCGTCGCCAGGAATATGTCCGCCTTGAACAGCTCGGGCAGGAAGATGACGTTGAAGTGGCGCCGCTGGCGCACCGCCTCCCGGATCACGTCGGCGTCCGCGTAGAAGTCGGTTCCCAGCGCGGTCACGAACTCCGCGACGAGCGGCTCGTGGAGCGCAGCGACGAAATCGACGTCCATCGTGGCGCGGGTCTCCCCGTGCAGCGAGCTTGCGAGCGAACCACCCACCGCGTAGGCCACGTCAAGCGCCTCGAAGACGGCCGCCACGCGCAGCGCGACCGCGAGCGGATCGGCGACCATCAGTACCCCTCGACGGCGGGGTCCCATGCGAAGAGTCGGACCATCAATTCGCGCGGCAGGCGCAGGGCGGCGAGCCGCAGGCGAAGCTCCTTGTCGGTGGCGCCGGGATGGCGCGTGCGGATTCCGGCGAGGCTTAGTTCCTGCGCGGTGCGCGTCATCGCGGAAACAAGAGCGAGCTTCTCCGCCGGCGTCATCGCGCGCCAGCCCGCGACGAGAATGGCCTCGGCTTCGGGGGAGGTGTCCTGGAGGGGCGATGTCACGCGCGGATTATGCCCGAAAGGCGCGACTGCTGGTCCTGCGCCGCGAGACGATCCCGCCGGACGGTCTCGCCGCCGGGAGCCGAATCGAGCCGCGGCGGCCGCGCGGCGTCAGGGCCGGGCCGCTGCGGACAGCTCGAAGAGCGAATCGGGCAGCGGCGGATTGACTTCGATCGTCTCGACCACGATGCGCAGGCCCCCGGGACGCTCGGACGCCGTGGTCTCGATCCGGTGAGGGAACGGGATCCCCTTCGTCTTCCTGTAGTCCCCGAATGCGGTCCGGATCCGGACCGGCCAGCCCTTGATCGTGCGCGTCGAGTCCGTGCAGATCATCAGGAACGTCTTCGCGTCGAGATACAGGTCCTGCTCGGCCCCGCTCTTGAGCGTCAGCTTCAGCCGGTAGGCGTCGCGGCCGCCGAGCGCCTCCCGGCCGACGAGTTCCAACCGGCTGCCCTTGGCTTTCCAGTCGACCAGCGGTCCCTCGATGTCGGCCTGCTCCATCGCTTCCAGCACGACGTCGTCGGGAAGGGCCTGCGGGGCCATCTCGCCCTCGAGCGGGTTGACCCGCCAGCCGCGCTCACCGTCGCAGATCGCCACCGCGGTCACGCCCTGGACGGTGAACTCGAAGCGGATCTTGCCCGGGCGCTTGATCTCGCGGACCACGAGCGCGCGCCGATCGGCCCCGGCGGTGGCGGTGCCGGTTTGCCGCAGCGTCTGGAGCGCGTGGAGCCGCTTCAGGCCACCGCGCGCCTTCACGTGGCCGGCCACGATCTCGTCCAGCGTCGGCGTGGGTGCCGGCGTCGAGGCTGCAGCCAGCGAGACGGCGAGCAGCGCCATCGCGGCCAGGGACAGGAGTCGTCCGGCGAACATCCCGCTGCGGCCGTTCATCGCCGCCCCCCCGCTGGCGCGCGTGCCGGCAGCGTCGCCGGCCGGTTCGGTGAGTTCGGCCGATTGGGCCGGTTCGGCGTCGAGGGCCAGTAGGTCACGCCGTAGCCATATCCTCCCCAGAGGAGCGGATCGTTGTACTGGGTCCACTGATCGTCCTCGGCCTGCTCTGCCGCTTGCTCGGCCTGCTGCTGCGCCTGGAGCGCCGCCACATCGGCGTCGATCGCGCGCCGCTCGGCGTCCCGGGACGCCTGGTAGTTCGCTTCCAGCGCCTGGGCTTCGTTGCGCGTCATCCATTCGCCCTCGTACTTGACGTAACCGCGGGCCTGGTAGCTTTCTTCCTCCGTCACCCACCGGCCATCGAGCAGGACGTAGCCGAGGGCGATCCGCGCCTCCTCGTCGTTCGGCGCGATCGTGAGCACGGTCTCGTACGCTTCGCGAGCCTGCGCCGACATGCCCTGTCGGGAGGCCCAGCGCCCGAGATCCCGCCAGCCGGTCGGCGTCCTGCGGTCCCGAGCCTGGCGGCGCGCTCGTCGTAGTCGTCGAGCGGCGAGCGCTTCTTCTCGATCCGCTCGACGCGCGCCATCGGGACCCCCACCGTCCCGCCCCCGACGTCGACGGTGATCGTCGTCTCGGTCTGCTCGACGATCCGGCCGGAGATCGTGCCGGCACCCTTGAGGTAGACCTCGTCCGCGAGGAGCAGCGAGGGCACGAAGAGCAGGAGGAACGGGATCTTGCGCAAGCAGGACCCCCTCGATGCGTCGGAGTCTGGGCCTCGGATCCGGGCGCTGTCAATCCCGGAGGTCCGCGCCCCTTCAGAGGTGCCGCCGCACCCACGCCGCGATCACGTCGGCCACGAAGATCGCGTCGCGCTCGTCGCTGAACAGCAGGTGGTCGGCGCCGGGGAGCGTGACGAAGCTCTTCGGCTGCGCCGCCTGCTCGAAGATCGCGAGCGCTTCCTCCAGCTCCAGCGACTCGTCGGACGGCGAGTGGAAGACCATCAGCGCGCGGCCGAGCCGGGCGATCGCCTCGTGCATCCGGTGCTCGCCGAGGTCGTCGAGCAACTGGCGGCGCAGCAGGAAGCCGCGGCCGCCGAGCGTGATCGTCCCCTCGCCCCCCTCCGCCAGCGCCGGCACGCGGCGCTCGAGCGTCTCGCGGAAGCGCTCGGTCGAGGACGGCGCGGCGATCGTCACCACCAGCCGCGACTCCGGCACGTCGCGCGCCGCCGCCAGCGACGCGGTCCCGCCGAGGCTGTGCCCGACCAGGATCTCGGGCGCGCGGTGGTGCGCGCGCAGCCAGCCGGCAGCGGCGACGAGGTCGTCGAGGTTGGTCGAGAAGGTCGTCTCCTCGAACGCGCCGCCGCTCTCGCCGATCCCGGTGAAGTCGAAGCGCAGCACCGCAATGCCGCGCTCGGCCAGCGCCCGGGCCAGCCGCACCAGCGACTTGAGGTCCTTGCCGCAGGTGAAGCAGTGGGCCAGCAGGGCCCAGGCGAGCGGCTTCGGGAACCACGCCGGGTCGGGCCGCTCGAGCTGCCCGGCGAGCGGGTGGCCGAGGGCCCCCGGGATCTGCACGCGCTCGGTCGGCATGGCCCGGGGGATAGCCCACGCGCGGGCCGGGGTCAAGCGGGGGAGGGGCGCGGTAGACTCTCGCCCATGCCCGCCAACCTGTCTCCCGACTACAGGAACGCGGAAGCGCGCCTGCGCGCGGCGAAGACGCCCGACGAGCGGCGCGCCGCGCTGGAGGAGATGCTCGCCACCATCCCCAAGCACAAGGGGACGGAGAAGATGCAGGCCGACCTCAAGCGCCGGCTGGCGCGCCTGAGGCAGGAGGTCGAGTCCAAGACCGCGCGCGCCGGGCACTCCTTCCGGATCGAGCCCGAGGGGGCGGCCCAGCTGGTCCTGCTCGGCCCCCCCAACAGCGGCAAGTCGTCGCTGCTCGCCGCGCTCACGCGGGCCGAGCCGCAGGTCGGCGAGTGGCCCTTCACGACGACGCGTCCGCAGCCGGGGATGATGCCGTTCGAGGACGTCCAGCTGCAGCTGATCGACCTGCCGCCGGTCACCGACGAGCACATGGACCCCTGGCTGCCCGACCTCGTGCGCGGGGCCGATGCGGCGCTGCTGGTCGCCGCCGCGTCGTCGCTGGCCGCGCCGGAGGACGTCGAGGAGGTCCGCCAGCGGCTGGCCAAGGTGCGAACCCCGCTGGTCGGCGCGCTGCACCACGCGAGCGACATCCGGGAGTCGCCGATCCCGACGATGCTGGTGGTCACCAAGATCGACGCCGCGTCGGCCGACGACGTCCTCGCGCTGGAGGACTTCTACCGCGAAACCTACCCGGTGGCGCGCGTCGCGGCGACGGCGGGTCAGGGGCTGGAGGAGCTGAAGGCCGCGCTCTGGCACTGGCTGCAGCTGGTGCGCGTCTACACCAAGGTGCCCGGCAAGCCGTTCGACCGGACCGCACCCTACGTCGTCCACCGCGGGGCGACGCTGCTCGAGCTGGCCGAGAAGATCCACCGCGACCTGGCCGAGAAGCTGGACTTCGCGCGGGTCTGGGGCGGGTCGCGGCAGGGGCTGCGCGTGGCGCGCGACTACGAGCTGCACGACGGCGACGTGGTCGAGGTTCACGCCGGATGAGCGGGCCGGGATTCTGGGACGAGCGGTACGCCGCGCACCCCGATGCCTACGGCCGCGACCCGAGCGCGTTCCTGGTGCGCGAGGCGCGGCGCATCCCGGCGGGCGGCCGGGTCGTCGCGCTGGCCGAGGGATACGGCCGCAACGCGCTCTGGCTGGCGCGGCGCGGGCACCCGGTGGTGGCGGTCGATGCGTCGGCGGTCGCGGTGCGACTGCTGCGCGCCGCGGCCGCGGCCGAAGGGCTGCCGGTCGAGGCGGTCCAGGCCGACCTCGCCACCTGGGCCCCCCCGCCGTGCGATGCGGTCGTCGCGATCTTTGCCCACCTCCCGCCGGCCCTGCGGGCGCGCGTTCACGGGGCGGCCTGGGAGGCGCTGCGGCCGGGGGGAGTGGTCCTGATCGAGGCCTTCACGCCGGCGCAGCTCGCGCGGGACAGCGGCGGGCCGAAGGACCCGGCCCTGCTCTATTCGGCGGGGCTCCTGGCCGGCGATTTTCCGGGGGCGGTGTTCGAGGTGTCGCGGGAGGAGACGGTGGAGCTGGACGAGGGGCTGTTCCACCGGGGAGAGGCCGAGGTCGTGCGGATCGTCGCGCGCAAGCCGCCGCGGGAGTAGCCGCGCCGGGCGGACGAGGGAGTCGTCCCGCGGGGCGGGGCGGAGGGTCAGTTCAGGCCGACGTGCCCATCGTGGCGCTCGACCTCGCGCCAGACGTAGTCGCGGAGCGCTTCCTCGGTGACCTCGGCGGGCGTCCGGCCGCTCTGCGCGGCGAACTCGCTCACGGCGCGCATCAGGGCATCGTCCAGACTCAGTGTGGTTTTCATGGACCCAGCATACGCCCCCCCCCTGTAACCCGGACAAAGATCTTGCTTGCAGGACGAATGTCCGGTATGCTTCCGGCATCGAAAGGAGGGTGCATGGCTTACACCCCGCCGGGCGAGACGCGGCGCCGGATCTACCGCTTCATGAAGGAACGGCTGCTGGCCGGGCAGCCGCCGACGATCCGCGAGGTCCAGGAGGCCTTCGGCTTCCGGTCGGTGGAATCGGCCCGGGCGCAGCTCGACACGCTGGTCGGCGAAGGGCTGCTGGCCAAGGCGGAGGGGAAGGCCCGCGGCTACCGGCTGCCGGGCCGCGAGCGGCCGCCGGCGCTGGTGCCGCTGCTGGGCCGGGTCCAGGCCGGCCGCCTCACCGAGGCGATGCAGGAGCCGGAGGGCTACCTCTCCATCGACACGCGGACCAAGGCGGAGGACCTGTTCGCGCTGCGCGTGCGCGGCGAGAGCATGACCGGCGCCGGGATCATGCCGGGCGACGTCGTCGTCGTGCGGCGGCAGCCGGAGGCGGAGCCGGGCGACATCGTGGTCGCGCTGATCGGGGACGAGGCGACGGTGAAGACGCTGCGGCGCAAGGCGGGGCGCTGGGTCCTGCTGCCGGAGAACCCCGACTTTCCGCCGATCATCCCGCCGCCGCAGACGCTGGTGATCCTGGGGAAGGTGATCGAGGTGCGGCGCTACCTCGAAAAGCTGGCGCTGATCGAGGCGAACTCGTAGGGCCGGACGGTCTGTAAGACAACCGGACGCACGACGCGGGAGGCCGCGCAGGAGGGCCGCATGGGTGAGGTCTACGCATCGCGGGTGGCCGAGGAAATGGAAGCGGCAGCGGCAGCGATCGCCGCGCCGGACGGGCCGGCGGGTGCCGGGAGCGGGAGCCGCAGCGGGGGCGACCGCGGCGGCGAGCGACGCGCGGCGGCGGCGAGCGCGAGGCCAGCGAGCGGGCGACGCTCGGCGCGCACGCGCGGGCCGTCGCGGCGCGGGTGCTCGCGGCGCACGCGCGCACCGCGGTGCGCGCCCCCGTGCCGGCGGTGCGCCGCGCGGCCCAGCCCGCGCTCCCCGGTGCGGGTACGGGGCCGCGGCCGCCGGCCGCCCCGTCCCGCGCGGCGGCCCCGCGCTGGACGCTCGCCGGCTTCAGCGGCCGGCTGTCGGAATTCTCGGGCGTCGGCGCGGGGGCGCAGCTGTCGCTGGCCTTCTCGCTGGTGCGCGAGGCCCAGCAGCGCGGCGAGCCGGTGGCCTGGGTGACGCTGGTGGGGGGCGCCTTCTACCCGCCCGACGTCGCGGCCGGCGGCGTGAAGCTCGACGCGCTGCCGGTGATCTTCGCGCCCGATCCGGTCGCCGCGGCCCGCGCCGCGGACCGGCTCGTGCGCTCCGGGGGGTTCTCGGTCGTCGTGCTCGACCTGGTGCCGGCCGGGGCGGCGCCGGAGAAGGGTGCCGGGGGCGCCGGGCACGCCGGCCGGAAGCCCGCGCCGCGCGAGGTCCCGCTGCCGATGCTCTCGCGCCTCGTCGGCCTGGCGCAGAAGCACGACGTCGCGCTGGTCTTCCTGACGGAAAAGGGGAACGAAACGCCGTCGCTGGGCGGGCTGATCTCGCTGCGCTGCGGCACCGCGCGGCGCGACGCGGGGCCGGGGCTGTTCCTCTGCGTGGCCGAGGCGCTGAAGGACAAGCGGGGCGGCCCGGGGTGGAGCCACACGGAGGTGCGAGGTGGCCCGGTGGGCCTGCGTTGACGTCCCGGAGCTGCCGCTGCAGCTCCTGCTGAGGGCCCACCCGGAGTGGGGCGACGCGCCGGCGTGCGTCGTCGCCGAGGACCGGCCGCAGGGGCGCGTGCTGTGGGTCAACGAGGCCGCGCGGCGCGGCAAGGTGCTGCCCGGCATGCGCTACGCCGCGGCGCTGGCGCTGTGCGCGGGGCTGCGCGCGGGGGTCGTCGGGCCGGCGGAGGTCGGCCGCGGCGTGGCCCAGCTCGCCGCGCGGCTGCGCGACTTCTCGCCGCTCGTCGAGCCCTGCGCCGACGAGCCGGGGATCTTCTGGCTGGAAGCGGGCGGGCTTTCGCGGCTCTTCCCCTCGGCCAGCGCCTGGGCGCGGCAGCTGCGCGAGGCGGCCGGCGCGATGGGCTTCTTCGGCCGCGTGGCGGTCGGCTTCACGCGCTACGGCGCGTACGCGGTGGCGCGCTCCGGGGCGGAGCTGACGGTCTTCCGCGACCCGGAGTCGGAGAGCCGCGCGGCGCGCGCCGTGCCGCTGGCGCGGCTGGCGATCGACCCCGCGCTGCGCGACGAGCTCGACCAGCTCGGCGTGCGCACGCTGGGGGAGTTCCTCGAGCTGCCGGCCAGCGAGCTGCTCGAGCGCTACGGGGTGGCGGTGCACCGCCTGCACCAGCTCGCGGCCGGGACGGGGTGGGCGCCGCTGCAACCGGAGATCCCCGACGACCCGCGGATCGAGCGGCGCGATCTCGAGTGGCTCGACGACGACCGGACGCGGCTGCTGTTCTTCGTCGGGCAGCTGCTCGAGCCGCTCCTGGCGCGGCTCGCGGAGCAGCGCGAGCAGGTCGCCGGGCTGACGCTGCGGCTCGCGCTGGACGGCGGCGGCGTGCGCGTGGAGTCGGTGCGCCCGGCGGTGCCGACGCGCGATCCGGCGCAGCTGATGGAGCTGCTCGCGCTGCGGCTCGAGGCCAGCGTGCGGGACGCGCCGCTGCCGGCGAAGGTCGAGGCGCTCGAGCTGGAGGCGGAGGCGACGCGGGCCGGCGAGCGGCAGGAGGAGCTGCTGGCCGAGGCGCCGCGCCGCGACGTCGAAGCCGCGCGCCGCGCGCTGGCGCGGGTGGCGGCGGAGCTGGGGCCGGCGGCGGTGGCGCGCGCGCGGCTGCGCGACGGGCACCTGCCGGAGGCGACGTTCCTGTGGGAGCCGCTGGCGCCGGAGGCGTATGCGGCGGCGGGGGCGAACGGGGGCGCAGGCCAGCCCGGAGACCGGCCCTTACGGTTGGTGGGAAACCCCGTAGGGGCCGGCCTCCGTGCCGGCCCGTCCGACGCGTTTCATTCCGCCCGCTGCGACGGCCCGTCGTCTTCGGTCTCCGCCGCCCCCACCGCGGCCTGGCTGCGCGTCGTCGGCGGGCGCGATCCCGCCGGACCGGTGCTGGTGCGGCGCATCTACGACCACCCGATCGCGCTGCCGCCGCGCTCGCACCACCTGCGCGACGACGGCTGGCTGATCCACGGCCTGCCGCACGGCGCGGTGACGCGGCTGGTCGGGCCGTTCGTGATCAGCGGCGGCTGGTGGCGCCGGCCGGTCCACCGCGAGTACCACTTCGCCGAGACCGGCCGCGGCGACCTGCTGTGGGTCTACTTCGACCGCGAGCGGCGGCGCTGGTTCCTGCAGGGGCACGTGGAGTGACGCGGAGTGAGCCGGGACGCCACGGACCGGGCGGGTGGCGCTGCCCCTCAGATCCCGTGCCGCAGCCAGTCGACGCCGTGCGCCAGCCAGCGCACCAGCCGCTCCTCCCCGCGCCGCGTCGAGGCGCCCGTCGAGGGGTCGCTCTTCGCCGCCGCGCGGTCCGGATCGAGCGTCTGCCCGGCGATGAAGCGCGTCATCGCGGCCTGCAGGGCCGGCGGGGGAACCCGGTGGCGGTGCCGCACCAGGAGCTGCGCGGCCCAGGAGATGCTGTCGCCGGTGATCCGCGCGGCGCGATTGATCGTCGCCGAGCGGGCAGCGACGGTGCGCAGGACGTCGGCGCGGCGGCGGCCGGTCCGCCGGGCCGCCCGGGCCACGAGCGTCATGTAGAGCCGCTGGACCTCGCGCGCGCGGGCCCGGCGGTAGGCCGTCGGCACGCGGTCCTTGCGCGAGGCGTAGCGCGAGAGCGCGATCGCCAGGAATTCCCGCGGGTCGATCGGCTGCCAGGCGGACTGGAGCCGCGCCGGAAGCTCGCGCAGCACGTCGCGCACGCAGTAGACCGCGTCCCACGTGATCCCGTCGGCGGTCCGGATCCGCCCGCGCGAGGAGCGCGCCCGCTCGAACGTCCGGAGCGCGCGGTCGAAGCGCCGCACCAGGCGCCGGTCGTGGCGGAAGAGCGCCTCGGCGGCCTTCCGGTCGAAGCCGACCTGGCGCAGCAGCAGCCGGTCCTTCGCGGCCTCGAACTCGGCGTCGAAGAGGGCCAGGGCCGGGTCGTTGGCGAGCGCGGCCAGCGGCGGCCGGGTGCCGGTCAGCAGGAACTCGCGGATCTGCACGGCGGCCTGGACCATCGCGCGGGCCTTGGCCTTCTGCCCGGTGATCGTGGTCGAGAAGCGCGGGCCGTCGTCGTAGCGGTACTCGCGGTGGAACAGGCCGAACTGCCGCACCGAGCCGTAGTCGATGATCCCGCCGTCGGCCAGGATGTTGTCGCCGTCCCACTCCATCCAGCAGAAGACGTACTCGCGCTCGAAGGTCGCGGCGACGCGACCGAAGGTCCGCGCGAACGACTCGGCGAAGAGCCGCGCGCGGTGCGCGCGGTCGGCCGCGCGCGGCAGCTCGCCGTGGGCCGCCTGCCGCTCGACGAAGAGGTCGACCAGCGCGGCGAGCGTCGCGCGGTCGCCCTGCTTGAGCGGCGCGAAGAAGTGCGAGGGGCGCAGCAGGTTCTTCCCGGCCCGGACCGTGATCCCGAAGCCGTCGCGCCGGCGGATCACCGCCAGCACGCGCTCGGTCGCGATCCCGTTGCGGTGGAAGATCTCGCTCATCAGCGCCGCGCCGAGCCCTTCGCCCGGCGACGCGGTCCCGCAGCCGTACGACGCGCGCCGGCTGCCGGTCTTGTAGAAGCGGCCGGACTGCGCGGTCGCCGGGCAGAGGCAGGTCGCGCCGGTGCCGCAGCTCGTCACGTCCCACGTGACGCCGCGCGCCGTGAAGCAGCCGTTCCAGATGCTGCGCCCGTCGCCGGAGGTCGTGCCCCGGCGGTCGGGGTGCTGCAGCTGCAGGTAGCGCGTGGCGAAGTAGGTCCGCGGGAGGCGGTCGCGCGCCGGAATCGGCGTGCCGTGCGCGAGGTCGTACTCGTTGACGATCTGCAGGCTGAAGGCGTCGAGCAGGGCGCGATGCAGGCCGCGGGTCAGGACCTCCGGGTGGTCGGCGGGGATCAGCCCCATCTCGCGGGCCAGGGCGAAGTTGAAGTAGAGGACACGGCTGCCGCGCACGCGGCGCGCGCCGTAGGGCACCGCCGCGCCGGGGGCCCGGTCGCGCACGGGGTGCGTCCCGTCGATCGCCGCGAAGGCCGCGTAGGGGTCGGAGGAGGCCCCCGCCTCCCGCCGCACCGCCGCGGCCACGGGCCGTCCTGGCGGATGCAAACCCGTCATCCCTCCGTCAAACCCGATATCCCATCGCTATTGAAGTTGGGTCAACGAAACGGGGACAGCAACCGTTAGTCGGTTAGTCGGCCGACCGGCTAACGGCTGCGGCCCCGATCGGTGAGATCATCGAGGCGGTCCATGAGCCCGAACGACGACCCCCTCGCGCCGTTCCACCCCTTGGTCCGCGCCTGGTTCGCGGAGCGGGTGGGGACGCCCACGGAGGTCCAGCGGCTGGCCTGGCCGCGGATCGCCGCCGGGGCGCACCTGCTGGCCGCGGCCCCCACCGGGAGCGGGAAGACGCTCGCCGCGTTCCTGTGGGCGATCGACCGGCTGCTCACCGGCGCGTGGGAGCCGGGCGCGATCCGGGTGCTCTACGTCTCCCCGCTGCGGGCCCTGAACAACGACGTCCGGCGGAACCTCCTCGCCCCCCTCGAGGAGCTGAGCCGGCGCTTCGCTGCGGCCGGGTCGGCCCCGCCGGAGGTCCGGGTCCAGGTGCGCTCCGGCGACACGCCGCCCGACGAGCGCCGGCGCATGCTCCGGAAGCCGCCCGAGATCCTGATCACGACCCCCGAGAGCCTCAACATCCTGCTCACCGCCCGCGGCTCGCGCACCCTCTTCGACGGGCTCGAGACCGTGATCCTCGACGAGATCCACGCGCTCGCCGCGACCAAGCGCGGGGCGCACCTGGTCACCGCGGTCGAGCGGCTCGGCGCTGGCCGCCGGGGAGTTCCAGCGGATCGCGCTGTCGGCGACCGTCGAGCCCAAGGAGCGGATCGCGGAGTGGGTCGGCGGCTGGGAGCTGCTCACCCCCGCGGTCGGCAACGAGGACCCCCACTACCGGCGCCGGCCGGTCGAGGTCGTCGCGTCGGGCGCGGAGCGGCGCTACGAGCTGTCCGTCGCCTACCGCGCCCCGGGCGGACCGGACAGCCGACGGGGAGGACTTCCTCGCCCTGGCCGATGGTCGTCTCCGAGGTCAAGCGCTCGCTCGCGGCGAACCGCTCGACGCTGGTCTTCGGCAACAGCCGGCGCACGGTCGAGAAGCTGACCCGCCTGGTCAACGAGGGGGAGCGCGAGCCGCCGGCGTGGGCCCACCACGGGTCGCTCTCGCGCGAGGTCCGCGAGGTCGTCGAGGAGCGCCTCAAGCGCGGCGAGCTGCGCGGGATCGTGGCCACCAACTCGCTCGAGCTGGGGATCGACATCGGCGCGCTGGACGAGGTCCTGCTGGTGACGACGCCGCCGAGCGTCGCGTCGGCGGTCCAGCGGCTCGGCCGGGCCGGCCACCAGGTGGGAGGCGTCAGCCGCGGGCGCTTCCTGCCGCTGCACGCGCGGGACCTGCTCGACGCCGCGGTCGTCGCGCGTGCGGTGCAGGAAGGGGAGGTCGAGCCGCTGCAGCCGGTCGAGGGGGCGCTCGACGTGCTGGCGCAGGTCATCGTCTCGATGACCGCGGGCGAGACCTGGGACGTGCCGGCGCTGCTCTCCGCGCTGCGCTGCGCGGCGCCCTACCACGGCCTCACGCGCCGGCAGCTCGACGACGTGCTCGAGATGCTCGACGGCCGGCACCACGGCCGCGTCGTGCCGGAGCTGCGGCCGCTGGTCTCGCTCGACGCCGTCGAGGGGACGGTCCGCGCGCGCGCCGGGGCCGAGCGCGTGCTCTACCGCAGCGGCGGCACGATCCCCGACCGCGGCTATTTCCACCTCCGGCGCGCCGGGACCGGCGCGAAGATCGGCGAGCTGGACGAGGAGTTCGTCTGGGAGCGCAAGCTCGGCGACGCCTTCACGCTCGGCGTGCAGGGCTGGCGGATCGAGCAGATCACGCACAACGACGTGCTCGTCGTCGCCGGCCGCGGGACCCGGCGCGATGGCCCCCTTCTGGCGCGCCGACGGGCGCGACCGCGGCGCGTTCCTCTCGGCCCGGATCGCGGCCTTCCTGGCCGAGGCCGAGGCGCACCTCGACGACCGGTCGCTCCCCGAGCGGCTCGTCAACGAGAACCGGCTGACGACCGCCGCGGCGTCGGCGCTGGTCGACCTGCTGCGCGCGCAGCACCGGGCGACCGGGGCGCTTCCCGGCGCCGGGCGGGTGGTCGCCGAGACGCTGGTCGAGGGGCTCGCCGCCGACGGGGCGCAGCAGCTGGTGCTGCACACCTTCTGGGGCGGGCGCGTGAACCGGCCGTTCTCGATCGCGCTCCAGGCGGCCTGGCGCCGGCGCCACGGCACGCACCTCGAGCTGACGGTCGACGACGACGCGATCGCCGTCGCCATCCCGGCCGGCACCCGCGCCCGCTCGCTCTTCGCGCTGGTGGAGCCCGCGCAGCTGGAGAGCCTGCTGCGCGAGGAGCTGGGCGCGACCGGCTTCTTCGGCGCCCGCTTCCGCGAAGCGGCCGGGACGGCACTGCAGCTGCCGCGGCAGGGGTTCGGGCGGCGTACGCCGCTCTGGTTCACGCGGCAGCGGTCCAAGCAGCTGCTCGACCGCGTCGCGCGGCTGCCGGATTTCCCGCTGGTCGTCGAGGCCTGGCGCGCGACGCTGGCCGACCACTTCGACCTGCCGCGGCTGCGCGCGCTGCTGGCCGAGCTGCGGGACGGGACGATCGCGGTGCACGAGGCGACGACCCGCGAACCCTCGCCCTTCGCGGCCGACGTCGCCTGGCAGCGCACGAACGACCTGATGTACCGCGACGACACGCCGGAGAGCCGGGCCGCGGCGCCGGCGGCGGGCCTGCTGCGCGAGCTGGTTCACTCCTCGGCGCTGCGCCCCCGCGTGCCGCGCGCGCGGGCCGACGAGTTCGAGCGCAAGGTCCGGCGGCTCTGGCCGGGCTACGCGCCGGCCGGCGCGCGCGAGCTGCTCGACTGGCTGCGCGAGCGGCTCGTCGTGCCGCTGGCCGAGTGGGAGGAGCTGCGCGAGGCCTCGGCGCGGGCGGCCGGCGTGCCGCCGGGGACGATGCTCGGCGAGATCGGCGGGAAGATCGCCGCCGTCGCGCCGCCGGGCGCCGACGCGCCGCGCTTCGTGGCGGCGCTCGAGGCGCTGCCGCGAATCGCCGCCGCCGCGGGCTGGGACGTGCGGGCGATCGCGCTGGAGCCGCTCGCTGCGGGCGTCGAACCGGCGGCGCTGCGCCGCACGCTGCAGCGGCTGGCGGCGCCCGCCGCCCGGGAACACGCCGGCCGCGAGACGGAGCTGGGGGCCGACCCGCTGGCCGAGCTGCTCGGCGATCTCCTGCGCCTGCACGGCCCGGTGGCGGCCCGCGTGCTTTCCGACCCGCTGCTCCTTCCCGACGACGCGCTGCGCGACGCGCTGGAGTCGCTGGAGTCCTGCGGCCGCGTGGTGATCGACGCGATCACCGACGACGCCGACGAGCCGCAGCTCTGCGACGCCGACAATCTCGAGCGCCTGCTGCGGATCGCGCGCGCCGCCCGCCGCGCCTCCTTCGCGCCGCTGCCGCTGGCGCGCCTGCCGGGCTTCCTCGCGGCGTGGCAGGGGGTCGGCGGCGCGGCCGGGCCGGGCCCTGCGGGCGCGGCCGAGCCGGGCCTGGCGGGCGCGATCGAGCGCCTCGCCGGCCTGCCGCTCGCGGCCGCGCTCTGGGAGAGCGACGTGCTGCCGGTCCGCGTGAAGGGCTACGAGCCGGCGCAGCTCGACGCGCTGCTCGCGGGGGGCGAGATCGAGTGGTGGGGGGCGGGGGAGAAGCGGGTCGCCTTCGCGCCCGCGGGGGAGCGGGAGCTGTTCGTCGAAGCGGACGGCCCGGCGAACGGCCCGGCGAACGGCCCGGCGGACGGAAGCAGCGTCGCGTCGCGGGAGGGAAGCCCGGCCCGGTCGCGGCTGCTCGCGATCTTCCCGGAGATCCTCGGCCGCTACCCGCTCGAGGCGCTGGCGGCGCGCAGCGGCCTGACCACGGCCGAGGCGACGCGCCGCCTGTGGGCGCTGGCATGGGACGGCCTCGCGGCGACCGACGGGTTCGGCCCGGTGCGGGCCGGCCTGGCGAGCGGCTTCGCGCCCGCCGAAGCGCGCGCGGGAGACGCGCCGCGCACCGCGCCGTTCGCAGCCGGCGCGCGCCGCCTGCGCTTCGGCACCTGGCGGTCGACGCGCGCATTCGGCGGCGCCTGGTCGCCGCTCTTCCCGCCCGATCCGCCGGCCGACGCGCTCGAGCGCGACGAGCTGGACCGCGAGCGCGCCCGCGTCCTGCTCTACCGCTACGGCGTCGTCTTCCGCGAGCTGACGGCGCGCGAGCTGCCCGCGCTCGCCTGGGGCCGGCTGTTCCGGGCGCTGCGCCTGATCGAGCTGTCCGGGGAGGCGGTCGGCGGGCAGTTCTTCGAGGGGATCCCGGGCGCCCAGTTCGCGCTGCCGGAGGCGATCGAGGCGCTGCGGGGGCCGGCCGGCGCCGCGCACGACGCGGCCTGGTTCCTCTCGGCCGCCGACCCGGCCTCGCCGTCGGGGCTCGGGCTCCCCGGGCTCCCCGAGGGGCTGCCGCGCCGCGTCCCGACCAGCCACGCGGCGTTCGCCGGCACGCGCCTCGTCGCCGCCTCCGAGCGCCGCGGCCGCGCGCTCTCGCTCTTCGTGCCGCCGGACGACCCGGCGCTCGCGGTCGCCGTCGAGCTGCTGCGCTTTCTGTCCGGTCAGCGCGTCGCGCGCCCCTCGGTCGTGATCGAGACGATCAACGGCGAGCGGGCGGCGGACAGCGCGTACGCGCCCGCGCTGGCCGAGGCGTTCCACGCCACGCGCGACGGCGGGGCGCTGCGGCTGATGCGGCGGGGGCTGATGCCGGAGACCCGGATCGTGATCCCCCGCGTCGGCGGCCCGGAGGTGCTGACGCTCGAGCCGTTCGCGCCGGCGTCCCCCGGGCCCGGCGAGGTCGCGATCGACGTCCGCGCGGCGGGCGTCAACTTCGCCGACCTGTTCTGCCGCCTGGGACTCTACGCCGCGGCGCCGCCACGGCCGTTCGCGCCGGGGTTCGAGGTCGCGGGCGTGGTCGCCGGGGTCGGGCCCGGCGTCGCGGCGCCGCGCGTCGGGGAGCGCGTGATCGGCGTGCTCCGCTTCGGCGGCTACGCGACGCGCGTCCACGTGCCGGCGGCCTGGACACGACCGCTCCCCGACGGCTGGTCGTTCGCCGAGGGGGCCGCGTTCCCGGTGGCGTTCCTCACGGCGTGGTACGGCCTGATCCACCAGGGGCGCCTCGCGCGCGGCGAGACGGCCGTGATCCACTCCGCCGCCGGCGGCGTCGGCAGCGCCGCGTGCCAGCTGGCGCGCCACGCCGGAGCGCGCGTGCTCGGCACGGTCGGCAGCGAGGCCAAGCGGGCCGCCGCGCTCGCCGCCGGCGCGGACGAGGTCGTCGTCTCGCCCACCTACGACGTCTGGGCGGAGATCGACCGGCTGACCGCGGGCCGCGGCGTGGACGTCGTGTTCGACGCGGTCGGCGGCCGCGGTCTCGCCGCGGGCTATCGCCGCCTGCGGCCGATGGGGCGGCTCGTCGTCTACGGCTTCGCCGAGATGATGCCGCGGGGCGGCCTTCGTAACTGGCCCGCGCTGGCCTGGCGCCGGCTGCGCACCCCGCACTTCGATCCGCTCGACATGACCGGAAAGAACCGCGCGGTCATCGGCTTCAATCTCGTCCACCTCTTCGACCGCGACGAGCCGTTGGGCCGCGGCTTCGACGAGCTGCTGGCGCTCGCGCGCGCGGGCGCGCTGCGCCCGGTCGTCGGCGCGACGGTCCCCTTCGAGCGCGCGGCCGACGCGCACCGGCTGCTGCAGTCGCGCGCCTCGACGGGGAAGGTGGTGCTCGTGCGCGATCCGGATTCCCGTGGCACCATCAAGGCATGAGCAAAGCGCCGCGCCTCGCCCTGTTCGCACTCCTGCTCTCCACTTTCGCCTGCGCCGATGCGCCGGCTCCCGGGACCAAGCCGATGACCGAGACCCCGCCTGCGACCGTGACCGCGAACGAGACCGCCACCCTGGGCGGCGGCTGCTTCTGGTGCATCGAGGCGGTCTTCGAGCGGATCCAGGGAGTCGCCGAGGCGACCTCCGGCTACGCCGGCGGTTCGACGAAGAACCCGACGTACGACGAGGTCTCCAGCGGCACCACCGGCCACGCCGAGGTGGTGGAGATCCGCTTCGACTCGAAGGTCACGAGCTACCGCGAGATCCTCGAGATCTTCTTCGCGATGCACGATCCGACGACGCCCGACCGGCAGGGGGCCGATGTCGGCAGCCAGTATCGCTCGATCATCCTGACCCATTCGCCCGAGCAGAAGGCGACGGCCGAGGCGCTGATCCGCGAGCTGACGGCGGAGAAGGTCTTCGACGCTCCGATCGTGACCCAGGTCGTCCCGTTCGAGGCCTTCCATCCGGCCGAGATCTCGCACCAGGAGTACTACGACCGCAATCCGAACGCGGGCTACTGCCGGGTCGTGATCTCGCCGAAGATCGCAAAGCTGAAGAAGGTCTTCGCGGCCAAGCTCAAGAACTAGCGCCCCGGAGCAGGGCAGCCCGAGGTCGGAGACCGGGGCCCGGGTCACCGCGCTGCAGCTCGCCGACGCTGCCGAAGCTGTGCTATCCTCCAACGGTTTCCGTGCCCTGCCGCAGGCGAGGGGTCGCCGATGGTGGACCCGAAGCGCGGCTCTCTGGACGAGTTGCCGACCCACGCGATCGACGGGGACGGCGTCCACCCCTCCCTGGCGAATACCGAAGCGACCGCGGCGGGCCCCTCGTTGCCGCCCCACGTTCCCCCGCAGATCGGCCCCTACCGCGTGCTGCGCCTGCTCGGTGAGGGGGGCATGGGCACGGTCGTGGAGTGCGAGCAGGAGCAGCCGCTGCGGCGCCGGGTGGCGCTCAAGCTGATCCGGACCGGTCTGGCGAGCGGCGAGTTCGTCGCCCGCTTCGACTCCGAGCGGCAAACGTTGGCGCAGATGAACCACCCGGCGATAGCGCGCGTGTTCGACGCCGGCGCCAGCCAGTGGGGACCGTTCTTCGTGATGGAGTTCGTCGCCGGCGAGCCGGTCACGACCTACTGCGACCACCGCACGTTGACCGTGCGTGAGCGCCTCGAGGTGTTCATCAGGGTCTGCGAGGGGGTGCAGCACGCGCACCAGAACGGCGTCATCCACCGCGACCTCAAGCCTTCCAACATCCTGGTGACGGACGAGAGCGGTCGGCCGGCGCCCAAGATCATCGACTTCGGCATTGCGAAGGCAATCCGCCCCAGGCCGGAGGAGGCGCCCTTCCGGACGCTGCGCGGGGAGTTGATGGGCACCCCCGAGTACATGAGCCCGGAGCAGGCCGATCCCTCCCGTGGCGACGTCGACACCCGTGCCGACGTGTACTCGCTCGGCGTCATCCTCTATGAGCTGCTCGTTGGCGCCCTGCCGTTCCCCGCTCGCAGCGCGGGTGCGGGGGCGCTAGAGGCGGTCTCGCACCGGCTGCGCGAGGCCGAGCCGCCGCGACCCAGCACGCGCCTCGCCTCGCTCGCCGATCACGGCCAGCGAACGGCGCAGCTCCGTCGAGCCAGCCAGCACGGACTGGCCCGTGTTCTGCGCGGGGATGTCGACTGGATCGTTCTCAAGGCGATGGAGCGGGAGCGGGAGCGACGGTACGCCTCGGTCTCGGAGCTGACCGCCGACATCGGCCGCTACCTCGAGCTGCAGCCCGTGCTGGCCGGTCCACCGAGCGCGGTATATCGGATTGGGAAGTTCGTCCGCCGCCATCGACTCGGGGTCGCCGCCGGCGCGGTCGCGCTTCTCGGCCTGATGGCCGCCGCGGCCGGGACCAGCATCGGCCTGGTGCGCGCGCGGGAGGCGGAGCGGCGAGCCGTCGCGGAAGCTCGCACCGCCGAGCAGGTGTCGGAGTTCCTCGAGGGGCTGTTCAAGGTCTCGGACCCCAGCGAGGCGCGCGGCGGCGCGCTGACAGCCCGGGATCTCCTCGACCGTGGCGCAGGCCGGGTCAGGGGCGACCTCGCGCAGCAGCCGCTCGTGCAGGCGAGGATGCTCGCCTCGATCGGTCGCGTGGTTGACAACCTGGGTGACTACCCGCGCGCCAGGGAACTGCTCGAGGAGGCGCTGGCCATCCGGCGCGCCCAGCTTGGTCCGAACCACCCCGAGGTCGCCACCAGCCTGCACGATCTGGCGCTGGTCCTCGACCACCAGGGGCAGCCCGGCCAGGCCGAGACGCTCGCTCGCCAGGCGCTGGCGATTGACGAGTACGCGCTTGGCTCCGAGCACCCCGCGCTCGGCAACGTGCTGAGCGAGCTTGGCGCGCTGGCGCGGCGGCGCGGGGACCTGGCGAGCGCCCGCTCGCTTCACGAGCGCGCCCTGGCGATCCGCGAGAAGGTGCTGGGTCCGGACGACCCGGTGCTCGCCGGGAGCCTCAACAACCTTGCGCTCGTGCTCAAGGACCGCGGCGACTACGCGGCCGCACGGCCGCTTCTCGAGCGCTCGCTGGCGATTCGCGAGCAGGCGCTCGGCCATGACCACCCGGATGTGGCGAACGCCCTCAACAACCTCGCGATCCTGCTCTGCCAATCGGGCGACTGCGCGGCGGCGCAGCCGCTGTTCGAGCGGGCGCTCTCGATCCGCGAGCGGAGCTTCGGTCCCGAGCACCCCTGGGTCGCGGAGAGCGTGGATAACCTGGCGAGCGTGCTCTACTCGAGCGGCGAGTTCGCCGCGGCCCTGCCGCTGTATGAGCGCGCCCTCGCCATCCGCGAGCGCAGCCTCGGACCCGACCATCCGCGGCTCGCCGTCGGTCTCGGCAATCTCGGCGCGCTGCTCTCCGAACTCGGTCAGTGCGACCGCGCCCGCGTCCTGCTCGAGCGTGCCCTGGCGATCACGGAGAAGGTGTACGGGCCGGACCACGGCAACGCGGTGACGACGCTGGACGAACTCGCCAGCCTGGAGAGCGACACCGGCAACCCGCGGACGGCGCGGGTGCTGGCGGATCAGGCCCTGGCCATCGCGGACCGCACGCTCGGCCCCGAGCACCCGGACACGGCAACCGCGCTCCGCACCGCCGCCTCCGTGCGGAGTGCGGCAGGCGACGTCGCCGGGGCACGTCCCCTGGCCGAGCGGGCAGTGAGCGTCGCCGAGCGCGTCCTGGGACCGGACCACCCCGACACCGCGACCGCGCACCTGACCCTGGCTCGCGTCGACTTCGCCCTTGGCGATCGGGAGCGGGCGCGAGCCCTCGCCGGCCCCGCACTGGAGTCGCTCGCCCGGGCGCTCGGAGAGAGCCACCCGCAGGTGGCGTTCGAACGCGCTCGCTGGAACGCGCTCGAGGGGAACCGCGCCGAGACTCTGCGGTGGCTCCGCCTCGCCGCCGCGCGCGGGTTCGCGAACGCTGCGCGGGTGCTGACGTCCGAGATCGGATATCTTCGCGGTGACGCGGAACTGCGGTCCATCCTTGCGGGAATGGGAGGCCGTGCGGATCGGGGCGGGTCCTGAGCCGGTTCCCGCGCGGTCGCGCGGTCACCATCAGTCCCGCTCCGAGAGCTACCTCAGCCCGAAGTCCCAGACCAGCGCGAAGGTGACCATCGGCCCGTTCGCCGACTGCCCCGGGAACAGCCAGCCGAGCTGCCCGAACTCGAAGAAGTGCGCCCGGGCGTCGAGCCGCAGGCCGCCGACGTGGCCGAACGGGAACGCCACGCCCAGTCCGACGTAGCCGCCGGGCGACCAGTCGTGGTTGCCGGTGCTCTCGTAGCCACCGCCACAGCAGTTGTACCAGCCGCAGTAGCAGCCGCCGTAGTCGTCGGAGGAGACGCCGACGGTCGCGTAGTAGGCGCCGAGGCCGGCGAGCAGGTGCAGTTGTGCGGCCGGCGAGGCGGCGACGACGACGCGCGTGCTGGCCGTGATGAAGCTCACCGTGAGCGACAGGCTGGCGTCATTCCAGTCGTCGTTCCACCAGTCGTCGCCCCAGTAGTCTCCCGGCACGTCGACGGAGCGCTCGTTGTCGAACATGTAGCTGCCGAGGTCGAAGCCGACGAACCACGCCACCTTCGAACTGCTCTTGATCCGGCCGTGGAAGGTCAGCTCGACACCGATCGCGTCGGTCTCGAACGGCCCGGAGTTCTCGGCGATGTAGTTCGCGGGGATCGGCTCGAAGTCCGCGGCGCCGCTCCAGCTGCCGTAGCCGAGGCCGAAGCCGACGAGGAACACCGCCTTGACCATCGACGCGGGGGACGAGTCGGCGACGACGGGCTCGGCGACCGGGTCGGCCGTCGTCGGTGGCTCGGCACCGGCACGGGACGTGGCGAGGAACGACAGCAGGACGGGAAGCAGCGCGACCGCGGCGACACGGTGGCAACGCATGGCACCTCCTGCTGTGAGCCTCCCCGAAGGGTTGCGCCCTACTTGATCGACCAGATCTTCGTCAGCGGGATCGGCGGCTGGTTGGAGGGGACCTCGATCGTGAGCTCCCCCTCCGCGCTGAACGCGAGGCGGGCGCCGACGATCAGCGTGCCGGTCCCGCTTCCCTTCGCATCCAGGACCATCTCGGCCGCCGTGACCGGGTACTTCAGGAACTCGGAGCTGGCGTCGAAATTGACGTTGCTCACGAACTTGTCGGTCACGACGATCACCTTGCTGCCCGTGTCGGTCTTGATCTGGCGCGTGTAGCGGATCTGGTAGCCCAGGCCGCCGGGCTGGCTGAAGTACCCGTGCGAGGCCTGCTTCTGGAGGGCCTCATAGAGCCCTAGGTTGCTGCCCGCCTTGAACGCAGCGAGCAGCGCGGCGCGCTCGTCGGCGCTCGACCACTGGTTGATCGTGATGTCCATTTCCCCGGCCCCCTGGACGCCGGGCCCGGCATCGGCCATCGCGATCGTGCGGTACTGCGCGATGTGCTTGGCCTCCTTGGCGATCGCGGGCAGGACGACGAGCAGCGCGGCGAAACCGAGGAGCGCGAACAGGGGGAACGCGAGCGGGCGGCGGACGGACGAAAGGTTCATGGCGAAGTCTCCGTGAACGAAAGGGACTCGACGATACGCCGGGGGCCGAGGGCCGGGCAAGAGAAACGGGTGCGTGACGGATTTTTGTCCGGAATGGAGTTTACGGAGAGGACGGAGGGTCGAACCGGCCGGCCTGGCCGCGAGACGAGCCCCGACGGGGCTCGTCCGCGCGCACGTCAAGGGGCACGGGCCGGGCGTGACGCGGGTACGGGAGTGTGACCGGCACGCCGCCGCTCCGGCCACCCCACTCGCGTCAGGAAACCACCTCCGCTTCGACGGCGGCCGGTGCCGCGTTCTCGACGGCCGCGACCAGGTCGCGCACCTTGATCGGCTTGGCGATGTAGTCGTCCATTCCTGCCGCCAGGCAGCGCTCACGATCGCCGCTCATCGCGTGTGCCGTCATCGCAACGATCGGGATGCGCGACCCCGTCGATTCCTCGATCCGGCGAATCGCGCGGGTGGCTTCGTAACCGTCCATCACGGGCATCTGGACGTCCATGACCACCACGTCGCAGCGCTGCCTCGCGAGTGCCTCCAGCGCCTCCTTCCCGTCGGCGCAGGTCACGACGCGATGACCGCGCTTCTCCAGGATGCGGAGCGCGAGCAGGCGATTGACCGGGTTGTCCTCGACGAGCAGGACGTCGAGGGTCCGCGACGGCGTGTCCGGCAGGGGTCTGCCGCTCGCGACGCCCGTCCGCTCTGCGCCCGGCTGCCTGCCGGTGAGGATCCGCTGCAGCCTCTCGCGGAGGTCGGACTGCCGCACCGGCTTGGTCAGGTGTGCCGCGAAACCCAGCTCGCGGCCCGTGATGGTCTCGTCGCACGACCCGCCCGAGGTCAGCATGATGATCTCGACCGTGGAGACCCGCGGGTTGTTGCGGATCTGCCGCGCGGTGGTCAGGCCGTCCACCTCCGGCATCTGCGCGTCCAGGATCACCAGGTCGAACGGCTCCGAGGCGGCGGCCGCCCGGTCGAGCGCCGCCAGCGCCGCCGGGCCGGAGTCGACCGCCCTGGGGGCCATCTGCCAGAACCCGAGCAGGTCTTCGAGGATGCGGCGGTTCGTCAGGTTGTCGTCGACGATCAGCACCCGCGCGCCCGCGAGGCCTTCGGGAAGCGGCGCGGGCCGCGCTGCGACGCCCTCGGCGCTCGGTTGGAATCGCGCCGTGAAGTGAAAGGTGCTGCCCTCGCCGAGCGCGCTCTCGACCCAGATGCGTCCGCCCATCATCGTGACCAGCCGCTTGGAGATCGCGAGGCCGAGGCCGGTCCCGCCGTACCTCCGCGTCGTCGAGCCGTCGGCCTGGACGAACTGCTCGAAGACGACCTCGAGCTTGTCCTGGGGGATGCCGATGCCGGTGTCGCGGACGCTGAACAGGATCTCCACGGTCTCGGAATGACGGGAGAAGGACTCGGCCGTCAGCACCACCTCGCCCTGGTCGGTGAACTTGATCGCGTTGCCGACCAGGTTGATCACGATCTGCCGCAGCCGGATAGGGTCCCCGATCAGGCGGTCCGCCAGCGTCGGCGGTACGTCGCAGATCAGCTCGAGCCCCTTCTGGTGCGCTCGCGCGCTCAGCGTATGAAGCACGTCGCTCAGGCAGGCCCGCAGGCTGAACGGCTCGCGGTTCAGCTCCAGCCGGCGCGCTTCGATCTTGGAGAAGTCCAGGATGTCGTTGACCACGAGCAGCAGGGAGTCGGCCGAGGCCTTGACCGTCTCGAGGTACTCCCGCTGGGTTCGCGTCAGCTCCGTCTCCAGCGCCAGCTCGGTCATGCCGATGACCCCGTTCATCGGCGTCCGGATCTCGTGGCTCATGTTGGCCAGGAAGTCGCTCTTCGCCCGGCTGGCGGCTTCGGCTTCTTCCTTGGCCTGCCGCAGGTCCTGCTGGACCCGCTCGCGGTGGACGATCTCCTGCTTGAGCTCGATCACCAGCGCGTCCAGCCGGGCGGTGCGGTCCAGGACCTTCTGCTCGAGGTCCCGGTTGAGCAGCTGCACTTCCGCCTCGGCCCGCTTCCTCTGAGCGACCTCGTCGATCAGTGCGGCCTTCTGCTCGAAGGACACGATCACGAGTTGGGCGAGCCGGCCGAATTCCGTCCGGACCCCGGTCATCGCGGAGAGGCTCGCCGCATCCTGCCGCCTCAGGCCGTCGATCAGCACGGTGAGCGGACGATGCACCCAGCGCAGTAGCGAGACCGAGACCAGCACGAAGCCGGCGACGGAGACGGCCAGCAACAGCCCGAGGGTGCGGGTCTGCGCGGTCCGAACGGCCGCCACGACGGAACTCCGACCGCGAAACGCCAGACGCGCGGCCGGCGCGCCGTCGACGCCGGGAAGCGCCAACTCGAACCGGAAGTCCCCTGGCGAGCCGGCCGGGGAAGCGGAATCCTCCCGGGCTCCGGGCGGCAACACCTCGATCGCGCCATCGCAGAGGCGCGCCAGCTCGTCCAGCAGGGCCTTGTCCCAGCGCCGCCCCACCAGGAAGTAGCCGCTGTACGGCCCCGTCCGCGTCGTGTCCTCGCTCTCGTGGGTCGTTGCGGCGCGGACCTCGATCAGGCCGGCGGGCGAGTCGACAAAGAAGTGAAGCAGGTGCTCGCGGTCCAGGGTCCCGCTCCAGGCGGAAGGCGGGAGCGGGCCTTGTCTCAGCCGCTCGTCGCCGGACACGGATCCGAAGTACATCAGCTCCCGGTTCCGGTTGTACACCCAGAGGTCCGAAACGCCGAAGCTCCCGAGCGCCGTTTCCATGTTCTCCGCGGCCCACTGGGGGTCCGGGGTTTCGGCGAACCGCGCCAGCTCGCTCCAGTACGAGTAGTCGTACGCGAGGATCGCCTGGCGGGCGCCGTGCAGCTCCATGATCCTCTTCGTCAGCTCCCGCTTCTCCTGACGCGCCTGCTCCGTCAGCAGGCCGGCCTGTTGCCGATCGAGGAGCTGCAGCGCGAGGTTCCCCACCACCAGGGCGGCGAGCATCCCGGCGATCAGGAGGCTGAGTCGAAGGCGGACGGTCACGGCGCCGCTCCCCACCGCGCCGACCCGTCCGAGGGCGGTGCCGGGCCCCCGAACGCCGGCTCGCGCCGTCGGGCGGCGCCCGGCCGGCCGGGGGCGAGCAGCACGGGAACGCGCGGGTCCGCCACGAAGCCTCCGTCGCCCGCACCGCGGAGCGCGGGGCGGCCAGGAAAGAACATGGTGTCCGGGGCTGTCCCGGGCCATCCGCGCGAAGAGACGGATGCGCCTCGTACATTTGTCTGGTATCTTGAAAGCGGGAAGACCCCCCCGCGCCCGCCGGCGCACCCGACCGCGAACGACGCCTTTGCGGATGACAGCATGGCCGCCGCCCTCTCCCAGTACGCCCCGCTCTGGTGCAAGAGCAACTTCTCCTTCCTCGAGGGGGCCTCGCACCCCGAGGAGCTGGTCGAGACCGCGGCGACGCTGGGGCTCGCCGCGCTGGCGCTGACCGACCGCGACGGCGTCCACGGCCTCGTCCGCGCGCACGTCAAGGCCCGCGAGCTGGGGGTGGCGCTGGTCGCGGGGTCGGAGGTCACGCTCGACGACGGCTCGACGATCGTCCTGCTGGCCGAGACGCGCGAGGGGTACGGAAACCTCTGCACGCTGCTCACGGCGGGGCGCCGGCGCTCGCCGAAAGGGGAGAGCCGCGTGGCCTGGCGCGAGGTCGCGGAGCGCGCGGCGGGGGTGCTCGCACTCTGGGGCGGGGAGCGCGCGCTGCTGGCGTCGCCCGGCGGTCCGGGGCCGGCGCTGCCGCTGATGAAAGAAGCCTTCGGCGACCGGCTCCACGCGCTGGTGGCGCGCCACCGCCGCGCCGACGAGGTCGCGGCCGAGGCGCGGCTGCGGCGCCGCGCAGCGCGCGCACGCCTCCCGCGCGTCGCGGCGACGGAGGTGCTGTACCACGCCAAGGGACGACGGCGGCTGCAGGACGCGCTGGCCTGCGTGCGCGCCGGCGCGACGCTGGCCGGCGCGGGGCGGCTGACCAAGCCCAACGCCGAGCACGAGCTGAAAACCGGCTACGCCTTCGCCGCGCTGTTCGCCGACGATCCCGAGGCGGTCGCGCGCACGCTCGAGGTCGCCCAGCGCTGCCGCTTCCGGCTCGACCAGCTGCGCTACCGCTACCCGTCGGAGCGGCTGCCGGAGGGGCTGACCTCGTCGGAGTGGCTGCACCGGCTCGTCGACGAGGGGGCCCGCGCGCGCTACGCGGGAACGGACCCGGGGGTCGCGGGCGGGGCCGGGGGCGCCGTGCTGCCGGCCGCCGTGCGGGCCCAGCTCGACCGCGAGCTGGCGGTGATCGACGAGCTCGACTACTGCGGCTACTTCCTGACGATGTGGGAGATCGTCCGTTTCTGCGCCGAGCGCGGGATCCTCTGCCAGGGGCGCGGCTCGGCCGCCAACTCCGCGGTCTGCTACGCGCTGGGGATCACCGCGGTCGACCCGGTGCGGATGAATCTGCTGTTCGAGCGCTTCCTGTCGAGAGAGCGCGCCGAGCCGCCCGACATCGACCTCGACATCGCGCACGAGCGGCGCGAGGAGGTGATCCAGCACGTCTACGAGAAGTACGGCCGCGACCGCGCGGCGATGGTCGCGAACCTGGTCCGCTACCGGCCGCGCTCGGCGGTGCGCGACCTGGGCAAGGTGCTGGGGCTGGGCGAGACGACGCTCGACCGGCTGGCCAAGCTGCTGCCGCACTGGGGCGAGGTCAAGCCCGAGCACCTCGCGGGGGCCGGGCTCGACCCGGCCTCGCCGGTCCACGGCCAGCTGCTCGAGCTGGCCAACGAAGCGCTCGACTTCCCGCGGCACCTGTCGATCCACCCCGGCGGGTTCCTGCTGGGCCACGAGCCGGTCTCGACGATCGTCCCGATCGAGAACGCGACGATGGAGGGGCGGACCGTCATCCAGTGGGACAAGAACGACGTCGAGGACCTCGGGCTGTTCAAGGTCGACCTGCTCGGGCCTGGGTGCGCTGGCGCAGCTCGACCGGATCTTCCGCCTGCTCAAGGAGCACCGTGGCGTGGAGCTGTCGATGGCGACGATCCCGGCCGACGACGCCCCGACCTTCGAGATGATCGCGCGGGGCGACACCGTCGGCGTGTTCCAGATCGAGAGCCGCGCGCAGATGGCGATGCTGCCGCGGCTCGTGCCGCGCACCTTCTACGACCTGGTGATCGAGATCAGCATCGTGCGGCCGGGGCCGATCACCGGCGGGATGGTCCACCCCTACCTGCGCCGCCGGCGCGGCGAGGAGCCGGTCGACTACCCGCACGAGTGCCTGCGGCCGGTGCTGGAGAAGACGCTCGGGATCCCGCTCTTCCAGGAGCAGGTGATGAAGCTGGCGGTCGTCGCGGCGGACTACACGCCGGGCGAGGCCGACCAGCTGCGGCGCGACATGGCGGCCTGGCGCCACACCGGGCGGATCGAGAAGCACCACGAGCGGCTGGTCTCGCGGATGGTGGCCAAGGGGATCGCGCCGGAGTTCGCCGAGCGGGTCTTCGCGCAGATCCGCGGCTTCGGGGAATACGGCTTCCCCGAGAGCCACGCCGCCAGCTTCGCGCTGATCAGTTACGCGGCGTCGTACTTGAAGCGCCACTACCCGGCGGAGTTCGCCTGCGCGCTCCTGAACGCCCAGCCGATGGGGTTCTACGCGCCGTCGACGGTCGTCGAGGACGCGCGGCACCACGGCGTGACGGTCCTCCCGGTCGACGTCCACGCCAGCGCCTGGGAGTGTGCGCTGGAGGGGGCCGCGATCCGGCTCGGCCTCGCCTGCGTCAAGGGGCTGGGGGTGGAGGAGGGGGCGCGGATCGCCGCCGCGCGCCGGGAGGCCGGCCGCTTCGCGTCGCTGCTCGACTTCGTCCGGGCAGCACGGCTCGACCGCGGCGCGCTGGCCGCGCTGGCCGAGGCGGGGGCGTTCGAGAGCCTCGGCCTCTCGCGCCGGCAGGCGCTGTGGGAGCTCAAGCGCCTCGTCCGCCGGCAGGGCGACACGCTGCCGCTGCCCGACGCGCCGCCGCGGCAGGGGGCGCTGTTCGCACCGCTCGACGCGGCCGAGACCGTCGCCTGGGACTACCGCGCGACCGACCTCTCGCCGCGCGGCCACCCGATGGAGGCCGTGCGCGACCAGTTGCGCGCGCAGGGGCTCCCGGATGCGCGGTCCGTCGCGGCGCTGCCGCACGGCCGGCGCGTGCGTTACGCCGGCGCGGTGATCTGCCGCCAGCGCCCCGGCACCGCCCGGGGGACGGTCTTCCTGACGATGGAGGACGAGACCGGCTTCGTGAACGTCGTGCTCTGGGGGACGGTCTACGAGAAGCACGCGCTGACCGTGAAGACCCACCCGCTGCTCGGGATCGCCGGGAAGATCGAGGCCCACCAGGGGGTCTCGCACCTGATCGCCGAGTCGGTCTTCGTCCCCCGGCTGCGGCGCGCGGTACCGGACAAGGGGAGCCGGGACTTCCACTGACGTCCCCCAGCCGCCCCGATCCGTGAGATCCTGAACGGGACGCAGCCGGGCCCGGTTCGCCCCGGCGGTGCGTCAACCATCCAGGAGGACACGACCGTGTGTGAGACCCCCCCGCTGAAGCTCGGCCAGGTCGTGCCGAACTTCGAACTCGACACCTACGACCCGAAGACCGGCGACTTCGGCAAGTTCTCGCTCGCCAGGCAGCTCGAGAAGAAACGCTGGACGATCCTGTTCTTCTACCCGGCCGACTTCACCTTCGTCTGAGCGACCGAATTCGCTGCTCTGGCAGAGCAGCAAGATCGCTTCGAGAAGCTCGGCGCGGACATCGTGACGGTCTCCACCGACACCCAGTTCGTGCACCTGGCGTGGCAGCAGAACGAGAAGGAGCTGGCCCCCGTCCGCTACCAGATGGGCGCGGACCCGACCGGCAAGGTCTCCCGGATGTTCGGCGTCTACGACGACGCCACCGGGCTCGACCTGCGCGGCACGTTCATCATCAACCCCGAGGGGAAGGTGCTCGGGTCGGAGATGAACTTCTACAACCTCGGCCGCAACATCGACGAGCTGATGCGCAAGTTCAAGGCGAACATGTACCTCGCCCGCAAGACCAACGAGGCCTGCCCGTCGAAGTGGAAGGACGAGGGGGACAAGACCCTCGCCCCGTCCGCCAAGATGGTCGGGAAGGTCCACGAGGCGCTGCAGGACTGAGCGTCGGCGGAAGGCGACATCAACCGGGCCGGGGGCTTTCGCTCCCGGCCCCGTTCGTTCTTGTCCGGGCCGGCTGTCGTTTGACCGATTGCCCGTTCCGTTCAGTCGCCTCATCGACAACGAAAAAGGTGCGCCGGGAGCCTTTTAGGCGAAAATGATGCGTTGTTAGCCCCGTCGCGGCAGCGCTCGCGACGGGTCCCGGGGAGGGACGCCATGTTCGCTCGCTTCGACCGCCGCTCCGTCTTGACCGTCCTGTCCGTCCTATCCGTCCTGCTCCTCCCGGCTGCCGGGGCTCTCCCCGCCGCCGCGCAGTGCGACACCGCGCCGCCCGCGGTGACGTCGTTCACGCTCAGCCCGACGAGCGTCAACACGACGGGCGCCGCGCAGACCGTCACCTGCACGGTCGGGCTGACCGACTCGCCGGCCGGGGTCGCAGAGGTCGACTGTGCTCTTCAGTGGACCGACGGCGTGTCGAAGTTCCAGTCGCAGTTCTGCTCGAGCACCACTCCAATCTCCGGCACGCCGCAGAGCGGGACCTGGCGCTGCACGATCACCCTGCCGCGCTACAGCGCGCAGGGAATCTGGGACGCCCAGGTGACCGCGACCGACGCGGTCACGAACACCAAGACCTTCATCAGCTTCGAGCTACCGCCGGGAACGACGTCGGTCAACGTCACCTCCGATCCCGACCTCATCGCGCCGGCCCTGACCAGCTCCACCCTCAACCCGACCAGCGTGAATGTCTCGGCCGCCGACCAGAACACCACCTGCACGATGAACGTGACCGACGCCAAGTCGGGCGTCCAGAGCGCCTTCTGCCTCGTCACGGGACCCACCCCGCCGCCGCCCGCGGAGGCCCAGGCCCAGGGCTGCGTCGACGACGCGCCCAACTCCGGAACGCGCCAGAACGGGACCTTCAGTTGCACGATCAAGATCCCGCGCTACTCCGACGCCGGGCTCTGGACGACACAGGTCCTCCTGATCGACGCGGTCGGCAACAGCGCGCCGCTCACCGCGACACCGACCCTGACCGTCACCTCCAGCCCCGAGGACCTCGCCGGACCGGTTGTAGGGGCCTTCGACTTCAACCCCAAGACAGCCAACGCCGCCACGGGGCCGACCACGGTCACCTGCACGATCCCGATCACCGACTCGCCGGCCGGCGTCGCGGCAGCAGGCTGCACTTTCAGCTTCACCAACTTCCTGGTCTTCCCGCCGATCCAGCAGACCCAGGGCTGCAGCTCGGCGACCCCCTCCTCTGGCACGCCCAACAGCGGGACCTACACCTGCCAGGTCGTGATCCCGCGTTACAGCGCGCCCGGCAACTGGACCGTCAGCGTGGACGTCGAGGACAAGGTCGGGAACCTGACGACGACCGATCCGGTCACCCCGCTCAACGTGACCTGCGGCGGCGCGGGCGACCCCGAGGCGGTCATCCGGTTCCAGCAGGGGACGCGGAACACGATCATCTGGAGCGCGATCTCCGGCGCGACCCGCTACAACGCCTACAAGGGGAACCTGCCGCAGCTCCCCGGGCCGCCGGTCAACTACGGGACCTGCCAGAACGCGACCGACCCGAACCTGACCGACACCCAGTTCATCGACAACGCGATCCCGAGCGCGACGCAGAAGGGATTCCACTACCTCGTCAGCTACACCAGCGGCGGGGTGGAGAAGGGGCTCGGCAAGCAGAGCAACGGGACGGCGCGGACGGTCAGCCCGCCCTGCCCGTAGTTCGAACCGTCCAAGCGGAGCCGCGGGCCGGCACGAAGGCCGGCCCCTCCGTCATTCCCGGGGCCCTCACGGCCCCATCAGCGCCTCGAGCTCCTGCGGCCGCCGGGCCCGGGCCCGGGCCTCGGCGCGCTCGATGTGCCCGGCCTTGACCAGCTCCGCCAGGCTGGCTTCGAAGGTGCGCATCCCGCGCTGTCGGCTGATCCCGATCTGCGCCGCGATCTGCTCGGTCTGGCCCTTGAGGATCAGGTTCCGGACCGCGTCGGTCCCGATCAGGACCTCGACCGCCGGGACGCGGCCGCTGCCGTCGCGGCGCGGAATGAGCTGCTGGCTGACCACCGCCGCGAGCGCCACGCCGAGCTGCGAGCGCACGAACGCCTGCTGCCCGGGGGGATAGGCGTCGAGGATCCGGCTGACCGACTGGACCGCGTCGCCGGTGTGCAGCGTCGAGAAGACCAGGTGCCCCGTCTCGGCCGCGGTCACGGCCAGCGCGATCGTCTCCGGGTCGCGCATCTCGCCGACCAGGATCACGTCCGGGTTCTGGCGCAGCGCGGCGCGCAGCGCGTCGGCGAACGACGGCGTGTCGCGCCCGACCTCGATCTGCTCGACCAGTGCGACCCCCGCGGGGTGCCGGTATTCGATCGGGTCCTCGATCGTGATCACGTGGGCCCGGCGCCGCCCGGTGACGAGTGCCAGCAGCGCCGCGAGGGTGGTCGACTTGCCCGAGCCGGCCGG
Source organism: uncultured Acidobacteriota bacterium (assembly GCA_963702425.1). Lineage (GTDB taxonomy): Bacteria > Acidobacteriota > Polarisedimenticolia > J045 > J045 > JALOKP01. The sequence goes on from CAVPCQ010000037.1 coordinate 241,364, forward strand.
TCCCGTGACCAGCACGATCCCGTGGCGCAGCTCGGCCAGCGTCGCCAGCTCCGGCGGCAGGTGCAGCTCCGCCAGCGTCGGGATCGTCAGCGGGAAGAGCCGCACCGCGACCGCCCAGCCGCCGCTCTCGCGGTGCACGTTGCAGCGGAAGCGGCCGGTCTCGGGCGTGCCCCAGGACAGGTCGATCGCACCGCGCTGCGCCAGCTCGCTGCGGCGCGGCGCGGGGACCAGCGCCGACACGAGCCGCCCGACCTCCTCGTCGTCCAGCGGAACGGTGGGGAGGGCCTCGAGGTCGCCGTGCCGCCGAATCGCGGGGGGCGAGCCGGCGACCAGGAACAGGTCGGTCGCGCCCGCGGCGCGCGCCATCGTGAGCAGTGCGTGGGCGCGCTCGCGCCCTTCCTCGGTGACCGGTCCGACCCGCCAGTCCTTGCGCTCGCCCGCGGCGCCGGCGCCCGCGCGCGGGAGCGGCGGCAGCTCGACGCGTCCCGCGCCGCCATCCTCGGCGGCGTCCCCGTCGCGCGGTGCCTCGCGCCGCGCCATCTGGTTGAGCTGCCGGACGAGCGCGTTGATGTCCTCATCGTTCCGGTCGTCGGTCATCGTGCTTGCCTCCGTTCGGTCGAGCGTCCGGGGCGCTTCAACCCGTACCTGCGGAGCTTGGCCTGGAGCGTCGTCGGCGGCAGGCCCAGCCGCGCCGCCGCCCCGTCGGGCCCGTAGATCCGGCCGCCGCTCGTCTCCAGCGCCTGCGCCAGTACGTCGCGCATCCGGGCTTCGAACGAGGTCCCCTCCACGGCCGTCCCGGCGGGCGAGCGGGGACCTTCGAACGGCGGCAGCTCCAGCTCGTCCCCCGGCGAGAGGATCAGCGCCCGCTCGAGCACGTTCTCCAGCTCGCGCACGTTGCCGGGCCAGGGGTGCGCTTCGAGCCGGCGGAAGACCGCCTCGGGGATCCGCGGCGGTCGCCGGTTCATGCGCGCGGCGTGGCGTGCCGCGAAGTAGCGGGCCAGCGGGCGGAGGTCCTCCGGCCGGGCGCGGAGCGGCGGCACCGCGAGCGGGAAGACGGCCAGCCGGTAGAAGAGATCGGCGCGGAAAGTCCCTGCCGTGACCAGCTCCTCGAGCGGGCGATGCGTGGCGGCAAGGATGCGCACGTCGACCCGCACCGGCTCGGCGCCGCCGAGGCGCGTGAAGGCGCGCTCTTCGAGCGCGCGCAGCAGCTTGACCTGCACCGCCAGCGGCACGTCGCCCAGCTCGTCGAGGAAGAGCGTGCCGCCGTCCGCCAGCTCGAGCTTGCCGGTCTGCCGCGTCACCGCGCCGGTAAAGGCCCCTTTCTCGTGGCCGAACAGTTCGCTCTCGACGAGCGTCTCCGGCAGGGCGCCGAGGTTGACCGCGACGAACGGCGCCGCCAGCCGCGGCGAGAACTCGTGGATCGCGCGCGCCAGCCCCTCCTTGCCGGTGCCGGTCTCGCCGCGGATCAGGACGGTGGTGTCGGTCGCCGCGACCCGCCGGGCCTGTTCCATCACCGCGCGCATCGCCGGGCTCTCGGCGACGTAGCGCCGCCCGCCGCGGGTCGTCTCCTCGCGCAGGACCTCGTTCTCCCGCTTGAGCAGCCGGGCCAGCCGGCGGACCTCGTCGAACATCAGGCTGTTGGAGAGCGCGATCGCAAGGAGGCGCGCGATCTGGCCGGCGTGGCAGGCGCAGCCCGCGAAAACCCCTTCGCGCGGGGCGTGCGCGATCTCGAGCGCGCCGAGCGCGCGGCCGTTGACGACCAGCGGGAAGCTGGCGACCGAACCGTAGCCGCGCGGCGCGAGCAACGTCTCTTCGCGCCAGCGCGGCGTCCCCTCGCCGAGCCGCTCGGCGAACGCCGGCTCGCCGGCCGCGAGCGCCGCGCCGGCGAGCGACCCCTCGAGCGGGAAGCGCACCCCCGAGCCGCCCGCGCCGAGCGGGTCGTCCGCGGTCAGCGTCTCGGCCCAGCCTGGGGCGTCGGGGAGGCAGCGGTGGATCGCGACGCGCGTCGGTCCGTAGTGGCGCCGGATCAGCGCGCCGATCCGCTGCAGGACCTCGTCCATGTCGACGGTCGCCAGGACCGAGCCGAGCGCCTCCTCGAAGAGGTCGGCGCTGGGCGGGCAGTGGGGCCCCCCGGGATGGACCGGCAGGTCGTGGCGCACGCCCCCTGATACCCGCCCGGCGTTGCCGGCGCAACCAAATACCGTTGCCGGCCCCCCGGCAATTTCCTCAAATACCTGATCCAGAAGCGCTTGCCCCGCTGGCCTCGACCTTGCTTGAGGAAATCCCATCCACCTCCCGGAAGGAGCCGTCCCGATGGATCCGATCGACGTCCTCATGATGGAGCACCAGGTGATCCTGCGCGTGATCGACGCCGCCGAGGCCTTCGCGGCCGAGGTCGACAAGGCCGGCCAGGACGGCCGCGCCGAGCTGACCGACTTCGTCACCTTCATCCGCGAGTACGCCGACGCGCGCCACCACGGGAAGGAGGAGGACATCCTGTTCCAGACGATGCAGGAGTTCGGCTTCTCGACCGAGATGGGGCCGCTGGCGGTGATGCTCCACGAGCACACCGAGGGACGGCGTCTGGCCCGCGAGTTGGCCGAGGCCGCCGCGCGTCCTGCGCCGTGGGACCCGGCCGAGCGCTCGGCGGTCGTCGGCGGGATCGAGGGCTACGCCGCGCTGCTCCGGAATCACATCTGGAAGGAGGACAACATCCTGTATCCCGCGGCCCAGAATGCGCTCGACGAGGCCGCCTACGGTGTCGTCGCGCAGCGGGTCACCTCGTTCGACGGCGAGTGGAAGGCCTCGGGAAAGATCCCGGCGCTCGACGCCCTGGCCGAGAAACTGACCGCGCGCGCGCCGCGCGCCTGAACGCCCAAGGAGACCGTCATGCAGTCGCTCAAGGAAAGCAAGGCCGAGCCCGCCCACGCCTTTCCGTATGCCACCCTCGTCGACTACCAGGAGGGCGGAATCGTCAGCCGGACGCTCTACAAGGAGGCCCCCGGCACGCTGACCCTCTTCGCCTTCGACGCCGGCCAGCAGCTCTCCGAGCATACCGCGCCGTTCGACGCCTTCGTCCAGGTGCTGGACGGCGCCGTGGAGCTGACGATCGGCGGCGAGAAGGTCCCGGCGAAGGCGGGCGAGATCGTGCTGATGCCCGCCGGCGTGCCTCACGCAGTGACGGCGCGCGAGCGCTTCAAGATGCTGCTCATCATGTTCCGCCGCTGAGCGATCCGCACGAGACGCGTTCCCGGAGGCCGACGTGAGCCTGGTCCTGCGCCTGTTGCCGGCGATCCTCTGCAGCCTGCTGATGGGGGCCCACGCCTCGCGTGCCGGCTGGGGCCTGTTCGCCGCGGCCGGCTTCGCGCTCCTCCCGCTGCTCTTCTTCGTGCGCCGCCGGTGGGTCCTGAACGTGACTCGCGTCCTGCTCGTGGTTGCTGCCTTCGAGTGGCTGCGCACCGCGTCGGGCTACGCCAGCGAGCGGGCGGCGCTCGGCCAGCCGGCGCTGCGGCTATGGTTGATCCTCGGCGGCGTCGCGGCGTTCAACCTCGCCGCGGCGGCGCTGCTCTCCGGCCCGCGCGTCGCGAAGTGGTTCGACCGCAACGAGCGCACCGCCCCCGTCGCAACCGCCGCCTTCCTGGTCGCGTTCGGGCTGCTGGCGATCATCCAGGTCAAGCCCGCTCTGCGCCTGCTGCTGCTCGACCGCTTCTTCGCGGGCGGCGGGTGGCTCGAGCTGCTTGCGCTCTCGATCTACGCCGCCGTGGTTGCCGACTGGCTGCTCGACACGCCGAAGATCCCGACCTGGCGCTTCCGGATCTGGATGCTGTTCTCGGTCGTCTTCTTCGCGCAGCTCGGGCTGGGGCTGGCCGGTTTCACGACGTTCCTGATGACCGGAGCGCTGCACCTGCCGATCCCCGCGATGATCGTCGGCGGACCGGCCTACCGTGGCGGCGGCTTCTTCATGCCGATCCTGTTCCTGGTGACGATCGCTTTCGTCGGCCCGGCCTGGTGCTCGCACCTCTGCTACTTCGGCGCCTGGGACAACGCGGCGGCGCGGATCCTGCCGCGCACGAAGCCGACGCCGCGCTGGTTGCCGCACCTGCGCTGGGCGCTGCTTGCGCTCGTCGTGTTCGGCGCGGTCGGGTTGCGGGCGGCGGGGGTGCCGACGACGGTCGCCGCCGGCTGCGGGCTGGGGTTCGGCCTGGTTGGCGTGGCGGTGATGATCCTCTGGTCGCGGCGGACGGGGGTCATGACCCACTGCGTCGGCTACTGCCCGATCGGCGCGCTGGCCACGGGGCTGGGGAAGCTGTCGCCGTTCCGGTTGGAGATCGGCGAGGGCTGCACCGAGTGCCGCGCCTGCACGGTGGTCTGCCGCTTCCGCGCGCTCGAGATCGAGGACCTGCGGCGGCGCCGCGCCGGGATCGCCTGCACGCTGTGCGGCGACTGCCTGCCGTCGTGCCACGGGACGTTCATCCGCTACCGCTGGCTCGGCCTCTCGCCGCGGGCCGCGCGCGGCCTGTTCGTCGCGCTGATCGCCGCGTTCCACGCGGTCTTCCTCGGGGTGGCCCGGATCTGACGCAGCGCCGCGCGGTGCTACCATCGGTCGCTGAGTTCGGAGGCGGCGATGGACATCGAACGGCTGATCGGATCGGTGATCGCGGGAGCGGTCGGGGCCAAGGGGAAGCAGGGCCGCCGGGCCCGGGGCTACCTCACCGGCGGCCGACGGTCGTCGAGCGGGGGCCTCGGCTCCCTGATCACGCCCGGGATGCTGATCGGCGCGGCCGGCCTGGCCTGGGGGCTGTTCGAAACGCTCAAGCAGCAGGGGGGCGCCGGGCAGGGGGGCAGCGGGCAGTGGGCCAGTCCCGGTGGGACGCCTGCCGCAGGCGGAGCCCCGGTCCCCGCCGGCGCGGGACCCGTCGTGCCGCCCCCGCTTCCCGGCGAAACTCCGCCGGCCGCGGCGACCGCCGCCGCCGTGCAACTGCCGCCCGAGGCGCTGCGCCTGGTCCGTCTCGCGATCTCCGCCGCCCGCGCCGACGGCACGCTGTCGCCGGCCGAGCGCGCGATCCTGCTCGACCACGCGCGGCCGGCCGGTGCGGAAGCGCTCGTGCTGCAGGAGCTCGAGCAGCCGCGCCCGTTGGCCGAAATCGTCGCTGGCGTCACCGATCCGGCCGCACGCGAGCAGATGTACGGCCTCGCTTTCGGCATCGTCCGCGCCGACGAAGGAGTTTCCGGCGCGGAGCGGATCTTCCTCGCCCAACTTGCACACCGCCTGGCGCTCGACGCCGCGGCGGTGGCCCGCATCGAGGCCCAGGCGGCGGCCGCGATCGACGCCCAGCCCGAGACCCCCTGACGCCACCCCCGGAGGACGCACGATGGGAGCGAGCCCGCAGTGGTACATGGCGATCGGCGGCCACAAGGTCGGCCCCGTTGCCGAGGCCGAGATTCACGCCAACCTGAAAAACGGCAGCGTCGACGCCGACACGCTCGTCTTCGCCGCCGGGATGGCGAACTGGACCCCGCTCAAGCTGGTGCCGCAGTTCCAGGCCTACTTCGGCGGCGGCCCGAGCGGGCCGGTCGGGATTCCCACGCTTCCCGGCCGCGGCGCGCACGACATCGAGTTCGACATCAAGGGCGCCGAGATGCAGTACGTCGAGGTGGCCCTCGATCCGGGCGAAGCGGTCGTCGCCGAGGCCGGCGTGCTGATGTACATGACCTCCGGGATCGAGATGGACACGATCTTTGGCGACGGCTCGGCGGCCTCGCAGCAGGGCGGCGTGATGGGGGCCCTGCTCAGCGCGGGCAAGCGCGTGCTGACCGGGGAGAGCCTGTTCATGACGGTCTTCACCAACCGCGGCGGCGGCAAGGAGCGGGTCGCCTTCGCCGCGCCCTATCCCGGGAAGGTCCTGGCGCTCGACCTGCGCACGCTCGGCGGCCAGCTGATCTGCCAGAAGGACTCGTTCGTCTGCGCCGCGCGCGGCGTGTCGATCGGGATCGCCTTCCAGAAGAAGATCGGCGTCGGCCTGTTCGGCGGCGAGGGGTTCATCATGCAGAAGCTGGAAGGGGACGGACTGATCTTCGTCCACTCCGGCGGGACGATCCACACGATGGAGCTCGGCCCCGGCGAGACGCTGCGCGTCGACACCGGTTGCCTCGTCGCGCTGCTCCCCAGCGTCGCCTACGACATCCAGTTCGTCGGCAAGGTGAAGACCGCGCTGTTCGGCGGCGAAGGGATCTTCTTCGCCACGCTCACCGGGCCGGGGAAGGTCTGGCTGCAGTCGCTGCCGTTCAGCCGGCTGGCCGACCGGATCTACAAGGCGGCGCCGGCGGCGGGCGGCGGGCGGCGCGAGGAAGGATCGATCCTGGGCGGGCTGGGCGGGCTGCTCGACGGGGACAATCGCTGAGAGGCGCCGCGGCCACGCCGTCGCGCGGCGCGGTCAGGGGCCCGGCAGGGGCGGGGTGGCCGGATCCAGCAGATCGGCCAGCTCCTGGAACGTCGCGAGCGGAAACTCCGGCTCGTTGGGCGGTTCCGTACGCAGCGCGCTCAGCTCGCCCGCGTCGACGGCGCGCTGCAGGAAGCTCCGGCCGCGCGCGTCGGCGGTCCCCCTGGAGAGCAGCTCGACCAGCCGCTCGATCTCGACGGCGTCGTACTTCGCGCGGGCTCCGAGCGCGCGCAGCGGCTCGCGCCGCAGCAGCACCGACTCCGCCGTCATCAGCCGGTCCTCGGCCGACAGTCGGTCGTCCGGGAAGCTCCACGCCGCACCGTCGCCGTCGGGCACGCCGTTCGTGCGCAGCAAGCGGCCCGGCAGGGCCAGCCGCCACTCGAAGCGGATCGTGGTCGAGCGGTCGGGCTCGCCGTAGACGCCCCAGAGGTAGACGACGAGCAGGTCGAGCGCGTCCGACAGGTCGGTGCCCGCCGCCGCCGGATCGCTCGCGTTTCCCTGCGCGGCGAAGTAGTCGTCGAAGGCGCGCTCGACGTCGCGCGGGTCGGCCGGCGTGCCGCTCGCCGCGAGCCGCTCGGCCAGGCGCTCGCAGAGCCACCACACCTCGGCGGGGGCGATCGGCTTCTCGTTTGCGTCGAGCGGGACGTCCTTCGGCAGCGACGGGAGCCCGAGCGCAACGAACGCCTCGGCGGGCAGGTCGATGTCTCCGCGCTTACGGGCCTCCGCGGCCAGCCGTTGAAGGTCGCGCCGCAGGAAGGCGTCGACGGCAGAGAGGTCGATTCCGGCGCCGAAGTGGTGGCGCAGGATCTCGTCGACCAGCGCGGTCGCCCGGTCGGTCGCGCGGTCCAGCGCGCCGGCGCGCGCGGACTCGTCGAAGGGATCGCCGTACTCCTCGCGGAAGACGAAGTGCGTCAGCAGCACGAGATCGCGCCGCTCGAGCAGGATCGCGTCGCGATCGGCGACCTCGTTCTGCGGGAGGGGGTGGCCGACCGGCGCGGGAACGTCGGCCACGTCCTTGAAGCGTCCCCTGGCGACGATCCAGCCCGGCCCCTCGTCGACGCGAGGCCAGCGTGCGCGCGCCGCAAGGTCGACACCGGCCACGTTCCGCCACCACCCGGTCCCGAGGGTCTCGGCCTCGTCGCTCGTCCGGCCGGACAGGCGGACTTCCCGTTCGCACGCCCCGTCCGACTGCACCTCGGTCGCGACGCGGGCGACGATCTGCCGCTTCGTGCACGCCTCCCCGGAGCACAGCACGACGATCGCGAAGACCCCGAGGAGCACCGCGCCCGGCCTCCGCCGGACGCCGCGGGGCGCGGGGCCGACGCCGGCCGGCGTGACCAGGCGGAGCGTCAGTCGGAGCATGGCGAACCCTCCTCCCGGCCGCCACCGTAAGCCCGGGGCGGGGGAGGGGGCAACGGGGCCGGCGTCCGCGGTGTTTCCGCAGCCCCCGAACGGTCCCGTAACGTGAAATCCGCGCGTTCCTGTCGTAGCTTCTCCGGAACCCGAACGAGGAGATCCCGATGCGTTTCGACTGCCCGGCGCCCCGGTGGGGGATTTCTGCCCGCCTGCTTCCGGCTGCCGTCCTGTTCCTGCTCGCCACGCCCGGCCCCTTCGCTGCCAGCCCAGCCCCATCCGCGTCCGCCACGCCCTCGACCCTCGTCGACCGCGAACGGGGCGAGGACGACCAGATCCGCGCGCGCCTCGAGTGGTTCCTCTCGACCCGCCGCGCGGGCGCCGACTCGCCCGACGCGCTGCGCGCGCTGCGCGCCAAGGCGGCCGGCGAGACCGCGGCGGCGCTCGCGGCGCAGGCCACCCGGCGCTCCCGGGGCGCCGACGGCCCGACCAACTTCTGGTCCCCGGTCGGCCCCGCCAGCTCGAACTTCGGCGGCTGGTCGTTTGGGAAGGTCTCCGGGCGCGTGACCGCGATCGCCAAGGGATCGGACGGCGCGCTCTACGTCGCCGGCGGCGCCGGCGGGGTCTGGAAGTCGATCAACGATGGCCTGTCGTGGACGCCGCTCTTCGAGTCGGCCGGCACGCTGTCGGTCGGCGCGATCGCCGTCGACCCCAACGACCCGAACGTAGTCTGGGTCGGCACCGGCGACTACAACTCGGGCTGCGACGGCTACTTCGGGATCGGGATGCTGCGCTCGACCGACGGCGGCGCGAGCTGGGAGGTCCGCAACGGCGCGGGCGGGGCGCTCGACACCGCGTCGTCCTTCTCCAGCGTCGTCATCGATCCACGCGACTCGAACCACGTCGTCGCCGCGGTGCGGTCGAAGGGCTGCACGACCGGCGCCGGCGGCGCGGGCGGTGTCTATACCTCGGACGACGGCGGCGCGAGCTGGACCGAGCGCCTGGCCGGCCAGGAGTTGCACGGCCTCGACCAGAATCGCCAGAACCGCGACACCTGGTGGGCCGCGACCTCGAACGGCGTCTACCGCTCGACCAACAACGGCGTCGCCTGGACCAAGCAGACCGCCTCCGGCCTGCCCAGCTCCGGCACCGGCCGCACCGAGATCGCGGTCGCGCCGAGCGATGGCAACGTCGTCTACGCGCTCTTCTCGGACGGCTCGGCCACCGACCCCGAGGTCTGGCGCACCACCAACGGAGGGTCCAGCTGGACGAAGATGTCGAGCGGGACCGACGCCTGCGACGGACAGTGCTGGTACAACATGACGCTGGGCGTCGACCGCTCGAACCCGAACATCGTCTACCGCGGCACGATCCTGGTCTTCAAGTCGACCAACGGCGGGGCGACCTGGAGCCAGCTGATCAACGGCTGGGGCGGTTCGCAGCAGGTCCACCAGGACATCCAGGAGCTGCTGATCGACACCTCCCAGCCGAACACGTTCTACGTCGGCTCCGACGGCGGGCTGTGGAAGAGCACCGACGGCGGCGCGACCTTCCTCGAGAAGAACGCCAACCTCAGCTTCGCGATGTTCTACGCGATCGATGTGCACCCGACCGCGATCGGCACCGTCTGCGGCGGCGCGCAGGACAACAGCTCGCTGGCGCGCCAGTCCTCCGACGTGTGGGACCTGCAGGCGGTGACCGGCGACGGCTTCGTCTGCGCGATCGATCCGGTGAACCCGAACTACGCCTACATCACCTCCTATCCCAACGGCGGCTACCCCAACGTCAGCCGGGCGACCGACGGGATCTACGGCAGCTTCTCCGGGATCACCGGCTCCGGGAGCGGGATCATCGGCGGCGACCGGATCAACTGGGTGACCCCCTACATCCTCGACCCGGTGACCCCGAGCACCCTCTACCTGGGCACCCACCGCGTCTACAAGTCGACCAACCACGGCACCCGTTGGGACCCCGTCTCGGGCGACCTCACCGGGGGCTCCGGCGAGGTCTATGCGCTCGAGGTGAACCGCAACTACCCGGCCGTCGTCTACGCCGGCACGACCTCGGGCCGTGTCTGGCGCAGCAGCGATGCCGGCGCCAAGTGGACCGACATCACGAGCGGGCTGCCCGCCTCGCGCTCGATCAACGACATCGCGGCCGACCCGACCAACCCCGCCCGCGCCTTCGCCGTAGTGGGCGGCTTCAACACCGGGCACCTCTGGGAGTGGAACGAGGGAGCGGGCTGGACCGAGCGCGGCGCCGGCCTGCCGAACGTGCCCGCGAACACGGCGCTCCTGCTGAGCGCGGACGACCTCTTCGTCGGCAACGACGTCGGCGTCTTTCGCAGCGCCAACGGCGGCGTCGACGTCGTCCCGTTCATGGACGGCCTGCCGCAGGGGAACGTCGTCACCGACCTCAAGTACGTCCCGGCGCTCAACACGATGACGGCGGGAACCTACGGCCGCGGCGCCTGGCAGGTGTCGCTCGACCCGGTGGCGCCGATCCTGCTGTTCGACTCGATCGTCCTGCCGCTCGGCGAAGTGGACGGCGACGGCGACGGGCAGGTCGAGCCGGGGGAAACCTGGCAGGTCACGACGCGGCTCTACAACGTCGGCGGGGTCGCAGCGCAGGGCGTCGGGGCCCGGCTGCGGACGCTGACCCCGGGGGTGACGGTCGAGTCGCCCGACCGCCGCGGTTTCGGCGACATCGCCGGCGGTGCGCGCGGCGCGTCGGAGTCGGGCTACGTCTTCACGGTCGCGCCGGAGTTCCCGTGCGGCGGGACGATCGACTTCGACCTCGTGGACATCACCTCGACCAACGCCCCGGGCGCCTACAGCGACCGCGACGCGGCCTTCACCGTCACCGTCGTCAACAACTACGAGCCGCCGATCCCGACGACGGCGCTGGACGAGGACTTCGACCCGGTGCCTCCGGCGGGCTGGACCCACGCCCTGCAGAACCCGGGGATCCAGGGCTGCAACGTCACGTACAAGGACGATTGGAAGATCGCCACGAAGGACGCCGTGCACGGCAACAGCTACCACTGCGGCCTCGGTCCGGGGACGTCCTACTCACGCAGCAACTCCGCGTGGCTCTACTTCGGCGGGAAGGACTCGACGGGGGGCGAGGGGCTCGTGCTCCCGGCCGACGCGATCGGCGCCCGGTTGACGATCACCCACTGGTACGACACACAGAGCGGGTCAGACGGGGGGCAGGTGGCGATCGACGCGCTCAACGACGGTGCCGACGCCTACCAGACGATCGTCCCCAACAACGGCTACCCCGGCGTGTTGTCGCAGACCACCTCCTGCAACCCGCTGCAGGGGAAGGGGGCCTTCACCGGCAACTCAGCGGGCTGGAGGACGACGACCTTCGATCTGACCGAGTTCCTGGGGCGCAGGATCTACCTGGCCTTCATCTTCGCCTCGGACACGATCAACAGCGTCGACGAGGGGTGGTACGTCGACAAGGTCGTGGTCGAGACCCAGGCCCGCGGCGGGGCCGTCTGCCAGGTCACGCAGTGGCCGGGGCTGGTCCCGCCCGATGCGGCCTTCCAGCGGGCCGGCGGACAGGTCGAGGCGACCTGGAACGGGGCCTGCAATGCGGCATCGCTCCCCGCGCAGTCCTACGCGGTCGAGGGTGGCAGCCTCGACGCGCTCGCGGCCAGCGGCTCGTACACCCACACCCCGGTGGACGGCGTCTGCACGCGCACTTCGCCGGCCCGTTTCACGCCGGGAGCCGGGAACGAGTACTACCTCGTCGTGGCCAACGAAGGGGGCCGGGAGGGTGGGGCCGGGCGCGCGTCGAGCGGTCTGGCGCGACCGCAGCCGGGCGCGACCTGCGGCGCGCGCCGCGAGGGGGCCTGTCCGTAGACCGAACGGACGTACGCAGTGTGCGGGCCGGCACAGAGGCCGGCCCCTACGGTGTGCGAGGCCCGATCGACGTGTAGGGGCCGGCCTCCGTGCCGGCCCGCCGGGTCCCGGCATGAGGCGCGCGAGGCATCAGGACGTCTGCGCGCGCCACGCGGCGATGAGTTCGGCCTCGTCCTTCTCGGAGAAGCCGCTCTTCATGTCAGCCTGACGCTCCGCGGGGAGCGTCCGGAACCAGGCCAGCGTGTCGACGATCGTCTCCGGCAGCGGCCGGAAGCTGAGCCCGGCCTTCACTGCGCGCGCGTTGCTCCAGGTGTGGTACCCCTGCGTGTCACCGTCGGCGGGGGCCCAGATCGGGATCTTCCCCTCGCCGTTCTCGCCGTGCGCCCGCAGGAAGTCACCCGGCACCCAGACCAGCGTCGCTTTGCGCCCGGTCGCCGCTAGGCACTGGTCGAGCATCGTGCCCATCGTCAGCCGGCCCTTGGGCCCGCAGGCGTTGAAGGTGCCGTAGGTCCGGCGCTCGCCCAGCCGCAGCATCCACACGCCGAGGTCGCGCACGTCGATCACCTGCAACGGATCGGATGGCGCCCCTGGGGCCAGCATCTCGCCTCCCTTCGCGGCCCGTACCGGGTACCAGGTGAAACGGTCGGTCGGATCGTTGGGCCCGACGATGTAGCCGGGGCGCACGATCGTTGCCCGCTCGCCGAACGCCTCCCTCGCTTCCTTCTCGCACAGCGCCTTGAGCGCGCCGTAGTACTCGAAGTTGGCCCCCATCGACTCGAGCGTCGGGTCGGCCATCGTCGCGACGGCGGCCGTCTCGTCCGCGCCGGCGAGCTCGTTGTCGCGGTAGGCGGAGATCGACGAGACGAACACGTACTGCCCGCTCCCGGCGGCGGCGAGCGCCCGGGCGCTCGCACGGACCATCCGCGGGTAGTAGCCGGAGTCGTCGAAGACGACGTCGAACTTCCGCCCCTCGAGCGCCTTGATCCCGTCCCCCTTCTTCGGGTCGCGGTCGCCGCGCAGTTTTTCCGCCGCCGGGAAGAGCTGCGGGTTGGTCTTGCCGCGGTTGAAGAGGGTCACCTTGTGCCCGGCGGCCAGCGCCGGCTCGACGATCGCCGGCCCGAGGAATTTCGTCCCGCCGAGCACGAGGATCGAGAGCTTCGCGCCGGGGGCCGGCACGGGGGCCTTCTCCTCGGCGAGCGCCAGTCCGCGACGGGAGAGGACGAGGGCCCCGCCGGTACCGGCGGCGAGGGCGATGAAACGGCGGCGAGTGGTCGTCACGAAGTCCTCCCGGAGAGCGCCGCGCCGGGCCACGAGGGCCCCCAGTCCTCGCGCGGTGGGTTGAAATAGCCGAAGCGGAGGTGGGGCAGCGCGCGTTGCGCGCGCCGCACCCAGCGGTCGATGCCGAAGCCGGGCGGCAGGTCCGGCGGCAGGCCGAGCGCGCGCAGGTAATGATCGGGATCGAGGTTCAGGTTGCGCATCTGCACGCGGCGCACCCCGGCCCGCGCCGCGAACTCCTCGAACGCGGCGAACTCGGCCTCGTCGTCGCTGATCCCCGGGAACATCAGGTAGTTCATCGACACGTGGCCGCCGGCCTCCGCGACCGCGTGGCCCGAGGCGACGACGTCGTCGATCGTGTACTTGTGCGGCCGGTAGTAGCGGTCGTACAGCTCGCGCCGGCAGGCGTTGATGCTGATCCGGATCTCGTCGAGCCCCGCCTCCACCAACCGCCTGACGGCCTCGGGCTTCGAGGCATTGGTGTTGAGGTTGATCGTGCCGGCTGCGGTGCGGCGGCGGATCAGCCGGATCGCCTCCTCGATCCGCTCGGCCTGCAGGAGCGGCTCCCCCTCGCACCCCTGGCCGAACGAGACGACCGGGCGCGGTGCCGTCTCGAGGTGGAAGACCGCCAGCTCGGCGATCTCCTCGGGGGAGGGGACGAAATCGAGCCGCGGCTGGGTCACCGGGATCTCGCCGTCCTTCTGGAGCGAGATGCAGCCGACGCAGTCCGAATTGCAGGCCGGGCTGGTCGGGAGCGGGGCCTCCCAGCGGTTGAGGCAGAAGTTGCGCGCAGCCGGACAGCAGTAGGTCAGGGCGCAGTTTCCGACGACGTGCTCGACCACCCGATTCCCCGGGAACCGCTCGCGCATCCGTGCCGCCCCGGCGTCGATCTCGTCCTGCTTGAAGAGGACCGGGTCCTGCCGCCGGTCGGGATCGACCCGGAGGTAGGGGCTCACGAACCCGCCGTCCCGGAATCCGAGCGCGGCGTAGCAGTAGAGCGGCAGCGGCTGGACCCCGGCCTGCCGCTCCCACGGGGCGAGAAAGAGCGCTGTGTGGGCCGGGGCCAGGAAGGCCGCGGCCGCGAAGACCGGCCGGCCGTCGACCGCGTCGACCGTCACGGCCCGACCCCGGCGCGGATCGAACCCGACCGGCTTCCGGCCCGGGAGGTGAAAGATCAGCGAACCCTCGGGGAGCGGAGCGAACTGCCCGGGGTGGGCCCGGACCGTCGTGCCTCCCGACCGGCCCAGCGCCAGGTACTCCGGCACCTCGAACAGGTTTCCGTCGGCGTCGGAGACGACCAGCCAGGGATCCGGTGTCGGGCGCGGACGGCGCGGCATCCCGAGATTCTAGGCCGCCCCGGCCGCCTCGTCAGGACTTTCGATTCCCAGTGGACACGGGGTACCGATCTCCTTTAGAATCAGGCAGTTTCAATTCCGCATCGGGATGCGTTCGGAGCCGTTCCGGGGACACCGGAGCGGTGTGGGCGAGGGTTGGATGGAGCGACGCAGCGCGGCAACGGTGCCCCTGAAGTTCAAGGTGGGCGACAAGGTCGTCTACCCGAACCACGGCATCGGCGTGATCAAGGAGATCAAGGACATCTCCTACGGTGGCACCTTGTCGACGTTCATCAGCCTGCAGATCCTGGCCACCGACAGTACCGTGATGGTCCCGGTGCAGAACAGCAAGGCGGTCGGCCTGCGCAAGCTCGTCTCGCGGGCCAAGGTGAAGCTGGTCCTGGACCGGATCAAGACCGCGACCGTCGACATCCCGCAGGACTGGAAGGGCCGCTACCAGGAGAACCAGGACAAGATGCGCTCCGGCGACATCGAACAGGTCGCCGAGGTGCTGAAGAACCTGACCTACCTGAATTCGATGAAGACCCTTTCGTACCGCGAGCGCAAGATGCTCGATCGGGCCCGGCTGCTGGTGGTGAGTGAGCTGGCCGAGGCTAGCGGGCAGATCACCGCCCGGGTCGAGGAGCAGGTCGACGAGGCGATGTCGGACGTGCTCGCTACCAACCACTGATCCGATGCGCCGCGCCCCGGCGTGGGCCGCGGCGCACCCGTTTCCCGCGCGCCCGCTTCCCGGTTCTTCGCAATGGATTCCCTCGTCCTCTTCGCCCTGTTTCCGCTGATCGTCCGCCGCACCGCCGGGCGGGTCGTGGCGCGCGTCTTCCCGGTCGGGCGGCGCGGGCTGCACCTCGAGTTCGACGGCGAGGGGCCCGGGCTGCGCCTCGATACGGCGCCCGGCCGTGGCGTGGCGCTGCTGCTCCGGGACGCGCCGCCGCGGGTGCGCGGCGGCCGCGGCGCTTGGCCGGACGTTGTGGCCGCCCTCGACCGCGACCTCGCAGGCCGACGAGCGGGCACGCCGCGGGTCGCGGGGGCACCTCCAGCGCTCGAGTGGACCGTGCCCGGAGGGGCGCAGCTCCATCTCGTCTGCGGGCGCGAGGGGGGCGCGCTCCGGGCCGAGTCGGTCGGGGGGCCGCCGCGCACGCTGCCGGAAGGGCGGCGCGAGCCGCGGCTCGACGAAACGTCCTTCCGCGACGACCTCCAACGACTCGCGGCCGACTGGCGCGCGGCGCTCCCGGGCCCCCCCGACCAGTTGGTCGCGCGCCTCGCCGGTGCGAGCGCGGAATGCGGCGCGTCGGGCGTCGAACGGCTCGTCGCGCGCGCGCGGCGGACGGTGGATGCCGGCGCCGCGCTCACCGGCATCGCCGCGCGCCTCGAAGGAGAGGACGCGCCGGCGTCGGTCTCCGGATTCGTACGCGGGCCGGAGCCGCCGCGGGCCTCGTGGCGCGGGTCGCTGCGGATCGAGCTGATCGTCGACCCGGGGGCGGGAGACGAGGAGATGGCTTGCGCGGACCTCCCGGCCGCGCTCGAACTCTGGTACCGCGCCGCCCTCGCCGCGGAGGAACTGGGCTCGCGGCGCGATGCGGCGGAGCGGCTCGCGCGGCGCGAACTCGAGAAGACGCGACGTGCGGTCCTGGCGGTGACCCGCGACGAGGCGGGCGCCCGGCCGGCAGCCGAGCTGCGGCGCCTGGCCGACGCGCTGCTCGCGGCCGGCCCGCAGGCGCGGAAGCTCCCCGCAGGTGCGTGGCAGGTGCCCGATCCCTGGGACCCGTCGCGCACGCTCGAGATCGCCGCCGAGCCGCCGGGTGCGTCACTCCACGCGGCCGCCGCGCGGCTCTACGCGCGAGCCCGCCGGGAGGAACGCGGACGCAGCGCGCGGGCGGCGCGGCGGGCCCAGCTGGAGGCCCGGGCCGGGACCCTCGAGCGCCTCCTCGCATGCGCGGCATCAGCTGACGTCGAGCCGGAGATCGCGGCGCTGGAGGAGGAGCTGCGGCGGCTCGGCGTCGCCGCCGGCCGCGAGCTGGCCGCGATCTCGGCGAGCCGCGCACCCGGTGCGGAAGGCGGAGGGGCCCGCCTGCGGCGCTCGCCGGCCGGGTTCCTCGTGCTCGCCGGCCGCTCGGCGCGGCAGAACGACGCGTTGACCTTCCGCACCGCCGCTCCGGACGACCTGTGGTTCCACGTTCGCGGCCGCCCCGGGGCGCACGTCGTCCTGCGCACGGAGGGGAAGCCGGTTCCCGAGGCGGACCAGCTGTTCGCCGCCGGACTGGCGGCGTCGCTGAGCGGGGTTCCGCGCGGGGAGGCGGTGGAGGTCACCGTCGCCCGGCGCAAGCACCTGCGGCGTCCCCGGGGTGGAACGGAGGGGCAGGTCCTCGTCCACCGGTCCGAGACCGTCCGGGTGCGGGCCGGGGATGAGGGGCCGCCGCCTGCGGATTCTCGCTGATCCCCGCCGGATCACGGAAATCGGACATTCGATCGCGCGGAGGCGGGCGCGGATCGGCGGGAACAGCCTCCTGATTGACCTTTCCGGAGCGGCAAACTATCGTCCCCGCGAGGCGGATCGGACGGTGGCGAACCGCCGTGCGCGAACCGCTGGAGACGCCGTGCTGCGCAAGGTCCTCACCTGGTCGTCGGGCCCGATCCTCGCCGCCTTCTTTCTCTGGCTGGCGTTTCGAGGCGTCAGCCTGGCGCAGCTCGGATCCCACCTGAAAGAGGCCTCCTGGCCGCTCGTCGGCCTGACGATGCTCCTCGTCCTGGGCCATCTCGCGCTCCGCTCGCTGCGCTGGCGCACCCTGCTCGACCCGGTGCGCCCCCGCCTGCCGTTCGACGCGCTGATGTCCGCGACGACCGTCGGCTACATGGCCTCGCTGCTCCCGGGCCGCGTCGGCGAGGTGCTGCGCCCGATCCTGCTCTCGCGGCGCACCGGCACGCCGCTCGCGCCCGCGATCGCGACCGTCGGCGTCGAGCGCGTCGTCCTCGACGTGCTCGGGATTCTCGGCTGCGGCGGGCTCGCGCTCGTGCTCCCGTCGCGCCTCACCGCGATCGGCACCGGAGCCGACCCGGCGCTGCTGGCGACGCTGCGCGTCTGGGGGGCCGCGCTGTTCGTCTTCGCGATCGCGGGCCTCGTCATCGCCTCGCTCGTGGCGCGTCACCGCGAGCGGGTCACGCGGTGGATCGACGACTTCTCCGCCCGGACCCGGTCGGGCCTGCCGCGGAAAGCGCTGGGCCTGTTCGCCAGCCTGCTGCCCGGGCTGGACTCCTTCGCCACGCTGCGCGGCGTCTTGCTCCTGGTCGCCGAGACCGCGGCCGTCTGGGGCCTCATCGCGGTCGGCAACTGGTGCGGAATGCGCGCCGCGGGGATCGACATCCCGCTCTTCGGGGCGATGGTCCTGATCCCGATCCTCGCGGTCGGGATCGGAATTCCTACCCCGGGCGGGACGGGGACCTTCCACTTCGCGATGAAGCTCGGCCTGACCCAGATCTTCGGCGTGTCGGCCGACGCCGCGCTCGGCGCGGCGCTGCTGGTCCACGCGATGACGTGGCTCCCGGTGCTCGCCGCGGGGGCGCTCTACGTCGCGCGCGGCGCGCTGCGCCGTCCCGAGGCGGAATCGGAGTCCGCCCTCCCGGCGACGGAGGCCGCGCCGTGAAGTGCCCCTACTGCGGCGAGGTGAACGACCGCGTGATCGATTCGCGCGAGGGTCAGGGCGGGGACTTCATCCGCCGCCGGCGCGAGTGCCTGGTCTGCCACCGTCGCTTCACTTCCTACGAGCGGATCGAAGAGGCGCCGGCGATGGTGGTCAAGAAGGACGGCCGTCGCGAGCTGTTCGACCGGCGCAAGCTGATGGACGGCCTGGTCAAGGCATGCAGCAAGCGCCCGGTCAGCCCCCGGGCGCTGGAGGAGATCGTGGACGAGATCTCGGCGATGGTCGCCGAATCGCCCGACCGCGAGATGCCGACCGAGGCGATCGGCCGGCGCGTGATGGACGGGCTCCGCGAGCTCGACAAGGTGGCCTACGTGCGGTTCGCGTCGGTCTACCGCCGCTTCGAGGACGTCGAGGAGTTCCTCGACGAGCTGCGCAGCCTCGTCGGTCCCGGCGGAGCGCGGAACAGGGAGGGTCGATGATCGGGAAGGGGACTGGCGCCCAGCTCGAGGTAGCGCGGATCCAGAGCGAGATCAACCGGATGTTCGAGTCCCTGCTCCGGCTCCGCAGCGGCGGGACCGAGGAGGGGACCTGGACGCCGGCGGTGGACATGATGGAGTCGCCCTCCCATCTCGTGATCGAGGCCGAGGTGCCGGGCGTCGACCCGGCCTCGGTCGAGGTCGTCGCCGAGGGGGGCAGCCTGGTGCTGACCGGCGAGCGCCGCCTGTCGAGCGCGCGGGCGGACGACGGTGCCGAGGTCCTGCACGACGAGCGCGAGTACGGCCGCTTCCTGGTCGCGGTGCCGCTGGCGACGGCGGTCAACACGCACGAAGCCCGGGCCACGCTGGCCCAGGGCCTGCTGCGGATCGAGATGCCGAAGGTGCCGAATCGCCGCGGCCAGGCGCGACGGATCGCGGTCGACGTGGCCTGACGGGGCCGGGCGAGGGGGCGCTTGACGATGGTCGTCGATCAGTCGAAGGAGCCGGTCCGGATCCCGGGGCAGTTGCCGGTGCTGCCGTTGCGCGACATGGTCGTCTACCCGTTCATCATCGCGCCGCTCTCGATCGCGCGGCGCTCGTCGATCCGCGCGGTGGACAAGGCGCTGGCCGAAAACCGCATGGTCCTGCTGCTGACGCAGCGCGACCGCGACGAGGACAACCCGGGCGTCGGCGACCTCTACCCGGTCGGCACGGTCGCGGTCATCATGCGGATGCTCAAGCTGCCGGATGAGCGGATCCGCGTGCTGGTCCAGGGGGTCTGCCGCGCGAAGGTCAAGGCGCTCGACGGCGGTGTCCCGTACCTCGTGGCTCAGGTCGAGCCGCTGCTCGAGGCGCCCCGCGTGCCGGACGAGAACGAGGACTCGCTCGAGTGCGAAGCGCTGATGCGAACCGTCAAGAAGGCGCTCGAGCGCGGCGTGAACCTCGGCAAGAACCTCCCCTCGGAAGTGCAGGTCATCGCCTCCAACCTCGAGGACCCGGGACGGCTGGCCGACCTGGTGGCGAGCAACCTCGAGCTCGAGGCGCCCGCCGCGCAGAGCGTGCTGGAGCTGGTCGACCCGGTGGAGCGGCTGCGGCTGGTGGCGCAGCAGCTCAAGCGCGAGCTCGACCTGCTGTCGATGCAGCACGAGATCGACTCGCTGGCCCGCGACGAGATCGACCGCAGCCAGCGCGAGTACTACCTGCGCCAGCAGATGAAGGCGATCCGGAGCGAGCTGGGCGAGGGCTCCGAGACCGAGGAGGAGATCGAGGAGATCCGCGAGAAGATCAAGGGGCGCGAGCTCCCGGAGCCCGTGCGCGAGGAGATCGAGCGCGAGCTGCGACGGCTCGAGCGGATGCACCCCGACGCGGCCGAGACGGCGACCATCCGGCATCACCTCGAGTGGCTGGTCGAGCTGCCGTGGGATGTCGCGACCGAGGACGCGATCGACCTCAAGGAAGCGCAGCGGGTGCTCGACGCCGACCACTACGGCCTCGATCCGGTCAAGGAGCGGATCGTCGAGTACCTCGCGGTGCGCAAGCTCAAGCCCGAGCACAAGGGGCCGATCTTGTGCTTCGTCGGGCCCCCGGGCGTCGGCAAGACCTCGCTGGGTCGGTCGATCGCGCGGGCCGTCGGCCGGAAGTTCGTGCGCGTCTCGCTCGGCGGCGTGCGCGACGAGGCGGAGATCCGCGGCCATCGAAGGACCTACATCGGCTCGATGCCGGGGCGGATCGTGCAGTCGATCCGGCAGGCCGGCTCGCGCAACCCGGTGATGATGCTCGACGAGGTCGACAAGCTGGCCAACGACTTCCGCGGCGACCCCCAGGCGGCACTGCTCGAGGTGCTCGATCCGGAGCAGAACAACGGCTTCCGCGACCACTACCTCGGGATCCCGTTCGACCTCTCGCAGGTGCTGTTCATCGCCACCGCGAACCTGATGGACACGATCCACCCCGCCTTCCGCGACCGGATGGAAGTGATCCGGATCCCGGGCTACACGGAGGAGGAGAAGCTCGAGATCGCGCGCCGCCACCTGATCCCCAAGCAGCTCGGTGAGAACGGCCTGGGCGACACCGAGATGAGCTTCTCGGACGGTGCGCTGCGCGAGCTGATCGCGCGCTACACGCGCGAGGCGGGGCTGCGCAACCTCGAGCGCCGGATCGCCGCGATCTGCCGCAAGGCGGCGCGCAAGGTCGCCGAGGGCGGCAAGGCACCGTCGCGCGTCGCGGCCTCGTCGATCGAGGTCTATCTCGGCCCGCCGCCGCCCCAGGCCGAGGAGAAGCTCGAGGGCTCGCTGACCGGCGTTGCGACCGGCCTGGCCTGGACCGCCGCCGGCGGCGACGTGCTCTACGTCGAGGCGATCAAGATGCGCGGGAAGGGGCGGCTGACCCTGACCGGCCAGCTCGGCGGTGTGATGAAGGAGTCGGCGCAGGCCGCGCTCTCCTGGGCCCGCAGCCACGCTGCCGCGATCGGAATCCCCGAATCGGCCTTCAGCGAGTTCGACCTGCACGTCCACGTGCCGGAGGGGGCGATCCCCAAGGACGGGCCGTCGGCCGGGATCACGATCGGCACCGCGATGGTGTCGGTCCTCTCCGAGCGCCCCGTGCGCCGCGACGTCGCGATGACGGGCGAGATCACGCTGCGCGGCCGGGTGCTGCCGATCGGCGGCCTGAAGGAGAAGGTCCTCGCCGCGCGCCGTGCGGGTGCACGGGAAGTGATCCTGCCGAAGGCCAACGAGAAGGAACTGAGCGAGCTGCCCAAGGGGGTCGCCGAGGAACTGCGCTTCCACGCGGTCGAGGGGATGGAGGAGGTGCTGCCGCTCGTGCTGGCGCAGGCGCCCCCGGAGCCGCCGCCGGCCGCGGCGTCCGCGCTGCCTGCGGGGACGACGGTCGCCATCGGTGACGGGAGCGACGAGACGGACGAAGCGCCGGTCAACGAGGAGGTCGAGGCGCGGGGGCGGTCGAGAGCGCCCTCCCGAGCTTCCGGCACAGGCGGCCCAGTTCCACCTGCTCGCCGGTGCGGAGCGCGCCCATCGCGTCCGTGATCCGCTTCGCGTGGGACGGAAAGACCCGCGCGATCAGCTTCCGGCCGGCCGCCGTCAGGTAGACCGTCACGAAGCGGCGATCGGTCGCCTCACGGACCCGCTCGACGAGCCCGCGCTTCTCGAGGTTGTCCACCACGAGCGTGATGTTCCCCCCCGAAGTGAGCAGCTTGTCGCCGATCTCGCGCTGACACAGGGGCCCCTTGTGGTAGAGCACCTCGAGCACGCCGAACTGCGTCTCGGTCAGCTCGTGCTCGAGGAGCCGCGGAACGAGCCGGGCGCGCAACGTGTTCGTTGCGCGCAACAGCTTGACGAAGGTGTCGAGCGCGCGCGTCTCGGCGGCGCTCACCGCCTGCCTGGTGACCACGTCCGGACCCTCCCCGGAGGACGCCCGCGTCGTTCCGGTCCGCAAGATTCCACGTTGAACGATATCATTCCGAACGACCTGGGCGCGGGCAGGATGCGCGCGTGCCCGTTCCCGGACTACCGCACCAGGCCCTCGACGGCGAAGAGGGTCGAGGGGTTCGAGGCATGGCTGTAACAGAAGGTCTTGCCGTCCGGCGTCAGGTGGATGATCGCGGCGTCCCCCCCGCCGACGAGCGAGTCCGCATCCTTCCGAGTGGAGACGACCTTCGAGGCCCCGGAGACGAGGTCGAAGCTCAGCAGCTCGAGCCGGTCCTCGTTCCTCCGGCCGACCAGCAGGGACTTCCCGTCGGGGACGAAAGCCAGCGGGAGCCCCTTCTCCGATCCGGCCAGCCGGCGCGGCGCGCCGTTGTCGAGCGGGAAGACCGACACGCCCCCGTCGGGGTCTCGCGCCGCGACCGAGCCTCCGTCGGGGCTCACCAGGACCTTCGCCAGCCCGCCGCCCAGCGAACCTTCGGCCGTGACCGGCACCGCCGTTCCGCCGGCGAGCGGGACGCGCCACAGGCGCACCGCCTCGCCGGTGCGGTTCCCCGAGAGCAGCAGGGCCTGCCCGTCCGGGTACCAGTGAACCTCGCCGATCGACGCCAGGCCCTGGACCGGCAGCGTGCGCGCCGGACCGACGCCGGTCGGCAGCAGGGCCACCCGCGGCTCGCCGCCGAGGAGGACCGAGGCGACCAGCCTGCCGTCGGGCGAGAGACTGCTGCCCGCGCCCTCGCCGAGGCGCACAGCCGGGCCGCCGTCGGTCGGCTTGAGATAGACCGAATAGCCCGGCCCGCCGCCTTCGCCACTCTCCACGATCACGGCCTGCTTGCCGTCGGCCGAGAGGTCCGTGATCAGCGAAAGGTCGAGCACCGAGATGTCCTTCGGCCGCTCGTCCCCCTCGACCAGGCAGGCCGCGCGCATCCGCCTTTCGGTCGTGGCGAGCAGGACGCGCCCGTCGCGGCCGATGTCCTCGAGCCGCAGCGACTGCGGCGCGGCGTACATCCGCTCCGGCTCGTCGTCCTTCCCGAGCCCGACGCGGTAGAGTGCGGCCATTCCGCCCATCCGGGTGCCCGAGAACCAGACAGCATCCCCCGCCGGGTCGAAGGCGAGCCCCGTGAGGCTTGCCCAGCTGTCCGAGAGGACCCGCTTCTTTCCGTCCCTCGCCACCAGCGCGACCGCGCCTCGGTCGTCGCCGCGGATCGGGTGGTCGAGGAAGGCGACGCCAGTTCCGTCCGGCGCGACGCGGAGGCTGCTGATCAGTCCCGCCGTCTCGTAGAGCAGCGTGCCGAGCGGGTACTCGAGCCGGACCTTCCCGTCGGCGATCCGCAGTGCGGCGATCTCACGCCCCTCGGGGCCCCAGTCGGCCTCGTACACGGAGTCCGCAACCGGGCGCGGGGCGCCGCCGCCGAGCGGCATGCGCGCGATCACGGCGCCGCCGTCCCCGTCGCCGTCCTTGGCGTTGGCCTGGAAGAGGAGGAGTTCGTCGGTGGCGGGGGAGAGGGCCGCGATCCCGGTCTTGGGCATCCCCAGCGAGCGCGACTCGGGGCTGTCGTCGCGCACCGTGTAGACCTGGTTGGGCTCGCCGCCGAAGGTCCCGCCGTAGACCACGGTGTGGCCGTCCCGCGCGAAACGCGCGTTGCCGACGAACCCGCTGCGATAGGTGAGCTGGTGGAACGCCGGCACCCCCGGCTGCGGCGCGCGCTGATCGCCGACCAGGCACATCCCCAGCGGGATCCCGGCCGCGACCAGCAGCGCGATCCGTCCCCAGCGCCTCCAGCGCGGCACCGCTGCGGGCGCGCCCGCGCTCGCAGCCGGCGGCTCGATCCCCGACACGACCGTCGTTCCGGAGGTTCCGCTGATCGCTTCGAGAGCGAACGCGAGGTCGCGCGCCGACTGGAACCGCTCGTCGGGTCGTTTCTCGAGGCAGCGGCGCACGATCCGGTCGAGAGCGGGGGAAGCCGCCGGGGCCGAGATCGACAGTTCGGGGGGCTCCTCCCGAATGATCGCCGAGAGCGTTTCGACCGGGCTGCTGCCCTTGAAGGCGCGCCGACCGGCGACCATCTCGTAAAGGATCGCGCCGAGCGAGAAGATGTCGGAGCGGCCGTCGGCCGGCAGGCCACGCGCCTGCTCGGGCGACATGTACCCTACGGTGCCGAGGATCCAGCCCGGCGTCGTCGCGTCCGGAACGCGGGTCGGCGCCTCGGAGGTTCCTTCCTCCAGCGCGGCGGCCTGAACCAGCTTGGCCAGCCCGAAGTCGAGGATCTTGACGTGGCCGGTGCGGGTCAGGAAGAGGTTGTCGGGCTTGAGATCGCGGTGAACGATCCCCTTCTCGTGCGCCGCCGCGAGCCCCTGTGCCACGAGCAGCGCGGTGTCGGTGGCGCGGCGCGGCCCGAGCGGTCCCTCGTCCAGCCGGTCCCGCAGCGACAGCCCCTCCAGCAGCTCGGTCACGATGTATGGCGTTTCGATCTCGGTGCCGATGTCGTAGACGGTCAGGATCGACGGGTGGTTGAGCGACCCGGCCGCGCGGGCTTCCTGCAGGAAGCGCCGCATCCGTTCCGGATCCCGGGCGAACGAGGCCGGCAGGACCTTGATCGCGACCTCACGACCGAGCCGCGGGTCCCGCGCCTTGTAGACCTCTCCCATGCCGCCGGCGCCGAGCGTGCTCAACACCTCGTACGGTCCGATCTGCTGCCCCGAGCTGAAAGCCGTCATGGAGCCGGATGATACCGGAGGTCGGGCAGGTCGGCGGCGAGCGCCGGTCGGCCCGCGACGAGTGGTTGACCCCGGTCGACGAACGACGTCCGCGGGTGCGGTGCGGGCCGGGTCGGGGCTGGCGGTCGGTCAGCCGGAGCGACGGCGGGTTTCCCGCGGCGGCAGGCCGAGCGCCTGCCAGAGCAGATAGAGGGCGGAGTGGGAAGCCAGCGCCGTGATCGACTCGCGGTCGAGCGGGTAGTGCATCGAGTGCACTGCTTCGTGGTCGGGAGTGCCGACCGCAAGGAAGACCAGGCCGACCGGCTTGGTCGGGGTCGCGCCGCCGGGCCCCGCAATCCCCGTGATCGAGAGTGCGCACGTCGCGTCGAGGCGTTCCCGGGCGCCGCGCATCATCGCCAGCGCGACCGGTTCGCTCACTGCACCGCAGCGCTCGATCAGGTCGGGCGCGACGCCGAGCAGGCGGATCTTTGCCTCGTTCGAGTAGGCGATGATCCCGCCGCGGAAGTAGCGCGATGCGCCCGGCACCGAGACGATCCGCTGCCCGAGCCGCCCGCCGGTGCACGACTCGGCGACGGCCAGCGACAGGCCGCGCGCCAGCAGTCGGCCCCCGACCGCCTGGGGCAGGCTCGTCCCGTCAAGGCTGACGAGGTGCTCGCCGAGGCCGCGCGCGAGGTGGGTGCGGACCTCCTTCTCGGTCGCGTCGAGTTCCTCCGGGGTGGCCGCGGTGAGGGTGAAGGTGATGTTGAGCACGCCCAGCGACGGGAGGATCGAGACCGCGACGCCGGGACGCCGGTACCATGGCGCGAGCACGGGCTCCGCCGCCGCCTCGGGGAGCCCGGCGGCGACCGCTCGCACGAGGCGCGTCGCCGGGCGGTTCGGAAAGCGCTCCGCCACGCGCGGGAGGACCCCGTCCTCGAGCATTTGCGCGAACTCGGGCGGTACCCCCGGCAGCAGCGCGATCAGCTTGCCGCCGGTTTCGACCAGCGTGCCGCAGGCGAGCCCGCGGGCATTGGCGATCGCCTCGCCCCCCTCGACGACGTGCGCCTGGCGTCGCGAGTGGTCCGACATCGCGCGACCGCGCGCGACGAGCCGGCGCTCCAGCTCGGCCAGCCAGTCGGCCTCGAGCCGCACGCCGCGCCCGAGTGCGTGGGCCACCCCTTCGCGCGTCAGGTCGTCGCCGGTCGGCCCCAGCCCGCCCGACAGCAGCACGATGTCGGAGGTCGCGAGCGCCGCGCCCACCGCGGCGGCGATCGAGGCCTCACTGTCCTCGACGCGCACGATCTGTGAGAGCGGGATCCCGAGCTCGGCCAGCCGTTCGCGCGCGAGTGGGCCGTTGGCGTCCACCCGGCGCGGGTCGAGCATCTCGGAGCCGACGATCAGCAACGCCGCCTTCGTCACCGCGGGCTAGCCTCCGGCACGCTTGGCGGGGAAGCCGCGCTGCTCCAGCTCGGCGACGAGCCGCTCCGCGTGGTCTCCCTGCAGCTCGAGCGCGAAGGCCGGCGCGCCGTCGGGACCGGCGAACGTGGCCAGCGTGCCGCCGCTGCCGCAGGTCCGCTTCAACTCGGCGAGCAGCGCGGCCGCATCGGGACGCGCGAGGTAGAGGGGACCCGCGGTGGTGACGGTCTTGCCGGCGCGGCCGGCTTTCTCGCGTCGCACCCGCAGCCGGTGATCGCGCGGAGCCCGCACGGACGGTCCGGCCGCGGCGTCCGCCGGCGTCCGCGCGGCGCCCGCTCCGGACGGTCCCGTGCTGTAGACCAGGCGACCTTTGTGCAGCGGGCCCATCGCGAAGTGACCTCGACCGAACGGCCCGCGAGGTTAGCACGCGGCCCGGGTCGCCACCGCGCCCGTTTTGCGCCGACAATGCGGGCGTGATCGGTCCCTTCACGCACGGCGAGGACGCGTTCCTCGAGCGGCTGCGGCAGCGCTTCGCCGTGCTCGGGGCCCCCCGCGGGGGCCTCGGGATCGGCGACGATGCGGCGCTGCTGCCGGGGCGCCCGCGCCGGGTCGTGACGACCGATCTGCTGATCGAAGGCCAGCACTTCCGCTTCGACCTGCTCGATCCGGCCGACCTCGCGGTGCGTGCGCTGGAGGTGAACCTCTCCGACGTCGCCGCGATGGGC
The DNA here is from genome assembly GCA_963702425.1 of uncultured Acidobacteriota bacterium. Lineage (GTDB taxonomy): Bacteria > Acidobacteriota > Polarisedimenticolia > J045 > J045 > JALOKP01. Next base: position 268,045 of record CAVPCQ010000037.1, read on the forward strand.
GCGCGGCCCGAGGCGGCCTTCCTCGGCCTGGGCTGGCCGCGCGGGGCGTCCTCCGAACGACGCCTTCTGCGATTCCTCGAGGCCCTCCTCGCGGCCTGCGTCGCGCGCCGTGTCCCGCTGCTCGGCGGCGACACCGTGCGCGTCCCGGCCGGCGCGACGACCGTGGCCCTCACCGTGACCGGCATCCCGTACCCCGGCGGGCCGGTGCTGCGCTCGGGCGGGCGCCCCGGGGACGCGCTCGTCGTGACCGGCGCACTCGGGGGGTCCGCGCTCGGGCTGGCGCTCCTGGAGCGGTGGATTCGCCCGCCGCGCGACGCCGCGTCGCGGCGCCTGGCGGCGGCCGCGGTGGCCCGCTTCCGCCGGCCCGAGGCGCGGCTCGCCGCGGCCCGGCCGATGGCGGGCGCCGCGCGCGCGCTGATCGACCTGTCGGACGGGATCGGGCTCGACCTCCCGCGCCTCGCGCGAGCCAGCGGCTGCGGGTTCGAAGTGACGCGGGAACACGTTCCGATCGATCCCGCCGCGGCACGGCTGCTGCCGCCCGCGGCGGCGCGGCGTTTGGCGCTCGGCGGGGGAGAGGACTTCGAACTGCTCGCGGCGGTCCCGCCGGGCCGGCTCTCCGGCCTGCTCCGGCGGCTCGCGGCCGAGGGGATCCCCGCGGTCTCCATCGGACGGCTCCTCCCCGCCGGGGCCGGCGGCCGGCTGCGGGTCGGAAAGGCCTGCCGGCGCTGGGTTGCGGCCGGTTGGGACCCCTTCCGCGCCGGTCGCCGGACGGCCCTAGACGCTGCCGCCCCGCGGCCCGTAGTTCCTGGTGGACGGCGGAGGCCCGCGGCCGGATGAGCGGCGAAGCGGACCTCATCGTTCGGGCGGCGGCCGGGGACCGGGAGGCGTTCGACGCCCTGATCGCCCCGCGCTGGGAGCGGCTCCACCGGATCGCCGGGCGGATCATCGGCGACTGGGACGAGGCGCGGGACGTCGCCCAGCAGGTGGCGCTTCGGCTGTGGCAGACGCTCTCACGCTTTCGGCCCGGCGAAGACCTAGACGGCTGGATCTACAGGATGACGGTGAACCTCGCGATCGATGAACTGCGCAAGCGCCAGGCCCGGCGGGAAGACCTGCTGGCCGAGCTGCCCGATGCCGTCCTGCCGTCGCCGGCGGGCGGGCGGCGCGATCCGCTGGACCAGGTGCTCGCGCAGGAGCTGGAAGCGGCGCTCGACGACTGCACGCGCGAGCTCTCGCCGCGCCAGAAGGCGGTCTTCGTGCTGGCCCGCGTCGAGGGGCTGGAGCCGTCGGAGATCGCGCGACTGATGGAGCTGGCGCCGTCGACCGTGCGGAATCACCTCTTCCAGGCGCGCGGCGCGGTGGCGCGGCGCCTGCGGGTCCGTTACCCGGAGCTCTGCGCCTCGTGGATCGTGGCCGGAGACGAGTCCCCGGACGGCGGGGACGGGACGCCGTCGTGAGCCGCGTGCCCGGCACGGAGCACCTCACGGCCGAGCGGGCTGCGACGATCGCCGCGATCGCGCGCCCGTCCGCGGCCGAGGCCGCGCATCTGCGCGCCTGCGCCGCCTGCCGGGGCGCGCTCGCGGCGCACGACCCCTCCGCGATCTTCGCGCTGCTGGCCCACGTGCCGCCGCCCCGAGCGGCCCCCGTGCTGAGCGCCCTGGATCTGCCGGCACCCGCCCGCCGGGCGCTGCCGTCGGCGCCGGCCGTCTCGCGCCTGCTCCTCGCGGCGGCTGCCGTGCTGCTCGCTGCCGCCGCGCTCGTTCCGCTGCTCGCGCGGAAACTGCCTGCGGCGACGGACAGCGTGATTGCCGCGCAGGCGGAGCGCTCGCGCACGGCGAGCGTCGTGCGCCGGGTCGATCAGCCCGGCGCACGGATCGTCACGCTTCTTCCGCCGAGTCCGGACGCCCCGTCCGTGACCATGATTCTCGGCACGGAGATCGACCTGTGAACCGCGTCGTGACCATCCCGCTGCTCGCGGCCGCGCTGCTGGCCGGGCTCTCGACCGCCGGAACGGCCGCCGGGCCGGAGACCGGCGGCGAGCCGGCGTGCGACGGCAAGTCGATCCAGGCGCGCGTCATCGCCGTGCGCTACAAGCCGCTCTCCGAGGCCTCGGCGGTCGTGGAAGAACTGCTCGGGCCCTGCGGTGCCGTGCGGGTACCGAAGTCCTCGCGCCTGCTGACCGTCGAGGACGAGCCGGAGCGGCTGGACCGGATCGCGCGGGCGCTGTCGGCGTGGGACACCCCGCCGCGCGCGGTGGACATGTCGATCAGCCTGATCCTCGCGACGCGTGACCCGGCCCCGGCGGGAGGAATCGCCCGGGAACTGCGGGGCGTGTCGGAGTCGCTCTCGCAGCTCACGCGCTACACCAGTTTCAAACTGCTCTCTTCGACCACGCTGCGCGCGATGGAAGGGAAGCGCGCCGAGGCGGCGCTCGGCGAGCGCTACTCGGTCGCTTTCCGCGTCGCCTCCGTCGATCGCGAGCGCGGCGTCGTGACGATCGAGACCTTCGACCTGCTCGAGCAGCCCGCTTCCGGGGAAGCCGGGGCGGCGGGCGCGTCGCCGCGGACGATCCTGCGGCTCGAGCTGGCGCTCACGCACGGCCGCGAGGAACTCGTGGGGGCGCCGGGCCGCCGCCAGGACCGCGCGATCTTCATCGCGCTGAAGGCGGTCGACGCCGGCGACGGCGCCGAACTCGCGCCGGGGCCGGGGCGCTGACGATGCCGATCTTCCGCTGCCGCTTGGCGACGACGACCGGAGAGATCGTCGACCGGGAGTTCGAAGCCTCCGAGCCGGGCACGCTGCGGCGCGAGCTGGAGCGGCAGGAGTTCCTGGTCCTGTCGATCCAGAAGCGCTCCACCGTCGCATCCGCCTTCGGTGGACTCCTGAAGCGGCGCAAGTCGGTGAAGATGAGCGAGTTCCTGTTCTTCAACCAGGAATTCGTCGCGCTGATTCGCGCCGGGCTGCCGATCGTCGAATGCCTGACGCTGCTCATCGAGCGCCGGCAGAACCCGGTCTTCAAGCAGGCGCTCGAGGACGTCCGCAATCGCGTGCGGACCGGCGAGGCGCTCTCTGACGCGTTCGCGGCGCAGGGGGTCTTTCCGCCGCTCTACTCCAGCACGGTCGCGTCCGGCGAGCGCAGCGGCGAGATCGCGACCGTGCTCCAGCGCTACGTGACGTACAGCAAGACGATTCTGACGGTGCGCAAGAAGGTGCTCGCGGCGCTGACCTACCCGGCGATCCTGATCGCGCTGTCGGTGGTCCTGGTGGTCGTCCTGCTGACCTATGTGCTGCCCAACTTCCAGGACTTCTTCAGCGACTTCGGGGCCGAGCTGCCGCTGATCACGCGGGCGGTGCTGGGGGCCTCGACGATGCTCCGCAGCTGGTGGTTCGTCTGGCTCGGAGTGATCGTCGGCAGCGTGGCGCTGATCACGGTCTGGCGCCGCACTCCGTCGGGGCAACGGGGCCTCGAGGCGATCGTCTACCGTCTGCCCGTGATCGGATCGATCGCGCGCAAGTTCGTCGTCACGCGCTTCGCGCGCACGCTCGGCACCCTGGTCTCCGGCGGCATCCCGATGGTGACCGGGCTCGAGATCGTCTCGCGGGCGATCGGGACCCCGATCTACGGGCAGGCGATCGCCCGCGTGGCCGGGAAGATCCGCGAGGGGGCGGCGCTCTGGTCCTCGCTCGAGGAGACCGGGCTGTTCCCGGACATGCTGATCGAGATGGTCAAGGTCGGGGAGTCGTCCGGCACCGTGGCCGAGATGCTCGACCACGTCGGCAACTTCACCGACGAGGAGATCGAGCACGAGCTGCAGACGCTGGTGTCGCTGGTCGAACCGGCGCTCCTGGTGGGCATGGCCGTCGTGGTCGGACTGCTCCTGTTCTCGATCTACTACCCTCTACTCCAGGTGGTCGGGAACCTGGGAGCCTAGGGAGCGGCCGCGATGAGCGAGAGCCAGGGACTCGAACCGAATTTCGCCACCGGAGCGGTGGCCGACACGATCAACGAGGAGATCGACGCCCGCGCGCGCGCCGAGCGCCTGGGGCTCGAGTTCGTCGACCTCCAGGACGTGGAGATCGACCTGTCGCTGTTCGAGACGATCCCGGTCGAGCTGATGTTCCGCTACCACTTCGTGCCGATCCGGCGTGCCGGCGAGCGGCTCGTCGTGGCCGTCGTCGATCCGACCGACGTGCTGATGATCGACGAGCTGGAGCTGCTGCTCGGCACGCCGATCGAGGTCTCGGTCGGGACGCGTGCGGCGATCCAGGAGATCCTCAAGCGCTCGGAGTCGTCCCAGCGCGTACTGGACGAAGCGACCGACGAGCTGCGGGTGCAGGTCGTCCGCGAGGACGAAGAGGGCGAGGAGGTCCTCTCGATCGAGCGGATCACCTCCGACCAGAGCCCGATCGTCAAGCTGGTCGACTCGACGATCTTCAACGCGCTGCAGCGCCGGGCGTCCGACATCCACATTGAATCGCGCGACCGCGAAGTGATGATCAAGTACCGCATCGACGGCGTGCTCTACAACGCGATGGACCCGATCGACAAGCGGTTCCACATGGCCCTGATCTCGCGCATCAAGGTCATGTCCGAGCTGGACATCTCGGAAAAGCGCGTCCCGCAAGACGGCCGCTTCAAGCTGCGGATCAAGGGCCGCACCGTCGACTTCCGGGTCTCGATCATCCCGTCCGTGCACGGCGAGGACTGCGTGATTCGAATCCTCGACAAGGAGTCGGCCTCGGAGAAGTTCAAGACGCTCCGGCTCGACGTCTGCGGCTTCGAGGAGGACGTGCTGCGCCGGGCTCGCAAGTTCATCCGCGAGCCCTATGGCATGTTCCTCGTCACCGGCCCCACCGGGTCGGGCAAGACGACCACTCTCTACGCCGCGCTGTCCGAGATCTACAACAGCGAGGACAAGATCATCACGATCGAGGATCCTGTCGAATACCAGCTGCAGGGAGTGATGCAGATCCCGGTCAACGAGAAGAAGGGGCTGACCTTCGCCCGCGGGCTGCGCTCGATCCTGCGTCACGATCCGGACAAGATCATGGTCGGCGAGATCCGCGACGAAGAGACCGCAAACATCGCGATCCAGTCGGCCCTGACCGGCCACCTGGTGTTCACGACGGTGCACGCCAACAACGTCGTCGACGTGCTCGGGCGCTTCCTGAACATGAAGGTCGAGCCGTACAACTTCGTCTCCGCGCTCAACTGCGTGCTGGCCCAGCGGCTGGTCCGGCTGATCTGCCCGAACTGCAGGATCCGCCACCAGCCCTCGGATCAGATGCTGATCGACTCGGGGCTCGACCCGGCGGCCTTCCGCGACCGCGTCTTCTACGAGGGGCGGGGCTGCATGGAGTGCCACGGGACGGGCTACCGCGGCCGGGAAGCGATCTCGGAGCTGCTCGACCTTTCGGACGAGATCCGCGAGATGATCCTGGGCCGCCGACCGTCGGCGGAGATCAAGAAGAAGGCCGTCGAGGAGGGGATGATTCCGCTCCGGCAGTCGGCCCTGCTCAAGGTCCTCGGCGGCAAGACGACGCTGCGCGAGATCAACAAGGTGACGTTCGTCGACTGACCGGCGGCATCGCAGAGGAGACGGAAGCGGAATGGACATGAAGGTCATCGGCGAGCAGCTCGAGCGGCTGATTCCGGCCCGCGTACGCGACGCGGCGTGGATGCGCCCGAGCTATCCGCTCGTCGCCGTCGAGTTGCGCGACGACGCCGTCGTCACGGTCCGCGTGACGCGCCAGCGCGGCCAGTATCACCTCGGCGGGTACGGCCACCGCGCGCTCCGCGAGGGGGTGTTCTCGCCGGGCCTGATGAAGTCCCAGTTCGACGACCCGTCGGCCTTCGCACGGGCGGTGCTCGAGAGCCTGCAGCTGGCGGGAGCGACCGGCAGTCCGAGAATCTCGCTCGCGGTGCCCGACACGATCGCGCGGGTCTTCCTGGTCGACCTCGAGGAGCTGCCGGCGGCCTGGCGCCAGGCCACCGAGATGATCCGCTGGCGGATCAAGAAGTCGATCCCGTTCCGCGTCGAAGAGGCACGGCTTTCGTGGCAGCAGATCGGCAAGGCCGAGGACGGCCGGATCCAGGTCCTGGTGGCCGTGGCTCCCGACGCGAGCCTGCGGCCGATCGAGGACCTGCTGACGGCCGCCGGCCTGCGGGTCGGCTTGATCGACCTCTCGAGCTTCGCGCTGCTCAGCGCGATCCGACTCGCGGACGCGGGCGAACCCGGCGCGGCGCCGGCCGGCGACTCCGCCCTGATCAACGCCACGCCGACGTTCTTCAGCGTCACGCTGACCCGCGAGGGACGGCTGCTCCTCTACCGCTCCAAGTCGTATCACCTGTCGGGAGGGTTCCAGGGCGAGGAGAGCCTGCGGGTCGTCGGTCGCGAGCTGAAGTCGACGCTGTCCTACTACGAGGAGCACCTGATCGGGCGCGGGATCGGGTCGACCGTCCTGCGCGCCGCCGGCGTCGCGGTCGAGCCCCTGGCCGAAATCGCGCGGGAGGCGGGTTTCAGCGGGGTGCGGATCGCCGCGGCTCCGAAGACGCTCCCCGAGCTGCGGGGCTTGCCGGACGGGACCGTCCCGGAGCTGCTCCCCGCCGTCGGGCTGGCGCTGCGGAGGTTGGCGTGAGGACGGTCGACATCAATCTCGCGTCGAATCCCTTCCGCAACGACAAGCCGATCTGGGCGGTGCTCGGTCTATTCGGCGCGCTCGCGCTCGGCTTCACCGGCTACAACGCGTGGGCCTACCTGACCGCCGGCTCGCGGCAGGCGCAGCTCGAGCAGGAGATCGCCGGGCACCGCAAGCGGATGCACGAGATGAAGGCCGAGGCAGACGCACTGCAGGCCGCGCTTGCCAAGGTGGACGAAGAGACCCTCTCCTCGCAGGCCGAGTTCGTCTCGTCGATCCTCGACCAGCGGAACTTCTCCTGGACCCACCTGTTCAACGCCCTCGAAACGACCACCCCGTGGGACGTCAAGCTGCTCTCGATCCGGCCGCAGTTCGAGGTGATCAATCGCCGCACCGGCGAGGGCCGCTTCCGGATCCAGGTTTCCGGCATCGGCCGGACTTTCGACAGCTTCCTCGACCTGCAGGAGTCGCTGCAGGGCGCCGAGCTCTTCTCCGAGGTGACCCCCGAGGAATACGAGCGGCAGGGCGACGACCGCGTCGACTTCAACATGGCATTCACCTACACGCCGCCGAAGGTCGAGCCCGGCGAGTCGACTACTGCGGACGGATCGAGCGCGATCGCCGGAAAGGAAGAGGAGCTCCCGGGCTGGCCCACGGAATCCGACGAGACGGGGTCGGCCGACGAGTCGGGACCGGCCGACGCCGCGGCGGTCGACGCGGACTCCGCCCCGGCGAGCCCGGGTCCGGGCGTGCCGCCACCGGCCGACCGAGGCGCAGCTCAGGCCGCGGCCGGGGTGCAGGGCCAGCCGGCCGCGATCGATCCGGGCGCCAACCCGGTGGTCGCACTTCCCGCGGGTCCGGCCGCCGTTCCGGCCGAGAGCGCCGCCGCCGACGAGCTCCGCGAGAACGAGATCAGGCAGCCGAACAAGCGGCGGCTCGACCCGAACCGCAATCCCGGGGCCGGCCGCCGGAAGCGGCCGCCAGCCGCGGCGCCCTCCGAGCCGCCGGCCGGAGCCGACCGGTGAGCGCCCCCGCACCCAACGGCGGAGTGCCGACCCGTCCGGCGCGGCCTCCCGGGCAACGCTTCGACGTCCGCCAGGCGGCGCCCCGGCTGCTGCTGCTGCTGCTTGCGCTGCTCGTGCTCAACGGCATCCTGTGGACCCTCTTCATTCGCCCCCGCCAGGCCGAGATCACGCGGATCGAGAGCGAGAAGCAGGGCGACGCCGCGACCGAGAAGAAGTCGGCGGTGGCGCTGGCCCAGCTGCAGAAGGTCCACGACCATGTGGTCGGAATCCAGGAGGGAGTGAACCGCTTCTACGACCAGATGCTGGCCACCAAGCGCGACCGGATGGTGCCGTTCCAGCGCGCCCTCGACGGGGTCGGTAGCGAATTCAACGTCCGCGCGGAGCGGGTCCAGGTCGGCACCCAGGCGCTGGCGGCCGAGGGGATCGAGGCCATGGCCTTCAGCTTCCCGCTGACCGCCGGCTACGAGAATCTCCGCCAGTTCCTGGCGCGGCTCGAAGAGCTCGATCAGTTCCTGATCGTGCGCCAGGTCAGCCTCGGCGGCGGTTCGGAGGGCGGGCGCCTGCTGCAGCTGAGCGTCGATGTCGAGACCTACTTCAACGCGCCGGAGCTGCGGCGGGCCTACGAGGCCGACCGCGCGGCGAAGGCGTCGAAGCGCGGCACGAGCCCGCGGCGGCCGGTGCGCGCGGGAGCGACGCGATGAAGATCGCCGAGGCCCAGCGCCAGCAGGTGCTGCTGCTGATACTCCTCGCGGTCGCGGTCACGGCCCTGGGTTGGAATTACCGGGCCGCGCTCTTCGGGAGGGACGCGGCAGGGGCGGCGCGCGAACAGACCGACACGGTCGCGCCGCTCGACAAGCGGCTGGCCGCGATGCTCGAGGTCCCGTCGATCCCGCTCGAACGGCCGGACGTGGAGGAGGCCTACGACCGGCAGCGCAACCTGTTCGAGTTCAGCCAGAGCCCGGAGGCGATTGCCGCCGAGCAGGCACGGAAGGACGCCGAGCGCCGCGCCGAGGTCGAGCGCGCGGAACGCGAGGCCCGGATGGCCAGGGAACGGCAGGTCGAAGCGGCTCGCCGCGCGCTCCTGCCGCCCGAGCCGCCGCCGCCGCCTCCGCCGCCTCCTCCTCCGCAGCCGCCGGCGTTCCGCTACACGTACGTGGCCCGCATCGCGAAGCTGCAGCAGGATGAGGAGTACCTCGCTGTGCTGCAGAAGAAGGAAGGCAAGACGACGACCGAGATCGTCCGGGTGGGCGACGTGCTCGACAGCCAGTTCGTGGTGAAGAAGATCGACATCGATCAGGTGGTCGTGAGCTACACGGACCCGCGTTTTTCGGACCAGACGCAGAGCGTGCGCCTGATCCCGGCGGCCCCCAAGCGCTAGTGACGCCGGCGCTCGAGACGGAGGCAGGACGGTGAGCAACGGAACGACGGGACTTCGGGCGCAGACGGCGCTGGCGCTGGTGCTGGTGGCCGCGCTCGTCGCGGCGGGGTGCGCCAGCAGCAACGCCTTCCGCAAGGGCGAGGCCTTCGCCGACAAGGAAATGTGGGACGAGGCGGTGCTTGCCTTCGCCAAGGCCACCGCGGAGGACCCGACGAGCTCGCGGAACCAGCTGGGGCTGATCCGGGCCAAGCTGCGCGCCTCGGCGGCGCACTTCGACCGCGGGCGGAAGTACCTGCAGGCGGGGCAGCTCGACCTGGCGGTCAAGGAACTGCAGGAGACCGTCATTCTCGACCCGACCAACGAGTACGCGCAGGTCGAGCTGAAGAAAGCGCTCGACCGCCTCGAGTTCAAGCGCACCCAGCCGTCCGAGTTCGACGGTGCGCAGGCGGAGGCGGAGCGGCGGGCGCAGGAGCTCGGGCCGCCCAAGCTCGACCCGGCATCGAACGTACCGCTCTCGCTGAAGTTCCCCGACCAGACGATCGGCGAGGTCTACGAGATCCTGTCCAAGACCTCCGGCATCAACTTCATTTTCGACGACAAGCTCGATCTCAAGAAGAAGATCAGCGTCGAGCTGGTGAACGTCCCCTTCGAGAAGGCGATGGACCAGCTCATGATGATGAACAAGCACTTCTACAAGGTCCTCGACGGGCACTCGGTCCTGATCGCCGAGGACAGCCGCCAGAAGCGCCAGGAGTACGAGGATCACGTCATCCGCACCTTCTACCTCTCCAACGCGGAGACCAAGGAGGTGCAGGGGATCCTGCGCTCGTTGCTGGAGATGCGGCGCGTCGCGGAGAGCCCCCAGCTCAACGCGATCACGATCAAGGACACGCCCGAGAAGATCAAGGTCGCCGAACGGATCATCCGGGCCAACGACAAGTCGCGCGGCGAAGTCGTCGTCGACTTCGAGCTGCTCGAAGTCAACCGCGACCGCAGTCGCGAGCTGGGGATCGATCTCTCGTCGAAGACGATGGCCCTGGTCTTCGGGGACGGCAAGGCGCTGGTTCCGCTCAACAACCTCGGAATCCTGAACAACGCCGCCCTGTGGAGTCTCGGCCCGATTCCGTCGGTCCTCTTCAGCTTCCTCAAGTCGGACAGCGACACCAAGTTGATCGCCAAGCCGTCGGTCCGGATCCTGGAGGGTGAGGAGGGCAAGCTGACGATCGGCGACCGCGTCCCGATCCCGGCCACGACCTTCAACTCGTCCCAGACGATCGGCGGCAACATCGTGCCGATCACCTCGTACACCTACCAGAACGTCGGCATCATCATCGGCGTCAAGCCGCGCGTGCATCACAACAAGGAAGTTTCGCTCGAGATCAAGCTGGAGTTTTCGGCGGTCAAGGGCTCCGTGTCGACGGTCGGCGGGGGCGAACAGCCGATCATCGGCACCCGGACGGTCGAGACGAACCTGCGGCTGGGCGACGGCCAGACCAATCTGCTGGCCGGGCTGATGCAGGACGTCGAGCGGTCCTCGCTGTCCGGTGTCGCGGGGCTCTCGGACATCCCGGTCCTCAACCAGATCTTCGGCAAGAACAAGGACGACACCAGCACCACCGACCTGGTGATCTCGATCACCCCGCACATCGTTCGCGTTCCGAACATCGAAGCGATCGACCTCGTACCGCTGTGGGTCGGGACGGAGGAGCAGATCCAGCTGCGCGGGATCGCGCGCAACGCGCTGGGCGAGAGCCCGTTCGCGGACGGCTACAACCCGTGGGACCAGATCGAAAAGGAGCTCGGGGTCAACAAGGAAGTGGCGCCTCCGAAGCCGGCTGGCGCGGCCGCGGGCACGACGTCGAAGATGACCGCCCGCCCGGCGGCTGCCGGGACGGGCGGTACGGCAGCCGCGGCGGCGGGACGCGGGGCCGGGTCGCGCGCCGCGGGCGGCCCCACGCCGTCTCCCGCGCCGGCGCTTCCCGAACCCCCGCGCCGGCCGCGAGGCGCCGTCCCGTCGGGTCCGACGCCGCCGGTTCCCCCGAACGCGGAGCCGGCGCCGGTCGAAACGCCGGGGGACGAGGAGCCGGCGGACGAGCCGGACGACGGGACCGCCGCCGAGGAGCCCGGGACCGAACCCGAGAACGAGCCGCCCAAGCGGACGGCCGTCGCGCAACTCCGGCTGGCCCTGGCGCGCACGCAGGTCGCGCCCGGGGACGCCGTTCCGGTCGACGTCGTGATCGCCGGGGCGGAGAACGTCGGCATGGTCAACTTCCAGCTCCGCTACGACAAGAAGGTCCTGCGCTTCGTGCCGCCGGCGATGCCCGGCGAATTCATGCAGCAGGGCGGCACGGCGTTCGACCTGCAGGCCGTGGAGGCCGCGGAGGGGGGGACGATCGTCGTCTCCGCCTCGCGCGGAGGAAGCGTCGGCGCGACCGGGACCGGTTCGCTGGTCCGGCTGAGCTTCATCGCGCTCGACCAGGGCAACGCCGGTTTCGGCTTCGCCGCCGCGCAGGTGCGCGGCCCCGACGCCCAGCCGATGCCGGCCTCGTTCCGGATCGCCAACCTGGATGTGAAGAAACCGTGACCCTCCGCCGCACCATCGCGCACGACCGGGGCGTGACGCTCGTCGAGCTCTTCGTCGTGGTCTGCCTGCTCACCGCGATGGCGGGACTCGCCCTGCCCGTGGCGCACCGGCTCGAGCGCCGCGCGAAGGAGATCGAGCTCAAGCGCGACCTGCGCGAGATGCGGCGGGCGATCGACGCCTACCACTACGTCGTCCAGACCGTGCCGTCGGCGAAGAAGGACGCCACGGCGGAGGATTGGCCCGACGACCTGGACGTGCTCGTCGAAGGGATGGACCTGGGTCTCGCCAAGGAGCTGAAAGTCAAGTTCCTGCGTCGGATCCCGCGCGACCCGCTGACCGGGGAAGCGGAGTGGGGCAAGCGCTCGTCCAAGCAGGACGTGGACGACGAGATGTGGGACAGCCAGAACGTGTACGACGTCTTCTCGCTGGCCGAGGGGAAGGCACTCGACGGAACCGAGTACAAGTCGTGGTGACGGGAGGAACGATGCGACGACAGCGCGGTTTCACGCTGATCGAACTGCTGGTCGTCGTGGCGATCATCGGACTGCTCGTCGGAGTCGCCCTGCCGACCTACCGCAACGCCCAGACCAAGGCGAAGGAGGCCGTGTTGAAGCAGAACCTCTACCTCCTGCGCCAGACGATCGACCAGTACTTCGCCGACAAGGGCTACTACCCGGCCAGCGTCTCGGCCCTGACCGAGGAGGGCTACTTGCGCAAGATGCCGATCGATCCCATGACCGGGGACTCGGACTGGGAGGAGGTTCCGGCCGATCCCGAGACCAGCCTCGATCCGACCCAGCCCGCGGGGGTCTGGGACGTGCGCAGCCGCGCGTCCGGGACCACACTGAACGGCGCCAGTTACAGCGACCTTTGACTCAATACGCCGCGATCCGCGGCAGGGTGACGACCATGAATGTCCCAGCGAAGACGATCCTGCTCCCGGCGCTGCTGTTGCTCCTTCTCCTGTTCGCGGTGTCGTGCGACGACTCCGAGCCGGTCGCCCAGTCCGACTGGGTGATCGAGGTGACGGCGAGCCCGGCGTCGCTCAATCTGGACGCTCCGGACAAGCCGGCCGACTCGGTGATCAGCGCGGTGGTCTTCGACAAGAACGGGCAGCCGCAGTCCGGCATCGGCGTCCGCTTCTCGTCCAGCAGCGGGACGATGGCCAGCAACGGGAACCTGATCAAGACCAACGGGCGCGGCGAGGCGCAGGACATCCTCACGACGAACGCCGACGCCAAGGTGCGGGTCAAGAGCGGCTCCGCCGAGGGGACCGTCGACGTCAAGGTGACGTCGACCAACGAAAAGCCGACCGCCGTGATCTCGATCCAGCCGCGCACCCAGGCGCCGATCGGCTCGCAGGTGACGTTCAGCGGGGCTTCGAGCGAGGACCTGGATGGCGAGATCGTCCAGTACCGCTGGAGCATCGCTTCGACGAACCCCGACAACGGGGTGGCCAATCCGGACAACGAGTCGACCAGCGCAACGACGATCATCCGGACCTACAACAAGCCGCAGGACCTGACGATCGCGCTGACGACGGTCGACAACAAGGGTGCGACCTCCTCGACCTCGGCCGACTACTCCGTGCTGGACAATCTGCCGCCGACGGTCGACGCCGGTCCGCCGCAGGTCGGAATCATCGGCTCGGGCGGCGGTTACACCTGCTCGATCACGCTCTGCCCGGTGGCGAGCGATCCGGACGGCCAGGTCACTGCGCTGCAGTTCAGCTGGGGCGATTCCGACACCCCGGTGCTCCCGGTCGGCTGCCAGAACCACACCTATCTCCGCCCCAGCCCGACGCTGGCGGACTACAAGGTCGTGGTGGTCGCCTACGACAACGGCGACCGCATCACGCCGGCCTGCCAGGCGCCGCCGCCGCCCGGCGGATTCGACCCCTGCACCTCGCGCAAGACGGCGACCGACTCGACGGTCGTGACCTGCTCCGCCACGGCGCGCTGACCGGAGCGGACCGATGCCCGCCCGCCGCTGCCGCGTCCGTTCCGCCTCGCCGCCCCGCGGGGAGCGCGGGATGCTGCTGCTGGGCCTGATGACGATGCTCGTCGTCATGTCGATCCTCGCCGGGATGGCGATGCAGGAGTGGTCGGTGGTCGAGCAGCGGGAGCGCGAAGCCGACCTGATCTTCATCCAGGAGCAGTTCGCGGCCGGGATCATGGCCTATCAGCAGGACCAGGGAGCCGCGCCGGCGGAACTCGAGCAGCTGACGCGGAAGGGCCAGAAGGGTCAGGTCTTCCTGCGCAAGAAGTGGACCGACCCGATGATCCGCGGCTCGAAGTTCGAAGACTGGTGCCTGCTCAAGGTCGGGGCCGCGGGCCGCGTCGTCTCGACCTGCTCGGCGGAGGGGGCCGGGGAAGGGGCCGGCAAGAACCAGCCGGGCGAACTCGGGCTGGGCTCGAGCGCGGGCTTCCGGGTCGGCGAGCAGGCCACGACCGCGAACCCGCGCCGCCAGCCGCAGGGGACCGCACCGGGCGGCATCGGGATCGTCGGAGTGCACTCGAAGAGCAAGAAGAAGGCGTTCAACACCGTCAAGCGCGGCGAGGACACGTACGACCGCTGGGAGTACACGATCGAGGACTACCGCAAGGAAGTCGGCGCGCGGATGATCCCCGGCCTGCCCGGCGGCCAGGGGCCGGGAACCGGCGGGCAGGGGGGCAAGCAGCCGGGGCAGACGCCATCTCCCGTAAGCGGCTCCTTGAGCGGTACGTCGGGCACGGGGGGCAAGGGCGGATCGCGCCGCTAGTCCCGCGTTCCCGCGGGCGGGGTTCCATCGCTTGACCGCGTCGGGCAGCGTGGGATACTCCACGCCCTTTCCCGGGGGCCGAACGTCATGCTCGAGCGCGAGATCCTCCCTGACGGCCTGACCCTCCTCTTCGAGGACGTGCCGGGGGTGCGCTCGGTGTCGATCGGGGTCTGGCTCCGCATGGGGAGCTGCCACGAGCCCGAGCGGCTCTCCGGGATCTGCCACTTCATCGAGCACCTCCTCTTCAAGGGGACGGCGACCCGCTCGGCGCGCGACATCAACCTGCTCACCGACCGGATGGGCGGCAACGTCGACGCCTTCACCTCCAAGGAAGAGACCTGCTTCTACGCGCGGGTGCTCGACGACCACCTGCCGCTGGCAGTCGACCTCCTGGCCGACATCGTGCGCGCCCCGCGTTTCGACGCGGAGGAGATGGAGCGCGAGCGGAAGGTGATCCTGGAGGAGATCCGGATGGTCCTCGATTCGCCGGAGGAGCGGATCTACGACCTCTTCTGCGAGGCCTTCTGGCCGCATCACCCGCTGGGCCGGCCGATCCAGGGCACGTCCGGAACGGTCGCCGCGATGAGCCGCCGCACGGTCCAGAACTGGTTCCGGAAGGCCTACGTGCCGGGCAACATCCTCGTCGCCGCCGCCGGCAACCTGCGGCCCGAGGCGCGCTCGCTGATCCGCGCGGCCTTCGCCGGCCTGCCCGCCGGGAATCGTCCGCTGACCGGCCGCAGCCCGCGCTGGAAGCCGGGGGTGCGGGTCGAGCACCGGCGCGAGATGGAGCAGCTCCACCTCCTCGCCGGGCTCCCGGCGCTGCCGTCGGGTCACCCCGAGCGGTTCGCGCTGCACCTCCTCAACACGATCCTGGGCGGGAGCATTTCGTCGCGGCTGTTCCGGCGGATCCGGGAGGAGCGGGGGCTGGCCTACTCGGTCTCCTCGCAGGTCCACACCCACCGCGACGCCGGACTGCTCACCATCTATGCCGGCACCTCGACCGAGAACGCGCGCGAGGTCCTGCAGCTGGCGCTCGGCGAGCTGCGCGACCTGGCGCAGCGCGCCCCGTCGCACGAGGAGCTGGACGTCGCGCGCGACCACCTCAAGGGAAACCTGCTGCTGGCGCTCGAATCGACTTCCAGCCGGATGAGCCGCGCCGCGCGCGAGGAGATCGTGCTCGGCCGCTCGGTCGACAACGAGGAGATCGTGGCCGAGCTCGACAAGGTGGACCCGGACGCGGTGCAGCGGCTCGCGGAGCGGATCGTGGCCGGGGCGAGGCCGGCGCTCGCGGCGGTCGGCCGGGCGACGCGGCTGAGGCTCCGCGAGGAGGACCTGGCCGCGTGATCCCGACGGTGCGCGTGCGCGTCAAGCGGCTGCCGCACGGCGCGGGGCTGCCGCTGCCCGCCTACGCCACCCCGGGGGCCGCGGGGATGGACCTGCGCGCGGCGGTCGACGCGCCGCTGGTGCTGCCGCCCGGGGGGAGGGTCGTCGTTCCGACCGGCCTCGTGGTGGAGATCCCGCCCGGCTTCGAAGGCCAGGTCCGGGCCCGCAGCGGCGTCGCGCTCTCGGCCGGCGTCGGTCTCCCCAACGCCCCCGGTACGATCGACAGCGATTACCGCGGAGAATTGGGCGTGCTGCTGGTCAACTGGGGCGACGCTCCGTTCACGGTCGCGCGCGGCGACCGGATTGCGCAGTTCGTCGTGAGCCCCGTGGTTCGCGCGGAGCTCGAGCCTGCGGACGACCTCGGGGAGACGGCGCGCGACGGCGGCGGCTTCGGCCACACCGGAACCGACTGATGGTCGAGCTCGTCGTCCTGGCCTCCGGCTCACGCGGCAACTGCACGCTGGTGCGGGCGGGACGGACGGCGGTGCTGATCGACGCCGGCCTGAGCGCGAAGCAGATCGTCGAGCGGCTCACGGCGGTCGGACAGGATCCGCGCGGCCTGGCCGCGATCCTGCTGACCCACGAGCACGTCGACCACACCCGCGGCGTCGCCGTCCTGGCCCGCCGTTTCGCCGTGCCCGTCCTCGCCAACGCCGCGACCTACGAGGCCGCCGAGGTCCAGCTGCGGGACATTCCGGCGGCAGAGTTCTTCGTCACCGGGACGCGCTTCGACGTCGGGGCGCTCGCCGTGACCCCCTTCGCCGTGCCGCACGACGCGGCCGAGCCGGTCGGCTTCGTGCTCGAGAGCGAAGGGGTGCGGATCGGCTACGCGACCGACCTGGGACACGTGACGCGGCTGGTCGCGGCGCGGCTCTCCGGCTGCCAGGCGCTGGTCTTCGAGGCCAACCACGACCTCGAGATGCTGATGAGCGGGCCCTACCCCTGGGCGACCAAGCAGCGCGTGGCGTCGCGCACCGGGCACCTGTCGAACGAGCATGCCGCCGAGTTCCTGCCCGAGGCGGTCTCCGAGGAGACCGTGCACCTGGTGCTCGCGCACCTCTCGGAGACCAACAACGATCCCGCCCTGGCGCGCGCGACGGTCGAGACCGCGCTCGCCGCCGCGGGGCGCACGCGCGCGTCCGTGACCACCGCGCGGCAGGATCGTCCGGCCGCCGCGGTGCGCCTGTGACCCGCCGGAGGCGACGATGATCCCCCGCTACACCCGCGAGAAGATGGGCCGCCTGTTCACCGACGAGGCGCGGTTGGGCCTCTGGCTGCAGGTCGAGCTGGCCGCGACCGAGGTGCTCGTCGAGCGCGGCGAGGTGCCCCGCGCGGCCTACGAGAAGATCCGAAAGAAGGCCGCGGTCGACGTGGCCCGAGCGCTCGAGATCGAGAAGACCACGCAGCACGACGTGATCGCGTTCGTCACCTCGGTGGCGGAGAAGATCGGGCCGGAGGGGCGCTACCTCCACCTCGGGCTGACTTCGTCCGACGTGCTCGACACCGCGCTGGCGCTGCAGATCATGGCCGCGATCGACGTGCTCTTCGACGATCTCGGCGAGCTGATGGCCGCGGTCAAGGCCCGGGCCGAGGAGCACCGCGACCTGCCGATGGTGGGCCGGACGCACGGCGTCCACGCCGAGCCGATCACGCTCGGGTTCAAGCTCGCCTCCTGGTACGCCGAGCTGGCGCGCGACCGGGAGCGGCTGGTGCGGGCCCGCGAGAACGTGCGCTACGGCAAGCTGTCGGGCGCGGTCGGCACGTTCGGGCAGCTGCCGCCGGAGGTCGAAAAGGCGGTGATGGCCAAGCTCGGGCTGAAGTGCGAGCCGGTGGCGACGCAGGTCGTTCCGCGCGACCGCCACGCCGAGGTCCTGCTCGCGCTGGCCCTGCTCGCCGCCGCGCTGGAGCGGATCGCGACCGAGATCCGCCACCTGCAGCGCACCGAGGTGCGCGAGGTGGAGGAGCCGTTCGCGAAGGGGCAGAAGGGTTCGTCCGCGATGCCGCACAAGCGCAACCCGATCGCCTGCGAGAACGTCAGCGGGCTGGCGCGGGTGGTTCGCAGCAACGCTCTGGCAGCGCTCTCGGACGTCGCGCTCTGGCACGAGCGGGACATCTCGCACTCCTCGGTGGAGCGGGTGATCGTGCCCGACTCGTTCATCCTGCTCGACACCATGCTGGGGCGGATGACGCGCGTGGTGTCGGGCCTGCTGGTCTATCCGGAAGCGATGCGGGAGAACCTCGAGCGCTCGGGCGGGATGGTCTTCAGCCAGACCCTGCTGCTGGCGCTGGTCGAGACCGGCCTGACGCGCGAAGCGGCCTACACGCTGGTCCAGGAGAACGCGATGAAGGTCTGGGCGAAGGAGTTCCCGGACCTCCGCACGGCCTGCCTGGCGGACCGGCGCGTGGTCGAACGGCTGGGCGAGCAGGGGATCCGCGCGGCGTTCGACCTGAAACGCCTGCTCAAGCACGTTCCTGCCGTCGTCCGCCGCGCCCTGAAGGCGTAGGCGCCGGCTTCCATGCCGGCCCGGGACGCACGGCACCCCGTGGGCGGTAGAATGCGCGCGATGGCCGACCTCCTCGAGAAGTGCGGCGTAGCCGCGGTGCACGGACACGCGGAGGCGGCGAACCTCGTCTACCTGGCGCTCTACGCGCTGCAGCACCGCGGGCAGGAGGCCGCCGGCATCGTGGCCTCGGACGGCGCCGAGCTGCGCCGCTTCGCGGGCCGCGGCCACGTCGCCGACGTCTTCACGCCCGACCGGCTGGCGCAGCTTCCGGGGTCGATGGCGATCGGCCACAACCGCTACGCGACCGCCGGCGGCGCGGGGATCGAGAATGTCCAGCCGCTGCTGATGCAGACCAAGCGCGGCCCGCTCGCGCTGGCTCACAACGGCAACCTCGTCAACGCGGTCAGCCTGCGCCGGACGCTCGAACTGGAGGGGGCCGTCTTCCACTCCAGCTCGGACACCGAGGTGATCCTGCAGCTGGCCGCCCGGTCGGGGAAGCAGGAGCTGCCGGCGGCGCTGGTCGAGGCGCTGTCGATCGTGCGTGGCGCCTACTGCCTGGTCGTGTCCGAGCGGGGGCGGGTGATCGCGGTGCGCGACCCCCAGGGCTTCCGCCCGCTCTCGCTCGGGCGGCTCCCGGACGGGGCGCCGGTCGTCGCCTCGGAGAGCTGCGCCTTCGACCTGATCGGTGCGCAGTTCGAGCGCGACGTCGCCCCCGGCGAGATGCTCGTTTTCGGGCCCGGGCGCGAGGAGCGCTCCAGCGCGCCGCTCCCGCGCGCCGAGCCGACCCCCTGCATCTTCGAGTACGTCTACTTCGCGCGCCCCGACAGCCAGGTCTTCGGGCGCCCGGTGAGCGAGGTCCGGCGCGGGCTCGGCGAGCAGCTGGCGGCGGAACATCCGGCCGACGCCGAACTCGTCGTGCCGGTTCCCGACAGCGGCGTCCCGGCGGCGATCGGGTTCGCGCGCGCCTCCGGGTTGCCGTTCGATTTCGGGCTGACGCGCAACCACTACGTCGGCCGGACCTTCATCGAGCCCGCGCAGGCGATCCGACACTTCGGGGTCAAGGTGAAGCTGAACCCGGTGCGCGAGCTGATCGCCGGGCGCCGGATCGTGCTGGTCGACGACAGCCTGGTGCGTGGCACGACGATGGCGAAGATCGTCCAGCTCGTGCGGCAGGCCGGCGCGCGCGAGGTTCACGTCCGGATCTCGTGCCCGCCGACGATCTCGCCCTGCTTCTACGGGATCGACACGCCGACCGAAGAGGAACTGATCGCCGCGCAGCTGTCGGTACCCGAGATCCGGATGACGATCGGCGCCGACTCGCTGGGCTATCTTTCGCTGGCGGGGATGCACCGCGCGGTACGCGCGACGGTCGGGGACTTCTGCGCCGCCTGCTTCACCGGCGACTACCCGATGCCGGTGACCGACCGGGTGGCGCTCAGCGAGGAGCGCCGCCGGCGCTAGGGAGTGACGGGCAGCGCCCGGAGGGACGACCGTGGCCGAGAAGATGCAGGACGAGCCGGCGCAGCAGCCGATGACCTATCGCGACGCAGGGGTCGACATCGATGCCCAGGACCGTGCGCTGGCGATGATCAAGGGGCACCTCGCGGCGACGCGAACGCCGGGCGTGCTGTCCGACCTCGGCAGCTTCGGCGGCCTGTTCCGGGTGCCGGCCGACGTGCCCGAGCCGGTGCTGGTCGCCAGCACCGACGGCGTCGGAACCAAGCTGATGGTGGCCTGGAAGGCGAATCGGCACGACACCGTCGGCGAGGACCTCGTCAATCACTGCGTCAACGACATCCTGGTGATGGGGGCGCGGCCGCTCTTCTTCCTCGACTACCTCGCCACCGGGAGGCTCGACCCCGCGGTCGCGGAGCGGCTGGTCGCCGGCGTCGCGCGCGGCTGCCGCGCCAACGGCTGCGCGCTGATCGGCGGCGAGACCGCCGAGATGCCCGAGATGTACGGGGAGGGGGAGTACGACCTCGCCGGGACGATCGTCGGGATCGTCGCGCGCGGGGCGATCCTCGACGGATCGCGCGTGCGGGTCGGAGACCGGGCCTACGGGCTGGCGTCGAGCGGCCTGCACACGAACGGCTACTCGCTGGCGCGCCGGATCGTCTTCGGCGTCCTGGGTCTCGGGCCCGGGGACGAGATTCCGGGGACCGGGGCGAGCGCCGCCGACGCAATGCTCGCGGTCCACCGGAGCTACCTCGCCGTGCTGGACGAGCCGCTGCAGAAGGGGCTGATCCGCGCGCTTGCACACATCACCGGCGGAGGGCTGACCGACAACGTGCCGCGCGTGCTGCCGGAAGGAACGGCGCTCGAGGTGCGGCTCGGCTCCTGGCCGATCCCGCCGCTCTTCGCCGTTCTCCGCGAAGCCGGCCGGGTCCCGCCCGACGACATGCTGCGGACCTTCAACATGGGGGTCGGAATGGTTGCGTTGGTCGCTCCGGCCGATGCGGCGGCGTTCGAAGCGCACCTCGCGCAGTTCGGCGAGCCGGCGCGCGTGATCGGCGAGGTGATTCCGGGAGCTCGCCGAGTGGTCTACGAGGGGGACCTGCCATGAAGCGCGTCGGGATCCTGATCTCCGGACGCGGCTCGAACATGGTCGCGCTGCTCGAGGGGATGCGGGCGGGGGAGATTCCCGCCGAGGCCGCGCTGGTGGTCTCGAACGATCCCGCGGCGGGGGGCCTGGCCAAGGCCCGCGCCTACGGCGTCGCGACCGCGGTCGTGCCGCAGGCGGAGTACAAGGGAAAGGGGCGCCAGGCCCACGACGAGGCGGTGGCGGCCGAGCTGGACCGCCACGGGGTCGAGATCGTCTGTCTCGCCGGCTACATGCGGATCCTCTCGCCCTGGTTCGTCGCGCGCTACGCCGGGCGCTTGCTCAACATCCACCCCGCCCTGTTGCCGGCCTTCCCGGGGTTGCACGGAGCGAAGCAGGCGCTCGACCACGGCGCGCGCGTCGCCGGCTGCACGGTCCACTTCGTGGACGCGGAGGTCGACCACGGGCCGACCGTCGCCCAGGCCGCCGTGCCGGTGCAGCCGGGGGACACGGAAGAAACGCTGGCCGCGCGGATCCTCGAGCAGGAGCACCGGATCTACCCGCTCGCGCTGCGGCTGCTCGCCGAGGGGCGACTGTCGATCGAAGGGCGGCGCGTCGTCGTGGCCGGCGAGGAGCCGGGCTTCCCGCTGGCGGTGATCAGCCCCGATCCGGGATCGCCGATCCCGTCGTTCTGATCCGATGGACGTCGACCTCAAGCGGCGCGCCTGGCGGGCGATCGTCCTGTTCGGCATCGTCAGCCTGTTCGCCGACATCACCTACGAGGGGGCACGCAGCATCAGCGGGCCGTTCCTCGAGAGCCTCGGCGCGAGCGCCGCGATCGTCGGCATCGTGGCCGGGGCGGGGGAGCTGGTGGCCTACGGGCTACGGCTCGTGTCGGGCCTGCTCGCCGACAGCTCGCGGCGCTACTGGACGCTGACCTTCCTCGGTTACGCGATCAACCTGCTCGCGGTCCCGCTGCTGGCGCTCGCGGGGTCGTGGCCGGCGGCGGCAGCGCTGCTGCTCGTCGAGCGCTTCGGGAAGGCGCTGCGCAACCCGTCACGCGACGCGATCATGGCCGGGGCGGCGCTCACGGTCGGGAGCGGGCGCGGTTTCGGCCTGCACGAGGCGCTCGACCAGATCGGGGCGGTCACCGGACCGCTCGTCGTCACCCTGGCGATGGCGCTCGGCGGCGGCTACCGGACGGGCTTCGCCGTGCTGCTCGTCCCCGCCCTGCTCGCCCTGTCGACCCTTTCGCTGGCGCGCCTCGAAACGAGCGGATTCGTCCCGAGTTCGAAGGTACCGCACGACGCCGCCCGCGATCCGCTGCCGCGGGCCTATTGGTTCTACCTCGCCGCGGCGGCGCTGCTCGCGGCCGGGCTCGCTGACTTCCCGCTCGTCGCGTTCCGCCTGGCCGATGCCAAGGTCGCGGAAGGGGCTCTGATCCCGATCCTCTACGCCGGCGCGATGGCGGCCGACGCGTTCTCGGCGCTGGCTTTCGGCTGGCTCTTCGACCGCTTCGGCTTCGTGGTGCTCGCGCTGGCCGCGCTGCTCGCCGTGCCGGCGACGGCGCTGGCCTTTCTCGGCGGGCTGCCCGCGGTGGTGGCGGGGGTGCTGCTCTGGGGCGCCGCGCTCGGGGCGCACGAATCGGTCGTGCGGGCCGGCGTCGCGCAGCTCGCTCCCGCGGGGCGGCGCGGCACGGCGTTCGGGCTGTTCTACGCCGCGTACGGCGGCGGGTGGTTCGTCGGGAGTGCCGCGATGGGGCTGGCCTAC
Source organism: uncultured Acidobacteriota bacterium (assembly GCA_963702425.1). Taxonomy (GTDB): domain Bacteria; phylum Acidobacteriota; class Polarisedimenticolia; order J045; family J045; genus JALOKP01. The sequence continues at coordinate 290,628 of CAVPCQ010000037.1, forward strand.
GAGGTCTCGCCACGGCTGCTGGTCGCACTCTCGGCGGCCTGCTCGCTGGCGGCGCTCGTGCCGATCCTGGCGCTGCGAATGCGCCGCTTCGCCGGACCGGCCTAGCCGGGCGGTTCCGCCAGTTCGCGGAGTCCTGCATCGAGCAGCACGGGGTCGCCCTGCAGCCAGTAGACCCGCGTGCCCGCCGCCCAGAGGGCGTGGTGGCCGCCCGGGCCGCTGGTCAGCCAGGTTCCCGGCCGGCCCGGCAGCTCGACGGGCGGCGAGAACGGGGACGTTCCCGCTGCGAGGCGTTCCAGCATCGCGCGAAAGGCGCCGATCGCGAGGCCGGCATCGGCGAAGCGGGAAGCGAACAGGATCAGCCGCCCGTCGGCATAGCCCGCGACCGCGGACTCCAGCGGGGCGACCTCGCGGCCGTGCAGGTGCGCGATCGCGCGGCGCGCTGCGTCGCCCTCGTCGAGGCCGGTCCGCGGCAGGCCCGCGAGCTGCGGCGGGGTCAGGGCCGGGGGCGCCGCCTGACATCCGAGCGCAGCGACGAGGGCGAAGGCCGCGAAGAGGGGAGCGCAGGCCGGTCGCCCGCCCCGGTTCCACCGCATCCGCCTTGCGGGACGGCACATCGCTCCTCGCTCCCTCGTCGACGGATCACGAGGTACCGGCCGCACCGGTCAAGGCGCGTGCGCAGCTCGCGGCGCGCGCACGCGCCGCCGCCCCGTCCAACGCCCCGTCCGCCGGCGGACGACCGTCCGGCATCGCCGTCCGCCGCCGGTCACTCGCGGGCCGCAGTCTACCGGGAGCGGGGCCTCCCGGCGGCACGCCGCTTGCCATGTCGGGGCGGGAGGAGCGCTTGGCGGACCGCGACGGGTGCGTGGAGGATCGCGACGCCCCGGGGGCGGTGCGCGAACGGCTGGTCCGCCAGGGGCCTGGCGCGCTGCGTGACGAGGAACTCGTCGCGCTGCTGCTGGCCGGGAGTCGCGCCCCCGCGGCCGGGGATGTCGCGCGTGCGGCGGGGTGCCTGGCCGCTGCCGGTGGGCTGGTCGCGCTCGCGGAGCTGCTGCGGCGGCCGGCCGGGGCGGCGCGGGCCGCGCTACCGTTGCGCCGCGCCGCACGCGTCCGGCTGCTCGCCTCCTTCGAACTGGGACGCCGCGCTGCCCCCGCGCCGGCCGCGCTCGCGCCGGCCATCCGGCGCCCGGAAGAGGCCGCGCGCGAAACGCGCGACCTGGTCAGCGAGCGGCGTGAACACCTCGTGGGGCTCTACCTCGACGCCCAGTCGCGCCTGATCGCTCGCGAGACGGTCGCGGTCGGCTCGCTGAACGTGGCCCGCGCGCTGCCGCGCGATCTGCTCGAGCCGGCACTGCGCCATGGTGCGACCGGCTTCGTCGTCGTCCACAACCACCCGTCCGGCGTGGCCGAGCCGTCCGAGGACGACATCCGCTTCACCCAGGCGGTCGGCCGGGGGGCCGCGCTGCTGGGGCTCGCACTGCTCGATCACGTCGTCGTCGCTCGCGCCGGGTTCGCCTCGCTCCGCGCGCGGGGCGCTCGCTGGGAGGGGCTCGACCCGCCTGGCGGGTGAGTGCCGGGGGCGGGGCGGCACCCGGGCCAGCCTCGGTTAGAGTAGTCCGCTCGCGGCGGAGACCCCCTGATGCGGACGGCGAAGGCAGCGCTCGTGTTCGCGGCCGCCATTCTGGCGTCCTCCGCGGCCCACGCCGCGGACGGGCACGCCGGTACCCCTGGCCTGGTCGAGGCGATCGGCCTCGCGATCGTCGCCGCCGCCGCGCTGGCGATCGTGTTCCACCGGCTGAAGCAGCCGGCGCTGCTCGCGTTCATTGCCGCCGGGCTGGCCCTCGGCCTGTTCGCGGACGAATTCGCGGGCGCCATCCCGGCGATGAGTCAGGTCTCGCACCTCGGCCTCGTGTTCCTGCTGTTCATCATCGGGATCGAGATGGACATCTCCGGGATCCTGCGGCTCGGCCCGCGGGCGGCGGTCGCGATCCTGCTGCAGGCGCCGGTCTCGATCGCCGCCGTGCTCGGGCTCCAGGCGCTGGCGCACCGCCTCGGGGTCCGGATCCCGGGTCTCGGCGACGCCCCGGAGACCTGGATCTACTTCGCGGTCGCGGCTTCCCTCGGGTCGACCGCCGTCGTCGTCAAGCTGCTCGCCGACAAGTTCGACCTCTCCACCCAGGCCGGGCGGGTGACGGTGCTGACGCTGATCGGCCAGGACGTCTGGGCGGTCCTGGCGCTGTCGTGGGTGTCCGCGCAACGCGACGGGACGTTGGGACAGGGCGGGGTCGCGACCCTGCTCGGCGGCGCGGTGCTGCTGGGCGTCGGCTGCTTCGCGCTCAGCCACTTCGTCCTCTCGCGCCTGCTCGCGCGCCTGGCCTCCGCGCCCGAGTTGACGGCGGTCGTCGCCCTGGGCTGGTGCTTCCTCTGGGCCGGCGCGTTCCGGCGCGTCGGCCTCTCGCCCGAGATGGGCGCGCTGGTCGCCGGGCTCACCATCGGGCGACTCCCGCAGCGGACCGAGATCCAGGCCAAGGTATCGAGCCTCAGGGACTTCTTCATGGCGCTCTTCTTCGTCGCGCTGGGGATGAGCCTGCCCGCGCCGAGCGGCAGCGTGCTGCTCTCGGCCGCCGCGCTGGTCGCGATCGTCGTGGTGTCGCGCTTCGTGCTCTTCGCCCCCACGCTGCTGGCCGCGGGGCTGGGCCCGATCGTCTCGTTCGCGGCCCCGGTCAACATCGCGCAGATCAGCGAATTCTCGTTGCTCATGGTGCCGATCGGGGTGGCCCAGGGCGTGCTCGGCAGCAACGACGCCTCGGTCGTGTCGTATGCGCTGATGCTCTCGGTCGTGCTGACGACCTACGCGATCCCGGCGAACTACCGGATCGCCGCCGCGCTGGGACGGCTTGCCGGCGCCGCGCCGGCCGCTACCGGCGGTTCGGCCATGGGTTCACCGGGCGGCGCCCCCGGCGACGGCGCGGCGGGCGGGCACGTCGCTCCCGAGATCGTCTTTCTCGGCTACTTCCAGAACGCGGAGGCGCTGGCCCGCTCGCTGGCGCGCGAAGCTCCCGAACTCCTCCCGCGGATCCTCGTGATCGACTACAACCTCCGCAACCACGACCGCGTCCGCCGGCTGGGGATGCGGGTCGCCTACGGCGACGTCGCCAACCCGGAGTCGCTCCGGCACCACGGCGTCGGCGAGGCCCGGGTCGTGGTCTCGACGATCGCCGACGTGTTCCTGCGGGGGATCACCAACGCCGCGCTCCTGGAACAGGCCCGCGCGATCAACCCCCGGGCGCGGTTCGTGGCCACCGCCTCGAGCGACGAGGAGGCCAGGGACCTGGTCGCGCGCGGCGCCTACGCCTGCATCACGCCCCCGTCCGAGGCGGCGGACGCCTACGTCCGAGCGATCTGCGACGCGTTCCGGGAGCCGGGCCCGTAGCCGCCGCCCGGTCAGCCGAGCAGCCTCAGCGCCTCCTGCGCCTCGCGGCGGACGATGTAGGCGAGATCCCATTCGTACTGCTCGCCGTGCCCCAGCATCGCGTGAGCCGCCTGCCGGGTGGACTCGACCTGGGCGGGCGAGAGGTAGCCGGCGGCCCCCATCTTGCCGAGGCTGCGGATCGTCTTGGCGCGCACGACCGGCTGCGCGTCGGACAGGCAGCGGGCGAGGGCATCGAACAGCTCCGTCCGGCGACGCTCGGAGAGCAGCGAGGCCGGCACCACCTCGACGATCCGGCCGAGCGTCCGCGCGGCGCTGTCGCGGACCTCGCGGTCGGGGTGCATCAGGCAGCCGGCCACCTCCGGCAGCGCGGCGTTGACTTCGGGGTCCCGGATCTTCCCCAGCGCGAACAGCCCGAAGCTGCGGCAGTACGGGTCGTCCTCCGTGGCGACGAACTTCCGGAGCGGCTCGATCGCCGGCGTTCCGATCCGGCCGAGCGCGCGCGCGAGGTGGAAGTGGCTCTTGATGTCGCTTCCTTTCATGAAGCCGAGCAGCTGCGGGATCACCCGCGGTCCGCAGTGCACGAGCGTCGTCTCGGCCCGCGCGAGCAGCGGCTCCAGGTCCGGACGGTCGAAGGTGTCGACGAAGAACAGCCCGCAGAGCGCTTCCACGGACGCCCGGAAGGCAGCGTCCGGCAGCCCCACGAGGTGCCGGCCGAGCCATTCGACGGCGCGCCCGAGCCGCGCCGGGTCGGTGCTCGCCAGGTCCTCGAGGGCCGCCTCCACCTTCGTCTCGTTCATCGTGCCTCCCTGACCGGCGCCGCTGCGCGCCGCGGCCCGCTCAGTCGCTGCGTCGCGCCAGCCGCGGCGCGACGATCAAGGCTCCCCCGAAGAGCGCGAACGAGAGGACGAGCGCCGCCGGGCTTCCGGCGCGCAGGTCCTCGAACAGCAGCTTCAGCGCCCCCGCGACGAGCAGCGGGTAGACCAGCCACGTCGCCTCGCGCAGCCGCCCGACGCGGCCGAGCAGCGGCAGGACGATCGCCGAGATCGACAGGAGGGCCGTCCGCAGGACCGCGAGAGCCGGCGCCGAGACCTGCCCGTCCGCACCCCGCGGCAGCCCGCGCATCGCCAGCGCCACCGCGACCTCGTCGAGGCCGAGCAGCAGTACGACCATGCCGACCACCTTCGCGCCGCGCGCGAGCGAGCCCCAGGTCCGCCCGTGCGAGGCCACGGGGAGCCAGCAGAAGACCGCGGCGGCGGCCAGGACCACCGGCATCGCGGGGGGGATCGTCGAGGGGTCCGGCCCCCCCGGCCGGAGCATCGCAGCCCACGCCAGGCCTCCGACCCCGACTGCCGCGGCGGCGCCGACGAGGTAGATCGCCGCGTGCAGGCTCAGCGTCTCCCGCTCACGCCGGCTGCCGATCCAGGCGGTCGCCAGCGTCGCGCCGGCCAGCGCGATCGCCAGCGCCGAGCCGTGCCAGAGCGAGTACGCGCCGAGCAGCGTGAGGGCGAGGGCCGCGGTGCTGTAGAAGACGAAGCTGAGCCGGCGTCCCTCGATCCGGTCGATGAAGGTGAACGACGCGCCGTACGCGGCGGCCGCGAGGAGGAGCCCGACGAGACCGGTGAGCAGCGCGGCCGTACCGGCGCGGTGGGAGACGGCGAGCGCCCCGCCGAACCCGACCAGGCAGGCCGCGGCACCCTGCGCGATCTCGGCCGGGAGGACCGCCCGGCCGGTGCGCCACGTCCGCGCGATGAAACCGGCGAAGGAGACCGTCACCAGCGCCAGGAGCAGGGCGACGAGGGTCGCCGGTTCGACGAGCTGCGCCGCCTGCTCGGACGGGGCGACGAGCGCCACCGCCGTCATCAGCAACAGGAGTCCGTCGAGCAGCGCGACGACCGTCCAGCCCGGGCCCTTCCAAGGGCGCCGCCACCCGGCGCCGAACGCGGCCAGCGCGAGCAGGAACAGCACGACCGCGAACAGCGTGACGGCCCGGGTCGTCACCGCGAGGGTCAGCGCCGTGGCCGCGGTCCCGAGCGTGACGATCCACGCCAGGTCCGCGCGGTCGCGCCGGTGCGCGACCGCGAGCCCGAGTGCGCCGACCGCAAGCAGCGCCGCCGCACTCGCCGCAGGGGTGAGGATCTGGAACTTGATGGTCGCCTCGACCAGCAGCGGGAAGATGATGACCGCCGCGGTGAGGCCGTGGAAGGTCGCGCCGAGCGCCGCGCCGGAGCCGGCCGCGCGGTCGGCGAAGATCAGCCACGCGGCGCCGTACGCGACGCCGAGCGCCGCGCCCAGCGGCTGGGGCAGGCCGCCGGACTCGGTCAGTGAACGCAGCACGAACGCGCCGGCGAGGATCAGGAGCGATCGTCCGGCCAGGGCGAGCGCGCTTCCGGCGAGCCCGGTGGCCGCCGGTTCGACCGGCGCATCGGGAAGGGCCTCGACCGGTGACGACGTTTCCGAAGGCGCCGCCGGGCCGAGCCCCTCGAGCGATGCGAGGCGTCGCTCGAGCGCGTCGAGGCGCGACGACAGCCCTTCGAGCCGTGTCTCGAGGCTGGACGGCTCCCGCTGCATCCGGCATCCCTCCGCGCCGCGAGATCATAGCCGATCGCCTCGAGCCGCGTGCGGTGCGGTGCAGTGCAGTGCAGTGCAGTGCTATCGCATGTAGCCGAGGCCCTTCAGCGCCTCGACGTCCGCCGGATCGAGTTCGGTCCCGATCCAGTCCGCTGCGCGCGGCTGCAGCTTCACGTTCCGCCGGACCCCTTCGACCGCCAGTCGCATCTCGGCGACCCGGGCCGGTTCGTCCGGGGCGAGGTTCACCCGCTCGCCGGGATCCTGGTCGAGACGGAACAGCTTCGGGGCGGAGCCGTCATCGATCAGCTTGTACCCGTCCGCGACCAGCGCCCATTCTCCCTTCCGCTCGGAGTAGGCAAAACGCGCCCCGCTGCCGTCGAAGCGGTTTTCGCCGGCGAGTTCGGACGGGACCCGCTGGCCGGCGAAGGCGAGCAGCGAGGGGAACAGGTCGATGGCGCGCGAGAGGAACTCGGCCTGCCGCGGCAGCGCTGCGGGTCGGGCGCCGCGCGGGAACTTGACGATCAACGGCACGCGGATCACCTCCTCCCACAGTGCGTGGCCGTGGGCGTAGCCCGCGTGATCGTAGAGCTCCTCGCCATGGTCCGCGGTCAGGATCAGCAGCATGTTGTCGTAGACCTTCAGCTCCTTCAGCCCTTCGATCAGCCGGGCCACGAACTTCTCGTCGACCCGCCGGGTCGTCGCGTCGTACAACAGGTTGAGGAACTTCACGTCGTCGGGCTCGAGATGCAACTTCCCCTCGAGGATCTGTTTCTTCATCTCGGCCGTCTGGAAACTCACGCCCGCGGCGATCCGCGCCGGCTCGTCGTAGGCGAAGCCGTGCCGCTCCATGTACGCCCGATCGCGACTGTTCGGCGGGAACGGGTGGTGCGTGCCCGCGAGGTGCACGTAGCCGAAGAACGGGGCCTCGGCCCGGCCGACGATCTCGAGCACCTTGTCCACCCGCTTGCCCTCGCTGGTGACCTCGTGCGGGCCGAGGTACTCGTCGAACCCTTGGGCGAAACCGTACTCCCGCAGCAGGTGAAGGCTCTTCGTCACTGCGAAGGTGGTGAAGCCGAGGCCGTGCAGCCGCTCGGCCATCGTCTCCAGTCCGTCGTCGAGCACCTGCGTCGTGAAGAACCGCTCTTGGCCCCCCGCGGTCGGCTCGTGGCCCTCCATCACCCCGTGCTGGAAGGCGAACAGCCCGGTGAACAGGCTGGCCGTGGAGGTCTTGGTCCAGGCCCCCTGCGCGTAGTGGTGGCGGAACAGCACCGCGTCGGGATCGGCCGCCAGCCGGTCGATGGTCGGGCTGGTTTCGAGCGGATAGCCGTAGCAGCCGAGCCGGTCGGCGCGCAGCGCGTCCACCACGACGATCAGCACGCTCGGCCGCGCGGCCGTGGCGGCCGGCGCCGCGGCGGGACGGGATCGGCCGCAGGACAGGGCAGCGGCGAGCAGCAAGCAGGCACCGGTGCAGGCGGCGACGCGGCCGAGCGATCGAGACTTGAGCGAGTGCGGCACCGTGCGGGTCCTCGTGCCCGCGCCCGAGGCGGGGCGGGGCGGGGCGGGGCGGGGCGGGGCGGGGCGGGGCGGCGGATCGTAGCACGTCGAGGATCCGCGGCCGGGCTGCGCCCCCGTGCGGTCGTGCTGCCGCGCGGGTACGCGCCGGGTCGCTCCCGGCCCCTCTGGCGCGGCCCCCCCGCCGGGCCGATATACTCCTGCGCTCCAGGACGTTCGCGAAAGGACTGCCGCGCGTGAGTTCGCCCGATGAGACCCCGAGCACCGCGCCGCCCGAGCCCGGGTCCCCGGTACCGGCCGGGGCGCTCGAGGGCTCCCCGGTGCCCGCCGCGATCACCCGGATCTTCAGCGGGATGCAGCCGTCCGGGGAACTGCACATCGGCAACTGGCTCGGCGCGCTCGCCAACTGGGTTGCGCTGCAGGAGCACCACCCCTGCATCTTCTCGATCGTCGACCTGCACGCGATCACGCAGGACTACGACCCGGCCGAGATGCCGGTCCGGATCAGGGACATGGCGCTCGGCTGGCTGGCCGCCGGGATCGACCCCGAGCGGTCGATCGTCTTCGTGCAGAGCGCCGTCCCCGAGCACTCCGAGCTGGCCTGGATCTTCAACACCCTGGTCCCGCTCGGCCTGCTCGAGCGCATGACGCAGTTCAAGGACAAGGCGAAGAGCCAGCCCGAGAACGTCAATGCCGGCCTCCTGACCTATCCGCTGCTGCAGGCCGCCGACATCGCGATCTACAAGGCCGACGGCGTACCGGTCGGCGAGGACCAGGTCCAGCACCTCGAGATGGCGCGCGACGCGGTGCGCAAGTTCAACAACCGCTTCGGCGAGGTCTTCCCCGAGCCGCAGCCGATCCTGTCTCCGGCGCGCAAGGTCCTCGGCCTCGACGGCGAGCGCAAGATGTCGAAGAGCCTCAACAACCAGATCGGCCTCAACGACGCGCCGGAGGTCGTCTGGGAGAAGCTGGCCCCGGCCAAGACCGACGTGCGCCGCAAGAAGCGCACCGACCCCGGCGTGCCGGAGGACTGCAACATCTTCGCGTACCACGGCTTCTTCTCCTCTCCCGACCAGCGCGCCTGGGCCGCGGAGGGTTGCCGCACCGCGGGGATCGGCTGCCGCGACTGCAAGCAGGTCCTGGCGAGGAACATCGACGCCGCGCTGGCGCCGATGCGCGAGCGGCGCGCGGAACTGGAGCGCCACCCGGGCCGGGTGGACGAGGTCCTCGCCGCCGGCGCGGCCGCGCTGCGGCCGATCGCGCGGGCGACGATGGAAGAAGTGCGCGCGAAGATGGGGCTCGACGCGCGGGTGCGCTACGCGGGGGAGCGCCTGGGGCGGCCGTCGCCGTCGCGGGGGGCAGCGGCCTATGACCGGCGAGCGCCGCGAGTTCCCCCCGGCCGACGAGCAGCTCGAGGTCCTGCGGCGCGGCCTCGTCGACTTCATCTCCGAGGACGAGCTGAGGCGGAAGCTCGAGCGCTCGCGCGCCGCGGGGACCCCACTGGCGGTCAAGGTCGGTTTCGACCCCACGGCGCCCGACATCCACCTCGGCCACACCGTCCTGATGCGCAAGATGCGGCAGTTCCAGGACCTCGGGCACCAGGTCGTCTACGTCATCGGCGACTTCACGGCCGCGATCGGCGACCCGTCGGGGCGCTCCAGAACGCGTCCGCCGCTGACGCGCGAGCAGATCCTGGCCAACGCCGAGACCTACACCCGCCAGGCCTTCATGACGCTCGACCGCGGCCGTGCCGTCACGCGCTTCAACTCCGAGTGGCTCCTGCCGCTCGGCGCCGACGGGATGGTCAGGCTGGCGGCGAAATACACCGTGGCCCGGATGCTCGAGCGCCGCGACTTCCGCGAGCGCTTCGACGGCGGCGTGCCGATCCTGGTCCACGAGTTCCTCTACCCGCTGGCCCAGGCCTACGACTCGGTCGCGCTCGCCGCGGACGTCGAGCTCGGCGGCACCGACCAGCTCTTCAATCTCAACGTCGGGCGCGAGATCATGCCCGACTACGGGCTGGAGCCGCAGGTCATCATGACCGTGCCGCTGCTCGAGGGGACCGACGGCTCGGACAAGATGTCGAAGTCACTCGGCAACTATGTCGGAGTGACCGACGCCCCGAACGAGATCTTCGGCAAGGTGATGTCGATCAGCGACACGCTGATGTGGCGCTGGTACGAGCTGCTGACCGACGAGGGGTCCGAGGGCGCGAAGCGGCTGCGCGGGGCCGTCGAGCGCGGCGAGCGGCACCCGCGCGACGCGAAGGTCGGCCTGGCGCGGATCCTGGTCGCGCGCTTCCACGGTGACGCGGCGGCCGACGAGGCCGTGACCCACTTCGAGCAGGTCTTCGCGCGCAAGGAGCTACCGGACGAGATCGCGGTCGTCGCGCTGCCCGCGGGCGACGAGCCGCTGTGGCTGCCCGCGCTGCTCAAGGCGACCGGCCTCGCCGCGTCGACCAGCGCGGCGCGGCGCCTGATCCAGGGCGGAGGGGTGAAGATCGACGGCGAGAAGATCGCCAGCGACGAGGCTGTGGTGCCCGCCCGCGGCGAGCTGCTGGTGCAGGTCGGGAAGCGCCACTTCCTCAGGGTGCGATTCGCCTGAAGAGCGGCGCCAGCCGGGGACGGCGAAGGTGACTGTCGCAAGAAAACCGCGTGCCGCGCCGGAGCGGCCGGACGACGCCGCACTCGTGCGCGCCTGCCTCGCCGGCGACGGGCGGGCCTGGGAGGCGCTGATCGGGCGCTACCGCCGGCTCGTCTACTCGATCCCGGTCGCCTACCGGCTCCCCTCCGACCAGGCCGACGAGGTCTTCCAGCGGGTCTTCGTCAAGCTGCTCGAGCAGCTCGCTCGGCTGCGCCGCGTCGAGTCGCTGGCCTCGTGGCTGGCGACCGTCGCGCGCCACGAGTGCCAGGCGCTGCGGCGCGAGGGGGCGCGCTTCGCCGAAGACGACGCCGAGACGATCCTCGACCGGGCCGTGGCGCCGCCTTCGAATCTCGCCGGGGCGCTCGATCAGGTCGAGAGCGAGCACGCCTTGGCGCTGGCGCTCGAGCGGGTCGGGGAGCCCTGCCGGACCCTGATCGCGGCGCTCTACCTCGAGGATCCCGTCCCGTCCTACGCCGAGACCGCGGCGCGGATCGGCCGCCCGATCGGAGCCCTGGGGCCGACCCGCGCGCGTTGCCTCGCCAAGCTCCGGAAGCTGTACGAGCAGGGGGGCGGCCCCCCGGTGGCTTTCGACTGACGGACCGGTATCAGGCGGGGAGTTCGCCGCTCTGCAGGGTGACGGGTCAGGCAACGGCAAGGGTTGGACGGTCCGGTTGGGCCGTCGGTCGGAGGGGCAGGAGATGACGAGACACTCGCGCGAGGCCGATCCCGAGCGGCTCGCGGCGCTGATCAAGGGGATCCACCTGGTGGAGCCACCGCCGGGGACCATCCACAAGGCACTGGCGCTCCGCAGCCTGTTGCCAGCGCCGGGGTCCGGTCCTCTCGAATGGCTGGCGACGCTGCTCTTCGACTCGCTGGCTGCCCCCCTGCCGGCCGGGGTCCGCGGTGCCGCGCTGGCCGAGCGCCGCCTGCTCTACCGGCTGGACGCCGGCGACGAGGTCCGGCAGCTCGACCTGCTGGTGCGCGGCAAGGCCGGCCGACTCGAAGTGGCCGGGCAGGTCCTGCCCCCGCTCCCCGGCGCGACCGTCGCCGTCCGTTCGGGCCGCAGCATCCGGCGCCAGGCACTCGGCGAGGCGGGGGACTTCCTCCTCCGCGGCATTCCGCTGGCCCGCGCAGGCGTCACGCTGGCGCTCGAGGTCGACGGCCGGCCGGCGGTCGAGATCGCGGGGATCGCGCTCTCCGCCGGCAGCGCCTGAGATGCTCCCCGGGCGCCGCGCGTCCCGCCGCCGGTTCGACGCGAGGCGGCTCGCGGCGCTCGAGTCGCGCTTCGCCGATCTCGCGCGGACCGATGCGCGGCGTGCGGCGGCTGCGGCCCGCGAGCTGGCCCGTTACGCGGCGGCGACCGGCGAGCCGCGCGCGGCCGGGGCGGCCCAGCACGCGGCCGGGGTCCTGGCCCACCTCGCCGGGCGTCCGGCCGAGGCCCGGCTGCGGCTCACCGCTGCGGCCGCGGTCTATCGTGATGCCCGGCTCTGGACCGATGCCGGCGACATGCAGCGGATCCTGGTCGACGTCGCGGTGCAGTCGGGGGACGCGATCGGCGCACGGGCCGCGGCCCGATCCGCGCGGGCCTGCTACGCGCGCGCCGGGGACAGCGACCCGCGGCGGCTCGGTGGGCTGGCGCTGAACCTCGGCAACCTGCAACACCGGCTCGACCGCCACCGCGAGGCGCTGGCACTCTATCGCACCGCGCGCCAGCAGTTCACCAGCGCCCGGGACCGGCGGCGGCTGGCGTTCGTCGACTACAACGAGGCCAACATCCTGGCGACGCTCGATCGAACGACTGCCGCCCGGCGCGGGTACGAGGCCGCCCGCGCCCACTTCGCGAGCGAGCGGCTCGCGGCGCTGACGGCGCAAGCCGACTACGCGCTGGCCGGGATCGACCTGCTGGAAGGGTTGCTCGATCCGGCGCTGGCGCGCCTCGACGACGTGCGGGAACGCCAGCTGCAGCTCGGCGATCGACCGGGGGCCGCCGCCAGCGATCTCGACGCGGCCGAGGCGTTGCTGCGGCTGAATCGGCCCGAGGAGGCCGAAGCGCGCGCGCGACGCGCGGCGGACGCCTTCCGCCGCCAGGCGCGTCGCGGGGCCGACCTCGCGCAGGCGCTCGGCGCGCGCGGTGGGGCGGCGCTGCAGCTCGGCCGGCCACGCGCCGCAGCGCGGCTCTTCGCGCGCGGGAGCGCGCTGTACGAAGCCGAAGGCAACCGCGTCGGGGCGGCGCTCCTGGCGACCGGCGAGGCCCAGGCGCTGACCCGCGCCGCCGGCCGCGGGCCGGAGTGGCGGGCGGCGGCGGCGCGCGCGCGCGCCGCCGGGACGCTGCTGGAGCGCAGGGGGATGATCGCGCGGGCGGCGCGGGCGTACGCCGTCGCAGCGGCCGCCGAGCGGGATGCCGGTCGCGCCGCGCCGGCCCGAGCACTGGCGGAGCGCGCGCTGCGCCTCGCCCGCCGCCGGCGCGACCCGCGCGTCGAGCTGGCAGCGCGGACGGTCCTGGCCTCGCTGGCGGACCGGGACGGGCGGCTCGGCGAGGCCTTCCGCGAGCTGGCAGCCGCCGAGCGCTGCATCGTCCGGATGCGCGCCGGGCTCTCCTCGGAAGAGAGCCGCCTCGCCTTCGCGCTCGACAAGGGCTCGGTCTACGAGGCGATCCTCGCCAACCGGCTGCAGCGCGGCGGTGCGCGCGCGGTGCGGCAGGCGCTGCACTACGCCGAGCGCGGGAAGGCGCGCGCGCTGGCCGAAGAGATCGCGCGTGGGCCGCGCGGCGGATCGCCCCCGCGCCGCGCGGAAGCGCGCCGGCTCGCGGCGCGGCTGGAGCAGCTGGAGCGCGAGCTCGCGGTGGCCGAGGCGCGGCTCGAATCCGGCGACGCGCCGGCCGGAGTGCGCGCCCAGGCTGGCGCACGGCTCGGCCGGCTCGTCACCGAACGGGCCCACGCCCTGGCCCAGCTCGCCGCACGGGATCCGCTGGCGGCGCTGCTGCACGGCGGAGCGGTGCCCGGGCCGGCCGAGGCGATGGCGGCGCTGCGGCCCGAGGAGGTCGTGCTCGAGTACGCGGTCTCCGAAGGGCGCTATCAGCTCTTCGTCGTCGAGCGCGAGCCGGGTCGAGGTGATCCGCGATCTGGCACCCGTCGACGAGATCCAGGACCTCGCCGACCGGCTGCGCTTCCAACTGGGGCGGGGGATTCTCGGCGACGACTTCCACGGCGCGCACGAGGCGGCGATCCATGCCGCCTGCCGGCTCTACCTCGGCCGGCTCCACGCCGCGCTGCTGGGTCCGCTCGGCGATCGGTTCCACGGGCGCGCGCTGCGGATCGTGCCGCACGGCGCGCTCCACGGGCTGCCGTTCCACGCCTTCGAGTCGGGCGGCGTGCCGCTCGTCGAACGCGGACCGGTCTCGTATGTGCCGAGCCTCGCGGTGCTGGCGATGCTCGCCCGCGGGCGCCGCGGCGCACCGCGGCCGGCCGCTCCCCTCGTGCTGGGCGTCGCCGACGGCCGCGCCCCCCAGATCGAGTTCGAGGTCGACGCGGTGGAGCGGCGGCTCGGCGGGGCGCGCGTGCTGCGCGGGGCCGAAGCGACCCGCGCCGCGCTGGCCGGGAGCGGCCACCGCCCGTCGGTGCTGCACATCGCCTGTCACGGGATGTTCGCGGAGTCCGGGGCCTTCACCGGAGCGCTCCGGCTGGGGGACACCTGGGTTGCATTACCGGACATTTACCGGCTCCAGGGGACCGCCGAGATCGTCGTCCTCTCGGGGTGCGACACCGGCCGCGGCACGGTACATTCAGGGGACGAGTGGGTCAGCCTGGTACGCGGGTTCTTACAGGCCGGGGCTCGAACGGTGGTGGCCGCCATGTGGGACGTGCACGATCTTTCTGCCGTCGGGCTGATGGACGACTTCTACGCGCGACTCGCCGCGGGAGAGCCGGTCGGTCCGGCGCTCGCCGCCGCCCAGCGCGCCGCCCGGCGGCGCGACGCGTCGCCGCTGCGCTGGGCCCCCTTCATGGTGGCCGGAGATCCCTGGACGCGGTTGCCCGCCGCGGACCGACAGGCGGTCGCTTGAACGGCCGCACGGAAGGCAGCCCCCCCATGCGAATCCCGCGCGCAGCCGCGCTGATCCTGCTCGCCGCCGCGCTCGCCGGCGCGTCCGTGACGCCCGCGCTGGCGGTCGACCCGAACCACGACGTGCCGGGAGAGATCCTGGTCGAGCTCGTGCCCGCGGCCTCGCCGCAGGCGGTCGCCCAACGCCACGGCCTCGCGTTGCTCGACGGGATCGCGGTCTGGCAGATCTGGCTGATGGGTACCCCTCCCGGCGCGGACATCCTGGCGCTCACGCAGGCGCTGGCGGCCGATCCCGACGTCGTGTCGGCGGAGACGCACCACAAGTACGAGGTCCCGGAAGGGGTCCAGCGGACGATCGCGGACCTCGACCGCTCGATCACGCTGACCCTCTTCCGGACGCAGGCTTCGGCGACGCTGGTGCGGACCGCGGCCGCGCACGCGGTCGAGACCGGCTCCGGGGTCGTCGTCGCCGTGCTCGACACCGGCATGACGTTCGACCATCCCGAGCTCAAGCCCTGGCTGCTTGCGCCGGGCATCAACACGGTCCGGCTCGAGGGGGGCGACGCGCACGTCCGGCCGAACGGGCTCGACGACGACGGCGACGGACTGGTGGACGAGGCACTGCACCACGGGAACTTCGTCGCCGGACTGGTCCACCTGGCGGCCCCGCACGCGCGGATCCTGCCGATCCGCGTGCTCGACGAAGAGGGATACGGCACCGGCTTCTCGCTCGCCAAGGGGATCCTCGAAGCGATCCACGGCGGAGCGCGGGTGATCAACCTCTCGCTGACGCTCGAGCAGGCGTCCGGGATCGCGGCCAAGGCGCTGCGCGAGGCGCACGACGCCGGGATCGCGATCGTCGGCGCGGCCGGCAATCGCGACCTGCCCAGCGTCGACTTCCCGGCCGCGCACGACAAGGTGATCGCGGTCGCCGCTGTGGACAACGCGAGGATCCGCACGCCGTACAGCAACTACAGCTCGAAGGTCGACCTGTCGGCCCCGGGCGACACCGAGATCTCGGTCGCCGACAACGAGACGTTCGGTCGCTGGTCGGGGACGTCGTTCGCGGCGCCGCTGGTGAGCGGCGGGGCCGCGCTGCTGCTCGAGCGCTACCCCGGGCTGAGCCCCGACCAGGTGCGGTCGACGCTGCGGGACACCACCCAGCCCGACGCCAACTCGGGGCCGTTCGACGGCAAGATGGGGACCGGCGTGCTCGATCTCGACGCGCTGGCGCACGTCGTCCTCTCCGACCGGACCAGCCTCAAGGTCCGGCGCGAGCCGCCGGGAAGCGTCGTGTCCTGGAGCCCGGTGCTCGGTGCGAGCGGCTACGACCTCGTCCGCGGCGACGTCGGGCAGATCCGCGCGACGTGGAACGCTGTCAACCTGGGGCCGGTCACATGCCTCGCCGACTCGGTGGCCGCGACCGACACCGCCCTCTTCCCGGAGGCCGAACCGCCGGCGCCAGGGACGGCGTTCTTCTACCTCTTCCGCGACAACGCGAGCGTGTCCGACCCGAGGTCCTACGGGGCGGACAGCGCGGGCCGCAACCGAACGGCCAGCAGTGGCGACTGCGCCGCGCGGTAGCGGCACGGCGTTCGCCGAGCCACCGGTCCTGCTGCTGGCGTTGCTGCTCGTCGCCGCCGCGTGCGGCGGAGCGGAGCCGGACCGCGCGGCCGCCTCCGGTGCGGTCGGCGGGGACTCGGCGGCGGAGCGGCCGCAGCGCGGCGGGACGCTCGTCGTCGCGCTGCGAGGCGACGTCGACTCCTGGAACCCGTACACGGTCGGCCAGGCGGCCGCGGCCAACGTGCTGGAGCTGCTCTACCCGCGCCTCGTCCACGAGCGCTTCGGCGCCGGCGAGGAAGGGCTCGTGCCGTGGGTCGCGCGCTCCTGGTCGTTCGCTCCCGACCGCCGCACGCTGACCTTCGCAATCGACCCCGCGGCGCGCTGGAGCGACGGCCGGCCGGTCGGCTGCGAGGACGTGGCCTTCACGCTGGCGATCCAGCGCGACGACGCCCTGGCCTGGGACGGGGCGTTTCTCAAGCAGGCGATCGAAGCGGTCGAATGCCCCGACCCGAAGACCGCCGTGGTCCGCTTCGCCCGGCCGTCGGTCTACCAGCTGCTCGATGCCAACGACGACGCGCTGGTGCCGCTCGCCTACCGCGACGTGCCGCCGGCCCGCTGGGCCGAGACCCGCTGGGAGACCCGACCCGTCACCGCCGGGCCGTTCCGCCTCGAAGCGGTCAAGCCGGGGCAGGAGGCCGTGCTCGCGCGCGACCCCAGCTTCTGGGTGCCGGGGAGGCCCTACCTCGACCGCGTGGTCTTCCGCGTCTACCCCGACGCGACGGCCGCGCTGGCGGCGTTCGAGGCCGGCGAGGTCGACGTCCTCGACAAGGTTCCGCCGCTGCGTGCTGCCGCTCTCGCGGCGCAGTCCGGCCGCACCGTCATCGACGCGCCGTCCCTGGCCTACACCTTCGTCGCCTGGAACGCGCTGGAGCCCGCGGCCTACGCCGCCGATCGCGCGGCGCGCGGCTGCGACGAGAAGCGGGACTGCGCCGAGTCGGCTGACGAGATCCGGCGCCTGCAGCGCACCCGGCCCCACCCGGCGCTGGCCGACGCGCGCGTGCGCCGGGCGCTGACGCTCGCCACCGATCGCGAGGACATCGTGCGCGGCGTCCTCGGCGGTCATGGCCGGGTCGGCGTCAGTCCGGTCGTGTCGGCACTGGTGCCGGCCTTCGACGCCTCGGCCGGCCTGCCGTTCGACCCGCCGCTCGCCGCACGCCTGCTCGACGAGGCCGGCTGGGTCGACGCCGACCGCGACGGCGTACGCGAGAAGGGCGGGCGGCGGCTGGAGCTGACCGTCATCGCCGATGCCGAGAACGGCGCGCGGCGCGACGCCCTCGATCGGATGGCGTCGAGCCTGGCGCGCGTCGGCGTGAAGCTCGTGCCCGAGCCGCTGCCTCGCGCCGACTTCCTCGCGCGGGCGCGCGACAAGCGGTTCGACGGGGTGATCTCGGGCTGGCGGGCGGGGACGCGGGTCGAGCCGCAGGGGATCCTGCACACCGACGCCGCGGCCGGGCGCGGCAACAACCTCGGCGCCTGGTCGACGCCGGCCTCGGATGCGCTGCTCGACCGCGCCGCCGCCGCACCGTCGCCCGCCCTGGCGCTCCCGCTGTGGCGGGAATGGCAGGCGATCTTCCGCGACGAGCAGCCCTACACGATGCTCTACGAGGAGCGCACGCTGGTCGGGCTGTCGTCGCGCGTGCACGGCGCGACCCCGTCGCCGCTCAATCCCTACGACGGCCTCGAGAACTGGTGGCTCGCGCCGGCCGCGGAGCCCTCCCGCTGAGCGGGCGCGCCGTCGCGCGGCGGCTCCTCCGCGCGGCGGCGACCCTCTTCGTCGTCTTCGGGTTGACCTTCCTGCTGCTCCATCTGCGCTCCGCCGACCCGGCCGAGCGTCTCGACGATCCCTCCGTGCCGGCCGAGCAGGCGGCGCGCACCCGCGCCGCGCTGGGCCTCGACCGCCCGCTGCCGGAGCAGTTCTTCGCGACGCTCGGCGCCTACGCGCGCGGCGAGTTCGGGATCTCGATCCTGCACCGGCGGCCGGTGGCCGAGGTGCTGTCCGAGGCCCTGCCCGGATCGGTCCTGCTCGGGCTGGCGGCGCTGATCCTCGCCTATTCCCTGGGTCCGCTCACGGCGACCGGGATCGCGCTCCTTCCGCCGCGCCGGCGCCGGTTCGCCGACGAGCTGCTGCTGGCGATCGCGACCCTGCCGCGCTTCTGGCTCGGTGTGATGCTGGTCCTGGTCTTCCACGCCTGGCTCGGCTGGCTGCCGGCGTCGCACGCCGCCGGCCCCGCGGCGGCGGAGCGATTCGATCTGGCGCACCTGGTGCTGCCGGCGTTGACGCTCGCGCTGCCGGCGACGGCGATCGTGGCGCGGGTGCAGGCGGCCGCGATGGACGACCCCGACGCGGCACCGCGCCTCGCACTGGCGCGTGCCGCGGGGGTTCCCGCGCCGCGCGTCCTGTGGCGGCACCGCGTGCGGCCGGCGCTGGCACCCGTCGCGGCGCTGGCGGCCCTCGACCTGCCGCTGGTCGTGTCCGGCGCGGTCGTCGTCGAATCGGTCTTCGCTTGGCCGGGCGTCGGTCGGGTCGCGGCCGACGCCACGCTGGGCGGCGACTACCCGCTCGCGCTGGCCGCCACGATGCTCGCCGCCGCGACGGTGGTGGTGGGTGGCGTGCTGCTCGACCTGGCGCTGGCGGGACTCGATCCGCGGCACCGGGAGCGCGCGTGACCCGCCGGCCGCTGCGGCCCGGCCTGCTCGGGGCCTTCGCGCTCGTCACGCTCGCGCTGGCCGGGCCGTGGCTGAGCGGCTCGCCCGATCCCCCGGCGATCGCTTCGGCGGCGGCGCAGCTCCTGCCTCCGCTCGCGGTCGTCGACGAGATCGCGCTGGCGGGGGGCGGCTTCGCGCGCGCCCGGCACCTCACGCCCGCCGCGGGCGGGCTGCGCGTCGAACTCGGCGTCGGCGAGTGGCGCGACTACCCTGAACAGGCGACGGGCCCGCCGCGCCGGCATCGCCTGCTGCTCGGCACCGACCAGCAGGGGCGCGACCTCCTGGCGCGGACGCTCCACGCGGCCCGGCACTCGCTCGCGCTGGCGCTGCTCTCCGCCGCGCTCGCCGTCGTGTTGGGGACCGCGGTCGGCCTCGGCCGTGCCGCCGGCGGGCGCGGGGTGGCCCTCGCCCTGGGTGGACTGCTCGACGGCGCACTGGGTCTGCCGCGGCTGCTGCTGCTGCTGGCGCTCGCTGCCGCGCTCTCGCGCGTTCCGTTCGGACTCGCGCTGGCGCTCGCGCTCGCCGGCTGGATGGAGACCGCACGCGCGGTCGAGGCCGGGGCCACGGCCCTCTTGGCGCGTCCGTTCACCGCCGCGGCGTCGGCGGCCGGGGCCTCCCGCGCCCGGATCGCGGCGCGCCACCTGCTGCCCGGCGTGTTGCCGGTGCTGGCGGTCATGCTGCCGCTGGCCGCGACGGAGGTGATCCTGCTCGAGGCGACGCTCTCGTTTCTCGGTGCCACCGGTCGCGCCGGGGCCCTCTCGTGGGGCCGGATCATCGCGGAGGGGCGAGCCCTCTTTCCGGGCGGCTGGTGGGTGGCCGCCTTTCCCGGGCTGCTGCTGGCCGCCACCGCAATCGTCCTGAGCCGCCTCTCGCAGGGGCTGGAGCGGAAGGACCGATCCGTATCCTGATCTTCCGCGGCGGAGTGCAGGATCAAGCGCGGGACATCGGGACGCGGGAAGTCCCGTGGGGCGGCGGCGACGGGTTCGAGATCGACGGCGCGGTGCCGGCGCTGACCGGCCGCGGGGGGAGGATCAGGTGACGGGCGGGGCCTCGGCCCCGCCCGCTCTCAGGTCCGGTGCCGGGATCTCCCAGCCGCGCGCCCAGAGCCCGAAGGCGACGGCCGCGCCCAGCACCGCAAGCGAGCAGGCGGAGAGGGTCGGCGGCAGCGGGACCCAGCGCGTGGCGAGGCCGATCGCGAGGCTCCCGAGCGGCATCAGCCCGGCGAAGCCGACCGTGTAGAGGCTCATCAGCCGGCCGCGCAGGCCGTCCGGGACGAGCGCCTGCAGCAGCGTGTTGGCCGCGGCCATCTGGACCATTGCGCCGTAGCCCGCCGCGGCGACCGCCGCGCACGAGAGCGGGAACGAGCGCGACCGGCTGAAGACCAGCACGGCCGCGCCGAAGACCAGCGCGTGGCGGAAGACGACGCCGTCCAGGCCGCGGATCCCGCGGCGCCAGGCGAGCGAGAGCGCGCCGACGATCGCCCCGCCGCCGACCGAGGCCATCAACAGACCCAGACCTTCGGGCCCCCGTCCGAGCACGCCGCCGGCGAAGGCCGGCAGGAACGACAGATACGACATCCCGAAGACGCTCGTCACCGCGACCAGCGCCATCAACGCGCGGACGTGCGGCGTGCCGCGGGCGTAAGCGAGCCCCTCGACGAATCCCTCCCAGGCCCCGCCGCGCGGCGCCGGCGCGGCGCGGCCCGGGAAGCGCATCGCGAGCAGGCTGCCGATCACGGCGAGATACGAGACGGCGTTGACCGCGAAGCAGATCCCCTCGCCCCAATGCGCGACGATCGCACCGGCCAGCGAGGGCCCGACGATCCGTGCGCCGTTGAAGATCGTCGAGTTCAGGGCGATCGCGTTGCCCAGGTCCTCACGCTCGACCATCTCGCTCAGGAACGACTGCC
This sequence comes from uncultured Acidobacteriota bacterium, assembly GCA_963702425.1. GTDB lineage: Bacteria > Acidobacteriota > Polarisedimenticolia > J045 > J045 > JALOKP01. The sequence continues at coordinate 311,078 of CAVPCQ010000037.1, forward strand.
GGCCGGGAAAGTCGAAGGCGTTGACGATCCCCAGCAGCGTGGCCAGCGCGAGCACCTGCCAGACCTCGATCCGGCCGGAGAGCGTCAGCGCCGCGAGCGTCGCCGACTGGACCAGAGCCACGACCTGCGTCACGAGCACGATCCGACGCCGGTCGAAGCGGTCGGCGGCCACCCCGCCGACGAAACCCAGCAGCAGCACCGGCGCCAGCTGCGCGAAGCTGACCAGCCCCAGCAGGACCGTCGAGTGCGTCAGCCGCCAGACCAGCCAGCCCTGCGCCAGCCCCTGCATCCACGAGCCGGTCAGCGAGACGAGCTGGCCGAAGAAGAAGAGCCGGAAGTTGCGGTGGCGCAGCGCGCGCAGGGTCCGGCTGAGAACGGCAGATGGCATCGAGCGGCCATTCTAGCCGTGATGGTCGAGCCCGGCCTTCACGGTCGTTCCGCGCTAGGCGTAGCGCGCGATCACCTCTTCGAAGCGCACCTGCACGTCGCTGCACAGCGCCGTGAAGCCGCCAGCCGACAGGCCGAGGCGGCGCGCGGCGTGCTCCTGCAGGTAGGGCCGGCCGATCGCCGACGCATCCGCCCCGGCAAGCGCTCCGTGGGCCGCGGCGTTGGCAGCGTGGACGGCGTCGCAGATCGAGGCCCGTCCCTCGTCCGGAGCGTGATGGAAGCAGACCCCGCGCACGATCGGTTCGGGCAGGTTCCAGTGCTGCGCGACGAGGGCGGCCAGCTCGGCGTGGTGGACGGAGACCAGCTCGACTTCGGCTGCGAGGGCTGCCTGCTGCCCCTGCTCGCGGGCCCGCCTCAGGAACATCAGGGAGTCAGCAGTCAGCAGGCGCGACAGCAGGAGCTTGCCGAAGTCGTGGAGCAGCGCTGCGGTGTAGGCCTCGACCGGGATCGCAACCCGGCAGTGCAGCGGCAGGCACTCGGCCGCCAGTGCGGCCGCGACCGAGTGGCGCCAGAGCTCCCCCTCCGAAAGCCCGTAGGCGGGGAGCGCGCGCAGCATCCGGTCGCGCACCGCCGAGCCCATCGCGAGGGCGACGACCTGCGCCATCCCCAGCCGCACCACCGCCTGCTGCACATCGGACACGGTGCTCGAGCGCGAGAAGGCGGCGGAGTTCGCGACGCGGAGCAGGCGCGAGGTCAGGACCTGGTCGAAGCCGATCGCGTCGAGCACCTCGCGCATCGACCACTGGTCCCGTGCGGCGAGCGACATCAGGCGCACGGCGCTGTCGGAGAGGGGAGCGAGGTCGCTCGCGTCGGCGATCAGCGCGTCGAGGTCGATCAGGGTCGGCATGCGGTCCTCCGGCCGCCCGGCGCTCGACCGGGCGAGCCATCCCTCGCGGCGGCGGCCGCGGCGGGGCGGTGCTTCCCGGCCGGTGCGCGCCGGCCGGGCCCTTCCGCAAAGATAGGTCCCGTGGCCGAGGGGGGGTACGGGCGGCTATCCTCCGCTTTCGGCGCGGGCACCCCCCCTCGTTCCGGCCTGGCTCGCGCTCCCGGAGACCCGATGGCACGCCTCGACCCCCACTCCTGCTTCGACGACGCCCAGCCGCTGACCCGCTCGATCCAGTGGGCGGCGACGGTCGACTTCGGCGCGAAGCGCCTCACCGGCACGGCGACCCTCCGGCTGGCGGCGCCCGCGACGGCGGGCCCGCTCGACCTCGACGCGAAAGGGCTCGTCATCCGCCGCGTCCGGTCGGGCGACGGCCGGGAGATCGCGTGGGAACTCGGGCCGGAGGATCCGATCCAGGGCCGGCGCCTGCGCCTGGCGCTGCCGGCCGGGACCGAGCGCGTCGTCGTCGACTACGAGGCCGCCCCGGACGCCGTGGCGCTGCAGTGGCTCGAGCCGCAGCAGACGGCGGGAAAGCGGCACCCGTTCCTCTTCAGCCAGTGCCAGGCGATCCACGCCCGCACGATTCTCCCCTGCCAGGACAGCCCGCGCGTCCGGGTCAGCTACACCGCGGATGTGACGGTGCCGGAGCCGCTGGTCGCGGTCATGTCGGCCGGCTCCACCGGGTCGCGACCGGGGCCGGCGCCCGGCACCCGGACCTTCACCTTCGAGATGCCGCAGCCGATCCCCTCGTACCTGCTGGCGCTGGCGGTCGGGAACCTCGCGGCGCAGGAGGTCCACCCGCGCTGCTGCGTCTGGGCCGAACCGGAGGTGGTCGAGGCCGCGGCCCACGAGTTCGCCGAGGTCGGCACGATGCTCGAACGGGCCGAGGCGCTGTTCGGCCCCTACGCGTGGGACCGCTACGACATGCTCGTCCTGCCGCCCTCGTTCCCGTACGGCGGGATGGAGAACCCGCGCCTGACCTTCCTGACGCCGACGCTGCTGGCCGGCGACCGCTCGCTGGTCGACGTCGTGACGCACGAGCTGGCCCACTCCTGGACCGGCAACCTGGTCACCAATGCGACGATGGACCACTTCTGGCTCAACGAGGGGTTCACCGTCTGGGCCGAGCGCCGGATCCTCGAGGCGCTGCACGGCGAGGACGCGGCCGCGGTGGCCTGGGCGATCGGGCAGAAGGGGATGGAGGGAGCCTTCGCACGCTTCGGGATGGACTCGCCATTCACGCGCCTGCGGACCGACCTGACCGGCGTCGACCCCGACGACGCCTACTCGCAGATTCCGTACGAGAAGGGGGCGCGCTTCGTCGTGCTGCTCGAGCGCCACGCCGGGCGCGAGCGGTTCGAGCGCTTCATCCGGCAGTACATCGAGCGCTTCCGCTTCCAGTCGATCACGACCGAGGAGTTTCTTCAGTTCCTCGAGCAGGAATTGCCGGGCGCGGCGGCGGCGGTCGGGGCGCAGGAGTGGCTCTACGAGACGGGGCTGCCGAAGAACGCGCCAGCCTTCCATTCGGCGACGCTCGAGCGGCTCGAATCGGCGGCGGCCGGGTGGAGCAAGGGGGTCCGTCCCGACGCGTCCCACGCCGCGCGCTGGCCGGCCGCGCACCTGCTGGTCTACCTGCAGAACCTGCCGCGGCCGCTGCCCGCCGCGGACTGCGCGACGCTCGACGGCGCCCTGGCGCTGACCGGTCGCGGCAACTACGAGATCCTGGTCGAGTGGCTGGCGATCGCGACCGCGTCGGACTACGAGCCGGTCTTCCCGCGCGTGCGCGAGGTGCTGACGACCGTCGGCCGGATGAAGTACCTGCGGCCGCTGTACGGCGCGCTCGGCACGAGCGTGCGCACGCGGGCGCTGGGACGGGCGATCTTCGAGGAGGCGAAGGACGGGTACCACCCGCTCTCGCGGCGGGTGGTCGAGTCGGTCATGGAGTCGTGGCCGGCCGACTGAGGACACAGAAAGGGAGGAGGGAAGCCCGATGAAGTTCCTGTTGAGCCTGGTCATCACCGCGCTGGCGCTGGCCGCGGCGGCGCAGATCGTGCCGGGGATCAGCTACGGCACGCCCAAGGACCTGGCGCTGATGGCGCTGGTCGTGGGCCTCGTCAACGCGATCATCACGCCGGTCGTCAAGCTCCTGAGCTGCCCCTTCATCATCCTGACGCTCGGGCTGGCGATCCCGATCATCAACGCGCTGATGCTGCTGCTGGCGACCAAGATCGCCTCGATGTTCGGGATCAACTTCCGCGTTGACGGATTCTGGCCGGCGCTGCTCGGCGCGATCCTGATCTCGGTCGTGTCGATCGTGTTGGGGGCGGTGACGGGGGCGTTCCGGTCGGAGGAGAAGCGGTAGCGAAGGGGGGCCCGGGGCGGGCTCAGTCCTCTTCGCGGACCCGTCCCCGGGCGCGCTTCACCTCCCCCCGGCGCACCTTCTGGTGCCGCCGCTGCACCTTCTGGGCCCGCGGCACGCGGGTCTCGAAGCGCGGCGCCTCTTCCGCCAGCGCCCAGCGCAGCAGCTCGACGAAGCGCTCGCGCGCCGCGTCGCGGTTGGCGGCCTGGCTGCGCGAGGACTGGGCCACGACGCGCAACACGCCGTCCTTCGAGATCCGGGTCGCCAGCCGCTCCAGGATGCGCGCCCGCTGGTCGTCGTCCAGGGCCGGAGAGTGGGCGACATCGAACAGCAGGGTGGCGCGCGAGCTGACTTTGTTGACGTGCTGGCCCCCCGGCCCCCCGCTGCGCGAGAAGACGAACGAGACCGCCTCGTCGGGCAGCGCGAGGCCGGGGAGGATTTCGATCATCGGTGGGCCCTGTGCGTAGTTGGGCCGGCACGGAGGCCGGCCCCTGCGCCTTTCGGGCCGGCACGGAGGCCGGCCCCTGCGGCTATCTTTTCTTCGGAGCGCCCCCGGTGAAGCTCGCCGGCAGCTCCTCGAACAGCGCGGCCGCGGCCTCGTTGCCGCGGTAGAACTGGTCGAGGTCGAACTTCTCGTTCGGGGCGTGGAGGTTGTCGTCCGGCAGGCCGATCCCCATCAGCACCGCCGGCACGCCGAGCAGCTTGCCGAAGGTCCCGACGACCGGGATCGAGCCCCCTTCGCGCATGAAGACCGGGGTCTTGCCGAACGAACGCTTGAGCGCGCGGGCCGCCGCGGCCAGCGCCGGGTGGTCGGTCTCGGCCAGCCAGGCCTCCGCGCCGTGCAGGTTCTGGACCTGCACCTTGACCGACTTGGGCGTGATCTTCTTGATGTACGCGATCACCTGCTTCGCGATCTCGTTCGGCTTCTGGTTCGGAACGAGGCGCATCGAGATCTTGATGTGGGCCTCGGCCGGGATCACGGTCTTGGCGCCCTGTCCGGTGAAGCCGCCCCAGATCCCGTTGACCTCCAGCGTCGGCCGGGCCCAGGTCCGCTCGAGCGTCGTGAACCCCTTCTCGCCGAACAGCTCGGGCGCGCCCAGCTCCTTCTTGTACTTCGCGTCCTTGTGCGGCAGCGCGGCGAAGGCCTTGCGCTCGGCCGCGGTCAGCTTGCGCACCTTGTCGTAGAAGCCGGGGACCTTGATCTTGCCGTTCATGTCCTTCAGCCCGGCGACGATCTGCGCCGCCGCGAAGGCCGGGTTGATCACCGCGCCGCCGAAGCTGCCGGAGTGCAGGTCGGACTTGGTGCCGAAGATGTCGACCTGGAGGTAGAGCAGGCCACGCAGCCCGTGGGTGATCGACGGCACCCCCTTGGCGAAGAAGCCGGTGTCGGAGACCAGGACCGCGTCGCACTTCAGCAGGTCGAGGTGCGACTTGAGGAAGGCGTCGAGCGAGGGCGAGCTGATCTCCTCTTCCCCCTCGATCAGGAACTTGACGTTGACGGGACAGGTACCGCTGGTCTTGAGGTGTGCCTCGAGCGCGTTGGCGTAGATGATCATCTGGCCCTTGTCGTCGCAGGCGCCGCGGGCGAAGAGCTTGCCGTCGCGCACGGTCGGCTCGAAGGGGGGCGTCGTCCAGAGCTCGAGGGGGTCGACCGGCTGGACGTCGTAGTGGCCGTAGGCCAGGACCGTCGGCGCGCCCGGCGCGCCGAGCCACTCGCCGTAGACGATCGGGTGCTTCGGGGTGTCGAACAGCTCCACCCGCGTGCAACCCGCCGACCGGAGCCGGTCCCTCACCCAAACGCCCGCGCGGCGGACCTCGCCGGCGAGCTCGGGATCGGTGCTGATCGACGGGATGCGGAGCAGCTCATTCAGCTGGTCGAGGTGACGCTCACGGTTCTCGCGGACGAACTTGACGGCTGCGCTCATCGGTTCCTTCCCGGCCACGCCGGCAGGCCGGCGCGGGCCAGCACCAGCTGCAGGTCGTTGAGATAGCGCGAGGCGAACCCCGCCTCGCAATAGGCGAAGTAGTACTCCCAGGTACGCTGGAATCTCTCGTCGAAGCCGAGCCGTGTCAGTTCGGCCGAATGCGTCAGGAAGCGGCGGCGCCAGGCGGCGAGGGTCGGCGCATAGTGCGGCCCGACGTTCTCGAGCTGCTCGACCACCAGGGACGAGGCGCGGGTCATCGCCTCGCACAGCGCGGTGAGCGACGGGATGACCGCGCCGGGGAAGATGTACTTCTGGATCCAGTCGACGCGCTCGAGGTAGCCCTCGTAGCGCTGGTCGGGCAGCGTGATGACCTGGAGCACCGCCCGCCCTCCCGGCGCCAGCAGCCGGTCGACGGCGGCAAAGAAGGCGCCGAAATACTCGTGGCCGACCGCCTCCAGCATCTCGATCGAGACCACCCGGTCGTAGACGCCGGTCGCGGCGCGGTAGTCGCACAGCTCGATCGCGACCTGGTCCGCCAACCCGGCCTCGAGGGCTCGTGCCAGGCCCCACGCGCGCTGCTGCTCCGAGACGGTCAGCCCGGTGACGCGCACGCCGTACTCGCGGGCCGCGGTCAGCGCGGTCGAACCCCAGCCGCAACCGATCTCGAGCAGGTGCATCCCCGGCGCGAGCCGGGCCTTGTCGAGGACCGCCCGGATCTTGCGCTGCTGCGCCGCCTCGAGCGGCTCGTCGTCGCGCTCGAACAAGCCGCAGGAGTAGGTCATCGACTCGTCGAGGAACAGCTGGAAGAAGTCGTTCCCGAGGTCGTAGTGCGCGCGGATGTTCCGGCGGCTCCCGCCCGGGGTGTTCCGCCGGCGGAGGTGATCGAGCCGATCGGCCAGGCGGCGGACGAGGCCGGGCCGGCCGGCGTCGCCCGCGAGCACCTCCTCGTTGGCGATGAAGAGCGCGATCACCGCGACGAGATCGGGGGTCACCCAGTCGCCGTCGACGAAGGCCTCGCCGAAGCCGAGATCTCCCCCCAACGCCACGCGCGGGAAGAAGGCCCAGCGCCGGACGTCGATCGCCGCCGAAGGCGCGCCCGGGGATGCGTCGGCGGAGGCCCCGAAGCGGCGCACCGTGCCGTCCGGGAGGCGCAGCTCCAGCGCGCCGCGGTCGATCGCCGCCAGCTCCGCCAGGACGCGCGCCGCCGCCCGGCGTTCGACGAGGCCGGGGGGGGTGGCCGGGAGGGCGGGTGCAGCGGACGCCGTCGTGGGCGCCGGCACCGCCGGGGGTGGGTCGGAAACCGGGAGGGCGCCGGGGGCGCGGGGAGCGTCGGATTGTGCGGGGAGCAGGCTCATCGGGACCGTCCGGACCGCTCACGATAGCAGACCGGCGGGCCGGGTTGCTCCCGCCGGACCCGGGGGGTAGCCTCGCCCAGCCTCACCCCGAGAGCACCGGAGCGCCGCGATGCAGGGCCGCATCACCGTCAACGGGATCCGCTTCCACGCCTTCCACGGCCTGACGAAGCTCGAGCGCCAGATCGGCGTGCGGCACCGCGTCGACATCGCGATGAAGGCCGACATCGAGAAGGCGGCCGGGAGCGACCGGATCGAGGACACCGTCGACTACCGCGAGATCCACGACATCGTGATCCGGATCGGGCGCCAGAACTCCTTCTACCTGATCGAGACGCTCGCGGTGCGGATCGCGAAGGAGATCATGGACCGCTGCGGCTGCGACGAGGTGCGCGTCTCGGTGCTCAAGGAGACGCCGGTGCTCGACGGGATGGTCGACTCGGTGGGGGTCGAGGTCACGCTCGAGAAGGAGCCGGCCGCGCCATGAGACTGCGCCGCGAGTACCGCTTCGAAGCCAGTCATATCCTGCCGCGCCACCCGGGCGCCTGCTCGCGCCTGCACGGCCACAGCTACCGCTTCATCGTCGAGCTCGAGGGGTCGATCGAGGCGACCTCGGGGATGGTGATCGACTTCGGCGACCTCGACGCGATCGTGAAGCAACGCGTGCTCGAGCGGGTCGACCACCGGCACTGGAACGACCTGCTCGAGAACCCGACCGCGGAGTGGATCTCGGTCTGGATCTGGGACCAGTTGAAGCCCGCCCTGCCGGGGCTGACCGCGCTGGAGATGTTCGAGGTCGAAGGGGCGTCGTGCTTCTACCGCGGCGAGCACGCGGGGCAGGGGACGGCGGCGGGGCGGCCGTGAACCGCGAGCGGATGGAACGCGGGATCCGCGAGTTCCTCGAGGGGCTCGGTGAGGCCGGCGCGTTCCCGGGCGGGATGACTCCCGGGGAGTTGCTGCGTGAGACCCCGCGCCGCGTGGCCGCGGCCTTCGCCGACGACCTGCTGGCCGGCTACGGCGAGGACCCCGACGCGCACCTCGAGCCGGTGCCGCTGGCCGGGGCCGCGGGCCCGGTCGTGCTGCACGGCATCCGGTTCGTCTCGGTCTGCGCCCACCACCTGCTGCCGTTCCGCGGCCAGGCCAGCGTCGGGTTCGTGCCCGACGGGGCTCACGTCGGGATCGGCGGGATCGCCCGGCTGGTCGACACGCTGGCGCGGCGGCTGACCCTTCAGGAGGCCCTGACGGCGGAGATCGCCGACCGCCTGGCGGCCCGCTTGCGCCCGCGCGCGGTCGTGGTCAGGATCGAGGCCGAACACCTGTGCCTCTCGGTGCGCGGGGCCCGGAAGACCGGGCACGTGCTCGAGACGCTCGAACGCCGGGGGGAGCCGTCGGCGGCGCTCGAGCGGATGATGCTCGCGCCGGCCGGGCGCGGGTGACGGGCGGCGGGAGGCCACGATGGAGATCGGCGTCGAACGTCGCGGGGAAGTGACGGTCCTGCGGCCGCACGGCGAGCTCAAGGTCGGCGGCCCCGACCTGGTGCTGCGCGCGGCCTTCGACCGGGCGATCGAAGAGGGGAGCCGCCGGATCGTGCTCGACCTGGTCGAGGTCCACTTCGTCGACAGCTCGGGCCTGGGCGAGATGGTCGCGGCGCTGAAGAAGCTGCGGGCCGGGGCGGGGGACCTCAAGCTCGCCTCCGCCAACCGGCGCGTGGCGGAGACGCTGCGCATCACCCAGCTCGTGCGCGTGCTCGAGATGCACGACAGCGCCGCCGGCGCGGTCGCCTCGTTCCACTGACGGGACGCAGCCTCGGGCGCGCCGCGCGCGGCGTGGGCTATTCTCGGCCTGTGATCGGCATCGCTCTCACGCTCGTCCTCGCATTCGGATCAGCGCCGGCCTCGGCGTCGGCTGCGAAACCGCCGTCGCAGCCCCCGGCGAAGCCCCCGCTCGCGCTCCCCCCCGCGGCCCCCAGCCTGTTCGATACGATCGATCCCGGCGTTGCCGTGGCGTCGCCGCGCGTCCGCGTCGGGCTCAGCACCGACCGGCGGGAGGTCGCGCTCGGCTCGACTGCGGGCCGGCTGCGGCTGCTCGACGGCCGGGGCGGGGCCGAGCTCTGGCCCGATCGCGCCGCCGGCCCCGTCCGCGTGGTGCGCGACGTGGCGGTCGAGGACGGCGACGCCACGCTGGAGGAGGTGCGGCGAATCCAGGTCGGGGCGTTCCGCGACGAGCCCCAAGCCAGGGATCTCGGCGCCCGGCTCGAGACCGAACTGCGGCAACCGGCGATCACCTACTGGGACTCCGATCGGAACGTCTGGCGGGTCCGGGTCGGCGAGGCGATCGAGCCCGAGGCGCTGAAGCCGCTCCTGGCGCAGGTCCGCGAGAGCGGCTACCCCGACGCGTGGATCGTGCGCGAGCCGGTGCGGCGGCTCGCGGGGGCGTCGCTGCGGCTGCTCGACGGGCGCTGGAACGTGCAGGCGGTGGCGACCGACCGGATCGTCGCCGTGCCGCCGCCGGGGGCGCTGGTCACCGTCGAGGGGCGCTCCTACCGCGGCCTGATCGAGGTCCGGCTGACCCCCTACGGCGAGGTGCTGGCGATCAACGAGATCGGCGTCGAGGACTACCTGCGCGGGGTCGTGCCGGAGGAGCTGGGCCCGAACCTCTACCCCGAACTCGAGGCGCAGAAGGCCCAGGCGGTCGCCGCGCGGACCTACGCTTTCGGGAACCTCGGGCAGTTCACGGCCGACGGCTACGACATGTGCGACACGCCCCGCTGCCAGGTCTACCGCGGCGCGGGGAGCGAGCAGCCGCTGTCCGACCGCGCGATCCGCGAGACGCGTGGAGAGATCCTCGTCTGGAACGGCGGGCCGGTGAACGCGCTGTTCACCTCGACCTGCGGCGGGCACACCGAGGACGTCGAGCTGGTCTTCCCGGAGTGGGACTATCCCTACCTGCGCGGCGTGCCGTGCGGGCTCCCCCCGAAGGAGCGGGCCCGACGCGGCGCCACGCTGGTCGGGAACCCGGTCGCTTCGGTCCCCGGCGCGCCCGACCCCGGGCCGGAGCCGCTCGATCTCGGCCGGCTTGTGGCCCACGGGATCGTCGGCCGCGAGGCCTACGATCCCGGCTGGCGGACGGTTCCGGTGCAGGCCGGCGAGGCCTGGCGCTGGTTCGCCGCTCTGGCCGCGCAAGCCGGCAAGCCGGCACCCGCGGCAGTCACGGACCCCGCCGGACGGCTGGCGCTCTGGCGCGCCGCCGCCGCGCTGCTCGGCGTCGAGGGGAGCGAGGTGGTCGCTCCCGGCGACGAGGCGCTGGTGCTGGCGGTCGAGGACGCCGACCTCGTGGCGCCCGAGGACCTGCCGCTGGTCGCGGCGCTGTTCGCGCGCGGCCTCGCGCACCCCGACGCCGAGGGGCGGCTCGATCCGAAGGGGATCCCGACCCGGGGCGAGGTGCTGGGCTGGATCGCGCGCGCCGCCGACCAGTACGCGGCCGTCCCGCTGGAAGAGGCGCAGGTCGCGGCGGCGCCGTCCGGCGGCCCGGTGAAGATCGCGACCCGCTCCGGCAAGCGCGAGTGGACGCTGGCCATCGCTCCGGACCTGCTGGCGGAGGTCGGCGGGGCCTGGCATCGCGTCGGGCGGGTCGACCTGCTGCCTGGAGACCGCGTCCTGGTCGCGGCCGATGACGGCCGCGTCACGCTGGTCGCGCTGCAGGAGCGGGCCGGCAGCTCGGACGACCGGACCAGCTCGAAGTACCGCTGGACCAAGGTGAAGGAGCGCGCGGAGCTCGAAACCTCGCTGGCCCCGGTCGCGCCGGTCGGCGAACTGCGCGATCTCCGGATCCTCGGGCGCGGCCGCTCGGGACGGGTCACGGCGATGGAGATCGTCGGCGTCGACGGGCGGGCGATCGTCGAGGGGTTCCGCCTGCGGCGCGCGCTCGACCTGCCGGAGACCCTGTTCTCGATGGACGTGCAGCGCGACCGCGACGGCACGCTGCGCCGGGTCACGTTCCGCGGCCGCGGGTGGGGGCACGGCGTCGGGCTGTGCCAGGTCGGCGCGTTCGGGATGGCCCGCCGCGGAACCGGCTACCGCGAGATCCTGACGCACTACTACACGGGGGTCGTCCTGGCGAAGGTGCCCTGATGGGAGGCGCCGCTCCCGCGACGACGGCGAAGCCGGGCGTAGCGCCGGAAACGGCGGCCAATCCGTCGGGAGCGCGGCGCGAAGCCTGGCGCGAAGCCCGGCGCGAAGCCCGGCGCGGCCTCGTCGTCGCGCTCGCTGCGCTGCTCCTGCTGGCGGCCTTCCGGCTGGTGCGCGCGGCGTGGGGCGGGCCGTGAGCGCGCCGCCCGTCGTCGCGATCTACGGGCCGACCGGAACGGGGAAGACGCGGCTCGCGGCCGCGCTCGCCGACCGCCTCCCGTGCCGCCTGATCTCGTGCGACGCGCTGCAGGTCTACCGCGATTTCCAGGTGGCGACGGAGAAGCCGCGCGGGGCCGAAGCGCGTCATCCCTGGGCGCTGGTCGATTGGGCCGAGCCGACGCGCGACGTGAACCTCGGCGAGTGGGTCCGCGCGGCCGAAGCCGAGATCCGCGCGGCCCACGCGGCGGGCGAGCTGCCGGTCGTGGCCGGCGGGACCGGGCTCTACCTGCGCGGCCTGCTCAAGGGGGTCGCCGCCGCGCCGCGGCGCGATACCGCGCTGCGCCGGCGGCTCGCCGCCCTCGCCGAGCGGCGGGGCGTGCCGTATCTCCACCGCGTGCTGTCGCGCCTCGATCCCGTGACCGCCGCGCGCTTGGCGCCGCGCGACCGGCAGCGGATCGAGCGGGCGCTCGAGGTCCGGCTCGTCGCCGGCGCGTCGCTGTCCTCCCTGCAGGGGAGCGGTTTCGCCGGCCCGGACCGCTTCGCCACGCTGCGCGTCGGCCTCGCGCTGCCGCGCGAGATGCTCTACGCGCGGCTCGACGCGCGCGCCGCCGGCTACCTCGCGGCGGGGCTCGTGGACGAGGTGCGCTGGCTGCTGGAAACACGGGGCGTGCCTCGCACCGCCAGCGCCTTCCGTGCCCTCGGCTACCGCGAGGCGCTGGCCTGGCTCGACGACCCGCAGGCGGTCGGCGGCGAGGCGGCCCTGCTGGAGCGGATCCAGCGCAATACGCGCCACTACGCCAAGCGACAGGTCACCTGGTTCCGGGGCGAGCGGGGCACGACGTGGTTCGATCCTCGAAAGCCGGACCTCGCGGACCGGCTGGCGGAGCAGGCCCGGCGGGCCGGGGGGTAGACGAACGGCGCTCGGCTGGGGCCTATAATGCCGCCCATGAGCGCCGAGGAGCAGGATCTTCAGACCACCCTACTGTCCCGCTTCCGCCGCGAGAACACGACCGTCGCGGTGTGGCTGGTGAGCGGCAAACGGCTCGTCGGCCGAATCAAGGGATACGACCGCTTCACCCTGCTGCTCGAACACGCCGGCGCCGACCACCTCGTGTTCAAGCACGCGGTCGCGACGATCGGTCCGGCCCGCGACTTCCCGCGGGACGACATGCGCTAGCGGCGGAAGAGGCCGACGCCCCGACCGGCGGGCGCCGGCTCGGACTGGGTGAGTTCGCGGATCCGCGCCTGCAGGCGCTCGATCTTCGCGTCGTACTCCGAGCGCTGGGCGTCGAAGCCGCGAGCCAGCCGCTCGCGCTCCTCCTCGAACTGCTGTTCCTTCGACTCCCGCTCGGAGTCGGCCTCGAAGCGGGAGCGCAGTTCGGCCTGCAACTGGGTGATCCGCTCGTCGCGCTCGGTCAGGTCCTGCCGGTGGCGCTCCTGGAGGTCGTCGTAGAGCTTCTCCACCTCGAGCAGCTTGTGGATCCGCGAGTAGTCGGCGTTCGAGGGCATGGAGCCTTCCTCTCCGGGGGCTTCGGACCCCTGGGCGGCATAGAAGAACTTGCGCAACATCAGGTCGAGGTCGCCGGGATTGCCCGAGATCTCCATCGCCGTCTGCTTGGAGACGACGTTGTTGATCACGAGCGCCGCCAGCGACTGGTTCATCGACTGCATCTTGTAGTAGGAGACCGAGCGCTCGAGCTCCTCGGCGATCTCGCCGATGTTCCCCTCGCGGATCAGCTTGCCGATCCGCGGCGAGTCGCGCAGGATCTCGACCGCCGCGACCATCCCCTTGCCGTCGGCGCGCTCGACGAGCTGCAGGCTGACCACCGCCTTCAGCACCTCGGCCAGCTGCTGGCGCACCTGCCGGTGCTGCTCGGCGGGGAACATGTCGATCACGCGGTCGATCGTCTGCGGGGCGGAGTTGGTGTGCAGGGTGGTGAAGACGACGTGGCCGGTCTCGGCCGCGGTCACCGTGGTGCTCATCGTCGGCAGGTCGCGGTTCTCGCCGACCATGATCACGTCGGGATCCTGGCGCAGCGCGTTGCGCAGCGCGTCGGCGAAGCTGGTCGTGTCGGCGCCGACCTCGCGCTGCGTGACCGCCGCCATCCCGTCGGTCAGCAGGAACTCGATCGGGTCCTCGATCGTCACGATGTGGACGAGTCGCTTGGAGATCACCTCGTTCATGATCGCGGCCAGCGTCGAAGACTTGCCCGAGCCGGTGGGGCCGGTGATCAGGATCAGCCCCTGCCGCAGGTCGGCCAGCTCCTTCAGCACGTCCGGGAGGCCCCAGTCGTCGAGCGAGGGGAAGACGAAGGGGACGCGCCGGAAGACGGCGGCCAGCGTCCCGCGCTGGAAGAAGATCGTGCCCCGGAAGCGCGAGACCCCCGGTACCGAGTAGCCGAACTCGCAGGCCAGCCGGGTGTCGAGCTGCTCGAGCTGTCGCGCGTTGAGGGCGCCCTTCAGCATCGCGTCGAGTTCGGCCGGCTTGAACGGCGGCCCCTTGAGCGGAACCAGCTTCCCCTTCAGCCTCAGCAGCGGCGGCCGCATCGGCTTGAGGTGCAGGTCGGAGGCCTCCTGCTGGACCATGAAGCGCAGCAGGTCGTCGAGCTTGAACGCCGACTTGGCGGTCTCCGACGCGACGCACTCGACCGTGCTCACATCCGCTCCGATCCCGCCCGGCGGCGGGGCTCAGGACATCCTCGGCGAATCTAGGTTTCGGCGGGGCGGTGGTCCAACCCGGCAGCCGTCGGCGCGGTCCGCGCCGGGAGGGGTCCGGCGGGACGGGCCCGGGCGGGCCGGGATCGAGGCCGGGGCGCGTAGAATCGGGGCATGCGGGCCCTGGATCCGATCCTCCGCCAGCTGACCCTGGCCAACCAGCTGACCCTGCTGCGCCTGGCGGCGATCCCTGCCTTCGCCCTGCTCCTGCTCGAGGGCGAGAGAGGGTGGGCGCTCGTGGTCTACCTCGGGGCGGCGATCACGGACCGGCTGGACGGGATCGCAGCCCGGCGGCTGGGCCAGTTCACGCCGCTGGGGGCCTTCCTCGACCCGGCCGCCGACAAGATATTGATGCTCGTCACCTACCTGCTGCTGGCCCTGCCGGATCACCCCCGGACCTTCCCGCAGTTCGCGCTCGCTCACCACGTCCCGGCCTGGCTGACGTTGCTGGTCGTGCTGCGCGACCTGCTGATCGTGATCGTCGCGCTGGGGCTCTACCTCGCGCACCACGAGACCCGGTTCGCCCCGAGCCGCCTCGGAAAGTGGAACACCGGCTGGGAAATGGGGACCGCGGGGGTCTTCCTGCTGGCCAACGTCTGGGACCACGTGCCGGAGGCGCTGCTCGTCTTCGGCGTCTGGAGCACGGCCACGATGCTGGTCGCCTCGGGGGTCGCCTACCTGATGCGCCTCGGGCAGTCGATGCGCGCCGCGAGCAGCGGGTGATCGCCGGCGCGGAGGTCCGGGCCCGTCTCGAGCTGTCCCGTGTCCTCGAGATGATCGCCGAGGGGACGCGCACCCCGATGGGGCACGACCAGGCGCTGGCGCTGGCCCCCGTCGCGGTCCCGGACGACGCGCTGCGGGCCCAGGAGCGGGCGGCCGGGATGCGCCGGGTGCTCGCCGAGCGCGGACGCCTCCCCGTGGTCGCAGTCGAGGATCCGGCCGGCGTGCTCGACGAGCTGGCGGTCGCGGGGCGCACGCTGCCCGGCCGCGCGATCTTCGAGACCGTGCGGCTGCTCGTCGTGGCGCGCGAGGTCGCGAGCTTCCTGCGCGCACTCGATCCCGACGGGTTCCCGGCGCTGGCGGGGGAGTGGGCGCGCTTTCCCGAGCTGGAGGGGGTCGTCGGCTCGATCGAGGGGAACCTCAGCCCGGCCGGCTTCGTCGAGGATCACGCCTCGCCCGATCTGGCCCGCGTCCGGCGCGAGGTCCGACAGCTCTCGGAGCGGCTGACCGAGACGCTGCAGAAGATCCTGCGCGCCGAGGCCGGCGGGCCGGTGCTGCAGGACGATTTCATCACCGTCCGCAACAACCGCTTCGTGCTGCCGGTGCGCACCGACGCCCCGCGCCGCTTCTCCGGGATCGTCCACGCCACCTCCGGCAGCTCGCACACGCTCTTCATCGAGCCGATGGAGACGGTCGAGATCAACAACCAGCTGGTCGCGCTCAAGGACGAGGAGCAGCGCGAGGTCGAGCGGATCCTGACGATGTACACCGAGCTGCTGCGGGCCGCGCGCGAGGAGATCGCGGAGACCGCGCGTGTGCTGGGCGAGCTCGACCGGCTGGAGGCGATCGCGCGCTGGGCCGACGCCGTGCGCGCCGTGCAGCCCGACCTGCAGCCGGGCGGGGGGCTGCGGCTGCGGCGTGCGCGCCACCCGGTGCTGGAGGCGACGCTGGCCGCGGCCGACCCGCCGCGCGCGATGGTGCCGGTCGACGTCGACCTGCCGCGTGAGCTGCGCGCGCTGGTGATCTCGGGGCCCAATGCGGGCGGGAAGACGGTCGCGCTCAAGACGATCGGCCTGATCGCGCTGATGGCGCACACCGGGCTGCCGGTCCCGGCCGACGAGGCCGCGATGCCGCTCTTCTCGCGGATCGACGCCGACATCGGCGACGAGCAGTCGATCGCCGAGAGCCTCTCGACCTTCGCCAGCCACGTGAAGAACCTGGCGACGGTGCTGGCCGGCGCGGAGCCGCCGGCGCTGGCGCTGATCGACGAGATCGGGACCGGGACCGACCCCGCGGAAGGGGCCGCGCTGGGGACCGCGACGCTCGACCGGCTCGTCCAGCTCGGGGTCCACGTCGTGGCCACCACCCACCACGCGGCGGTCAAGGCCTGGGCCTACCGGGCCAAGGGCGCGCTCAACGCCGCCTGTGACTTCGACCAGGCGACGCTGCGGCCGACCTACCGGCTGGTCCCCGGCGTCGCCGGGGCGTCGATCGGGCTGACGATGGCCGAGCAGCTCGGCCTCGACCCGACGATCGTCGCCGAGGCGCGGCGGCGGCTCGATCCCGCGGGCGTCGAGACCGCTTCCGTGCTCGACGCGGTCCGCACGCTCGCCTCCGACCTCGAGACGCGGCGCGCGGAGCTGACCGAGACGCGGCGCCGGCTGGAGCGCGAGGCGGTCGAGCGCGACGCCGCGCGCCGGACCGACGAGGAGAAGCGCCGCGCGGAGTGGACGCGGCGGGTCGAGGAGATGGCGCGGGCCTTCCGCGCGGAGGCGGAACGGATGCTCAAGCGACTCGACGACGTGCGCGAAAAACGCCTGCTGGACCGCGAGCGCGCCGCGCGCGAGCGCGAGCTGAAGGAGCGCTTCGCCGAGGAGGTTGCGGCGGCGCGCCGGACCGAGCCGCCGCCCGCGGCGTGGCAGCCGGAGGAGGGGGGGAAGGTCCTCGTCGCCTCGCTCGGTCGCGAAGGGGTGATCCGCGGGATCACCGGGACGCGGGCCGAGGTCCGGCTGGGGGCGGCGATCTTCACCGTGCCGCTGGACGACCTGCGGCCGGCCGCGGCGCCGCCGGCGGCCGGCGGGCCGGATGCGCGGCGCGGACCGCGCACCGCCGCCGCGGGGCGCCCCGGAACGAGCGCCATCGGGCGGTCCGCCCAGGCCGCGGAGCGCGCGGCGGTGCGCGAGCTGATCCTGCTCGGCTACCGCGTCGACGAAGCGCTCGACGCGGTCGACAAGTACCTGGACGAAGCACAGCTCGCCGGGCTGGCCGAGGTCCGGCTGGTCCACGGCTTCGGCACCGGCGCGCTGAAGAAAGCGATCCGCGAGCACGTCAGCGCGCACCCCGACGTGGTGTCGTGGCGCGACGGGCGGCCGGACGAGGGGGGCGGCGGCGCGACCGTCGTCGCTCTCCGGACCGAGTGAGCGAGGGCCGGCCGGCGCGCCGGTCCGGGCGCCTCGTGCTGGCGGCCGCGGGCGTCGTCGGCGGCCGTCGCTGCTGGTCGCGACCGTCGCGATCGCGCTGCGCCCCGGGATCGCTTTCGCGCTCGCCCGCCGCGCCGCCTACCTGCGCGCCGGTGCCGAGTGGGGGACGGTCGAGGTCGACGGCGAGCAGCTCGGCTGGATCGCCGTCGGCGCGGGGCCGCCGATCGTGCTGGTCCACGGGATGCGGGCCGAAGCCTCGATCATGACGCCGCTCGCCCGCGCCCTCGCCGACCGCGGCTGGCGGGTCGTCGCGCTCGACCTGCCCGGCCATGGCCGCTCCGCCGCGCCGCACGGGCCGGTCGAGATCGATCGCATCGGCGAGGTCGTGCTCGACGCCGCGGCCGCGCTCGGCCTCCCGCCCCGGCCGGCGCTGCTCGGTCACTCGATGGGGGGCTGGATCGTCGCCTGGCAGGCGCTCGCGAACCCGGAGCGCTGCGGCCCGGTCGTCCTGGTTTCGGCGCCGGGGGTCTGGACCGACCTTCCGCCGCTCGAGCGGCTGCACCCCGAGACCGCGGCCGAGGCCCGGCTCTCGCTCGAGTATTTCTTCGCCAGGCCGCCGCCGGCTCCGTGGCCGGTCCTGTGGCTGGCCGCCCACCGCCCGTTCGGGATCGGGCTCGAACTGCTGCGCTCCGCGCTCTCCGGCCGCTTCGTGGTCGGGGATCTGCTCCCCGGGCTGAGCGTGCCGGCTCTGGTCGTCGCCGGGGCCGAGGACCGGATCGTGCCGGCGGAGGCCTCGCGGCGGATGGCCGACGCGCTGCCGGTCCGGCGCTATGTCGAGGTCACGGGAGCCGGGCACATGGTGATCTGGGAGGATCCCCGGGCGGTCGCGGAGGCCGCGGACGCGTTTCTCCGAGAGACCGGGTACGGGGCGGTTCAAGCCCCGGGAGAGGTTCGATAGAATCCGCGGGTCGGCCGGATCGCCGGGTCCCCGCGGGTCCTTGCGCGGCTCCGGCCCGGCCAAGGAGACAGGATGAGTGAGAAGCCGTTCCAGCCGGTCGTTCCGGCCAGCTCGACCGACCGCGAGTTCACGCTGCGGGCCCTGATCCTGGGGCTCGTGCTGTGCGTCGTGCTCGGGGCCGCCAACGCCTACCTCGGATTGCGCGCCGGGATGACGATCGCCGCCACCTACCCGGCGGCGGTGATCAGCATGGCGTTCCTCCGGCTCTTCAAGGGGTCGCTGCTCGAGGAGAACTTCGCCCGGACCGTCGGCTCGATCGGCGAGTCGGTCGCCGCCGGCGCGATCTTCACGATCCCGGCCTTCGTGATCCTCGGGCTGTGGAAGTTCAACCCGCAGGAGATGGCCAAGGAGTACCTCACCGCGTCGGCGTTGATGATTCTCGGCGGGATCCTGGGGATCATGTTCGTCACGATCCTGCGGCGCGTGATGGTGGAGGACCGCGCGCTGCCGTTCCCCGAATCGGTCGCCGCCTCGGAGATCCACATCGCCGGGCGCCGCACGGGGACCGGTGCCGCATCGCAGCTCTTCCAGGCGATGGGCGTGGGGGCTTTGATCAAGCTGATCGGCGACCTCGGGATCTTCAGCGCGAAGAACCCCTTCTTCCCGAAGGTCGGGACCTACGGCGAGAGCCTGGTGCGCCTCGGGCTGACCAAGGAGTCGAAGACCGTCGCCGCCGGTGGGATCACGACGATCGCCGCGCCGGAGATCACGCCGGCCTACTTCGGCGTCGGCTACATCATCGGGCCGGAGCTGGGCGCGCTGAACTTCGCCGGCGGCCTGCTGGCGTGGGGCCTGCTCGTGCCGCTGCTGGTCTTCTTCGTCGGGCCGACGATGATCGGGCAATACACCAGTCCCGAGGGGGCCCAGGACTGGGCCGGCCTGACCGGGCACCTCTACCGCTTCATCGTGCGTCCGATCGCGGTCGGCGGGATGCTCGTCGGCGCCTGCTTCACGCTCTGGCGGATGCGCAAGAACCTGCTGATCGGGATCAAGCGCGGGATCTCGGACGTGAGGAAGTCGGCCGGCGCCAGCCAGGCCACGCTGCGGACCGATCGCGACCTGTCGTTCCAGATCGTCGCGATCGTGATCGCGGCCGTCTTCGGCCTGATGATCGGGCTCTACTTCTACTTCGCCGGGACCTTCCTGGCGGCGGTCGTCGCGGCGGTGGTGATGCTCGTCACCGGCTTCTTCTTCTCCGCGGTCTCGGGCAACCTGGTCGGGATGATCGGGTCGTCCAACAACCCGATCTCCGGGCTGACCCTGGCGACCACGCTGGTCGCGGCGCTGACGATGGTGATCGTCGGGGCCAAGGGGGCGCAGGGGGTCGCGGCGGTGATCGGGGTCGCGGCGATCGGCTGCGTGTCCGCCGCGGTCGCCGGCGAGATGCTGCAGGACCTCAAGGTCGGGCACATTCTCGGCGGTACGCCGTGGAGGATGGAGCTGGGCGACATCATCGGCGTCGTCGTCGCCGGGTCCGTGATGTTCTTCCCGCTCTACCTGCTGCACACCTCGGATCTGGCCAGCAACCCGACCAACGGCGGCTTCGGCGGCCCGAACCTGGCCGCACCGCAGGCCGGCCTGATGGCGGCGCTCTCGCAGGGGATCGTCGGCGGCGAGATGGCCTGGCCGCTGGTGGTCGTCGGGATCGCGATGGGGATCTCGATGATCCTGGTCAAGGTCCGCTCGCCGATGCTCTTCTCGGTCGGGATGTACCTGCCGCTGGAAACGACCTTCGCGATCTTCTGCGGCGGCCTGATCCGCGGGCTGGTGGACAAGCTGGTGCTGAAGAAGGGGTTCAACGACGCGCAGAAGGCGCGGGTCGAGAACGCCGGGGTGCTGGTGGCCTCGGGACTGATCGCCGGCGAGGCGCTGATGGGCCTGTTCATCGCCGGGGTCGTCGCGTTCCGAGCCGACAAGACCTTCCCGACCCTCTCCTCGTTCGGCGGCATCGCCTCCTGGCTGGCGATCGCGGTCGCGGTGGTGCTGGTGCTGTACATGGTCCGCGTGCCGATCTCGAAGGCCGGCCGGCCGGACGAGCCGGCGCCGCCGATGGCGGTGATGTAGCCGGTCCGTAGCGCTTCACGGGTACCCGGGGCGGCGCTGCGGCGCCGCCCCGTTTGTCTCGGGCCGGCACGGATGCTGATTCCTGCCGGGCGTGCTTTGGGGCGCGCAGCAGGAGCGTGGCGCTGGCGTCGAGCGGTGAGATGCGCGGCGGGTCGAACGTCGGGAAGGGCAGATGAAGGCGGCCGACTACGTGCTGGTGCCCGGACCTGGTGAACAAGAACGCCAGGGCCGGCGTGCAAGAAGCGTCGGCGGGCATGCTGGGGTGGATTGCTCGGCGGTACGGCAGGTGCGGTCGATCGGTGGCGTCAATCTCAAGAGCAAGACGGCCGACGTCGTCCTGACCATGACGGACGTCCGCTCGACCGAGCAGGTGGCGCTCGCCGCAGGGTCACGCCAAGAAGACAGATCTGGGCTGGGGCGGAGGGCGGCGCCGCGTTCTTCGGGGGCTTCGCGGCCGGCGGCGCCAGCAGCTACGCCAACACGGAGATCGGCCAGGTCGTGACGATGGCCTACCTGGACGCCTTCGTGAAGCTGATCGAACGAGGTCAAGAACAACACGCACCGAACGCCAAGGCCGACAACGTCACGCAGTCGGTGCGATGGCAGCGTCAGAAGATCGCCTTGAGCAGCTGGGTCACCAGGTCGTCCAGCGAGAAGATCGTGAGGACCAGCGGCGCCAGCGGTACGGCGGTCACCGCGGCGAGCCTCGTCGCGTCCCTGACACCGAACGGCACAACGCGCATCTCCTGGATGACTGCGAAGCTGTTTCCGAGATCGGCCAGCGACTGGATGTCGCCGGTGCCCAGGAACTCGTCGTCCTTCGACGCGCCCCCGCGGATCCACTTCTCGTCGAACCCCTGGACATACCGGCTCGCCAGCGTCCCGTACTCGCTCAGTCCGCGCCGTCTCGCTCGCGCGAGGTGGGGCGTGAACACGACGAGCGGGCCGAGGATGAACGCCAGGAAGAAGGCGACGAACCCCACGATCTGCACCTTGAAGTCGATCAGGTTCGCACCCTGCTGGAAGATCCGCCCGGCGATCTGGCCGGAAAGCAGGGCGCCCTCGGCAAGGAGGATGGGGCCATAGGCATATGTACTCTGGCCCAGGAAACCGAGGCCCCCTGCCCGGTCCGGATGCGTGGGGATGAGGTGCAGATCGAGCCGCGAGATCCGCCACAGGAATCCGAACCAGAGGAAGATCCGCAGGTACCAGCGCAGCAGGATGAACTGGAAGATCGGGAGGCTGACGAGGACGTACCAGTAGCCGGCAGGGGTCAGGTTCAGGTGCCCGCCTTCCGGCCTCGCGTACCAGGTTGCCGCCTCGAGGGCCGTCTGGCTGCGCCAGATCCAGAGGCCGAGCGTGTAGACGACGGCCACCAGGGCGAGTTCCAGGGCGACGGAGTTGCGTGCACGCAGGACGGAGGCGATGGCCGCGTTGAACCTCGGCACCTCCGCGGGGGGGACGACGCCTCGGTCCAGGAACGCCTTCACGGTCGGCCGGATGCGCAGGTGAACGACCAGCTCGGCGGCGATCAGGATGGGCAGCGCGAGCAGGAACTTGACGTGCATCTCGACGTCGTGCAGGAACGGAACCTTGATCCCGCCACCCAGGGCGCTCCCGCCAATCACTGACAGGACCAGCAAGGGCAGCCACGCGAAGCACGTGATGGCCACGATCCGGCGGTAGAGCAACTCCAGCGCGTCCCCGGCCAGGTGCGACCGGCGGAACAGCTGAAACAGCGGACCGCCCAGCACGAGAGAGAAGTCGTCCGTTCGGTCGATGGGTACGGGCTCGGTCATGGCGCCACCTTTCTCGCTGGGATTCTGATCCTCCCGCCGGACCTCAAGTTTCCGCGTCGCGCCCCGCGCTTTACTGTGCCCTTTCGAAGACCGCCTCCACCTTGCCGCTGCGGACCGCGCGGTCGAGGGCGGCGTGGTCCTTCTCGTTCTGGTCGGCGTAGGCCACCGAGAAGGCCGCGATCGCCTTGTCGAAGACGTCGCTCTTGCCCATGTACCCGCTGAGCGTGACCGAGCAACCGGAGCGGGCGTGGGAGAGCGCGAGCGCCCTGCCGCACCAGGTGGCGTAGAGGTCCATCTCGGGGGCGCCGAAGGTCTCCACGCGGACGCTGATCTTGATGTCCCTCAGCTGGCGGACGAAGAAGTCGCGCCTGGGGCCCCGGGCTCCATCCGAGGAACATGTCGCTGGCGGGCTGCATGAGCCGGTAGCCGTTCACGACGCGCTGGCCGTGGTTGGGGAAGACGCTCGCGCCGGCGTACGGCTCCAGCACCGAGGCGCGCGCCTCCTTGACCTGGAGGAAGAGGGGGTCGCCTTCGCCGGCCATGAAGAGGAACACCCAGCAGGCGGTCCCGACGCTGCCGATCCCCACCACCTTGATGGCGGCGTCCCGGAGCTCGTAGCGGTCGAGCAGGGACTGGGTGGAGTGCGGCAAGGTGCCGCGGTAGCCGGCGAACGCGTCCCGCAGGACCTGCTGGATCTCACCCGGGGGATGGCCCTCGGCGTGGAAGATCGTCGGGAGCTGATCCTTGATGACGGGCATCTCCCCCTTGTGCTCCACCAGCTTCGGGAAGATGTCCTCGGCGATGCTGCGCGCCCGCTCCTTCTGGAGGCGCTTCAGGGCCCGCTGGCGGAACGCGGGGTCCTTGATGTTCGCCACCAGCTCGTCCGCCCCCAGCGCGTAGTACCACAGCTCCAGCGTCTTCATCCGGCTGAACTCGGCCATGGACTCGCGGTAGGTGCGGACGCAGGTCATGGCCGCGTCCTTGGCGGCGGCGGCGCTCAGGCCGTTGTCCCGGCAGGCCACCACGAAGCTCGCCGCGAGGCGCTTGACGTCCCACTCCCAGGGGGCCGGGAGGGTCTCGTCGAGATCGTTGATGGAGAAGATGACCCTGCGCTCCGGCGTGGCGAACCCGCCGAAGTTGCAGAGGTGGGCGTCCCCGCAGCCTGGACGTGGACCCCGGTGGACCGGCGTGGACGCGAGGTCGGCGGCCATCGTGAGGGCCGCCCCCCGGTAGAAGGTGAAGGGGGAGCGGACCATGCGGCCGTGGCGGAGGGGCAGCAGTTCGGGCATGCGCCCCTTCTCGGCCTCCAGGACCATCTCGACGGCGTCCGGGCCGCTTGGAGGGGGCCTTCCAGGTGGCGTGCGCCTCTCGGGGGCAGGTCTCCCGCAGGGCCTTCCCCGCGGCGAACCGCTCCTCGAAGGTCCCCGTGGGACGCCCGACCTCCCGCGCCGGCTTCTTGCCCGCAGCGCGTGGACTGGCTTTCTTCCTGGTGGCCATGGGGCTCCTTCAGTCCGTGATCGGAACAGGTCAACGTCCCGGCTGAGAATACTCCTCTCCGCAAGTACGATAGACCGCCTCGGATCGGCCCAGAGAAGGGAGCACGTCGATGACCCGTCGCGCGTTCGGCTCGAGATGGAACCAGGGTTTCGGCGCATTCGGGACGCCGTTTCTCTACGCCGCGGGGGCGTTCCTTGCCGGCGTTCTCGTCCCGCGCCTCGAGGCACGCTTCTTCCCCGGCCTTGCCGCCGCGGTCAGCGTCAACGCGGCGATCGCCGTCCTGTCCGCCATTGCCTCCGGCATGCTGCCGCTGACCGGTCTCGTCTTCTCGCTCGCCTTCGTGATGGTGCAGTTCTGCGCCACGGCCTACTCGCCACGCCTGGTCTCATGGCTCGCGGGATCGGCGATGATGCGCCACTCGCTCGGCGTCTTCACGGCGGCCTTCATCTACGCGCTGGCGGCGCTCGTCTGGATCGATCGCGGCGGCAGCGGGAAGGTCCCGCTGCTGACCGTGTCGCTCGCGATCGCGCTGCTGATGGCGAGCATCGTGGTCTTCATGTTGCTCGTGGACACTCTCGGAATGCTCCAGATCGCGCGGGTCCTCCCGTTCGTCGGCGACCAGGGTCGGGTCGTCATCGAGCGGGACTACGCTCCGTTCGGCGACCCGGCAGGCGACAGCGCGGGTGCGAGCGCCGACCTGCCGCCCGTCACCCAGGTCGTCGTCCACCGCGGCGGCCCCGCGGTGATCCAGCAGTTCGAGCTTCGGCGCCTCGCCGCGCTCGCCGCCCGGGAGAACGTCGTCCTCTCGAGCGCGTGCGCGGTCGGCGACACGCTCGTCGACGGCATGCCGCTGCTGCGCGTGCACGGCGGCGGCCGGCCGCTCTCCGAGGCCAGCCTCCGGCCGCTGGTCCGCCTCGGTGTGGAGCGCACGTTCGAGCAGGATCCGAAGTACGCGATCCGGCTGCTCGTCGATATCGCGATCCGGGCCCTCTCGCCGGCCGTCAACGACCCGACCACTGCGGTCCAGGCGCTCGACCAGGTGGAGGACCTCCTGCTCCGCCTGAGCCGTCGGGACCTCTCGGTCGGGCGCGGGATCGATGCGTCCGGGACCCTCCGCCTCGTGTTCCCGGTTCCGAGCTGGGAGGACTTCCTGGTCCTCGCCTTCGATGAGATCCGCTACTGCGGCGCGAACTCGATCCAGGTCATGCGCCGCATGCGAGCCCTGATTCAGGACCTGATCGATCACGTCCCGTCCGAGCGAACGCCCGCCCTGCGGCGCTACCTCGAGCGCGTGGACAACGGGATCCGCCGGACCTTCGACGACCTGGACGACCGAAGTGACGCGTTCGTGGAGGACCGCCAGGGGCTCGGCCTGTCGCAGGAACGGGGGCAGGGATGAGCGCCCGCGGGAAGGGGTGGTGGCTGACACTCGTCCTCGCCGGGCTGACCGTGCTCGTGCTGGCGTTGTCGCTGCCGGGGGCGGCGCGCGATGCCTTCGAGCGCGGCGGGATCTATCACTTCTCCCGGGAGTTCCTCGAGGACATCCCGAAGCGGCTCGTGGGGCCGGGCCGATTCCGCTTCATCTTGCAGCCGGTTGTGGCGATCGTGCTCGGCATCGGCGCCGGGCGCGCCGATCGAAGGGCGGGACGACCGCCCTACCTGCAGGCGCTCGTGCTCGGGTCGGCGGCCCGCGGCGAACTCGTCACGCAGCGCCTTCCGGGGGATCGCGAACCTCCTGATGATGGGCATCCTGCTCGACGCCGTCAGCCAGTGGCTGATCCTCGGCGTCTCGCATCCGGGTGCCGCGCTGGTCGTCGGCCCGGTGCTGATCGCCGCCCCCTACGCCGCGGCCCGCGGGCTCGCGAACCGCTTCACGACGGCCCCGGATCGGCCCCCCGGTCCTTAGCTCGCTGCCGCGGCTCGACGATCGGGACGGCGCCGGGTTCGCGCGACGGCGAACCCGGCAACCGCCCCGGTGTCGGCGGCGCGAGTCGCCCGACCTACTTCTTCAGGCCCGGTCTGCTTCAGCGCGTCCTTGCAGGCCGGGCTCACAGTCTTCTCGTTCTTCTCGAGGCAGGCGAGACCCCGCCCCTCGCCGACCTTGACGTCACCGCAGTACTTGAGGAGATCGTCCTTGCACTGCGCGGCGGCGAACTTCAGGGCCGCGACCGCCTGCTCGAGCTCGGCGGCGGCGTTGTAGACCGCGTACGTGCACTTGTCGGAGACCTGGTCCTCGAAGGCGTAGAGGCAGGCCAGAACCCGCCCTTCACCCGGCTTCACGCCCTTGCAGAACGTGGTGAGCTCCGTGTTGCAGGCCTTCTTCACCGCGTCGATGGGGTTGTCCGCGGCCAGGGCCAGCCCGCCGGCGAACAGGAACATCCCCATCACCATCAGGACAACGACCAACTTGCGCATGGCTTCCTTCCTTTCGGTGGTTGTTGGCCCCCAGGCAAGCCCCGGGGGCGCACGTTTGCTCACTGGCACCGTGGGACCTTGCGGTCCGCCCCTCACCACCCGGTGACGGGGCTCCATGCTTACGGCCGATGAGTCCTCGGGAGGGGCCGGCGTCCGTGCCGGCCCGCAACGCCACCGCATCTTTCGGGCCGGCACGGAGGCCGGCCCCTACAGGCCCGAGGGGCGTTCTGCGGTCCGCGACTCGCGCAGGGCCAGCGTCGCGAGCGCCCGGCGCAGCTTCGCGTGGGCGTCGAAGCGCAGCACGTACTCCGACTCGCGCTGCCCCCCCTTGGCGCGGATCACCGCGGCCAGCGCGCGGCGCTCGGCCGCGCTCCAGCGCTCGACGCCGGGCAGCACGCAGGCCAGCGGGGCCCAGCGGTCGAGCGCCAGCTTCTCGCCCGGCGTCATGCCGCGGAACGCCGACGCGCCGAGCAGCCTGATCGTGTCCTTGCGGCACGACGCGACCGCGCGCTCGCGGTCGGCGCCGCCGCGCGCGGCCAGTTCACGCACCACCGCCAGGGCGGCGTCGGCCATCGGCAGCTCGCCCATCACGTCGCGCCGCGGCCGGCCCAGGTCGAGGTAGGCGTTCTCCGAGGCCAGGCGCTGCAGCGTGGCGCGGTCCGAGCGGTAGCCCGGCTTCGCCTTGATGCGCCGCTGCTCGCTCTTCATCAGCCGCAGCGTCTCGCGCTCGCGCGGCGCGAAGCCCAGCTTGGCGTAGAACCAGAACGCTCCGGAATCCAGCCCCTCGTCGTTGTCGTAGCCGAGCTGGTAGGGGACGATCACGAAGGCGCCGGCGCCGAACACGGCCCGCGCCGTCGCCAGCATCCGGGCGAAGACCCAGGCCGCCTCGCCGCCGCGGAAGGCGTCGAAGACGTTGTAGGCGATCTCGGACGAGCGATACAGCGACGAGATCAGCGCGTAGCCGATCGGCACGCCGTTCTGCAGCGTCAGGATCCCGTAGACCGACTCCAGCAGCAGCCGGCGTTCCGGCACCTGGCCGATCAGCGCGAAGACCAGGCCGTCGTCCCAGCGCACCAGCCGGACGTCGTCGGCCGAACCCCAGGCGAAGGCGTCGAGGTCGCGGGCGCGGGTGATCATCGCGCCCCGCGCCAAGTCGACCAGCCGCTGCCCGGTCGCGCGGCTCGATCGGCTCGACCGCCAGCGGCCGGCGCCGCACCTCGCGCCGCAGGTCGGGGCGGTGGCGGCGCAGCGGGGCGTCGAAGTGGTGGATCGGGCCGGTTGGCCAGCGGTCGAGGGTCCGCGACGGACCCCCGTCGCCCCAGGCCAGGCGCAGCGTCAGCCCCAGCTCATGGTAGAGCGACTCGTGAAGGAACGAGTTGCGCGTCAGCGTTTCGCTGCGGCGCACGATCCAGGTGGCGTCGGTGACCCCGGGCCCGGCCAGCCGCCGCACCCACTCGCGCGCGGGGAAGTCGTGCTCGTCGAGCGCCGGCGACTCGCTGTAGGTGGCGAGCAGGGGGAGCGCGGCCAGCAGCCGCTCGGGATGCTCCAGATCCTTCCAGACGACGGAGAGGCGCCGGGGAAAGGCATGTGCCAGCCAGCGTGCGGTCGGCGCAAAGAACGGGTAGACGATCTCGGTCCCGGCGATTCCGCTCCCCTCGAGCACGCGCCGGAAACGGCGCAGGTCGGCGCGCGTCGCGAACCGTGCGAGCAGGAACTCGGCCGCTGCGCGGACCCGCTCGTCGTCCGGGTAGGCGGCAAGGAACGACAGCGCCTCGTGCAGCCGCAGCACGTCGTCGGCGCGCGGCAGGCGGGCGCGGGCGAGGGTCGCCATCGCCCCCAGCTTCTCCTGGGCCGGTGCGGGGCCGCACTCGGTCCGCAGCGCTTCGAGTCGGGACAGGGCCCCTGCGGGGGCCGGGCCGGGGCGGCCGCGGGCCGGTCGACGAGCCATGGCGGTGATCCTCCGTCGTTGCCGGCCAGGATTCTACGACGGCGCTCGCGCCGGGAAGGGCTACCCGCCGAGGAGTGGTGCGAGGAAGGGGTCCTTGCGCGCGTCGACCAGCGCCGCGGGTTCCCTGGCCGCGACGCGTACG
Organism: uncultured Acidobacteriota bacterium; assembly: GCA_963702425.1. Classification (GTDB taxonomy): domain Bacteria; phylum Acidobacteriota; class Polarisedimenticolia; order J045; family J045; genus JALOKP01. The sequence goes on from CAVPCQ010000037.1 coordinate 339,128, forward strand.
ATCAGCTCGCGCCCCCCCTCGCGCATCGCCTTTTGCAGCCAGCTCTTGGCCTCGACCTCGCGCCCGGCACGCGCCAGGCAGAGCGCCAGCGCGCCGAGCGCGGCCGCCGAGTTCGGCGCGTCGCGGGCCAGGGCCGCCAGCCGCTCAATCGCCTCCGGCCGCCGCCGCGGGTTGCCGGCCAGCAGCAGCGCCGCGGCGACGCCGATCTGCGGATCGCTGGCGTCGGTCTTCAGCGCGCGCTCGAGCAGCTCGAAGGCCTCCACGCGGCGCCCGGCGGCGGCGACCTCGCGGGCCTGCTCGAAGAGCCGCCGCGCGATCCGGGCCGGCGGCACGATCTCGGGCCCCTTCTTCTGCTTGTCCCAGCGCGCGCGGGCCTGCGGATCGGTGAGGACCTCGATCGCCTCGTGCAGCAGGCGGAAGGCGTTCTCGATCTCCTTGTAGTGGCCCACGAACGGCCCCTGGCGGAACCGGTCGGGGTGGAACTGGCGCACGGTCCGGTAGTACCCGCGCCGCGCTTCGGTCGGGGACGCGCCGGGGGCGCAACCGACGAGCATCGGGAGGTTCTCGGCCGCCGCGGCCGCGAGCCAGCGCTTGATCGACTCCTCGGTGACCTCCTCGAGCGGCTCGTCGTCCTCGGCGCCGGCCTCGGGTGGAGCCGGCGCCTGGACCAGTCCGGCGCGCACCAGCAGCTCGAGCGCCGCGCGCGTGGCCGCGGGCGGCAGGGGAGCGACGCGCGCCGGCAGATCGATCGTGGCGATCGGCTCGGCCAGCGCGGCGAGCACCGCGCGCTCCTCGTCGGTCAGGCCCAGCGCGTCGACCAGCGCGGCGTCGGTGGGATCGATCGTGGCCCCGGCCCTGGCCGGCACCGCGGGACCGCGCAGCTTGGCCCGTCCGCGCGCGAGCAGCACCGCGGCCGCGGCCGCGGGCCAGCCGATCACCGGCTCCGGTCCGAGGTCCAGGCGACCCGCGCGGACCTCGAACGTGGTCTCGCTCGAACCCGCGAGGTCGGCCACGATCTCACCCGCCTGGGCCAGCAGCAGCGCCTGCGCCCGCTCCGCGGGGAGCGCGCCGTGCGCGACGAGCAGGCCCGCGGCCAGCGGCTGGGCTCCGAGCGCGGTCCGCAGCGCGGCGACGCGATCCTCGTCCAGGTCGGCCAGCTCGCCGCGCGCCAGCAGCCACTCGAAGAAGCGGTCCTCGGTCGCGTTGGAGAGGATCGAGCGGATCACCCCCTGCTCGAGCACCAGCCGCCGGACGAGCTTCTTGCGCTTGAGATCGACGACGCCGGTTGCTCGGACCGCGCCGAGCATCCCGAGCAGGGTCTCGAGCGGCGTCGTGCCGAGCCGCCCCTCCGGGGGGATCTTCACCGGTCCCCGTCGATCGTTCGCGCCCATGCCGCCACCAACTCGTCCCGCGAGCTGCCGAACGCTTCGTCGAACGCCGCCGCTTCGGTCGAGCCGCCGGCCAGCAGGTCGACCAGCCAGATCAGGCGCGCCCGGCCGTGGTCCTGATCGAGGAACGCCGTGAACGACAGCGCCGTCGGGTAGCTGAACGGCTCGAGCCCGACCCCGCCCGCGGCTTTCGCCGCGGCGCGCACGGCCGCTGCCGCGCGGGCCGGGTCGCGCGGCTCGAGCCGCTGCGCCAGCCCCTCGTGCAGCCAGCGCGGCACGCCGCCGGGTCCCTTGGCGGCGATCAGCGCGTGCACCAGCTCATGGCGCGCGACCCGGACCAGCTCCGGTGACGTCGCCGTCACGCCGCCGACCGGCAGCCGGATCTTGCCGTCGAACAGCCCGGCCACCTCGGCGCCGGTCTCGGTCGCGTCGTGGAACTGCGCCTTGGTGTAGAGCACGACCGGGATCGGCCGGGTGGGGTAGACCGACAGCTCGCGCGCCAGTTCACCGTACGCCTCCTCGAGCGCCTCCAGCACCAGGCGCCCCGCCGCCTCGTCGCGCGTGCCGTCGAAGGAGAGCGTGAAGTGCGCCGTCAGCGAGCGATCGTAGCTCCCCTCGGCGGCCAGCTCGCGCCGCAGCTTGGCCAGCCGCTGCGCCAGGCCGCTGTCGCCGGGGCGCGCGGCGAGCGCGGCTTCGTACTCGGGCAGCGCGTCGGCGAGCCGGCCGTCGCGGTACCAAGCCTCGCCCCGCAGCTCGTGCAGCCAGCCGTCGTCGGGGTGGGCCAGCAGCCCCTGGTCGGCGAGCATCAGCGCGCGGTCGGCGTCGCCGGAACGCAGCTCGAGGAAACCCAACTCGGCCAGCGCGGGAAGCAGCGTGGGGGAGAGGTCGAGCGCCTTGTCGTAGGCATCGGCAGCCGCGGTCGCGTCGTGCGCGCCCACGAACGCGCGGGCACGGAGGACCCACAGCTGCGCCAGCCGCTCCTCGAGCCGCGCCTCCAGCTCGGACGAGCCGGCGCGACCGAGCTGCTCCTGGAGCCGTGCGATCTCGCCGTCGATCTGGGCGGCCGTCGGGGGTGCGGGCGTCGCTGCGGGGGAGACCGAAGGCGCACCGGCGTCCGCGGCGCACGCAGCGCCGACCGCCAGCGCGAGCGCCAGCACGAAAGGCACGCTCCGCGCGGCGGAACGCACCGCGCGGGCCACGGGTCGGTCCATCGGGCCTCGGAGCGTCAGCGCGTCTCGACCGGGCGCGGCGTTCCGCTCTGCCGGAAATAGTCGGGCACGTTGCCGATTCCGGCCACCGCGCTGTCGCGGTCGGGATAGGAGCCGTAAAGCAGCCGCCAGCAGGCGCGACCGTTCGCCTCTGCGGGAACGACCGTCAGCGGCCCGGACGGAACGCTCTGGAACGCGCGCCGCACGTTGGTGGGGTCGCAGGCCAGGAGGACCTGCAGCGACCACGGGGCGGAGCGCACCGCCTGCTGCCCTGCCGCGGCGGCCTCGTCGATCCGTCCCGACTCCACCAGCGCTCGGACCGGGGAGCCGCCGGCATCGCGCCGGAGCGAGGCTTCGGTCGGGTCCGGACGGGCCGGCGCTGCCGGCTCTGGCGCGGGTGGGGCGACCCGCGCCACCTCCGGCTCGCGCTCCGGGGTGCGGGCCGGCGTTTCCGGCAGGGGCCGGAAGTCAACGGGCGGCTCGGGCGCCGGGACCGGGGTCGGCAGCGGGGCGGAGGGGGCCTCCCGGGCCACCGCCGGCGGTTCCTCGGTGGACTCCGAGGCGTCGGTCGCGGCGGCGAGGCGGGCGTTCTCCTCGGCCGAGATCATGTCGTCGGTGCTGCTCCGGAACCAGAGGGCGGCCCCGACCAGCAGGATCACGATGCCGCCGACGATCGCCGCCGTGAAGAAGGCCTTGCCGCTCCCGGCCGATGCCCCCGCATCCTCGTCGTCGGATTCGTCGTCGTCGCCGCCGACGATCAGCGGCCCTTCGTAGCGCAGCTCGTCGCGGCGCTCCCGGCGCCGCTCTCCGCCGTCCCGGGTCGTGAAGAGATCGTGCTGCTGCCCGCCGTCCCGCCGATCGTCGGAACTCATTCGGTGTCTCCTCCCCGCGACGACCCCGTCGCGGATCGTTCGCCGGGGCCGACTCGGGCTGCGCCCGGCGCCGGGCTCGGGCGCCGGACGCCATTATAGGGCGGCTCCCCGCGCCCCGGCCGGGCGGCGCGCTAGTGTCCCGAATCCGTCTTGGCTTGACAGTCGGCCGCCGCTGCATCCCGCGGGGCGGCGTTGCTCGTCCTTGGCGTACGGCGGGAGTACGCCGGCGTCCTCGCGCCTTGCCCCGCAGGCGCTTCGGCGGCCTTGGTTGTCAACCCAAGACGGAATCGGGACACTAGTGGATCCGGGAGAAGATCCGCTCCGGCCGGATCCGGCTCGGGTTCAGCAGCTTCCGAACGATCGAGATCGGCCGCTCGAGCCCGGTGCGCAGGTGATCGTTGGCGTCCTCCTTGTAGGAGAACCAGATCAGGAAGGCCCGCCCCTTGACCAGGGAGCGCGGGACGAAGCCCCAGGCGCGGCTGTCGCGCGAGTTGTCGCGGTTGTCGCCGAACGCGAAATAGCTCTCGGGTGGGACCGTGACGGGCCCGTACGACTGCATCGCCTCGTTGTTGTCCGGCTTGACATACGGCTCGTCGATCGGCCGTCCGTTGATCGAGACCACGCCGCGGGTCATCTGCACGACGTCCCCCGGCAGGCCGACGATCCGCTTCACGAAGTCGACGTCGGGGTCCTCGGGGAAGCGGAAGACGACGACGTCGCCGCGTGCGATCGGGCGCTGTCCCAGCCAGCCGACCGGCTCGTCGCCGGGGGCGCCGTAGAGGAAACGGTTGACCAGGATGTAGTCGCCGACCAGCAGGGTGTCGAGCATCGACTCGGTCGGGATCTTCGACTGCATGAAGACGAAGGTCCGCGCGAACAGCAGGAACAGCACCGCGACGACGATCGTCTCGAGGTACTCGCGCAGGATTCCTTTCGGCGGGAAGGCCACCGTCGCCGGGCCCCCCGCTGCCGGCTTCGGGTCGTCCCGGACCTCGCTGCTCTTCTTTTCGTTCAACACTCCTCCAACAGATCGCCTTCGAGCGGGCGGGCCAACGCCAGCGCAACGGCTTGGCCGGGGCCGGCGGCGCGCCGGGTGGCGGCGAGGCAGCGGCGTTCGAGTCGCCCGGCCCGGGCCAGATCGTCGGCCAGTTTCTCCCAAACGGGGTCGAGAAGCACGATCGGACCCGGCAGGGCGTCGAGCCGGGCGTGGGCCCAGAGCATCGCCAGTTCCGCCAGCGTCCCGGCCCCGCCACCGATGACGACGAACCCCCGCGAGATCGCGAACATCCGCGCGGTGCGCGCGAACAGGTCGTCCTCCTCGATCTCCAGCGAGACCCAGGGCGAAGGGCGGCGCCACGAGAAGCTCCGGCAGGTCACGCCGATCGCCTCGCCGCCGGCCTCCCGGGCCCCGTGCATCGCCGCCTCCATCACCCCCCCGTAGCCGCCGGTGACCACGGCCACGCCGCGCCCCGCCAGCCCGGCGCCGACCGCGCGGGCGTTCTCGCAGGCCTCCGAGCCGGGTTCCGCGTCGGAGGCGCCGAAGACCGCGACGCCGCGCTCGCGGGAGGAGAGGGGAGCAGTCAGGGGAGCCTCCGCCGAGGGGGGACGGTCCGTGCGACCGCCCGGCCCCGAACCGGGGATTATTCCACGCGCCCCGCGGCGTGCCAGACGGGAAGGGGTCCGGTATGATCCGCCCCGCTCTGCCGGAAACTCGTACCGCTCGGAGGAAGCTCCCCATGCTGGCCCGTTCGTCCCTGGCTCCCGCGGCCCGCCCCGCGCCGATGGCCCTCGTCGTCCTCCTCCTCGCCGCGCTGCTCGCGGTGGCCGGCTGCTCCGGTCGACGCGGCGCCGACTGCCCCGAACGGGATCTCGTCAAGCAGGGTGACGTCGTGACGGACATGACCGTCGTCGCGCTCGACGGCAAGCCCACCCCGATGCAGTCCCTGATCGGCGGCAAGGTCGCGTTGATCGACGTCTGGGCGACCTGGTGCCAGCCCTGCAAGCTCGCGATGCCGCACCTGCAGGCGCTGCACAACCAGTTCAAGGATCAGGGTTTCACCGTCGTCGGCGTCATGACCGACGCCAACGCGACCCGAATCGGGTCGAACTACATGAAGGCCAACCCGGTCAGCTACCCGGTCGTGCTAGACGACGACGGGAGCGGTTTCGACTGCGCCTGGGGGACAGTGACCGGGATTCCGCTGATGGTGCTGGTCGATCGCGACGGCAAGGTGCTCGAGGTGTTCCAGGGAACCGGCGACATCGGGACGCTGCAGCGCCGCGTGGCCGAGCTCTTCGCTGCGCCGGCTCCCAAGGCATGACCCGTCGCCTCATCCTCCTGATCGCGGCGCTGGCCGGAACGGTCGGCGCCGGCTGCGGCCTGTTGACACCGCGGCTGCCCGACGATCCCGCGGCGCGCCACGAGGCCATCGCGCGGACGGCGTGGGGACCCGAGAGCCCCGAGACGCTGGAGAAGTACCTCGCGAGCCGGAGCGCCCTGGACCCGGTCTACCGCAACTACGAGGACGGGATCCAGAACTGGGCGTTGCGCGAGGCGGCGACCGGCCGTGCGTTCGGCCCGGCGCTGATCGGCGTGGGTTCGATGAGCAGGAAAATCGAGACCGAGGCCGCGTCGCGCGGCCTGACCTCGGACGACTACCAGCGGCTGACGGTGCTCGTCTTCGGGCGCTGGCTGCGCGCGACGCGGGACGGACCAATCCCCGAGGAACGGGTCGTCCGGACGCTGAAGGAGATCGAGGTCGGTCTCGCGCGGCAGCTCGCGAATGCGGCGACATCCGACGACGTGTCGATCGACACCGCCGCTCTGGAAGCGCGGCTGGCCTCGGTGCGGCACCAGGCGAAGTTCCTCGAGCCCTACGCGACGATGGACAAGGCGGCGACGTTGGAGGCGATCGACCCCGCGACGCGGGCCTGGCTCGAACAGCATCGCAAGCAGATCGAGGCCCTCGACTGGTTCTACTTCGACACCATCGGGCCGCCGCGGGCCGACGCGAAGAAGAAGGCGTAGGCCCGGCGCGGCCGTCAGCTCGCCAGGAGTTGTCGGAAGTACGCGACCGTCGCCTTCAGCCCGTCTTCGAGGTCGACCTTCGGCTCCCAGCCCAGTATCGACCGGGCCAGTGTGATGTCCGGCCGGCGCTGCCGCGGGTCGTCCGCGGGAAGGTCCCGGAAGACCACTTTCGAGCGCGAGCCGACGAGCGCGATGATCCGCTCGGCCAGCTCGAGGATGCTCGATTCGACCGGGTTGCCGAGGTTGACCGGGCCGGTGAAGTCGTCCGGGGTGTTCATCAGCCGGATCAGCGCTTCGATCAGGTCGTCGACATAGCAGAAGCTGCGGGTCTGGTCCCCCTTGCCGTAGATCGTGATGTCCTCGCCGCGCAGCGCCTGGCGGATGAAGTTCGACACCACGCGGCCGTCGTCGGGGTGCATCCGCGGGCCGTAGGTGTTGAAGATCCGCGCGACCTTGATCCGCAGCCGGTGCTGGCGCCAGTAGTCGAAGAAGAGGGTCTCGGCGCAGCGCTTCCCCTCGTCGTAGCAGGCCCGGATGCCGATCGGATTGACGCTGCCCCAGTAGCTCTCGGGCTGCGGGTGGACGTTGGGGTCGCCGTAGACCTCGCTGGTCGAGGCCAGCAGGATCTTCGCCTTCACGCGCTTGGCGAGACCCAGCATGTTGATGTTGCCGTGCACGGAGGTCTTGGTCGTCTGGACCGGATCGCGCTGGTAGTGGATCGGCGAGGCCGGGCAGGCGAGGCTGAAGATCTGGTCGACCTCGACGTAAAGCGGGAAGGTGACGTCGTGACGCATCAGCTCGAAGCGCTTGTGGCCCAGCAGGTGCTCGACGTTGCCGCGCTGCCCGGTGTAGAAGTTGTCGGCGCACAGGACCTCGGTCCCCGCCTCCAGCAGCCGCTCGCAGAGGTGCGAACCGAGGAACCCGGCCCCGCCGGTCACCAGCACTCTCGTCCCGTGCATGCTCGATCTCTCCCGGCAGGATCCCAGCGCGACCGGACCCCGCGCGCTGCGGGGGCGGCGCCGCGCGCGTCAGCCGACGGCGGAGAAGTTACCGCGAACCGACCCCTTTCGGGCGGCAAACCCCGCCCGACGTGGAATTTCGCGGTCCATCGGCCAGACCCGCGGTGGCAGCCGGGCCGTCAGGAGTCCTGGACGGTCCGCCGGTAGCGGAGCGTTTGGGAGACGATTCCGGCGCGGTGGGCGAAGGGGGTCAGGCTGACCAGCGCCCAGACGCCCAGGGGGGCGCGCCGGCGGCGCAGGAACTGCGCCAGCCGCCAGTAGAACTCGCCGGGCCGGCGCGGGATCGCCTGAACGGCGTAGCGCCGCCGCCGCAGGTCGAAGCTGCCGCGGCCGTAACGGAACTGCTGTCGCAGGTAGCCGCGAGGCGTGCTGCGGTGGTGGTGCCAGACCCGCGCGTCGTCGAAGTAGCGCTGGCGGAGCCCGGCTCCCACGGCGCGGTAGGCGAGGTCGACGTCCTCGGCGGCCGCGAGCGGAAAGGTCTCGTCGAAGCCGTTGATCGACCAGAAAGCGTCGCGCCGGTAAGCGAGGTTGTTGCTCGGGAGCATCAGCCCGTTCCCCGACGCGTCCTGGAAGTACTCGCGCAGAAAGTCGAGGTACAGCTCCCAGGTCACCGCGGGGATGCTCTCCGGATACGGGTTGATGGCGGCACCGCCGAGCGCTGCGGCGTTCTCCTGGTCGAAGCCCCGCTCGAGCTGCTTCAGCCAGTCCGGCTCCGGGATGCAGTCGTCGTCGGTGAAGGCGAGGAGTTCGCCGCGGGCCGCCCGGGCGCCCGCATTGCGCGCCGCTGCCGGCCCGCCGTGCGGCGCGTCGATCGTGGTCAACGGCAGCCGGGCGCGCAGCACGTCGTCGACGCTGGCGAACGAGGTCGCCCCGCCGTCATTGACGACGAGCAGCTCCCACGAGGGGTGCTCGAGCCGTGTGAAGCCCTCGAGGCAGCGCCGCAGCGGCTGCGGGCGGTCGTAGGTCGGGATGACGACGGAAAAGCGCATGGCGGCGGGGCTCCCGGGCTACTCGGGGTGCGGGCGGGCGAGCTTCTCGGCGAAGAAGCCGGTCGCGTTGGCGACCTGGGACGCGAGCATCAGCAGGGTCACGCGGCCGCGCTTCTCGATCCCGGCCGCGGACAGGGGGTAGCGGACCAGGTCGAGGTAGAACCGCCAGCGCTCGAACCCGACCTCGGGGCCGCCACGCGCGGCGTGCACGCGGCGGTAGCAGTAGGCGCCGCGGCCGTAGTTGTAGTGCTGGCGGATGAAGCGGCGGACCGTCAGCGCGTGGTAGTGGGTGACCACGGCGTCCTCCGCGTAGACCAGCCCGCAGCCGCTGCCGTTGTAGCGCGCGCAGAACTCGCGGTCCTCGCCCCCGGCGAGCGGGAAGCGCAGGTCGAAGCCGCCGACCCGCTCGAAGGTCGCGCGCGCGACGGCGATGTTGTTCGAGGCGAAGAAGGGGGCCCCCTGGGCGATGAAGTAGTCGAGCAGGAAGGCGACGAGCGCCTGGCTTGCCTCGGCGCAGGCGTTGTCGGTCAGGGCGTTGACGGTGCGCCCGCCGAGCAGCGCTCCCGGGTGCGCAGCGAACCGCTGCGCCAGGGCGACGAGCCAGCCCGGGTCGACGCGGCAGTCGTCATCGGTGAACGCGATGTGCTCGTGCCGGGCCGCGCCCGCGCCCAGGTTCCGCGCCGCGGCGGGGCCGGCGTGCCCCTGCTCGATCAACCGCAGGTCGATCCGCCCGGAGAACGGGCGCAGCGCCTCCCGTACCTCGTCGAGTCGCGGCGAGCCGTCATCGACGACGATCACCTCGAAGCGCTCCCGGTCGTACTGCAGCGCGCAGAACGCCGCCGCGCACTCCGCCAGCCGCTGCGGGCGGTTGTAGGTCGGCACGACGATCGAGAACCCGGGCGCGGGCATCGTCACTCCCCGGGGCGCGCGGCGCGCGGCCCGGAGCGCGGGCCCGTCGGGCGCCGGTTCCCGGACCCGAAGCTGCGGGCGTAGGCGGAGAGCAGCTCGCGGGCGGCGGCGCCACGCCGCGTGCGGGCCAGCTCCTGCGCCTCGCCCAGCACCGTCAGCGGGGTCAGGACCAGCGACGCGAGGCGCCCGTGGTGCTTGCGGTGGAAGATGCGGGTGCTGTGGACCTTGCATTCCCAGCGCCAGCGTTCGGACCGCAGGCCCCGCGCACCGTCGGGCGCGTCGTGCCGGATCACGGCCCGTGGGTCGCACCAGACCTCGTACCCGGCGGCTTCCATCCGGCGGCAGAGGTCGAGGTCCTCGTAGTACATGAAGAACTCCGGGTCGAGTGGACCGGTCCGCCGCAGCGCCTCCGCGCGCAGCATCATCGCGTGGCCCCAGACGTAGTCGGTCCGGCGGGGTTCGTCGTCCCCGCCCGCGTCGCCCGACTCGATCCCCGGGATCCGCTGGCGGAGCGGCAGCGTGCGGCGCCAGGCCCCCTTGTAGAGCAGCTTCGGGGAGCCGTCGGGCATCGCCTGGGTGGAGTGCGTCTTGGGGCCGACCACACCGGCTCGCGGGTGCGACTCCATGAACGCCACCAGCCGCGCGACGAGGTCGGAAGCACCCTCGGTGTCGGGGTTGACGAGCAGGACGAATTCATCGCCCGCATCCAGCGCGTTCGCGATCCCGACATTGCAGCCACCGGCAAACCCGAGGTTCCGGTCGTTGCGAAGCAGCGTGCAGGCCGGAAAGCGCTCGGCGACGGCGGCGACCGTGTCGTCGGCGGAGGCGTTGTCCACGACCAGGACGCGCAGCCGCGGGTAGTCCGACGCGAGCAGCCAGCGCGCACAGCTCAGCACGTCGTCGCGGCCGTTGTAGGAGAGGACGATCGCGGCGACGGACGGGGCGGTTCCGCTCATGCGTCCGGCCCGGCGCCGGCGTCGCGGCGCGGCGCGCGCGCCGGTCCGTCGACGCGCCGCCGCCCGGCACCGCGGTGCGGATGCCGGCTCGGCCGTCCCGTCTCGATCACGGGCCCGGGCCGGGCGATCACGGTGTATTCTCCGCAGCCATGCGAGCCATGGAGTATACGGCGAGCGGCAGCAGCGGGTCGGACGGCCCGCCGGCCTCGCCCGCGCTCCCGCGGCGGCCCGCGGAACAGGACGGACGTGACTGAGCGCGCGCCGGGCACCGCGGCCGAGGCCCCCGGCGTAACCCGGCGCGGCCCCTCGCCTGGCGTCGCGCTGGCGATCCTGAACCTCGTCGCGGTCCTGCTCGCACTGCACTTCCTGAACGGCCGGCTGGGCGAATGGGGCGGCGACAACGTCCGCTACATGCTGCTGGCCGACGCGCTCGCCTCGGGCCGGGGCTACGTCGACATCTTCCTGCCCGGCGCGCCGTTCCACACCGTCTACCCGCCGGTCCTGCCGGTGCTGCTCACGCCCCTCGTCGCGGCCGGCGCGTCGCTCGTCGTGCTCAACGCCTTCGTGGCGCTGCTGGCGATCGCCGGCCTCAACCTCGCGTACCTCTTCCTCGCCTCGACCTACGGGTCGCTCACCAGCCTCTTGATCGTGCTCTCGACCGCCTGCTGCGGGGCGTTCCTGGACCCGGCGCTGTCGGTGATGAGCGACGGGCCGTACTTCCTGCTCTCGATGGCCGCGCTGCTCGCGGTGCGCCGGGCCTTCCGCAGCGAGGCGCGCCGTACGGGCCTCCTCGTGCTGGCCGGCGTGCTGGTCGGGCTGGCGATCCTCACCCGCATCGCGGGCATCGTGCTGCTGCCGACGGTCGGCGCGTACGCCCTCCTCGGCCACCTGCCGGCCCTGTCGCTCCGGCGGCGGGTCGAGCGGCTGGCCGTCCTCGGTCTCGTGGCGCTCGCGCTGACCGGGGCCTGGCCGCTGATCGTGCTGAGCCAGGACCGGGTCGGGCAGCGGAGCTACCTCTGGGAGTTCCTGAACCTGGGGACCGCGAAGGAACGCCAGGGCGGGGGAGGCGGGCCCGCGCGGCCCAGCCTGGTGATGCGGCCGTTCTACAACGCGTGGGACCTCAGCGAGCGGCTCGCGAACACGCCGATGCCGCGGCAGGCGGCGCGTCTCGGACCGGGCGTCGGCCGCGCGATCGGTCTCGCCTTCGTTACGGTCTGCGCTGCCGCCGCCGCGCTGGTGCTGCTCGGACTGGCGCGAGGACTGTTTCGCCGGCGCGAGGTCCAGGACTTCTACGTCCCGTTCTACGGTGCGCTGCTCCTGATGTGGGTTGGCGGGGGATTCCGGCTCGTGATGCCGATCATCCCGTTGCTCCTGGCCTACGCCTGGGACGGCGTCGTCGCGGCGGGGCGCCGGCTCTCCCGCGGGGGGGCCCGGGACGCGGAGCGGGACGGCGGGCGCCGTCTCGCGCGGGCCGGGAACGCCGTGCTCGCGCTGACGATCGTCGCCAACCTGGCCGTGACCTTCTCCTTCCCGCTGATCAACGACCGGCTCCACGGGCGCTACGCGCCCTGGTGGAACGACTTCCTGGCGATCTCCTGCGGTCTCGCGGCGCGGGTCGGGCCGCGCGACGCGGTGATCTCGGCGCCCGACGGCGTGCTCTTCTGGCTGGCCGGCGTTCCGGCCGCGCCGCTGCCGCGCTTCCGTGCGCCGGAGGACACGCTGCAGGCGATCCTCGACAGCCACGCCGCCTACCTGGTCACCACGCCGATCCAGGAGCAGAAGTACGGGCGGAGCATCCTGCGGACGATCGAGGCCTTTCCGGAGCGGTTCCGCAGCGTGGCGCGCGCGGGAGAGGTCGAGGCCTACGCGATCGTGCGCGAACCGGACGCGCCGATCTCCCCCGCGCCACCGGCTGCGCCCGCCGAGCGGGGCACCGGCGCCGCTCGGGCGCTACCCCCGCGCTGCGCCGCCATCCTGCGCTGATCAGCGGGGACGATCCTCGTTCCAGTCGCGGGGGACGATCCCCAGCAGCCCCGCGAACTGGACCCAGGCGAAGCTGGCCCCGGAGTAGAAGAAGTAGAGCAGGTGCAGCGGGATGCAGCGCAGCGCGAACCAGGGCCCGCGCGCGCGGCAGAGGAACCGGAAGAGCTGCCGGTTCAGGGCGACGACCAGCAGCACCGCGACGACCGCTCCTGCGAGGAACCACGGGCTGAGCAAGGCCAGCGGCAGGCAGAGCAGCGCCAGCCCGGTCAGCAGCACCGACAGCTTCTGGCTCTGCTTGATGTTCAGGTCGTCGGGTGCGCTCCCCTGCGCGCGGTTGAGGCGCGCCCAGGGGATTGCGCGGCAGAAGACGTCGGTCAGCACCATCGAGCGGATCGTCCACTGCTTGAGGTGCATGCAGAGCAGGGTCGGGTCGAGCACGATCGAGTGCCCCGCGCGCCGCAGCCGGTAGCCCAGCTCGATGTCCTCGATGCAACGCGGGTGGCCCTGTTCGTCGAACCCGCCGGCCGCGAGGAAGGCCTCGCGCCGGATCGCCCCGCAGCCGGACCAGAAGGTCGAGGCCTCGCGGTGGCCGGTCTGGTGGGTGTAGTGGTGCAGCAGGTTCCGGTACTGGCTGACCGTGCCCGGCACCGCCGGCCGGTCGTCGTAGGAGCCGAAGACGGCCGTTGCCTCGGGGTGGGCGTCGAGGAACGCCAGCACGCGCGCGATCGCGCCGGGGTGGACCACGACGTCGGCGTCGACGAAGTAGAGGATCTCGCCCCGCGCCTCGCGGGCGCCTGCGTTGCGTGCGCGCGAGGGGCCGCCGTTGACGGACTGGCGAACGACCCGCGCGCCCTTCGCCGCCGCGAGGGACGGTGTCTCGTCGCGCGAGGCGTCGTCGACCACGATGATCTCGCACCCGGCGGGGTCTCCTTCGGCCAGCGCGTCGAGGCACCGGGCCAGGTACGACGCAGCGTTGCAGGCGGGAATCACCACCGACACTCGGCACTCCGACATGCTCAGCCTCGCGGCCGTCCGCGCGGGACGGAACCACTCATGATGGCACGGCCGGCGACCTCCGAGCGCACCGCGCGCCAGACCGCGCGGTCGTCGGCGCTGACCCCGATCGCCAGGAACAGCGCCAGGCAGGCCAGGCCGAAGGCCGCTGCGGGAACGAGCCAGCCCCAGCGTCCGGGGACCGCGTGCCGCAGCGGGAAGGCCGCGAGCGCAAGCAGCGCGATCCCGACGACCGGGACGAGGCTCTTCCGGTTCCAGGGGAGCATCCGGAACAGCGTCCAGACCTGCGTGACCTGCAGCAGCTTGATCGCCAGCAGCGCGACGCTGCTGGCGGCGGCGGCCCCGAGCGCGCCGTAGCGCGGGATCCAGGCCCATTGGAGCGCGGCGCCGAGTGCGACCCCGAGCGCCAGGTCGGCCAGGTTGAGGCGGGTCCGCCCGGTGATCGCGAAGAACCGCCCGGAGAGGCCGGCCGCGACGGCGATCCCCTTGCCCGCCGCGAGCACGATCAGCGGCGCGGCGCCGGCCACGAACTCCGGGCCGAAGAGGGCCAGCCAGTCCTCCGCCCAGAGCATCAGCGCCGCGGCCGAAGCCAGCCCCGGCCACAGCGCCCAGCGCGCGGTCAGGTCGTAGAGGTGACGCATCCCGGTTTCGTCGCCGGCGACGAAGTGGTCGGCCAGGCGGGCCTGGAAGATCGGCGCGAGGCTCTCCTGCGCCAGCAGGACGCCGGTCGCGAGCCGCGAAGCGACGCCGTAGACGCCGACCTCGCGCGCCGGGCGAAAGACGCCCATCAGCAGCAGGTCCATGAAGCCGAGCAAGAACGACAGCAGGGATCCGACCATCAGCGGCCAGGAGTAGGCGGCGAGGGGACCGATCGGCAGGCCGGGTCTGTTCGCAGCCGCCGGTGCGGGTCGGCCCGGCGTGCGCGGGGCCAGCCGCGCGAGCCGCAGCGCGCCGACGAGGATCCCTGCCGCCGGTCCCGCGAGCGTCGACCCTACGACGCCGCGCCAGCCCCAGCCGACCGACCAGCTCAACGCCATTCCCGCGGCCGTCACCCCGAGCGCGATCACGGAGTCGGTCCAGGCCGCCTCCTTGACCGCCTGGAAGCCCTGCAGGTTGGCGACGATCGTCGCCAGCAGCGCGGCCAGGACGACCAGCGCGGCGAGCGACCGCAAACCGCTCGCCAGGGCCGGGTCGTGGAACAGCGCGGAGGAGAGCCGCGGCGCGAGCGCGAAGAGCAGCAGCGCGAGGCTCGCCGACAGGCCGAGCGCGAGCGCCAGCGACGCGCGGACGACGGCGCGGATCGCCCGCGGGTCGCCGCCGCGGCGGGCCTGCGACAGGAAGGGCAGGACCCCCGGCGACAGCCCCATCCCGGCCACCAGGCTGGCGATCGCCGTGATCGTGAGGGCGAGCGTGTAGGTGCCGTAACCGGCGGCGCCGATCACGCGGGCGGCAAAGGCGGCGGCGACGTAACGCATCCCACCGCCGACCACGTGGGCCGCCGCGACGCCCCCGGCCTCGCGCGCGACGAGGCGGGCCTGCCGCGACGCGGGGCCGCTCAATCCACGGCCCAGCCCATGCTCCGCACGGCGTCGATCGAGCGCTCGTCGAACGTGGAGAGATCGTGCTGGCGATAGCGTCCGCTCGAGGCCGAAGGGACCGCGAGCGCGCGGATCCGGTCGAGTGGCAGGCCGCGCGGGTCGAGCTCCAGGAAGTCGATCAGCCCGGGCAGGACCCGGTCGGGAGTCGCCGCCAGCGCGTCGTAGTTGAGGACCATGAAGCGCCTGCCCAGCAGGCGCTCGCCGTCGGCCGTGGCGCGCTCGGCGGCCTTGATCCAGTAGTCGAGCATCGCCTGCGGCTGGGGCACCCCCGGCGCCGCGGACGGCTGCACGCCGTACAGCGGACCCCACAGATGGAGCTGGGTCTGGTTGCGGCTGAAAGCCATGTCGAGCCCGTGGCGGGCGACGTAGATGAACTTGAGGTCGGGCCAGTACTCGGCCAGCGGGCGCAGGTAGACATGGGAGTTGGGTTCCTTCCAGCCCCACGGGCCCGCGCGAGGGGTCGCGAAGCGCAGCGCGAGGACCAGCCGCGAGGACTGCGCGAGCGGCCAGCCGGGCGTGAACGCGCGGGTCTGACCGTGGCGGCCGAGCAACGCCTCCCGCACGGCCCGCCCCAGGAATCTGAAGGACGCATAGCCGAGCTCGCCGCGCGCCACCATCGCGCGCTCGAGGATCCGGAACCCGACCTTCACCTCTTGCGAATTCCGGGCCATCGCCTCGGCGTACCAGCGCGGGCGCTTGAACAGCAGCGTGAACCAGAGGTTGTCGCGGGCCTGGTTGAGGTCCTCGCCGAGGAACCAGCCGAGCTCCTGGACGATCTCCGCGACGAGGCGCGTGCCGCTGCCGCCGAGCCCGCCGATGACGAGCGGCCCGGCAGTTCCTGCGGCGGCCGGACCGGCCGGCGAGGTGCTCACGCTCTGCCTTTCCGCGCGGCCGCGCGCGCGCGCCCCGGGGTCCCCGCCCCGGTTCATCTGAATGTACGGGGAGGCCCGTCGGGGGGCAACGGCCCCCCGGTGAAGGTCCGGGCCGGCTTCAGCGGGACGGCACGGCGCCGGGAATGTCCCCGTAGCCGAGCGCCTGCATCGCGTGGGATCCCCGCACCCGCTCGTAGAACCCGACCAGCGGTTCGTGGCCGAGGAAGGCGTAGGCCCGCGAGCGGTCGATCCCCCGCGCGGCCTCGCGGATCGCCTCCGGCGTCGCGGAGAGCCCGCAGAAACGCGTGATGCGCTCGAGCTGCGCCTCGGGCTCCGCGATCAGGGCCTCGTAGCGGACGGCCAGCTTCGGCCCCTCGTAACGGGCGAGCAGAGCCTCCGCCTCCGTAACGTACTCCTGCCACAGATCGAACGCGTCCTCGAGCGCCAGGCAGCGCGTGGAGAAGAGGTAGTTCTCGAACGACTCGGTCGACTTCAGCACGTCCTGCCAGCGCCCCATCAGCGGGCGGATCCGCAGATAGGCGTCGTCTTCACGGTCGCCCTTCCAGCGCGCGGCCTCGCGCGTCGCGAGGCTCTGCGCCGCGTCGACCCCGTTGCGCTGGATGACGACCAGCTTCGCACCCGGGAAGACCCGGCTCCAGAGCGGGAAGGTGAAGACGGCGCGCGGGTCCTTGAAGCCCCAAGGGCCGGAGGCCGGATCGAGCGAGTGCCCGCCCGTGAAGTCGGCAAAGCGCGGCGAGGCGACCGTCCGCGCCAGGAGCCCCGCGGTGTCGTCGAAGAAACGCGGGTGGCGCAGGTACCGCAGCGTCGGAAGGGGATAGTCCCAGGCTCCGCCGGCGCGGCGCATCACCCATTCGTCGAGGCGCATGAAGAAGTAGTCCTCGGCGTTGGGGTCGGTCCGTGCGCCGAAGTGGCCGCCGAGTCCCGACAGCAGGCGCACCAGCATCGTCGTGCCGCAGCGGTGCATCCCGGTCACGACGACCGGGGGGGAGGCGGGCGGCGTGCGCGCAGCGTCGGCCATCGAGCGTCCTCGTCCGCTCCCGCTCAGCGCGGGAGGAGGAAACCCAGCTCGCGCAGCCGCGCGAGGATCGTCTCGCAGCACTCGTCGAGCGACATCTGGCCGGTCGGGACGACGATCTCCGGCCGGGTCGGCGGCTCGTAGGGGGCGCTGATCCCGCTGAAGTCCTTGATCTCGCCGGCCCGTGCCCGGGCGTAGAGGCCGGTGGTGTCGCGCGCCTCGCAGACCGCCAGCGGAGCGTCGCAGAAGACTTCGACGAACGCGCCCTCGCCGACCAGCTGCCGCGCCGCCGCGCGATCGGCCTCGAACGGCGCGACGAACGAGGCGATCGTGATCAGGCCGAGGTCGCCGGCGAGCTTCGCCATCTCGGCCGCGCGCCGGATGTTCTCGGCCCGGTCGAGCGCGGAGAAGGTCAGGTCGTGGCTGATCCCCAGCCGGACGTTGCTGCCGTCGAGCACGTAGGCGAAGTAGCCCTGCTCGAACAGCGTCTGCTCGAGGCGGTAGGCGATCGACGACTTGCCGGAGCGGGGCAGCCCGGTCAGCCAGAGCGTGAAGGGACGCTGTCCCAGGCGCTCGGCCCGGGCCTCGGGGGAGATCGCGCTGCGCCGCGGGGTGGGGCGGATGCGCTTGCCTTCGGCCTCGGCCGTGGCGGGGGTGACGTCGAGCAGCATGCCGGCCCCGGCGGTCGCGTTCGTCAACCGGTCGATGAGAATGAAGGCGCCCATCGCGCGGCTCTTCTTGTAGGGGTCGAAGAGCAGGGGGCGCGCCGTCGTCACCGCCGCGCGGCCGATCTCGTTCAGCTCCAACGCCGCGGCCGGCTCACGGTGCAGCGTGTTGACGTTGACCTTGTAGCGCAGCGCCGTGACCGCGGCCTGGGTCGTCCCGCTGGCGTGCTTCAACAGGTAGGGCCGCCCGGGGACGAGCTCCTCCTCGGCCATCCAGACGATCATCGCCTCGAACGCCTGCTGGCTGCGCGGGACGTTGCCCGGGCGGACCAGGACGTCGCCGCGCCCGACGTCGAGCTGGTCCTCCAGCGTGACCGTCACCGCCGCGGGGGGCAGGGCCTCCTCGAGTTCGCCGTCGAAGGTGACGATCGAGCGGATCCGCGAGCGGTTCCCCGACGGGAGCGCGATCACCTGGTCGCCCCGCCGCAGGACCCCCGACGCCAGGGTGCCGCAGTAGCCGCGGAAGCGGTGATCGGGGCGGGTGACGTACTGGACCGGGAAGCGCAGGTCGATCAGGTTCCGGTCGCTCGAGACGTGGACCGTCTCGAGGTAGTCGAGCAGCGGGCTCCCCTGGTACCAGGGCATCGAGTCGCCGCGGTGGACCACGTTGTCGCCGCCCAGCGCCGAGACCGGGATGAAGTGCAGGTCCGGCACCTCGAGCCGCTGGGCGAAGTCGGCGTAGTCGGCGCGTACCCGCTCGAAGACCGCCTGCGAGAAGCCGACCAGGTCCATCTTGTTCACGGCGACGACGATGTGGCGGATCCCGAGCAGCGAGACGATGAAGCTGTGGCGGCGCGTCTGTGGCAGCACGCCCTGCTCGGCGTCGATGAGAATCACAGCGAGGTTGGCGGTCGAGGCGCCGGTGGCCATGTTGCGGGTGTACTGCTCGTGGCCCGGGGTGTCGGCGAGAATGAACTTGCGCCGCCCGGTCGCGAAGTAGCGGTAGGCGACGTCGATCGTGATCCCCTGCTCGCGCTCGGCGCCCAGGCCGTCGACCAGCAGGGCGAAGTCGAGATTCCCCGCGCCGGCGTGGCCGTGCCGCGCGCTGTCCCGCTCCAGGGCCGCGAGGTGGTCGTCGGCGACCAGTCCGGCGTCGTACAGCAGCCGGCCGATCAGCGTGCTCTTGCCGTCGTCGACGCTGCCGCAGGTGATGAAGCGCAGCAGGTCCTTGCGGCCGTGGCTCTCGAGGAAGGCGAGCACGTCCCCCGGCGCCGGATCGCGCTCGATCATCTCGTGTCCGTCCCGGCGGTGTTCAGAAGTAGCCCTCCCGCTTCTTCTTCTCCATCGAGGCCGTCTCGTCGTGGTCGATCACCCGCCCCTGCCGCTCCGAGCTGCGGGTGCGGATCATCTCGTCGATGATCGCCGGCAGCGTGTCCGCCGTCGACGGCACCGCCCCGGTCAGCGGGTAGCAGCCCAGGGTGCGGAAGCGGACCATCATCGGCTGCGGCGTCTCGCCGGGCGCCAGCGGCAGACGGTCGTCGTCGACCATGATCAGCGCGCCGTCGCGCTCGACGATCGGCCGCTCCTTGGCGAAGTAGAGCGGCACGACCGGGATCCCCTCGACCAGGATGTACTGCCAGACGTCGAGCTCGGTCCAGTTGGAGAGTGGGAAGACGCGGATCGACTCGCCCTTGCGCAGCTTCGTGTTGAACAGGTTCCAGAGCTCCGGGCGCTGGTTCTTGGGGTCCCACTGGTGCTCGCGGTCGCGGAACGAGAAGACCCGCTCCTTGGCCCGGCTCTTCTCCTCATCGCGCCGCGCGCCGCCGAAGGCGGCGTCGAAACCGTGCTGGTCCAGCGCCTGCTTCAGCGCGACGGTCTTCATCTCGTTGGTGTGGACCTGGCTGCCGTGCACGATCGGGCTGATCCCGCGCGCCAGCGCCTCGCGGTTGATGTAGACGATCAGGTCGAGCCCGTTCTCGCGGCAGAAGCGGTCCCGGAACTCGATCATCTCGCGGAATTTCCACGTGGTGTCGACGTGCAGCAGGGGGAAGGGGACCGGCGCCGGGAAGAAGGCCTTCTGCGCCAGGCGGACCATCACCCCGGAATCCTTGCCGATCGAGTAGAGCATCACCGGCTTCTCGAACTCGGCGGCGACCTCGCGGATGATATGGATGCTCTCGGCCTCGAGCAGCTCGAGGTGCGGCGGTTTCCTGCTCACGGCCGCGTCCGATCCGCGGCGTCGTCGGCCGGGTCGACCGGGCCGGCCGGGACGGCGAGCCGCCCGCGGCCGGCGAGCTGCTCGATCACCCGGGCGACCGACTGGCCGAGAGTGAGCTGCGCGGTGTCGAGCACCAGCTCGGGCGCATCCGGCGGCTCGTAGGGCGCGGAGATCCCGGTGAAGTCGGACAGTTCGCCGGCACGGGCCTTGCGGTAGAGGCCCTTCGGGTCGCGCGCCTCGCAGACGGCCAGCGGGGTGTCGAGGAAGACCTCGACGAAGCGCTCGCCGCCGGCTGCGTCGCGGGCGCGCTGCCGGTCGGCGCGGTAGGGCGAGATGAAGGCGACGAGCGCGATCAGGCCGGCGTCGGCGAACAGCGCGGCGACCTCGCCAATGCGGCGGATGTTCTCCTCGCGGTCGGCGGCCGAGAAGCCGAGGTCGCGGTTCAGGCGGTCGCGCACGTTGTCGCCGTCGAGGACGTAGGCCGCACGGCCGGCGTCGAGCAGCCGCTTCTCGAGCGCGTGGGCGACGGTCGACTTGCCGGATCCCGACAGTCCCGTGAACCAGACGACGGTGCCCTGCTGGCCGAGCAGCCGCGCGCGGTCGGCCGGCCCGACGAGTCCCCGGTGGGGCACGACGACGCGCTCCCGGCCGGCGCCGGGCCTGCGCTCCCGCTCCGTTCGACGGCCGGCGTCCACTCCGTACCCTCACGCTCGGCACGCCCCCCGGTCGGCCGAGCAGCGATTCTAGCCCGGATCATCCCCGAAGGCCGGGTTGCAACGGCAGACCGCGGCGCCGCTCGGCGGTGCCGTGCCCGCCCGGTTGACCCGGCCCGGCGAGCGGGGTATCAACACCGCGCCGTGCGCACCCCGGCGCGACGCCGCGGGCGGCGCGACACGAGCGAGGAGCGCCGCGTGACCATCGCGTTCGAGACGGGGGCCGACGGCGCGCCGGTCCTGCGCGTCGGCGCCCGCGCCGTGCCGTTCTTTCCGTTGCTCGTCGGGGCGGCCGCCCTGGCTGCGACGGCGAACGTGATCGCCAACGGCTGGACGCTCGACGCCGAGGTCGACATCCTCGCCAACCGCCTGGTGCGCGGTCCGGTCTCGGCGCTGCCGGCGCTGCTCACGAGCGACTACACGGCGGGGAGCAACCTGCCGAGCGGCTTCTGGCGCCCGGTCGTGCTGCTCTGCTACTGGGTGCTGTGGCGCCTCGGCCTCGGCACGCCGATCGCCTTTTACGCGGCGAACGTTGCGCTCCACGCCGGGATCTCGGTCGGGGTCTTCCACCTCGCGCGGCGGCTCGGTGCGACCGCCGCGGCGGCCCTCGCCGGAGGGCTGCTCTTCGCCGTGCACCCGGTCCACGCCGACGTCACGGCCGGGGTGGTCGGCCTCAAGGACCTGCTGGCGGCCGGCGGATTCGTCGCCGGCTACCTGCTGCTGCTCGCGGCGCGCGGCGCGGCCGCGGCCGGAGACCCGCGCCGCGGGCGGAAGCTCACGGCCGGAGGGCTGGCCTGCTTCCTGGCCGGCGTGCTGAGCAAGGAGAGCGCGCTCGCACTCCTGCCGTGCGTCGTGCTGATCGATCTCGCGGGCACGCTCATGCGGCGTAGGGAAGGGAGCGGGCCGCGGCGGCGCGGCGGGCGCGCGGCGGCTGCCGCGGCCGGGTCGGCGGGGTCACTCCTCGCGCTGCAGTACGCGGGGATGCTGGCCGTGGTCGCGCTCAAGTTCGGGCTTCAGCAGGCGCTCCTGGGCGGGACGATCGAGCGCGTCGCGATCGACCCCGTGGACAACCCGCTGTCGCTGCTGCCGGCGGTCGAGAGCCGGCTGCAGGCGCTGGCCTTCATTCCGTTCTATCTCCGGCTGCTCTGCTGGCCGGCGCGGCTGGCGCCCGACTACTCGTACAACGCCTTGCCGCTCGCCGCGACCGCGATGCCGCCCGGCGCGTGGCTCGGACTGGCGCTCGCGTTGGCGGTGCTCGGCGCGGCCGTCCTCGCCTTCGTCAGGCGGGAGCGGCTCCTGCTCGCCGCGCTCACCCTCGGGGCAGCGACTTACCTCCCTGTCTCGAACCTGGTGATCACGCTGGGCACGAACGCTGCGGAGCGCTTCCTGTACCTGCCCTCGATCGGCTTCTGCCTCGCCGCCGGGTGGGCCGTCGGCCGACTGCTCGAGCGGCCGCGGCTCCCGGCGCGCCTGGTGTGGGGCGCGCTCGCACTCCTGGTCGGCCTCGGGATCGTGCGCAGCGACCTGCGCAACCGCGACTGGAGCGACAAGGCCACGCTCTGGGGTGCAGCGCACGAGGTCGTCCCGCGCAACCTGAAGGTCGTGCTCAACCTCTCGCAGCACCTGCTGGCGCGGGGCGAGGTCGACCGCGCGCTGACGATGCTCGACGGCGCGCTCGCACAGCAGGACCCGCTCCTGGCGACCCAGCCGCTGCTTGCCGCCTACCGCCCGCTGCTGAAGGGCCAGCGCGCCGCGGCGCTGGCCCAGGCCGGGCGCGGCGCCGAGGCACGCGCGCTGTTCGCGGAGGCGCTCGCCGAGGCGCCGGAACAGCCCGACCCGCGGATCCGGCTGGCGCGGCTCCTCAACCGCGAAGGGGAGAGCGCGCGGGCGCTCGTCGAGCTGGAGGCGGTGTTGCGCCTCGACCTGACGACGGCCGAACTGGCGCGGGTCGAGGAGGAGAAGCTGATCGCGCTCGCGGCGCTCGAGCCCGGCGGGAGCGAGGAAACCGCCCAGCGGGCGATCCGGCTGGTGCTGGAGGGGCCGCTGCCCGAGGCGCGGGCGGCGGTCCGCTCGCTCGCAGCGGCCGCGCCGGAGCGGGCGCTGCCGCCGTACCTGCTCGGCTTCGTGGAGCGCCGGATGGGGCGCCCGGACGCGGCGCGCGAGGCCTGGCGCGCGGCGCGCGCGCGGGCACCCGCGGGCAGCCCGCTGGCGGCCGAGATCGATCGGCAGCTGGCGCTGCTGGCGCGCTGAGGCGGCAGGGCGACTACCGGACGACCTCGTAGATCTGGAACACCTCGTCCGGTTGACGGCTGAAGGCGAACGGCAGCATCCCGATGAACTGGGCATAGAACCCGGCGCGGCTCCGCGCGTTGAAGAGCCGTAGCGGGAGCGCCGACGCGTAGCGTGTGGCTCCCGCGGGCGCCAGGCGGCTCCGGACCTCCGGCGAGGGAGCCCAGAACCGCGGCATCTCCGGCATCACCACGAGGTCTCCGCGCGCAGGAGCCGTGGAGTCGGCGTGGAGGTAGCGCGCGCCGGCCCGCTCCATGTAGTAGTGCATCCCCCACTCACCGACGTACCAGACGTTCGAGCCCGCAGGACGTGTTGCGCGCAGTGCCGTCACGGACTTCGCGAACTCCCGGTACGTTTCCGCGTACCTGTAGTCCGAGTAGGCCGAAGCGAGGGCCATCACTGCGGCGCCGCAGAGCACGAGACCGACAGCAGCGCGTCGACCGCGCGTGGCGACGTTCCACGCCGGGTCGCTCAGCAGGAGGATCAGCATCGCGGGATAGGCGGGAAGGGGGTAGCGCGCCGCGCTGAACGGGAGCAGGAAGACGCAGTAGCCGACCACGCAGCCGATCCACGCCAGCAGGAAGACCTCGCGCGCCGATTCGCCCCGCCTTCTTGCGCCCGCCCGGGCCGTCTCGGCCAGCGTGACGAGCGCCAGCAGGCCGGCCGCCACGAAGGCCGAGAGGGCGAGCTGCGCGCCGAGCGGATAGCGAGCGACCGCCAGCGTGAGGGGATAGGAGACCGCGAGCAGGAGCAGGTACCGGAGCAGGCCCCTGCGGACGAGGCGTCCCTGCAGCGCGTAGTGAAGCGGCAGCACCAGGGCCAGGGAGGCGCCGACGAACGCGAGAACCGACACGCTGCGATGGAGCATCAGCAACGGCGTCAGGCCCTTTCGCAGCTCGCCGCCGATGCTCGCCTGGGAGTCGGCGAGCCTGCTCTTGAGCAAGGGGAAGATGTCGTAGAGGGCGTAGACCGCGACCAGCCAGGCCGCGAGGACGAGCAGCGGCAGCAGCGCGGCGGCGACGGTGGCCGCGGTCGCCCGCCGGCGCGCCAGGGCGTACAGGAGGACGAGCGGGACGAAGATCCCGATCTGGTACGACGTGAAGATCGCCAGGGTCAGCGCGACGCTTCCCAGCCAGAGCATGCGCGGGGCGTCCTGCTCGATCCCACGGACGAAACCCGCCAGCGCGAGGAGCAGGAAGGCGACGGCCGGGACGTCGGTCATCACGTTTTGGGCGTTCACGATGAACGCGGGTAGCGTGGCGAAGAAGCCCGCCAGGACGAGGCGCAGCCAGCCGGCTCCCGGGAAGAGCGCGGCACTCAGCGCGATGAGGGAGACCAGCGCGATCACCGGGAAGACCAGGAAGGCGGTGTGGAGCGCGATCTCGCTCTCGCCGAAGACCGCCTTGACGATCTTGATGAAGTACGGGACGAGCAGGGGGTGCGTGATCTCGTAGGGCAGGAGCTGCGGGATCACCCCACCGCCGAAATCGTAGTCGACCGGCGTGGCGTGCAGGGGATTCCAGCCGATCATCCCGGCCAGGTTGAGAAACGCCGGGTCGTCGATGTGGAAAGCCTTCTGCACGAAAGGCAGACAGAGTACGAGTGTCAGGCCGATCGCCAGGGCCACGGCGGCGCGTGGTGCGAACTCCGGCCCGTTCGCGTCGTCTCCGACCGACCTCGTCACGGCTCGAACCCTCTACTCGAAGAATGCGGCAAGCTGGCCGCAGATCTGGTCGAGAACGCCGTCCTCGAGCCCGATCCAGAGCGGCAGCCGGACCAGGCGCTCGCTGACCGCATCGGTCACGGGCAGCTCGCCGTTCGTGCGGCCGTATCGCCGGCCGGCCGGCGAGCTGTGAAGCGGGATGTAATGGAAGATCGCCCCGATCTCCCGCGCCCTGAGATGCTCGAGGAGCTTCGTCCGGGTTCCGGCATCGGGGGCGAGGACGTAGTACATGTGTGCATTGTGCCGGGCGTAGTCGGGGATGACCGGACGCCTGAGCTTCCCGGCCTGCTCGAGGCCCGCGACCCGCGTGTGGTACTTCTCCCAGAGCGCCAGCCGCCGCGTCGTGATGCTCTCCGCGTGCTGCATCTGGCTGAACAGGAAGGCTGCGACGATCTCGCTCGGGAGATACGAGGAGCCGATGTCGACCCAGGTGTACTTGTCCACCTGGCCGCGGAAGAACCGGCTGCGGTTCGTGCCCTTCTCCCTGATGATCTCGGCCCGCTCGCTGAACCGGGAATCGTTGATCAGGAGGGCGCCGCCCTCGCCGGAGATGATGTTCTTGGTCTCGTGGAAGCTGAGGGCGGCCAGCTGCCCGAGGCTGCCCAGCGGCTTCCCCTTGTAAGCGCACATGATTCCCTGCGCCGCGTCCTCGACGACGAGCAGGCCGTGCTGCTGTGCAAGCGCCATGATCGGGTCCATGTCGCACGACACGCCGGCGTAGTGGACGACGACGATCGCCCGGGTCCGCCCCGTGATCGCCGCCTCGATCAGGGTCTCGTCGATGTTCAGCGTGTCGTCACGGATGTCCACGAACACCGGGACCCCGCCCCGCAGCACGAAGGCATTGGCCGTGGAGACGAAGGTGAACGAGGGCATGATCACTTCGTCGCCGGGCTCGATCTCCGCCAGGATGGCCGCCATCTCGAGGGCCGCGGTGCAGGAATGGGTGAGGAGCGCGCGGTCACAGCCGATCCGCTCCTCGAGCCAGGCGTGGCAGCGCTTGGTGAACGGACCCTCGCCGGAGAGGTGGCCGTTCTCGTGGGCCTCGCGGATGCAGTCCAGTTCGGTGCCGGTCATGTAGGGCTTGTTGAACGGGATCATCGGCATGACTCAGTTCTCTCCCGGCCCGGAGCGCGGATCGTCTCGCCAGCCCCAGATGTGCCACGGGGCATCGGGGCCCACGTTGAAGAGCAGGTCGACGATGGAGACGGCGTGGGTGAACGGCGGATACGCCTGCGGGTACTCCGGGTAGCCGGCATAGGACTTGTAGACCAGCCGAACGCCCGCCTCGGCGAACCGGGACGCGTCGATGTAGTCCCGGGCCGAGGGGCCGCTCACGTAGGTCTCGGCGCCGGCCCGCCTCAGCAGGTCGAGCAGGCGGTCGGCCTTGTTGCCCTGGGCCTGGAACTCGACCGAATCGCGGAACTCCGTCGTGATGCCCAGGAAGTTCTTCGCAATCGAAATGACGAGGAACTGGTTCAGCTCCGAGAGATTCTGCCAGGAGCGCTCCAGCAGCGCGTGCTCGAAGAACGGCCCGTACGCTCCGAAATGGGGCGCCCGCGAATAGTACTGCCGGATCGATTTCCAGTGCTTGGTCGACCAGCGCTGATCGACGATGGCGACCTCCCGGATCAGGCGGTTCGTCGCGGTGCCGACGGGGATCGTGAGCCAGCTCGTGCCGCTCGGGGTCTTGATGAGGTTGCGGTTGCGCCAGTCGTTCTTGGTGAACTGGGTATCATCGTAGAAGACGAAGCAGTCGACGTCGTGAATGATGTCGAAGTACCCCTTCCAGGGCAGATAGTTCGACTGGATCACGGCAACTCGCGTCATCGGTCGGCCGGGTCCCGGGACGCGGCAGTCCGGCCGCCGAAGACGGCGTTCGCCTTGATGAACGACCCGGGCGGGACCTCCACGTGGTCGACGATCGTCGCACCGGCCCCGACGAAGGTGGCGCGCCCGACGATCGCGCAGCCACAGACGGTCGAGTTCGGCGAGAGAAACGTGTTTTCGTGGACCACGCTGTCGTGGTTGACGACCGCGCCGGGCCAGATCACCACGAGGGAAGCGATGACTGCATGAACATCGACCACGGATCCCGCCATGATCAGCGCACCGTCACCGACGCCGCCGGCGTCGCGCACGTACGCGCGCGGGTGGACGAGGGCCGGCACCCTGTACCCCTTGGAGCGGACCGTCTGGTAGACGTTCCAGCGCGCCGAGAGGTCCCGGTAACCGACCGCGATGGCGACCTGGTAGCGGTCCGGCGGGAAGTGCTCGACGACGTGGGCCAAGCCGCCGAGGACCTCGTCACCGCCGTTGTGGTCGTCGATGTAGCCCGCGAAGCGGTGACCGCACTGGCCCACGAGGTCCTTGACGACCCGACCGAATTCGAGCGACCCGTAGACCAGCATCTCGGCCATGATCAGCGGCTCTCATCCTGGGCGGGGCCGGTTTCCCTGGAGACGAGGTAGAGGGGTTTCTTCGTCGACTTGAAGTTCATGCGGCCGAGGTACTCGCCGAAGATGCCGAGAATCAGGAGCTCGATGCCGCCGAAGAGGATGATGCAGGCCATGATCGAGGCGAAGCCGCTGACGGTGATGCCGCCAAGCAGTCGGCGCAGGACGATGACGAGCAGCCACACCATGCCGATCAGGAACGAGCAAAGCCCGAGCCATGAAGCGAGTTTCAAGGGAAGGTCGGAGAAAGTCACGAAGATGTTGATCGTGTGGAAGAGCAGTTTCTTGAAGGTGTAGTTGCTTGCGCCATGGGCCCGGCTGCGATGCTCGACTTCGACGCTGGCGCAGTTGTTCGTCACCCACGACAGGTATCCGTCCACGAACGGAAACGGAGAGTCGAAAGCGGTGACGGCCTCGGCGATGTTTCGCTGGACGACGCGGAAGGAGCTGTATTCGTAGTTCAGGGTCGGGATGGCGAGACGGAAGAGCCTGCGGGCGATTCCGGAGGTGAGATTGCGCCACCAGGCGTGAGTCGGTTCTGGGAAGACCCCGTACACGAGGACGAACCCCTCCCTGGCCTTCGCGTAGAGCGCGGGAATCGCCTCGGGCGGATGTTCGAGGTCGTCGTCGATGGTGACGATCCAGTCCCCTCGGGCCCTGGAGAAGCCGCAGATCGTCGCCGCATGCTGGCCGAAGTTGCGGCTGAGCTGAATCCCCCGGATGCGCGGGTCGGTGGCCGACAACTCGTGGATGATCGCCCACGAGCGGTCCCCGCCGCAGTCTTCGACGAGGAGGATCTCGTAGTCTGCCGTGATCGACTCGAGTGCCGCCTTCGAGCGGCGACAGAGCTCGCGCAGCGACTCCTCGGCCTTGTACACGGGGACGATCATGGAGAGGTGGGGCATGGGCCAGCTCCTGGGAGTCCACCGCCCGCATCGGCCCGTTCCGCCCCGGGTGCCGTGGCCGACCTCCGGCCCGAGGGACGCGGGGCGGATTGTACTCCAACGGCGTGACTCCGGGACGACCCGATCGGCAGGGGGAGGGGGAGAGGACTCCCTCTGACGCGGTCCAGGCTGTATTCTGGGCCCCGTCGGTCCGTGAGGCCGCGGACACTGCGAAGCCTCGCGCGAAGGGAGAGCACCAGTGAGGCTTTTCCCGTCTTCCCCGTCCCGCTTTTCCTCGGCGCGGGAGCTGTGGCGTCGCGCCGTCGGCGACCCGACGCCGTTGATCGGGTTGATCCTGCTGCTCGTCGCGCTCAGCCACACCTGGCACGAGAACCACGACCGAGCGGCCGGGATCGACTTCTATCAATTCTGGCTCGTGGGGCGGGCGGTCGATGAGGCGGGCGTGACGAACATCTACTCCCTCGAAGGCCGCCGCGAGCTGACCCGCATCGGGGCCGGGATCGCGGCGGTACCCGGGGGCAGCAGGCGCCTCTCGAGTGCGGCCGGGGCAAGGGAGGTCTTCGAGAATTTCTCGACGCCGTTCCTTTACGTGTGCTTCGGCTGGGCGTCCAGCGGCGACTACGACCGGGACTACTCTCGATTCCAGGTCGTTTGCCTCGCCCTGCTGGCCGGCGCGGTCGTCTTCTTCGCTCGAGCGCTCGGCTACGGTCCCGGGCCGACCTTCCTGATGCTGCTGGCGGTCCTTCTGGGTTTTCGACCGGCCTTGTCCGACATACTCGTCGGCAACGTGAGCCGGCTCGAACTCGGTGGGATCGCGCTCGCATTCGGAATCCTCCGCAGCTCCAAGCCGTGGCGCGAGATGACCGCCGGCGCCGTGCTCGGACTGCTGCTGTTCTTCAAGCCGAACACGGTTCTCGTCGTCGTCCTGCTGCTCTTCTCGTGGCTCGTGGGCCGGCGCTGGGCGAGGCTGCTCTGGCACGGAGCCGGTTTGGCGCTGGGCTCGGTGCTCGCCATCGGCCTGTCGTGGATCTACTTCGGCTCCGCTCGGCCGTGGCTCGACTGGCTGGCAGCGCTGACGCGGATCGAGGCCGAGAGCAATCTCGCGACGCAATCCGGGAACTTCGGCCTCGTCCGCATTCTGATGGAGCGCGGCCTTCCGGATCTGTCCCTGGTGCTGACGGCCGGGCTCAGCGGGGCCGCGGCGCTGGCGATCTGGCTCGGCGCGCGGCGCACGGCGCGGGCGGCTGCCGGCGACGCAGTCGAAGCGCAAAGGGGGCCGGAGCACGAGTACCGGACCGAACTCATCATCGCGGCCGTCGGGCTCGCCATCCCGCTCCTCGGCTTTCGCCTGGCGTGGATGCATTACTTCGTCCTTGCGCTGCCCCTCATGGTCTGCGGGATCCGCCCCCAAGCGGTCGAGGGCCCGGATCGGACCGTCGAGCGCTACGCCCGCTGGGTCGTCGGGATCACGGGGACGCTGCTGCTGTTCGGCGGTCTCCTCTACCTGCTGCAGTCCCAGGGCCCTCCACCGCCGGCCCTGCAGTACTCGGCCGGCACGGCCCTCCTGCTGCTCCTCGCCCTCTTCGACCTGAGCCGCAGGGGCCGTGCGCCCGGCGCTTCGAACTCGTCCTGACGCCGATCTTCGTTTCCTCTCGACGGCGCACTCGGCTCGATGCTCCCGTGGAGCGGGCGTTCCGTCGCAGCCGGTGCGGGACACCCCTCACGCTCGCGCGCGACGACTCGTCAGGCGCGGCACGCTGCTGCCCGTACGGGGCCGGGCACGGTCCCATGCCTCCTGCCTGAAGTCACCGCGCCGCCGGCCCGGGACGCTGGTCCATGCCGTCGCCCGCCAGGGCCGCCAGCACGCGCTCGTGCAGCAGGCCGTTGCTGACGATCACTCCGCGGTTCCGCTCCATCGCGCGCCCACCGCCGAACTCGAGCGGCCGCCCGTCGGCGTCGGTCACGCGTCCGCCGGCTTCCTCGACGATCAGCGACCCGGCGGCGTGGTCCCAGATCTTCTCGCGGTAATCGGGGGAACGCGGCGACGGAAGCCGCAGGTAGAGCGCGGCGTCGCCGCGCGCGAGTGCCCCGTACTTGGCCTGGCTGTCCATCCGCAGCGGGGCCGCGCTGATGCCGATCGCGCGCGCCACGACCGCGTGCCGGGCCTGGTCGCTGTGAGCGGCCTCGACGCTTTCGGCGAAGCGCAACGCCGGGCCGGCGGCGTCGCGCGCGACGCGGATCGGGACACCTCCGCCAGAGCCGCCGGCGGCGAGCGGAGCCATCGTCGCCCCCTGCCCGTGGACCGCGACGAAGAGCGCGCCCACCGGCGCGTCCGGGTCGTCTGCCGCCAGTGGAAGGGCGGGGCAGGCGAGTGCCGCCACCTCGACCCGCCCGTCGACGACCAGCGCGAGCGCGATCGCGTACTGGTCGCTGCGCAGGAAGCCCTTCGTGCCGTCGATCGGGTCGAGCGTCCAGAAGCGCGGCGCGACCGCACCGCCGCCGGCATCGATCCAGTCGCAGACGTCGCCCGGGCTCGCGCCGGGGAGCAGCCGCCGCACCTGGTCGGTTACCGCGGCGAGCATCGCGGCGCCCCCCGGAGCACGCAAGGCGTCGGCGTCCTCCTCGCCGACGATCGCGTCGCCCGGGAAGGCCTTGCGCAGCCGCTGGCAGAGCAGCGCCTGCGACCCGAAGTCCGCGATCGTGACCGGGCTGCGGTCGGCTTTCTCGAGCGTGGCGGGATCGACCCGCTCGGCCCGCACCGCCGCCGCGAGCTGCGCGGCCCGCGAGACGGCCTCGACCGCGACCTGCCGCTCGAGCGCGAATCCGCCCACGGGTTCAGCGGTGCAGCGAATCGATCCGCCGGGCGAGCCCGGCGTTCTTCGCCACCAGGCGTCCGACGAAGAGCGCGATCAGCGCGAACCCGGCGGCATAGCCCCAGAACATCATCGTGGTGCTCATCGTGCGTTCTCCTCGTGCTCCATCAGCCGCTCGCGCGCCGAGACCGCGTCCTCGAGCTGCGCCGTTCGCCAGGCTGCGTAGAGCAGCGCGACGTGCATCAGCGTGACGCCGATCATTCCGCAGACGAAGGCGGTCCACATCTCGGGGGCCAGGGCCCCCTCCGCGCCGCGCTTGAAGATCACCGGGTGGTTCCCGCGCCACCAGTGGACCGACAGGTAGACGACGGGCAGGTTGAGCACCCCGACGATCGCGATCACCGAGGCCAGCCGGGCGGCCTGCTCGGCGTTGTGCGAGACCTTCCGGACCAGCATCGCGCCGAGGAAGATCAGCCAGGTGATCAGCGAGGTCGTCAGGCGCGGCTCCCAGGTCCACCAGGTGCCCCACGCCGACCGGGCCCAGATCGGGCCGGTGATCAGCACGATCGTGGCCCAGAGCGTCCCGGTCTCGACCGCGGCCCGGCCGATCTCGTCCCAGCCCGAACGCCGGGTCGCCAGGTACGCGATCCCGGCGACGCCGGACAGCACGAAGGCCAGCATCGCGTTCGCCGCCGCCGGCACGTGGAAGTAGAAGATCCGCTGCACGTCGCCCATCACCCTCTCGGTCGGGGCGTACAGCATCGCGCCCCACAGCAGGAGCAGCGCCCCGGCGAGGAACAGCCCCCCGCTGAGGATCGCGGCCGGCCGGCCGAGCGGGACGGACTTGTCGTCGAACATCGTGCGATCTCCCGTGTTCCCGCCGCTACTCGACGAGGACCGATTCGAACAGGATGGCGCCCAGCGCCAGGTTGAGCCCCAGCGTCGCCACCAGGACCGCCGGCCACGGGGCGGCGCCCGCGAGCGTACCGCCGGCCAGCAGCGTGGCGGTCGTCATCGACCCGGCGATCAGGATCGGCGACGCGACCGGCAGGACGAGGATCGACAGCATCGCTTCGCCGCGCCCGAGGCTCGTCGTCAGGCTTCCGAGCAGGGTGCCCAGCGCGGCCAGCCCGCCCGTGCCCGCCAGCAGGGCCAGCGCGAGCTGTTCCCAGCGGATCCCCGGCGGCAGGTCGAAGAAGACGATCGTCAGCGGGACGAGCAGCGCTTCGACCGCGAGCCCCAGCAGCAGCCCCTCGAACCACTTGACCGCGAAGAGCGCGGTGCGGTCGAGCGGCGAGAGCAGCAGCCCCTGCCAGCGCTCCTCGTCGCGGTCGACCAGCAGCGCCCGCGCCTGCCCGACCAGCATCGCGAAGGCGATCGCGGTCCAGAGGATGCCGGGCGCCAGGCGGCGCCGGTCGTCGGGCCCCAGCTCGGGGAGATTGAAGGTGACGCCTGCGACGACCAGCACGATCATCGCGAACATCAGCATCGGGACGAGCGCCTCGCCCGTCCGCAGCTCGCGGCGCAGGTCGGCGACGAACAGCGCCGCACTCGCGCGCGCGACGCCGCTCACGCGGCTTCTCCGGTGCCGCTCACGCGACAATTGCCGCGGCCGCTCACGCGGCCGTCCGCGGCGCCGCGACCAGCGCGGTCCAGCCGGCCGCATCGTGGTCGCGGCCGCGCCCAGGGCGGCGATCCGCCCGCGATTCAGCACCAGCACCCGGTCGGCCAGCGGCAGCGCCGCCTCGGCGCGGTGGCTGATCATCGCCAGCGTCGACGCCGCGCGCGCGCTGCTCGCCAGTAGCGCGTCGAGCCGCGCCCGACCCTCCGGGTCGAGGCCGGTCGTCGGCTCGTCGAGCAGCACGAGGCGCGGGGCGTGCTGCAGCGCGCGGGCCAGCGCCAGGCGCTGCATCATCCCGCGCGAGAAGCCGCGCACCGGGCGGTGCGCGGCGCGGGCCAGCCCGATCTTCTCGAGCCAGTGCTCGGCCAGCGTCCCGGTGTCGCCGGGCACGCCGTAGAGCCGCGCGTAGAGCTCGAGGTTCTCGCGGGCGGTCAGGTGGTCGTAGAGGAACGAGCGGTGGCCGAGGAA
The DNA here is from genome assembly GCA_963702425.1 of uncultured Acidobacteriota bacterium. GTDB lineage: Bacteria > Acidobacteriota > Polarisedimenticolia > J045 > J045 > JALOKP01. The sequence goes on from CAVPCQ010000037.1 coordinate 371,871, forward strand.
ACCGATCGGCCGCGCGCGCCCGCGCCGCCTTCGTCCCTCGAGGTCGATCCCGTCGACCAGCACCGTTGCCGGAGGTCGGGCGGGTCAGCCCGGCGGCGAGGCGCAGCAGCGTGGACTTGCCGGCGCCGTTCGGTCCGAGGACCAGCAGCGCCTCCCCGGGGGCGACCGTCAGCGTGGCTTCCGCCAGGGCCACCACCGCGCCGAAGCGCCGGCCGGCGGACCGGAACTCGAGCGCGATGCCGGGGGCGGCACTCACTCCGGCTCGTCTCCGCCGGACGGTGGGGGGGGCGCCGGGACCGGACCTTCCATCTCGCGGAACGCGGGCGGCAGGACGTACGCCGCCGCGAGGCCCATCAGGACGCCGATCAGGAGCAGCAGCTTGAGCATCGTCTCCCTCGATTCCGGTCGCGCGCCGTCAGGCCGCGGCGGCGGCCGGTTCGCCGATCCACTCGCACTCGTCGCGCCGCTGCGGCCAGCCGGACACGACGCAGCCGAGGGCCAGGAGCAGGCCGCCGAGCCACAGGAAGTTGATCAGCGGGTGGACGATCACCTCGAAGGTCCCGCGCCCGCTCGCCACCTCGAGGTTGACCGCGATCACGTAGAAGTCCTCACCGACGCGCCCGAGCTGCGACAGGCCGCGCGGGACGAGCGTCGGCAGGATCGCGACTTCGGTCGTGGGCTGCTCGGTGCGCTTGTAGATCCGGCGCTGCGGCGTGACGTGCTCGACCGTGTCCGAGCCGGGGCGCTGCACGCCCAGCCGCATGATCGCGGCGTCGTACTCGGGGCGGTTGACGATGTCGAACCCCTCATAGGTGATGCGGTAGCCGTCGATCTCGACCGACTGGCCCGGGGCCAGCGCCTCGAAGGTCTGGTCCTTCTTGTAGGCCGACGAGCCGGCGATGCCGATCGCCATGACCGCCACGCCGATGTGCACGAGGTAGCCGCCGTAGCGGCGCTTGTGACTCGCCACCTGCCGGAACAGCGCCGGGAAGAACCCCTCGCCGGTCGTGCGCCGGCGCTCGGCGATGTCCTGGACGGCCTGCTGCACGACTGCTCCGAGCACGAAGACGGAGACGACGAAATAGGCCAGCGACCACGGCTCACGCGCCCCGCCGACGAAGCAGGCGACCCCGGTGGCGAGGCCCGCCGCGGCCGGGAAGAGGAACGCGCGCCCCAACTCCGCGCCGTTCTTGATCCGCCAGCCGACCAGCGGGCCGGTCCCCATCAGGAAGAGCAGCAGCAGGAAGAAGGGGCGTGTCGCCTCGGTGAACTGGATCGGCTCCTTGGTCACCTGCTGGCCGGTGAACAGCTCGGAGAAGACCGGCCACATCGTCAGCACGAAGATCATCAGCGTCAGGCCGACGAGCGCGATGTTCGCGAACAGGAAGGTCCCTTCGCGCGACCAGAACGAGTCGAGCGGCGCCTTGGCCTTGAGCTTCGGCAGCCGTGCGATGAGCAGCGCGATCGCGAAGGCCGAGCCGGTGCCGAGGAAGAGCATGAACCAGTAGCCGATGTTCGAGCGCTGGAAGGCGTGCACCGACTGGATGATCCCCGAGCGGGTGATGAAGGTCCCGTAGACGACCATCACGAGCGTGAGGATCACCAGCAGGAAGCTCCAGACCCGGAACAGACCCTTGCGCTCCTGGATGATCACCGAGTGCAGGTAGGCGGTCAGCGTCAGCCAGGGGAGGAAGCTCGCGTTCTCGACCGGGTCCCAGGCCCAGAAGCCGCCCCAGCCCAGCTCGAGATAGGCCCAGTAGGCCCCGAGCCAGATCCCGATCGAGAGGAAGGCGAAGGTGAACAGCGTCCAGCGTCGCGTCGCCCGGACCCAGGCGTTGTCGAGCCGGCCGGCGAACAGGGCCGCGACCGCGAAGGCGAAGGGGATCGTCGCCCCGACGTAGCCGAAGTAGAGCGTCGGGGGGTGGATCACCATCCAGGGGTTCTGGAGCAGCGGGTTCAGCCCGACCCCGTTGGCCGGGACCTCCATCGCCGGGAAGGTGCGGAACGGGTTGGCGACGAAGGCCGTGACCGTGATGAAGAACGTCAGCACGCCGGCGAGGGTGGCGTAGACCCACGGCATCAGGTCCTGCGGCGCCCTCGCCGAGCGTGAAGACGACGATCGCGGAGAAGACCGCGAGCAGAAAGCACCAGAGCAGGAGCGAGCCGTCCTGGCCGCCCCACAGCGCGGACAGCTTGTACATGAAAGGCTGCTCGCGGCTGGAATACTCCGAGACGTAGCGGATCACGAACTGGTCGGTGAGCAGCGCGAGCAGCAGGACGCCGGTCGAGAGCGAGACCAGCACCGCGGTTGCGACGATGCCGCGCGCGGCGCTCCGGACGAGACCCGGGGAGCGGGTCAGCACCCCGAGCCCGGCCGCGAAGAGGACCCAGACCGAGACGATCAGCGAGACGAGAAGGGCAGCCTGTCCGAGGGCGGGCATCCGATCACTCCGGCGATAGGGCGCGGAAGAATACCCCGGCCCGCGCGCCCCGACACGCTGCCGGCGCCGCGCGGAGGTTCGGGGGCCCGGCTAGGCGCCGGGGCGGGCGGGCGTGCTGCTGGGGTCGGCGGCTTCGTACTTCGAGGGGCACTTGGCGAGCAGCTGCTTGGCCTGGAACACGCCGTCCTTGCCCATCTGGCCCGAGACGACGACCTGCGAGCCGTCGACGAACGTGTCGGGGATGCGGCCGCCGGCGGTCCGGGAGTCGAAAAAGACCGGAATCGCCTTGACCCCGCCGTTCCCGCGAATCTGGAACCTCACCGCGAGGCCGGCCGGATCCTTTCCGATCGAGTCGTCGACGACGAACCCGGCCAGGCGAACCGGGCTGTCGGTCGGCTTCGACAGGTACTCGTCCACTTCGAGGTAGTAGAGCTTCTCTTCCTTGGTGCCGCCGACCGTCCGGGCCATGAGAAACACCATGGACGCGACCAGCACCCCCACGAGGACCAGCAGTTTTGGGCTGAACGTCACGGCCGGAAACCTCCTCGGAACCCCCTCACATGCTGGACTCCGATCCGTTGACCGGCAAGAAGGCGATGAACCCCCGGAGCCGGGCAGGTTATGGAGATTTATTACAGTTATTTTCTCTTGCCCGCAAACCCGGCTTGCCACCGCCGGCTTCGGCCGGTCCCCGCCGCCGGCCGGTCCCCTCCGCCGGCTGATTCGCCCCGCACGCCGGCACCCCGTTGCACGGTCCGATTCGGGACCTAAATTCAACGGTGGACGCTTCATGACCCCCTAACTCGGGGAGGCCGGACCCAGCCGGTCTCCCCCATTTTTTTGACCCCGGAGGCCCTTCCGGGCTCCCCGGATGGCCGAACGCGCGATCCACGCTAGACTGCCCGGTCGTTGCCCAAGGAGCGGTTTTTCCCCGATGCGCCACATCCAGGACAAGATCGAGGCCGAGCTGAAGCTGCTCGACCGCGAGCTGCGAATCGAGCTCCCCAAGGAGATCGCCCGGGCCACCGCGCTGGGCGACCTGCGCGAGAACGCGGAGTACCACGCCGCCCTCGACCGCCAGCGCTATGTCCAGGCCCGGATCGCCCACCTCAACCAGCGCCGATCCCAGCTTTCGACCGTGCGTCTCGACCAGATCCCCCGCGATCGGGCAGCCTTCGGCTCGATCGTCACGATGCGCGAACTCGACACCGGGGAGGAGCTGGTCTACGAGCTGGTCCTGGGGGACGACGGGGACGCCTCGCTGGGCCGGATCTCCGTCTCGTCGCCGATCGGCCGCGCGCTCCTGAACCGGCGCCCGGGCGAGGAGGTGACGGTCCGCGTGCCGTCCGGCGAGCGCACCTTCGAGGTGATCGCGCTGAAGACGCTGCACGAGCGGGAGGAGATCTCCGGGGCCCGCCCGGCGGGCGGCCGATCCCGGGCGCCGGATGACCCGACGGACGCGGACCCGGACGCGGAAGGGCGAGTGGGTGAGCCCGGAGTCTGAGGCAGGACCGGGGAGGCTGCTCCCCGGCCTGGTGCGTTCCCTTCGCCCGCACCAGTGGACGAAGAACATCTTCGTCTTCGGAGCGCTCGTCTTCTCGCAGCACCTCTTCGACCGCCGCTCGCTGCTGCTCGCGCTGCTGGCGTTCTTCGTATTCTGCGCGGTCTCGTCGTCGATCTACCTGACCAACGACATCATGGACCGCGAGCAGGACCGCCTGCACCCGCACAAGAAGCGGCGCCCGATCGCCTCGGGGCAGGTTCCGGTGGGGCTGGCGGCGGGGCTCGCCCTCGCGCTGTTCGCCCTCGCGGTGGCGCTGGCGCTCTCGCTCGGCCCCCGCTTCCTGGCTGTGGTCCTGCTCTACGCCGGGCTGTCCTACGCCTACTGCTTCGGACTGAAGCGGCTCGTCATCATCGACGTCATGGTCCTGGCCTCCGGCTACGCCCTGCGGGCGGTCGGCGGGGCGGTCGCGATCCAGGTCCACTTCTCGAGCTGGCTGCTCCTTTGCACTTCGCTCCTGGCGCTGTTCCTCGGCTTCTGCAAGCGTCGGCAGGAGCTGACCTTGCTGCAGGAGGGGGCGGTCGCCCACCGGGCGGTGCTGGCCAACTACACCGTCTCGTTTCTCGACCAGATGATCGCTGTGGTCACGGCGGCGACGCTGATCTCCTACATCTTCTACGCCCTCTCCGAAGAGGTCGCGGCCCGGCTCGGCACCCACCGGCTGGGCTTCACGATTCCGTTCGTCCTGTACGGGATTTTCCGCTACTTCTACCTGGTCCACATCCGCGGCGAGGGAGGACGCCCGGCGCGCGAGGTGCTGGCCGACACCCCGCTGCTGGTCAACGTCGTGTTCTACGGGGCGGCCGTCGTCCTGATCCTCTACTGGTTCCCGTAGGCGTTTCACCGTATCTCTTGCCGGAAGGGGCAGGCGATGGAGACCGACATCCGGAACAACCCCGGGCTGCTCAAGCTCGAGCTCTACTGCCGGGGCGCGCACATCGACGACTCGCTCAAGGTCAAGGACGAGGGCGGACGGCCGATTCTCCGGACCCGCGCCGGGCTCGGCTCGGGGCTCGAGGTCATCCTGCCCGACAACATCTGGACCAACGTCCCGGTGGTGGAGCCGTTCGTCAGGCACTCGCCGTACGTGGTGCGCCGGCGCGAGGACGGGACAGTCTGGATCGACCGCGACCGGGAGCCGATCGCCGAGGTCAAGCTTGCGCCGCGCCCCACCTGGTACGACCGGAAGACCACCAGCGGCAAGCCGATGACCGCCGTCGGCACGCTGCAGGGGACCTATCTCGGGGTCTACCCGGCGAAGGTCTGCGAGTACTGGACGGGCGCCGACCGGACCAACTGCAAGTTCTGCTCGGTCGGGCTCAACCTCGGGGCCGACGACGCCGACGACAAGAAAGTCGCCGAGGTGGTCGAGGTCGCCGCCGCGGCTCGCGACGAGTCGGACATCACCTACATCGATTTCAATACCGGGCACTACGAGGGCGAGACCTACCTCGACATCCTCGAGCCGTACATCCGCGCGGTGAAGCAGGCGACCGGCGTGATGATCGGCGTGCAGACGCCGCCGCACTCGGACCTCTCGCGCTACGACAGGCTGAAGAAGCTGGGCGTCAACCGCGTCTCGTTCTGCTTCGAGATCTACGACCCCGAGATCTTCGTGGAGACCTGCCCCGGCAAGGCGGAGCGGTACGGCCTCAAGCGATACCTCGACGCGGTCGAGTACAACGCCAGGCTCGCGAAAAGCGCCGGGCTCTCGTTCGATCCCTGGGTCAGCAACGGCGAGATCATCGCCGGCATCGAGCCCCCCGCCTCGTCGATCAAGGCGATCCAGTGGATCACCTCGGTCGGTGCGATCCCGACGGTCTGCGTCTTCCGTCCGCTCTGCGGCACCGACTACGAGAAAGTGCCGCCGCCGCGCACCGAAGAGATGATCCCGGTCTTTGCCGCCCAGTACGAGGCCTGCATGAAGGCCGGGCTGCCGATCGCGGTCGCCCCCAACGTCAACGTCTCGCTCGTCATGCTGCCGTGGGAGTCGCGCTGGCTGGTCCCGAAGCGCATCCGGCGCCGCTACGCGCTGGGCGAGGCCAAGATGGCGGCGATGCGGCGGTTCTTCGGGCGCCACCTCTACGGCCAGTTGCGCCGGCACGACGCGGCGCGCCGCGCCGGCGAGGGCCAGGCGGCCTCCGCGTAGCCGGGCCCGCCCGGCGTAGCCTTCCGCGCGACGGCGCTGCCGCGCCCCGCGAGGCGAAGCCGGGCCTAGCAGGGCAGGGTCGGACCGTCCTCGTCCTTCGGTGGCATCAGGTGGATCACCTGCAGCCGGCAGTTGTTCAAGCGGTGCATCAGCACCCGGGCGACCCGTTCCATGAAGATGAACCCGAAGCGCGGGTTGACCTCCAGGTAGCCCAGCAGGCGGTCGCCGTCGATCGCCAGGACCTCCGCCTTCTCCGAGGCCGTCGCCTTCATGTTGTGCACGCGCGGCGGGATCAGCGCATTGAGGCCGATCAGCGCGCCCGGCTCCGCCGTGTTGAAGAAGACGTCCGCTCCCGGCGAGACCTCGTAGCCCTGCCGGACCCGGCCTTTGAGCACCAGGAAGACCTCGCGCCCCTCGTCCTCGCGGTCGAACACCCGCTGGCCCGGCTCGAAGACGAGCTTGCGGGAAAAGGTGCCGATGTCGGCGAGCGCCTGCTCGTCGAAGCCGGCGAAGAAGCTCGTTCTCTTCAGTTCCTCGATCATCCGTCACTCTCCTCCCGGGGCGAGCCCCGAAAGCATGCGCAGCGTCGCCCGGTGGGCTCCGGCCACCAGGCGGGGAAGGACGCGGGTGAGGGCCGGCGACAGCCCCCGGCCCGCCTCGATCGTGGCCGGGCGGACCGCCATCACCCAGGCATTCCGCAGCGGCAGGTCCAGCGCGCGGCCGAGCTGGAACACGGTCGCGAGGTCGAATCCGTGCAGGGAGAGCGCTGCCGCCGGCTCCGGCCAGCCGGGGCGGTCGAGGCGCACGAAGCGGACCGAGCCCGGCTCGCCGTCGAACTGCGCGGCGTCGACGAGCAGCACCTTGCGGCCGGCCTCGAGTTCCTCGAGCACGACCAGCGGGTCGCCGCCGGCGACGCGCACGCGGGCGCCGGGGGGGAGCGACAACTCGGCCAGCCGCGCGGCAACCGCCTCGCCCACGCCGTCGTCACCGACCAGCGGATTGCCCGCTCCCACGACCGTCACCGCCGGCTCTGCCGTCATGGCCCGCTCCGCGTCAACCGCGCCCGCCGGCCGTGGGGCTCTCCGGTCCGGCGGCCCCGCCGTCGTGGCCTTGTCCGACGAAGCTGACGTCGAGCAGGTGCACCGCGCACGAGATGCAGGGATCGTACGCTCGCACCAGCATCTCCATCGCCCGCGTGATCTCGTTCTTTGGCTTCGTCACCAGCGCGGGCACGAAGGCCCGCATGTCGGCCTCGATCGCCGCCAGGTTCTGCCCGGTGGGGATCACGCAGTTGGCCCGCACGATCCGACCGTCCGACCCGATCTCGTAGTCGTGGATCAGCGTCCCGCGCGGGACCTCGGCCAGCCCCACCCCGACGCCGCCGCGCGGGCGGGTGACCGGGGCGCGCTCCTCCGGGGACGGGTCGCCGAGCAGGAGTTCCGTCAGCGTGATCGCCTCCTCGAAGGCCTGCACCGACTCCACGACCTGGGCCGGCGTGTAGTGGAACGGGTTCCGGGTCGCCGGCGACAGCTTCAGCGCCGCCGCGGCCTTCGTGGCCGCGGGCCCGAGCCGCTCGTGCGCCAGCTGGTACCGCGCCAGCGCCCCGACCCGCACCGCGCCGTTGGCGCCGCGGGTGTGCTTCGCCGCCGAATGCTCCACGATGTGTTCGACGCTCGCCTCGCGGTAGGCGCCGGGCGCGAAGACGGGGCCCCGGCTGGAGTGGATCGGGCCGCCCATCATCGGGTAGGCGCCGTCCTCCTCGAGTGCGGCCAGGGCCTCGATCTCCTGCGAGAAGTCCGGCCACTCGATCGGGGCGAACAGCTCGACCGTCGCCTCGACGTCGGCCCGCGCGGCCACCAGGCGCGCGTGGAGCACTTCCAGCGCGGCCGCGGACGGCCAGTGCCCCATCCCGCCCGGCAGGTAGGAGATCGGCATGACGTGCCGGCCGCTGATCGCGTAGCAGATCTCGTTCGCCAGGCCCTTCAGCCGCAGCGCGCGGCGCACGATCTCGGGGTGTGTCGTGGCGAGCGGGATCACGGACGGCGCGTGGAACAGGTCCGGAGCGACGAGGAAGTAGGCGTGGAGCACGTGCGACTGGAGCCACTCGCCGCACATGTTGAGCCGGCGCAGCGCGCGCGTCTTCGGTCCGGGTGCGATGCCGAGCGCCGCCTCGACCGCGTGGATCGCGGCCGTGGCGTGCCCGACCGAGCAGATCCCGCAGATCCGGCAGGTGATCCGGGGCGCCTCGTCGTGCGGGCGGTCCTTCAGCAGGGCCTCGAAGAACCGCGGCGACTCGACGATCTGGAGTTCGCAGCGCGTGAGCGTCCCGTCCTTGAGGTCCACGACGATGTTGCCGTGGCCCTCGACGCGCGTCACGTGATGGACGGAGATGGAAGTGCTTTTTCCCATGGCTCCCTGAGCTCCCTGTAGTTGTTGAAGAGCTGCAGCTTTTCGGCGGCGACGTAGCGCGGCAGACCGTGCCGGAAGAAGGCCTCGCCGAGCGCTTCGAAATTGGGGCTGTCGTGGATCCCGCGGCAGGCCTCGCAGGGCGCGCCGAAGGCCGGGCAGATCGCTTCGCATCCCGCGCGGGCGACCGAGCCGACGCAGGGGAGACCGCGCTCGAGCATGCACGGCGTGCCGCGCATCGTGCACTGCACGCAGACGGCAAAGGGCGGGACATACGGGACCGTTCCCGCCAGCAGCGAGCGCAACGCCTCGAGCAGCTCGTCGCGGTCGATCGGGCAGCCGCGGATCTCGTAGTCGACCTGCACCACGCTCCGCACCGGGCTGGCCTCGGAGAGGGTCTTGAAGACGCCGTCCTGGCGCCCCCCGTAGATCTCCCGCGCGAGGCTGGCCGGCGAGCACTTGTTGCGGATCGCGTTCACGCCACCGAGGCAGGCGCAGGCCCCGATCGCGATCAGGATCTTGGCGCGTTTGCGGATCTGCTGGATCTCCTCGATGTCCTCCGGGCGGACCAGCGAGCCCTCGATGAAGGCGATGTCGTAGTCGTCGCGCCGGTCGTCGATCGCTTCGCGGAAGTTCACGATCTCGATCGCGCCGAGCAGCGTCAGGAGCTGGTCCTCGATCGAAAGGACCTGGAGCTGGCAGCCCTCACACGAAGCGAAAGAGAAGAAGGCGGCCTTGGGCAGCGCGCGCGGGGCGGGGGTCGGGGTGGGGCTGGCCATCAGACGGCCTCCTTGAGGTGCCGCACCTCGCGGTAGCTGTAGAGCGGCCCCTCCTGGCAGACGTACAGCCCGTTCATCTGGCAGTTACCGCACAGGCCGATGCCGCACTTCATGCGCCGCTCGAGCGTCATCCAGAGGTGGTTCTCGTAGAGGCCCATCCCGAGCAGCTTGCGCAGGCAGTGGCGGTACATCACCGGGGGGCCGCAGATGAACGCGTAGGCGTCCTCGACGTCGGCGTCGAGCTCGTCGAAGAGGGTCGTGATCACGCCGATCCGCCCGGTCCAGGTGTCGCGCGCAGCGTCGACCGAGACCAGGACCCGCACGTCGTCGCGCCGCGCCGACCAGGAGGCGAGGTCTTCCTTGAACAGGATCTCCTCGGGCGAGCGCGCGCCGACCAGGATGTCGATGCGGCGGAACAGCTCGCGGTGCAGCAGCGAGCGCTGCACGAAGGGCCGCAGCGGGGCCAGGCCGAGGCCGCCGGCGATGAGGATCAGGTTCGAGCCCTCGAACTTCTCCCAGGTCACCCGTCGCCCGAACGGTCCACGGACGTACATCGTGTCGCCCGGTTTCAAGCGCGTGATCAGATTGGTCAGGCGACCGGCCCGTCGGATGAGCATCTCGAACGTGCCGTCGGCGGCCCCTTCGCCGGGCAGGGCGGCCAGGGAGATCGGCGCCTCGCCGATCCCCGGGATCGAGATCATCACGAACTGGCCCGGCTCGGGCCGGAACGGCTCGCCGCGCGGGGCCTCGACGACGAAGTGGACCTCGCGCGGCGACTGCTGCATCGCCTCGTAGATCCGGCAGGGTTCGGGGATCATCCGGTGCTGGGCCATCACGCCGTCCCTCCCACCTGGCGGAAGATCTCCCGGATCGAGATCCGCGTCGGGCAGTGGTGCGGGCAGCGGCCGCAGCCGGTGCAGCCGACCATCCCGTAGCGCTCGGGCATGTACTTGCCCTTCCTGAAGATCCGGTAGCGGAGTTGCTGGGCCCGGCCGGGGCGGAAGTCGTGCCCGCCTGCGACGCGCGAGAAACCGGTGACCTGGCAGCCGGACCAGGTCCGCACGCGAACGCCGGTCCGCCCGTCGAGCGGTGCGGTGTCGGAGACGTCGAAACAGGTGCAGGTCGGGCAGACCAGGTTGCAGCGGCCGCAGGACAGGCAGCGGTCGGCGTTGGCGTCCCAGAGCAGGTCCGATTCGGCGGCTTCGAGCGCCACCGGCAGCCGGTCCGGCGCGAACTTGAGGTGCTGCGGGAAGGCCTCGAGCCGCACCCGGAGCCGCCGCCGCAGCGTCACCATCTCCTCCGCGGTCGCGGCCTCGAGCGGCGTCACCTCCGCCAGCAGGTCCCGCCCACGCGCGGTCAGGACCTTCATCAGCAGCACCTCGCCAATGTCCCAGGCGTAGAGATCGGCCGGAATCTCGTTGTCGAGGCTGCCCATGTCGCGGCAGAAGGCCTCCCCGAGGCAGGGGACCCAGCAGGCCAGGCCGAGGATGAAGGCGTGATCCAGCCGGTTCGTGACCAGCCGGTCGCGCGTCCCGGAGTCGTGGAACGCGCGCAGCACGCGCAGTCCGGTCAGGTCGCAGCCGTGCACGCCGAGCAGCGCGATCGGGCGCTCGGGCGCCGGGGGCTCGAAGGTGATGGCACCGTTGTCGCCGCGCCGGTAGGTGAACAGCACCTCGCGCTGCGGGGCGAGCAGGGCCCGGAGGGGCAGCATCGTTGTGGGATAATCCAGCGCGATCGGCTCGCCGGGCCGCAACTCCTCCCACGCGAACGTGTTGCCGCGCGGGGCGGGTCCGAGGACCCGATACTCCCGCGCGAGACGTGTGACGAGCGCGTCGAGGAGTTCGCGGGGAAGCCGGTAGATGTCTCGCTCCGTCACCTGGGGCTCCTCCTGTTGGCGGGGAGAGTGGGTGTTCTCGACCGGGCGCCCACGGGACGTGAGCGAACACCGGCCGCGCCGCGGGGCGCGGGACTCGACGGACGGGGGTGACCGAGTCGATGAGCAAACCGCGTGCCCACGCTCCGGGCTCCGGGACGGGCGCCAACGGGGCGGAAACCGACCGTTCCCGCGGGCCGAAACGCTCCGAGAAGCCGGTTAGGCGGAACCCGCCGGGTGATTTCCCCCAGCCCGCGGGGGATCGCACGCGTGCCGGGCCGCCCGTGCCGCGCCCCTCGTTCACACCCGCCGTGCTGCTGGTCGTGCCCGATGAAGCGTTTGCCGCGCAGCTGGCCGCCCTGGCGCGGGACGCCGCCCTCGAGCCCGAGATCGCTCCGACGCTCGCCGCGGCGCGCGACGCCCTCGGCCGCGCGCGCTGGGACATGATGCTGGTCGACCCGGACCTCCCGGACGGCTCGGGCCACGCACTGCTCGAGGAAGTCCGCGCGCTCGCACTGCCCACGCTGGTGATGCTGGTCACGCATCGGGCCCGCGTGGACGAGGTCCTGCTCGCGCTCGACGCCGGGGCAGGTGCGATCCTCCCGAGGCGTGCTCCCCTCCGACAGTTGGGGATCGCGATCCAGCGCGCGGCGTCGCTGGTCCGGGTCGAGGCCTTCCGCCGCCAGATCGAAGCCCGCTACCGGCAGGTCTTCGACCGGGCGCTCGACGCGGCCTATCTGATCGATCCCGAGGGGGCCGTCGTGGAGGCCAACCTTGCCGCCGCGCGCCTGCCCGGGGTCGCCGCGCCGGCCGCCGGCGACGACTTCCTCGCGCTCTGGCCCGAGCCCTCGCGCGGCGCGGTCCGCGACTGGCTCGCGCGCCCGGTTCAGGGTGCGGACGCCGGCGCGCCCGAAGTGCTCGAGGTCACGCTGACCGCGGCGGCGGCCACGGAGGCGCCGGGCGCCGCGGGCGAAGGGTTCGAGTCGGTGCTCGAACTGCGCGGAGGCGACGTGGAGGGCACCGTCCCGCCGCTGCGGCACGTCGTCGTGCGCGACATCACCGAGCGCGTGCGGCTCGGCCAGCGCGCGCTGCACGCAGAGCGGCTGGCCGGCGTCGGGCGGCTCGCGGCCGACCTCGCCCACGAACTCCGCAACGCGCTGGCCGGCATCGACGGGGTGCTGCAGGTGCTTCAGCACGACGCCGCGCTTCCGGTCTCGCGCCAGGAGATCCTCGGTGAAGCGCGCGACCGGATCGAGCGGACGCGCGAGGTGGTCTTCGATCTGCTCGCCTTCATGCGCCCACTACGGCTGGCCCGCCTGGCATGGCCGGCCGGCGTCGTCCTGGACGCGCTGTGCGAGGCGGTGTCCGGCCACCCCGAGGCGGCCGAGGTCGCGATCACGCCGGTCGATCGCTGCCCCGCCGGCGTTTCGGTCGAGGTCGACGCCTCTCACCTGCGGCTCGCGGCCCGCAATCTGATCCTCAACGCCGCGCAGGCGATGGGCGGGCGCGGCCGGCTCGAGATCGGGGCCGAGCGGCGCGGGCACGAGGTCTGGTTCGCGTTCCACGACGAGGGACCCGGCGTCGCGCCGGAGCTCTCCGAGCGGATCTTCGAGCCGTTCTTCACCACCCGCGGGGAAGGGACGGGGCTCGGCCTCGCGATCGCGGCCAGCATCGTCGAGAGCCACGGCGGGCGACTGTTCCTCGAACCCTCGCGGCGCGGCGCACGCTTCGTGATCGCGCTTCCGGTGACCGGCGCGGGGGCACCCGGGCGCCCGGGTGTGGTTTGATGGGCCGTCCCTGAACGGGCCCCTCCTGGAGAACGTCCCCGATGCCGGCGGAGAAGATCCTCCTGGTCGACGACGAGAAGCTGGTCCGCTGGTCGCTGCGGGAGCGCCTGACCTCGGAGGGGTTCGAGGTCGACGAGGCCGAGAACCTGGCGACGGCCGATCGCCGCATGGCGACCGATTTCTACGACCTGGTGCTGCTCGACCACCGCTTGCCCGACGGCTCGGGACTCGAACGGATCGGCTCGATCGCGCGCGATTTCCCCGAGACGGCGGTCGTCATGCTGACCGCCTACGGCACCGTGGAAGGAGCCGTACGCGCCATCAAGTCCGGCGCCAACGACTACCTGACCAAGCCGATCGACGGCGACGCGCTGCTCGCCGTCGTGCGCCGCGTGCTCGACACGACCCGCCTGCGGCGCGAGCTGCGGCGGCTCAAGGAGGACCAAAAGAAGGTCCACGGCCCGGCCAACCTGATCGGCCGTTCGCCGGCGATGCGCGCGATCTTCGACGTCGTCGGGAAGGTCGCCGGGTCGGCGGCGACCACCGTGCTCCTGACCGGCGAGTCGGGGACCGGCAAGGACGTCGTCGCCAAGGCGATCCACTACGCCTCGGACCGCGCCGACCGGCCGTTCATGAACATCACCTGCACGGCGGTCCCGGCGACGCTGCTGGAGTCGGAGCTGTTCGGCCACGAGCGCGGGGCCTTCACCGACGCCCGCGTCGGAAAGAAGGGGTTGCTCGAACTGGCCGACGGCGGGACCGCCTTCCTCGACGAGATCGGCGACATGCCGCCACCGCTGCAGGCCAAGCTGCTGCGTTTTCTCGAGGACAAGTCGTTCAAGCGGGTCGGGGGCACGCGCGACATCAAGGTCGACGTGCGGATCATCGCCGCGACGAACCGCAACCTGGCCGAGGCGGTGCGCGAGAAGCAGTTCCGGGAGGACCTGTTCTACCGCATCAACGTCGTCCCGATCGCGCTCCCGCCGCTGCGCGACCGCCAAGGCGACGTCTCGCTGCTCGCGCAGCATTTCGTGCTCCACTTCAACCGCGAGTTCAAGAAGAACGTCGACGGGTTCTCGCGCCGGGCGCTGGCCGCGCTCGAGCGCTACGGCTGGCCGGGGAACGTGCGCGAGATGCGCAACGTCGTCGAGCGGATCATGATCCTCGAGCCGTCGGGCACGCTGCACCTCGAGGATCTGCCGCCTGAGATCCGCGGCGAGCCGGGCGCAGGACACGGCACGGAGCAGGCCTTCCGGCTCCCACCGGAGGGGGTCGTTCTCGAGCAGGTCGAGGAGACGCTCGTCCGCCAGGCCCTGGCGCGGGCCAACGAGAATCGCACCCACGCCGCGCGCCTGCTCGGGATCACCCGCGACGCGCTGCGCTACAAGCTCAAGAAGTTCGAGCTCGAGGATGGGGCGGCGGCCGGGAACGGCGTCGGCCCGGGGCCGGTCGGGGAGGACGGAGACGCCTGACCGGGCGAGGGAGCCGGGCGACCGAGCCATGGCGCAGTCCGGCGCGCCCATGGGCGCGGCCCATCCGGGGGCGGCGGGGCGCGACGGGCGGTTCGCCGCCGCCCGCCGGGTGCCCTATTCTCTCCGCATGACCCCCTCCACCCGCCGCCGTCTGATCTTCGGTGCGGTCGCCCTCGTGGCGGTCGTCACCCTCGCCCTCGCCGCCGGGCTCCCGGCACGCGGCAGCTACCGCTACCTCAACGTCTTCCAGGAGGTGTGGGGCCTGACGCGGGCGAACTACGTCGAGCCGGTCAACGAGACCGAGCTGCTCGAGGGCGCCTACCGCGGGATGCTCGCGTCGGTCGACGCGGTCAGCTCGTACCTCGAGCCGGGGGAAGAGAAGCTGCTGGCCGCGGCCGAGCCGGCCGGGAGCCTCGGGATCGAGCTGCTGCCCGCGGGGGGGATCCCGGTGGTGATCCGCGTCGAGCCGGGGTCCACCGCGGAGAAGCAGGGGCTCGGCGTCGGCGACCAGGTCTGGAAGGTCGGTGGCAAGAGCACGCGCCTCGTCGCCTGGCCGGTGCTGCGGCGGATGGTCCGTGGTACGCCCGGCGAGACGGTGGCGCTCGAGGTGCTCGACGCGAAGAAGTTCGACATGAACACGCGGACGCTGACGTTCGAACCATCGGTCGGGAAGGGTTTCCGGCTCGCCCGGCACGATGGCCCGGTGATCGCGCTGCAGCTCGCCGACCCGTCGAAGATCGCGGCCGACGCGCTGCGGACCGAACTCGTCGCCGCGCGGGTGGCGGACCCCTCGGCACCGCTTCTGATCGATCTGCGCGGCGCAGCGGGTCTGGCGCCGCGGGACCTGGTGCGCCTGGCGGGCATCCTGCTGCCGGGCGGAAACCTGCTCCGGATCGCGTCCCGCAGCGGGGCCGACGAGGTCATCAGCGCGCCGGAGCTGCCGCGCCCCGAGCTTCCGGGCCGGCTCTTCGTGCTCGTTGACGGCACGACGGCGGGCACCGGGGAGGCGCTTGCGGCGCTGCTGAAGGAGCGCGCGAACGGCGTCCTGATCGGACGCCCGACCTACGGGCTGGCCGGCCTGCCGGAGCTGATCCCGGTCTCGAGCGGAGGGCACGTCCTGCTGTCCACCGGCCAGATGCGGACCCCTTCCGGCACGACCTGGGCCGAGAAGGGTCTGGAGCCGACCAAGATCCTGACCCCTGGCCAGCAGGTTGCGAAGGCCGCCGATCCGCTGCTGGAGACCGCCCTGCTGTGGATCCGCGAGGGCGCCCCGACCGCCGCCGCACGGCCCGCGGCCTGACGGGACCCTGGAACCTATATTCGCCCTGAGGGGCCCCCTCGATGGGGCGCGCGGGGTTCTCGTGCTCGACGTGCTCGAGATCCAGGAAGAGGCCGGGCGCGGCGCCATCGGCGTCGTGTACCGGGCGCGCGATCGCCGGACCGGCGAGATCGTCGCGGTCAAGGTGTTCGGCGGCACCACCGGGGCCGCCGGTACTGCTACGGAGCGCGAGGCGCAGCAGCAGCGGTGGCGGCGCGAGGCCGACCTGTTGCAGAGCCTGTCGCACCCCAACATCGTCGCCGTTCGCGGCTGGATCCTCGACGGCGAGCAGGCCGGCCTGATCACCGAATTCGTCGATGGCGGCTCGCTCGAACGGCTGCTGGAAGAGCGCGGGGCGCTGCCCGTCGAACAGGCGCTGACGATCGTCTCGCAGGCCGCGCGCGCGCTGGCCTACGCTCACGGCCGTGGCATCGTCCACCGCGACGTCAAGCCGGCGAACCTGCTGCTGACCGCCGACGGCACCGTCAAGCTGACCGATTTCGGCGTGGCCGCGGCGCCGCAGGAGAGCGAGCCGGGCGTGCTCGAGGGGACGCCGGCATACATGGCGCCGGAGCTGCTGCAAGGTCAGCCGGGGGACGCGCGCTCGGACGTCTACGCGCTGGGCGCGGTGCTGTATCGCTGCCTGACCGGTCGGCTGCCGCACCGCGCCTCGTCGATCCGCGAGCTGGCGCACCGCGCGCTCCGCGAGGAGCCGGAACCGCCGTCGCGCTGGCGCCCCGGGATCGCGCCCGATCTCGAGGCCGCCTGCATGACGGCGCTCGCCCGGCGGCCCGAGCAGCGCTTCGAGAGCGGGATCGCTTTCGCGAGGCGGCTCGAGGAGATCGCGGTCCCGCCGGGCCTTCCCGCCGACGAGGTCCGGCCTCCGCAGCGTACGCTGCGCGAGCGGGCACTCGAGCGGACGTGGAGTCCCGAGCGAGGTCGCGGCGCCGGCGGGCCGTGGGTCAGCAGTGCGGTCGTGCTGGCGATCGCGGTGCTGGCCGCCTCGTGGTGGTCGCGCCCCGCGGTCGCGCCACCGCTCGACCGGCGCATCGGCAGCGTCCACGCCGTCGTGCCCCCCGGCTTTCCCCCGGCCCCGGCTCCCCGGATGGAGGGGACGGCCACCACGGTGGCGGTGCAGGCGCAGGCCGCTCCCCCCGCGGCCGTGGATCCGGAACGGGCCGTCGCGCCCGCGGCTGGCCCGGGGTTCGATCCGCCGCCCCGGCCGACGCCCGCTGAGGCGGCCTGGCAGTTCGCCGCCGAACGCCGGTTGCCCGCGGCGCGGGGCGAAGTCGAGTTGCTTCACGGGCTGAGGGACGGGGTGCTCGAGGTGCGGATCGACGACCGGCGCGTCGTACGGCAGGCGCTCGAGGCGCCCCGCCCCGGCCGCGATGCGGTCGGCCACGCGAGTTTCAAGGTCGAGCCGGGGATCCGTCGGCTCTCCGTCCGCGTCCGGTCCAAGACCCAGAACGTGGACACCGAGTCGCTCTGGCTCGGGGAATGGGCCGAGCACGGGACGCGAACCCTGCGCTTCACGCTGTCCCGCGAGGGGAGCGTCTGGCGGCTCCAGGACGGTTCCTGACCGCAGGGCGTTCCCGGCGCATGGGAAAGCGGTGCCGCCTGCCTCTACAATCTCCGCCTCGCCATGAAGGGACCGCCCGATGCGCCGTCCGTCGATCTTCCTGCTCGCTGTCCTCGCCGGGTCGCTCCCGGCGATCGCGGCCAGCCCTCGCCCCGCGACGCCGCCCGGCGCGAAGGATCTCGCGCGCTCCTACGTCGATTTCCTGGAGGCGCAGGAGCTGGCCGCGCAGGGGCGGACCCGCGAGGCGCGGGCGCGTCTCGAGGGGATCATCGCGCGCGACCCCGGCGCCTCCGGGGTGCGGCCGATCCTCGCCCGGCTCTGCCTGCGCGACGGCGATCTCCGCTGCGCCGAGGAGCAGGCCCGGCGCGCCATCGAGTCCGATCCGGACGACGCCGACGCGCACAAGGTCATGGCCGAGATCGACCTCGCGAACTACCAGGGCTCCACCCCCCCCGACAAGAAGGCGCTCGAGAGCGCGCTCGCGCACCTTGCGCGGGCCGCGGCCGCCGATCCCCGTGACTCCGGCGTCTGGATCGCGTGGGTCCGCGTGCTCGGCGCCGAGGGCCGTTTCGCCGAGGCCGAAGAGGTCGCGCGGCGCGCGGCGGCCGTCCCCGGCTTCGACGCCAGTGCGCTCTGGCTGGCACTCGCGCGCGTCATGCTGGCGCGTGGAGAGACCGACCGCTCGATCGCACTGCTCGAGCGGGTCGAGGCCAGCGGCCGCGCCGCCGTTCCGCTGCTCGAGACGCTGGCCGACCTGAAGGGAAACCGGCGCGACTTCGCCGGCCAGGTCATCGTGATCGAGAAGCTGCGCGCGCTCAAGCCGGACGACCCGCTGGTGGCCCAGCGGCTCGGCTTGGCGCGCCTCGAGCTGGGGGACGCCTACGGCGCGCTCGAGCCGCTGGAGGCCGCGCTGGCCGAGAACCCGAGCGATCCGATCCTGCGGCGCGACGTGGCGCGGGCGCTCGTGCGCCTCGGTCGCGGGGCCGAGGCATTGGCGCTGCTGGAACAGATCCCGGACGTCTACCGCTCCTCGCACACGCTCCTGATCTGGGCCCAGGCGGCGGAACAGGCCGAGCGCTATGGCGAAGCCGCCGACCGGCTCGATCAGCTGATCGACGGGCTCCAGGCCTCGGACCGCTCCTCGCTCGGGCCGACGTTCGGCCTGCGCGAGGCGCGGAACCGCGTCCGCGCGAAGCAGCCCGAGCGCGCGCTCGAGATCCTCGCGACGCTCCCTCCCGAGCCGCCGGTGCTGCGCCTCCGCCTCGGGACGTTGGACGCGCAGGGGCGGGCCGCGGAGGCCGACGCGCTGCTCACCGCGCGGCGCGCCGAGGCCCCCGAAGATGCGGTGCTCGTCGCGCTGGACATCGACCGCGCCGCGCGGCGCGGCGCGGACCAGGACGACGCGGCGCTGGAGCGCGGCCTGGCCGATCTGCGCGGGGCGCCGGATCGGGCGGAGCGCGCCGCGGCCGCGGCCGGCTGGCTCGTTTCCTGGAACCGCGCGCAACTCGCCGCGCGGCTGCTCGACGCGGTCGGGATGCCGGAGCAGCCGTCGCCCGAGGTGATGCGCGCGCGCGCGGCGGTGCTCCACGCGGCCGGGCGCACGGGCGAGGCTGAGGCGGCCTACCGCCGGCTGCTCGAGGTCGCTCCCGACGACGCCGGTACGCTCAACGACCTCGGCTACCTGCTCGCCTCGCAGCGCCGCTCGCTGGAGGAGGCGGTGACGATGCTGCGCCGCGCGGTCGAGCAGCGGCCGGACGAACCGGCGTTCCTCGACAGCCTCGGCTGGGCGCTCTATCAGAGCGGCCAGGCGCAGGAAGCTCTCGCGTGGCTGCAGAAAGCCGCGCGGCGTGCCGGCGAGCGCGACGAACCGGAGATCCGCGAGCACCTCGGCGACGTCTACTTCGCGCTCGGCCTGCCGTCTCGGGCCGTCGCCGAGTGGCAGACGGCGCTGGCTCTCGACGGGGAAACGCGCGGGCACCTCCGGCAGAAGATCGACGAGACGCGCGCCGCCTCGCTTCCCCACTGATGCCGGTCGCGCGAACGCGCGCCCTGCTCCTCGCCGCGCTGGCGATCGCCGCCGCCGGCTGCAGCGCCCGCGCCGCGCGCCCCGGGAGCGTCGACGCGGGCACCTGCCGCGAGGCCTCCTACCGCGGCCGCTACCAGCCCGGGGCCGGGGCGCCGGAGGGCGCCGAGCGCGGCCCGAGATCGTTCCGCGCCTCCGTGCGCCGCTGCGCGGACGGTGCGCTGCTGGTCGAGCTGCGCGGCGCGGTCGGCGGGTCCCAACTGCTCGCCGCGGTACGCGACGGCCAGGTCCGGCTGGTGCTCGCGGGCGACCGCACCGTCGTCGACGGGCCGGACGTGCCGGCGCTGTGGGAGCGATGGACCGGCCTGCCGATCAGCGGCACGCTGCTGACCGCGGCCCTCGACGCGACGCAGGGCGGGCAGTCCGAGCGAGCCGCCGCCGGCTGGCGCGTGACCGTCCCGGCCGGCGCGCCGGGGGAGACCTTCCCCGCGCGGGCCGATGCGACGGGGCCGGGTGGCGCGCGGATCGAGCTCGAGCGGCAGTCCGAGCGCCCGGCCCGGGCCACGACCACCTGGCCCGAGGTGCCGGCAGGGTTCCGCCGCGTCGTCGAGCCGGAGAGCGCAGACCCGCAGGCGCGGGGGGGCAGCGCACCGCGCAAGGCCCGCGAGGGCGCGGCGTGAGCACCCGGCGAGGGGCGGAGACGGAGCCTCGCCGGCTGGCCGTGCGGGCCTTCGCCAAGCTGAACCTGGCGCTCGAGGTCCTCGGGCCGCGGCCCGACGGTTACACCGAGATCGCCACCGTCTTCCAGACGATCGACCTTTTCGACACGATCGAGATCGACGCCGACCCCGCGGTGCCGGGCGCGCTGGCGCTTGAAACGGTCGGCCCCGAGCCCTGCCCGCCGGAGCAGAATCTCGCTTGGCGCGCCGCGCGTGCCTGGCTCGACCGTGCGAACGAGCCATTCGGGGTCGTGCTGAGGCTCTTGAAGGGTCTGCCGGCAGGGGCCGGGCTCGGGGGCGGGTCGGCCGACGCAGCCGCGGTTCTGTGGGGACTCGACCGGCTGGCCACGCAGCCGCTCGGGGAGGCGGAGTTGGCCCGGCTCGCGTCCGGGCTGGGGGCCGACGTTCCCTACCTCCTGGCCGGCGGTCTGGCCCTCGGAACGGGGAGGGGAGACCGGATCGAGCTGCTCGAAGATCTGCCGCCGCTCCCCGTCGTGGTGGTCTGGCCGGGGGTCGGACTCTCGACGGCCGAGGTCTACAGCCGGGCGCGGGCCGGATTGACGGCCATCGGCCCGGCCTCTAAGATGCGCCGGTTCCTGAGCCGGCTGAAGCCGTCCGAGAACGACATCCCCGCTCCTTTCAACGACCTGTGCCCCGCGGCGGCGGAACTGGCCCCGGCGGTGCAGCGTCTTGCCGGGAGCCTGTCCGCGCTCGGCGGCCGGGGCGGGATGACCGGAAGCGGCTCCGCGGTGTTCGGCCTGTTCGCGGACGAGCAGGCCGCCGCGAAGGCGGCGGAGCGGCTGGGGAACGACGAGCCCGGCGCGTGGGTTCGCGCGGCGCGGACGCTGCCGCGGCGGGACCTCGTCGCCGGACGGATCGTCGGGGACCGGGACGGGAGGATCACGGCGCCATGAACATCACCGACATCCGGGTCTTTCCGGTCGACGAGGAGAAGCTGAAGGCCTTCGTGACGATCGTCTTCGACGAGTGCTTCGTGGTCTCGGACATCAAGGTGATCCACGGCCCGAACGGCCTGTTCATCTCGATGCCGAGCAAGCGCCGCAAGAACGGCACCTTTCGGGACGTCGCTCACCCGCTCAACCAGGAGACGCGGCGGATGATCGAGGAGCGCATCCTCGCCCGCTACGGCGAGATGCTGGCCGCGGGTGCGTTGCCGAAGAAACTGCGCGCGCCGCGCGAGGCGGCCGAGGACGAGTCCGACCTGACCTTCCGCGAGGGCGACCGGCCCGACGCCGTCCCGCCGGACGCTGCCTGGCGCGGGCCGCGGCCCGCCGCGCCCGGCGCCTGAGTGCCCGGCGAGCCCGCAGGAGAACCGACGTGATCCCGTTCGCCGAGATCAAGGTCTTCGGAGGCACCGCGCACCCGGCGCTGGTGAGGGAGATCTGCGACTACCTCGGCGTCCCGCCCGGCTCGCTGCAGGTCGACCAGTTCAGCGACGGCGAATGCCACGTCCAGATCCTCGAGAACGTGCGCGGGGCCGACGTCTACGTCATCCAGCCGACCAACCCGCCGGCCGAGAACCTGCTCGAACTGCTGCTGCTGGTCGATGCGTTCAAGCGCTCTTCCGCGGAGCGGATCACCGCCGTCATTCCCTACTTCGCCTATGCGAGGCAGGAACGCAAGGACAAGCCGCGCGTGCCGATCAGCGCCAAGCTGGTCGCCGACCTGATCGTCGCCGCCGGGGCCGACCGCGTGCTGACGATGGACCTGCACGCGCCGGCGATCCAGGGCTTCTTCAACGTCCCGGTCGACCACCTCTACGCGATGCCGGTCTTCATCCGGCAGATCGAGCGCTGGAACCTCCCCGACCTGACGATCGTCTCACCCGACGCGGGCGGAGTGGAGCGGGCGCGGATGTACGCCAAGCGCTGCAAGGCGGAGCTCGCGATCATCGACAAGCGTCGCAGCGCGCCGAACGTCGCGGAGTCGGTCCAGGTGATCGGCGACGTCGAGGGGCGGCACTGCGTGATCACCGACGACATCGTCGATACCGCGGGGACGCTCGCCGGGGCGGTCAAGGCGCTCCAGAAGGCGGGTGCCGCCTCGGTGCGCGGGTGTTTCACCCACCCCGTGCTCTCCGGGAACGCGATCGAGCGACTGATGGAGTGCCCGATCGCCGGCATCGCCGTGACCAACACCATACCGCTCGACGAGACGCGGCGTTCGTGCGCGAAGATCGAGGTCCTCTCGGTGGCACCACTCCTGGGCGAAGCGATCCGCCGGACGCACACCAACTCGTCGATCAGCTCACTGTTCGTCTAGGACGACAGACGCGACACGGAAGGGTAGGACCATCATGAGTCAAGTCGTGAACTTCGAAGTCGCCCCACGCGAGGAGTTTGGCAAGAACGCGGCCGGCCGGGCCCGGCGCGCCGGCTTCGTACCGGCCGTCGTGTACGGCGGCGGCCGCGAGCCGCAGGGCGTGCTCGTCGATCCGCGCCTGATCGAGGGCGTCATGCACAGCGAGCGCGGCCTGAACACGCTGATTCACCTCAAGATCGGCGACCGCGAGCTCAAGCGGATGGTGCTGATCCGCGCGGTGCAGCGCCACCCCGTGACGGAACGGGTGACCCACGCCGACTTCGTCCGGATCGAGATGGACAAGCGGATCGACGTCGCGGTCCCGGTCCACCTCGTGGGCACGGCGATCGGTGTCAAGGCCGAAGGCGGCATGCTCGAGATCGTCAACCGCAGTGTGCTCGTGCGCTGCCTGCCAGCCGACATCCCCGAGTTCGTCGAGCTGGACGTCACCGAACTGCACGAGGGCCAGCACCTCGAGGCCAAGGACGTCCCGCTGCCGGCGGGGGTGGAACTCGCCGCGCACGGCAACGACGTCGTCGTGACGCTGCTCGGCAAGCAGGCCGAAGAGGTGAAGCCGGTGGTGGAGGCCGAGGCGGCGGTGGTTGCGGTACCCGAGCCGGCGGCGAAGCCGGCGGGCAGGTCCGGCGGCAAGGCCGAGGGCAAGAAGGACTAGTGCCCTGACCCGGAACTCCGTTCCCGGCGGCGGCCTCGCGGCCGCCGCCCCGCGCCCGTGATCGCGATCGTCGGCCTCGGCAACCCGGGGGACGAGTACGCCGGGACGCGCCACAACGTCGGCTTCGCGGTCGTCGAGCTGCTGGCCGGGCGGCACCGGATCGCGCTCACGCGGACGCGCCACGGGGCGCGCTTCGGGACCGGCCGGATCGGCGGCGAGGCGGTGCTGCTGGCCGAGCCGCTGACCTACATGAACCTCTCCGGGGAAGCGGTGCGCCCGCTGCTCGCCTACCACGGGATCGATCCGGTCACGGGCCTGGTCGTGATCCACGACGAGGCCGACCTCGAGCCCGGTACGGTGCGGATCAAGCAGGGGGGCGGGATCGCGGGACACAACGGTCTCGAGTCGCTGGTCGACCACCTCGGGCAGGGCGATTTCGCGCGGGTCCGGATCGGGATCGGGCGCCCGGTCGGCCGGCCCGAGAAGATGGCCGACTGGGTCCTGGCACGCCCGACCGCCGCCGAGGCCCCGCTGATCGAAGAAGCGGTCGCCGCCGCCGCGGACGCCGTGGAAGCGGTCCTCCGCGACGGGCTGGCCCGCGCGATGGGGGCCGTCAACCGCCGCGTCTGACGCCGTTTGGCGGCGGCCCGGGGCCGTGCTAGAGTGCCCCGTTTTTCACCCACATCCCCTCGCCCCGCGGTTCGGCCCGGGGCCAATGGCCAGGAGGGAAACACGATGCGTCGCTACGAGATGGTTCTCGTGGCGGCCCCCACGGTCCCGGAAGAGGACCACGACCAGCAGGTCACCGCCTTCGAGCAGCTGATTGCCGAGCGCGGCGGCACGGTGCTGAAGGTCGACCGGTGGGGCCGCCGCAAGCTCGCTTTTCCGATCAACAAGTTCCAGGAGGGGAACTACAGCCTCCTGCTCTACGACGCCGAGCCCGAGGTGGAGAAGGAATTCGTCCGCCGGTTGAAGCTGGCGGACACGGTGCTGCGCTTCCTGTCGGTCCGTGCGGACCACGAGAAGGTGCCGACCGCCGAGGAGAAGCTGGTCCTCGAAGAGGCGCGCCGCGAGCACCTGCGCCGCGCCGCCGAGCGCGCCGCGCTCGGTGACGCCGCCGACGCACTGGCGGCCGCGGCGGAAGCTGCGACCGGCGGCGAGGCCGAGGTCGTCCGCTTCGACGAGGACGCCTTCGAGGACGACGACTGGGATGGCGGTCCCCGCCGCAACCGGGAGGACCTGCCGTGACCGTCCAACGCAAGGCGCGCGGCCGCCGTTTTCTGTTCAAGCGCCGGAAGTACTGCAAGTTCTGCGAGTCGAAGGTCGACGTGATCGACTACAAGGACCTGCGCACGCTCCAGAACTACATCCCCGAGCGTGCCAAGATCCTGCCCCGTCGCGTCTCGGGCACTTGTGCCAAGCACCAGCGCCAGCTCGGCCTCGCAATCAAGCGTGCCCGGCACCTGGCGCTCCTCCCGTACGTCGCGGACTGAGCGGAGGAGACGGCGATGCAGATCATCCTTCGCGAAGACGTGCCCCATCTCGGCCGCCGTGGCGACGTCGTCAAGGTCGCCGACGGTTACGCCCGCAACTTCCTGCTCCCGAAGCGGATGGCCTACCTGGTGACCCCGGGGATCAAGAAGCAGATCGACTCCGAGGGCCGCGCCAGGACCGCGCGTGACGCCCGCGAGCGGCGCGACGCCGATGCGCTGGCCCAGCGGCTGCGCGGTCTGCAGCTGGTGCGGCTGTTCCGCAAGACCGGCGAGACCGGCGTGTTCTACGGCTCGGTCACGGCGGCCGACATTGCTGCAGCACTCGAGTCCCAGGGCTTCACGGTCGACAAGCGCAACGTCCGGCTCGACGATCCGATCAAGAAGCCGGGAACCTACCGCGTGCCGGTCCACGTCTACCGCGACGTCAACGTCGAGTTGATCGTGGAGGTCGAGCCGGAGGACGCCGCGGCGACGTCGTGAGCACACCCGTCAAGGGCCAGGCTGGAAAGCGCGAGCCGGTCGGCGGGAAAGCCCGCGTCCGGCTCGGCTCCTCCCAGATCGGACGCGGCCTCGCGGCGGCGGCGGCCGGCTGGCTCGTGCCCGGCCTCGGCCACTGGGTGGTCGGGGCCCGCCGCAAGGCGCTCATCTTCTTCGCGATCGTCACGGCTACGATCACGACCGGCTTCGCTCTGGGCGGGAACCTGTCGGTCGTCGATCCGCGGACCCCGGTCATCTCGCGGCTGCAGGTCGCCACGAATCTCGCGATCGGGCCGATCGAGCCGGCGATGCGGATGGCTCTCTACGGCGCGCTCGCCTACCGCGGAGACGAGGCCTTCGTGCCCGGCCCGCAGCGCCAGGCGCTCGAGCGGCGCCGCGCGCGCTCCTTCTCCACCTGGAGCGCGTTCGGCACGACCTACCTGCTCTCCGCGGGCCTGCTGAACATCCTGCTCCTGCTCGACGCCTGGGACATCGCGATCGGGCGCAAGTCGAAGGACTGAGGATCGAGGCCGCCGTGCTGCTGCTGCTCAACCTCGTCTGGTTTTCCACGCTGGTGAGCGTCTTTTTCGCGACGCTCGCCGGGCAGAAGGGACGCCGTCTCAAGATGGGGTTCGTCATCTGGGGCGCGATGGTGCTCGGCAGCATCGTCCTCGCGCTCCTGATGGCCCCGATCAGCTGAGGCGCGACATGGCCGGCGACATCTCGGCGCCCACAGTGCCCCGCCCGGGCGCCTCGCCGCGCTGGCGCCTCGCCGCCCCGCTGGCGCTGATGGCAGCGATCGCGCTCGCCTCGCACGCGCCGCTGCCGGTCCACCTTCCGGGCTCCAGCGACAAGCTGCTCCACGCGGCCGTCTTCGGGCTCCTGGCGGTGCTCTGGTACTGGGCGCGGCGCGACTCGGACGGGGCCGGCCGCGCGGCGGCGACCGCCGTCGGGCTGGCCGTCTTCTGGGGTGCACTCGACGAAGCCCACCAGTCGTTCGTGCCCGGGCGGACCGCGGACCTGCTCGATCTGCTGGCCGACGCCGCCGGCTCCGCCCTGGCCGCGCTCGCCTGCCTCGCGGTTGCGC
The DNA here is from genome assembly GCA_963702425.1 of uncultured Acidobacteriota bacterium. Classification (GTDB taxonomy): domain Bacteria; phylum Acidobacteriota; class Polarisedimenticolia; order J045; family J045; genus JALOKP01. The sequence goes on from CAVPCQ010000037.1 coordinate 398,030, forward strand.
GCGCGCGCCGCCGCGGCTGAGGCGACCGGCGATGCGGAACGTGATCGTGACGCAGAGCGTTTCCCACGCGACGCTGCTGATGCAGGCGATGGGGACCCCGCCTGCCGACCTGCTGTTCGTGGTCGAGTCGATCGAGCTCGAGCGCTACCTCAAGCGCAAGGGGTACAGCGCGATCCGCGGATCGCTGCGCGCCCGCGAGGTCTACCGCCAGGTCCTGCCCGCGCAGCTGCTGGTGATCTCGTTGCGCGACGTGCGGCGCCTGCGCGGCGTGCTCGAGGCGGTCGACCGCGAGCGCGGCGACACCCCGGTGCTGGTCCTGTCGGTCCCGCCGCTCGAGACGCTCCCGATCGACCCCGCGGCCTACCCGTGGGCGCTCTTCGTCCCCGTGGCGTCCCAGTTCCAGGGGGCGGTCAAGACCGACATGCGGCTCGCCCGGGCCCGGGTCCGGGTGCGGCGCCTACGCGAGGTCGTGGGGGACAACACCCGTGCCCTGATCCTGCTGCAGGACGATCCCGATCCGGACGGGATCGCGTCCGGGCTGGCGCTCCGCACGCTGCTCGGGCGCAACCGGAACACGATGCCGATGGCCTCGTTCGGCAAGGTGGCGCGGCCCGAAAACATCGCGATGCTCGGCGTGCTCGACATCCAGGTCCGGGAGATCCGGCCCGAGGACCTCGCGCTGTGGGACCGCGTCGTGATGGTCGACGTCCAGCCGCCGCACCTGCGCCGGCCACTCCCGCGGGTCGACGCGGTGATCGACCACCACCCGGCGCAGACCTCGTACGACGCCCGCTACATCGACGTCCGGAACCACTACGGCGCCACGGCCACGATCCTGCTCGAGTACCTGAGGGCGGAAGGGATCAAGGTCAACGAGCGGCTGGCGACGGCGATGCTGTACGCGATCCGGACCGATACACTGCTGCTCGACCGGCCGGTGACCGACGCCGACGTCGAGGCCTTCACCTACCTCTACGCGCGCGCCAACATCAACTGGATCCGGAAGATCGAGCGGCCCGCCCTGCCCCGCGAGACGCTCGTCTCGTTCGCCGCAGGGCTGCAGGGCGCGCGGATCGAGGATAAGGTCCTGTTCAGCCACCTCGGCCCGGTCAGCCGCGAGGACATCGTCCCGCAGCTCGCCGACTTCTGTCTTCAGGTCGAAGGGGCCGACTGGTCGGCCGTCTCGGGCTTGTTCGAGGGCGAGCTGATCATCTCGGTCCGCAACGTGGGCTACGTGCAGAAAGCCGGGACCGCGGTCAAGGCGGCCTTCGCCGAGTTCGGCTCGGCGGGCGGTCACCGTTCGATGGCCAAGGCGGTCCTGCCCCTGGCGCGGCTGCCGCTCCCGCCCGGCCCCGAGCTGTACCGGATGCTCGAGGACCGGTTGCTCGGCGTGCTGCGCGGCGCCTCGCCCGTCGCGTCCGGCTGATCCGGCGCCTATCTCCCCGGGGTCCGGCTGACGACCTTGAGCGCGTAGCCGCGCAGGACGGCCGTCCTGGACGGTGACCGGCTGGTCGCGGCGACGAGGAGGTCCCCGGCGATTGCCGGAGCGGCGACGAACTGCTGCTCCTCGCCGGCGTCGATGCGACCCGCCGGCCGCCCCTCGACCAGGTCGAAGAAGAGCACGCTCGGCGCCGTCGCAGGCTGCAGCACGGTGAAGACCCGCCAGCGCAACGGGGTCGTCGTCAGCCGGTGCCCCGCGCGGGCCCGCCAGACGAGGTGGCCGCTCTGCATTTCGAAGGCGTAGAGGAAGGTATCCCAGCAGGGCACGAGGACGAGCGGCGCCGCGACCAGCGGCGCGGCCGAGACCTTGCCGCCCAGGTCCTGCTCCCAGTCGAGCCCGAAGCGCATCGTGCCGCGGCGCAGTGGACGGACCCGCCAGGCTGCGACGCCCCGCTCGCGGGCTGCAATCGCGACTCGATCCGTGGCGCAGATCGTCGCCGGATCGAGGTGGCTCGGCGCGTTCCGGCGCGGCAGCGCGCCGATGCGCGCGGCGCGGCGCTCTGCGCCGAGCACGGCGATCACCTCGCCCGCGACGCGCACCAGGGGCGGCGTGATCTCCTGCTGCATCTCGACCGTCCCGATCCGCGCGGCCGCGCCGTCGAAGATGGCGATCCGGCCCCGCGGCAGCGGGACGTACCAGCGCGGCCCGTCGCCTTCCCGTGGGGGCATCGTGAGCGGTGAGCCGACCGGCGGCTCTTCCAGTGCGGTCGAGGCGAGCGTGGCGCCGTTCGCGGGCGAGAGCAGCGCAAAGCGCGCCGTACCGTCGCCGTCCATGCCGGCCCACGCGATCGGAGCGGTCGCCGGGGCGCCGGGCAGTGGCTCGGCCTCGAGTCCGCTGCCGGCGAGCCCTTCTCGGCGCCAGGCCCGCGAGCCATCCGCGGCGCGCCGCGCCTCGAGTGCGTCGCCAACCGGGACGAGGAACAGGGCCGCAGGCTCGCTGCCGGCCGTGCCGTCGCGGTCGGCCGCCGGGAGCGCCCGCACGGCCCCGGTTGTCATCCCGTCGAGTTCAACGCGCCACGCCTCGGAGGCTTCCACGGTCGGGGCGGAGACGGGGCCGGCCGCCGCCGCCGGCCGGGGGGGCGGCGGATCGGTCGCTTCGGAGGCGCCGGCCGCGCGGCCCGCGAGGACCGCGGCGGCGGCGGCCAGAGCCAGGGCGAGGGCGACGGCGCGGGGGAGCGGGACGGACGCGAACATCGGCGAAGGTTAACCCGGATCATCGGCGGAGGGCCGGCGGCAGCGGCCCGCTCGGCTGACCGGGCGCAGCGCCCGGCCCGGTGTGCGAAGCCCGGTGGCGGGCGTGCTCGCGGTGGTGCCGTAGAATGCAGGGCTCGCGCGCCCTGCCGGAGGATCGTCGTGCCCGCCCGCTATCAGACGCTTCGCGGCTTTCGTGACCTTCTGCCCGGCGAGACCGAGCACTGGCAGCGCTTCGAGGCCGGTGCGCGAGACCTGTTCCGGCGCTACGCCTTCCGCGAGATCCGCCCTCCGCACCTCGAGGCGACCGAGTTGTTCGTGCGGTCGGTCGGTGAGGCGACCGACATCGTGGGCAAGGAGATGTTCACGATGGACGCCGGCGAGGGCGAGACGGTCACGCTCCGCCCCGAAATCACGGCGTCGGTCTGCCGGGCCTACGTCCAGCACGCGCTCGACCGCGCCGGCCTCTCGCGCTTCTTCTACATCGGGCCGGCCTTCCGGAAGGAGCGGCCGCAGAAGGGCCGTCTCCGGCAGTTCCACCAGGCGGGGGTCGAAGTGCTGGGCGAGGCCTCGCCGGAGACCGATGTCGAGGTGATCGCGGTCGGTGTCGACCTGGTGACGCTGGCGGAGGTGAAGGAGTGGCGGCTGCTGCTCAACAGCATCGGCGACCCGGCCTGTCGGCCGGCCTACCGGGCGGCGCTCGTCGCCTTTCTCGAGGCGCAACGCGAGCTGCTCTGCGGCGAGTGCCGGGACCGGATCGAGCGCAACCCACTGCGCGTGCTCGACTGCAAGAAGGAGCCCTGCCAGGCCGCGACGGCCGCGGCGCCGTCGACGGTCGACCACCTGTGCGACGCCTGCCGCATGCACTTCGCCGGCGTGCGGCGCGGGCTCGACCGGCTCGAGATTCCCTACGAGCTGACGCCGCGCCTGGTGCGCGGCCTCGACTACTACGTGCGGACGACGTTCGAGATCCAGGCCGGCGGCCTCGGCTCGCAGAACGCCGTGCTGGGGGGCGGCCGCTACGACCAGCTGGTCGCAGAGCTGGGCGGCAGTGACGCGCCGGGGATCGGCTGGGCGGCCGGGATCGAGCGGCTGCTGATCGCCGCCGGCAAGGATGGCGTCGAGGCCCCGGCCGCGCTCGACGCGTTCATCGTGACGCTCGGCGAGCGCGCGCGCGAATGCGCGCTGCCGCTGGTCCAGGCGCTGCGCGCCCGGGGCCTGGCGGTGAGCTGGGACGCGGCGGGCCGCGGCCTCGGCGGGCAGATGAAGCGTGCCGGGCGGTCCGGCGCGCGATTCGCGGTGCTCGTCGGCGACGACGAGCTCGATCGCGGGCGGGCGACGCTGAAGAACCTGGCGAGCGGCGAGCAGGGGGAGGGGCCGCTCGACCCGGACGAGTTGGTGCGCTTCGTGCGCCAGAAGACGGAGACGACGCAATGAACGGCGAGGAGCGGGTGCGGACCTGGTGCGGGAGCCTGCGCCCGGAGCACGAGGGGCGGACGGTCCGGCTCAACGGCTGGATGCACCGGCGGCGCGACTTCGGCGGCCTCGTCTTCATCGACGTGCGCGACCGGAGCGGGATCGTGCAGGTCGTCTTCGACCCCGCGTCGGGTGCGCTGCACGAGCGGGCCGGATCGCTGCGACCCGAGACCTGCATGGAGATCGAGGGGGTCGTCGTCCCGCGCTCGGCCGAGAACCTCAACCCGCGGATGGTGACCGGCGGGGTCGAGGTCCGGGCGAGCGGCCTGACGGTGCTCTCCGAGTCGGACGATCTGCCGGTGCAGCCGGCGGGGGTCCAGGTCCCGAGCGAGGAGTCGCGGCTGACCTGGCGCTATCTCGACATCCGGCGCGAGGGGATGAAGGACGCGCTGGGCTTCCGCTCCGAGCTGACGCGCGCGATCCGGGAGGTCCTGCACGGCGAGGGGTTCTGGGAGGTGGAAACGCCGATCCTGACCAAGTCGACGCCGGAGGGGGCCCGCGACTACCTCGTCCCGTCGCGGATCCACGCCGGACAGTTCTACGCGCTGCCGCAGAGCCCGCAGCTCTTCAAGCAGCTCCTGATGATCGGCGGGATCGAGCGCTACTACCAGATCGCGCGCTGCTTCCGCGACGAGGACCTGCGCGCCGACCGGCAGCCCGAGTTCACGCAGGTCGACATCGAGATGGCGTTCGTCGACCAGGGCGATGTGATCGCGGTGGTGGAGCGGATCTTCGACCGCGCGGCCGAACTGGCCGGCTGGAGCGCGCGCTCGCCGTTCCCGCGGATGACCTGGAACGACGCGATGGACCGCTACGGCGTCGACCGCCCCGACCTGCGCTTCGGGATGGAGATCCGGGACGTCACGGCCGCGGCCGGGGCGTCGGCGTTCACCGTATTCCAGCGCGCGGTCGGCGAGGGGGGCGTCGTGCGCGGTTTCGCCGTGCCGGGCGGCGCGGCCTGGGCGCGCAAGAAGCTGGACGGCGCGGAGGCGCGCGCGAAGGAGCTGGGCGCGGCGGGACTGGTCTGGCTGAAGCGCGGCCCGGAGGGGATCACGGGGCCGGCGGTCAAGGGGCTCGGCCCGGACGGCGCAACGGCGCTCGCCGCGGCAGTCGGGGCCGGAGCAGGGGACCTGGCGCTGCTCGTCGCGGGGCCGCGGCCGATGGTGCGCGCGGTGCTGGGGCAGTTGAGGCTGGAGGTCGCGAAGGACGAAGCGCTCATCCCTCAGGATCATCACGCGCTGACCTGGGTCGTCGACTTTCCGCTGGTCGAATGGGACCAGGACACCGAGCGCTGGTTCGCGATGCACCATCCCTTCACCTCGCCGCGGGTGGAGGATCTCGAGCGGTTGGAGAGCGACCCGGGGAGCGTCCTGGCACGGGCCTATGACATCGTGCTCGACGGGACCGAGATCGGCGGCGGGTCGATCCGGATCCACCGCCCCGACGTGCAGTCGCGGATCTTCAAGCTGCTCGGGATGGACGAGGCGGAGGCGAAGCGACGCTTCGGCTTCCTGCTCGACGCGCTGCGCTACGGCGCGCCGCCGCACGGCGGGCTGGCGCTGGGGCTCGACCGGATGGTGGCGCTGTTCCTGGGCCGCGAGTCGATCCGCGACGTGATCGCCTTCCCGAAGACGACTTCAGCCTCGTGCCTGCTGACCGACGCGCCGTCGACGGTGGACGCCCAGCAGCTGAGGGAGCTGCACCTGCGGGTGGAGTGAGGCGGACCCGCGCGGCGCCTGCTATCTTCGCCGGTCGATGATTGCGCTCACCAACGTGACCAAGCAGTACGGGCGGCGCGTGCTGCTCGTCGACGCCTCGTTCCAGCTGAATCCGGGCGAGAAAGTCGGGCTCGTCGGTCCGAACGGGGCGGGCAAGACGACCATCTTCCGGATGATCGCGGGCGAGGAGGGGCCGGACCAGGGCGAGGTGGCCGTGCCGAAGCGGGTGACCGTCGGGTACCTCCGGCAGGACGTCGAGGCGATGGCGGGCCGCTCGGTGCTCGACGAGGCGATCGCCGGCAGCGGCCGGCTCGGCGACCTGCACCACGAGCTGGCCGGTCTCGAGCACGCCCTTTCGGACCCCGGCCGCGCCGGCGAGATGGACGCGATCCTGACGCGGTTCGGCGAGGTCCAGGAGGAGTACCAGCAGCGCGGAGGCTACGAGCTGGAGGCCCGCGCGCGCGAGGTGCTGCACGGGCTCGGCTTCCGCGACGCGACGATCGACGGCGACGTCGGCGCCCTGTCGGGCGGCTGGAAGATGCGCGTCGCGATGGCGAAGGCGCTGCTCGGCGACCCCGACGTCCTGCTGATGGACGAGCCGACGAACCACCTCGACATCGAGTCGATCCTCTGGCTCGAGAGGTTTCTGGCCCAGTCGCGCGCCGCGCTGCTGATGACCTGCCACGACCGCGACTTCATGAACCGCGTCGTCGACCGGATCGTCGAGATCGACGGCGGCGAGCTGGTCAGCTACAGCGGCAACTACGAGTTCTACTTCAACGAGCGCGTCCTGCGCGAGGCACAGCGCGAGGCGGCCTACCAGCGCCAGCAGGCGAAGCTGGCCAAGGAGCAGCGCTTCATCGAGCGTTTCAGCGCCCACGCGGCCAAGGCGGCCCAGGTCCAGAGCCGCGTCAAGATGATCGAGAAGATCGAGGTCATCGAGCCGCCCCGCCGGCGCAAGCTGGTCGACTTCGACTTTCGCACGCCGCCCCGCTCGGGCGACGAAGTCGTCGTCCTCTCGGGGATCGTCAAGTCGTACGGCGAGCACACGATCTACGACGGGCTGGACCTGACGCTGCGCCGCGGCGAGCGCTGGTGCGTGATGGGGCGCAACGGCGCCGGCAAGACGACGCTGCTCAAGCTCGTCGCCGGCGCCCTGGCACCCGACGCCGGGGAGATGCGGCTGGGGGCGGCGCTCGTGATGGGCTACTTCGCGCAGCAGTCGCTCGAGCTGCTCGATCCGCGCCTGACCGTGCTCGAACAGCTGCAGAAGGACTTCCCCGAGGCGTCGCAGGGCACGCTCAAGACGCTGCTCGGAGCGTTCCAGTTCCCGGGCGACGACGTCCTGAAGAAGATCTCCGTCCTCTCCGGCGGCGAGAAGTCGCGGCTCGTGATCGCCCGGATGCTCTTCGATCCGCCCAACTTCCTGGTGCTCGACGAGCCGACGAACCACCTCGACCTCGAGACCAAGGAGATGCTGATCCGCGCGCTCGCGCGCTACGAGGGCACGATGCTGTTCGTCTCGCACGACCGCGAGTTCCTGCGCGGCCTCTCGAACCGCGTGCTCGAGCTGCACCCGG
>CAVPCQ010000038.1:0-68991 GCA_963702425.1 uncultured Acidobacteriota bacterium
GCCGCCGACCTACCGGCTTCCGGTTGCCGTCCCCGTTCCGCGTTCGCTGAAAGACGACAGCGCGAAGACTGCGATCGCGGCCCAGATCAGTCCGAAGGCGACCAGGCGCGCCCCGTCCAGCGGCTCCCGGTAGACGAAGACCGCGAGCAGGAACTGCAGCGACGGCGCGAGGTACTGCAGGAAGCCCAGCGTCGAGAGCGGCAGCCGCCGCGCGGCCCCGGTGAACCACAGCAGCGGGATCGCGGTCAGGGGGCCGGCCAGCGCCAGCAGCAGGTCCATCCGCACGCCGCGCTGCAGGAAGGCGGCGGTCCCGTGCGCCTCGGCCCACGCCAGCCAGACGATCGCGGCCGGGAAGAGCAGCATCGTCTCGATCGTCAGCCCGACCAGCGCGCCGACCGGCACCAGCTTGCGCAGCAGACCGTAGGTTGCGAACGAGAAGGCCAGCGTCAGCGAGATCCACGGCAGCGCCCCGACGCGCAGCGTCAGCCAGAGAACGCCCGCGCCGGCCAGCGCCACCGCGATTCTCTTCGGCACCGTCAGCCGCTCGTGGAGCAGCGCGACGCCGAGCGCGACGTTGACCAGCGGGTTGATGAAGTAGCCCAGGCTCGACTCGAGGATCCGGTTGTTGGCGACCGAGTAGATGTAAACGAGCCAGTTGATCGCGATCAGCCCCGTCGTGGCGATCAGCGTGAGCAGCGTGCGCCGGGTCGTGAGCGCCCGCAGCAGGTCCTTCCCGTGCCGCTCGCGAAACACCAGCGCGGCCAGCATCGGGAAGGCCCAGGCCACGCGGTGCGCCAGGACTTCGACCGCGGAGACGCCGGCGAGGGCCTTGAAGTAGACCGGGAAGACGCCCCACGAGCCGTAGGCGAGGAAGCCGTAGAGCAGGCCCAGGCCGTGCTGGCGCCGCAGGTGGTGGTCGAGCAGCGCGTCGGCCTCGGCGTGGGCCGCGGCACCGGCGTCGGCCGGGACCGCCGCGCCGGGATCGGGCCCGGCCTCGCTCGGATCGCTCGTCGTCACGGGCCGCCGATGGTACGCCGATCGCGGACCGGGCGTGCGCCCCTACTTCCGCCCCAGCACGACCAGCCCGTACTTGTCGATCAGCAGCGCGATCTCGTCACCCGGGAGGCCGTCGAGGTTGCCGACATCCGCGGAGAGGATCCGCTCCTCGCCCCCGTCGATCCGCAGCAGCTGCCGGCCGTCGGCGGCGAAGGCGCGCACGCTGCGGTTGCCGACGAAGACGATGTCCTCCCTGCCGTCGCCGTCGACGTCGTGTCCGAGGATCGGCTTGCGATCCCATGTCCCGGTGAAGAAGTCGATCGTACCCTCGTCGACGGCCATGCGGCCCGCGAACTCGCGCGAGCGGGGCACGTCCTCGCCGGCCGCTGCGAGCTTTCCCGAGGCGTCGAGCGGGAGGAGGACGCTCTCCTTCTGCACGAGAAGCGTTCCGCGCGGGTCGCGGCCGATCGCCTCGATCCCGTCGATCCGTTCCGTCTTCCAGGTCGTGGTCGAGGTCGTGCCGAGGGCGGTGATCTCCTTGCCGGACTGCACGACCATGCCCTGGCGCCCCGCGTCGCCCGCGGGCAGGAAGCGGCCGAACGTGATCTCGTCCCGGAACTCGCGGTCCCAGTACGCGGTCCCTTCCGTGTCGACGACGAGGATCGTGTTGTAACCGAGACCGATCCACTCGCGCCGGCCGTCGCCGTCGAGGTCAGCCGTCTCCAGCCCGCGCCACCACGACCCTTCGAGCGGCTTCGTCCCGCGGGGCTCCCCGGCCGCCGACCAGCGCTCCAGCCCCGCGGCGCCGAGCACGCCGACCTCGCCGCCCGCGTCGCCCAACGGGGGCGCGACCGCCACCGCCGAGCGCCGGCCGGCCAACGGCAGCTTGAACCGCGGGCCGAACCCGGCCGGGGCGGTCTCGATCGTCAGCAGCGTGCGGCCGGGCGCCGGCTTTCCCTCGAGCATCGTCGCCACGAGGGCCGTCAGCTTCTCCTTCGTCTCGGGGTCGTAGCCGGTCTTGGCGAATGCCACCCGCCCCTCGCGGTCGACCAGGTAGATCGAGGGGAGCGCCGAGTACTGGTACTGCGTCAGCTGCTCGGGGTCCTCGAGCAGCACGTTGGGCGCTAGGTTCAGTCGCGCCAGCACCGGCTGGATGTTGGGTCGGTTCTCGAAGCTGTCGGTGTTGATCGTCAGCAGCACGACGTCCTGCGCGTGCGCCTTCTGGAAGCGGTCGAGCAGCGGCATCTCGAGCAGACACCAGTGGCACCACGTCGCCCAGAAGTCGAGGATCACGAACTTTCCGCGGAAGTCGGAGAGCTCGACCGACTTCCCGTCGAGGGTCTTGAGCGTGAAGTCTTGGGCGGGGAGCGGATCGGCCGTCACGACGGTTCCCGCCGGTCGGGTGATCGCGAGCCCCTTGTCGAGCTCGGCCTGCCACTTCTTCTGCAGGTCCTCGTCGAAGAAGCCGAGAATCTGGCCGGCCTGCGCGGCGGCCAGGTCCTTCTTCCCGGTCCTGAGGCAGGCGACGCCCAGCGCGAGGCGCGTGTCGTCGAGCAATCCGCCCGGGAGCGTCGACACGGTCTTCACTCCCCTGGCGCGCAGCAGAACGTCGTGCGGGATGGCGTCCAGCCTGGCCAGCGCGCGCTCGAGCGGCGGAATCGCCCCCGCCGCGTCGCCGTGGACCAGCCGCAGCGCGCCGTCGAGGCGCTCCAGGTCCCCCTCGGCGTAGGCGATGGAGAGCTCCTGCCGCTCGCGCTGCCGCTTGTCTTCCACCTCCGCGAGGTCGGCACGCCGCTTGTCGAGCTGCCCGCGGGCCTGAGCCAGCAGGCGCTGAGCGCTGTCCTGCGGCAGCGCGTACTTGAGGTAGTAGCGCTCGACGAACCCCGCCGCCCCGGGGTAGCCGTCGGGATCCGCGGCGGCGATCTCCTCGAACAACCGGCCGACGCGCGCCGGGTCGAAGGTCCCCGTCTCGAGGTACGCCTCGGCCAGCGCCTCGCGTACCGGCTTCAGTTCCTCGAAGGCCGGGTGCGCGGCGAGAAACGCCTCGCACGCCTGGATCCGGCCCGGCAGGTCTTCGACCTGCGTGGCCGCGCGTCCTTCCTCCTTGACGGTGCGGAAGGTATCGAGCGGCCCGGCGGCGAGAGCGACGGACAGCGAGACGACGAGAACCAGACACGGGGCGAGCGACGACCGGATGCGACCCACGTGACCCCCCTTCTGCTGCAACGCGAGCGCCCGCCATCATAGACGGTTGCGCGGGGGAGGGGGCTGACTCGCCGTGCCGGCGCGGTCAGGGGCGCAGCCTCGCGCCGCGCCTACGCCAGCGGGTCGACGACCTCCAGGAACGCGAACCGGTGGAAGTCCGTGTCCCGCGTGCAGAGCGCGCGCACGCCGTGCTCCTTCAGGAGGGCCGCGGTGTGCAGGTCGTGCGCGATGTTCCCCCGCAGCGCCGGGATCGAGCGCACGATCTCCCGCGCGATCTCCGCGTGACGCGATGTCTCCTGCAGGACGGCGACGGTGGGGGAGGCGAGGAGCGCGTCGACGAAACGCCAGGCCTCGGCCATCGTCCAGGGCGTGCGGAACACCCGCGGGTGGGTCACGACGCGCAGGAACTCGTAGATCACGGCCCAGGTCAGGTACCAGGGCATCGACCCGCTCCGGCAGGCCTCGAGCCGCGCCCGGCAGAGCGCGTGCTCCGGGGCTGACGAGTCGGCGGCGTAGACCAGCACGTTGGTGTCGATCGCGAGCACTACCGTCCCTCCATCGCCCGGTAGAGCGCGTCCCGGTCGGCGATGTCGACGAACGCCCCGCCGCCGTCGAAGGAAGGGAGCGGCGCCGGCGGCGGCGCGCCGCGGGGCCGGCTTTCGAGGAACAGCCGCAGGGCGGCCTCGACCAGCGCGGAGATGGTCGTTCCCCTCCGGGCCGATTCCTGGCGAAGCCGCTTCATCACACCGTCGTCGATCACGAGCGTGGTCTTCATATGGGAAACCATACGGTCAAGATTCCTTTACGGCAAGCAGCCGACAGGTCCACAGTCTACCCACCGCGGACCGCGCCGGGGCCGTGTCGCGCGCCGAGCCGTCCCGGGGCGGCAATCGCGCTCCGTTGCCGGCTGGCCTCTTGCGCACGCCCCGGCGGGGGTCGTTTGACACCCCTCCGCACCCCCCGATACCCTTCCCGCCATGAAGAAGCTCTGGATCGTGCCGGGCGACACCAAGCCCTGGGTCAACCCGTACACGGAGCAGGCGCTCGGGGAGAGCGCGATCACGACGCGCTTGTCCGCGATCGTCGACTGGGGCCGCAAGAACTCGCTCTGGCCCTTCCCGATGGGGCTGGCCTGCTGCGCGATCGAGATGATGGGCGCCGTGGCGTCGCGCTTCGACCTCGCGCGCTTCGGCGCCGAGGCGCTGCGCTTCTCCCCGCGCCAGGCCGACATGATGCTCGTCGCCGGCACGGTCAGTAAGAAGATGGCCCCGGCGCTGCAGAAGCTCTACGCGCAGATGCCGGAGCCGAAATGGGTGATCGCGATCGGCGCCTGCGCGTCATCGGGCGGGATGATGAACTCCTACTCGACCGTGCAGGGGGTGGACGAGGTCGTGCCGGTCGACTTCTACGTCTCCGGCTGCCCGCCGCGCCCCGAGGCGATCATCGACGCGCTGATCATGCTGCAGGCCAAGATCATGCGCGGCGAGCCCTCGGCCCTCGAGCGCTGGAAGCAGACCCAGGCCGCGGGCGGCGCGAAGCCGGTCGAGCTCGGCCCACCCGGCGAGACCGCGCAGAACCCGACGACGTACGCCTCGGCGGTCTACCCGCGGCCCGCGCTCCCCGCCGATCCCGGGCTCTCCGCCGAGAAGTTCGGTCGCGCCTGAGCCCCGGTTGAACGACCCCGTCACCCCGGTCGAGCGCGAAGTGCGCCGCCGGCTCGCGGCGGGCGCGCCCCTGACCTTCCGCGACTTCATGGAGCTGGCGCTCTATCTCCCCGGGGCCGGCTACTACGCCCGCCCCGCCGCCACGACCGGCCGCGCCGGCGACTTCTCGACCTCGCCCGACATCTCGCCGGACTTCGGCCGGCGGCTGGCGGTCCAGGCGGCGGAGGTCTGGGAGCGGCTGGGCGGCGGGCCGTGGCAACTGGTCGAGCTGGGACCCGGCCGGGGACTGCTCGCCGGAGACCTGCTCGACGGCCTCGAGCGGCACGCCCCGGCGGCGCGCGCCGCGCTGACGGAGCTGGTGCTGGTCGAGCCCAGCGAGACGCTGCGCGCGGCCCAGTCGGAGCGGCTGCGCGCGGCGCACCCCGGGCTTTCCCTGCGCTGGGCCGCCTCGCCCGCCGAGCTGGCGCCCGGATCGATCACGGGGGTCGTGGTCGGCAACGAGGTCCTGGACGCCCTGCCCACGCACTGGCTCGCCCGGCGCGAGCACGGGCTGGTCGAGCGCTGCGTCGCGGTCGGCGCGGACGGCGCGCTGGCGCTGGCCGACGGGCCGCTCTCGGACCCCCGGCTGGCCGGGCGCGTGGCGCGCTACGGCCTGCTCGCGCGCGTCGGGGACGACGCCGAGATCTGCCTCGCGCTCGAGGAACTCATCTCCGCGACCGCCCGCGCCCTGGCGCGCGGCGCGGTCCTGTTCATCGACTACGGCCACCCCGCGGCCCGGCTGGCGGACGAGGACCACGCCGACGGCACCCTGCTCGCATACCACGGGCACCAGGTCGTCTTCGATCTGCTCGCCCGCCCCGGTGAGCAGGACATCACCGCCCACGTCAACTGGGACCACTGCGTGGACGCCGCGATCGAGGCCGGGCTGACCCCCTGCGGCCGGACCCGGCAGGAGCGGTTCCTGTTGGCGCTCGGGCTGCTCGAGGACCTCTTGCTCGATCCCGAGCCGGGGGCGATGGCGCCCGCGGAGCAGGCCCGCCGCCTGGCCGCCCGCGCGCTGATCATGCCCGGGCTGGGGGGCGGCACCCGATTCGAGGTCGTCGGCTTCGTCCGGGGGCTTCCGGCCGACCTGCGCGGCTTCGGCGACCCCTTGGCCGGGATGCCGGTTTAGCGGAAGAATGGCGCTCTTTTGGGCCGACCACGCCCGGCCCTCCGCCCGAGGACTCCCGACGATGAGCACCGACGCCACGACCGCCTCCCCCGTCCACGGCCTGTTCCTCGGGGAACTCGCCGACGAGCTGGTCTACCCCTACCCGGAGCAGGAGGCCGACCAGCGCGAGACGACCGACCAGGCGGTCGAGGCCTTCCGCGATTGGGCGCGCGACAACGTCGATGCGCGGGCGATCGACGCCGCCCAGGAGATCCCCGAGGCGGTGCGCGACGGGATGGCCGAGCTGGGGATCATGGGGATGACGGTCCCCGAGGAGTACGGCGGCTACGGCTTCGGGATGACCGGCTACTGCCGGATGGTCGAGGAGCTGACCCGCAACGACGCCTCGCTCTCGGTCTACGTCGGCGCGCACCTGTCGATCGGCGCGCGGCCGATCATCCTCTACGGCTCACCCGCGCAGCAAGCGAAGATCCTGCCCGGGGTCGCCAGCGGCGAGACGCTCTGCGCTTTCGCGCTGACCGAGCCGGGAGCGGGCTCCGACGCCGGCTCGATGCGCACGCGCGCGGAGTGGGACGCCGCGAAAGGCGTCTACCGGATCAACGGCAACAAGATCTGGATCACCAACGGCGGCTACGCGAAGCTGTTCACGGTCTTTGCGCGCGGCTCGGGCGGACCGGCGGGAGAAGGGGAGGGGTTCTCCGCCTTCATGGTGCGGCGCGGCACGCCCGGCTTCACCAACGGCCCGTCGGAGCACAAGCTCGGGATCCGCGGCACCTCGACCACGGAGCTGGCCTTCGTCGACGTCGAGGTCCCGCCGGAGGATCGCGTCGGACCGTGGGGCGAGGGGTTCAAGATCGCGCTCCAGTCGCTCGAGACCGGACGGCTGTCGCTCGGCGCCGGCTGCACCGGCGGGGCCAAGGAGATGGTGCGCCTGGCGGTCGAGCACGCGCGCGAGCGGCGGCAGTTCCGCCACCCGATCATCGAGTTCGGGATGATCCGCGAGAAGCTGGGCCGGATGGCGGCGTCGGCCTTCGGCGCGGAGTCGGCGGTCTATCTCGCATCGGGGCTCTACGACGCGAAGCGGGCCGACGTCGGCGTCGAGGCCGGCTACTGCAAGGTGCTGGGCTCCGAGACGCTCTGGCAGGCGGTCAACGACACGATCCAGGTCACGGGCGGGATCGGCTACATGACCGAGTACCCCTACGAACGGCACCTGCGCGACAGCCGGATCAACCTGATCTTCGAGGGGACGAACGAGATCCTGCGGCTGTCGGCCACGCTGGAAGCGCTCAAGGAGCCGGGCCGCCGCGTGACCGAGGCGATCAAGGCGGAGAAGGCCGAGATCGGCGCGGCGGGCCTGGTGGCGGCGATGGCGGTCGAGGGGATGCCGTCGGGCCGCACCGCCGGGGGAGCGCGCAGCCTGCGCTGGGTCACGCCCGCGCTCGCGCGCGACGCCGAGCAGTTCGCCGCGGCGCTGGCGCTGTTCGGCGAGACCGTGCGCGCGACGCTGAGAAAGCACCGCCGCGCGATCCTCGGCGCGCAGTACACGATCCGGCGGCTCGCCGACGCCGCGATCCAGCTCTACGCGGCGGCGGCGGCCCTCTCCCGCGCCAGCACGCTGGCGCGCGACAAGGGCGAGGACGGCGCGCGGCGCGAGATCCTGCTCGCCCGACGCTTCGTCGACGAGGCGACCCGCCGCGTGCGCCACGAGCTGGACGTCGTGGACGGCACGCGCGACGCGCTGGACGACGAGATCGCGGGGCTGTTGGCGATCGAGGGGCGCTACCCCTCGCCGCTCTTCACCTAGGAGGCCGGATGGCGCTTCTCGACGGAAAGTACGGGCTGCTCCTCGGGATCGCGAACGAGCGCTCCTACGCCTGGCACATCGCGCAGGCGCTCGAGGAAGCCGGCGCGGAGCTGGCGTTCAACGCCCTGCCCGGCGAGAAGAACGAGGCCCGCACGCGCTTCGCCGTCGACGCGCTGAACATCCCCGACCCCTGGATCCGTCCCTGCGACGTGGCCCGGGACGAAGACATCGACCGGCTCTTCGAGGCCTACGCAAAGGATTTTCCGCGGCTCGACTTCGTCGTCCACTCGGTCGCCTTCGCCGACCGCGAGTACCTGCAGCCCGGCAAGTTCATCGAGACCCCGCGGGCCTCGTTCCTGATGGCGCTGGACATCTCGGTCTACTCGCTGATCGCCGTCGCGCGGCGCGCGCGGCCGCTCCTGGCCGCGGCCGGCGGCGGCTCGATCACGACGATGAGCCACTACGGCGGCGACAAGGTCTTCCCGGGCTACAACGCGATGGGCGCCTGCAAGGCGGCGCTCGAGGCCAGCGTCCGCTACCTGGCCGAGGAGCTGGGCGCGGAGAAGATCCGCGTCAACGCGATCTCCGGCGGGGCGTTCAAGACCCTCGCGGCGTCGGGGATCGGCGGGCTCAAGTCGATGCTCGCCGAGTCCGAGCGCCGTTCCCCGCTGCGGCGCGGTGTCGAGGGGGTCGACGTCGGCGGGACGGCGGTCTACCTGGCCTCGGAGCTCTCCTCCGGAGTCACCGGCGAGACGATCTTCGTCGACTGCGGGATGAACATCCTCGGCGCCTGAACCTCGGGCGCAGTCGGGGGACGGCGGCAGGATGGTCCCGACCCAAGCGGTCCTGGCGTGGCTCCACCGCACCTTCGCGCTGCGCCGCGGGGAGGGCCGCCGCGCCCTGCTGCTGACCGTCTACCTGGGCGTCGTGATCGCCTCGTACCTGATCCTGAAAGCGGTTCGCGACGCGCTCTTCATCGCCGCCTTCAGCGCGATGAAGCTGCCCTACGTCATCTTCGGCATCGCGCTCCTGGTGGGCGTGTTCGTCGACGTCTACATCAGGATCTCGCGCCGCGTCCCGGCGGCGCGGCTGATCACCTGGACGCTGGCCCTGTTCATCTCGAATCTCCTGGCGTTCTGGGTCCTGGCGCGGATGGGCTTCACCTGGCTCTTTCCGCTGCTCTATATCTGGGTCGGCTTCTTCGGGGTCGCGGCGCCGGTCCAGGTCTGGACGCTGGCCAACGAGGTCTTCACGACGCGCGAGGCGAAGCGCGTCTTCGGCATCGTCGGCGGCGGCGGGATCACGGGGGCGATCATCGGCGGCGCGATCGCCAGCGTGCTGGCGATCGAGATCGGGACCGAGCAGCTGCTGCTGGTGGTCGCGCTGCTGCTGGTGGCCTGCATCGTCCTGGTGCACTGGATCGCGCGCTACCGGTTGCCGGTGCTGCGCGAGCGGCGGGATGAGGTCCTCCCGTGGAACCTGGCGATCAGCGCGCGGCGGGTGCGGAGTTCCCCGCACCTGCGGGTGCTGGCGGCGCTGGTCTTCGTCGGCGCGCTGGCCACGACGATCGTCGATTTTCAGTTCAAGGCGGCGGCCGGCGGTGCGGGATTCACCCGCGACGAGCTGACGGCGTTCTTCGCGGCGACCCTGTCGGCGATGTCGCTGGTCGGCCTCGTCGTCCAGCTCGGGATCGTCCGGCCCGTGCTCCGGTCGCTCGGGTTGGGGGCGGCGATCCTGGTCCTGCCGTTCTCGCTGCTGCTCGGCGAGTCGACGCTGATCGTGCTGGGCAGCCTGTGGGCCGCGGTCTTCATGAAGGCCAGCGACGGCGCGTTCAAGCACTCGATCGACCGCTCGAGCAAGGAGCTGGCCTACCTGCCGGTCCCGGTCGAGATCAAGTTCCAGGTCAAGTCGGCGATCGACATGGTGCTCGATCGGCTGGGGGACGCGACGGGCGGCCTGGTCCTGCTCGTGCTCGCGACCTGGCTCGGCTTCTCGATCGTCACGATCGGCTGGGTCAACCTTGCTCTGCTCGGGGCCTGGCTGTTGCTGGCGCGCCGGCTGCGGCAGTCGTACGTCGACGAGCTGGCGACCTCGATCGGGGCCAAGAGCGCGCGCGCCAGCTACGAGTTGGACGCCTCGCTGATCGACGCCGACGCGCGCGCCGGGCTGCGGCGCGCGCTGACCGCCGCCGACCCGCAGACGATCGGGATCGCGCTCGAGCTGGCGTCGCTCTCCCCCGGCAGCGACCTCGAGCCGGAACTGGCCCAGCTCGCGCAGCACGAGAGCCCGGAGGTCCGCGCGCGCGTGCTGGGTGTGTTCCTCGCACCGGGCGGGTCCGGGCTGCCGCCCGAGCTGCTCGACCGGCTCGAGGAGGCCGACCACGACCTGCTCGCCAAGGGGCTCGACCTGGTGCTGGCGACGACGCCCGAAGAGCGCCGCGAGCGAGCCACGGCGCTGCTCGGCAAGCGTCGGCCCGACACGCAGGGCGTGATGCTGGCGCTGCTGGTGCGGCGGCTCGGCCCCGACTTCGCGCCGGTCGCGGCGCACGTGCTGGACGGGATGATCGCGGCCGACGCGCCGGCCTCGCTGCGTCGCGCCGCGGCCTCGGCGCTGGGGATGCTCCCCGCCGACTCGGCCCTGGCCGGCAAGCTCGACGCGCTGCTCGACGACCCCGAAACGGAGGTGCGGGCCCAGGCGGCAGAGAGCGCGGGGCGCCTCGGTCGCAGCGACCTGGTCCCGCGCCTGGTCGAGCTGCTCGGCTCCCACCGCACGCGACCGCCGGCGCACCGGGCGCTGGTGGCGCTCGGGGGGGAAGCGATCCCGGCTCTCGGGGCAGCCCTCGCCCGGCAGCGGGGCACCCCCGCTTCGGGCTCGTCGCCGGAGTCGGCGGCCCTGCGGCACGTCCCGGCGGTGCTGCGCGCGATCGGCTCCTCGGGCGCGATCGCGCTGCTGGTCGACAGCCTCGGCCACCCCGACGAGTTCGTGCGCGAGGCCTCGATCCACGCCGTCGAGCGGTTGCGCGAGCGCGACCCGGAGAACCTGCTGGCGGGCCCGGAGCTGGTCGATCCCGAGATTGCCGCCGACGGCGAGCGCCACGCCTGGATCCTCGGCCACTACGCGGCAGCCGCGGCCGAGACCGGCCCGGTGGCCGAGTTCCTCGCCGCGCGGCTGCGCGAGCACCTGGCGCGGGTGCGGCGCCGCGTCCTGTCGCTGCTCCGGATGCGGCTCGGGCCGCGCTCGGCCCAGGCCGTGGCCCGCGGCCTCGAGTCGGGACGCCCCGACCTGCGCGACAACGCGCTCGAGCTGCTCGACTCGGCCCTGCCGCGCTCGCTGCGCGCCTCGGTCGTGCCGATGCTGGAGGAGGAGCCGGCGGCGGTGCTCGAGATGCGTGCCGGGGAGCCGATCGGTTACCCTTCCCCGCGCCGCGCGCAGCTGCTGCGCGAGCTGGCGCTCGGGGCCGACCCGTGGCTCGCGGCCGCGGCGCTGCGGGTGGCCGCGGAGAGCGGGCTGGGCTGGGTCGAGGAGGTCGCGTCGCGCCGCCGCGACCACGCGGCCACGGTCCTGGGCGAGGAAGCGCGGCGCGCGATGCGGAGGCGGGGTGGAGCCGAGGGGGAGGGACCGGGCGTGACGATGTCGCTCCTCGATCGCGCCGTGGCGCTGCGCGCGGTCGACGCCTTCCGCGGCGTCACCACCGATCAGCTCGCGCTGATCGCCGCGATCGCGGCCGAGCAGGTCCTTCCCGAGGGGAGCCTGCTGTTCGAGGAGGGGGCGCTCCCCGACAGCCTGTTCGTGGTCCTCGACGGCACCGTGTCGCTCATGCGCCAGGGCGCCCCGATGGGCACCGTCGCCGCCGGAGAAGCACTCGGCACATGGTCGCTGCTCGACGACGAGCCGCGCTCCGCGCGCGCCGTCGCGGCCACGCCGGTCCGGGTGCTGACGATCGAGCGCGAAGACTTCTACGACGTGCTCGCCGAGCACAGCGAGATCAGCCGCAGCCTGATGCGCGACCTCGTCGGACGGCTGCGCGAGCTGGCGCACTGAGCCGGCAGGGCAAGGGGAGACGATGACGGAACCGGGGAACGAGAAGGCGCAGCTGCTGGTCGTCGACGACGACGTCCTGGTCACGCGCACGCTGTCCTTCCTCTTCGCGGGCCAGGACGACTTCGCGGTCCAGATGTTCAATGATCCGCGCGCGGCGCTGCAGCACCTCGAGAGCCACTCCGTCGACGTCGTCGTCGCCGACTACCTGATGCCGGGGATGGACGGGCTGCAATTCCTGTCCGAGGTGCGCCGGACGCACCCTGCGGCGAGCCGGATCATCCTCACCGGCTACGCCGACAAGGACGCGGCGATCCGCGCGATCAACGAGGTCGGCCTCTACCACTTCCTCGAGAAGCCGTGGCGCAACGAAGAGCTGCTGCTGATCCTGCGCCACGCGGCCGAGCGGGCGCGGCTCGTGTCCGAGCTGGAGCGCCGTACCGGCGACATTGCCGCCTTCCGCGAGAAGCTGTTCCGGGCCCTCCTGTGACCGAGCCGCTCGCGGCTTGCCAGGAGCTGTTCGAGGGGCACGTCGACCCCGGTGCCCTGCTCGATGCCGGCCTCGCCGTCCTCGTGCAGAACGCCGCCGCGCGCGGGGTGTTCGGCGAAGGCGTGGGCCGGCCCTGCTACGCGCTGCACTTCGGCCGCGAGGCGCCGTGTCCCGGCTGCCGCGCCGCGGAAGTGACCCACGACGGCGCGGCGCTGCGCTGGATGATGGAGGTTGCCGGGGAGTTTCCAGGGGCGGCGCGATCCGGGGTGTGGGAGGTGACACTCATCCCGGTGAAGGATGCCGCCGGGCGCGTCACCCGGTTCGTCGAGCTGCTGCGCGACGCGACGCTGAGCCTCGGGCTGGAGCAGCATCTGATCGAACTGGCGCGGGGCCTCGACCTCGAGATTGCCCGTCGCACCACCGAAGCCGGGGAGTTGACCCAGCGCGCGCGCGCACTGCAGGCCGAGATCGAGCGCCTCACCGAGGAGGAGGCGGATCTGCTCCGGACCGAGCGGATGGCGGCGCTGGGGCGGGTCGTTGCCGGCGTGGCGCACGAGATCCACACCCCCCTCGGCGCGATCCTCTCGACGCTGGAGATGGTCCGGGCGCGACTGGCCGACGGGCGGGCCGACGAGCTGAGCGAACTGGTCGAACTGATGCAGGACGCCGGCGAACGGATCCGTAAGGTGGTCCGCACGCTGCGCGTCTTCTCGCGCCTCGACGCCGCGCAGATCGAGACGGTGGACATCCACGAGGGGCTGGAGTCGTCGCTGCACCTGCTGGCGCACGAGATGCAGCCCCGGGTGGCGGCCCTGTGCGAGTACGGCGAGACCCCGCGGGTCCGCTGCCGGCCGGACCAGATCAACCAGATCTTCCTGAATATCCTGCGGAACGCCGTGCAGGCGATCGAAGGACAGGGCACCATCACGGTGCGTACGTTCGCGCACGAGGGTGCGGCCGTGGTCGAGATCGAGGACACCGGGCCCGGGATCGCCGCCGAGAACCTGGAGCGGGTCTTCGAGGCCGGGTTCACGACCAAACCCCGCGGCGAGGGGACGGGCTGGGGCCTGTCGATCTGCCGGCGGATCGTGCACGAGCACGGCGGTGAGATCGCCGTGCGCAGCACGGTCGGGCGCGGCACGACGTTCCGCATCACGCTGCCGATCGAGGGACCGCCATGAGTTGCCCGCCCCGACGCCTCCCGTCCCTGCTCTCCTTCGTGCTCACCGCCGCGGCGGTGGGTATCGCGACGGTCCCGGCTTCGCGCGCCGGCGCGCCCGGAGACCCTCCGACGTGGCGCTACGCCGGGGTCGAGCGCGTCGTCGCGATCGGCGACGTCCACGGCAGCTACGAGCCGCTGGTCGAGGTGCTGCGCGCCGCGGGGCTGATCGACGAGGCGCTGGCCTGGAGCGGCGGCAAGGCGCACCTCGTGATGCTCGGCGACCTCGTCGACCGCGGTCCGAAGGAGCGCGAGGTGCTGGACCTCGTCATGCGGCTCGAACGCGAGGCGCCGGAAGCCGGCGGCCAGGTGCACGTGCTGCTCGGCAACCACGAGGTGATGAACCTGGTCGGCGACCTGCGCTACGTCTCGAAGGCCGGCTACGCCGAGTACGCCGAGGCGACCCCGCCCAGGGAGCGCGAACAGGCGCTGGCCCGCTTCATGCGGTCCGGCGGCGGCGCGGAGACCGGCCCCGAGGGGGTGCTGCCGCGGTTCAACGAGCTCTACCCGCCCGGGTACTTCGAGCGACAGAAGGCCTTCTCGGCGAGCGGCGCCTACGGCCGCTGGCTGCTCTCGAAGTCCTTCATCCTCGTGATCGACGACGTCGCGTACGTGCACGGCGGCCTGCCGCCGAGCGTGGCCTCGGAGGGCGCGGAGGCACTCAACCGGTCGCTGATGCAGGAGATCCAGGCCTACATCAAGGCGCGCGAGACGCTGATCGAGGCCGGTCTGCTCGACCCGGAGACGAGCTTCGTCGAGTCGTTCCAGCGGGTCGGGCAGAAGGTGGAAGAGGCCGAGGCCAAGGGGCAGGCGCTGCCGGAGGCGTCTGCGAAGGCGGCCGAGACCCTGCTGGCGAGCGCGGGCGCCTACGCCTTCAGCAATGAGAACCCGTTCTGGTACCGCGGCACGTCGCTCAACCCCGAGCCGCAGGAACTGCCGGCCTTCGAGGCGGCGCTGGCGAAGCTGGGCGCGAAGTCGGTGGTCGTCGGACACACCACCACCCCCGGCGGGCGGATCACCTCGCGCTTCGGCGGGCGCCTGCTGCGCGCGGACACGGGGATGCTGAGCGAGGTCTACCGCGGCCGCGGCGCGGCGGTCGTGGCGGAGGGCGGGACGCGGCGGACGCTCTACCCCGGCGACCCGGCGGACACCAAGCCCGTTCCCGAGACGAAGGAGGAGCCGGGTCCGATCGTCGCCCAGGGGATGCCTGACGCAGCGCTCGAGACCTTCCTGAAGACCGCCGACGTGGTCAAGATCGAGGACATCGGCTCCGGCATCACCCGGCCCAAGCGGCTGTCGCTGCAGAAGGACGGCGTTTCACGGCGCGCGGCGTTCAAGTACGTCGACGAGACGTTCGACTCGACGGTGCGCATCGCCGGCCGCCTGGAGATGCAGTTCAACGACCGTTACATCTACGACGTCGCGGCCTACCGGCTCGACCGGCTGCTCGAGATGGACATGGTGCCGGTCGCGGTCGAGCGGACGGTCGACGGTACCGCGGGGGCGGTGCAGGACTGGATCGAGAACGCGATCGACGAGGGGCGGCGTGTGACCGAGAAGCTCGAGCCCTATGACGCCGAGTCCTTCAAGCGCCAGACCCAGGTGATGCGCGTCTTCGACGCGCTGATCTACAACGCGGACCGCAACCAGGGGAACATCCTCTACACCCCCGGGGACTGGAAGCTGCACCTGATCGACCACACGCGCGCGTTCCGGCTCGGCACGGGGCGCCCGCCGGGCCTCGTCGACGTGCCACTCGTGATCGAGCCCGAGCTGCGCGTGCGGCTCGCGGCACTGAACGAGGAGCAGTTGAAGTCGGCCCTCGGTGGCCTGCTGAGCAACGCGCAGATCGGCGCGATCCTGAAGCGCCGCGACAAGCTGCTGGCGGAGACGGTGCCGAAGGCGGCGCCCAAGGCACCGGCCAGCGCCGCGCCGGCCGTGAAGCGCGCCTCGTAGCCGGCGTCCCGAGCCGGCCCGCGCGGCCGCCGCGGGTCCAGGAGGCTGTCCGTGAGCGACCGCGCACGCCCGTGGCGACGGTTGGCGCTGAACACGCTCCTCGTGGTCGCGTCGGTGGCCATCGCGCTCGGGCTTGTCGACCTCCTGCTGATCGTCACGCACACCCCTGTCCACGGACCGATCTGGGAGGCTCAGGGGCTCTTCCGCCTCGATCGGGAGCTGATCTACTCGCTGGTCCCCGGTAAGAAACGGGTCTGGCGCACCGACGAGTTCGCGGAGCAGGCCTCCATCAACCGGGAGGGGCTGCGGGGCGCCGAGCTTCGGGAACGACGGGGGATCGACTCGCGCATCATCGTGACCGGCGACTCCGTCGTCTTCGGCCACGGCGTCGGCGACGGAGAGGCCTTTCCGAAGCAGCTCGAGGCGATCTTCGCGTCCGAGGGCCGCAACGTCGAGGTGCTCAACGCGGGCGTGAAAGGCTACGGCACCGACCAGTCGTTCAAGTCCTTCGATCGTCGCCTGCAGGCCCTGAAACCGGATGTCCTGGTGTTCGCCGTCAACACCAACGACGTGGCCGACAACATCCGGCAACCGCTCTATACCGTGCAGGACGGCCGGCTTCGCGAGCTCGACGCAACGCGCAACCCGTTCTACCGGGTCGTCTGGCTCGATTCGCACCTCCCGGGGGCCGTCCGCCGCACCGACCTGTACGGGCGGCTCGTCACCCGGCTGCTCCGCGCCGACTGGGATCGCGCGCTTCCCGACAGCGACCCCGATCGGCTCAAGGCGTGGTCCCGGGAGAAGGTCGTGCTGGAGATTGAGTCGCTTCACGACCGGTCCCGGTCGGCCGGCTTCCGGCTCGTCGTGCTGGGGCTCCCCAGCACGGCGCCCAACGCGTTCCGATGGCTGCGGTCGAGCCTGCCCGAGGGCGTCGATTTCCTCGACGCGAACGAGGTCGAAGCCTGGGCGAGCGAACCGTCCCGGTGGTTCCTGAACGACCGGACTCACCTCACCGTGGCCGGCAACGAGCGGCTCGCCCAGCGGCTCTACGCCCACCTGCTCGACACGGAGAGCCCCGCCACCGCACCATAGGACAGCCGTCGCGTCGAATGCGTGGTGGCGAGGCCGGGCCAACTCCGGGGTGGACATGACGGTGCACGACTCGCCAGCCTTCATCCTCGGGATCTCGGCCTTCTACCACGATTCCGCCGCCTGTCTCGTGCAGGATGGCCGGATCGTCGCTGCGGCCCAGGAAGAACGCTTCACGCGCCGGAAGCACGACGCGGGATTCCCGCGGCACGCGATCGACTACTGCCTGCGCGAGGCGCGCATCGGCCCGGACCGGCTGACCGCGGTCGCCTTCTACGACAAGCCGTGGATCAAGTTCGAGCGGCTGCTCGAAACCTACCTCGCGTTCGCGCCCGGCCGGTCGTGTCCTCCTTCCTGAAGAGCATGCCGCTCTGGCTGAAGCAGAAGCTCTGGATCGGCGACCTGATCGCGCGCGAGCTGGGCTACGACGGCGATCTGCTCTTCCCGGAGCACCACCAGTCGCACGCCGCGTCCGCCTTCTTCCCGTCTCCCTTCGAGCGAGCCGCGTTCCTGACGATGGACGGGGTGGGGGAGTGGGCCACCGCTTCCTGGGGCGTCGGGCACGGCAACCGGGTCGAGATCTCGCACGAGCTGCGCTTCCCGCACAGCCTCGGCCTGCTCTACAGCGCCTTCACCTACTACACCGGCTTCAAGGTCAACTCGGGGGAGTACAAGGTGATGGGGCTAGCGCCCTACGGCGAGCCCCGGTACGCCGGGCTGATCTACGACCACCTCCTCGACCTGCGCGAGGACGGCTCGTTCCGCCTCAACATGGAGTACTTCAACTACTGCCAGGGCCTGACGATGACCTCGGAGCGGTTCCACCGGCTCTTCGGCGGCCCGCCGCGGGCGGCGGAGTCCGAGGTCACGCAGCGCGAGATGGACCTCGCCCGCTCGCTGCAGGACGTCACCGAGGAGGTCATGCTGCGGATGGCGCGCCACGTGCGGAAGGCGACCGGGGAGCGGAACCTGTGCCTCGCCGGCGGCGTCGCGCTCAACTGCGTCGGGAACGGGAGAATCCTGCGAGAGCGAGTGTTCGACCGGCTGTGGATCCAGCCCGCCGCCGGTGATGCCGGAGGCGCCCTCGGCGCCGCGCTCTTCGCCTGGCACCAGGTCCGCGGCGAGCCCCGCCGCGCGGACCCGGGTCGCGACAGCCAGTCGGGCTCGTACCTCGGACCCGCGTTTCCCGGCGATGCGATCCGGCAGTGGCTCGACGGTGCGGGCATTCCGTACCGCACGCACTCCCCGTCCGAGATCCCGGGCCTCGCGGCCGAACTGATTGCGCAGGAGAAGGTCGTGGGGTGGTTCTCCGGGCGGATGGAGTTCGGGCCCCGGGCGCTGGGGGCCCGGAGCATCCTCGGGGACGCCCGCAGCCCGAAGATGCAGTCGGTCCTGAACCTCAAGATCAAGTTCCGGGAGTCGTTCCGCCCCTTCGCGCCATCCTGCCTGGTCGAGGACGTGTCGGAGTACTTCGAGCTGGAGGTCGAGTCGCCGTACATGCTCCTCGTCGCGCCGGTCGTCGAGACGCGACGGCTCGCGATGAGCGCGGAGCAGTCGGCGCTGTTCGGGATCGAGAAGCTCAACGTCCCGCGCAGCGACATCCCCGCGGTGACGCACGTCGACTACTCGGCGCGCGTGCAGACGGTCGACGCCCGCGATCACGCGCAGTACCACGAGCTGATCCGTGAGTTCAAGCGGCGGACCGGGTACGGGGTCATCATCAACACGTCGTTCAACGTCCGCGGCGAGCCGATCGTCTGCACGCCGCAGGATGCCTACCTGTGCTTCATGCGGACGCAGATGGACGCGCTGGTGCTGGAGGACTGCGTGCTGCTCAAGGAAGAGCAGCCGCCGCTGAAGGACGACGTCGACTGGAGATCGCAGTATGGCCTCGACTGAGGGGATCGGCCTGCCGGCGAGGCCCGCGACGCGCAGCGGCCGCGAGCTGCGGACGTTCGGGCTGGTGATGGCGGGAGCGTTCGGCGCGCTGGGTGGCCTGGCGGCGTGGCGCGGCCGGTCCGCCGGGCCGGTCCTGCTCGGCGTGGCGGCCGCCTTCCTGCTGCTCGGGCTGGCCTTGCCGCGGCTCCTCCGGCCCGTCGAGAAGGCCTGGATGGCGGTCGCGCGGGTGATGGGCGTCGTGATGACGCACGTCATCCTGACGCTCTTCTACTACCTCGTGATCACACCGTTCGGAATCGCGATGCGGATCGCCGGCCGCGACCCCCTGGGGCTGAAGGCGGCCCCGGCGCGCGAGTCCTTCTGGGAAGCGGTCGATCCGCAGGGATCGGCCTCCCGCCCGGACAAGCCCTATTGAGCCGGAGCCAGCGGCGGGAGAGAATCCGGACATGCCGGCTGTGAAGAACCTGTGGATGATCTGGGACTTTCTCCGGGTCCGGAAGAAGTTCTGGCTGCTCCCGATCGTGGCGCTGCTCCTGCTCTTCGGGCTGCTGATCGTCCTGACCGAGGGCTCGGCGCTCGCGCCGTTCATCTACACGCTGTTCTGACCGGGCGGCCGCCGGGAGAGGTCCCCCGGGCGGTTTCCAAGGAGGCGAATCACATGAGAAGGACGACGATCGTCCTGTCGCTGGGTGTTCTGCTGTTTGCCGCCTGCGGTCCGCGCGAGGACGCGAAGGCCACCGCCCCCGCGTCCCGCGAGCCGGCGCCACCGGCCGCCCCGGCGCTGGCAACTCCGCCCCCGGCCGCGCCCGCCGGCTTCGACAAGACGCTCGAGCTGCAAGGGATCACCTTCCACGTCACCTGCCCGAACGGCTCGTCGCTCAACCAGGTGACGATCACGCCGGCCGGCCTCGAGATCGACAACTCGGCGATGGTGCGCGAGGCGGACGGCACGGTCGTCGGGGCGGAGATCGCCGACCTCAACGTCGACGGGTCGCCGGAGCTCTACGTCTACGTCCAGTCCGCCGGCAGCGGCTCGTACGGCTCGCTCGTGGCGTTCTCGGCCAACAACAAGAAATCCCTGAGCGACATCGTCCTGCCGCCGGTCGCCGCCGACCCGAAGGCCTCGAAGGGCTACATGGGCCACGACGAGTTCGCGGTCGTCGAATCGACGCTGGTGCAGCGCTTCCCGATCTACCGCGAGGGGGACGCGAACGCGCAGCCGAGCGGCAGGACGCGGCAGATCCAGTACAAGCTGAAGGCCGGCGAAGCGGGGTGGGTCCTCGAGGCGGACAAGATCGTCGAGTACTGAGGCGGCGGCATCCGTACCGACCCGGCCCGGTCGGACGGCCGCCGCTCTACGTCGAGTCTCGAAGAACGTCGCGGATCGCGCGAAGTTCGGCTTCCACCGTCCTGTCCTTCGGTCTCGACAGAGCACCTTTCACCTCGATGAGCTGGTCGAGGGCGAGGACCTTGAACAGCCGGTGCTCGACGAGTTCCATCTCGACCGTCTCCAGGTCTGCGTACTCCCCGACGGGCCGAACCTCACGGATGATGTCGACCCGCCCGAGATCCGTCGCCAACATCAAGAGCCGGTAGGTAGCGAGGCGCTCGGGGGGATCGGCAAGCTCGCCCAGATCGGGGCGCAGAACGTGCCTGGGATGAAGCGGACGGAGCGCATCGAGGAGGCGGGCGAGATTCTCGGCGGTCATCGGCGCGGCCAGGTCGAGATCACGGGTCAGCGTGCTGGCGCCGTGCGCGATGGCAGCGACCCCCCCGATCACGGCGAACTCGAAGCCGGCGTCCTGAAGGCGAGCCAGGAGCCGCTGGAGCCCGGGGTCGAGATCAGCCATGGCGATCCGCGCCGTCGGGGTCCAGCGCCTGGGACTTCTCCCTCAGGCGCCGGGCCTCCATCGCGCGCCGGACCGGTTCGGACACGGTGCGCCGCTGGACGTCGTCGAGGAGCCGGTTCTGCTCGTCCAGGAGGCGGAGCCTCTCCTTCGGTGACAGCGCGAGGTTCTCCAGCAGCAGCGCGACATCGACGCCGGCCGTGACGGCAGCGTCCCAATCCGGGCCGAAGCTGCGGATCATGCGTCCTGCATCCGCAGTCGTGCGAATGGTGTCGAGTTCAGGTCTCTCGGCCGGCATGAGGCGCAGGATAGCAGCCGGTCCGGTCAGAACGCACCCACCGCCACCTTGTAGAACGCCAGCACCGGCCCCGAGCCGTCCGCGCCGACGACCCAGGCGACGCCGGGGTTGCGGCTGTAGCCGTACGCGATCGTCGCGCTCGACGGCAGCGCACGCGAGAAGAGCAGCGTGATCGTGGCCCCGCTCGCGGTCTGAGAGCTTGGCTGCACCGGGACCGCGCCGTCGTAAGCGCGGAACAGGCCGGGGATGCCGCCGGTCACGTTCTTGTCCCAGCGCACCTCGATCTGCGTGCGCGCCCCGTCGCTGAACTTCGCTGCGACCAACTTCGGCACCTGGACCGCCGGCTGCCCGTACGAACCGGCGCGCACCACCCGCGCCAGCCGCACGCCCGCGGTCTTGTAGCCGTCCACGCTGAGGTGGATCGAGTCCGAGCGCGGCTGGTCGATCAGCGGGATCACGCCGGCGAGGGGATCGAGCCCCTGCCGGCGCTGCGCCTCCTGGATCGGCAGCCAGGTCTCGAAGTCCTCGGTCAGATAGGTCGCCAGCTGGCAGTTGCCGAAGAAGAGGCTGGGGCTGCCGAGATCGGTGCGCAGGTTCGCGACCAGCGCGCGGAGGTCGGCGAGGTAGAGGTCGGTCCCGCGGCCGGCGTCCGACTCGCCCTGGTACCAGAGCGCGCCGCGGATCGGGTGAGCGTAGCCCTGCGCCCGGACGCGCGAGACCGCCGATCCGTAGAGCGTGCCGCGGTTGAACGGGTCGGCCGCGTTGCGCTGCCACTGGCTGTAGAGATTGGTCCCGCCGAGCGGGGCCGGAATGATCGCTACCGGCACGCCGACCGTTCTCTCGATCTCCTTGCCGAAGCGGAGCATCAGCGTGTGGAGCGGGGCCTCCTCGCTGACGCGATCGACCTGGTCCGTGCCGTCGTCCATCGGCTCGCGGGCGCGCTTCCAGGCATAGTCGTTGCCGAACAGGTGCACGCGATCGATCGGCGGCTCGGCCGGTTCGAGCGAGCCGGAGTAGCCCGACATGTTCGACTGGCCGATCGCCAGGAAGACGTCGCCGACCGCGATCTCCGTCACCGTGTCGCTGCCCAGCACCGTCCCGGCCGCGACGTCGACGAGTCGCGCCTCGAGGTCGTAGTTGCCGCCCGCCGGGACGGCCTCGAGCGCGAAGGACGCGGTGGCGCCCGCGGGAGCGGCCGAGAGCGGGAAGGCGTGGTCGGCCCAGTCGAAGCCGGGCAGGGGGGCGCCGTTCGTGCTCACGACGACCCGCACCTCCAGCCGCGCCGCACCGTCCGCGCGGTAAGCGACCGGCACCGGCAGCGGGGCGCGCCCGTCCGGTCCGCGCTGGAACAGCTTCCACTCGACGAGGCCGTCGTGCGCCCGGAAGATCGCCAGCGCCGCGGCCGGCAGCGCCTTCTCCGCGGTGACGCGCAGCAGCGGGCGCCGCCCGTCGACGAGGTCCGAGAGGCCGAGGCCGCGCCCGAACAGGCGGTGATCGTCGGCGATCGTGAAGACGCCGACGTCGAGGTCCCAGCCCGTGCCGTTCCAGCGATCGAGGCGAAGCGTCGACTGCGTCCCGAAGTCCTTCGCCAACCGCAGGCGCATCCGGCCCGGCGCGCCCAGCGAGGCCTGCCCGAGCGCCGTGAACTCGCGGCCGCGCCGCACCCACGCGAACGCGGTGCCCGTCGCGTCGACGCGGAACAGCACCCCGCCGCCGGCGTTCTCGGCGTAGCTCCCCTCGTTCCAGAGGTTGATCTCGAACTGGGCGGCCAGCGAGGTCGTGTCGAGGTAGGCGACCTGCGCCCGTTGCGGGCCGTCCTGGGGCAGGCGGTCGAAGACGTCGACGCAGCCCTGGCCCGAGCCGTCGTACGACACGGCGAGGTCGCCCGCGACGTCGCGCACCGCGAAGGTCGCGTTGACCGCGCCGCGACTGCGTCATGTCGGCCGGGCGCTGGCCCGGAAGGTCACCGTCGAAGGTGTAGGTCTTCGGGTCGCAGGCGTCGCCCAGCCCGTCGGCGTTCTGGTCGGCCTGCGACGGGTTGGTCGCGCCGGGGCAGTTGTCCCGGTCGTCGCGCACGAGGTCGCCGTCGTCGTCGGCGCAGCGCACGGCGGGAGCGCGCGGGGTGCCGTCGGAGGCGTCGCCCAGGGACCCCTCGCCGTCGGAGTTCCAGGCTGCGACGAGATAGGAGAAAAGCACTCCGGGGGTGTCGGGGTCGGCGGCCGACAGGTCGGAGGTCCGGAAGACGAGGCACGAGAGGTCGGCCCCGTCCGCACGTGCGCCGCGGTAGAGGTCGTACCGCTCCGCCCCGGCGACCGGGTCCCAGCGCAGCGTGGCGCGGTCGGGATCGACGCGCAGCGTCGGGCCGACCTCCGGGGGGCGCTGGGCCCGCGCGGCGGGCGAACCGAGCGTGCCTGCGAGCAGGAGCGCAGCGCAAGCCGTACGAGCCAGGCGGACCGCGACCATCGAACCTCCCCGAAGACCCATGGATATACGGCGAACCGGGGCGGGAAGACGGCCTTGGTGGCGAAAGCCGGTCGTCCGTGGTCCGCCCCCAAGCGGGCCCATCTAGCGAGGATCGGCGTCCAGCGACGCGATCGCCCGCGCGACCTCGCGGCGCGCCTCGTCGTAGCGCGCCAGCGGCCACGACTTGGGGCCGTCGATCCACTTCCCGGTGCCGCCGTCGACGCGGCCGATCTCCTTGACGCGGTCGGCGATCTCGCCGCGCAGCCGATCGAGCGTCAGCTGCGCCGCCTGCCGCACCGCCGGCTTCCCGCGCCCCTCCGCCAGCGCCCGCTCCAGCGCCTCGAGGTACTTCAGGTCGTCGATCCCCTCGCGCGACGCTTCCCAGTCGCGCAGGAAGCAGCGCGACTCGCCGCACGGTGCGGAGGCCGGTTCCCAGGCCCAGAACATCACGTTGTCGAGGCCCAGCTTCCAGGCCAGGAAGCCGGCCTGGTAGCGCACCCCTTCCGGACGGTTGCCGTAGATGTTGATGTAGGTTCCGTAGCGGTCGCCGGCCGCGCGGGTGCGCTCGCGCGTCTCGGGCCCGAGGTAGCGATTGTGGTACGAGCGCGTCTTCAGGTACGGCTCGAGCCGCAGCGCCGGCTCGTCGCCGACCGGCTGGAACCAGAGCGCGCTTTCGTCCGGCTCGGAAACGGTCGGCTCGTTGCAGGTGATGAACGAGTCGGCGCCGGCCTCCGCGGCAGCGCGCACCATCGCCATCGCCAGCCGGAACGAGCCGCGCGTCTGGTGCGGCTCGTCGACGAGGTAGTAGAAGAAGGGCTGCCAGCCGCGTCGCGCGGCCTCGGCGTCGAGCGTCTTCATCCCGGCCACCCAGCCCTCGAACACGAAGCGGCCGAAGCTCGTGTCGGGCGGACCGTACGGGTCCTTCGAGGGACGGTAGGGGCCCTTCCAGCGCTCGACCCCTTCGATCGGCTCGCCCCCCTCGTACAGGAACATGAAGCCGGCGTTGTAGTCGAGGCCGCCGGCTGCCTTCTCCGGCACCGGAACCCCGGACATCTTGAGGCCGGCGACGGTCGAGCGGACCATGTACTGGTAGAGCATGATCCCGACCGGGTGCGAGAGGCCCAGCCCGGCCTGCCGCGCCGTCTCCACGGCGGTGATCGTCGGCGCGAAACCATCGTCGAAGACGAAGCTCGTGCCCGCGAGGCGCGGGATCGACTGCTTCGGCCAGCCCGGGTTGACGCAGATCGTGTTCATCCCGTGGGCGCGGCAGTCGGTGAAGGTGGCGGCGGAGAGCGGCCAGTTGTCGCCGTAGACCCACAGCGCCGGCCGCGCCTCGCCGAGCCGGAAGGGATAGACCTCGACCTCCAGCGGCAGCGCCGCCAGTTCGGCGCCGTCCGCGACCAGCGCGAGCGAGCCGCGGTAGCTGCCCGCCGCCGCGTCGTCGGGGGCGTGCAGCGTGATCCAGTAGGCGCGAGTCGTGGCCGCCGCGAGATCGGCGCCGGCCGCCTCCTGCGGGTCGAGGAAGCCCGGGTGCCGCGGGTGCTCCTTGAGCTTCGGCCAGCGCTCGCGCGGCTCGATCATCCGCACCACGCGGACGTCCAGCGCCGCCGCCGGGATCGTGGCGCCGCCGGGGCCCGCGAGCGCGGACGGCACGAGCCGCAGGCCGCGCAGACCGTCGCGCACGCGGACCCCCACGCTGGCCGGCTCGTACTCCCCGGGAGTCAGGGCGAGGCGAACCGTTCCCCCCAGCTCGGCCAGCGCCGGGAGGTCCTCCTCGTAGATCGGCGCCATCCAGTCGCGGGAGAAGAGCGCCACGCGCGGGAGGTCCGCGTCGGTCGGGCCGGGCGCGCCGCAACCCGCCGTCAGCAGGCCGGCGAGGCCGGCGAGGCCCGCGAGGACGGCGACCCCGGCGACGCGTCGGAGACGGATCGGCCGGTCGGAAACGGTGGCGCAACGCGGCGAACGGGGGTCCATGGAAATCCCAGAGTGTACCGTCACCGGCGCCGGGGGGAAGGACTGCGTACATTCAGGCACCCGTGGGCCGACCATGAACGAATTCCCCGAGCGCCACCCATTCGCCGTGCCGGAGATCGACTGGACGGCCGCCCGCGCCCTCGTGCGCGAGCGGATCCGGCGGCAGTGGCCCGCCGTCGGCGATGCGGAACTCGGCGAGCGGACCGACGATGCGCTGGTCCGGCTGGCACGCCGGCTGCGGGCCGACCTGCCCCCGCCGAGCGAGGAGGCGATGGCCGGTGCGGTGGCCCGCTCGCTGCTCGAGCAGCTGCGCGGCCGGCGCCGCTGGCTGGCTCTCCACGCCCTCGTCTCTGGCGCGCCCGGCCGTGCGCGCGAATTGCCCGAGCCGCTCGGAGATCCGCTCGAGCGCTTCCGCTTCCTGGCGCTGGCGGCGGTCGCCCAGCCGGACGCCGATCCGGGGGCGCACGATCGCGTGCGCCTGGCGATCGAGGGTCATCCGATGCCTCCCGTCGCGCTGCCGGAGGAGACATCGCTCGAGGGACCGCGCCTCGCGCGCCGGTTCGCGCGCACGCTGGCGCACGATCCCGCGTTCGCACCGCTCGCCTCCTGGAGCGCCCGCGCCGTGGCGTCCGGCGTACCGACCGACGAGATCGCCGCGCAGGCCTGGTTCGGCGCCCGCATCCTCCCGTTCCTGACCGGCCTGCTGCGCCCGGCCGAGGACGCGCTCTTCCGCGAGTTCGGCGACCGCGACGCGCACTGCCGCTACGCCTTCGCGCCGTTCGCGGAGGGGGCGGGCGAGCCCGCGGACGTCGAGGGGCACGTCCCGCCGCCGGTCCTCGCACGCTGGACCGGGGCACCGCTGGATCTCGGCCCGGCCGAGTCGCACGCCGTGCGCGAGCACCTCGCTGGCTGTGGCGAGTGCCGCGACGACCTGGCGGCGCTCGGATGCGATGCCGGTGCCCTGGAGCCAAGCCGCACGTCCGCGCGGCGCCCGCCCTGGCCGCGGCACCGGCGTGACCGGGCGCTGACCGGGTGGGCGGTGACGGCGACCGTGGCCGCGGTCGTCCTGGGCGTGCTGCTGCTGCGGTCGGCGTCCCGGACGAGTCCCGTCGCCGGTGCGGGTGGGCCGGGACCGGCCGGCGGCGCTGTCGCCGCGGTGGAGCCGGTGGGTGCGCCGCACGTCGTACTGTCCGGTACGAGGCGTCCGCCCGCGTCGCTCTTGCCGCCGATCGCTCTCGCCGGCGGTGAGCCGCTCTTCGTGCGCCTTCCCGACGTTCCGGCGGCGGTGCAGTCGATCGTCGTCGAGCTCGACGACGCGACGGGCCGGCCGCTGGTCCGCGAGCGCCTGCCGGTGGCCCGCGTCAACGCCGCCTTCCAGCTCGCGATCCGGCCCGCCACGCCCTGGAGGAGCGGAAACTATCGGCTGCGCGTGCTGGCCGCCGACGGCGAGACTCCGCTGTTCGACCGGCCGCTCGCGATCCGCACCGCGGGCGAGTGACCCCGACGCGGCGCTCTCCGCGTCAAGGCTGCCACCACTCGATCTGCTCGACCGCCGCGTTGAAGACGTAGACCCGCACGTTGTTGCACTCGGGGTCGGAGGGGATGACGAAGAAACCGCGTTTGGCCGGGCTGTAGCCGACGGTGAAGCCTCGTAGGATTTCGCCATCCTTGAAATGCACGATCACCTTGCGGCCCTGGCCGCGCGCGTCGGCCAGCTCGTCCTGCAGCTGGCGCGTCGCGTCGCCGCTGAAGGTGCGCACGAAGAAGACCGCCTTGAGGTCGACGAGCGCGACCTTGACCGCCGGCCGGCTCTCGTCGCCGTCTTCGTGAATGTGGATCTCCGGGCGGTCGGGGTAGAAGTCGTGCGTTGTACCCTTGAGCAGCCGCCCGTCCATGAAGCGCAGCACCACCATCCCGAGTTTGGCCGGGGTGAGCGTCGGGTTCATGACCGCCCTCCTCCCGGACTAATGTAGGGGCCGGCCTCCGTGCCGGCCCGTCCGGAACCCGTCTGGCTCCGGGCGGCCCGAAAGGCCCGCCGCACCCGGGTTTCGGCCGCCCCCGAGCTTGACCCCGGCGACCCCCCCCCGGGCCGCCGCGCTCGCTGACCCGGCCGCCCCCCGGGGGGCGCGCACCGGGCGGGCGCTCCTGCCCCTGCGGGGTCGCGCCCGGTCACGGCGTCTCCACCGCCACCGGCGCCGCAGCCGCCGCCAGCTCGGCCACGACCTCTTCCACCCGCTCCTCGTAGCGTGGCGAGACGTGCAGCGGCACCACCGTGCCCGCGCCCGCCGCGCGCGCGATCCGTCCCGCGATCGCCGCCGTCAGGTGGGCGTTGCGTTGCGCGAGCGCGTGATCGGCCTCGAGGTAGTGAGCCTCGATCACGAGTCGGTGGACGCCGCGGGCCAGCTCGACGATCGCCGCGACGTTCGCCTCGTCCGGGGCGGCGTCGCACGCATACGCCAGCGTGTCCCCCTCGGTGATGCGCACCAGCCGTGCGCGCAGCTCGCCGACCGGCAGCACGCGCCCGTCCGGCAGCGCGATCGGCTCGTCGTCGGTCGCGCCGCGACGCACCGCGGCCTTGAGCGCGCCGAGCCACGGCCCGGCCGCGAGGCCGAGCCGCTCGACCTCGACCGGATCGACGTTGAGCCCGCGCCGCTCCTCGACGCGATAGGCGATCGAGGGGATGCCTCCGTGGTCGAGCACCGCGGCGCGGACCTCCAGCAGCTCGTCGGCCAGCACCGGCCCCTCGCCCGGCGCCGGCCCACGGGCGATCGCATACGGCTCGAACCCGGCCGAGGACGGGAAACGCCAGGTCTCGGTCCGATCGGCATGGACCTCGACCACCGTCAGGTCGAGCGGGAACG
Source organism: uncultured Acidobacteriota bacterium (assembly GCA_963702425.1). Lineage (GTDB taxonomy): Bacteria > Acidobacteriota > Polarisedimenticolia > J045 > J045 > JALOKP01. The sequence continues at coordinate 27,978 of CAVPCQ010000038.1, forward strand.
CCTCGACCAGATTCCAGGCGTATCCCCCGAGGTGGCTGCGCACGTGGGCGGCCAGTCCCGGTGGCCCGACGAGGCGCAGCGGACGCTCGGGCCGGCCCAGCCGGGCACGCAGCAGCCGGGCCAGCCCGAAGACGTGGTCGACGTGGGCGTGGGTCACCAGCACATCGGCCGCGTCGAGCAGGGTGCGCGGCGTCAACGACGCGGCATCTCCGGCGTCGAGGAGGAGCAGGCGCGGCAGCCACGGAACGCGCACGACGACCAGCGGATCGCCGACGAGGCCGTTGGGGAGCGCAATCCGGAAGCCGCGACGCATCGCGCGCTAGGATAGCGAACACCGGGTTGTGGGGCAGGGCGGCCAAGACTACCCTTGCCCGTCACGCCCCGACCCGCGCCGCGCGCGCCCCCCAATGGATCGATCATGCCTGCCGCCCGTACCCTGCGCACCGCCCTGACCTGGCTCGTGATCCTCGCGCTGCTCGGCACCGCGGCCTGGTACTTCCTGTTGCGCGAGAAGAAAGAGGACGCCCCCGTCTACCGGACCGAGGCGCTGACGAAGGGCGACGTCACCTCGTCCGTGACCGCGACCGGCACGCTGTCCGCCGTGACCACCGTTCAGGTCGGAAGCCAGGTCTCGGGGATCATCTCGAGGCTGTACGCCGACTTCAACAGCCGGGTGCAGAAGAACCAGCTGCTGGCGGAGCTCGATCCGACGCCGTTCCTCGCGCAGGTCGAGCAGCGCCGCGCCGACCTCGCGCGGGCCGAGGTCAACGCCCGCAACAGCAAGGTCACCTACGAGCGCCAGAAGCGGCTCTCCGAGGAAGGGCTCTCGGCCGCGACCGAGTACGACGCCGCGAAGGCGGCGTACCAGGTGGACGACGCGGTCGTCCGGCAGCTGGAGGCCGCGCTGAGCCAGTCCGAGACCAATCTGCGCTACACGAAGATCCTCTCGCCGATCGACGGCGTGGTCGTGGACCGGCAGTACGACGTGGGCCAGACGGTCGCCGCGTCGTTCCAGGCGCCGACGCTCTTCACGATCGCCCAGGACCTGACGGAGATGCAGGTCCAGGCCGACGTGGACCAGTCCGACATCGGGAAGGTCAGGATCGGTCTGCCCGTGCACTTCACGGTCGACGCCTACCCGGAGCAGGAGTTCCGCGGCGCGATCACGCAGATCCGCCTCAACGCCACCGTGCAGCAGAACGTCATCACCTACCCGGTGATGATCGAGGTCCCGAACCCGGGCGAGAAGCTGCGTCCGAAGATGACGGCCGACGTCACGATCGACATCGAGACCGTCAAGGACGCGCTGCGGATCCCCAACGCGGCGCTGCGCTTCCGGCCGCCGGAGTCGGCGACTGCCGGCGGCGAGGCTGCGTCGAATGGAACGGCGAGCGGCGGCACCGCCGCGGCCGCACCCGCCGCCGTCCCCGCGGCAGGGCCCGGCGGCCACGGCGGCGGCGGCCGGCGCGAGTCGACCGTCTACAGCCTCGGGCCGGACGGTGCGCTGAAGCCGTTCTCGGTCACGACCGGGATCACCGATGGCCGGTTCACCGTCGTCGCGGGGGGCGACCTGAAGGAGGGGGACCAGGTCGTCGTCGGATCCCCGACGACGAAGGTCGAAGGCACCGGCCGTCCGCCGGGCATGGGCCGGATGTAGGCCGGCGCACGCCGCCGGCCCGGAGCGAGACTGCCGCCATGCCGCTCGTCGACATGCAGAAGATCGTCAAGATCTACGCCTCGGGCGACCTCGAGGTGCGGGCGCTCGACGGGATCGACCTGGCGATCGCCGCCGGCGAGTTCGTGGCCGTCATCGGTCCGTCCGGATCCGGCAAGTCGACGCTGATGAACATCCTCGGCTGCCTCGACCGGCCGACCGAGGGGACCTACCGGCTCGATGGCGTCGACGTCTCGGAGATGAGCGCCAACCAGCGGGCCGAGATCCGCAACTCGCGCCTGGGATTCGTCTACCAGAACTTCAACCTGCTCTCGCGCACGACCGCGCTCGAGAACGTCGAGCTGCCGCTGATCTACGGCCAGGCGCCGCTGTCGGCCCGCCAGCGGCGCGCGCGCGCGCGGGAGATCATCCGGCGCGTCGGGCTCGACGGCCGCGAGAAGCACACGCCGGCGCAGCTCTCGGGCGGCCAGCAGCAGCGGGTAGCGATCGCGCGGGCGCTGATCACCGACCCGCCGGTGATCCTCGCCGACGAGCCGACCGGCAACCTCGACACGCGCACCTCGCAGGAGGTGATGGAGATCTTCGAGCGGCTCAACGACGAGGGGAAGACCGTGGTCATCATCACGCACGAGCACGACATCGCCGCGTACGCGCGGCGGGTCGTGGCCTTCCGCGACGGGAAGATCGTGCAGGACGCCCCGCTCGAGGAGCGCCGGCGCGCGCAGGCGGCGCAGCCGTGACCGGCCTGCAGCGGGTGCTGTCGATCGTGAGGATCGGTCTGCGCGCGATCCTGCGGCACAAGCTGCGCTCGTTCCTCACCGTGCTGGGGATCGTGATCGGCGTCGGCTGCGTGATCACGATGGTCGCGATCGCGACCGGCGCCTCGAAGGCGATCCAGTCGTCGATCAACTCGCTCGGCTCGAACTTCATCATGATCTTCCCCGGTGCCGTGACGCAGTCGGGGGCGCGGATCTTCACCGGCCAGTCGTCGCTGACGGAGGAGGACGCGGCCGCGATCAAGGCCGAATGCCCGTCGGTGGCCTACGTCTCCGCCGGGGCGCGCACCTCGGCGCAGGTCGTCGCTGGCGAGGAGAACTGGGGGACCCAGATCCAGGGCGCGGACGTCGACTGGCCCTTCATCCGGGCCTGGAACATGGCCGAGGGGGCGTTTTTCACCGAAGGGGACGTCAAGTCCGCGGCCAAGGTTGCCGTGCTGGGCAAGACCGTCTCCGACGCGCTGTTTCCACAGGGCGGACCGGTCGGCCAGACGATCCGGATCAAGAACGTCCCCTTCCGGGTCGTCGGCGTGCTCGAGGGGAAGGGCGGCTCACAGATGGGGCAGGACCAGGACGACGTGATCATCGCGCCCTACACGACCCTGCTCAAGCGCCTGGAGAGCCACTCCCACCGGCTCGGCGTCATCCTCGTCGCCGCGGCCGACCCGTCGCTGGTGCCCCAGGCGATGGGCGAGATCGAGGCCCTGCTGCGCCAGCGGCGCCGGCTGCAGCCCGGGCAGGACAACGACTTCATGATGCGCTCCCAGGAGGAGATCTCCTCGATCGCGAGCCAGAGCGTCAACACCTTCTCCACCCTGCTCGGCTCGGTGGCGGCGATCTCGCTGCTGGTCGGCGGGATCGGGATCATGAACATCATGCTGGTCTCGGTGACCGAGCGGACGCGCGAGATCGGGATCCGGATGGCGGTCGGCGCCAAGGGGCGCGACGTGCTGTCGCAGTTCCTGATCGAGGCGGTCGTGCTGTCGCTCGTCGGCGGCGTGATCGGGATCGGCGCCGGAGTGCTGGTCAGCCGGATCATCGCCGACAGCGCCGGCTGGCCGGTCGAGGTCACGCCCGGATCGATCGCCATGGCCTTCGGCACGGCGGCGCTGATCGGGATCTTCTTCGGCTTCTACCCGGCGCGGAAGGCCAGCAAGCTCGACCCGATCGACGCGCTGCGGTACGAGTGAGCCGGACCGGCCGCGGGGAGGGATGATCGGGATGGGGGCAGAGCACGACGCGAAGGCGGGCGAGCGCGGCGGCTTCGTGCGCGAGCTCGGTCTCCTCGACTCGACGATGATCGTCGCCGGCTCGATGATCGGTTCGGGGATCTTCATCGTCTCGGCCGACATGGCGCGGCTGCTCGGCTCGGGAGGCTGGCTGCTGGCGGCGTGGGCCGTCACCGGGCTGCTCACCGTCGCCGGGGCGCTCTCGTACGGCGAGCTGGCCTCGATGATGCCACAGGCCGGCGGCCAGTACGTCTTCCTGCGCGAGGCCTATTCGCCGCTCTGGGGCTTCCTGTACGGCTGGACGCTGTTCCTGGTGATCCAGACCGGAACGATCGCCGCGGTCGGGGTCGCTTTCGCCCGCTTCCTGGGCGTCCTCTTTCCGTGGATCTCGCCGTCCTCCTGGATCGTCAGCCCGATCCACCTCTCCGACGGCTACGCGCTGAGCCTCTCGACGCAGCAGCTCGTGGGGATCCTGTCGATCGTGCTGCTCACGGCGGTCAACACGCGCGGGATCCACCTCGGCAAGCTGCTCCAGAACACCGTGACGTCCGCCAAGACGCTGGCTCTCGTGGCGGTGATCGTGCTCGGCATCGTGCTTGGCCGGAACACTGCTGCAATCACCGCCAACTTCGCGGGCTTCTGGGACACCGCCGGCGCCGAGACGACGGTCACCTCGCGCTTCTCGTTCCTGCCGCCGCTCTCGGCCGGGAGCGGCGCGCTCGGGCTGCTCGTGGCGTTCTGCGTCGCGCAGGTCGGCTCGCTGTTCTCGTCCGACGCCTGGAACAACATCACCTTTGCCGCGGGCGAGGTGAAGGACCCGCGGCGCACCGTGCCGCGGGCGCTGGCCGCCGGAACCGGCCTGGTGATCGCGCTCTACCTGCTGGCCAACCTCGCCTACCTGCTGGTGCTGCCGCTCGCCGGGATCCAGCACGCCCCCGACGACCGAGTCGGCACGGCGGTGCTGGACGTGATCTTCGGCCCCGCCGGCGCGACGATCATGGCGATCGCGATCGCGGTTTCGACCTTCGGCTGCAACAACGGGCTGATCCTGGCGGGGGCGCGGGTCTATTACGTGATGGCGCGTGACGGCCTCTTCTTTCGCGGCGTCGGCCGTCTCAATGCGCGGCGCGTGCCGGCGGCAGGGCTGGTCGCGCAGGGGATCTGGGCGTCGCTCCTGATCCTGCCGCGGACCCGCCTGGGCGCCGGCCCTGGCGGCGAGGAGCGCTATGGCAACCTCTACGGCAACCTGCTCGACTACGTCGTCTTCGCGGTCCTGATCTTCTACGTGCTGACGATCGTCGCACTCTTCGTGCTGCGCCGGACCCGTCCCGACGCCGAGCGGCCGTACCGTGCGTGGGGCTATCCGGTGGTGCCGCTGCTCTACATCGTGACCGCGTGCGTGATCATGGCCGTACTGGTGGCCTACCGCAGCGAAACCACCTGGCCGGGTCTGGTCATCGTGCTCAGCGGCCTGCCGGCCTACTGGATCTGGAAGCGGCTGGGGGCGCCGGCAAGCGAGAGGGCGGCAGGGCAGGCGGGGGAGGAGACGTAGGGCCGGTGGAAAGGCGGGCGCGGGCAACCGCCGCCTCCGTCACCCGGCGAACAACGCAGCCAGCGGGACCTCGAGCCCCGGGAAGAGCCCGGGACGGAAGACGTCGCTCCGGTCCGCGATGGTGACCTGCTGGTAGCGGCCGCCGTCGAGCTGGAACTCCTCGAGCGATTCCGTGTCCGGGTCCACGATCCAGTACCAGGACACGCCGCGCCGCGCATAGACCCGCATCTTGCGCACCCGGTCGTGTCCCCGCGACCCCTCCGAGAGGACCTCGACGACCAGGTCCGGCGGCCCCACGCCCCGCTTCGCCGTGACCCGGTCGGCGTGCTCCGGCGCGACGTAGAGCAGGTCCGGCTGGAACACGTTCGTGTCCTCGAGGACGACGTCGAAGGGAGCGAACAAAAGCAGCCCGCCGGGCCCCTGGCTGACGTGCCCGTGGAGCAGCACGAACAGCTCTCCGAGAATCCTCTGGTGCCGCAACGCGGGGGCGTTCATCTCGACGAGTTCCCCTTCGATCACCTGGTAGCGCCGCCCGTCGTCGGGGAGCGCGAGGTAATCGGCGAAGGTGAAGGGGACCTTCTCGCCGGCCGCGTGGCTCATTCGCTGACCTCTCGAAAGAAATGGTACGGCCGGGCGCGAACGGCGCGCAAGCCGCCATCGCGGGCTCCGTCCCACGCGCGGGAGCGGACGCGCGCGGGACCGCGCGCCCGACGGTTTGCAGCCGCGCTCAGCGCGCCGGCAGCCCCTTTCTCGGCAGCGGCGGGACCGGCGGGAGCGGCCGCGGATCCTCGGCGATCTTCTTCCGCAGCAGCGCGATCGCCGCCTCGAGCTGCGCGTCCTTCCCATCCCACGTCGCACGGGGAAGGTTGTCGACGACGACGTCGGGCTCGACGCCGTGCCCCTCGATCAGCCAGGTCCCTTCCGGACCGAAGACGCCGTACTCCGCCGCCGTCGCGATCCCGCGGTCGACCAGGACGTTGCTCGACGAGAGCCAGATCTCGCCGCCCCAGGTCCGCGTGCCGAGGACCGGCCCGAGCTCGAGCCGCCGGAATCCCTCCGCGAACGCCTCGCCGTCGGAGGAGGTCCCCTCGTCCACCAGCACGACGACGTGGCCGCGGAAGGCGTACTGCATGTTCCAGGACGGCGCGCGCCCGGCGCGCTGGCTCCAGTAGAACCAGGCCCGGCGCAGCAGGCGCGACAGGATCCAACTGTCGATGTTGCCGCCCCGGTTGTGGCGCACGTCGATGATCAGTCCCTGGCGCGTGAACGAGGGGTAGTAGTCGCGGGCCCACGCCGAGTAGTCGTCGCCCCCCATCGCGCGCAGATGGACGTAGCCGATCGTGCTGCCGCTCGCCTCGTCTGTCCTGAGGCGGCGCGTGTACTCCCACTCGTGGTAGCGGCGGTCCGCGTCATCGTCGGGCGTCAGCGGCTGGACGATCACCTCGCGCGGCGCGCCGCCGCCGGCGGGCTTGACCGAGAGCAGCACCTGGCGGCCCGCCTTGGCGCGCAGCAGCGCGCCCGGATCGGGCGACGAGAGGGTCGCGACGCCGTCGATCGCCAGGATCACGTCCCCCGGCTTCACGTCGACCCCCGGCCGCGCGAGCGGCGAGGCCAGCTCCGGCCGGTCGGGATCGGACCGGTAGATCGACTCTACGACGAGCCCGCCCCGCTCCGGGTCTCGGGCGAGCCGCGCTCCGAGGAAAGCCGGGGCCGGCTCGACGTCTCCCTTCCGCGCGTCGCCCCCGTAGACGAAGGTGTGCAGCGCCTCGACCTCGCTGACCATCTGCGCCAGCAGGTCGGACAGCTCGGCCCGGCTGTGGACGCGGTCGACGAGCGGCAGGTAGCGCGCCTTCATCCCGCTCCAGTCGATCCCGTGCATCGCCTGGTCATAGAAGTAGTCGCGCTCGAGGCGCCAGGCCTCGTTGAACATCTGCCGCCACTCCTCCCGCGGGTCGACCGGCAGCGTGAAGGCCGTGAGATCGACCTTCTTCTTGTCGAGGTCGGTGACCGGCGCGGCCGCGGCGTCGAAGACGTAGAGCGCGTCGTCCTTGCGGACGAGGAGCTTCTTGCCGTCCGCGCTGGGCTCGGCCGAGAGCACGCCGGCGAGCACCGTCTTGACCTCCGGCTTCTCGTTCGTGATCTCGAGCGCCTGGAGGTCCGCCTTCGCGCGCTCGCCGGCGGTCGACGACAGCCAGTAGAGCGCCTTCTCGGTGACGAACAGGCCGCGGAAGTTGCCGGGCGGGACGGGGACCTCGAGCAGCCGCGCCGCGAGGCCGTCGGGATCGACGGTGGTGGGGGGCGGGGTGTCTGGCTTGACCTCCGGCGAGCCGTCGCTGCGCTTTCCGCTGCTCTTTCCCTGCTCTCCCTTCTCTGTCTTGTCGCGCTTCTCGCCGTTCTCCCGGTTCGCGTCCTTCACCTCCTTCTTCTCTGCAGGGGGATGCAGCTCGTCCGCCGGCTCGAACGGCGACCGCAGGTCCGGCGCCAGCGCCAGCAGGTAGACGCGCGTCGTCTTGTCGAAGTAGGGCTCGGGCTGCATCAGTCCCCAGGGGCCCGGGACGAGCGAATTGAGGTTCCGCTCGGAGAGGAAGGCGAGCCACTTTCCATCCGCCGAGAACGCCGGGGACGAACTGTCGTAACGGTCGGTCGTCGCGAAGAGCGCCGCGCCCCCCTCGACCGGGTAGAGCTTCACGCGCCGGTTGAGGTTGTCGCCGGGGACCGCGGCCGCGAGCCAGCGACCGTCGGGCGACCAGGCGAGGTCCTCGATGTCGGCAATCGCGGACTCCTCCAGCTTCCGGGTCGCGCCCGTCGCCTGGTCGGTGATCCACAGCCGCTGGTTCTTGTCGGTGTGCGCGATCCGCTTGCCGTCGGGGGAGGGGAGCGCGATCCAGCGCAGCACCTCGCCGCCCCTCGTCACCTGACGCGCGTCGCCGACGCCGTTGGCGGGAAGCGTCCAGAGCTCGACCTCGCCCGACTCGTCCGAGAGCGCGACCAGCGACTTGCCGTCGGGCAAGAAACGCGCGTCGCGGAAGCGCACGCCCGGCCGGCGCGAGGCCTCGACGAATCGCCCGGGGCCCACCGGTGCGACGAACACCTGCCCGCGCGCGGTGAGCACCACGCGCTTGCCGTCGGGCGACAGGTGCGCCGAGGTCGTCCAGGTGAGCGGATCCTTGACGGTCCGCTCGCGCGTCTGGTCGAGGTCGGAGCCGAGCGTGATCGCCAGCGGCGTCTCCGTTCCGGCGGCGATGTCGAAGAGGAACAGGTCGGCGCCGGAGCGGAAGGCGATCCGTCCCGCGTCGAGCGACGCCTCGGCGATTTCCCAGCTGCGCTTGGTGTGCTGCCGCAGATCCTTCCCGTCGCCGGTCATCGACCAGAGGTTCATCGTGCCGTCGCGATCGGAGAGGAAGTAGACCCGCTCGTTCCAGACCATCGGGCCCTTGCTCGTGCCGGGGTAGTCGCCGGTCAGGAGCACCGCTTCCGCGGCGCCGCCGTCCCAGCGCCAGATCTGCTGCACGGTGCCGCCGCGGTAGCGCTTGGTGTGGCTCCCCTGGAACGGCAGCCGCGTGAAGTAGAGCGCCGTTCCGGCCTCGTTCCACGCGCCGTCGGCGGCCTGCGCCAGCGGGATCGGCTGCGACGATCCCGACGCCGGATCGAGCGTCTCGAGCTGGACGGACGGCAGGGTGGAGCGCGCGGTGGTGGCGTAGAGCACGCGGCCGTCCTTCGTCCAGCCGGCGACGGTCGGCGTGCCCCCTCCACTCGACGCCTGCCAGGTGTGCCGCATCGGCGGGCCGCCGGCGAGAGGCATCGTGTAGACCTCGGCCGGGCCGTCGTAGCGGGCGACGAAGGCCACGGTCGTCCCGTCGGGCGAGATCGCCGGGGATCCCTCTCCGGCGGCGTCGGTCGTCAGCCGGGCCGCGACCCCGCCGCGCGCGGAGACCCTCCATAGGTCCCCCTCCGAGACGAACACGATCGTCTCGCCGCGCAGCGAGGGCTGGCGGTAGTAACCGAGCGGGGCCGCGGGAGGTGCGGGGCGGGCCGCCGCAGCGGCGGTTTCAGCGGCCGGGGACGTCGTTCCGGTCGCAAGGCCCGGAAGCGCAAGAGACAGACCACACGCGAGCAGGGCAGAGCGCGTCATCGAACCTCCGGGTGCGTCGAGTGCCGCCGGGATGATAGCGGAGCGGGAGCGGCACGCGTCGCCCGCCGGAGGAGAGCGATCCGAGCCGGCGGCCGCACGGCCGCTCCGCGCCGCCGCTCGTCCCGCGGCCGCTCCGCGCCGCCGTTCGTCCCGCGGCCGCTGCGCGCCGCCGTTCGTCCCGCGGCTGCCGATACAGGGGGCCCGTCCGAATGCACATCCGGCGACAGAGGACCCCCTCGAATGCACACATCGTCCCCAGCGACGGCGTGATGACTCCCACCTTGAGCCCAAGTTCACCGCAAAGAGTCGCCGTGCGCCACCGCCGACCGGGTTCCGGTCGCGATCTTCCTGCCGGCGAGGGCCTGCTCAGCGCGGCGGTGTGCGTTCGAGGGGGTCCTCTGTCGCCGGATGTGCATTCGAGGGGGTCCTCTGTCGCCACGCCGACATTCGGCTGTGAACGCTGTCGCGGTCTCTCGGCCCGGCCGCGGATCGTCGGGTCGGCCGGGGCCCCGCTTCGACCTGTCGCCGCCACGTCGCATGCCGGCGCCGACCACGGCGCCGGCCTCCGTGCCGCGTCGGTCCGGAACGTCGCGACCGGCAAGGGAGCGGGCCGCTCCCGGGCTAGAATCCGGACGGACCGGTTCCCGTCCCCGACGGAGTCCCATCGTGCGCCGCATGCTCCAGTTGCTGTCATCAGGGTGCCTCGCCGCACTCGCGGGCGGGTGCGCCGCCGCCGATTCGCCGGCAGCCGAGGAATGGGCGCGCTGGATGCTGCGCGGGCTGCCCGGGGTCTCGGTCGCGTGCACCCCGAAGCTGGAAAGCGACCCAGCCATGACCGTCCACTGCGTCGACCTGGAGATGCCGTGGAACGAGTTTCGGCGGGAGTGGGAGTCCGCCCTCCGGTCGGCCGGCCGGTCGTTTCCCGACACGGGGTGGCTCGATGAGGGGAAGCTGAAGCGCCGGCGCTACATCGTCTTCGACGTGCCCGTCGACGTTTTTCGAGACTCCGCGGGCTCGGGCCTGGTGATCGCGGTCCCGCGCTTCTTCCTGGATTGCGACGAGGTGAACTGGGGCGATGTGATCGACCTCGACCAGGACACCTCGGGGGAGATCACGCGCCCGCAGCTCGAGCACCGGGTCGAGGCCGTCTACCCGGAACGCGAGCGCCGGGCCAGGCGCCTAGTGTCACGTAACCGAAGTCACGCTAACGCCGGGGCGGTCTGGCAAGCCGATGGCTGCGTTGCTCCTCCTTGCTGTACGGTTCAGTACAGCGTCGTCGTCGCGCCTTGCCCTCGGCTCACCATCCTCGCCCTGGCATTAACCTGACTTCGGTTACGTGACACTAGGCAGGGTCTGGATGATGGGACTGATCCGCACGGATGGGCACGTCGCGCCGCTCTGCATCAAGTCGTCGGAGGGCGCCACGCCCGCGATGAACTCCGCCGCGCTGCGCGCGCTCGCGCAGTGGCGCTACGCGCCGGCGCTGCGGGACGGCCAGCCGATCGCGGTGCGATTCGTGGTGGCCATCAGTTTCTCCGTCCGCTAGACGCGGCGGCGCACCGGCACCTACGGTGCACGCGAACCGACGCGCAGCATCGCCGCCGCTCCGATGCGCCGCTCGTCCCCCCGTCGCCCCTCGACGCGCCAGTAGAGCGAGCCGCCGTCGCGCGCCAGCGCCGTCGCGCGGCGCCACTGGTCGGCGCCCGGGGTCCACGACGTCGCACGGGTCCAGCGGCCGGAGGTCACGATCCGCCCGGCGGCCTGCGGGTCGGCGCTGAAGACGACGCGGCATTCGTCCATTCCGGCCGCGTCCCAGGAGAACGTCGGGAGCCGGTCGGGCACGGCCGCCGCCGCGCCGCCGCCCGCCGCCAAGCCCGCCGCCGTGTCCACCACCGCGCCATCGCCCGGCGCCAGCGGCCGCGGCGCGGTGTCGTCCGGGTACCACCGGGGGAACGCGTCCCCCCGCGGCCAGGCCTCGGCGCGCGCCGCGGCGCGCCGCAGCACGGACTCGACCTCCCACAGGAACGCCTCGGTCTGCACCGGCTTCGTATTGAAGACCGCCGCGAACGCGCGGCCGTCGGTGATCCGCATCAGCAGCGCCGTCGAGCCGAAGAGCGAGCCGCCGTGCCAGACGGCGGCGCGCGGCCCGTCGGGACGCACGTACCAGCCCAGGCCGTACCAGGCATCGCGCAGGATCCAGGTCGATAGCTGCGGGCGGAGCAGCATCAGGCGCTGGGTACCGGGCGAAAGGAGATCCGGCCGCTCCGGCAGCCCGTCCACCGCCGTCATGAAGCGCACGAGGTCGATCGCGGAAGCGGTCCAGCCGCCCGCGCTGTCCATCGCCTCGATGTAAAACCCGCCATCCGGCCAGGCGACCAGGTCCTCCTCGTCCGGGAAGACCGAGCGGACGAGCGCGCGAACTCCGGAGTCGTAGTAGCGCACCTCGCCGGCTGGCCGGTCCGCGGGCCGGGAGCGCCCGATCCGCATCCGCGTGATCCCGAGCGGGGCGAGGATTGCGCTCCGCACGTACTCCTCGTAGCCCATCCCGGAAGCGTGCTCGATGACCCGGCCGAGCAGCGCGTAGCCGAAGTTGGAGTAGGAAAAGCGGCCGCCCGGCGAGAAGTCGAGCGGCCGACCCTTCACGAAGCGGATCACCGTGCGCGCGTCGGCGGGGGCGGGGGCGTCGACGGCCTGCGCGGTGAGGCGCGGCGCGAACATCGGGTCGAGCGAGAGCAGGCGATCCCAGCCGGCGGAGTGGTTGAGCAGGTCGCGCACCGTGATCCGCTCCAGCCGCGGGTCGGGGCTGGCGCCGGCGGGAGGAGCGAGGTCGGGGAACATCGGGAAGACGCGCTCGTCGAGGCGCAGCCTCCCGTCCTCGACCAGTTCGAGGATCGCGGTCGCGGTCACCGTCTTGGAGACGCTGCCGATCCGGAAGACCGCATCCGGGGCGACGGGCAGGCCGCGCGCGACGTCGGCGTAGCCGAAGCCGCGAGCGTAGACGAGGCGGTCGTCGCGGATCACGGCCAGCGCGCCGCCGGGGATCTCCCAGCGCTCCATCAGCGCCAGCATCTCGCGGTCGAAAGCGGCCAGGCCGGGCACGGCCGTGCCGGTGATCGGGAAGGGGTGCGTCTCGCGGGCGACGGGGGTCCGGCCGGGGGCGGGGGCCGGGGCGGCGGCAGGCAGGGCCGCGGGAGGCGGGGCAGCGCACGGTCCCGGCGTGGCCACGAGGCCCGTCGAGAGGAAGGCGACGATCGCGAGGCGCCGGCCGGGCATCCGCGAGACCTCCGGGAGCGGGATTATGCCCGCCCCGGGGCCCCCCGGCTGCGCCGCCCGAAGGGGCCGGCCTTCGTGCCGGACCGACCGACGACGGGCAACCAGCGGGCCGGCACAGAGGCCGGCCCGACCGACGACAGGCAACCTGCGGGCCGGCACAGAGGCCGGCCCCTACGGCGTCATCAGGGAGTCGGCTCCTCGCCCGAGGTGCCGGCGGCGTTCTTCGCCGCGACCAGGTAGAACGACGAACCGCTCGCGGCCCCGCCGGTCGTGTCGCGCCACGCGGCCGACGTCGGTTCGCCGACCGCCCCGTACCCGCCGGTCGGCGTCCCCGAGCGGTAGACCGGGTAGGTGCGGGCCGCGTCGTGCAGTGCGTCGACCGGCGGTGCGGTCCACGACAGCCGGACGTCTCCCGCCCGCCGCTCCGCACGCAACGTTCCGCCGACCGGGTTGGGCGGCTTCGTCTCCGAGGGCGTGAACGGGACGCAGCCGTCGAACTGCCGCACCACGCGGACGTCGTCGATCAGCAGCTCGGTGAGCGGGTCGGCGCTGATCTGCGAGGTCTCCTCGGCCTCGAAGCGCACTCGCATGCTGGCGGTCGGTGTGAGGAGCGAGGTGAGGTCGATCGTCACATCGGTCCAGGCGGCCGCATTCGTGGACAGGTCCTCGATCGTGGCATAGGTCGTGCCCCCGTCGGTGCTGACCTTCGCACGCGCGTTGGAGGCTTGCAGGAAACCGACTCCGCTGCGGTGGTAGAAGCGCGAGAAGTACAGCATCAAACGACCGCCCCCGAGGCCGCTGAAGACCGGGGAGCTGATGTGGACCCGGCCCCGGTCGACGTCGCCGGTGTGGGGGTCGAATCCAGGGCCGACGAAGGCGTTGCCGGTGACCCAGCAGATCGTGCCGGGCGCCGGCGTGCGGTCGTCCTCGGGCTGGACCGGACCGACGGACGGGTCGGTGAAGCCGTTCGGGTCCAGCCGCTCGAACCGGCCGCTGATCGTGGTGCCGCCGACGCTCCACCCCTTGTCGGTCTGGAAGTTGTCCGAGAGCAGCGTCTGCTCGGTCGGATCGCCGATCACGATCGTGAAGTTGCTGCTCGTCGTGCCGCCATCCTGCCAGCGGGTCGTCAGCCGCAGCGTGACGTCCGGCCCGCACGGGCCGGTGAGCTCCACGGAGAAGTGCGGTGCCAGCGAGAACGCGCTCGTCCCGGCCGGGATGTCGGGGTAGTCGGCCACGGCGTCGTGGACCACCACGCCGGAGCTGATCGCCGAGAGCACCGCGCTCACCGCCGTCGCGCCCGCGCCGCCGCTGTTGACGGCCTCGATCCGCAGGACCGCCGTCTCGCCCGGGTCGAGCAGGCCGTCGCCGTTGCCGTAGGCCGGGTTCGAGTCGTCGATGACGTGGCTCTTGTACTTGACGCGCGGCGTCGAGTTGCGAAGCTGCTCGCCGCAGATCGCGAGGTCGTCGAGGTAGAAGCCGGCCCCGGTCGTGCCGCTGTCTGAGGACAGCGAGAACCGGACGTAGACCTCCGACTCACCGTCGGCGAGGCCGGAGATGTCGTAGCGCACCGGGACCCAGGCCGTGTCGCGCCCGAATCCTTCCCACACGACCTGCCAGCCGTTCGAACCGGCGGTCTCGATCTCGACCCGCGCGATGTCGAAGCCCGTCTCGCTCCTGAGCCAGCGCGCGAAGCGCAGCTCTGAGTTCCGCAGCGTCGAGAGGTCGTAGGGACCGGCGGTCAGGAAGTAGGCCGCGCTGTCGGAGTAGTTGCCGTCGAGGTTGGTGCCGTAGACGTTGCTGCCGGTGTAGGCCGCGGTCGGGCCCGGTCCGGACGGGCTCGGCACCCCGAACTCCCAGCCGTTCGTGAAGGCGCCGTTATCGATCTGCCAGGCCGGGTCGGCGTCCAGGGTCTCTTCGACCGAGGGACAGGCGACATTCCCGGTGGTGACGCGCAGCGTCCAGCTCCGCGCGGCGCCGCACGGTTCCGGGCTGCCGCCGAAATCGACGCTGATCGTCGCCTCGTAGCCGTCCGGCGTGCCGGCGGCGAAGGCGATCCGCACCGGGTCGCCGGCGGCGGCCTCGCGGGTCTCGCCGGCGGCGAGGCTGCCGAAGCTCGGTCGTGCCGTCGAGGATCGTCAGGTACGGGTCGGAGGACGTCACCGTGGCCGTCAGGCCGGCGAGGGCGTCACCGGTCGCGTAGGCCGAGAGGTAACAGGTCGACCGTCTCGCCCGGGTCGATCCGGCCGTCGCCGTCGCCGCCGCTCTCGACCACCCGCACGCCGCGCACGGCCGCGTCGGCCGAGCCGGCCGGGACCAGGAAGACCTCGCGAGCGAACGGCGCGAAGCCGACGTCGGTCGGCCAGGCCTGGGAGGCGTAGCCGCTCCGCGACGCCTGCAGCGTGTAGCTGCCGGCGAGCACGGGCCAGTCGTAGCGCGCGAAGTCGGGCGTCGTCGTGCGCGGCAGCTCGCCGTTGGTGAAGACCTGCTCGGCGAGGCCGATGGTCGTCCCGGGCAGCGCAGCGCCGGTGCAGGCGTCCTTCACGTGACCGGTCAGCCGCGGGCCGTCGAGCAGCTCGAGCGTGTAGCGCCAGCCCGCGCGGGCCCGCAGGACGGTCGTCTCGCGCCACGTCGCGTAGTCGGGCTGGAACCCCTGGCTGTCGGCGTTCAGCTCGTACGTCACGCCGACCGCCCCCAGCTCGCCGTACATCCAGCCGTCGGTGTCGCCGTCGACCGAGTAGAGCAGCTCCCACGGCGTGCCGAACTGGAACCAGGTCCCGGCGACGTCGCCCTGCATCCGGGACGCGGCCACGTTGGCCAGCTCGCGGAACATCCGGAAGTCGGGCTGAGCCACGGAGGAGCTCTCGCAGCCGTAGGGATGGAGCGTGTACCCGCCGTAGGTGTGGTACGAGATGTAGTAGACGGGGCGCTGCTGCCGGGCGAGGTTGATCAGCCCGATGTTCGTCGGCTCCGAGCCGGGGCTCGGGCCGCGGTAGGTGTCGGAGCTGGGGCTGCCCGACGAGCCGCCGCAGGCGTTCCAGGTCAGCGGGTAGTTGCGGTTGAGGTCGACGCCGAAGCTGCCGTCGCCGTTGTTGCGGCGGTTCTTGCGCCAGTTCGACTCGTTGGTGAACACGTAGCTGGCGCCGTCCGGGTTGTGCGACGGCAGGACCCAGATCTCGCTCTCGTTGACCCAGCGGGTGATCGTCGGGTCGGTGCCGTACTGCGTGAGCAACTGGTCGATCGTGTCGATCGCAACCTCCGGCGTCATCACCTCGCGCGCGTGGTGCTGCGCGACGTAGAGCACCGCCGGCTCGTCTTCCTCGACGGCCACGTTGTCCGAGATCTTCATCGCCCAGGCGGTTCGACCCTCGTGGTCGGTGGCATAGGCGACCCGCTTGGCGAGCGCGGGGTAGGCCGACTCGAACTGCGCGAGACGGGCCTCGAGCTCCGACGGCGACAGGTAGTCCGACAGCGCCTCCGGCGCGAGCGGGCCGTCCGCCGGCTGCGGGTCGAAGCCGAGCGTCCGCAGCAGCGCGATCTCCGCCTCGCCCCCCATCACGTCGAGCGTCCCGCGCTTGGCGTTGACGTAGGTCACGTCGAGGCCGCGCAGCTTCAGCTCGTCCAGCAACTGGCGGGGGTCCTGATCGAAGCGGATACGCAGCCGGACCGTCGGGCTGGCCGGAGTCACGGGGGCCGCGGCTCCGTCCTCTCCCGCCAGTGCGGGCGAGACGGCGAGGCTCGCGGCGGCGACGGCGGCGACGAGAGCGATGAGCAGGCAGGCGGCGGACGACAAGAGAACGACGAGCCGGGCACGGGTGCGCATGAGGGGACTCCGCGGGGGGTAGCGCGACCTATTTACCGCGATTTAGTCCCCGAGGGAACCGGAAGCGTGTCAGGCGGTCCGGACCTCGATCTGCGGCGGCCGCTCGAGGTGCTTCTTGACCGCGCAGAGCTGGGCCGAGCGGATCACCGCCTCGCGGTACTGCTCCGGGAACCCGGGTGGCAGCTCGATCGTGAGCTCGATCTTCCCGATCAGCTTCGAGGCCGGGTCCTGGATCATCCGCTGGCGGATGACCAGCCCCTCGGTCGGGAGTCCGCGTTGGCGCAGGAAGCTCGAGACGTAGATCCCGGCGCAGGTGCCGATCGAGGCCAGGAAGAGCTGGAAGGGGGAGGGGGCCGAGCCGTCCTGGTCGGTGACCAGACGGATCCCGTCCATCACCGCGTCGACGCGGTCGCCGCCGGGGAATTCGATCGTCATGTCCATGCCGGAGAGATGCGGGACGGCGGGGCGGGTTACAGCTGCTCGCCGAGGCGCTGGGTGCAGTCGGGATAGTCGCAGCAGGTGTGACAGACGCGCTTGTAGGCGTTGAAGGAGAGCAGCTCGACGGTCGGCGTGAGGTGCTCGGGCTTCTCCGGTTCCTCGCGCAGCAGATCGGTGGAGAGGTACTTCTTGTTGTCGTCCGGGAAGACGGTCACCACGACCGCGTCGGGGCCGAGCTGCTCCTGCACCTCGAGCGCGGCGACGAAGTTGGCGCCGGACGAGATCCCGACGGCCAGGCCCAGCTCTCGCGCCAGCTTCTGGGCCATCAGGATCGCGTCACCGTCGCAGACGTCGACGACCGGATCGAGCGCGTCGAGCCGGACGATCTCCGGGATGAACTCGTCGGAGATCCCCTGGATCCGGTGCTGGCCGACCTTGCGGCCGGTCCGCAGCGTGGGCGAGCTGGCCGGCTCCATCGGGTGGATCCTGATCGCGGGGCGCTGCTGCTTCAGGTAGGTGCCGACGCCCATGATCGTCCCGCCGGTACCGACGCCGGCGACGAAGGCGTCGGGGGTGACGCCGTTGGCGCGAAGCTGCCACCAGATCTCGGGCGCCGTGGCGGTCGCGTGGGCCTCGCAGTTGTGCTCGTTGGCGAACTGCCGCGGGAGGAAGCATCCCCCGTCCGAGGCCAGCTCCTCGGCCATCCGGATGCTGCCGAGAAAGCCCCCTTCTTCACGCGTCACCGGGCGGATCGCGGCGCCGAGGCTGCGGATCAGCTCGACCCGCTCGCGGCTCATCCAGTCGGGCATGAAGATCGTCACCGGGTGGCCGAGCGCGCGCCCGATCGCGGCGAAGGAGATGCCGGTGTTGCCGGAGGTGGCCTCGACGATCCGCTCGCCGGGCGCGAGGCAGCCGTCGGCGTAGGCCCGCCGCAGGATGTGAAGCGCCATCCGGTCTTTGATGCTGCCGGTCATGTTGAGCTGCTCGGCCTTGGCGAAGATCCGCCGCGTCCGGCCGCGGAAGCGGAGTGCGATCTCGAGAAGCGGGGTGTTCCCGACCAGGTGGCCGATCGCCTGCAGGCGCCGCGTGGGCGGGTCGGCAGCGGGGAGGCCGGCCGGAGGTGGCGGCGGGAACGGGGAGAGGGTCCGTCGGGGTGGCGGTTGCGGGTTCACGGTGCGGGGAGGATAGCGCACCGGGCCGCCGATGCAGCGGAAGCGGGTATCGACGGGGCCTACCGAGTCGCGGCCGCCGGCCCGGTCGTCGCCGCGCCGCGCTTCTCCTGGTGGCAGGTCACGTCGCGGCAGGGCCAAGGCCCCCCGCTAGCGCCTCCGCCACCCGCCGCCCCCCGGCAGGACCGCGTCCCGTCCCGGCCGGCGCGGCTCCCAGGGCGCGATCCACGGCGAGAGCGGCAGCCGGTCCTCCGCCGCCTCCAGCTCCTCCGCCAGCCCGGCCGAGCCGGCCACGACCGGCGCCCACTCCTCGCCGCGGCGCTTGCCGGCGATCTCGTCCAGCTCGCGGTGGGCGAGGTCGCGGATCTCCGGCCGCAGCCCCTGGGCGGCGATCTCCTCGGTGAAGGCCCGGCGCCCCTCGACGAGGTCGGCCACGAAGGCGGCGATCTGCTCGCTCGAGTAGAAGTTCTCGGCGCGGTAGGGCGACAGGTCGGTCCCCTCCGAGCGGACGACCTCCTCGGTGTTGAGCCGACCCTTGAGGTACTCGTTGGTCCCGCGCAGGTCGCCGCGCTGCAGCGCAGCCATCAGGTCGATCGGTACGCGCGTCACCTTGCGGACCAGCTTCTTCGCGCCGGTCACCTTGTCGGTCTCGATGATCTCGCCGACGCCACCGGTGTTGTACTGGAAGAAGTGGACCTTGCCCGGGTGACGGTTCACCAGCTCCATCACGATCTCGTGGAACGCGTTGACCTTGCGCCCCTGCTGGCCGACGATGAAGTCGTCCATGCCGACGATCCGGACGCTCTCCCCGGCCTTTTCCGGCACCGTCGCGAAGGAGTGCGTCGACTCGCCCCACAGGTAGGCCAGCACCCCCTGCTGCGGCGTCAGCCGCTGCGCGAAGGGCATGATCGTGGCGCGGCGCGTGATGAACGAGAAGACGATCCCGTCGAGCTGGTCGAGCGGCGCAACATTGATCGAGTCGTGGCAGATCGAGACGAACTTGCGGCCGCGCTGGACCACCAGCCGGCGCCGGTCCAGGACGCCGCGGCTGTTCTCGCCCAGCCGCTCGTCGAGGAAGCTCGCACGGCCCTTGTAATCGACCATCGTGTTCTCGAGCAGCGTGCTCTTATGGGCCAGCGCGTGGTACATCGCCTCCTGCAGCTTGATGTCGACATCGGTCTTGACGTAGAAGCCCTGCTCGGTGCCGTAGGACGAGCCGTCGCGCCGCAGCCAGACGATGTCGTCCTGCGCGACCCAGGTCCCCTCGCCCTGGTCGGGGTCGAGCCCGAGCTGGTGGCAGGACCAGGTCGACTTGCCGGTGGCCGTCAGGCCGAACATGAAAACGCCGAAGGTCTTGAGCTTGCCGGCCTTCGCGTCGCGCGCGCGGACGACCTTCGTCCCGGCGTGCAGGCCCAGCATCCCGCGCTCGTCGGCGCGGTACATTCCCTGGCGCAGGAACCCCTTCTTGCACTCGCCGGTGTAGTCCGAGCCCATCGCGATGTTGATGTCGTGCTCGGGGAGCGAAAGGATCTGCATCCGGACCGGGTGCTCTTCCGGGAGGTCGATCATGATGAACTCCGGCCCGGGCCGGCCCGGCCGGACGTCGTTCATCGTGCAGCCCCACATGTAGGCCAGGCGCGCGTTCTTGGGGTCGGCGACCGAGACGTAGAGGTTGCAGATCGGGTTGAACTCGGGGTTGTCCCCCATCTGCCGCCGGACGTGGACGAACGGCAGCGTCCGGATCAGCTGCAGCACCTTGTGCAGTTGGTCGGGCGAGCGCTCGGCCAGCTGGAGCTGGAGCTTGCTGGCCCGCGGCAGCCAGACCCCGGAGCTGCCGAGGAAGAGCGTCCGTGCCGCCATCCGCGAGGAGATCGCCGAGTACCAGACGTGCGAGCCGTCGGCGGTCCGCCGGGCGAAGGGGAGGGCCATCCGCCGCAGCTGGCGCATCGAGACGTGCCGGATGTTCGGGCCGTCGAGGCTGCTCCTCAGGTTGTCGGCGAATCGCCTGTAGACATCGGGATCGTACGGGCCGCTTGCCATGCAAGGACCTCTCGGGACAGCGGGCGGGAATCGGATGTTAGTCGGTCGGGAGCGCCGAGGGCAAGCGAAGCCGGGCCCGGTTGTAGTCCCCCGCCGATTGTCCTATGGTGGTTCCCCCTACCCAGCACGGACTCGGAGGAGTCCATGCCCCTCACCTGGATCCTGGTCGGCGCGGCCGGCGTCGTCATCGCCACGGCCGCCGCGGCCGCTTTCTATCGCTACAGGAACTACCGGAAGGCGGGCCCGAACCAGGTGCTCGTCATCTCCGGGCGTCCGTCGACCCTGACGGACGCCGAGGGACGGACCCGAACGGTCGGCTACCGGCTCCAGATCGGCGGCGGCACCTTCGTGCGGCCGCTGGCGGAGACGGTGGACGTCCTGCCGCTCGAGGTCTTCTCGATCTCGGTGAAGGCGCCGGACGTCATCACCTCGCAGGGGGTGCTGATCTCGGCCGACGCCCAGGCGCAGGTCAAGGTCTCCTCCGAGGAGGGGGACCTGCACCGCGCGGTCGAGAACTTCCTGTCCCGCGGCGCGTCCGGCATCACCTACGTCGCGCAGGAGGTCCTGGAAGGGCACCTGCGCTCGGTGCTGGGCGGGATGACGGTCGAGGAGATCTACACCGGGCGCGAGGAGGTCGCGGAGCGCCTGCGCCGGCAGGCCGATCCGGACTTCCGGCGGCTGGGGCTGGAGCTGGTCTCGTTCTCGCTCAAGGACGTGGCCGACGCGCAGGGCTACATCGCCGCGATCGGCGCGCGCCGCCTCGCGGAGATCAAGCGCGACGCGGCGATCGTCCAGGCCGAGACCGAGCGCGACGCGGCGATCAACGCCGCCGAGGCCCGCAAGGAAGGGGACGTGGCGCGGCTGCGCGCCGAGGCCGAGCTGGCCGAGGCGACGCGCGACTTCGAGATGCGGCGGGCCGACTACCAGGCCGACGTCAACACGAAGCGGGCGCACGCGGACCTGGCCTACGACCTCGAGCGCGCGAAGGGCGAGCTGGTCCTGCGGCAGGAGGAGTACCGCGTCCGGCTGACCGAGAAGGAGCTGGCGGCCAAGGTCGAGCAGGCCGAGGTCGTGCGCCGCGAGCAGGAGCTGGAGGCGAACGTCAAGCGGCCGGCCGAGGCGATGCAGTTCCAGGCCCGGCTGGAGGCGGAGACCGAGGCCTACCGGAAGGAGCTGGAGGCCAAGGGGCGCGCCGCCGGCGTGCGGCTGGAGGGGGCCTCGCAGGCCGAGGCGATCGCGGCGAAGGGGAAGGCGGAAGCCGACGCGATGCGTCAGAAGGCCGAGTCGTGGAAGCAGTACAACGACGCCGCGCTGGCCGAGATGATCGTGAAGGTGCTGCCCGAGCTGGCGAAGAACATCGCCGAGCCGCTCTCCAAGGTGGAGAAGATCATCATGGTCGGCGACGACGCCGGCGTGCCGAAGATCACCGGGCAGGTGGCCCAGGTCGTCGCGCAGCTGCCGACCGTCGTCGAGGCGCTCACCGGCCTCAAGCTCGCGACCTGATCAAAAAGAAGACGTAGGGGCCGGCCTCTGTGCCGGCCCGAGGAATGCCGGCCTCTGTGCCGGCCCGAGGAATGCCGGCCTCTGTGCCGGCCCGAAACCTCGTGCGGGCCGGCACAGAGGCCGGCCCCTACCGGCGGCCGAGCGATACGGGGGCCGCCCGCGTGGATGACCGATGCTGACGGAACGCGTCAACCGGATTGCCCTGTCGCCGACGCTCAAGCTCTCCCAGCGCGCGGCGAAGATGAAGGCCCAGGGGGTCGACGTCGTCGACTTCACGATCGGCGAGCCCGACTTCCCGTCGCCCGAGGCGGCGAAGCAGGCGGCCAAGGCCGCGCTCGACGCCAACTTCACCAAGTACGTCCACCCCGACGGGATCCTCGAGCTGCGCCAGGCGATCGGCGAGAAGCTGCGCCGCGACAACGGGCTGTCCTACGAGACCGACGAGATCATCGTCAGCCCCGGGGCCAAGAACTCGATCTACAACGTCGTCCTGTCGCTGTTCGGGCCGGGGGACGACGTGCTGATTCCGGCCCCGTTCTGGGTCTCCTACCCGGACCAGGTCGTGCTCTCCGGCGCCAACCCGGTCCTGCTCCGCACCCGCGAGCAGGAGGGCTTCAAGCTGATGCCCTCCGACCTCGCCGCGGCGGTGACCCCCAACACCAAGGGGATCATCCTCAACTACCCGAGCAACCCGACCGGGGCGGTCTACTCCCGGGCCGAGCTGGCCGCGCTGGCGGAGATCTGCGTCAAGGAAGGGATCTGGATCATCAGCGACGAGATCTACGAGAAGCTGATCTACGGCGGCCAGCGCTTCGTCTCGATCGCCTCGATCGACGAGCGCGTCAAGAAGATCACGATCGTCATCAACGGCTTCTCCAAGGCCTTCTCGATGACCGGCTGGCGGCTGGGCTACGCCGCCGGGCCGAAGGAAGTGATCGCCGCCTGCTCGAAGATCCAGTCGCACACCACCTCGGGCGCGACCTCCTTCGCCCAGAAGGGGGCGCTCGAGGCGCTGCGCAGCTCGCAGATGGACGTCGAGCGGATGCGCCAGGAGTTCGAGCGGCGCAAGAACGCGGTGCTCTACCGGCTGCGCGCGATCCCCGGGGTCTCGGTCGCCTCGCCCGACGGCGCGTTCTACGCCTTCCCGAACGTCTCCCGCTACCTCGACAAGGAGTTCGGCGGCGCCCCGGTGCGCAACACCTACGGGCTGGCCTACTACCTGCTCAAGGAGGCCCGCGTCGCGGTCGTCCCGGGCGAGGCGTTCGGCAGCCCGGAGCACATCCGGATCTCGTTCGCGACCTCGATGGACCGGATCGAGGAGGGGATGAAGCGGCTCGCCGCGGGCCTGGCGCGGCTCGAGTCGCCGCGCCGCCTGCGCCCGCGCCAGCTCAACAACGTGCTGACGAAGGTCTCGCGCTACGCCGAGGTGCGCGCGGTGCCGTCGATCGACGAGCGCAACACGCTGCTGGCCGAGGCCGAGCGGCACCTGCCGGCGGACTCCTACTTCGAGTGGAACGCGGCGATCGGCGGCGTGGTGGTCCAGCTGCGCACCAACTCGCCGCACCTGGCCGACTTCTTCCAGGAGAACTTCTACCCCGCGCCGCTCGAGGGGGACATCGCGCCCCACGCGGTGATCTACGCGGTCAAGGACATGCCGGGCCGCGAGCCGTCGGCGCTCCTGAGCCTGCCGACCGCGACCGCCTTCGCCTTCAACACCGCCTTCTACGGCCAGGTCCGGACGCTGGCGCTGGTCCTGGCCGCGGACGCCGCGACGCGCATCAGCGGCGCGCTGTTCGTCCACGCCGCGGCGATCGACCGCGGCGGCCGCGGCGCGCTGCTGTGGGGGATGCCGGGATCGGGCCGTACCGGGCTGCTGGCCGAGCTGCTGCGCGAGGACGGCGTCAAGCTGGTCGGCAACGACGCGCTGCTGGTCCGGATGTCGGGCGCCGACGCGCTGGTCGACCTGGTCGAGCGCAAGCTCTACCTCAAGGCCAAGTGGGGCCAGCACTTCCCCGAGATCGAGAAGCTGCTGGACCGGGCCAAGCTGGAGAACCTGGTCACGACCCACGACCAGTGCACGGTCGAGTACTGCCCGATCGCGCAGGAGTGCACGCTCGACCGCGGCGCGGCGGCGTGCCTGGCGGCGTCGGGGAGCGGCCGGATCCTGCTCGACCCGGCCTGGCTCGGCGGCGGACGGCAGCACGTGCGCCGCACCGTCGGGCGGCTCGCGGTGCTGCTGGCCAAGGACCCCGCGCTGCCGTCGGTGCAGGAGCTGTCGCCGCGCGACGCGGCGCGCTACCTGTCGGGCGGCCAGCTTCCCGGCGCGCGCGGCCCGGCCATCCCGTACCTGAACCCGCACCTGGTCGGTGTCGACGCCGCGCGCAACGACGCGCTGCGCGCGCAGTACGAGCGGCTCTTCGCCTGCACGCGGGCGGTCGTCGTCAACAGCGGGGTGGGCTCGCGCGAGGCGATCGCGCGGCGGGTGCTCGAGCTGCTCTGACGGGTTGACGGTTGCTGTCCCCGCTACGCCGTCAGTCGACAGGGATCCTGCGGCTGGAAGCCGGCCGCGGGTCCCGGAAGGTCCTCGGCTCCGCGCCGTTGCTGGTCGCCTTCGCCAGCCGGCGGCGCAGGCGTACGATCGCTTCCTCTTCGATCTGCCGGGCCCGCTCGCGCGAGAGCCCGAGCATCTCGCCCAGCTCCTGGAACGTCATCGCCGGGCGGCCGTCGAGGCCGAAGCGGTTCAGGATGATGACCCGCTGGCGCTCGGAGAGCAGCGCGACCTCGCGTCGCACCAGCGTCCGCACGCGCAGCCGGTCGACCTCGAGCTCGGGCGACGCGGAACGCGGGCAGGCCAGCCGGTCGAGCACCGTCAGGCCGCCTTCGCTCGTGGCGTCCTGGTCGAGCGAGAGCACGCGCGGCTCCCCGCCGCTGCGGTCCACCACGGTCGCCTCGGTCAGCCCGGCCCGCAGCGCCAGCTCCTCGACCGTCGGAGCGCGTCCCAGCTCCGAGCGCATCGTCTCCTCGATCAGCCGCAGGTCGCGTCGCCGCTCGCGCGCGTAGCGCGTCAGGCGCACGGAGCGCCCCTCGCGGCAGAGGTAATCGAGGATCCGCTTTCTGATCCACCACGCGGCGTAGGTCAGGAACTTGACCTCGTGCGACGGGTCGTAACGATGCGCCGCCTCGACGAGGCCCATGTTCCCCTCGGCGAGCAGGTCCTCGAACGGGATCTCGCGGGACTGGAACTCGCACGCGACCTGGACCACGAAGAACAGGTGCGGTTCGACGAGCTCGCGCACCCGGGCGCGGTCGATCGGGCCCTCGTGCGGGGTGAGCATCGGCAGCGAGGCAGGGCGCTCCTCGCGTTGCACGCGCCGCGCATCCTCGAGGTAGTGCGACACGAGTCGTCGCGAAGACCGCCGCCCTGCCGACGGAGTGCCGAAGCTCAAGAGCCCCCTCCCGTTCCGCTTCGAAGGAGAACCGACCCCTCGAAGGGCTTCCCGTCCTGCCAACCCCGCGGCAGTCTACTCGCGCCGGGGGTGTCAGGGAAGGGGAGAACGGGTGACGCCGGTGTGAGAATCGTCGTCGATGCGGCGTGCGGCGACGGCGACCGAACAACCGCTCGCTGCCCCGATCGGAAGAAAAGTCAGTCGCGTCGGCCGAGGCAGTAAGCCGTGCCCGTGGGCCTCTTGCCAGAGGGATCTCCAGCCCTCGAGCTGGCGCCGACCGAGGCGGTAGACCGCGCCGTTCAGGGCTGTCTGGGCGCATTCGAGCGCGATGCCGCGGGCCGGACCCAGCGCGGCGATCGAGGCCAGGTCGCGGCGGGCTCGCGTGCGCGCCCCGTGCATTAACGCGTATGTTCGCCGGTCGATCGCGCCGGGCCGCGCGGCCCAGGCCCACCAGACCATCGGCATCCCGGTCAGCTCGGTCCAGGCCGCCCCGAGGTTCAGCGCGCGGGGATCGCGCCGGCCGCCGGGGGCCTCCCAGCGCAGCGCGTCGTCGCCGGCGACGAGCACCGCGCCGTGCGCGACCAGCGCCGCCTCCAGCGGACCCGTCCAGGGTTCGATCTCCACGGCGCGGCCGCCGGCGGCGAAGAGCGTCGCCGCAACCAGCTCCGCCGCGTGGCCCGGCGCCGTCGAGACGATTCTCCGGACCTCCTCGAGCGGCACGCGCAGGTGCAGGATCGCGTCCGAGGGTCCTTCGCTCGCGACCGCCAGGCCCGGCACGACCCGGACCTCGTCCGCGCGCCGCGCGATCTCGGAAGCCGGGAGCAGCGCCAGGTCGAGCGTCCCCTCGTCGAGGCGGCGCGCCAGCTCGAGCGGCGGCGCGATGGACAGCTCGAACGGCCCGGCGGCGGCGGGCGCGTCGAGCCCGCAGATCAGCGGCGCGGCGACGAGGTCGCCCGGCGCTCCCGCACGCCAGCGCACCGGCATCGTGCGCCCGGCCTCAGGCGGGGTGGAGCGTGAACCGGGTGATCTCCGGCCGTACGCCGAAGCGCACGCGCCGGTTGTAGCCGAGGCCGCGGTTCGTGTAGACGAGGTGGCCGCCGGTGTTCACCAGGCCGCTCATGAAGCGCCTGTCCTCGCACGGAACGTAGGGCGCGCCGACGAGCGGCAGGCTGATCTGCCCGCCGTGGGTGTGCCCGAACAGCGCCAGCTCGAAGCGCTGGTGCTGGATCGCCGCGAAGGCGTCGGGGTTGTGGCCCAGCACGATCCGCGCGCGGCCGGCGTCGGCGTTCCCCGGCAGGCTGCGGAACGCGGCCTCCGGATCGAACGGCTTCTTCCAGAATTCGTCGAGGCCCAGCAGCTCGATCTCGCCCGCCCCGCCGCGCGGCGCGACGACCCGCCCGCGATCGACCAGCAGCTCGATCCCGACGCGCGCGAGCTGCTCGCCCAGCATCTGGTCGCCGTGCGGCAGTCCCGCTGCGATCTGGCGGTACCAGTGGTCGTAGTCGTGGTTCCCCATCGACGCGAAGACGGGCGCGACCTGGGCCAGCGGCGCCAACTCGTCGGCGACCAGGCGGAAGCAGTCGGTGTCGCCGGAGATGAAGTCGCCGGTGAGGACGACCAGTTCGGGTTGGAGCGCCAGCACGCGCTCGACCGCTTCGCGGACAAAGGGTCCGCTGACGATGTCGGAGCGGTGGATGTCGGAGAGCTGCACGACCGACAGGCCGGAGAGCCCGGCCGGCAGGCCCGGGATCGCGAGCGCGTGCTGCCAGACCTGGATCCAGGTCGGCTCGACCGCCACGGCGTAGACCGCCGTGCTGCTGGTCACCAGGCCCGCCGGGACCGCGGCCGCGGCCATCTTCAGGAAATCTCTGCGGTGCATCGGGCTCCGGCTCGACTGGGAAGTGTAGGGGACGGCTTCGAGCCGGCTCGCAGCGCGGGAGCTCGTCCGAACGGTGAGTCTAGGCCTTCGCCAGGGATGCGGCGAGCTTGCCCCGGGTGACGGTTGCCTGTACTTCCTGCATCACGAATGACGCAGCGCGCGTTATCTGTAGCCCTTACCGGTTTGTTCCTGTTCGCGGGACTCCGCGGAGGGACGGCGTGTGCCGCTGTCCGAGCGTCCGGGCCCTCGGGGGCTCCGGCAGCCGGGCCCTCGGCGGCGGAGGAATCGGTCCGGGCCTGCGCGCGGCTCGAAGGGCTGATCACTCCGGCGACCGCGGCCGGGCGCCTCGCGGCGGTGCCGGCTGCCGAGCGCCGGGCGCGGCTGATCGCGGTCCTCTCCGCCGACGCAGTCGCGCACGCGGCGCGGGCCACCGCGCAGTTGCGCGCCGCCGGCGGGCGCGACGTCCGGCTGCTCTGGGGCGCCGGCGTGATCTGCGCGAGCGCGCCGCGCGCCGTGTGGGACGAGGTCTCCCGGCTGGACGAGGTGGCCGCCGTCTTCGACGACCCGCCCCGGGACGAAGCCGAACTGCTCGACTTCCCGCCTGGCCCGAACGAGGCCGTCCCGCCCGAGGCGCCGCTCGTCGCGCTGCGCGTCCCCGAGGCCTGGCAGCGCGGCTACACCGGGAGCGGGACGGTCGTCGCGCTGATGGACACCGGCGTCGACCGGACCCACCCCGACCTGGTCGGGCAGATCTGGGTCAACGCCGGCGAGGTCGCCGGCAACGGCCTCGACGACGACGGCAACGGCTACGTCGACGATGTGAACGGCTACGACTTCGCCGACCGCGATCCCGACCCGTCCGACTCCGCCGGCCACGGCACGAACGCCGCCGGCCTGATCGTCGGCAACGGGAGCGCCGGCAAGCAGACCGGCGCCGCACCGGGTGCGAAGCTGATGGTGCTGCGCCGCGGCACGACGCAGGCGACGCTGTGGGAGGCGAGCCAGTACGCGATCGAGAACGGCGCCCACGTCCTGTCGCAGTCGGTGTCGTGGAAGTGGTCGTTCCTGCCGCGGCCCGACTACTCCGCCTGGCGGCGCCAGGCCGAGACGGAGCTGGTAGCGGGCCTGGTGCACGTCAACAGCTCGGGCAACACGGGCGAGCAGCTCGGGACGGAGCCGATCCCCTACAACGTCGCTGCGCCGGCCAACTGTCCGCCCCCCTGGCTGGGTCCCGAGCAGACGCTCGTCGGTGGAGTGTCGTCCGTGCTGGGGATCGGCAACGTCGACGCGCGCACGCACGCGATCGTGCCGTCGAGCCCCTACGGTCCCGCGGAGTGGACCGACATCGTGGCCCGGCGCGACGCGACCTACCCCTGGCCGATGCCGCCCGCGCACCAGGACTACCCGGCGTGGAGCGGCGCGATCGGTCTGCTGAAGCCCGACTTCGTCGCCCCCGGCGACAACTCGACCAGCACCGCGATGGGCGGCGGCTACGCGACCTTCGGGGGGACCTCGGCCGCGACGCCGCGCGTCGCCGGGATCCTGGCGCTGCTGCGCGAGGCGGTGCCGCGCGCCACGCCGGCCGAGCTGGCGCGCGCGCTCTTCACGAGCGCGGCGGACCTCGGTCCTGCCGGCCGCGACGCGCGCTACGGCGCCGGGATGCCGCAGGCCGACGCCGCGATCGACGCCGCCGGGCCGCCGCTGTTCGTCGCAGCGGTGACGGTGCACGACGACGGCGCGCCGCGCGGCGACGGCGACGGCGGCGGGGACGCGGGGGAGATCGTGCGGCTCAACGTGACCGTCGAGAACGCGTCGGCCGGCGCGCTCGCCGGGATCGACCTCGTGCTGCGCGGCGGGACCGACGCGCTCGTGCGCGACGGCTACGCGCGGCTGGCCTCGCTCGCCGCGCAGGCGACGGCGGTCGTCGACTTCACCGTGGAGTTCCCGGCGGGGAGCTGCGCGCGCGTTGCGGAGCTGGCGCTCGAGCTGCGGGAAGGGGGCCGCGCGCGGGTCGAGCCGCTGTTCGTGACGGTCGGGACCGAGACGCGGCAGGCGCTCTTCGCCGACGACGCCGAGCAGGATCGCGGCTGGAGCGTTTCCGGCGGCGCGACCTCGGGGCAGTGGGTGCGGCAGGCGCCGGTCGGGACGACGAAGAGCGGCGCGCCGATGAACCCCGCCGCCGATGCCAGCCCCGCTCCCGGCACGCTGGCCTGGGTCACCGGCAACGGCCCGACGGCGCCCGACGCCGCCGACGTCGACGGTGGCGCGACGACGCTGACCGCGCCACCCCGCGACGGCCGCGACTTCGCGCGCGTCGAGCTGCGCTACGCGCGGTGGTTCGCCTCGAACGACGCGGCGAGCGAGGACCGGCTGCTGGTCGAGGCGACCGGCGACGGGACGGCGTGGCGCGCGATCGAGGAGATCACCGCGCCCGCGGCGGCCTGGCGCGCACGCAGCATCGTGCTGTCCGACCTGCTGGCGCCCGGCGCGCGCACCGCGCTGCGCGTGACGGTCGAGGACGCGGGGGCGGACGACACGGTCGAAGGCGGGCTCGACGAGGTCCTGCTCGAGGGGATCGCGATCGCCTGCACGGAGTTCGTGCCGCCGGTCGGGCCGACGCCGGACGAGGTCGGTGCGACGCTGCGCCTCGCGCCCGCGGCGGGCGGGCATCTGCTGCTGACGTGGGACCCGCCGTCGGCGACGGGGGGCGTCGATCCGCCGCGCGGGTATCGCGTGCGGCGGTCGGCCGTGGCGAGCGGCGGGTTCGCGGAGATCGGGCGGCCGCTGGCGGCGCGGTTCACGGAGGTCGACGGGGTGGCGGGGCGGCGGGCTGGTCGGGGGGCTCGTGCCGGGGTCGGCGGCGTTCTACCTGGTGGAGTCGGTGCGGTCGCGCTGAATCGGTCGGCCCGAGAGTCTCTAACGCGGCAACTGCAATCGGTAACGACTCGCCTTCAGCCCGCCGCTGCGGGACCGGCGACGCTGGACCGCAAGCCCTCGCCAGGCCGCCGGGAATGGTCGTACTCTTGCGGTGTATCCCTCCCAAGATGACGTCCCCGGCGCAACGGAACACCGAGCCGCCGGTCGGGGGTGAAGCGTGGAGTCGAGCCGGCCATCTGCGATCGGCCTGAGCGTCGTCGTCGCCGTGCTGCTCACGACGGCCCCCGGCGTGCGCGGCGCGCGCGAGTTGACGCTCGACGAACGGGTCGATGCCCGGTGGGCGATCGAACAGGTCTTCTGGAACCACCGCATCTGGCCGGCGGAGAATCCCGGACCGAAGCCCTCCCTCGAGCAGGTTGTTTCCAGGCTCGCGCTCCGAGCGCGGGTGGAGCGCGAGCTCGAAGCCTTCGCCGCCGCCGAACGGTCGATCGGCCGCGCGATCACGGCCGACGAACTCCAAGACGAGGTCGCGCGCATGACCCGCGACAGCCGGGATCCGGAGATGCTGCGCGAGCTCTTCCGCGCCCTGAATGACGACCCCGAGCTGATCGCGGAGTGCCTGGCGCGCCCGCTCGTCGCGGATCGGCTGCGGCAAGGCGCGGCCCCCGCCGGATCGAAACTCCTGCCGCCGCTGGAGACGAAGCGGCGCCCGTGGTCGTTCTGCGACTACGACACCTGGCGCCAGATGACACCGTCCCCGCTCGCGCCGCGCAGTCACCACAGTGCGGTTTGGACCGGGAGCGAGATGATCGTCTGGGGCGGTGCAGAGCCCGGGGCCACGCAGACGGGGGCGATCTACACCCCCGCGATGGGTTACTGGTTCTTCACGTCGATCACTCGCTTTACGCCCGAGCCGCGCCTCGAGCACACCGCGGTCTGGACCGGGAGGGAGATGATCGTCTGGGGCGGCCGCGACCCCGCGATGGGCGAGGGCCAGTGGCTCCAGACCGGCGGCCGGTTCGATCCCGCCACCGGTGCGTGGACTCCGGTCTCCGTCCCGGCCGAAGCGCCTTCGGCACGCGCGCGCCACACCGCCGTCTGGACGGGGAGCGAGATGGTGATCTGGGGCGGCGAGGACCGAGCGGGCTCGCTCGACAGCGGCGGCCGCTACGACCCGGCGACGGAGCGCTGGCGCGGGGTGGGGCAGGCCGGATCGTTCATGCCCGGGCCGCGCAGCGGACACACGGCGACCTGGACCGGGGGCGAGCTGCTCATTTGGGGCGGCGAGTACAAGGACGCGTCCGGCGGCCGTCGCGCCCTGGGAGACGGCGCACGCTGGTCAGCGCTCGCGGACGCCTGGACTCCCGTCACGGCGGCCGGCGCGCCGAGTCCCAGGCGCGGACACACCGCGATCTGGACCGGAAGCGAGTTGATCGTCTGGGGCGGCCTCGATGATTCTGGAAACCCACCGACCGACGCGGGTGCGCGCTACGACCCGGCCACCGACGGCTGGCGCGCCGTCAGCGCCGTCGACGCGCCATCCACCCGGGAGCTCCACAGCGCCGTGTGGACGGACCAGGAGATGGTCGTCTGGGGTGGCCTCGATACGACCGGAGCGCCGCCGCTCGACGGCGGGGGCCGTTACGACCCGAAGAACGACCGCTGGGGCGCAACCACGGCGGATCGTGCGCCGGGCGGCCGGGCGCATCACACGGTCGTGTGGAACATCGGGGAGATGATCGTCTGGGGCGGGAGCGGGGGCGTCGCAGGCAGTCTGCTGGGCGATGGCGGCCGATACTGCGCGCAATGCCCGTACTGGTTCCCGGATGCCGACGGCGACGGGTTCGGTCTCTACGGAACCGGCGTGATCGCGTGCGAGCAGCCGGCTGCATATGTGGACAACTTCGACGACTGTGACGATACCGACGCGAGCATTCACCCGGGTGCAGAAGAGACCTGCAACCTGAAGGACGACAACTGCAGGGAGGGCGCGGACGAGGGCGTCATGACACGGTTCTACCGGGACCGGGACGGCGACGGGTTCGGGCGAGCGGATGACGGCTGGTCCGCCTGCACCGCTCCCGAAGGCTACGTCGCGGACGCGACCGACTGCGACGACTCGCGCGCGGCCGTCCATCCCGGAGCCGAGGAGCGGTTCCTGCTGGACAACTGCGATGACGGTCTCGACAACGACTGCGACGGCCTGTCCGACGACAGGGAGCCGGACTGCGCCAGCAGCATCACCAAGCCGGACTTCCCGTGGGCGCCGCCGCTGATCTACGCCGGACGTCCCGCCGAGCTGCGCACCGGCGGTGCGCGATGCGATCTTGGCGATCCGGTCGAGTACCAGTTCCGATGGGGAGACGGCGCACTCTCCGAGTGGACCACCACCGGCCGAGCGAGCCACACCTGGGTGGAGCCAGGCGAGTACGCCGTGCCGGCCCGGGCACGCTGCGGCGGTCACCCGGAGATCCTGTCGCCTTGGTCGACACCCGTCAGGATCCGCGTCAGCGCGCAACCCACGAGCGGGCCCGATCTCGTCGCCAGCCCGCGTTCCGTTCGGCAGGACTGCAAGCGGCGGAGCGGGGTCGAGGTCTGTACGCTCAAGGCCCGGATCGCGGTGCGCAACACCGGCGATGATCCCACTTGGTCGAGCCGGCTCGATTGGCTCGTCTCAGATGCGTTGGTCTGGGAGGAAGGCGACAAGCCCCTCTCCTCGGTCTTCGTGCCGGAGCTGAGGCCAGGCCGGACAAAGACCGTCAAGATCCTGTACACAATCCCCGGCGGGACGAGCGGGCGCGGAAAGTACCTCCTGGGACGATTGGACCCGGCCAACCGCATCCGGGAGCGGGACGAGCTGAACAACGACTTCGCGGTCGCGATTGGGCCCTAGTGTCACGTAACCGAAGTCATGTTAACGCCGGGGCGGTCTGGCAAGCCGATGGCTGCGTTGCTCCTCCTTGCTGTACGGTTCAGTACAGCGTCGTCGTCGCGCCTTGCCCTCGGCTCACCATCCTCGCCCTGGCATTAACCTGACTTCGGTTACGTGACACTAGCAAGTCGAGGCGAGCCGCCCCCGCGCGACTGCGATCCCCGCCGCCGCCACCGCCAGCCCGGCGGCCAGCAGCCCGACGCCCCACGCCGCCTGCCCGCCGCGGGCCGCGCGCGTGAAGACGCCCAGGAACCCCGCGTCGTGCGGCATCAGGAACATCCCGATCGCCGCGGCCAGGAACCCCAGCGCGGCGACGTCGAGTGGCGCGGCCGCGCTCTGCGGCGCGTCGCGCAGCTTGCTGTGCAGCCAGCCCCACGCGCAGTAGACGCCGAGCCCCAGCGTCAGCCAGCCGACGAAGCGCCACCACGAGAGCGGCGGCAGGTAGGCCATCAGCATCACGCAGGCCGCGGCACCGAGCAGCGGGACCAGGTACGGCCCCCCCGGCACCCGGAACGGCCGCTCGCGCCCCGGATCGCGCCGCCGCAGCACGGGGATCGCGATGCAGACCAGCACGAACGCGAAGAGCGTCCCGATGTTGGTCAGGTCGACCATCTCCTCGATGTTCGCGATCCCGGCGACGCCGCCGACCAGCAGCCCGGTGACGATCGTGGTGACATGCGGGGTCCGGAAGCGCGGGTGGACGCGCGCGAAGACGGGGGGGAGCAGCCCGTCGCGCGCCATCGAGAAGAAGATCCGCGGCTGGCCGAGCTGGAAGACCAGCAGCACGGCGGTGTGCGCGATCACCGAGCCCAGCGCCACCAGCGCCGAGGCCCAGCGGGCGCCGGGGACCGCGTGGTTGATCGCCATCGTCAGCGGCTCGGCCTGCTGGGTCGCGAGCTGCTGGCGCAGCACCGGGTAGGGCATGACCGAGATGAAGACCGCGGCGACCAGCACGTAGAGCGCGGTGGAGATCACGAGCGACCCGAGGATCCCGATCGGCAGGTCGCGCCGCGGGTTCTTCGTCTCCTCGGCGACCGTCGAGACCGCATCGAAGCCGATGTAGGCGAAGAAGACGATCGCCGCGCCGGCGAGCGTCCCCGACCAGCCATTGGGTTGGAACGGCGTCCAGTTCTTCGCCATCTCCGAGAGCGGCACGTGCGAGAACAGGAAGCCGCAGAAGAAGAGCAGCACGACGATCTTGACCATCACCATCGCCGCGTTGAAGGCGGCCGATTCCTTGATCCCCCAGACCAGGATCGTCGTGACGGCGGCAACGATCGCGAAGGCCAGGAAGTTGAAGACGATCGGGATCCCGAAGAGGTGCGGCGCTCCTTCCAGAATCCCCGGGATCTTGAGCGCGGTCCGGTAGTCCGTCGCGGCCCAGAGCGGGACGTGGATCCCCAGCTCCTCGAGGAACGTCCGGGCGTAGTTGGCCCAACTGATCGCGACCGCGACGTTCCCGACCGCGTACTCGATGATCAGGTCCCAGCCGATGATCCAGGCGACCAGCTCGCCGAGCGTGGCGTAGGCGTAGGTGTAGGCCGAGCCGGCGACCGGCACCATCGACGCCATCTCGGCGTAGCAGAGCGCGGTCAGCCCGCAGACGAAGGCGGTGATGACGAACGACAGCACCAGCGAGGGGCCGGCGCCGGGGCGGTGGGCGTCCCCCGCGGCGGCGGTCCCGATGGTGGCGAAGATCCCGGCGCCGACGATCGCGCCGACGCCGAGCAGGACCACGTTCCAGGGCCCGAGGGCACGCCGGAGATGGCGCTCTCCGCGCTCGGCGTCTCCGACCAGGGCATCGAGCGACTTGGTCCGGAAGAGCCCGGAGCGGCGAGGGGTCATTCGCGCATCTTACGGAGATGCGCGTGGTAGGGGGGGTGGGGATGGGGGGGTGTGGGGGCACAGAGGCGGCCTACAGGCGGCACCGACAGGTCGAAACGTCGGCTGCGTCGTCGGGCCGGCACGGAGGCGGGTTTCTACAGGAAGGTGAGGGGGGACGGAGTTGCGCGTCAGGTTGCGCGAGCCGGCCACGGCCAGCGTCCCGTCGCGCGGCCGGTACTCGAGCAGCTCGAGCACCTCGTCCCCGCGCGGCGCCAGGGGATGCGCCTTCGGGTGGCGCACGATGCCGAACAGCACCCGCCGAACGCTCCCGTCGGCATCCAGCTCATGCTCGAGGATCGTCGCGCGACCGCGGTGGTGGGGCTTCAGGCGCCCGGCCGCGAGCAGCTCGGGCCGCGCCGCGAAGAGCTCGTCCAGCGCGGCGCGGGCCGCGGCCAGCGCGCGGCGGCGGGCGTTCCAGCGGGCGAGCGCGGCGGGGAGCCGGGTCAGCACCCCGCGAGGATAAGAAGGTCGAGGGAGGAGGAAGTGGGGGTGGGGGGGAAGGTGAGGGGAGAGAGGAAGGTAGGGGGGGGGGCGAAGGTCAGACGCCGGCGGGGATCAGGCGGGCCTTCTGGAACGTTTCAAGCACCTGCCAGATCCGGGGGTGCGCGATCGCCACCGCCTCGAGGTAGTCGCGCGACAGCTCGAGCAGCTCGGTCGGCGCCGCGGTCGTGGCGGTCACGTTCCGGGGCACGCGCGCCAGGGCCGAAACCTCGCCGAAGCAGCCGCCGTCGGTGATCGTCTCGATCTCGACCGGCGAGCCGTCCACGCCGTCCACCGTCAGCGTGACCTGCCCCTCGACGACCACGAAGATCGAGTCGCCGGGGTCGCCCTGCCGGAAGACGATGCCGCCGAGCGGAAGCTGGTGCAGCTCGGTGACGCCCAGGATCTGCGTCAGCTCGTCGCGGTCGAACTCCGAGAACAGCGGCGCGTAGCGGCGCAGCCGGGTGCGGATCGTCATCGACCGGGCCACCTCCGGCTCGGGCCGTGCGGGGTCGCGCGCCTCGTCGGCCGCGACCTCACCCAGGCGGGCGGTGACCTCGGCGTTCTTCGGGTCGATCCGGCGCGCCGCGGCGTAGACGGCGATCGCCTGGAGCATCTGGTCCTGCTTCTCCAGCTCCGCCGCCGCCGCCAGGTAGGAGTGCACTGCCTCCGCGCGGCGCCCCGCCGCCAGGTGGCACTCGGCGATCTTGCGCTGCCAGTGGGCGGCGTTCTTCGGCTCGCGTCGGAGTCGCTCCTCGTACATCGCGAGCGCGGCCTCGTGATCGCCGGCAGCCATGGCGTGGGAGGGATCGACGTATCGCGGTTTCCTTCCGCCGAACAGAGGGAACATGGCTCAGCTCCTCGCGACCAGCAGGCGGATGAACTTCTCGAGGATCTCCTGGTCGTAGCGCTTGCACTCGTCGCGGCGCAGCAGGGTGAGCGCCTCCGCTCCGCGCTTGGCACGCTGGTACGAACGGTCCGAGGTCATCGCGTCGTAGGAGTCGCAGATCGCGGCGATTCGCGCCGCCTCGGGGATCGCCTTGCCGATCAGCCCACGCGGGTAGCCGCTGCCGTCCAGCCGCTCGTGGTGGCAATGGCAGACGTCGACGGCGAGCGGGTCTTTCCAGCCGGTCTCGCGCAGGATGTTCCGGCCGTGCGTCGGGTGGGTCATCATCTGCTCCCACTCGTCGCGGTTGAGCTTGCCGGGCTTGTTGATGAGGTGCGTGGGCAGCTTGACCTTGCCGCAGTCGTGCATCAGAGCGCCCCGCCCGATGCTGGCGAGTACGTCCGGCGCGTCGACCCCGCAGGCGCGCGCCAGCGACACCGCGAAGATCGAGACGTGCAGGGAGTGGGTGTAGGTGTAGTAGTCGTGCTCCATCAGGCGCACGGCAGTGGCCACCGTTTCCGGCCCGCGCATCAGCTCGCAGACGGCATCCGCGACGTTGTTCACGCGCTTGGCGGCGCCGGGCTTGCGGGGATCCTCGAGGATCTCGCGCAGGATCGGACGGCTCGCCTCGAGCAGCACCTCGACCCGCTGTTCGACCGGGATGCTCGGGTCGGTGATCCGCTCGTGCAGCCGCTCTTCGATGTAGGCCGTCCAGGCGGCAGAGTCGGAGAAGGGGACGTAGAGCGTCTCGACGCCGGAGGCGCGCAGCCGCGCGCGGTGGTCCATCGTGAAGTCGAGGTGCCGCGCGCGGTAGAGCACGGGTTCGGCCTCGCCGTGCCGGAGCCAGAGCTCGCAGGGCACGATCGAGCCCGGCGTGAGCATCGCCAGCGCGATCTTGAAGTAGGTCTGCTCGGCGACCGCTGCGGCGCCTGCCTGCACCCCGGACCTCCGCGGCGCGCGCCGACCCCGTTCGCGGGGGTGCGCGCGGCCCACCACGGGAAAGGTGGGTCCCACGGCGGGCGAAGGGTAGGGGCCGGCCCCCGGGGGAGGGGGAGGGAGGACGGGGCCCCGTCGGGGGGTAGAATCCGCCGCTTCCCGCCAGGCCGGCCCGGACCGGCCGATCGAGCCCCCATGACCGACACACCCAAGCGCCCCGTCACCGCGCAGGACCTCCTCGGCCTGCGGATCCCCGGCTCCCTCGCCGTCGACCCGGAGGGGCGCCGGATCGCCCTGACCGTGGCCGAGTCGGACTTCGACAAGAGCGAGATCCGGACCCAGCTCCACCTCGCGCCCGACCCGGCCGCGTCCCCGGACGAGCCCCGGGCCACCCGCGCTCTGACCTACGGGCTGGACGACGTGACCCAGCCTGCCTGGTCGCCCGACGGCCGGACGCTGGCGTTCGTCACCTTCCGCCCGCAGCCGCACGAGGAGGAAGAGGACGACCGGCGCGAGGACGGCACCGACAAGAAGCAGGTCTTCATCCTTCCCGCCGACGGTGGCGAGGCGCGCCGCCTGACCGAAGCCGCGGAGGGGGTCGAGCAATACCGCTGGATGCCCGACGGCTCGGGGGTGATCTTCCTCGGCCACGCGCCGCGCCCGGCCGCCGAGCGCGGCTGGCGCCGCCGTCGGCGCGACCACCACGACGACCCGATCGTCGTCCACGCCGACGTGCCGGAGCACGAGATCTGGATCCAGCCGCTCGACGGCGCGCCGCACCGCGTGCTGGGCGGCGTCAAGGGGCTCGACGATTTCGACGTCTCGCCCGACGGCAAGTGGCTTGCGTACTCCGCCAACTTCACCGGTCTTCCGGACGATGCGGAGCGGATGGTGGTCGTGCTGCGTGCCATCGAGAGCGGCGAGGAGCGGCGCGCCAGCGGTGGCCGCGGCGGCGCGGAGAGCACCCCGACCTTCACGCTCGACGGGAAGTACCTGCTCTTCCACGGCTGGGCCGAGCCGACGCTGCTCTACAGCCGGCAGGAGCTGTTCGCGCTCGACCTCGCGCAGCCCGCCGCGCCGATCCGCCCGCTGCTGGCGACGCTGGACCGCGACCTGGAGGAGTACGCGCCGCTGCCCGACGGCCGCGCCGTCGTCGCGCTGGCGTGGGGGATGGAGACCCGCCTCGCGGTCGTCGATCCCGCCTCGGGCGGGACGCAGCTCGTGCCGCTCGAGGGGCGGATGATCACGGAGGTCGACGCGGCATCGAAGAGCGGCCGCGTCGCGGCGATCGTCGAGGAGTCCGCGCGGCCGCCCGAGGCGGCTTGGATCGACTTGACGACCGGCGCGCTCGAGCCGCTGACCGACCTCAACCCGCAGGCCGAGGACTGGCTCCGCGCGCGGCGCGTGCGCGTGGCGTGGGAGACCGACGGGTTCGCGCACGAGGGGCTGCTCGTGCTGCCGCCGGAGCCTCCAGCGACGCCTGGGACGGCGCCGCACGCGCCCAAGGCACCCCGAACGGTTCGACGGCGGCGCCGCCCCCCCCGGTCCTGGTCTGGATCCACGGCGGCCCGCACTGGCGCGCGATCGACACCTACCGCGTCTACGAGGCCGAGGCTTTCGCGGCCGACGGCTGGGCGGTCTTCATGCCGCAGTACCGCGGCTCCTCGGGATACGGGCAGGACTACTCGCTCGCCCTGCGCGGCGACCTCGCCGGGGGCGACGTGCGGGACATCCTGGCCGGGCTGGATCGCGTCGCGGCGGAGGGGCTGGTCGACCCCGCGCGCGCCGCGGTCGGCGGCGCGAGCTACGGCGGCTACCTCACCAACTGGATGATCGCGACGACGGATCGCTTCAGGGCCGGCGTGTCGGTCGCCGGAATCTTCGACCTGGCGCAGGACTACTCGACGTCGGAGTACGCCAACTGGGAGGTCCACTACCTCGGCGGCCGACCGTGGGAGCAGCCCGAACTCTACCGCGCGCGCTCGCCCCTGGCCCACGCCGCGGGGATCGTCGCGCCGATCCTGATCGTGCACGGCAGCGACGACGACACGACGCTGGTCACCAACGGCCGGGCGCTCTTCCGCGCGATGCAGTCCCTGGGAAAGACGGTCGAGATGGTCGTCTACCCGCGCGAGGGACACGGGATCTTCGAGCCGACGCACCGGCTCGACGCGCACCAGCGCGCGGCCGGCTGGCTGGATCAGCACGTGCTCGGGCGCGCGCCGCTGCACGTCGCGGGGCGGCGGGTCGCGCTGGAGGGGATCGAGCTGCTGCCGCTGGCGCACGCGACGCGCAAGGACTACGCGGGGGTGCGGCCGCCGCCCGGCCGCGCGTTCCTGGAGGTGGCGCTGCTGCTGAAGGACACGCGCACCGGCGGCGACGCGCTGCGGCTGGGCGCAGCGGGGCCCGGGGCGGACGTCGTGTTGGTCGACGAGGCGGGGACGCTCTTCCGGCCGATCGGCGTGCCGCTCGAGGTCCACGGGCAGCCGGTGCTGCTGCGCGGGCGCGGCGTGGTCGAGTCCTGGCCCAGCGAGGACGGCCGGCCGTCGGCGCTGCCGCTGGCGGCGGTCTTCGAGATCCCCGCCGGGCCGGGGCTGTTCCGGCTCCAGGTCGCGGGGATGCCGCCGGTGCTGCTCGACGTCGCGCCGCCCGAGGATGATGACGACGACGAGGACGGCGAGGGTGGGCCGGGCGATGCCGGCGCCGATGCCGGCGCCGATGCCGATGCCGACGCCGGTCCGATGCCGACGGAGAGGACACCCCGTGAACGCCGACTACGCGCGGCTCCGTGAGCGGCTGGCCGAGGTCCAGGACCTCTCCTCCGCGCAGGCGCTCCTGGAGTGGGACCAGCGCACGATGATGCCGGCGCGCGGCAGTTCGGCGCGGGCCGAGGCGCTGGCGACGGTCGTCAAGCTGGGCTTCGAGCGCTTCGCGTCGGACGAGGTCGGCGCGCTGCTCGACGCGCTCGGGCCGTGGGCGGCGGCGCTCCCGTACGAGAGCGACGAGGCGTCGCTGGTCCGCGTGACGCGCCGCGAGTACGACAAGGCGCGCCGCGTGCCGGCGGCGCTCAAGGCGGAGATCGCGCGGACCGCGGCGATCGCCGGGGACGCATGGATCGAGGCCCGCAAGGCCTCCGACTTCGCCGCCTTCCGGCCGCACCTGGAGCGGATCATCGCGCTCAAGCGCGAGTACGCGGCCTGCCTCGCCGCGCCGGGGACCGTTCCCTACGATGCACTGCTCGACGACGACGAGCCGGGCTTCACCTCGGCCGCGGCGGCGCGGATGTTCGACGCGCTGGGGGCGGGATTGACGCCGCTGCTCGACACCGTCCGGTCGCGCACGGGCGCCGTCGACGAGCGCCTGCTCGCCGGTCACTTCCCGGCCGACCGGCAGCGCGCGTTCTGCCTCACAGTGCTGCGCCGGATCGGCTTCGACGACGAAGGGTTCCGGCTCGACGTCTCGGCCCACCCGTTCGAGACGAGAATGTCCGCGGGCGACGTCCGCATGACGACGCGCTACGACGAGAGCCGGCTGAGCGACGCGTTCTTCGGCTGCGTCCACGAGCTGGGCCACGCGCTCTACGAGAGCGGGATCAACCCAGCGCTGGCGCGTACGCCGCTCGATCACGGGACCTCGATGGGGGTCCACGAATCGCAGAGTCGGCTCTGGGAGAACGTCGTCGCGCGCGGGCTGCCGTTCTGGCGGTACGCCTACCCGGGGCTGCAGCGGGCCTTCCCGGAGCCCTTCGAGCGCGTCCCGCTCGAGGCGTTCTGGCGCGCGATCAACAGGGTCGAGCCGTCGCTGATCCGGGTCGAGGCCGACGAGGTGACCTACAACCTGCACGTGCTGCTGCGCTTCGAGCTGGAGCGCGCGCTGATCGCGGGCGACCTGGCAGTGGCCGACCTCCGGCCGCGTGGAACGAGGCGATGCGGAGGAACCTCGGCATTGCGGTCCCCGACGACCGGCGCGGCGTGCTGCAGGACATCCACTGGTCGCAGGGGGACTTCGGCTACTTCCCGACCTACACGCTGGGGAACGTGATCGCGGCGCAGCTCTGGGAATCCGCGACGGCCGAGCTGCCGGGGCT
>CAVPCQ010000039.1:0-148337 GCA_963702425.1 uncultured Acidobacteriota bacterium
CGCCGCGACCGAGACCCCGAGGTAGTCGTAGCCCGCGCCGCCGGGGTCGGCCAGCTTGCGCAGCTTCCGTCCCGTCGGCGCCGGAGAACAGCACCACGCTCCCCGCGTCGGTTCCACCCAGCGCGTCGTCAGACGCCACGCCGGCCGCGAAGTCGGTGATCCCGTCGCGGTCGACGTCGCCCACCGCCGCCAGCGCCGCGCCGAGATAGTCGTAGCTCGCGCCGCCGGGGTCGAAGGTCCTGTACAGCACGGTCCCGTCGCCGCCCGAGAAGACCACCACGCTGCCGCTGTTGGTCCCGGCCGCGGTGTCGTCGGAACTCGCTCCGGCGGCGAGGTCGGGCGTCCCATCCCCGTTGACGTCGCCCAGCCCGGCGACCGCGGACCCGAGGTAGTCGCTGCTCGCCCCTCCCGGATCGGTCAGCTTGAGGAGCCGCCCGCAGCCGGCCCCGGAGAAGACCGCCACGCTCCCGGCGTAGGTCCCCTGCGGCGTGCTGTCCTGACGCGCCCCGGCCGCGAAGTCCGGCGTCCCGTCGTGATTGAGATCGCCCACCGCCGCCACCGACCAGCCGAGCAGGTCGTTGGACGCACCGTCCGGATCGAGCGCCCGACAGAGCAGCGCCCGCGTCGCGCCCGAGAACAGCGCGACGCTGCCACGGTCGGAGAGACTGGCCGGATCGTCCTGGTCAACTCCGACTGCGAAGTCCACGACCCCATCGCCGTTGACGTCTCCGACGCTGACGGCGGAGCGGCCGAAGCCGTCGTAGGCGGCCGGCGCAGGATCCACGAGCTTGGCACCCGCGAGCTGCTCAGCCGTCCCCTCGTCCACCACGCCGTCGCAGTCGTCGTCTCGGTGGTTACAGACCTCGGCCGCCCCGGGGTGGACGGCGTTGCGGCCGTCGTCGCAGTCGCAGGGCGCGGTCACCCCGTCGCCGTCGGCGTCGGGACCCTCGTCGCTCGACCCGTCGCAGTCGTCGTCGGCCGCGTTGCAGCGCTCGGCCGCCCCGGGATGGACCCGCGGGTCGCCGTTGTTGCAGTCCCCGGCGCAGGCCGCATAGCCGTCCCCGTCGTCGTCCTCGTCCACCAGCCCGTCGCAGTCGTCGTCGACCGCGTTGCAGCGCTCCAGCGCCCCCACCCCGACCGCCGCATCGGCGTCGTCGCAGTCCAGAAGCGCCGTCTCGCCGTCCCCGTCGCAGTCGGCCTCGAAGGAGAAGACCAGCACCTTCCCGGCATCCTGACCCTCCGGCAGCGGCGCCCCCTCCGCCCCGGCCAGGATCTCCGGCTTGCCCCCGCCCCCCAGGTCGCCGATCGCCGCCAGCGCCGTGCCGAGCAGGTCGGTCCCCAGCGCGGCCGGGTCGGTGAAGCGCTGCAGCACCGCGCCGTCGGCGCCGGAGAAGACCACCACCCGCCCGGCATCCGTCGCCGCGGCGTCGTTCTGCGGCGCCCCGGCCACGACCTCCGGGATCCCGTCGCCGTTGACGTCGGGCAGTGCTGCCACCGCCGTGCCGAGCCGGTCGTTGGCTGCGCCGGCCGGGTCGGTCAGCTTGCGGATCAGCGCCCCGCTCGCGCCGGAGAAGATCGACACGCTCCCGGCGTAGCTGCCCTGCGGGGTGCTGTCGTAGTAGGCCCCGGCCACCACGTCGGGGACCCGGTCGCCGTCGACGTCGCCGATCCCCGCGACCGAGACCCCGAGGTAGTCGTAGCCCGCGCCGCCGGGGTCGGCCAGCTTGCGCAGCTTGGTCCCGTCGGCGCCGGAGAACAGCACCACGCTCCCCGCGTCGGTTCCACCCAGCGCGTCGTCGTAGACGCCACGCCGGCCGCGAAGTCGGTGATCCCGTCGCGGTCGACGTCGCCCACCGCCGCCAGCACCGCGCCGAGATAGTCGTAGCTCGCGCCGCCGGGGTCGAAGGTCCTGTACAGCACCGTCCCGTCGCCGCCCGAGAAGACCACCACGCTGCCGCTGTTGGTCCCGGCCGCGGTGTCGTCGGAACTCGCTCCGGCGGCGAGGTCGGGCGTCCCATCCCCGTTGACGTCGCCCAGCCCGGCGACCGCGGACCCGAGGTAGTCGCTGCTCGCTCCTCCCGGATCGGTCAGCTTGAGGAGCCGCCCGCAGCCGGCCCCGGAGAAGACCGCCACGCTCCCGGCGTAGGTCCCCTGCGGCGTGCTGTCCTGACGCGCCCCGGCCGCGAAGTCCGGCGTCCCGTCGTGATTGAGATCGCCCACCGCCGCCACCGACCAGCCGAGCAGGTCGTTGGACGCACCGTCCGGATCGAGCGCCCGGCAGAGCAGCGCCCGCGTCGCGCCCGAGAACAGCGCGACGCTGCCACGCTCGGTGTAGCCGGCCAGGTCGTCCTGGTAGGCCCCGACCGCGAAGTCAAGGACCCCGTCGCCGTCGACGTCCCCCACCACCGCCAGCGCGTGGCCGAACAGCTCGTACGCCTCCGCTCCCGGATCGACCACGCCCTGCGCCGTCGTCGTCGTGGCCGTTCCCTCGTCGACCACGCCGTCGCAGTCGTCGTCGCGGTTGTTGCAGGACTCCGTCGCCCCGGGGTGGACGGCGTTGCGTCCGTCGTCGCAGTCGCAGGGCGCCGTCACCCCGTCGCCGTCGGCGTCGGGACCTTCGTCGCGCGCTCCCGTCGCAGTCGTCGTCGGCCGCGTTGCAGCGCTCCGGCGCGCCGGGGAAGACCCGCGGGTCGCCGTTGTCGCAGTCCCCCGCACAGGCCGCATAGCCGTCCCCGTCGTCGTCCTCGTCCACCTCCCCGTCGCAGTCGTCGTCGACCGCGTTGCAGCGCTCCAGCGCCCCCGGCTCCGACCGCGCCGTCGCCGTCGTCGCAGTCCAAGAGCGCCGTCACCCCGTCGCCGTCGCAGTCGGCCTCGAAGGAGAAGACCAACACCTTCCCGGCATCCTGACCCTCCGGCAGCGGCGCCCCCTCCGCCCCGGCCAGGATCTCCGGCTTGCCCCCGCCCCCCAGGTCGCCGATCGCCGCCAGCGCCGTGCCGAGCAGGTCGGTCCCCAACGCTGCCGGGTCGGTGAAGCGCTGCAGCACCGCGCCGTCGGCGCCGGAGAAGACCACCACCCGCCCGGCATCCGTCGCCGCGGCGTCGTTCTGCGGCGCCCCGGCCACGACCTCCGGGATCCCGTCGCCGTTGACGTCGGGCAGTGCTGCCACCGCCGTGCCGAGCCGGTCGTTGGCTGCGCCGGCCGGGTCGGTCAGCTTGCGGATCAGCGCCCCGCTCGCGCCGGAGAAGAGCGCCACGCTCCCGGCGTAGCTGCCCTGCGGGGTGCTGTCGTAGTAGGCCCCGGCCACCACGTCGGGCACCAGGTCGCCGTCGACGTCGCCGATCCCCGCGACCGAGACCCCGAGGTAGTCGTAGCCCGCGCCACCCGGGTCGGCCAGTTTGCGCAGCTTGGTCCCGTCGGCGCCGGAGAACAGCACCACGCTCCCCGCGTCGCTCCCACCCAGCGCGTCGTCGTAGGGCGCGCCGGCCGCGAAGTCGGTGATCCCGTCGCGGTCGACGTCACCCACCGCCGCCAGCACCGAGCCGAGGTAGTCGTTGGCCGCGCCGCCGGGGTCGAAGGTCTTGTACAGCACCGCCCCGTCGCCGCCCGAGAAGACCACCACGCTGCCGCGTTGGTCCCGGCCGCGGTGTCGTCGTAGAGCGCGCCGGCGGCGATGTCGGGTGTCCCGTCGCCGTTGACGTCGCCCAGCCCGGCGA
This sequence comes from uncultured Acidobacteriota bacterium, assembly GCA_963702425.1. Taxonomy (GTDB): domain Bacteria; phylum Acidobacteriota; class Polarisedimenticolia; order J045; family J045; genus JALOKP01. Next base: position 3,715 of record CAVPCQ010000039.1, read on the forward strand.
CCGCGGACCCGAGGTAGTCGCTGCTCGCTCCTCCCGGATCGGTCAGCTTGAGGAGCCGCCCGCAGCCGGCCCCGGAGAAGACCGCCACGCTCCCGGCGTAGGTCCCCTGCGGCGTGCTGTCCTGGCGCGCCCCGGCCGCGAAGTCCGGCGTCCCGTCGTGATTCAGGTCCCCGACCGCCGCCACCGACCAGCCGAGCTGGTCGTTGGACGCACCGTCCGGATCGAGCGCCCGGCACAAGCAGCGCGCGCGTCGCACCCGAGAACAGCGCGACGCTGCCACGGTCGGTGTAGCCGGCCAGGTCGTCCTGGTAGGCCCCGACCGCGAAATCCACGACGCCGTCGCCGTCGACGTCCCCCACCACCGCCAGCGCGTGGCCGAACAGCTCGTAGGCCTCCGCTCCCGGATCGACCACGCCCTGCGCCGTCGTCGTCGTGGCCGTTCCCTCGTCGACCACCCCGTCGCAGTCGTCGTCGCGGTTGTTGCAGGACTCCGTCGCCCCGGGGTGGACGCCGTTGCGTCCGTCGTCGCAGTCGCAGGGCGCCGTCACCCCGTCGCCGTCGGCGTCGGGACCTTCGTCGCGTGCTCCCGTCGCAGTCGTCGTCGGCCGCGTTGCAGCGCTCCGGCGCGCCGGGGAAGACCCGCGGGTCGCCGTTGTCGCAGTCCCCGGCGCAGGCCGCATAGCCGTCCCCGTCGTCGTCCTCGTCCACCAGCCCGTCGCAGTCGTCGTCGACCGCGTTGCAGCGCTCCGGCGCCCCCGGCTCGACCGCGCCGTCGCCATCGTCGCAGTCCAACAGCGCCGTCACCCCGTCGCCGTCGCAGTCGGCCTCGAAGGAGAAGACCAACACCTTCCCGGCATCCTGACCCTCCGGCAGCGGCGCCCCCTCCGCCCCGGCCAGGATCTCCGGCTTGCCCCCGCCCCCCAGGTCGCCGATCGCCGCCAGCGCCGTGCCGAGCAGGTCGGTCCCCAGCGCTGCCGGATCGGTGAAGCGCTGCAGCACCGCGCCGTCGGCGCCGGAGAAGACCACCACCCGCCCGGCATCCGTCGCCGCGGCGTCGTTCTGCGGCGCCCCGGCCACGACCTCCGGGATCCCGTCGCCGTTGACGTCGGGCAGTGCTGCCACCGCCGTGCCGAGCCGGTCGTTGGCTGCGCCGGCCGGGTCGGTCAGCTTGCGGATCAGCGCCCCGCTCGCGCCGGAGAAGAGCGCCACGCTCCCGGCGTAGCTGCCCTGCGGGGTGCTGTCGTAGTAGGCCCCGGCCACCACGTCGGGGACCAGGTCGCCGTCGACGTCGCCGATCCCCGCGACCGAGACCCCGAGGTAGTCGTAGCCCGCGCCGCCCGGGTCGGCCAGCTTGCGCAGCTTGGTCCCGTCGGCGCCGGAGAACAGCACCACGCTCCCCGCGTCGCTCCCACCCAGCGCGTCGTCGTAGGGCGCGCCGGCCGCGAAGTCGGTGATCCCGTCGCGGTCGACGTCGCCCACCGCCGCCAGCACCGAGCCGAGGTAGTCGTGGCCGCGCCGCCGGGGTCGAAGGTCTTGTACAGCACCGCCCCGTTGCCGCCCGAGAAGACCACCACGCTGCCGGCGTTGGTCCCGCCCGCGGTGTCGTCGTAGAGCGCGCCGGCCGCGATGTCCGGCGTCCCGTCGCCGTTGACGTCCCCCAGCCCGGCGACCGCGGACCCGAGGTAGTCGCTGCTCGCTCCTCCCGGATCGGTCAGCTTGAGGAGCCGCCCGCAGCCGGCCCCGGAGAAGACCGCCACGCTCCCGGCGTAGGTCCCCTGCGGCGTGCTGTCCTGGCGCGCCCCGGCCGCGAAGTCCGGCGTCCCGTCGTGATTCAGGTCCCCGACCGCCGCCACCGACCAGCCGAGCTGGTCGTTGGACGCACCGTCCGGATCGAGCGCCCGGCACAAGCAGCGCGCGCGTCGCACCCGAGAACAGCGCGACGCTGCCACGGTCGGTGTAGCCGGCCAGGTCGTCCTGGTAGGCCCCGACCGCGAAGTCAAGGACCCCGTCGCCGTCGACGTCCCCCACCACCGCCAGCGCGTGGCCGAACAGCTCGTACGCCTCCGCTCCCGGATCGACCACGCCCTGCGCCGTCGTCGTCGTGGCCGTCCCCTCGTCGACCACCCCGTCGCAGTCGTCGTCGCGGTTGTTGCAGGTCTCCGTCGCCCCGGGGTGGACGGCGTTGCGGCCGTCGTCGCAGTCGCAGGGCGCGGTCACCCCGTCGCCGTCGGCGTCGGGACCCTCGTCGCTCGCTCCCGTCGCAGTCGTCGTCGGCCGCGTTGCAGCGCTCGGCCGCGCCGGGGAAGACCCGCGGGTCGCCGTTGTTGCAGTCCCCGGCGCAGGCCGCATAGCCGTCCGCGTCGTCGTCCTCGTCCACCAGCCCGTCGCAGTCGTCGTCGACCGCGTTGCAGGTCTCGCTCGCGTCGGGTCGGACATTCGACGAGCCTGTGCCGCCGTCGTCCCGACAATCGCCGGTCAGCGGCGTGAACCCGTCTCCGTCGCAGTCGCTCTCGCGCGCGAACAGGACGACATTGCCGACGCTCGTGCCCTCCGGACTGTTCGCGTAAGGCGCGCCCGCCACGAGATCAGGCTCCCCGTCGCCGGTCAGGTCGAAGGCCACCGCGAGCGATGATCCGGCCTGGTCGCTGGCCGCTCCACTGCTGGAGACGAGCTTGTCGATCACCGCGCCGCTGCCCCCGGAGAAGAGCAGCGCCGCGCCGACATCGGCGCCCGCGGCGCTGTCGTCGAGCGGTTCCCCGGCCGCCACGTCGACCGTCCCGTCGCCGTCGAAGTCCCCGAGCGCTGCGACGGACCGGCCGAGCCGGTCGCCCGAGGCCCCTGCGGGATCGGTCATCCGGATGAGCACCGAGCCGCTGGCCCCGGAGAAGACGACCACCCGGCCCGCGCTGCTGGCCTGGGCGTTGTTCTCGGGCGCACCAGCGGCCAGGTCTCCGGTCCCGTCGTGGTTGAGGTCGCCGATCGACGCGATCGAGGCCCCCAGGCGCTCGTAGTTGACTCCCAGGGGGTCCGTCAAGCGCAGCAGCACCGAGCCGTCAGCGCCGGAGAAGACGATCACCGCGCCGCGGTCGACCCCCGTGCCGTTGTAACCCTCCGTGCCGGCCGCGACGTCCGGGGTGCCGTCGCCGTTCAGATCGCCGGCCGGGACGACGGCGCTGCCGAGTTCGTCGCTGGCCGCACCGAGTGGGTCGGTCAACTTTCGAATCACGGACCCGTTGGCGCCGGAGAAGAGGACGACGCTGCCCCGGTTGCTCACGCTCGCCTCGTCGTCGTAGATCGCTCCGGCGGCGATGTCGGGCGTCCCATCCCCGTTGACGTCGCCCAGCCCGGCGACCGCGCTGCCCAGGTAGTCGCTGCCCGCGCCTCCCGGGTCGGTCGCCTTGAAGAGACGCCCGCAGCCGGCGCCGGAGAAGACCACCACGCTCCCGGCGTAGGTCCCCTGCGGCGTGCTGTCCTGGCGCGCCCCGGCCGCGAAGTCCGGCGTCCCGTCGTGGTTGAGATCGCCCACCGCCGCCACCGACCAGCCGAGCTGGTCGTTGGACGCACCGTCCGGATCGAGTGCCCGGCACAACAGCGCGCGCGTCGCACCCGAGAACAACGCCACGCTGCCGGACTCGGACAGCGTCCCCGTGTCGTCGTACGGCACGCCGACGACGAAGTCGTCGATCCCGTCCCCGTTCACGTCACCGATCGCGGCGACCGCGCGGCCGAAGGAGTCCCCGCCGCCGGCCCCCGGGTCGCGCACCTCACGGCTCGTCGAGACGATCGCAAACCCCTCGTCCGCGAAGCCGTCGCAGTCGTTATCGACCTGGTCGCAGGCCTCGGCGACACCGGGGTGGACGCCGTTGCGCCCGTCGTCGCAGTCCCCGCAGAGCAGTCCCGAGGCATTGCAGCCGGCTACCGTGCAGTCGGCGTAGCCGTCCAGGTCGGCGTCGGGGCAGGCCTGTCCCGCGGCGGGCGAGATCGCGGCCGCGGCGACGAGGACGAGGGACACGAGCAACGAGAATGCGAATCGATGGCGGGAGAATTCCTCCCGTGCCGTGCGTGCGAATCCGCTCATCGAACTGCCCTCCGCGAGACGTGCCGGCAACCCGCGTCGCGCCAACCATTCCCTGCGGATCCAAGGTCCGATCCGCCCGAATCGCGGGACGCTCCGCGGGCTCCGCATCGACCAGAAACCGCGGAGGACCCCCTGCTTCGACTTTTCTGACCGCCCCTTTCGGGGCCCCACTGAGGCGCCAAGTATAGCGGCCCGCGTGCGCGTGATCGCCGCAGGCGACGGTCGTTCCGTGGATTAGACATCAGGAACGGATCTCGGTATCGCGACCCGGCCGATCCGGGGACGGATTGACGCCCGCGCCGGGGTCAGGGGAAACTCCGCACCCTGGAGACCCCGCGATGGGCGCCCCCCCGTTCCCCGCCCCGTTGCGCGCGCTGCTCGAGCGCGCCGTCGAGCATCCGCTCGGGTTCCAGCTCCTTTACCAGGGGCACCTGGAGAGTGTCGCCGCCCTCTTCGCCGTCACCCCCGACACCATCGAATCGGCCCGCTCCTGGATCCTCGACCCGGTCCGCCGGGAGCGCTTCACCGCCGAACTCCTCGCAGCGCGGCAGTTTCACCACGAGCACCCCGAGGTCGATCACATCCACGGGCGCGGCCCGGCCCCGCCCGTCCCGCCGCCGAAGACCGTCGAGGATCTGCTCCGCGATATCGACGCCCTCCCGGACGGGGCCGAGTTCCTGTACCACGCCCCGCCCGAGACGATCGCCGTGTTGTTCGCCGTCCACCCCTTCGTCGTTCATGAGGCTCGCCAGCGGCTGCGCGCGCGCGGATTCGCGCCGCGCGCCAACGAGGACCCGGACTGACCGTCCGGAAGAGACCAAGGAGGCTCCATGGAGGTCGGGATCCGAGGGTACGGCGCCTACATCCCGCGCCACAGGATCAGGGTCGAGGAGATCGCCCGCGTCTGGGGGGCGGACGCCCCGACCTACAAGCGGGGCCTGGGGTTGCGTGAGAAGTCGGTGCCGACGCCGGACCAGGACGTGATCACGATGTCGGTCGAGGCGGCGCGCCACGCGATCCGCCGGGCCGGGATCGACCCGGTCAAGATCGGGGCGATCTACATCGGCTCGGAGTCGCACCCGTACGCGGTCAAGCCCAGCGGCACGGTCGTCGCGGAGGCGATCGGGGCGACCCCCGAGATCCACTGCGCGGACTTCGAGTTCGCCTGCAAGGCGGGGAGCGAGGGGATGTTCGTCGCGCTCTCGCTGGTCAAGGCGGGCCAGATGGAGTTCGCGATGGGGATCGGGGCCGACACCTCGCAGGGCGCCCCGGGCGACGCGCTCGAGTACTCGGCTTCGGCCGGGTCGGCGGCGTACATCTTCGCCAGCACGCAGTTGGTGGCGGTCTGCGAGGAAACCTACGCCTTCATGACCGACACGCCCGACTTCTGGCGGCGCGAGTACCAGTTCTACCCGCGCCACGGCGGGCGCTTCACCGGCGAGCCGGCCTACTTCAAGCACACGCTCAGCTGCGCGCGCGGGCTGATGAAGAAAGCCAAGGTGAAGCCGAAGGACCTGCGCTGGGCGGTCTTCCACCAGCCGAACGGGAAGTTCCCGGCCCGGGCCGCGGAGGAACTGGGCTTCACCGCGGAGCAGTACGGGCAGGGGCTGCTCAGCCCGACGCTGGGCAACACCTACTCCGGGGCCTCGCCGCTCGGCCTGACCGCGGTGCTCGACGTGGCGAAACCCGGCGACCGGATCCTGATGGTCAGCTACGGGTCCGGCGCCGGCAGCGACGGCTTCATCTGGCGCGTCACCGACCGGATCGCGAAAGTCCAGAAGCTGGCGCCGCAGACGCGGCCGCAGCTCGAGGATCGGCCGATCTACGTCGACTACGGCACCTACGCCAAGTTCCGCGGCAAGATCCGCAAGCTCACCGAGTGAGCGGGGAGAGCGCGATGCGAGAAGTTGCCGTCATCGGCGTGGGGATGAACAAGTGGGGCGAGCTGTGGGAGAAGTCCCACCGCCGGATCTGGACCGAGGCCGCGCTGGCCGCCGTCGACGACGCTGGGGTCGACCGGGTCGACGCGATGTATGTCGGCTGCATGAGCGGGGGCCTGTTCGTCGGCCAGGAGCACCTCGGCGCGCTGCTCGCCGACGAGCTCGGGATGGGGCCGATCCCCGGGACGCGGGTCGAGTCGGCCTGCGCTTCGGGCGGGCTCTCTTTCCGTCAGGCCTGGCTCGCGGTCGCCGCCGGCGCGCACGACATCGTCCTGGCGACCGGCGTCGAGAAGATGACCGACGTCGACGGGGGGGCCGCGACCTACGCCCTCTCGACCGCCGCCGACCAGGAGTACGAGTGCTACCAGGGGATCACCTTTCCCGGGCTCTACGCGATGATGGCGCGCGTGCACATGGAGCGCTACGGCACGACCCGCCGCCAGCTCGCCGACGTCGCGGTGAAGAACCACGCGCACGGGATGTTCAACGATCTCGCGCAGTTCCGGATGAAGGTGACGGCGGAGCAGGTGATGGGGTCGGCGGCCGTGGCCGACCCGCTGCGGCTGCTCGACTGCTCGCCGATCACCGACGGGGCGGCGGCGGTCGTGCTCTGCCCGCTCGAGATGGCGCGCAAGCTGTCGAAGAAGCCGGCCGTGCGCATAGCCGCCTCGGCCCACGCGACCGACCGGATCGCGCTGCACGAGCGCGACGACATGGCCGACCTCGCCTCGACGCGGCACGCCGCCGCGCTGGCCTACAAGCAGGCCGGGATCGCGCCGAAGGACCTCTCGTTCTGCGAGGTCCACGACTGCTTCACGATCGCCGAGATCCTGGTGATCGAGGCGCTGGGACTGGTTCCGCGCGGCAAGGGGGGCGCGGCGGCCGGATCGGGGCTGACGGCGCTGGGCGGGACGATCCCGGTCAACCCGTCCGGCGGCCTGAAGTCGAAGGGCCACCCGGTCGGGGCGACCGGCATCGCGCAGATCCGCGAGGCGGTGCTGCAGCTCCGCGGGGAGGCGGGCAAGCGGCAGGTTCCGAAGGCCCGCTGGGGCCTCACGCAGAACATGGGCGGCACCGGCGCGAGCACGGTCGTGCACATCTTCGAGCGCGCCGTTGGGAGGAAGCGATGATCGGACCGGTTCGCTACTGGCGCGAGATCCCGCAGCGCTACCGCACCGAGGCCGCGCGCTGCAGCGGGTGCGGGAAGGTCTTCTTCCCGCCGCGCCTGGTCTGCAACGCCTGCCGCGGGCGGGAGTTCAAACCGGTGATCCTGCCGCAGGCCGGGACGCTCGAGACCTTCACGATCATCCGCGTGGCGCCGACCGGCTTCGAGGACCAGGCGCCCTACGCGGTCGGGGTCGTGCGGCTCGCGGACAGCGTGAAGGTGACGGCGCAGATCGTCGATTGCGACCTCGAGACGCTGGCGACCGGACAGAAGCTGCGGCTCGAGTTCCGGAAGGTGCAGCAGGACGGCGCCTCGGGCGTGCTCTGCTACGGCTACAAGTTCGTGCCGGCATAGGCGGGAGGGGAGAGGGAGCCCGCCGCCCCGGAGCCGTCAGAGCGCGCGCGTCATCTCGACCATCGTGCGGCGGAAGCCGCCGACCAGCGACGGCCGGGGAAGGCGACTCCGTGGCGGGAGGATGACCACGGCGGCTTGCCGCCGCTACGCGGTCGGCAGGCGCTGGAGCCTTCCCAGCCGGAACGCGGGCGATCCCCGGCGGGCCTGTACTCGAGGCGCTGGCTAAGACGACATCCGGATGCCAAGATCTCGAATGTCCCGCGCCACCCGGGAGGACGCCGTCTCATGCTGTCGCAGACCGCTGAATATGCCCTGCGCGCGATGCTCTGCCTCGCCGACTGCGCCGGCCAGCCCCGGACCGTGGCCGAGATCGCCCGGCAGGCGAAGGTCCCGGCCGGGTACCTCGCCAAGGTGATGCAGTCGCTCGTGAAGGCCGGTCTCGTGACCTCGCAGCGGGGGCTGAGGGGAGGCTTCACGCTTCGGCGCGAACCGGCCGCGGTGACGGTCCTCGAGGTGGTCGACGCGGTCGACCCGCTGCGCCGCATCGAGCGCTGTCCGCTCGACCGGCCGGAGCACGCCGGGCGGCTGTGCGCACTGCACCGGCGCCTCGACGAGGTGATCGCCGCGCTCCAGGACTCGTTCCGCGAGACGACGATCGGCAGCCTGCTGGAGGAGGAGGACGCCGACCGGCGCCCGCTCTGCCTCGGGAAGGCCGGCCCCTAGCCTGACGCCTCAGGCGTACCGCTCCCGGATCGTCGGGATCAGGTACTCCCCGAACCCGCGCTCGAGGTCGAACGTCGGTGCGAACCCCCAGTCGGCGCGGGCCGCCGAGTCGTCCACGTCGGCCGGCCAGCTGTCGATGATCATCTGGCGCTTGACGTCCGGCTTGTAGCTGATCTGCGCGCCGGGGAAGGCCTTCCTCACCATCGCGCCGACCTCGCCGGCCGACGGGTTGAAGGCCCCGATGTTGTAGGTCGTCTTGGTCAGCTTTGCGGCGTCGGCGCGGACCAGTCCCAGGATCGCGTCGACCGCGTCCGGCATCGCCATGAACGGGATCCGCGCGTCCTCGCGCACGAAGCAGGCGAAGGCCTTGCCCTGCGCCGCGGCGTGGATCATCTCGGGGGCGAAGTCGGAGGTCCCGCCCGAGGGGACCGTGATCGCCGAGATCAGCCCCGGGAATCGAATCCCGCGGAAGTCCACCCGGTGCGACTGCGGCCCGGCATCGAGCTGCTTGTAGTGCAGGTTGTAGTAGCGCCCGAGGTGCTCGCAGTAGAGCTTGTTGCAGCCGTACATCGTGATCGGCGTGTTGTAGTCCTCTTCCTTGACCTTGCCGGCCCGGGCCTTGGTCGCGAGGTCCGGCATCCCGTAGGCGGCGATCGACGAGGGGTAGAAGAAGACCACCTTCGCGCCGTGGCTCATCGACTCGGCCTGCGCGAACTCGAGCAGGTTGAGCGTCCCCTCGACGTTGACCTGGTGCGCGGTGACCGGCACCAGCTCGCTGCGCGTGGAGAGCAGCGCGGCGAGGTGGAAGATCGTGTCGACCTCGAACTCGGCCAGGATCTGGTCGAGCAGGTTCTTGTCGAGGATCGAGCCGAGGAAGGCGCGCGTGACCTTCTTCTGCTGCTCGTCGCCGAGCGGCTTGGTGTCGAGCGTGACGATCGAGGCCCGGCCTTCGCGGGCCAGGTCGTCGATCAGGGCGTGACCGATCTCGCCGGCGGCGCCGGTGATCAGGGCGACGGGCTTGCGCACGGGGGTTGCTCCTGCGGAGGGGGGGCGCGTAGGTTCGCGGGGCGGGGGGCTGGGTGTCAAGGGCAGGTTGCGTGGGGGGACCGGCGCGGCGCAGGATCGCCGGGTCGTCACCGGGAGCCCGCCTTCGAGGCGTCCCGGCGGGAGGGTTCGATGCGGCTCGTTCTCGTGCTCGTCGCTGCCGTGCTGCTGGTCGGGTGCATCGCCGTCGACACCACCCGCGAGGTGCACACGAGTCCGCCGCCCCCGACGCCACCGATCCTCAACTCGCCCGAAGCGGCCGGGACGGTGACGGTGTTCGAGACCTCGCCGGTCGGCAACGCGACCCTGGTCGCCTTCGGCTACGAGAACTCGACCGCGCTGACGCTCGGGCGGGTGACGGTCCGCTGCCGGGGCTTCGACAAGGACGGCTTCCAGGTCGCCGTCCAGGACGTGACGATCTACGGAGGGGAGGAGGGCCCGATGGTTCCCGGCTTCAAGATCCGGAAGCAGCTGGACCTCGTGTCCTCGGCGATTGCGAGCGTGACCTGCGGCGTCTACCGGGCCGAGGCGCCATAGCGGGGCCCGGGGCCGGTCAGTCGACCTCCTCGACGGGAGCCTTACCGTCCGGCAGAATCGCTAAGTCAGCCGACCGAGCGCCCGGGAGGGCCCCCCTTCGATGAACCCGTACTGGACCGACCCGGCGCAGCGCGTCGCGGCGCTCGACCGCCTGCTGCCGCTGGTCGAGAAGCCGACGCGCTACCTCGGCGGGGAGTGGAACTCCGTCACCAAGCCGCCGGCCGAGGTCGAGACCTCGGTCGTGCTCGCGTTCCCCGACCTCTACGAGATCGGGATGTCGCACCTCGGCTTCCGGATCCTCTACGCGCTGCTCAATGGCACCCCGGGGGTGGCCGCGGAGCGCTGCTTCATGCCCTGGACCGACATGCTCGAGCGGTTGCGCGGCGAGGACCTGCCGCTGACGACGCTCGAGTCGCGCCGGCCGCTGCGCGACTTCGATCTCGTCGGCTTTTCGATGCAGTACGAGCTGACGATGACCAACGTCCTGGCGATGCTCGAGCGCGGCGGGATCCCGCTGCTGGCCGAAGAGCGCCGGGACGGCGATCCGCTGGTCCTCGGCGGCGGCCCCGTGATCTTCAACCCCGAGCCGTTCGCCCCGTTCTTCGACCTGATCCTGGCCGGCGACGCCGAGGAGGCGCTGCCGGAGGCGATCGCGCTGCGTGCGCGGCTGACGCGAGAAGAAGTCCCGCGGGCGGAGATCATCGCGGCGATCGCCCGCGAGATCCCGGGCTGGTACGCCCCCGCGCTCTACGACGCCCTCCCCGAGCCGCTGCTCGGGATGCTGATCCCGCGGCCGAAGCCGGGGAGCGGCGCGCCGGAGCGCGTCAAACGCCGCGTCGTCTACGACCTCGACCGCTGGCCGTTCCCCGAGGCGATCGTCGTTCCGCACGCCGAGATCGTCCACGACCGGGTGTCGTGGGAGATCATGCGCGGCTGCCCGGTCGGCTGCCGTTTCTGCCAGGCCGGCTACGTCTACCGCCCGACCCGCGAGCGTGATCCTCAGAAGATCAAGGACGGCGTCGAGCGCTCGGTCGCCTCGACCGGCTACGACGAGTTCTCGCTGACCTCGCTCAACACCGGCGAGTACGGCGCGATCGAGCCGCTGCTGACGACGCTGATGGACGAGATGGAGCCGCGGAAGATCTCGGTCGGGCTGTCGTCGCTGCACGCGACGACGATGACCGAGTCGCTCGCGGCGCAGGTCAAGCGGGTGCGCAAGACCGGCTTCACGATCGCCCCCGAGGCCGGCTCGCAGCGGCTGCGCAACGTGATCAACAAGAACCTCACGGAAGAGGACATCCTGAAGGCGACCGGCCTCGCCTTCGAGGCCGGCTGGCAGCTGATGAAGCTCTATTTCATGATCGGCCTGCCGACCGAGACCGATGACGACGTCGACGCGCTGGTCGCGCTGGCGGGCGCGATCGCGCGGCAGGGAAGGGGGATCGGCGGCAAGCGGGTGAGGGTCACGCTTTCGGCCTCGACTTTCGTCCCCAAGCCGTTCACGCCGTTCCAGTGGTTCGGGATGGACGGCGTCGAGGCCTTCCGCGCCAAGCAGTCGCGGATCCGCCGCCAGGCCCCGAAGGGGGTCGAGTTCAAGCACCACGACCACGCCTCGAGCTGGCTCGAGGGGGTGCTCTCGCGCGCCGACCGCAGCCTGGCCCCCGCGATCCTCGAGGCCTTCCGGCGCGGCGCGGTGCTCGACAGCTGGAGCGAGGGGCTCGACGTCGAGCGCTGGCGCGGCGTCTTCGCCGACCTCGGGATCGACGCCGAGGCCTGGGCCACGCGGCCGATCCCGCTCGAGGCCGAGCTGCCGTGGGAAGTGATCGACCCGCTGGTGCGCCGCCGCTGGCTCGAGGCCGAGTACCGCAAGAGCCTCGAGGCCGCGACGATGGCGACCTGCGCCGACGCCTGCAGCGGCTGCGCGCCGTTCTCGAAGGAGTGCGTGCGCGGCGAGGTTGCCGAGCGGCGCTGGGAGGACCTCGATGTCCGGTCCACCGTGAGGATTCCGGCGTTTCCGGTCGAGCGTGCGCCCGCGGGGCGGGACGGCACGCCGCGCGGCGCGGACCCGGGCGAGCAACCGGTCGTTGCCTGCCCGGCCGCCACGGCCGCGATCGAATCGGTCGCCGGCGCGGCGGCGCCGGATGGCCCGGCCGGGCCGAGCGCCGAGCCGTCGCCGCTCCCGGAGCCCCCGCTCTACCGCTGGCGGGCCCGCTTCGAGAAGACCGGCCGCAGCCGTTTCCTCGGTCACCTCGACCTGGTGCGCGCGCTGACCATGGCGCTGCGCCGCGCCGGGGTGCAGGTCGCCTACTCGCAGGGGTTCAAGCCGCACCCGCGCGTCGCGCTCTCGCCCGCGCTCTCACTGGGGGTCAGCTCGCGCGGCGAGTACATCGATTTCGACACCCACACCCCGCTCGACGGCGAGACCTTCGTCACCCGGATCAATGCCGCCCTGTCCGAGGGGATCCGCTTCTCCGCGATCGTCCCGGCCGACCTCGCCGCGCCGTCGCTGCAGGAGGCGATCACGCGCGCGACCTACCAGGCGATCGTTCCGGGCGCGACGCGCGAGGAACTGGCCGCCGGTACGGCGGCGTTCCTGGCGCGGACCGAGGTCGAGGTCGTCCGCGCGCGCAAGGGGAAGCCGGACAAGCTGCTCGACATCCGCCCGATGGTGGAGGACCTCCGTGTCGACGACGCGGGGCACCTGCTCTTCACGCTCGTACTCGCCCCGAACGGCTCGCCGCGCCTCCCGGAGGTGCTGGCCGCAGTCGCCGGTCCCGGTCGCGACGCGGGGGCGGAGATCGAGCGGGTGGGGCTCTACGCGCGCGAGGCCGGGAAGCTGCTCTCCCCGCTCGTGGTCGGCCGCCGTCCCCGGGCTACAATGGCCTGACCCCACCCGGGTCGGGGGCCGCGGTGAATCAGTCGACAGAGCGGCGGGTCGTGCTGGCGCGCGATCTCGGCGAGTTGTGGCTCGCGCTCGTCGAGGGCGACCGCGTGGCCGAGCTGCGCATCCGCCCCGAGGCGCAGGGGCGCTGGCTGGGCACGATCGCGAAGGGGCGCGTGACCCGGGTCGCCCCCGGCGTGCGCGCGGTCTTCGTCGATGTCGGTCTCGGCCGCGATGTCTTCACGATCCGTCCCGAATCGGCGGCGACGCCCGACGGACGGCCGCTGGCGGTCGGCGACGAGGTCGTGGTCCAGATCGTGCGGGAGGCCGACGGCGGCAAGGGCCACCGCGCGACCCCCTCGGTCACGCTCCCGGGCTGGTCGCTCGTCCTCTCGCCGCGCTCGCCGCGCAGCGGCGTCAGCCAGCGGATCGTCGATGCGGCGGAGCGCCAGCGGCTGCGGGGCATCCTCGACGAACTCGCGCCTCCCGGCTTCGGACTGATCGCCCGCACCGCCGCGGCCGGGGCCGATCCCGACGACCTCGCGGCGGAGCTGGAGCTGCTGCTGGCGCAGTGGGCGACGATCGCCGAGCGTGCGCGCGAGCTGCGCGCCCCCGCGATCGTGCACCGCGAACAGGACCCGGCGCTCGCCTTCCTGCGCGACCACCTCGCGCACGGGCTGTCCGAGATCGTCGTGGGAGAGGTCGATCTGGGCTGGCTCGAGCCGGCGATCGCCGGGATCGGCGGCGAGCACGTGCCGCGGCTCAGGCGCCACGACGGGCCCCTGCCGCTGGTCGAGGCCTACCGGCTCGATCGGGCGCTGGAGGAGGTCCTCGCGCCGGGGGCGCCCCTGCCCGGCGGCGGGCGGCTGGTGATCCAGAGCACCGAGGCCCTGGTCGCGATCGACGTCAACTCCGGGCGCGACGTGCAGGCCCCGGACCTCGAGGAGACGGCCTACCGGACCAACCTCGCCGCCGCGACCGAGGTCGCACGGCAGATCCGCCTGCGCGACCTCGCGGGTCTGATCGTGATCGACTTCATCGACATGGAGGATCCGGCCCACCGCGCCGAGGTCGATGCCGCCCTGGCGGGCGCGCTGGCCACCGACATCCACAAGCTGCGCGTGATCCCGCTGTCGGATTTCTGCGTCGCGCAGATCACCCGCCAGCGGCGCCGGCCGACGCTCGAGCGGCTGCTCGGCCGCGGCTGCGCGGTCTGCGGGAAGGGGACGGTGCTGCGCCCCGAGGCCGAGGCCCGGCGGCTGCTGCGCCAGCTTCGGATCGTCGCCCGGCCCCATCCGGTGGCGCGCCTCAGGGTTTCGGCGCCGGGCCCCGTGCTGGAGGCGGCGCGCCAGATCGCGGAGGAGTTCGGTCCGCGCTCCGGTCTCCCGCCGCTCGAGCGGGTGACGTGGTCCGAGGGCCCGGCCCAGGTGGATGCCTTCTCCGTCCGCGGGTAACCTGCAGGACGACGCCATGCCGATCTACGAGTTCTACTGCGAGACCTGCCACCGGCTGTTCCGCTTCCTCTCCCGCACGATCGAGGTGGAACGGCGCCCGGCCTGCCCGCGCTGCGGCCGGGCGCCGCTGGAGCGCCGCCCGTCGACCTTCGCGGTCTCGCGCGGGCGCCGCGAGCCGGAGGATGGCGGGCCGCCCGCCGCCGGCGACGCGCGGCTCGAGGCCGCCCTGGCGTCGCTCGCCAGCGAGGCCGAGCGCCTTCCCGAGGACGATCCGCGCGCGGCGGCCCGCATGATGCGCCGGCTCTTCGAGACCGCGGGCCTGCCGGTCGGCGAAGGCATGGAAGAGGCCCTGGCCCGGATGGAGTCCGGCGAGGATCCCGAGGAGGTCGAGGAGCAGCTCGGCGACGCGCTCGACGACCTCGGCGACGGAGCAGAGGGAGAGGGGGGCGCCGGCGGCGCTCCGGGCGGCTCCCGGCCGCTGGCGCGCCTCCGGCGCCGGATGCTGCCACCGGCGGTCGACGACCGGCTCTACGAGATGTAGCGGCGCGCGGCGCGCCACGCGCTTCCCTCGCGCGCTACGGTGTTTCAGGGCACGAGCGGATCAGGACCCGGCAGTCGCGGCAAAACGACGGCTCCTCGATGTCGATCTCGCCGATGTCGTGCGCGCTCGCCATGACGCAGGCGCGGTCGTGGCAGTGCGTCAGGCCCAGGACGTGGCCCAGCTCGTGGAGCACTTCCTTCTCGGCCCGCTCGAGCGTCACGCCGGGGTCCTCCGGGAACCCGCCGAAGCGCGGGTCGAGGCGGTGCACCGACATCACCGCCGCGCGCCCCGACAGCTCGGCGCAGCCGAAGACGAAGGTCAGCACCGGCAGGAAGAGATCGACACCCGTCAGCCCCAGGACGACCTCGTGCTCGCGGCGCGCGAGCGCCTTGATGTCGGCCAGCAGCCGGTCGGCGCGGTACTGCTGGCGGCGCGGGTCGAGGAACGGATCGGGCAGCACGGTCTGCGCCGAGATGTACGGCGCGAACCCCAGGACCTCCCGGGCCACGGCCGCAGCGCGCTCCATCACGTCGGGCGGCACGGTCCCGATCGCCACCACGCGCAGCGGCTGGAGGCACGGCCCGCGGACCAGCCGCGGGGCCTCCGGCGCCGTCACGGTCCGACGCGCGCGCCTGCGCGCCCTCCCGCCGCGCGCGCCGGCAGGGAGATCACGAGCCGGCTTCCGCCCTCCGGCCGGCGCTCGAGGGCCAGCGTGCCCCCGTGCCGCTCCGCGACCGCCCGCGCGATCGGCAGCCCGAGGCCGATCCCGTCGCCCGCGGCGCGCGTCGAGAAGAGGGGGTCGAACAGCCGCCCGGCGAGCGCCTCGGGGACGCCGGGACCGTCGTCCTCGATCGTGACCGACGCGCGTCCCTCCGCAGCCTCGCCGGTGATCACGCGCACCGTCCGTCCGCCCTTGGCGGCAGCGGCCACCGCGTTCTCGATCAGCGCTTCGAAGGCTCCGGTGAGCGCGGCCGCATCGACACGAACGATCGCACCGCGCGACGGGGCGACGAACGCGAGCTCCACCGACTCCGCGGCAGCCCGCGCGCGGCACGCGTCGCAGGCCCAGCGCGCCAGCTCCTCGAGCGGTGCGTCGCCCCGGTCGACCGCGCCCTCGGGAGCGAGCGCGCGCAGCGCCGCGATCAGCCGTTCGGCGCGGTGCAGCGCCCGCCGCAGGTCGGCGAGCGCCGCGAGGGTGGTTTCGGCGTTCCCCTGCACCAGCGCGCGCTCGGCGCGGGCACGCGCCGTCTCGGCCGCCTCGAGCGGGCCGCCGAAGCGGCCGGCGACGGCCGAGGCGATCCGCCGCACCGCGTCGGTTTCGCCCTGCGCGTGGGCCTCGTCGACCAGCATCGACGCGTCCTCACGCGCGCGGCGCCACTCTTCGACGGCGTGGGCGAGTGCCGCGGCGACGGGCTCGGCCAGCAGGGGATCGACCGGCGGCTGCGCCCCCCCCGACGATCCGAGCTGCTCGATCGCGCGTGCGGTCGCCTCGTCGGCGCGTGCCCTGCGCCGCGCAGCCAGCAGCAGCCCGAGCACGAAGGCCGCGGCTGCGACCGCCAGCGCCAGCGCGATCGTCGCCGGCGGCAGCGCGGGGAAGGGGTTCATTCCTCGATCATCCCCTGCCGCTCGAGGCCGTAGCGGCGGATCTTGGCATACAGGGTGGTGCGATCGATGTCGAGCTCGCGCGCCGCACGGCTGATGTTCCAGCCGGTCTCGTCGAGCACGCGCTGGAGGTGGACTCGCTCCATGTCGGCCAGGCTCTTCGGCCCGCCGGCCGGGGCCTCGGCGCGCGGGAACTGGCCCAGCGGTAGGTCGCGCGCCCGGATCAGCGGGGGTGTCCCGACGACCATCGCGCGCTCGATCGCGTTCTCCAGCTCGCGCACGTTCCCCGGCCAGCCGTGCGCGACCAGCGTCTCCATCGCTTCCGGGGCGAAACCGGTGAACTTCTTGTTCATGCTGCCCGCCAGCCGCTCGCGCAGCGCTTCCGCCAGGCGCGGGATGTCCGAGCGCCGCGCGCGGAGCGGTGGCAGGGCGATCCGTACGACGTTGAGCCGGTAGTAGAGGTCGCGACGGAACGTCCCCTCCTCGACCATCGCCTCCAGCGGGCGATTGGTGGCGGCGACGACCCGGAAGTCGGACTGGATCGTCTTGTTCCCGCCGACGCGGGAGAAGCTTCGGTCCTCCAGCACCCGCAGCAGGTCGACCTGCATCTTGGCCGGGATCTCGCCGACCTCGTCCAGGAACAACGTCCCGCCGTCGGCCAGCTCGATCTTTCCTTTACGGCGCTGGTGTGCCCCGGTGAAGGCCCCCTTCTCGTGGCCGAACAACTCGGCTTCCAGCAGGTTCTCGGGGAGCGCGCCGCAGTTGACGATCACCAGCGGCATGTAGCGCCGCGGCGAGAGCCCGTGGATGGCGCGCGCGACCAGCTCCTTGCCGGTCCCCGACTCGCCCTCGATCAGCACGGTCGAATCGGTGGCCCCGACCGTGCGGATCAGCTCCTTCACGCGCGCCATCTCGGGGTCGTCGCCGACGATCTTCTCGATCGGCGCCTCGTCCTCGATCCGCTCCCTGAGCACGCGGTTCTCGTGCTTGAGTCGCCGCACCTCGAGCGCCTTCCCCACCAGCCGCGCCAGGTCCTCGGGGTCGAACGGCTTGACGATGTAGTCGAAGGCCCCCGACTTGAGCGCGCTGACCGCGGTCTCGACCGAGGCGTAGGCGGTCATCACGATGACCGGCATGTCGGGCGAGATCTCGACGAAACGGCGCTGCAACTCGAGGCCGTCCATCCCGGGCATCTTGATGTCCACCAGGCAGACGTCCCAGGGGCGTTCCTGGATCCGGATCAGGCCCTCGCGCGCGGAGGCGCAGGTGCCGACTTCGTAGCCCTCGTCCCGGAACCAGCCTCCCAGCGACTCGCGAACGATCTCCTCGTCGTCGACGATCAGGAGTGAGGGGCGGTCGGGGGTGCGGTCAGCCATCGTTCTCACCTCCGGGAGGCATTCCGGTCGCGGCGGCGCCCGGGGTCTCCGCGTGGCTGTCGTCCGCTTCCGACAGGGCCTCGCCGTCGGGCGGCACCGCGGGGAGCTGGATCACGACGCGGGTTCCCTGCGCGGGCGCGGAGTTGACGTCGAGCCGGCCGCCGTGCCGCGCCACGATGCCGTAGACGACCGACAGCCCGAGCCCGACCCCCTGTCCGTCGGCCTTGGTGGTGAAGAACGGCTCGAAGATCTGCGGCAGGTCCTCGGGCGCGATCCCGATGCCGCTGTCCTTGATCTCGATCTCGACGCCGCCGTCGCCGCACGCGCGGGTCGAAACCTCCAGCGTTCCGCCCTGCGGCATGGCCTCGACGGCGTTGATCAGGACCGCCATCAGCGCCTGCTGGATCTGGCCGGTGTCGCCCGTGACCTGGGGGCCCTTTGGATCGAGGGCCTCGACCAGGTCGACCTCGGCCAGGTCGAGCTTGTGGGCCAGCAGCCGCAGGGTGCGTGAAACGACCTCGTTGACGGCGACGGGCTCGCGGCTGGCACGGCGGTGGCGCGAGAACGCGAGGAGGTCCTGGACGATCTTCCCGCAGCGGCCGACTTCCTGGTCGACCATCTCCAGCCAGGAGGCGAGTTCCTTCTGCTGACCTTCCGTGAGCTGGCCGCGCGCCAGCGCCTTGCGCGAGCGCCGGATCATGACCAGGATCCCCGCCAGCGGGTTGTTCAGTTCGTGCGCGACGACCGCCGCGAGCCGGCCGAGGCCGGCGAGGCGTTCGCTGTGGATCACCTGGTCCTGGGTCTGGCGCAGCTCGCGCGTCCGCTCGTCGACCCGGTCGCGCAGCGTGCGGGCCCAGTTCTGCAACTCGCGGTGCGCCTCCTCGAGGTCCGACGCCATCCGGTTGAAGGCCACCGACACCTCGGCGAACTCGTCCTGCGGGCCGGCGGACACGCGCGCGGCGTAGTCCCCCTTGCCCAGCCTCCCGATCGCGCCGAAGAGCGGCCGCAGCCGGCGGCGCAGCAGGTAGGCGTGCGTGGCGACGATCGTGCCGGCGAGCAGCAGCATGCTGATCGCCGCTCCCAGAAAGGCCCGGCGGGTCGCCGCCTCGATCCGCTCGTCGGCGCCGGCGAGCGAGAGCTCGGTGACCAGGACACCCAGGATCTTCTGGTCGGGCCGGTGGACGTGGCACGAGCCCGCGCAGGCGGCTTCGTTGGGGATCGGCTCGATCATCCCGAGCACCCGGGTTCCATCCGCGCGCCGTGAGACGTGGATCCGCTGCTCACGCGGGAGGTTCGCCGTCGGCGGTCCGGGGATGTGGCAGGGGGCACAGGAGGGGTGGTCGAGAGCCAGCTTCTGGTTGACCTCCGACGGATCGGACGAGCTGACGATCGTCCCGTCCTTCCGCAGCAGGCGGATCCGCTCGACGCCGGGCTGCTCGTCGATGTCCTGCAGGATCGCGTAGACGTCCTGCCAGCGGTTCTCGAGCATCCCCGCGCGCGTGGCTCGCCGGATCACCTCGGTCACGTTCGAGGCGTCCTCGACCGCGGCCTGCAGGAAGCCCTGGCGGGTCGCGTGGCGCAGGTCGAAAAGGACGAACGCCGCCCCGCCGACGCCGAGGAGGGCCGCGGCGACGGCGAGGCGGACGGACAGGGACGCACTCAAACGCATGTCAGGTGTCCCTCTCGCGCGAGCGGGGGGCACCGGGTGGGGGTGCTAATGCGGCACGCCGCGCGACCCCTCGGAGCCCGCCGGCGGCAGCCCTTCACAACGAGTATAGCTCCCCACAGCCGCTTCCGAGCTGGCGACGCGGGGCGCGGGCTCCCACCAGGTGGGCATCCCGGCGCCGACCACGATCCGCTCGTCCTGCTCGGCCGCGGGCGGGAAGACGTTGAAGTACTTGACGGCGATCCCGAAGGCGGTGAAGCCGATGACCACGAGCAGCGCGGAGACGACCAGTTCACCGATCGAGGGGAAGTAGCGGAAGTCGGGGGTGCGGGCCTGGACCGCGGTGATCGAGACGTTGAGCCGGTTGAACATGAAGCCCAGCACCGCGATCGTCGCTGCGAACGGCAACCAGCGACGGCTGTTCCGGACGGTCGGTGAGAGCAGCAGCAGGATCGGCAAGACGAAGCCGAGCAGGATCTCGGCCCAGAACATCCGGGCTTCCAGCGTCGGCTGGAAGGCGTACTCCTGGAGCACACCGCGGGCGTAGAGGTCCTCGAAGCGCAGCACGAGGTAGACCATGAAGGGAACGACGATCCCCTTGCCGAGCTGCGAGAGGATCGGCATCTCGAGCTCGCGCCCGAAGGCCCGCGAGGAGAGCCGCGACTCGAAGATCACCATCGCGAAGCCGATGCCGATCGCCGAGAGGTAGAACAGCAGCGGCAGCCGCGGTGTCCACCACAGCGGGTGCAGCCGCTCGGGAGCGATCAGGAACAGCGAGCCGAGCGAGCTCTGGTGGAGCGTCGAGAGCACCACGCCGGAGATCACGAGCGGGATCTGCAGCGACTTGATGATCACCTGCGGCCGCTTCCAGCCCAGCTTCTCCCAGAGCACCGGGCTGAACTCGAGCGCCAGCACGGTCAGGTAGAGCATGACGCACCAGCCGACCTCGAACATCACCGAGTGCGGGTTCCAGAAGATGATCGGGTGCCAGATGTTCCACGGCTTCCCGAGATCGTACATCAGCGCGACGGCGACCAGGATGTAGCCGAGGAAGGCGGTCAGCACCGCCGGGCGAGCGATCTCGTGGAATTTCTTGAGGTTGAACAGGTAGACGATGGCAGTCACCGTGAACCCGCCGGCGGCCAGGCCGACGCCGCACAGGACGTCGAAGCCGATCCACAGGCCCCACGGGTAGGTGTCGTTGAGATTCGTGACGGCGCCGATCCCCTGCGTGAAGCGCAGGAAGGTCACGACCAGGCCGGCCAGGGCGATCAGGATCGCGGCCGCGCGCCAGAAGGTCAGCTTCGGCAGTTTCATGCGTGGTCCCCCTCGCTCTTGCTCGTGCTGTTCGCGTCGTGCTGGGCCTCGGCCACCTCGTCGCGCCGGTTGGTGATCCACCAGACTCCCCAGAGCAGGGGCACGGCGGCGGTGACGATCGCCGGGATGTGCGAGAGGGCTTCCCAGGTGTAATGGGGCATCGGCGTCTGGGGCAGGTTGGTCGGCAGGGCCAGCTTCTCGAACGGCACCGAGGAGATATAGAGGACCGAGGTGCCGCCTGCCTCGCGCTCGCCGAAGACGGCCGGGATGTACTTCTTCGGCTCGGCGGCCAGGCGCTTGTGGGCCTCGGCGAGCAGCTCGTCGCGCCGGCCGAAGAGCGTCGCGCCGGTCGGGCACGCCTCGGCGCAGGCGGTCGGCTGGCCGGCCGTGACGCGGTCGATGCACATGATGCACTTGCGGACCCGCGGCGTGGGCGAGTACCACTCGTAGGTCGGGATTCGGAACGGGCAGGCTGCCATGCAGTACCGGCAGCCCATGCACTTGGAGGCATCGTACCCGACGGGTCCTTCCTTCGTCTTGTAGAGCGCCCCGACCGGGCAGACCGAGGCGCAGGTCGGCTCGAGGCAGTGGAAGCACTGGTGCCGGGAGTAAATCTCGTTCCCGTGGTCGGTCACCACCAGGTAGGCGGACTCGGAGAGCCGCTCGTCGCGCTTCACGGGCAGCTTGTTGGCGGTGTCGCAAGCCTCCTCGCACGAGCCGCAGCCGACGCAGAGCGTGGTATCGATCAGCATGCCGTATGCCATGACGTTCTCCCTCGCTGGGTCAGGCGTCCCGCGTCACTCGGGGTCGGAGAGGAGGAAGCGCGCGCGCGCGCGGTCCCACTCGGGCTCGTCGAGCAGGTCGGAGATTCCGTCGACCGGTTCGCCGCCGTCGGCGACCGCAGGGACCGCCTCGCCGGGGCTGAACATCCGGTGGAGCACCGATGCCGACTCGTCCATCCAGCGGCGCGCGAGGTCGCCCGACAGCAGGGCGCGCAGGTCGAGGCGCAGCTGCTCGCCGCGGACCTCGAGCAGCCAGCCCTCGTCGTACGGGGCTTTCGAAAGGTCCCGCGGGTTGTCGATCAGCGCCCGGTTGGCGGCGACGACGATGCCGGAGATCGGCGCGACGACGGCGGTGCGACGGCCCTCGTGCGTGACGTGTGCCATCGCGCGGCCCGCGCGAACGGCGGTCCCGACCGGCGGCAGCTCGACGCGGTCCGGGGTCCCGATCAGCTTCGACGCGAATTCGTCGACGCCGACGCGGGCCAGCGAGCCGCCCTCGTAGCGGGCCCAGGTGTGGCCCGGGTGATAGGCCCGGTCGGGCGCGAGCACGAAGCCGCCGATGCGGGCGGCGGACGCCGCCTTGGACTCCTGGCGGTGGCGAAGGGTCTGGGCCAGCGACGCGTGACCGCGTGCGGCGAGGACGAGGTCGACGGTCAGGAGCATCGCGACCAGGGCGACGATGAACAGGGCAACCATTTGAGCCTCCATCCGGGTAGAGAACGTCTCCGGCTGACATATCAGTAAGCACTATTCGTGCCACGCCCTGAACGCCGTCTCAAGTTGTTCAAATAGAAAGGCTTCGCGGATCGACGCGATTCACTGCACCAAGGAAAACGTGGGGATTCACGACAGAGTGGTGTGGAATCAAACCGCGGTCAAAACAATCGTCGATCGCTCCAGGACGTCAGGCAGGGTGAATCAGCCGCGAAGGCGGGCGAGCGCGCCTGATACGCTGTGTCCGTGGACTCACTCCGCGACCGGACCGCCGTTCCTCCGCACGTCCCGCGGCCACGCGGGTTCGGGGCGCCGCTCCGGGAACGCCGCGCTGGCCCGTTCCGCTTCATCCTCTTCCCCCCGGGGCACCCGACCGCCGACGTCGAGATCGCGGCGGCGATCGTCGGGGGCGTGACAATCGCGGCGCTTCTGCTCCTTCCGCTCGGGAAGCTGTCGCGGCTGATACCGGACTGCCGCTTCCACGAATGGACCGGCTGGCCCTGCGCCACCTGCGGCATCACGCGGGGGCTCATCGCGCTGGGGGAGGGAGCTGTGCCCGAGGCGTTGCGCCTCAATCCGCTGCTGATGGCCGGACTGCTCGCGTTTCTCGCCTACGCGCTCGTTGCGGCCGCGCTGTGGGCGTTTCGGCTGCCCCGGCCGCGGATCGGGCTGACCTCGCGCGGCGCGCGGATCGTCGCCGTGGTCGCGGTCCTGGCGGCGATCCTGGCCAACTGGGCCTTCCTGATCGCGGACGGCCGGTGAGACCCCCGCTCGTGCGAGCATCCGTCCCGGGCCGGGCGCGGCCAGCGAGGTCGGTGTGACGGCGAAAGGGATCCGGACGATCTGCTTCGACGTCGACGGGACGCTGGTCGAGCACCCCGAGGGAAAGACGATCTGGCAGCTCGTCAACGAACGGTACGCGGGCGGAGGCGTCCTCAACCGGGCCCGGATGGAGGCCTTCCGTCGCGGCGAGATCACGTACGCCGAGTGGGTCGCGCTCGACGTCGGCGACTGGGCCAGCCACGGCGTCGGCCGGAACGAGATCGAGGGGATCGTCCGCGAGGAGCTGCGTCCGGTGCCGGGCGCCTTCGAGACGATCGACGCGCTGGCGGAGCGCGGCTACACGCTGGCGCTCGTCTCGGGCACGCTGAACGTCACCGTCGACCTCCTGCTGTCACACCTGCCGTTCGCGTACCGCTTCACCAACCGGATCTGGTTCGACGACGACGGGAGGATCCGGCGCTGGCGCGCGACGCGGTACGACGGGGAGGGCAAGGCGCGTGCACTCGAGCGGATCGCTGCCGAGGAGGGGATCTCCTGCGCGCAGTGCGCCTTCGTCGGAGACCACTGGAACGACATCCCGGCCCTGGCACGGGCCGGATTCGGGGTCGCCTACCGGCCGAAGGAGGACGCCGTCCGCCGGGCGGCGAACGCGGTGATCGAGGAAGGCCCGCTGAGCGCGCTGCTGGCCTGGTTCCCGGGCCGAAAGAAATGAACGGCATGGAGGCCTAGTGACCGACGAGCGGGCGCGTCGTGAAGAGCGAACGGGTGTTCGAGGGGAAGCTGCTCAGGATCGACCGCGAGGAGATCGAGCTGCCGCACGGCAAGCACGCGGTGCTGGAGACGATCCGCCACCCCGGAGCGGCGGCCGTGCTGCCCTTCCTTCCCGACGGCCGTGTCGTCCTGATTCGCCAGTACCGGCACGCCGCCGGCGGGTTCATCGTCGAGGTTCCGGCGGGGAAGCTCGACCCCGGCGAACAGCCCGAGCGCTGCGCGCGCCGGGAGGTCGAGGAGGAAACCGGCTGGCGCACCGGCGAACTGGTCCCGCTGGGTTCGATCCTCACGACGCCGGGCTTCACCGACGAGGTGATCTGGCTCTACGAGGCGCACGCGCTCGTGCGCGGGCGCCAGGCGCTGGAGGCGGACGAGGTGCTCGACACGCTCGAGGTTCCGTTCGAAGAGGCGGTGGGGATGGTGCGCTGCGGAGCGATCACCGACGCGAAGTCGGTCGCGTCGATCCTTCTCGCTTTCGCGCGGCGTCAGTCCTGACGGGCGGGGGACGCCGGTGCGAGCGGCGCTCCCGCGGCCTCGCCTTCCGGGGCGTTCGACTCCGGCTCGAGATGGCGATCCCACGCATCGTGCGGCCGCCACTCCGTCCACGCCGGCGGCGAACTCCAGAGGACCGGGCTCCAGTCGGTCCGCATCGACGCCGGGGGGCCAGGCCGAGGTCGGGGACCACGCGGGGTCGAACGGGTCGCCATCTCCCCAGCGGACCGGGTTCCACGGGTAGGGCGTCTCCGGCTCGGCCGCCGGGAACGCGGAGCGTGGAACCCAGTCGGCTCCGCCCGGGAACGCGGTCCAGGCGGTCAGCGGGGGGGCGTCGAGCGGCGCGAGCTGGAACGCCGCGCGCGAGGTGGCCGGGGGCCGGCTCACGATCGGCTCGGGGGGCCGCGGAATGGGGCGGCCGGGGAGCAGGAGCGCGGGCGGAGGAACCAGCCCCGACGCGACGGATGGGGGACCGCCCGATACCCGGTAGGTCACGCGGGGCCAGGTCACCAGCGGCGCAGGGCCGAGAAGAGTCACCCCCGGTTTCAGCTGTTCGCGGGCGATCGCGGCGGGGGGGCGAGGGCCGAGGAGGGTGACGCCGATCGGGATGTCGGCCCCTCCGGCCGTCGCGCGCACCGGCGCCGCGTCGGGGGCTGCGCCGGATTGCTTGGCAGGCGGCGGGGGCGGGGGCGGGTCCTCGGCCAGCGACACGCCCGGGGCGAGCAGGGTCCCCCCCAGGATCAGCCCGCAGGCCGTGGCGCGTATCGCGCAGCGTGACATCGGGAAGCTCCGGGCCGGGCCGAGTCTACGCCGCGGGCGCTCGCGCGCCATCTTCCGTAAAGTGAGCGCGGCCGCCGGCCCGGCCGGCCGGCGGGAGGCCTGGTGACCCGAGAGACATGCCCGCGAGGTGCCCCGCGCCGCGCCGCTATCTCGTCGTTCGCGCCGCTGCTCGTTGCGGCCCTCGTCGCGGCACTCGTCGCTTCCGGCTGCGCGGGCGGCGACGGCGCCGCGCGTCCGGCCACGGGTCCGCCGACGGTCCTGCTGCTGACCGTCGACACGCTACGAGCCGACCGCGTCGGCTGCTATGGCAGGAGCGACGCGGAGACGCCGGCGATCGACGCGCTCGCCGCGGAAGGGGTGCGCTTCGATGCCGCGCAGACGACCGCTCCGCTGACGCTTCCCGCGCACGCGTCTCTGCTCGCCGGGCGCACGTTGCCAGCGCACGGGGTCTTCGACAACGGGACGTTCGCGCTGCCGGCGGGCATCCCGGTGCTGGCCGAGGCGTTCGAGAAGGCGGGGTGGGCGACGGGCGCCTTCGTCTCCTCGCCGGTCCTCGCCCGGCGCTACGGCTTGGCGCGAGGCTTTGCGCACTACGACGACGAGATCCGGAGGGAGCAGGGGCAGTCCGGGATCGTCATGTACTACGACGAGCGGCCGGGGACGGAAACCGTCGCGCGCGCGCTCGCGTGGCTGAAGGAGCAGGGCGACAAGCCGACGCTGCTCTGGGTCCATCTCTGGGAGCCGCACGCCCCCTACATCCCACCGCCAGCGTTCGCGGCGGCGCACCCGGGCGATCCGTACCAGGGCGAAGTCGCCGCCGCCGACGCGGCGCTCGCGGCGCTGGTCTCCGGGATCCAGCGTGAGGGACGCCGCGGCCGCCTGCTCGTCGTCGTCGCCGCCGATCACGGTGAGGGGCTCGGCGAACACGGCGAGCTGACGCACGGGGTCTTCCTCTACCGCCAGACGATGCAGGTTCCGCTCGTGGTCAGCGGGCCGGCCTGGGGGGTGAGGCGCGACGCAGCCGTGGTGGAACCGGTCAGCCTCGCCGACGTCGCTCCGACCCTGCTCGAACTGGCCGGGCTTCCACCCCTGCCCGGCGCGGACGGCTACTCGCTCGCGCCCGTGCTGACCGGGAAGGGCGGGCCGCCGGCGCGCCCCGGCGTGCTCGCCGAAAGCCACCTGCCTCAGCTCGAGTTCGGCTGGTCCGGGCTGCGCGCGATCGTGCACGGCGACCAGAAGCTGATCGACGCACCCCGGCCCGAGCTGTTCGACCTCGCGCGCGACCCGGAGGAAGCGACGAACCTCGCCGAAGGTCGGGCAGCCGAGACCGCCGCGCTGCGCGAAGCGGGAACCGACCTGCTGCGCCGCGCGCGGGCGGGGGCGCTCGAGGGAGGCAGCGCTCGCTCGGCCACGAGCGAGGAGCTGGCGCAGCTGCAGTCGCTCGGCTACGCGGGAAGCGGACGCCGGGTGTCGGGCGGCGGGCTGATCGACCCCGCCGCACCGGACCCGAAGGACCGCACCGGCTTCCTCGCCCTCCACGACCGCGCGGCGGAGCTGGCCCGGACGGGGCGCCAGGGCGAGGCGATCGCGCTCTTCGCCGAGCTCGAGCGCGTGGAGCCGCGCAACCCTTCGCTGCTGTTCCAGCACGGGCAAGCACTGATCGTCACCGGGCGGCACGACGAAGCGATCGCCGTCTTCAGCCGAGCGGTCACGGTCGACCCGCACTTCGGCATGGCGTGGTATCGGCTCGGCCAGCTGCTCGACAGCCGCAAGGACGCGGCGGGGGCCGAGACCGCGTACCGGCGCGCGATCGAGGCCGACCCGGTCGCGCTCGACCCGCGCAAGGCGCTGGCCGGGCTTTTCGCCTCGCGCGGGCGGTTCGCCGAGGCGGCCGAACTGCTCGACGAGGTCCTGGCTCTCGAGCCGGGGAACGCGGCGCTGCGCGAACAGGCGGCACGGCTCCGGGCCCGCGCCGGGGGCGCGCCGCCGGCGCGCTAACCGGGCTCGCCGCCGGAAGCCGGGCTGAGGAACTCCCGCGGGATGTGGCGTTTTTCGCTGCCGGGGTGTCCCCCCCGCTCGCGCCTTTCGTTATCCTGACCCGAGGAGGGGGAGGCCCTTGATCATCGATCGGGTCCAGCACGCGGGGTGGCTTTCCAACACCTGGCTGATCGCCGGCCGGGTGGACGGGCCCGGCCTGCTCGTCGACCCCGGCGGCGATCCCCCGCGCGCGCTGGAGATGGTCCGACGGCGCGGCGTGAGGATCGAAGCGATCATCTGCACTCATCGCCACTACGTCCACGCCCAGGGGAGCGACTTCCTGGGGCGTAACCTGCAGGCTCCGGTGGTGACGCACCCGCTCGAGAAGCCCTTCCTCCCCGAGGCGTCGGGGGTGGTCGAGGAGGGGCACCGCTTCGATTTCGGCGAATGGACCGCCGACGTGATCCACCTGCCGGGGCACACCACCGGGATGATCGGTCTGACCGTTCCCGGGGTCGGGGTCTTCGTCAGTGACCTGATCTTCCGCGGCTCAGTCGGCAGCACGATCCATCCCGGCAGCGCGGGCTTCGAGGCTTTGAAGAAGAGCGCGCTCGAGCGGGTCCTCTCGCTCCCCCCCGACACGGTCATCTATCCCGGCCACGGCGAGACCACGACGGTCCGACAGGAGCTGGAGCGCAACCCGTTCGTGCGGCTCTGGACCGGCGTCGACGGGCCCGGGACACGGCCGGCGCGCTTCGACGGCAAGCGCGTGACGATCGAGGTCTGGGCCAGGGACTTCGACGGCACCAACAAAGCGCAGGTGCGTTACGCGGACGGACGGGCCGACGTCGTCGCGGCCGGCAAGCTGCAGAAGGTCACGCTCTAACCCCTTTCACTCCCGGTTCGCCGGCGCCGGTTCGACCTCGAGCGGATCGGGCGGCGAGCAGGCCGCGATCCGCGGCGCGCCGCTCAGCTGCGCGCTGCCGGCCGCGACCGGCGCTCCGAAGCGCGATCCGATCAGCGCCAGTTCGCCCGCGATCGCCGCGTCGCCGAGGTCGGCGCCCTCGACCAGTTCCGAGTCGAGCACCGCGAGTGCGCCGCCGATCCGCGTCGCGGCGAGGTACAACTCGCCCCCGATCCGGCTCGCCGCCAGCGTGACCGACTCGGCCGCGACGACGTCGACGAGCTCGAGGTCGCCGTCCGTCACCAGCCGCTCGAAGAAAATCGCGCCCTGCACCTCGCCCGTCAGGCTGACGCCGCCGCCGAGACTGGTGCGCGTCACGCGGACCGCGCCGCCGGCCAGCAGCTCGAGCGCCTCGAGCTTCCCACCCGCGGCCAGGCGCTCGATCGTGACCCGTCCCTCGACCGACACGCCGTGCATCAGGACATCCCCGGTCACCCACGCGCCGGCGAGCGCGACCGACGCGACCGAGTCGAGCGACAGGTCCAGATCGCCGCCGACCGCGAGGTTGGTCAGCTCGAGCCCCTTCGCGAGGTCCGAGCCCTGCAGCGTGAGCGGCCCCGCGATCCGCACGTCCCGCAGCGTGACCGGCTCCTTGAACTTCGCGTAGTCGAAGCGGACCTCGTCGGCGACGAGCACGCGCTCGAGCCGCACCTCGGCGGCGGCGGCGGCAAGGTTGAGCGACAGCGGCCCCATGATCGCGCTGTCCTCCAGCACCAGGCCGGCCAGGAGCGACGAGCCGCCGAGATCGAGCCCGCCCAGCACGACGACGTTGCGCAGCTCGACCGGCAGCCCAAGCCGCACGCAGGCCAGGACGATCGGTCCCGGCGCGAGGCAGGGGACGTCCTCGGCGAGGCCGGGGCAGAGCAGCGCCCGGTCGACGACGCCGGCGAGCGCGCCGTTGCGCGGCGCACCGAGCGCGCGGCGCTCGGCCAGGCGTTGCGCCAGGTCCGCGATGTCGACCGTGGCGCCCAGCCCGGGCCGGCACGCGTCCTGGCCCTCCGTGGGCGGGGGCGCGGCGGCAGGGGGCGCCGCGCCCGGGCGCGGCGCGACCGCTCCACTGGCCGGCGCGGCGATCGAGAGCAGCAGCACGGGCAGCCCGGCGGCGAGCGCACGACGAAGCCGGCGCGGGCCGGCGCCTTCCCGCTCGCGGCCCGCGTCGGGGGCAGCCTGGGCTCCGCTCACGGGCGACTCCTCGCCCGGCCGTCCCGGACCCGGCCGGATCGTGTTGGACGGTTCCGCGCTCCGCCGCGAGAATGGCGTGACGCGCATCCCGTTGTCCCCGGCCCGCGGGGACGACCTGCCGCGGAGATTACCAGTTGCCTCGATCGCCGTCCGGCGCCGCGCCCATGCGCGGCGCGGCCCCGCGCCACAAGCCGACGCAGCGCTCACCCTTGGCCACCTGGACCGTACGCCTCGCGGCCTTCGCCGCGCTGCTCGCCGCGTTCGCGCTCTGGGGCTGGCTGGCGGTCGCGGGCGCGGGAACCGAGGCGGTGCGCGCGCTTCAGCAGAACCCCGCCGACGCGCCGGTCGAGGTCCTCGCTGCGCCGACGGTGCTGCGGACCGGCTCGGCTGTCGACCTCGGCGGACTCGGGCGCCAGTTGGCCGCGCTCGGCTACCGCCCGGTCACCGGGCGCCCCCGCGCGCCGGGGGAGTACCGGCGCCAGGGCGCCGCGTTCGAGATCTGGCGTCGCGCGCACCAGGGTCCGGACGGACCGATGGGGCAGGGATTCGTGCGCGTCGAAGGGGCCTGGGGCACGGTCTCGGCGCTGACCGACGAGCGCGGCAAACCGACGCGCGTCTTCGCGCTCGAGCCGGTCCGGCTGGGGGCCTTCCGCGGGCCGGTCCTGATGGAGCGGCGGCCGCTCGGCCTCAAGGAGTTCCCGCTCCGGCTGGTGCAGGCGGTGCTCGCCGCCGAGGACGCGCGCTTCCTCGACCACGGCGGGGTCGATCCGGTCGGCGTCGCCCGAGCCGCCTGGCACAACGTCGTCAGCGACGGACCGCTGCAGGGCGGCAGCACGATCACCCAGCAGGTGATCAAGAACCGCGTCGTCGGCGCCGATCGGACGGTCGAGCGCAAGCTGCGCGAGGCGCTGCTCGCGGCGTACGTCGAGCAGAGGGTCTCCAAGGAGCGGATCCTGGAGATCTACCTCAACGAGGTCTACCTCGGGCAGCGCGGGCCGGTCTCGGTGGTCGGGATGCCGGCCGGCGCGCTGTTTTACTTCGGAAAGAACGTGCGCGAGCTGTCGCTGCCGGAGATGGCGGCGCTGGCGGCGCTGATCGCTTCGCCGGGACGGTTCGATCCGCGTGCAGAGCCCGAAGCGGCGCTCGGGCGGCGCAACTGGGTGCTGCGCCGGATGGCCGACGTGGGGTTCATCGACCGCGAGGCCGCGCGTGATGCGATCGAGACCCCGCTCGTCGTCGCGCCCGTCGCCGATCCGCTCGATCCGGCGGGCGATGTGCTCGACGCCGTCCAGCGCGAGCTGCGCGAACGCGGGGTCGAGCCACAGCCGGGGCCCGAGCAGGTGATGGTCCACACGACGATCGACCCGACGCTGCAGGAGGCGGCGCGAGACGCGCTCGAGAGCGCGCTGACCGAGCTCGAGCGGGAGCAGCCCTCGCGGCGGCCGCTGGAGGGTGCGGTCGTCGTGCTTGACCCGGAAACCGGCGCGGTGCGGGCGCTGGTCGGGGGCCGCGCCGGAACGCGCGGGAGCTTCAATCGCGCGCTCGACGCGCGGCGTCAGCCCGGCTCGGCGTTCAAGCCGTTCGTGGCGCTCGCTGCGTTCGAGGAGCGAGGCAGCCTGCCGTCGACCGTCCTGGAGGACGAACCCCTGACGCTCGAGACCGCGCAGGGCCCGTGGAGCCCGCAGAACTTCGATCGCGAGTTCCGCGGCCCGGTGACGATCCGGCAGGCGCTCGAGCAGAGCCTGAACGTCCCGATGGTGCGGCTCGGGCTCGCGGTCGGCGCGTCGGACGTCGCGGCCTGGGCGCGTCGCGCGGGCTACAAGGGGCGCCTGCCGGACGGGCCGGCGATCGCGCTCGGTACCGGCGAAGCGACGCCGCTCGACCTGGCCGGGGCCTATGCGACGCTTGCCGCGCTGGGCCGCCCGCGCGCGGGCTGGATCGTGATCGGGGTGCGCGCCGGGCCGGCCGGGGTGGTGCGACCGCTCCGACCGGTTCCGCGCCCCGCCGCCACCGGCGTCGACGCGATCCCGGCGTGGCTGGTGCTCGACGCGATGTCCGGCTCGCCCGAGCGCGGGACGGCACGCAAGCTCGCACCGCTCTTGGGCGGGAAGCGGGTCGCGGCGAAGACCGGCACGACGCAGGGGGGGCGCGATGCCTGGTTCGTGCTGGTGACGGGCAAGGCGGTGGCCGTCGCCTGGGTGGGACGGGACGACAGCGGCCCGGCCGACCTGACCGGGGCCGGGGGAGCCCTGCCGGTCGTCGCCCGACTGCTGGAGGAGGTCCCGCAGGCGCTCCTCGCACCCCTCCCGGGACCCCCCGAGGGAGTGATCGAGGTGATGATCGACCCCGAGACCGGCGGGCTGGCGGGAAGCCGCTGCCCGACGCAGGTGCGCGAAGTCGTCCGCGAGGGGCAGGAGCCGGCCCCCTGCGGCACCCACCGGGGGTTCTGGCAGCGGCTCTTCGGCGGTTTCCGCGTCTGGACGCGAGGGGGCCGGGGGCCGTAGGTAGAAGTAGGCGAAAAGAGCCGGCAAGAGGCCAGACACCAGATGTTCCCGATGCGCGCCGGCCGGCAGGCCGGACTGACCTACATCGAGCTGCTCACGGTGCTCGCACTGATCTCGCTCCTGACGCTGGTGGCGCTTCCGTACGTCCACCATCGTTACAAGCGCATGCAGGAGAACGAGCTGCGCCGCGCACTGACCGAGATGCGTGCGGCCATCGACCGCTATCACGAGTACGCCGTGCTCGGCCAGATCGAACCGTGGGATCTCGACTGGATGAACTACCCCGAGGATCTCGAGATGCTGGTCGACGGGGTCGAGGTCCGCCCGTCAGCCGACCAGGAACCGATCGTGGTCAAGTTCCTGCGGAAGATCCCGGTCGACCCGATCACCGGCGAGGCGGAGTGGTCGTGCCGCGCCTACGACGACGAGCCGGACGACCGGGAGTCGAGCTGCGACACGCTGTATGACGTCTTCTCGACCGCGGACGGGCAGGCGCTCGACGGGACGTATTACCGCGACTGGTGAGCCGGATACGAATTCCATGACGCCGGCCGAGTGTCTTTGAAACGGTGATAGAGTACCAGCCAAGGGGGGAATTCGACGCACACTCGGATGCGCGTCCCCGGAAAGGTCCTCGTCGCATGGCCGACACCAGTCCCAGCAAGGTCTCGCTCGATCGGATGCTGCGCGTCACGATCGCCGAGATCCTCCAGAAGAACGCCGAGAAGTTCGCCCTCTCCCGTTCGCTCGAATCCGACGTCCGCGAGCTGCGCGCCGCCGTCTCCCGCCTGGAGCGACGGATCGCGGCACTGGGGGGTGGCACGGTCCGGAAGGGGCGCAAGCCGGGCCAGGGCCGCCCGGGGCGTCCGGCGCTCTACACCCACTGCACGGTGGCCGACTGCGGCGCCGAGCACTACGCGCTCGGACTGTGCAGCAAGCACTACCAGCAGCGTCGCCGCGGCGGCACCCTGAAGGGCGCGGCAAGGAAATCGGCGAAGAAGTCGAAGCTGCGGCGCCGCTAATCTGCTGACCCCTGCGTGGCCAGCGGAACGTACGCGCGCTCGGCGTAGTCGCTGACCATCCGGGTGCAGGAGAACCGCGGCAGCAGCTCGCGGATCGAAGCCTTCATCCGCCGCACCCACTCGCGCGGCACGCCATCGGCGTCGCGCTGGAAGTAGAGCGGCGCGACCTCATGCTCGAGCATGTCGTAGAGCGCGACGGCGTCCTCGGCGTCCTGGCGCTCGTCGTCGCCGAGCGACTCCAGTCGCCCGATCGCCCAGCCGACCTCCGGCGCGAACCCCTCGATCCACCAGCCGTCGAGGATCGACAGGTTGAGCGCCCCGTTGACCGCCGCCTTCTGCCCGGAAGTGCCGGATGCTTCGAGCGGTCGCCGCGGATTGTTGAGCCAGACGTCGACCCCCTGCACCAGGATCCGCCCGACGTACATGTCGTAGTCCTCGAGAAACACCACCTTGCCGCGGAACTCCGGACTCTGGGCGAGGCGGAAGATCCGCTCGATCAGCTGCTGGCCTTCGAGGTCCGCCGGGTGGGCCTTGCCGGCGAAGATGATCTGCACCGGGCGTGTCTCGTCGGACAGGATGCGGCGCAGCCGGCCGAGATCCTTGAACAGCAGGAAGGCCCGCTTGTAGGTTGCGAAGCGGCGCGCGAAGCCGATCGTCAGGGCGCGCGGGTTGAGCAGCGTGTCGACGCCGGCGAGGTCACGCGGCGCGTGCCCCTGCCGCGCGTACATCCGTCGCAGGTTGTCGCGGCCGGCCCGGATCAGGCGGCGTTTCTGCGCCTCGTGCGCGGCCCAGAGCTCGTCGTCGGGAACGCGGGCACCGAACTCGGCCCAGCGCGACGGGTTGCCGTGGTGGTCCTCCCAGTCCTGGCCGAGGCGCAGGTCGAACAGTTCACGCGTCTCGAGTCCCATCCAGGTCTCGACGTGGACGCCGTTGGTGATCGAGGTGATCGGCGTCTCCGTTTCCGGGAAGAGATCGCGCCACATCTCGCGGCTCACCTCGCCGTGCTTCTCGGAGACGCCGTTGCGGAACGAGGAGAGGCGCAGCGCCAGCGCGGTCAGGTTGAAGGGCTCGGCTCCGTTCCCGGGCCGGACCTGTCCGAGCCCCATCACCTCCGAGACCGGTACTCCGAACTGCGAGGCCCAGTTGGAGAGGTAGAGGCGCGCGAGGTCGTTGTCGAACGACTCGTTGCCCGCGGGAACCGGCGTGTGCGTCGTGAAGACGGTGTTCTTCCGCACCGACTCGAGCGCGCGCGGGAAGCGTTCGCCGCGCCGCATCTCTTCGCGGATCCGCTCGAGCAGCATCAGCGCGACGTGCCCCTCGTTGAGGTGCCAGACCGCGGGGTCGATCGAGAGTGCGCGCAGCGCCTTGACCGCGCCGACACCCAGCACGAGTTCCTGGTTCAGGCGCATCTCGCGGCCGCGGACGTAGAGGATGTGCGTGATCGGCCGGTCGGAAGGCTCGTTCTTCGGGCGATCGGAGTCGAGCAGCAGCACCGGCACCCGGCCGACCTGGGCCTTGTACACGCCGAGCGTGACCTGGCGGTCGAGGATCGGGACCGTGACCTCGAGCGGCCGTCCCCACGGAGCGAGGACCGCCTGCACCGGGAGCCGCAGGGGATCGAAGTCGGGGTAGAAGTGCTGCTGCCGCCCCTCGGCGTCGATCGACTGCCGGAAGTAGCCGCGGCGGTAGAGCAGGCCGACGGCGACGAAAGGCAAGCCGTGGTCGGAGGCCCCCTTCGCATGGTCGCCGGAGAGGATGCCGAGACCTCCCGAGTAGATGCCGAGGCTCTCGTGAACCCCGAACTCGGTCGACAGGTAGGCCACCGGCCCGCCCGCGTAGTCGGGGAAGCGGCGCCGGAAGAGCCAGCGTTCCGGATGGGTCATGTAGCGATCGAACGCGCCGACCACGCTCGCGTACGCGGCCTGGAAGGCGGTCGACATCAGCAGCGATTCCCAGTGGTGCGGCTCGACGTTGAGCAGGACCTCGACCGGGTTGCGGTAGCGCGCCCAGAGCTCGGGCTGGATCGATGAGAAGAGCCGCCGCGCCTCGGGGGTCCAGCTCCACCAGAAGTTGTAGGCCAGCTCGCGCAGCCGTCCGAACTCCTCGGGCACGGCGATATCGACCGGGGCGAGCGTGCGGATCTCCGGGTAGGTCTTGCCGTCGGGCGACGCCATGGGGGCTCTCCGTCGTTGTCACCGCGCGCGGGGCGCGGCGGGGGAGGAGGCGCGGAAAGTGAAACGCGCCGCCCGCCTGGTCAGCGGCACGGCGCGCTTCGAAGTCATCGAGGGAGGGGTTTCTGGTGCCGAAGGCGAGACTCGAACTCGCACGGGCTTGCACCCACATGGCCCTCAACCATGCGCGTCTGCCAATTCCGCCACTTCGGCACGGTCGGGAAACGCCGCAGTCTAGCCTAGTTGCCCGTCGGAGGCACGGGCTGTGCCGGCACCGGGCTCGCCGGCGCGGGAGCAGCCGGCGCGGCCGGCGCGGGAGCCTGGGCGGCCGCGTCGCCGGCGAGGACGGAACGTCCCGAGCCGGCTTGCGAGAGCAGCACCAGCAGGATCGAGGTGCACATGAACACGATCGCCGACCAGGTCGTCGCCTTGCTGAGCACGGTCGAGCTGGCCCGCGGCCCGAACACGGTCTGGGTCCCGCCGCCGCCGCCGAACGCGCTGGCGATGTCGGCGCTCTTCCCGGTCTGGAGCAGCACGACGAGGATCAGAAACAGGCAGACCACGAAGTGCACGGCCAGGACGATCACGTAAAGCGCGGACATCGGGTGGTTCTCCCGGCCGGGAAGCCCGGCCGCAAGGCGCGGAGAATAGCCGCTTTCCCCGGGCCCGGCAATCTTCGGCCTATCGCGGCGGCAAGCGCCGGGCTCGCCCCGGCGGCGGGCTCGAGCGCCTGCCGCCCGGTGTCGAGGCCCGCCGACGGGCCGCTTCTACCCGCCCGCCGCCGCCTCCACGATCCTCCGGAAGCCGGCGGGATCGAGGCTCGCCCCGCCGACCAGGAACCCGTCGACCTCCGAGAGCCGGGCCAGGCCGGCGGCGTTGCCGGGGTTGACCGACCCGCCGTAGAGAACGCGGGCGTCGGCCGCGATCCCGGGCGCGGTCGCCGCCGACAGGATCGCGCGCAGGAAGCCGTGAGCCTCCTCGACCTGCTGCGGCTGGGCCACTTTTCCCGTACCGATCGCCCAGACCGGCTCGTAGGCCAGCACGACCTCGGCTCCGCTCTTCGGGACGACGCTCGCCAGTCCGCGGCGCAGCTGGGCCTCGATGACCTCCTCCGTGCGGCCGGCTTCGCGCTCGTCCTCGGTCTCGCCGACGCAGAGGACCGGGATCAGCCCCCCCTCGCGCGCCGCCGCGACCTTGCGCCCGATCCGTTCGTCCGACTCGCCGAAGATGTGACGTCGCTCGGAATGGCCGACGATGACGTGGGTCGCACCCGCCTCGCGCAACATCTCCGCCGAGACCTCGCCGGTGAACGCCCCGGACGGCTCCCAGTGCAGGTTCTGCGCGCCGAGCAGGACCGGAAGCCCGGCGCACCCCTCGCGCACCGCGTCCAGGGAGGTGAAGGTCGGTGCGACGCCGATCCACACCCCGTGCGGCAGCGGCCGGGCCTCGGCCAGCGCGCGGAACGACGCGCACCAGTGGCGCGCCGCGGAGCGCGTGAGGTGGAGCTTCCAGTTGCCGAAGACGAGCGGGGTGCGGTTCACGGCCTCCTCACTTCTCGAGCACGGTGACGCCCGGCAGCTCGATGCCGGAGAGGTACTCGAGCGCGGCTCCGCCGCCGGTCGAGACGTGATCGTACTTCGACTCGAGGCCGAACTTCGCCGCAGCCGCGGCGGTGTCGCCGCCCCCGAGGACGCGGAATGCCGGCAGCTCCGCGAGGTGCGTCGCCAGGGTGCGCGTGCCGGCGTCGGCGCCGGCCGCCTCGAACAGGCCGACCGGGCCGTTCCAGAGCACGGTCTTCACCGCGGGGGAGAGGATCGACTTCCAGCGGGAGACCGTCTCCGGGCCGATGTCGACGCCGATCTTCCCCTGCGGGATGTCCCCCTTCACCACCGACAGGCCGGTGACCTTCCGGCCATCGAGCGTCTCGGCCACCACGTGGTCGACCGGCAGCTCGATCTTCACGCCGCGGGCCGCCGCGCGGGCCATCAGGTCCTTCGCCAGGTCCAGCTTGTCGGCCTCGACCAGCGAGGCACCGACCGCGCCTCCGCGCGCCGCGAGGAAGGTGTAGGCCATCGCGCCGCCGACCAGGATCGCGTCGACGCGCTCGAGCAGCCGCTCGATCAGGTCGATCTTGTCGCTCACCTTCGCGCCGCCGAGGATCGCGACGTAGGGGCGCTCCGGACGCTCGAGCAGCCGGGCCAGCGCGTCGACTTCCTTCTCCATCAGGAACCCGACCGCTCCGCCGCCGAGCACCGCCGGGACGCCGGTGACCGACGCGTGCGCGCGGTGGGCGGTCCCGAAGGCGTCGTTGACGTAGAGGTCGATCCCGCGCGCGAGGTCGGCCGCGAAGGCGGGGTCGCCATCGGTCTCGCCTTTGTGGTAGCGCAGGTTCTCCAGCAGCGCGACGCGGCCGTTGCCGAGGCCGGCGACGAGCGCGCGCGCGCCTTCGCCGACACAGTCATCGGCGAAGGGGACCTCCTGGCCGAGCAGCTCGGACAGCCGCCGCGCGATCGGTGCGAGGCTCAGCTCGGGTACGCGCTTCCCCTTCGGTCGGCCGAGGTGGCTGGCGCAGACGACGCGCGCCCCGCGGTCGATCAGCCAGCGCAGGGTCGGCAGCGCCGCGCGGATGCGCCGGTCGTCGGAGATCGTTGCGCCGTCGAGCGGCACGTTGAAATCGACCCGGCAGAACACGGACTTGCCGGCCACGTCGAGGTCGGTCACGCGCTGGTGAGACATGTCTTCCTCCAGGGCGGGGGAGGCGGGGCCCCCGTCAGTCGGGCGATTCTCCCCAAACCCGCAGCACCTCCGCCACCCGGTGCGAGTACCCCCACTCGTTGTCGTACCAGGCGATCACCCGGGCAAGCTGGGGTCCTGGGACCTCGAGCAGAGGAAGGTCGACGACCGATGAGCGCGAATCGCCCTTGAAGTCGACTGAAACCAGCGGTTCGTCGGTGACCCCGAGGCGGCCCGCGAGCGGGGGGTCGGCGGCGGCGGCCCGGAACCGGTCGGCGAGCCCGTCGCGCGGGCCGGCCGGCCGTTCGGTCTGGGCCACCACCTCGACCAGGCTGACCGACGCCGTCGGGACGCGGATCGCGAGGCACGAGACCCGGCCCGCCAGCCGCGGAAGCGCCGCCGCCAACCCCGCACCCGCCGAGGTCGTGGTCGGGATCATCGACAGCAGCGCCGAACGAGCCCGGCGCGGGTCGGCGTGCGGTTGGTCCATCGTCACCTGCGACCCGGTCGTGCAGTGGACCGTCGTCACCTCGGCCGCGATCACGCCGAACCAGCGATCGAGCAGGGCCAGCGGGAGCGCCGCGGCCTGCGTGGTGCAGGAGGCGACCGAGACCACCCGACGGTCCCCGGCCGCGGCGAGGTCGGCGAGGCCCGGAACGAGCGTCGCGTCGGCGCCGGGACAGACGGCGGTCACGAGCACCCGCGGGATCCCCCCGGCGAGGTGCCGGCGCGCCTCGTCGGCACGCGAGAAGCGCCCGGTCGCCTCGACCACCGCGGCCACCTCATGGGCACGCCACGGGATCGCTTCAGGACACGCGAAGGCCGTGAACGGAATCGACCGGCCGGCGACGCGGAGCGCGTCCGCGGTGGCCTCGACCGCGAACGACGGAGCGCCGTAGATGCTGTCGTGGCGCAGCAGGTGCGCCACCGCCGGCGCCCCGGCGACATCGTTGATCGCGGCGATCTCGACCGTCGGATCGTCGACGAGCAGGCGCAGCAGCGTGCGCCCGATGCGGCCCGCGCCGTTGAGTCCGACCCGGAGCGGCATCGCGTCCTCGCGGAAGGTGGAGAGAATCAGGTTAGGAGCGCGGTCGACGACCTGTCAACGCGCGGGGAAACGAGCACGGCGCGCGACCGGGCCGGGCGCGGCAGCCCGAGGATCTCGAGCACGGCGCGCCGATCGGCGGCCTCCAGGGCCAGCAAGCTGCGATCGGTGCGGCGGATCTTCTCGCGCCGCAGCACGCCCAGCACGGCGTCGCGCAGCGCGAGCCGCATCATGCCGCGGGCCCGGCGGTAGGCGCGCAGGACCGGCGCCAGCTCGCGTCGCGTGCCGACGCTGGCCACCGCCTGGACCAGCTCGGCGCGGACGGGGAAGCGCCGGTCCTCGAGCAGTCCGCGCAGATCGTCGACCGCGATTCGCGATCCGGCCTGTGCCAGTGCGAGGTGCGCCCGGGCGCGCGCGCCGTGGAGCGGCCCGGGACCGTCCGCCTCGACTTCGGCCAGGGCGCGCACCAGCGCCGCGAGGCGCACCACGATCGCCCGGCCGCCAGCGTGGGAGACGACCTCGACCAGCGTCTCGAGCGGAACCGGTTCGCGCACCAGGTCGAGGTACGGCCCGACGCGCGCCAGCTGGCGCGGCGAGAGCTCCTTGAGCAGGAGCACGACGCGGCGGGCGTACTCGCGGTCTTCGGGCCGGGCCAGCAGCGCGAGCACCGCGGGCTCGACGACCGCGCCGCCAGCGAGCCCGAGTTGGGCGATCGCGCGCCGCCAGGACCCGAGGCGCGGGCTGCCGAGCTCGTCGAACAGCCGTTGGATCGCCCAACCCTCGAGCCGCGGCCGCGCGTTGGCGGCCAGGATGCGCCGCGCCCGCTGAGCCACCGCGGCCGAGGGGTCGGCCGCCAACCGCTCCAGCAGCGCCCGGACCGGGACCGCCCCGCTCCGTCCGGCGATCCAGGGGACCGCCTCGAGTGCCGCGACGCGCACGCGGGGATCTTCCGCTTCGTCAGAAAGGCGCTCGAGCAGCGGCCGGGAGGCGTTGTCGTGCCCGGTCTGCGCGAGGCGCGCGAGCGAGCGGATCGCGACGTGCCGCACTCGGGCCTCGGGCTCGCGCGCGAGGAGACGCGCCAGGGCGGCGACGGTGTCGGGGGCGGGGACGCGGGCCAGCGCTCCTGCCGCGCGCTGGCGCACCAGCGCAGACGGGTCGTACAGGAGCGAGGCCAGGGGGCGTGCGGCGCGCGCGTCGCCCAGCAGGCCGAGCAGTGAGATCGAGCGGAGCCGCAGGCGATCGTCATCGGCGTCGAGGCAGGCGACCAGCAGCGGCACCGCGCGCGGCGGATCGGCGACCAGCGCCTCCTTGGCGGCGCCGGCGGTGTCGGGATCGGCGGAGGCGAGCCCC
Organism: uncultured Acidobacteriota bacterium; assembly: GCA_963702425.1. Lineage (GTDB taxonomy): Bacteria > Acidobacteriota > Polarisedimenticolia > J045 > J045 > JALOKP01. The sequence goes on from CAVPCQ010000039.1 coordinate 43,663, forward strand.
TTGAGGAGGGGATCACGTTCGTTTCTCGCCGCCGAGAGGACCGCCATCGACACACACTCCCCGTCCCGGGCTGAACGCTCTCCCGCCCGGATCTCCGTCCCTGATTTGATGCGTGCAACGACGATTCGTGGCGAACGTCTTCCCGTACGCTCCCGCGAGCCGGCGCGCATCTTGAGGTTTGCGATGGCGGCGGTCAAGGGCGCCCGAAATGTTTCTCGTAAGCGAAACAGCGAGAGCGAGTTGACGCGCGCTGTTGCGTCGGACGAAGCGCCGCGCGGCTGGCACGGTTTCACTGCCGCGCGCACGCGGCCGGGGTAGAATCACCGCATGCGAATGCGAGGCGTACGGCGGGTCCCGGGAGCCGCCGCCCTCTTCGCCGCCGTGGCGCTCGCCGCGTGCGGCGCGCCGGGCGGCGGGACCGAGGGGCCACGCGGAGGCAGCCGACCCGTGTCCGCGTCACGGCTCGAGGACGCGCGCTCGGTCCTCGCCACGACGCCGACCGGGACGACGCTGGTGCTCGAGGTGGCGCGAACGACCGCCGAGCGCGCGCGCGGGCTGATGCGCCGCACCGAGGTGCCGCCGGGGACCGGGATGATCTTCTTCTTCGAGGTCCCGGGGCGGCACTCCTTCTGGATGTACAACTGCCTGGTCGCGCTCGACCTGGTGTGGGTTGACGCGCGCGGCACGGTGATCGACGTGGAGGTCGCCGCGCCGCCTTGCCCCGTCGAGCCGTGCGACTCGTACGGTCCGTCAGGCGACGCCTCGATGGTGATCGAAGTCGCCGCGCACGAGGCTGCCCGGCTCGGGCTGGTTCCGGGCGCGCGCGTCCTGCTCGCCGCGGCCCCCGGGGCGGGGGTGCCGTGAGCGGCGCGCTCCTCGCACTGGCGCTGGCCGGCGCGCCGGTTGCCGGCGCAGCACAGGCGGTCCCGCCGCCGGACGCGGCGTCTGCCGTCTCCAGCGAGGCCCTTGCCGTCGCGCCGGCGTTCGCGCCGAAGGACCTCGTTGCCGCAGTGCCGGCACGACTCGGGATCAACTGGAAGGGGGCGCCGCTCGCGGCCCGTGAGACCGGGCCGGCCGCACGGCGCGCCGCCGCCGCGATCGGGATGGCGGATGCGCTCGCGCCGCTCGCCGACCCGGCGTGCAGCGCGCTGCTCGGCGCGATCGGGCTGCCGCCCGCTGCACCGGCCGCGCTGGCGGAGGCCTGGCCGGAGGGCTTTCCGGCCGCGCTGCCGGGAAGCGCGGTGCTGCTCGTCCCCGAGAGCGTGCCGCCGATCCCCGAGCAGGAGGTGGACTTTCTGCGCGCCACCGGCGTCCTGCCGCTCGAGGTCGCGCTGACCGGCGAGTGGTTGCGCGCCGTGGGCAGCCAGCACGCGGGGCCGGCAGCGGCAGACCCGCTCCTGCGTGCTGCCCGCGCGGCTCGCCTGGAGGGTGCGGCCAGGCTGGCCGGGATCCTGGTGTCGATTGCCGGGACCGGCGTCGACCCGCGGGACGTCGGGTCGGGCCTGCTGGCCCTCGACCGGGACCGCGCCAGCTGGCCGCGGGTGGCAACGGTCGAGGCCGCCGGGGACCCGGTGCGCGCGGCGCTGGTGCGGGAGCTGCTGGAGGACGGGCTGCGCTGGGCGGTCTTCCAGTACTCCCGGGGCGGCCTGGTGGGACTGCTGGCCGCGCTGGAGCGCCCGGCCGGCCCCACCGAACTCATCCGGCCCGGGTCGATCCGTCCGCTGCCCGAAGGACTGCCTCCGGGCTGCCGGCTGGGACCGCGGGCCGCAGCCGCGCTCTACGGCGGGGACCACGACGCCGCCTGGGTCGCCGACCTGCTGGCTGACTCGGCCCAGGTCGGCGAGGGGGGGAGAATCGCCGTCACCCTGGTCTTCGAGGCCCCTCACGCCGCGGAGGAGGCCGCAGCGGCGCTCCGATCGAGGGGAGCGGTAGTCGAGGTAGCGGGGAGCACCGTCCGCGGGATCCTCCGGCCCCGGCGCGAACAGCCCCTTACTCGTCAGCCTTGACCGTCACGTCGGCGCTTTGCTAGTCTAACTGTCCTTTAGTGCCGGCTTCCGGAGGAAACGCTCCGGGTAACCCCCCCCGCCCGCCGGTGGTAGCGGACCCCTCGTTCTGACGGACGAAGTCGACGAAGATCGGCGTAAGCCGGAGGGGACGGGAACTGCCGACGAGGTCCGGGCGCGCCGCGCGCCGGGAGGAGTCAAGCATGGAACAGTACCTCCCCATTCTCGGCATGGTCCTGATCGGAATCGGGCTGCCGGTGGTCGCGATCGTGTTCGCGCGGCTGCTCGCCCCGCACCGGCCGGGAGGGATGAAAGGTGAGCCGTACGAGTGCGGCATCGAGGCCACGACCGGGATCCGCGAGCGGATGTCGGTGCGCTACTACCTGATCGCGGTGATCTTCGTGGTCTTCGACGTCGAGACGATCTTCATGTTCCCGTGGGCGGTGCAGTACCGGGTGCTCGGCCTTTTCGGCCTGGTGGAGATGGTGATCTTCATCGCCATCCTGCTGCTCGCCTACTTCTACGTGATCAAGAAGGGGGCTCTGAAGTGGGCCTGAGCGATTGGGAACTCCCGCCGGGCGTGGTCACGACGACCGTCGACTCGGTCTTCAACTGGGCGCGCAGGTCGTCGCTCTGGCCGATGACCTTCGGCCTCGCCTGCTGCGCGATCGAGATGATGGCGGCCGGTGCTTCGCGTTTCGATCTCGACCGCTTCGGCATGGGGATCTTCCGCGCGACCCCGCGACAGTCGGACCTGATGATCGTCGCCGGCTCCGTGACCGAGAAGATGGCGCCGCTGATCCTCCGGCTGTGGGAGCAGATGCCGGAACCGAAGTGGTGCATGGCGATGGGCATCTGTGCCACCTCCGGCGGCCCGTTCCCGACCTACAGCCACGTCCAGGGGGTCGACCGAATCGTGCCGGTGGACGTTTACGTGCCGGGCTGTCCGCCCCGGCCCGAGGCCCTGATCTACGGGCTGATGAAGCTGCAGGACAAGATCCAGAGGGAAACGCTCGCGCGAAAGCGCGTGTCGCGAGGATGACGCCCGATGTCCGACCAGGAACAGCCCAAGCCCCCCCAGCCGCCCGCCCCGCCTCCGGCCGCGGCGCCGGCGGCCGCGGCCCCCGCGCCGGCCAAGGAGAAGGCGCCCGACCCGCTCGCGGCGGTGGTCCCTTCGCCGGCGCTCGACCGCCTGCGCGCCGTGCACGGCGGGGCGGTCCGGGAGGTGCGCTTCTGGGCCGGGATGCCGCTGGTCGAGGTCGGCCGCGACCAGCTCCAGGCCGTCATGACGTTCCTGCGCGATGACCCGTCCTGCCGCTTCGATCACCTCTCGACCTGCTTCGCCACCGACGTGCCCGAGCGCGCCGCCGAACCGCTCGAAATGACCTACTGCCTGTTCTCGTGGCCGACGCGCCAGCTGCTCGCGATCAAGGTGCGGACCACGGCCGAGCTGCCGATCCCGACCGTGTCCGGGGTCTGGCCGAGCGCCGACTGGAACGAGCGCGAGGCCTGGGACATGGTCGGCATCCGGTTCGAGGGTCACCCCAACCCGACCCGGATCCTGCTTCCCGACGACTGGCAGGGGCACCCGCTGCGCCGCGATTACCCGCTCGAAGGCAAGCCCGGCGACCACAAGGTCTATCGCTGAGGAGAAGGTGGCGTGTACCAGACCTCCGAGCTCGAGATCAACATGGGACCGCAGCACCCCGCCACGCACGGGGTGCTCCGGCTCGTCCTGAAGCTCGACGGCGAGACGATCGTCGAGGTGCGGCCCGTCATCGGCTACCTCCACCGCGGGGTCGAGAAGCTGTCCGAGAACCGCGGCTACCGCAGCGTCACGCCGCTGACCGACCGCCTCGACTACTGCGCGGCCTTCTCCGAGAACCACTCCTACGTCGGCGCGGTCGAGAAGCTGATCGGCGTCGAGGTCCCGCCGCGCGCCCGGACGATGCGCGTCGTGCTGGCCGAGCTCCAGCGGATCACGTCACACCTGATCTGGCTCGCCACCCACGGCCTGGACATCGGCGCGATGACGATCTTCCTCTACGCCTTCCGCGAGCGCGAGAAGTGCCTCGACCTGTTCGAGGGCTACTGCGGCGCGCGCCTGACCTACAACGCGCTGCGGATCGGCGGGCTGGCCCAGGAGTTCCCCGACGGCTGGGTCGAGGAGCTGAAGCGCTTCCTGGCCGAGCTGCCGACGCGCATCGAGCAGTACGAGACGCTCCTCACCGGGAACCGGATCTGGCGGCAGCGGACCGAGGGGGTCGGGGTGATCGACGCGCAGACCGCGCTCGGGCTGGGCCTGACCGGCCCGACCCTCCGCGGCTCGGGCGTCGACTACGACGTTCGCAAGTACGCGCCGTACGAGAACTACGGCGAGTTCGACTTCGACATCCCGATCGGCTCGAAGGGGGACACCTACGACCGCTACCTGATCCGGATGGAGGAGATGCGGCAGTCGCGGCAGATCATCCTGCAGGCGCTCGAGAGGATGCCCGATGGACCGATCCTCGCCAAGGTCGCGGGCCGCATCCGGCCGCCGAAGGGCGCGGAGGCGTACTTCATGACCGAGTCGCCGCGCGGCGAGATGTCGGTCTACCTGGTGTCCGACGGCAGCGACAAGCCCTACCGCGTGCGTTTCCGCTCGCCGTGCTTCAACAACCTGCAAGGCCTGCCGACGCTCGCGAAGGGGCACATGGTCGCCGACGTGGTGGCCCTGATCGGCAGCATCGACATCGTGCTCGGCTGCGTGGACCGCTGAGCGGCAGGGAGGCGAAGGACCGTGTACCCCGTGCTCCAGTACTTCGTGGTGCCTTTCCTCCACGGCGTGGTGCTGACGCTGGTGCTCCTGCTGTGCGTCGCCTACCTGACCTTCATGGAACGCAAGGTGATCGCCTTCATGCAGGTCCGGATCGGGCCGAACCGAGTCGGGCCGCGGGGCCTGCTGCAGCCGATCGCCGACGTCGTCAAGCTGCTGATCAAGGAGGACCTGACCCCCGACGCCGCCGACCGCCGCGTCTTCTACATCGCGCCCGTGGTCGCGACCCTGGCCACGATCGCGGCCTTCGCCGTGATCCCGTACGGGGGGCCGGAGGCCACCCTCCAGATCTTCGGCTTCACGATCCGGCCGTACATCGCCGACGTCAACGTCGGAATTCTCTACGTGATCTCGATCTCCTCGATCGGCGTGTTCGGGATCGTGCTCGGTGGCTGGGCCAGCAACTCGAAGTATCCGATGCTCGGCGGGCTGCGGTCCGCGGCGCAGATGATCAGCTACGAGGTACCGTTCGGCCTCGCCATCATCGGCGTACTGATGATCACGGGGACGGCCTCCCTGGTCGAGATCGTGCAGTGGCAGCAGCAGCACACCTGGCTGTTCTGGCTCCAACCCTTCGCGCTCGTGCTGTTCTTCATCGCCGGCGTGGCCGAGAACAACCGCGCCCCGTTCGACCTGCCGGAGGCCGAGAGCGAGCTCGTCGCCGGCTTCCACACGGAGTACAGCGGCTTCAAGTTCGCCTTCTTCTTCCTCGCCGAGTACATCGCGATGATCGTCGTCTCGGCGCTGGTCGTGACCCTCTTCTTCGGCGGCTGGCTGCCGGTCACCTTCGGACTGGGGCACCTGTTCCCGAGGATCCCGGCGCTGCTCTCCGGGGCCTGGGGCGGCCCCTGGGTGATGCTCCTCGCCGGGATGGGCTGGGTCTTCATCAAGATCTTCCTGATGCTCTACCTCTACCTCTGGATCCGCGCCACCTTCCCGCGCTACCGCTACGACCAGCTGATGAACATCGGCTGGAAGTTCATGATCCCGGCCAGCCTGGCCTGGATCGTGCTGACCGGCGCGGGCATTCTCGCCTTCCAGGCGATCCGTTCGTGAGGCGCCCGTGAGCGAAGCAAGAGCCGTCGTCATTCCCCGGCCGCCGCCGCTTCCGCGGTGGAAACGGTTCCTCCTGGTCGAAATGCTGCAGGGGATGTCGGTCACGCTGACCCACTACATCCGTGGCTGGCGCGAGCCGTTCACCGTCCAGTACCCGGAGGAGCGGTTGCCGCTCGATCCGCGTTTCCGCGGCTACCCGCGGCTGCGGATGAACCCCGCGACCGGCGACGAGCTGTGCAACGTCTGCCGGCAGTGCGAGAAGATCTGCCCGACGCTCTGCATCACGATCGAGGAGGAGCAGCACCCCTCGGGCAAGGGGCGCCGGCCGAAGCAGTTCACGGTCGACTACGAGCGCTGCTGCCAGTGCGGACTGTGCGCCGAGGCCTGCGGCTCCGACCCGATCTCGGCGATCTACATGAGCCACGACTACGAGCTGGCCGACTTCACGCGGGATCGCTTCCGCGCCGAGAAGGACCGGTTGTACTTCGGGTTCCCCGCGGCCGCGCCATCGGAGCAGGGCAAGCCCCCGGGGAAGTGAGGCGTCGCGCGGCGCGTCCCACGGGACGCGCCCGGCCGGCCGCGGGCCGGAGGTGAGGGGAAGGTGGAATTCGTCGTTTTCGCGATCTTCGGCGCGCTGGCCCTGGCCGGGGCGATCGGCGTGGTCGTGGCGCGGAACCCGGTGCACAGCGCGATCGGGCTGCTGGTCAGCCTGCTCGCCGTGGCCGGGCTGTTCCTCGTGCTGTGGGCGGAGTTCATCGCGGTCGTCCAGATCATGGTCTACGCGGGCGGCGTGATGGTGCTCTTCCTGTTCGTGATCATGCTCGTCGACCTCGAGCAGCGCGGATTCGATCTCGGCGCGGGGCGTATCGGTCCCCGGCCGGCGGCGTGGGAGCGAGCGATCTGGACCGTCGCGACGCTCGCCTTCGGCGGGCTCGTCGCCAGCCTCGCGGTGCGGTCGGCGAACCTCCCGCTCCCGTCGGCGGCGCGCGCAGCGACGATGCTGCAGGGCCCCTACAGCGTGGAGGGGCGCGGCCTCGGCAACACGCAGTGGATCGGGACGCTGCTCTACACCGATTGGCTCATCCCCTTCGAACTGGCGTCGGTCCTGCTGCTGGTGGCGATCATCGGCGCGGTGGTGCTGGCGCGGCCGGACGGCGCCGAGGGTCAGGGCGGGAGGGGGGCCGCATGATCCTCTCGATGGCGCACGTGCTCATCGCCAGCGCGGCGATGCTGACGATCGGCATGATCGGTCTCATGATCCGCCGCAACGCGATCGTCATGTTCATGTCGGTCGAACTGATCCTGAATGCCGCGAACCTCAACCTGATCGGCTTCTCGCGCTTCCTGCCCGACCCCGTCGGACAGATCTTCGTCACCTTCGTGATCGTCATTGCGGCCGCCGAGGTGGCGGTCGGGCTTGCCATCGTCCTCGCCCTGTATCGCAACCGCGACACGGTGATGGTGGACGAGGCGAGCACGATGAAGTGGTGAGGCGGACATGCTCAAGTACATCTGGCTGATCCCCCTGGCGCCCCTGGCGGGCTTCCTGTTCATCGGGTTGCTGACGATGTACGGGAAGCTGCCGGCGAAGGTGGCGGGGCGGGTCGGCGTGGCCGCGTCGGGGCTGGCGTTTCTGCTGGCGCTGGGGGCGGTGGTGGACTTCTCCGGGGGCGTGGGGAAGTACGCGGCGCTGGCGGCGGCGCACCCGGGGGTCTACGAGGTTGCGGTGGGGTCGGCGCACGAGGCGCCTCGTTTCGAGGTGACGCCGCTCTCCTGGATGCCGGCAACGGACACGGTGCTGAAGGGCTGGGACGAGGGCGGTGCGCGGTTCGCGCGGATGGCGGTCGACTGGACCTTCGCGCTGGACGCGCTGACGGCGATCATGCTGATGGTCGTGACCTTCGTGGGGACGCTGATCCACGTCTACTCGCTGGGCTACATGGCCGGGGATCCGGGGTTCAATCGGTTCTTCGCCTACCTCAACCTGTTCATGGCGATGATGCTCACGCTGGTGCTGGGCGGGAACATGGTCGTGATGTTCGTGGGCTGGGAAGGGGTGGGGCTCTGCTCGTACCTCTTGATCGGGTACTTCTACGACCAGGTCTTCGACAAGGAGAGCGGTCTGACCTGCGCCGACGCGGGGCGCAAGGCGTTCCTCACGAACCGGATCGGGGACTTCGGGTTCCTGCTGGGGCTGCTGCTGCTGGTGGTGACCTTCGGGACGGTGGACTTCTCGGAGCTGGCGGCGGCGATCAACGGCTCGTCGAGCTACTGGTACGGGACGGGGCTGCTGGCCGGGATCGGGGTGCTGCTGTTCGTGGGGGCGACCGGGAAGAGCGCGCAATTGCCGCTGTACGTCTGGCTGCCGGACGCGATGGCGGGCCCGACGCCGGTCTCGGCGCTGATCCACGCGGCGACGATGGTGACGGCGGGGGTCTACATGCTGTCGCGGATGGCGTCGTTGTACTGGCACGCGCCGGTGGCGATGCTGGTGGTGGCGATCGTGGGCTGCGCGACGGCGGTTTTCGCGGGGACGATGGGGACGGCGCAGACCGACATCAAGAAGGTGCTGGCGTATTCGACGGTGTCGCAGCTGGGGTACATGTTCCTGGGGGCGGGGGTCGGGGCCTTCGTGGCTTCGATCTTCCACCTGGTGACGCACGCCTTCTTCAAGGCCTGCCTGTTCCTGGGGGCGGGCTCGGTGATCGCGCGCAGCGGTCACAGCAACGACATGCGCTGGTACGGCGGGTTGAAGAAGTGGATGCCGCTGACGGCGGGGACGTTCCTGGTGGCGACCTTGGCGATCACAGGGCTGCCGTTCCTGTCGGGCTTCATGTCGAAGGACGAGATCCTGGCGCAGGCGCTGTTTTCGAATCGCGGCAGCGTCTGGCTCTGGGTCTTCGGTCTGATCGGGGCGGTCTTCACGTCGTTCTACATGTTCCGCTGCTACTGGATGACGTTCCTGGGCGAGAACCGGGCCCCGCGCGCGGTGCGTGAGCAGCTGACCGAGTCGCCGCGGGTGATGACGTATGTGCTGGTGACGCTGGCGGCCGGGGCGGTGGTGGTGGGCTTCCTGGGGATTCCCGCGGGCGTGACCAACCTCGTGCACGCCCCGAACCTCAACTGGTTCGAGCAGGTGCTGCACCCGGTGGTGGCGGCGCGGGGGGTGGCGGCGCAGGCGGGGCACGGCGCGGTCGCCGAGCACGGCGCGGTCGCCGAGCACGGCGCGGTCGGCGAGCACGGCGCGACAGCGGAAGCTGACGCGCCGGTGGAGCACGGCGCGACAGCGGAAGCTGACGCGCCGGCCCCGCTGACCGAGGGCTGGCGCCGGCATCCGGGGCTGACCGAGGAGTGGGGGCTGTTCGTCCTCGCGGCCGCGGTCTTCCTGGCGGGCCTGGTGACCGCGCGCTGGGCCTACGGCGACGGGATGGCCCGGGCCACGGCCCTGGCCGCCAGGCTGCCGTTCCTGCGCCGGCTGCTCCACCGCAAGTGGTTCGTCGACGAGTTGTACCAGGCGGTGGTGCTGCAGCCGTTCTACCGCCTGTCCGACTTCTTCGCGGGCTTCGACCGCTGGGTGGTGGACGGGGCGGTCAACGGGACGGCGCGGGCCACGCTCGCGCTGTCCTACGTCAAGGCGACGATCGACCGCTGGGGCGTCGACCTGGCGGTCAACGGGGTGGGATGGGGCGTGCGGATGGGCAGTTTCGCCCTCCGCCGTACCCAGACCGGGTTCGTGCAATCCTATGCAGCCATGGTGGTCGTGGGGGCCTTCGCACTCCTCGCCGCCTATCTCCTGTTCGTGCGCTGACCTCCCGAGGGCGGAGTCGGGCGTAGAAGGAAGAGCCGATGAATCTCCCGATCCTTTCGGTGATCACGTTCCTGCCGCTGGTGGCGGCGCTTGTCATCGTCTTCTTCGTGCCGAAGAAGAACGAGAAGGCGATCATCCACATCGCGACCTGGACGGCGCTTGCCGACTTCTTCCTGTCGCTGATCCCGCTGGCGCAGTACGACCGGTCCAACGGCGGCTTCCAGTTCGTGGAGACGGCCAGCTGGATCCCGTCGCTCGGAGTCCAGTACAAGTTGGGCGTCGACGGCGTCTCGCTCCTGCTCGTGATCCTGACGACTCTGCTCTCGTTCATCTCGATCCTCGCCTCGTGGGAGTCGATCAAGGAGCGCGTGAAGGAGTACTACGTCTTCTTCCTGCTGCTCGAGGTCGGGATGCTCGGCGTCTTCTCGGCGCTCGACCTGTTCCTGTTCTACATCTTCTGGGAGGTCATGCTCGTCCCGATGTACTTCATCATCGGGGTCTGGGGCGGTCCGCGAAAGCTCTACGCGGCGATCAAGTTCTTCCTCTACACCCTGTTCGGCTCGGTCCTGATGCTGCTGGGGATCATCGCCCTCTACTACTTCTCCGGCGACGCCCTCGGCGCGCGGACCTTCGACATCGAGAAGCTGCTCACGCTGGGGCCGGCGACCGCGACCTGGCCGCTGGCGCAATGGGTCTTCCTCGCCTTCTTCCTGGGCTTCGCGATCAAGGTCCCGATGTTCCCGTTCCACACCTGGCTGCCTGACGCGCACGTCGAGGCGCCCACGGCCGGATCGGTCATCCTGGCCGGCGTGCTGCTGAAGATGGGGACCTACGGCTTCTACCGCTTCTCGGTCCCGATGTTCCCCAAGCAGACGGTCGACAACATGTGGTGGCTGCTGCTGCTGTGCATCATCGGGATCATCTACGGGGCGATGGTGGCGCTGGTCCAGAAGGACTGGAAGAAGCTGGTGGCGTATTCCTCGGTCAGCCACCTCGGGCTGACGATGGTCGGGCTGTTCGCGCTGACGATCGCCGGCGTCCAGGGAAGCGTCCTGCAGATGCTGAACCACGGCATCTCCACCGGCGCGCTGTTCCTGATCGTCGGGATCGTCTACGAGCGGCGCCACACCCGCGAAATCTCCGAGTACGGCGGCCTCTCCAAGGTGATGCCGGTCTTCGCCGTCTACTTCCTGCTCATGACCCTCTCCTCGATCGGGCTGCCGACGCTCAACGGCTTCATCGGCGAGGTCAAGATCCTGCTCGGCATCTCGCAGGTCGGTGGCGAGGCCTTCTCGTTCTTCGGTGCGGACCCGTACTGGTGGACCGTGCTCTCGGCGAGCGGCATCGTGCTCGGGGCGGCCTACATGCTCTGGCTCTACCAGCGAACGATGTTCGGGCCGGTCACCAACCCCAAGAACGAGCGCCTGCCTGACCTGACGCTGCGCGAGAAGTGGACTCTGATCCCGCTCGTCGTGCTGGCCTTCTGGATCGGGCTCTACCCCAAGCCGTTCTTCGAGATCATGGACGCGCCGATCCATCGCCTGGTCTACGAGCAGGTCGTCCCGGTGCTCCGGCAGACCGGCGCGAAGGTCGACCTCCCGGCCCCGACCGAGACGCCGGCGCGGAAGGTGCCCGCGCACGCCGGGGCGGAGGGCGGCCACGGGGCCGCGGAGTAGACGGCCGTGACTTTCGACACCTCGTCGTACGTCCGCGACCTGTTCTGGCTGGTGCCGGAACTCTGGCTGACGCTGGTCGGGTTCGCGCTGCTGGCCGCCTCGCCGTACGTCCGCGACGGCGCCGGGCGCCGCGCTGCCGCGTGGGTCTCCGCCGCCGGCCAGGCGGTGGCGCTGGCGCTGATGTTCGCGCTCTACGCCGGGGTGCCGGGGGTCTTCGGTCCCGCGGCGCCCGACGCCCCGGGTGCGATCTACGCGATGCAGTTCGCCCACGGCCGGCCCCTTCTGCTGATCGACGGCTTTGCGATCGTGCTGAAGGCGGTGGTGCTGGTCGCCGGGATCCTCGCGACGCTGATGGGGATCCGGCTGCTCGAGACCGACCGGATCGGCCGCGGGGAGTTCCACGCGGTGCTGGTCTTCGCGGTGGTCGGAGCGATGTTCCTGATCAGCTCGACCGACTTCGTCACGATCTTCGTCGGACTCGAGACGATGTCGCTCTCGGTCTACCTGCTGGTCGGGTGGGCCAAGGACTCCCGGAAATCGAACGAGGCGGCGCTGAAGTACTTCCTGCTCGGCACGCTCGCGGCGGGACTCCTGCTCTACGGGATGTCGCTCGCCTACGGCGCGACCGGGACGACGAACCTCTTCGGGATCAGGGAGGCGCTGGCGGCGGGCACGCCCGAGCCGGTCCGCTGGCTGGTCACGCTGGCGATCCTGTTCCTCGTGGTCGGCTGCGGATTCAAGATCGCGGCCGTGCCGTTCCACGTCTGGACCCCCGACGCCTACGAGGGCGCGCCGACGCTCGTGACGTCCTTCATGGCGACGGCGGTCAAGACCGCCGCCTTCGCGATGGCGCTCCGGATTTTCCTGGTGGGCTTCGATGCCCCGGCCCCGGCGGCGCAGTGGACCTGGCTCTTCGGGATCCTCGCCGCGCTGTCGATGACGGTCGGCAACGTGATCGCGGTCCTGCAGGACAACGTCAAGCGGATGCTCGCCTACAGCAGCATCGCCCACGTCGGTTACGCGCTCATGGGGCTGGTGGCGGCCGGCGCGGCGCTGGCGGGCTGGGTCCCGGAGCCGTATCGCACCCAGGCCATCGCGCTCGGCCAGTTCTCGGTCGTGCTCTACATGGTGGCGTACGCCTTCACCGCCGCGGGGGCCTTCGCGGTCGTGATCCTGCTGCGCCGGGAGGGGATCCAGGGCGACCGGATCGACGACTTCTCCGGAATGGCGCGCCGTGCGCCCGGGACGGCGGCGGTGATGCTGGTCTTCCTGCTCTCGTTGGCCGGCATCCCGGCGACCGCGGGGTTCATCGGCAAGTGGTGGCTCTTCGCGTCGGTGCTGCAGGGGAGCGGGTACCGCTGGCTGGCCGTGCTGGCGGCGCTCAACACCGCGATCTCCCTGTACTACTACCTGCGGGTCGTGGTCCGGATGTACATGGAGATCCCGGCCGAGGAGTTGCCGTACGCCGTAGCCCCCTCGCTGACCGCGGCGGTCGCGATCGCCGCGGTCGGGACGCTGGCGATCGGGCTCTGGCCCGAGCCGGTGCTGCGCCTCGTTGCGGGTACGGCACAGCTGCTGCCGTGACGATGGGGGAAGGCCGCTCGCCGGGCCGCCGCGGGCCTTCCCGCGGGCCCGCGGGCGGCTTGGACCGCCCCCCGGAATCTGGTAGTCTCTCGGCCCCGGAAGCAGGGCCTCCGGGCGGTCCGCTCCGCTTCATGGCTCAGATCCTGCGACAGGCCGCGCCGTTCATGGCTGCGGCGTGGGTGCTGACGGGAGCGGTGCTGCTGCTCGGGCTGGGCGGCTGGTGGCTGGATGGGCGCTTCGGCACCAGCCCCTGGCTGACGACGATCGGGCTGCTCGCGGGCGTGGTGGTCGGGATGTACGAGCTGGCGCGCGTGGCGCTGCGCGCCGGGCCGCCACCCGGGAGCGGACGATGAAGGGCGGGTGGTTCGCGGCCGCGCTGGCCGCGGCGGCCTGCTGGTTGCTCTGCGGTGCGCTGGCGTGGGCGGTTCCGCTGCGCCGGCAGGGCGCCGCGGCGTTGTACCTGAAGCTGAAGGCGGTGCGCACCGTCGGCCGCCTCGTGATCGTGGTCGCGGTCGTGGCCGTGGGAGTCGGGTGGGCCGGGGGAAACCCGGTCGCCGTCACCGCGGGCGCGGTGGCGGGGTGGCTCGCGGCGGCGCTGCCGGAGCTGATCGCCGCGCGGGGCCGCGGCGGGGACGAGGGAGCGAAGGGATGATCTGGGCGACGCTGACCGGGATCCCGCTGGGACTGCTCGCCGCCGCGGGCGGCGAGGGGGGCCCGTTCGACGCGGGCGAGATGATCCTGCATCACGTCAGCAACGGTGTGGCCTGGATCGAGGGCGCCTGGTGGAGCCCCAGCAAGGCCGTGCTGGTGATGGCCGTCGCCGCGCTCCTCGTGCTCTTCGGTGTCCGCCGCGCGCTCGCCGGTTACGACGAGGACGGCGTTCCGAAGAGCCGCTGGGCGCAGATGATGGATCCCTTCGTCGAGCATTTTTACCGCGACGTCGCGGTGGCCTACGCCGGACCGAAGTGGGCGAAGCGGGTCGCGCCGCTGCTGCTGACCTTCTTCTTCTTCATCTTGACCAACAATCTGCTCGGGATGGTCCCGTGGGCCGACTTCGGCAACGTCCTGCGGGGTGTCGTCGTGCCCGCCGAGGCCGAGCCGGGCGCGCTCAAGACCTTCGTGCTCGACGGGGCCGGGACGCCCACCGGCAACTTCAACGTCACGGCCGCGCTGGCGAGCGTCACCTTCTTCGCGATCATCATCTTCGGCGTCAAGAAACACGGGCTCGTCGGGCACTTCGCGCAGCTCGCCCCCAAGGGCGTCCCCTGGCCGGTGCGCTGGTTCCTGCTCCTGCCGATCGAGACGATGTCGATGTTCGTCAAGCCGTTCGCACTGACGATGCGACTCGCGGCCAACATGACGGCGGGACACATGGCCATCCTGGCGATCGTGGCGATCATCTTCCTGCTCGACAGCGTGCTCGTCGGGATCCCGGCGGTCGGGCTGGCGGTCGGCATCAACCTGCTCGAGATCATCGTCTGCTTCGTGCAGGCGTACGTGTTCGCGCTCTTGTCCGGTGTCTTCATCGGCATGGCGATCGAATCCCACCACTAGGCATCGAAACGAACGGGCCCTGCTTCGCGAGGGTCAGGGCCGAACGGAGGAGTTCCAAGCATGAGCAAGTCCCTGAGAGTCGCTGGTCTGGTCCTGGTCCTGATGCTCGTCCTTGCGCCCGGCACCGCCGCCTTGGCCGCCGAAGGGGATGCCGCCGCCGGCGCCGGGAGCATAAAGCTCGGCGGCCTCGGCGCTGCCATCGGTGCCGGCCTCGTGGCGATCGGCGCCGGCATGGGGATCGGCCGCTTCGCCGCCGCCGCCGCCGAGGGGATCGCGCGCCAGCCGTCCGCGGCCTCGAGCATCGTCGGCGCGGTCAACCTGCCGCTCTTCCTGCTCGAAGGCGTCGCGATCATCGGCCTGGTGGTCTGCCTGCTCGTCGTCTTCTTGAAGGCCTGAGGCGGGCGCGATGCCCGTCACCACCATGGGGCTCCTTGCCTCGGCCGAGGCCGGCGGCGTCGACTCGTTGCTGAAGGTCGACCCGGGGCTCGCCATCTGGACCCTGATCATCTTTCTCCTGCTGCTGTTCGTGCTCTGGCGCTACGGCTGGGGGATGATGATCGACAAGCTCGATGCCCGGGATCGCGCGATCCGCGGCTCGATCGAGGAAGCCCGGGCCGAGCGGCTCGAGGCGGAGAAGCTCCTCGTCGAGCAGAAGGCGCTGCTCGACCAGACGCGGCGCGAGACGGCGGCGATGCTGCAGGGAGCCCAGCAGGAAGCGGGCGCCGAGCGGCATCGTCTCGTCGAGCAGGCGCGCGAGGAGTACGAGCGGATCGTCGAGCGGGGCCGCGAGCAGATCGACCAGGAGAAGCGCGCGGCGGTCGCGGAGGTGCGACAGGTCGTGGCCGAGCTGGCGATCGGCGTGGCCGGGCGCCTGCTCGACAAGAACCTCGACACCGCGGGACAGCGCGAGCTGGCCGAGAAGTTCGTCGGCGAGCTCGAGCGCAAGGGCGGCGCCGAGGCCTGAGGGACCGCCGCAGGATGACGAGCTGAAGCGCGGGCGACCGGCTGCGGTCGCCCGCGCTCCGTTTCTTCAGGGAAGCACGCCGGAGGCGGTCCGCGCGGCAAACAGGGCCTCGCTGCGCTCGCGGAGCCAGGCGGCCCACCCGTCGAGCGCGACGATGTCGTGGCCCGTCGGCGCGAACATCACGTACAGCAGGTGCGACGCGCCGGGTCCGACGCTGGTCCGCAGCGAATCGGCGCTGGGGTTGCCGAACGGGCCCTCGGCATCGGCCAGCGCCAGCCGGCCGGCGAGATGCACCTCGGGCTTGTTGATCCCCTCATACCACTCCCCCTCGCGGCCGAGACGGGCCTCGATCGGGCCCGGGGCGAGCTTGTCGACGTCGTAGAGCCCGACCGGCAGCCCGGAGAGCACCGCCCACAGGTTCGCGAGGTCGACGGCCGGGTGGATCCGCGGGAACGGCTCGCCTTTCAGCAGCCGGCGCAGCAGCGCCTCCGGGCTCGGGCGGTAGCGGGTCGGGTCCATCCCGACGCTTCGGTAGAGCACGCGCGCGGGCTGCAGCAGGTCGATCGCGCCCGCCGTCCGCCCCGCGTAGCGCGCGACGAGGCGCTCCACCCCGGCGGCGATCTCCTCACCGAGCGCTTCCTCGCCCTCGGGCGAGGGCGAGGCGTCGAAGGCCTCGACCATCGCGAGCGAGACGAGGTCCTTGATCTCCGGTGCCCGGGTCACTCGGTCGATCCGCATCGTCATCGCCGTTCCTCGTGCCGGGAGCGCGCCGTCCCGCGGCGGCGATCCGCGCCGGATCAGGCATAATCCGTCGGTCCGGCCCCACCGCCGCGAGGAGCGCGTCGCCGCCGCATGGTTTCAAAGCACGATCCCGTCGGCTCCGGGGCCGGCTCCGGCAGCGTCGCCCGCATCGGTTCCTGCGAGGTGCTGGAACTCGCGTACCGCGCTGCGACCGGCGGAGTCTACCTCGCGCGCCGGCCCGGCAGCGATGCCCCGGTCCTTGTCGCGCGCCCGCGTCAGCCGTCCGGTCTGCCGTCGGACGAACACGAGGAAACCGCGGCCCGCGCGGCGCGCGGGCTCCAGGGCGCGCTCGCGTTCCAGCATCCGGGTGCGGCCCGCGTCGTCGAGGCCGGGGAGGACGACGGCGGTGCGTTCGTCGCCTGGCTGCGCCCGCCGGGGACGCGTCTCGACGCCTTCACGGCGCGCGGCCTCGCGCTTCCCGCCGGCCACGTCGTGGAGATCGGCCGGCGGCTCGCACAGGTGCTGGGAGCGGCGCACCGCGCCGGTCTCGTCCACGGCGACCTCCGGCCTTCGCACGTCGTGCTGGCCGACGACGGGAGCCTGCAGCTCGTCGGCTTCGGCCTCGCCCCCGGCGGTGCGGCGCCGTCGCTGCGCGAGGACGCCTCCTTCGCACCGGCCGACTTCCTCGCTCCCGAGCAGGTCGCCGGCCGTGCGCCCGACCCGCGCTCGGACCTCTTCTCGCTCGCCGCGCTGCTCTATGCGCTCGCCTCCGGGCGCACGCCGTTCGGCGGGGAATCGCCCTCGTCGGTGCTCTACCGGATCGTGAACGAGCCGCCGCGCCCGCTGCGCGAATGGACTCCGGAGCTTCCACCGGCGCTCGACGTCTTCTTCGCGCGGGCGCTCGAGAAGGACCCCGAGGCGCGCTATGCGGACGCGGCGGCGTTCGAGCGGGCGCTCGCGGAGCTGGCGGATCTCCCGCTCCCGCGCGATCCGATCGTTCCGCCGGCCGGGGAGCCCATGCGCCCGGCGCCCGACATCGGGGCCGACGACGAACGACCGCCCGCCTCGCGTGACACGCCGCGGGCCGCGCGCGTGCGCCGCCGCTCGCGGCCGCTGGCGATCCTTGCCGGCCTCGCTGCTGCTCTGTTCGTCACGATTCTGCTCTGGGTCGTGCCCTACCGGTTGGGAGTGGACCCGTTCGCGGCGCGGCGCCGCGGCGTCGAAGACCAGTTCGAGCGCGCGCTCGGCCCGCTCGGACGTGCATTGAGGACGACGGAGCCGGAGCGACGCCTCGCGGTCGAGACCGAGCCCGCGGGGCTGGCCTGGGTCGTCGAGGGCGGGGCACGGCGCGACGAGCAGGGGTTGCTCGCCTGGTTCCCGAACGCCACCGCGCCGATCGAACTGCGCGTCGACGACCCGTGCCGCGACGGTGCGGCGCGCTTCGCCCCGTCGTCGGCGCCCGAGCGGCTCGTGATCGCCACCGCCCCGCGCCGCGAGGAATTCCCGCTCGCAACCGATCCGGCCGGCGCGGAGGTGCTGATCGACGGCACCGCGCAGCCGGAGCGGACCCCGACGCGGCTCGTGCTCGAGCGCTGCCGCGGGCACCTCCTCGAGCTTCGGTCGCCGGGGCGCAGTGCCAGGACGGTGACCCTCGACGCGGGCGAAGCGGTCGAGACCTGGCGCGCCGCGCTGGCTTCGGTCGTGCTGTCGCCGCTTCCCAAGGGCTGGGTCGTCGTGCCCCCCGCCCCCCCCGGGCTCGCAGTCGAACTCCTGGCCCGCAGCGAGGGGGGCCTCACGCGCCTCGGTGTCGGCGGAGAGACGATCGAACTCGATCCGGGCCGCTGGCGGCTGGTGCTGCGCGCCCCCGGCGCGCTTTTCGAGCAGGAGCTGGACGTCGAACTGGCCGAGGGGGCGCGCACGACGCTTCCGGTGCGCTACCCTTCGCTCGGCTGGCTCTCGGTGCGCGCCGCGCCGCCCGGCGGGCCGGTGCTGGTCCGGCGGGGAGGCGGCCCGGAGGTCGGCCTCGGGGATGCGGCGATCGCAAAGCACCCGCTCGTGGCGGGCGAGTACACCGTGATTCTGGTCCACCCGGGCACCGGTGCGCGGACCACGCGAACGGTGCGCGTGCGCGCCGGCGAGACGACGGAGATCCGAGTGGGGAGCAACGAATGGTGAGCCGTGGATTCCGCGTCCGAGGCGCGATCGCGCTCGTCGTCGCCGGCGCGCTGGCGCTCGCGGTGCCGGCGATCGCGAACGACGGGGACGCGGCCGCCCTCGAGCGGCGCTACCTCGCGGCGCGCGACCTCGAGGCGACCCGCCAGCTCGGCCAGGCCCGCGAGATGTACCTCGAGATCGCGGCGATCGAGACCGGCAACCCGCGGCGCGACGACGCGCTGCTGGGGCTGACCCGGATCGCGCTCGGGGCGAGCGGTCCCGACGAGCCGATCCCGCGCACCACGTCCCCGGCGGCGCTGGTGGAGGCGCGCGCCCGGCTGTCGGCGATCGTTGACGGTCCCTCCGGCGCCGATGCCGCCCCGGAGGCGGCCTACTGGTTGGCACTTCTGATGCTCGAGCCGCGCGCTCCGTTCTTCGACCCGGCGGCTGCGCAAGCCGAGCTCACCGCCTATCCGCGGCTCTACCCCGGCTCGGCCTTCAGCCGGGGCGCGATGCTGCGGGCGTCCGAGCTGCTGGTCGCGAGCGGCCGCGCCGACGCGGCCCGCCAGCTCGCCTTTCGCGCCCTGGCCGGCGGCGCCGCGGGGAACGAGGCGGCGCAGGCGTGGCGGGTGCTGGGCGAGGCCGAGGCCCGCGCCGGACGAGCGCAGCCGGCGCTGGTCGCGCTCGGCCGGAGCGCGGAGCTCGCGTCGGGCGGGCCGCTCGCGCGCGAGGCGACGGACCTGGCGACGATCGTCGACCGGAGCGCCTTCGGCCGCAGCCGCGGCACGGCCGGCGGCTACGACGCTTCGGGCCAGCCGGTCGGGCTACCGGGGCGCGTGGTCGACCTGGCCGCGCAGGCGGACGGAACGCTGATCGCGCTGATCGCGCGCGACGGGCAGCTCGTGACGATCGCGCCGGATGGGAAGGCGGGAAACCGGGCGACGGCCCTGGGCGCGACCGCCGTTGCGATCGACCGTTCCGGCCGGACCTGGCTCGCCGCCCCCGGCAAGCTGCTGAACGGTGACGACGGGGCCACGATTCCGCTCCCCTCCGGGGCCGAGGTCGTCTCGATCGCACCGACGGGTCCGCAGGCGGCCTGGGTCGCCGACGCCGACCAGCGCCGGGTGGTGCGCCTGAACGGCGACGGGTCGGTCGCCGTCACGGCTCCGCTGCCACCGCGTGCCGACCCGGTGCGGGTCGCCGCCGCCGCGGACGGCGGCGTTTGGGTGCTCGAGACGCGGGGCCCGACCCTGCTCGGTTACGGTCCCGGGGGCGAGCAGCGCGCGGCGGTCGCACTCGCCGAACGGGTCGAGAAGCCGATCGACCTGAGGACCGACGCGCTGGGGAATGTCTACCTGCTCGCGGCGAAGCCGATCGCGGTCTACGTCTTCGATGCGTCCGGGAAGCTGGCGCTGACCTGGGAACCCGTGTCCGCCGATCCGAACGATGAGTTTCCGCGCCCGTCCCTGCTCGCGATCGACGGGGCGGGGGGGATCGCGATCTACGACGCGCGCCGGGAGAACGTGAGATGGTGGCGTTGAGGGTGCCACGGTGAGGCGCCGGATCATCGAGTATGGCCTCGCGGCGGCGCTCGCGGCCGTCGCGCCGGTGTGGGCTGCCGAGCCGGCCGCGGCGCCTGCGCCGGCCCAGCCGACGCCACCGGCAACGCTCGCAACGCTCGACGACAACCTCGTCACGGCCGCTGCGGCCTTCAACGCGACCGAATGGGAGCGTGCGCTCGAACTCGCCCGCGAGACCGCGAGCGCCGCGGAGATCGCCGCCAGCGCCGCTGCGGACGATCCGGCCGCTGCCGCCGCGCTGCGCGAGCGGCTGGCGCGGGCCTACGACCTGGGGGCGCAGTCGCGACTCGCCCTCGGAGACCGGCGCGGGGCGGGAGAGTCGATCGAGCGCCTGCTGCGGACCCGCCCGGGGTATCGCGTCGACACCGCGGCGAGCGGTCCCGGCTACGCCAAGCTGGTCGAGGCGCGGCGCCAGCTGCTGATCGGCTACATCGTCCCCGACTGCCAGCCGGTGGCCTGCGAGCGCGTCCTCGTGGACGGTCAGCCGGCCGAGATGGTTCCCGAGCACGGCTTCGCCGCGCTGGCCGGACAGCGGGAGGTCGTGCTGGGACGCCACAGCTTCCGCGACGCGCCCCCGATGCCGGTCCGGATTCCGCCTGGGGGCAAGGTCCCGCTCGCCGCAACGCTCGAGCAGACCTCGCGCGATCTGGTGGTCACGACGATCCCGCCGGGCGTGACCGTGCGGCTCAACGGGCGGCAGGTGGGCGTCACGGCGTCCGGGCCCGGCGGGCAGCCGGCGTCGCTGCCGCTGACGATCGATTCGCTCGTCCCCGACCACTACGTGCTGGAGTTCGAGGCCCCCTGCCTGCGGAAGGTGGAGCAGCCGGTCGAGCTGATCCTCGACGCGCAGGACCCGGGGGCGCTGGTGCTCGATCCGGTGCGGCTGGAGCCGACGCGCGGCACGCTCGATCTCAAGCCGCCCACGGGCGAAGGGATCGTCACGCTCGACGGACGCGAGGTTCAACCGGCGACGATCGACGCCTGCCCGGGCCGGCACGAGGTTTCATGGACCAGCGGCGGGCGCCGCGTCTTCGTCCAGGCGCTCGATCTCGCGGCCGACGAGACGGTGGTCGTGCGTCCCGTCCCGCGTCCGACCGCGGCCGTCGTCGAGGGGACGGGCCCGAACCTCCCGGCGGGGCTGGCCGCCGGCTGGAACATCGTCACGATCCCGGCCGAGCCGGGCGCCGCGCTCGTCAGCCGCGCGGCCGCGGCGATCGCCGGCCCCGCGGATTCGCCGCCTCTGGTCCCCGCCGCGCGCCGGCTCCCGGCCGGGGAACTGGCGGAACTGGTGCGGCGCGCCGCCCCCGAGGCAGACCTGCTGATCCTGCCGCTACCCGGGGGCGACGCCGCGCGCCGCCTGCAGCGACTCGCGATCGTCGACCCGTCGCGCGGGCTGATCGAATGGACGGCCTGGTCGGAGCGCGATGCCGTCGCGGCGCGGACGGTCTCGGACCGGCTCGCGGGCAAGGACCTGTCATTGATCGTCCCGTTCTTCGGGGTGGACCTGGCGCGGACGCGCGGCGGCCTGGTGATCGCCGGCGTGCTGCCCGACGGACCCGGAGCGGCGGCCGGCCTCGTTCCGGGAATGCAGGTGCTGACGATCGGCGGGCGCGGCGCGGAATCGTTCGAGGGCCCGCTCGAGACGCTGGCCGGCGCGCTGCCCGGCAAGGCGGTCGGGATTCGGGTGCGCGGCACCGGCGGTGAGTCGGACTTCAGGGTCACTCCCGTGCCGGCGATCGACGCCCCGATCCCGGCGCAGCGCGCCCAGGGTCTGCTGTTGCCCGACGTCGCGCGGCTCGACGTGCTGCGCGTCGCCGGCAGCGAGCACGAGCGGGCGGCCGCGTCGGTGCGGGCGGCGCTGCTGCTGGCGGCAGCGGGTTCCGATGAGCTCGCGGCCCAGGCGCTGGACCGCGTGACGGTCGACGAGCGCCTCGATCCGGCCGGCGACGCCTGGGGGACGGTGCTCTACGTGCAGGAGACGGTGGCGCGCCGGCTCGGCCGGAAGGACCTGGCCCAAGCCGCGCACGCGCAATGGTCGGGGCTGAAGGAGGCGCGGCTCGGCGGCCGCCTCGGACCGCCGCTCGCCGCGGCGGCCGGCACGGCGGATTGACGCGGCACGGGCCGACCCGCGTAGAATCGGGCGCGTGCTCGGCGCCCCCCGGACGGGAACGACCTCGCGCGGGAGCCAGATGCCCCAGCCCCTGGACCAGGATGCACTCGGCGCGACGCTCGGTGCGCTGTTGGCCTGCGTCGAGCGCCCCGCCGTGGCGATCGCCGCCGACGGCGGGATGATCGCGGCCAACACCGCGTTCGTCGAGCTCGCGCGCCGCGTCGCGCGCGGCTGGCCCGTCGCCGCTGAGGCGCTGCTCGCCCCGTCCGAGCACGCCCTCTTCCGCGCCCTCGTGCCGCACGCGATCGCGCCCGAGAGTTGGCGCGCGACGTTCGCCGACGGGGCCGCGCGCACGATCCGGGCCCAGGTGGTGCCGGTGATCGGCGCGTCGCTGGTGATCGTCGACGACGCGGTGGGGTCGTCGGCCGCGGCGGCGAACAGCGAGGCCGAGCTGCGGCACGATGTCGCGGGGCCGCTGACGGCGGTCCTCGGCACGGCCGAGCTGATGTTGATGAAGGGGGCCGACCTGCCGCCCGCGGTGCGCGACGGGCTGACGCGGATCGTCCAGCACTGTGGCCGCATCTCCGAGATTCTCGCCTCCAACCGGGCCCGCGAGGGCTCGCGCCGCGGCAGGACGGCGTGAGCGACCCGCGGCCCCCCGCCGCCGTGCCCGGCGGCAAGATCCTGCTCGTCGACGACGACCGCGCGCTGCGCGAGATGGCTGCCGGATTCCTGCGCTCGCTCGGCCACGAGGTGGATGACGTTGCGACGCTCGAGCAGGCCCGCGCGCGGATCCGAGCCCGGCCCTACGAGCTGGTGCTGGCCGATCTGATCCTGGAGCGCGGGACCGGCCTCGACCTGCTGGCGGAGGTGCGCGACGCGTCGATCCCCTGCGAGGTGATCATCATGACCGGGCACGGCGGGATCGAGTCGGCCGTGCAGGCGATCCGCGAAGGGGCGTACGACTACGTGACGAAGCCGCTCTCGCTGACGCGACTCGCGCTGGACGTCGCGCGCGCGCTCGAGAAGCGCAGGCTCGAGCAGGACGTGCAGCGGCTGGCGGCGGCGAAGGACAGCGCCTTCGGCGGGATCACCGCCGCCTCGGCCGCGATGCGCCCGGTCGTGTCGCTGCTGCGCCGCGCCGCGGACAGCGACAGCAACCTCCTGCTGCTCGGCGAGTCGGGCACCGGCAAGGAGGTCGCGGCGCGCGCGGTTCACGAGCACTCCCGCCGCGCGGCCCGGCCGTTCGTCGCCGTCCATTGCGGTGCGCTGCCGGCGGAGCTCCTCGAGAGCGAACTGTTCGGCCACGTGAAGGGGTCGTTCACCGGCGCCGAGCGCGAGCGCAAGGGGCTCTTCCTCGCGGCGCAAGGCGGAACCCTGTTCCTGGACGAGGTCGGCACCGCGCCGGCACGCGTTCAGGTCGGTCTGCTGCGTGCGCTGCAGGAGCGTCGCGTCCGGCCGGTTGGCGCCGAGCAGGACCTGGCGGTCGACGTACGGATCGTCGCCGCGACCAACGCCGACCTCGATACCGAGATGGCGGAGGGGCGTTTCCGCCTCGACCTCTACTACCGCCTGGCGACCTTCGTCGTCCAGATCCCGCCGCTGCGGGAGCGGCGCGAGGACATTCCGCTGCTCGTCGGGCCGCTGCTCGAGGAGGCGGTGCGCCGTTCGGGGCGCAAAGCGACCGTCTCCCCGCGGGCGCTGGCCCGGCTCGCCGGCTACGACTGGCCGGGCAACGTCCGCGAGCTGGCACACGTGCTCGAGCGCGCGGTCCTGCTGGCCGAGGGATCGGTGATCCGCGAGCAGGACCTGCCGCTTCCCGCTCCGGCGGAGCCCGGGGGGGAGGTGGCGACCCTCGAGGAGGTCGAGCGCCGGCACATCGAGCGGGTCCTGGCGCTCTGCGGGGGGAACAAGGTCCGGGCGGCCCGCCTGCTCGGGATCCCGCGGCCGAACCTCTACCGGAAACTCGAGCGGTACGGGCTCGAGGCCGGGCCGTTCCCGGGCGAACCGCACCCGCACGACGAGCCGGTGGAGGCCGCGTCGGGCCAGCCGGCCGAGCCCGCCGCGCCGACCGCAGCCGCGCGCCGGCGCCAATCGAACCTCTTCTGACCCGGTCCTGAGCCGCGCAGCCCGCCGCTGCCCCCGGGGGGTCTCGCCGGGCGTCTGGCGGTCTCGGCGGCCCCGCTGTCCGTGAACGGACAGGTCCGAGAGCCCCGCCAGCCCGAAATCAGGCCGAAGTCCGGCCTTCGCGCCCCGTGGACCCCGCTTTCGGGCAGCCCGGAGGGCCGAAGTGTCAATAAATTGCACCTTCTCGAGCGAGGCCTGTCTCCCGGCGGACAGTTTCCGTCCGGCGGGACGCGGGCCGGCCGCCACTTTTCGCGCGCGTCCTCGCGAAAGTTCCTGAAACCACGGCCGAAGAGAGGTTCAGACCGCGACGCTGCGGGGGTGGCACAACGGTTGCTCTTCGTTCCCGCAAATGCGCAATGACCGAGCCGATGGAGTCGAAATGAAGGAGCAGGCACAAGGGGCCGTCCGGCCCGTCACGAAGACCGACGAGGCCGTGCGGCGCCTGCGCCCCGTGGACGGCTTCGTGGTCGGCGGCGACGCCGAGTGGGTGGGCGGACAGAACCTCTGGCTGCTGCTCTCCCGCCCGGGCGAGCGCCTGATCGACTTCTTCGTCGAGGACGACGACCAGGAGCTTTCGCCCGACCCGGTGCCCTGCGCCTGCGCGGGGATCCTCCCGGACGGCACGGTGGTGATCGGAGAGGTCGACTGGGAACTCGACCGCTTCCTGTCGGAGATGTTGGACGAGCAGGGGAACGCCGCCGCGCGCTAGGCGCGGGGCAGGGGGTCAGGAGCGCCATGATGACGAGTCCGTGCGAAGTGCTGCCGCGTGAAGACAAGGCGAAGCAACCGGCCGAGCCGCTCTACGACCGGCTGATCCCGGCCACCCGCGACGACCTCCTCCGAATCGAAGCCGGCGCCACCGCGCAGGCGATCCACGCCGCCGTGGACGATGGCGCGCGGCCGGTCGAGATCCACTTCGCCGGGCGGACGATCCACGCCCGCCCGCTCGACACCCGGCGCTTCGTCCGGGCGATGAGCCGTTTCGTCAGCCTCAACTGAGGAGCCGGGTCGACGATGACTGCAGGCCTCGTCTCGCGGGAGCCGCGCGTTCTCGGGGGGCGGCTCATGGCGGCGCTGGCGTCGCAGGCCACGCACGACCTCAACAACCACCTCACCGCGGTGCTCGGCAAGGCCGAGTTCGGCCTGCTCGTCGCCGACCCCGAACGCAAGACCGCCGCGCTCTCGGGGGTGCTGGAGGCGGGCGATGCCGCGCGGCGCCTGGTGGCCGACCTGCAGCGGCTCGCGGCCTTCAGCGAGGGGGTGGGCGATCCCGTTCCCGCGGCCGAGGTCGCCCTGCTCGCGACCCGCCTGCTCGACCGCCGGCTGCGGCGCGCGGGGATCGAAGTGCGCTGCCGCGGCACGGGGCCCGGTCCGGCCCGGCCGCGCGCGGCGGCGGCGGCGCTGGCGCTCTGGTGCGCATTGCGCCGTCTGCTCGAGGACAGCGTGGGCGCGGCCCCTCACGCCTGGGACCTGTCCGTCACCTCCGCCGGGCGCGACGACGAGATCGCGGTCCGGATCGAGGGGGCGAAGCTCCAGCGGGGCACGCTCGACGCGCTCGCGATCCAGCTCGCCGACGTCGAGGCGCGGCTGGAACGGCAGGGAGAGTCGCTCGTGGTCGTTCTTTCCTAGAAGTCCGAAGGGTCAGGCGAACCCGCGCCGCCGGTGGCCGGCCACGACCCCCGCGAAGAGCACGAAGACGAAGATCGCGCCGCTGACCGAGCCGGGAAGCACCGGGCGCCCCGTCGCGTCGACGAAGGTCGGCAGCAGATTCGCCAGCGCCAGGTTCAGCGCGATGTGCGCGATCATCACGAGGTAGAGGTTTCGCGACGCCTCGAGCAGCAGGCCGAGCATCACCGACATCGCGAAGACGAACGAGAGCGCGCCGAGGTTGCGCCGCAGGTCGGCCGACGGATCGACGTGCTCGAGCGTGAAGCTGGCGGAGATCGCGGCGATCGCGGTCAGCCTTCCCAGCCGGTGCTCGTCGAGGCCCAGCCGCGCCAGCATCCGCACCAGCGCGTTCTGCAGCATCCCGCGGTAGAAGAGCTCCTCGGCCACTCCCCTCACGACCTGCGCGGCGATCGCCGTCGCCAGCACCCGCGGAGCGGCCGCCGGAACGCCGAGCTGCGCGCCGGCGAGGAACCCGGTGACGAGGACGACCGCGGTCGTGATGCCCCAGGCGACGAGCGCCAGGCCCAGGGCGGAGGCCAGCCGGGCGCGCGTCGCGAAAACCGCCAGGCGCGGGTAGACCTGCCGCAGGACCGGCAGGAGAGCGAACGCGGCGCCGAGCAGCCCGAGACCCGTCCAGAGCCGGTACAGCGCGTCCGCCATCCGAGGGGCGGCGGAGTGCGGTCCGATCCAGTCGAACGCCCCGGTCAGGAGATCACTCGTGATCCACTTCTCGCCGAGCAGGACGACGACCAGCGGCAGGAGCTGGGCCATCGTCGGTTCGTCGGGGCTCGGCGGGTCGCTCCAGAGATCGAGGTCGCGGCGGCGGCCGGCGAGTTCGAGCATCAGAAGCAGGAAGAACGCGGTGAAGAGCAGGCTGGAGACCGCGTCCGGCAGGCCCGGCCAGCGCGGTGTGCCGGCGTGAAACGACCGCAAGAGGCCCGAGGTCGCGATCGCCGAGACGAGCATCAGCGCGATTGCCGCACGGACCCACGGCGCGCGTGCCGGGGAGGCCGGTGGGCCGGCAGAGCGGGAAGCGGCGTCGGACAAGCGGTCCTGAATCCTCGGCGGCGGGGCCCGGAGCGGGCCGCTGAGGAATTATGATCCGCGTGGCGGTCGCGTGCGGCCGGCCGGAGCGAGGCGCCCCATGACCCAGACGACGTCGCAGGCGAACTACACGGTTCCGGTGCTGGTCGGCGGGCTCGTCGGTGCGGTCCTGGCGGTCGTCCCGCCGTGCTGCTGCCTCTTCTGCCTCAACGCCGTCATCGCCGGGGCGATCGCCGGCGCGATGTACACGCGCTCGGCGGGCTTCCCGCCGATCGAGCGCGGGGCGCTGATCGGGGCCCTTGCGGGGGCCCTGGCCGGGGCGGGGCGGTCGGTGCTCGGGGCGCTCTGGAACGCCGCCATGAGCTCGTGGACGGAAGGCTGGGTCGATCAGCTCGCGCGCTACGGTGACGCCGAGGCACGCGAGCTGATCGACCAGCTGGGAGCACTCGAGTCCTCCAGCGGGCCGGGTTGGTTCCTCGCCGGGCTGGTCACGAGCGTCGGCGTCGGGGCCCTCCTGGGGGCCGCCGGCGGAATGCTCGGAGTGGTGCTCGCGCGCCGCCAGCCACCCCCGCCCCCGCCGCCGCGCTACGACATCCCGCCGATGCCCCCGCCGCCGCCGACATCGGGAGCCGGTTTGTCGCCGAACCCGCCGTCGCCCGCCGCGGATCCAGGGAGTGCTGGCCCCCCGGCCGCGCTCCCCTGGCCCCCGCCCCCGCCCGGAACCGCCGACGGCGATCCACCGGCGGGAGGGAGCGCCGGCTGAACCACGGCCCGCCGAGGTGGCGGAAGCGTGTGGGAATCGAACCCACCCGTGACCGGTGCGACCGACCACGCGACCGGTTTTGAAGACCGGGAGGGCCACCAGGCCCCATGCGCTTCCAGGCGCGAGAGATGGGCCGATTGTACCCGGGGTCGCGCAGCCGGGACGGGCGCCCGCCCGAGGGGGTGGACCGGGACCCCCCCGACAGGTTAGATTCTCCCGCCCATCTCGTTGAGGGGGGGAGGAGCCCGGCGCGTGCCGGGACAGCAGCTGCCGCCAAGGCGAGGCCACGACCGGGTTCAACGTCTGATCATGGGTAAGCGACTCTTCGTAGGAAACCTCCCCTACACCGCCACCGCTGACGAACTGCGGGCGTTGTTCGCGGAGCTCGGCGACGTCACCGACGTCCACATCGTCATGGACCGCGAGACCCAGCGTCCGCGCGGCTTCGCTTTCGTCTCGTACGCTTCGGACGAAATCGCGGCCAAGGCGGCGGTGGAGATGAACGGCCGCTCGTTCGGCGGCCGTCCGCTCGTGGTCAACGAGGCGCGCGAGCGCGGCGAGGGCCCGCCCCCGGGGGCGAGGCCGTCCGGCCCGCGCCCCGGCGGATTCGGCGACCGCCCGCCGCGTCCCGGCGGTTTCGGCGATCGTCCGCCGCGCCCACCCGGCAGCGGTCCCGGCGGACCGCGCCCCGGTGGGTTCCGCGGCCCGCGCGGCGCGCCGATGCCGCCGCCTGAACCGCTGCCGACGGAAGAGCGCCGCCCGCGCACCGTGCCCAAGAAGAAGGCCGAGTTCGACCGCGACCGCGTGCCCACCGGGCGCCCGCGCGAGGATGAGGAAGAGAAGGGCGGCGCCAGTTGGCGGCAGTGGATCGACGAGGAAGAGTAGCGCCCGTTCGCGTCCTACGAATCGCGCGCCCGCGCATGTCCCCAGGTCGATCGCACGCCAAGCGGCTGCTCTCGGTTCGCTAGCCCTGCCCCGGGTGGCTCGGCAGGCGCGCCCAGTCCTCGACTCCGCGCTCCGGCTCGAGCTGGATCGTCGTGTGGTGGATGTCGAACCGCGACGGCGAGCAGGCGGTTGACCCGCGCCAGCGTGGCCTGGGGCTCGTCCCCGCTGCACATCCGGACGTGCGCCGACAGCGCCACGCGCCCGGGGGTGACGCACCAGACGTGCAGGTCGTGAACCGCCGAGATTCCGGCCTCGGCGACGAGCGCGCGCTCGATCGCCGCCGCGTCCTTGCCCGCCGGCGCGACGTCGAGCAGCACCTCCGCCGCCTCGCGCAGGATCCGCCAGGCCGAGACGGCGATCAGCGCCGCGACCGCGAGGCTCGCGGCCGGGTCGGCCCAGCTCCAGCCGAAGGCCAGGATCGCCAGCGCGGCGAGGATCGCCGCGCCCGAGCCGAGCAGGTCGCCCAGCACGTGGATCACGGCGGCGCGCAGGTTGAGATTCCGCGCGAGGTCGTCGTCGCGGGCCTGACCGGGACCGTCGGCGTGAGCGTGGCCGTGGCCGCCCCGGTGGCGCAGCACGAGCAGGACCACGAGGTTCACGACGAAGCCGATCGACGCGACGATCAGCATCAGCCGCCCGTCGATCTCGACCGGGCGGAGACCGGCCAGCCGCAGCACCGCCTCGTACGCGATCCGCACGAGCAGCAGCCAGAGCAGCACGGCGTTGGCCAGCGCGGCCAGCACCTCGGCGCGGTGAAAGCCGAAGGTGAAGCGCGCGGTGTGGGGGCGGGTCGCGATCACCGCGGCGACGAGTGCCAGGACCAGCGCGGCGGAGTCGGCCAGCATGTGGACCGCGTCGGCGAGCAGCGCCAGCGAGCCCGAGAGGAACCCGCCGACCGCCTCGACGGCGGCGAAGGCCAGCGTCAGTGCCAGGCCGAACGCAAGGCGGGCGCGCGCGCTCCGTCCCGCGGAGGCCTCGCGAGCGTGATCCGCATGGTCGTGACCGGCAGCGTCGTGCATGATGCGCGGGGAGCGTAGCCCGCGAATCGTCCCGGGGGCAAGGCGATCGCGCGGCGGGAGGGGCGATGAGGATCGGTGCAGCAGGTCTCGTGCTGGCGGCGGCGGGCGCTGTGCTCTTCGCGGCGCGAACGCCGGCGGCCGCGCCGGCCAAGCCGTCCTCGCCGCGGGCCGGTACGGCGGTCGCGCTCCCCGCCACCGCGACCGTGAAGGAAGTCAAGGACGGCGACACGCTCGTCGTCGAGGACCGGGGCCGTGCGTTCACCGTGCGGCTGATCGGGATCGACACGCCCGAGGAGCGGCACCCCGAGGCCGAGCCGCAGTACCTCGCCGCGGAGGCGCGCGCGGCGCTGGTGCGCCTCGTGGCGGGCGGGACGGTGACGCTGGTGGCCGACCCCGGCGCGGGGGACGACAAGTACGGCCGGTTCCTCGCGTACGTCGAGACGCCGGACGGAAAGGACGCCGGGGCCGAACTGATCGGCGCCGGCCTGGCGCGCGCGTTCGAGCGCTACGACTTCGCGCGCAAGCCGCGCTACCGCGAGCTGGAACTCGCCGCGCGCGCGGCGGGACGCGGCCTCTGGCAGGATGGCGGACTGGCCGAGCTGCGCTGGATCGTGGCCTCGCGCCGCGAGCCGATCGAGGTCTACGCGATGACCGGCGGGCGCTTCGCGGTCGTCGTCGACGGCTGGGCGCGGGCCGGTCTCAAGGGGCGCGCGCGCGCGAAGGACGACCGCGGCTCGCTCGGCGACGCGGTCTGGGAGGCGCACCGCGCGCTGGGCGCGCGACCGCACGATCCGCGGCGCGCGCTCGAGATCCTCGAGGCCGCCGGGTTCGTGCCGCTCAGCGCTCCGGCCCCGGCGCCAGCAGCTCCAGCGCCCGCGGGTCGACCCGCCGCTCCGCCACCGCCGTCCCGTCGAGGGTCGTGAGGTCCTGCTGCGACATCTCCAGCCGCGGCGCGAAGGCGGCGTCGAGCAACGCCGCTGCCAGCTTCGCCGCCGGGTCGTCGCTGCAGCCTTCGATCGCCGCGGCGTCGGCCGGGGTGGCGCAGGCCAGCACCGCGTCGCCACGCGCGAACAGGCAGAGCCGTCCGCCGGCGTCGCCGATCGAGAACGGGGCCGCCGGGTCGAGCTCGAAACGCCGGGAGCCGAGTGCGCGCCCGGCGGCGCGCCCGACGGTCGGATCGCCGCCCGGCCGGGCTGCGGCCGGGAGCGCCAGCCCGAGCCGCCGCAACGCCCCGGGGTCGTGGTCGAGCACCTCGGCGAAGGAGTTCGCGCTCTCGTCGACCCGCCCGAGGCGCCACGCCGCGGCCCCGCTCCGCGCGGCGAGCCGCACGCGCAGCAGCACCTCCTCCGCGGGGAGAGCGGCGCGCGCGGCCGCGCCTTCCGCGAGGCACCCCGCATCGTCGCCGGCGACGCAGACCGCCTCGGCGCGCAGCGCCGCCAGGTAGGCGGCGCGCAGCTCGGGCGGCTGCCCGGCAGGCGGCTCGAGCGGCTCGCGCAGCCAGGTGTCGACCAGGCGCCGGACGGCCGCGGGTCCGACGAGCGCGACCGCGTCGAGCTGCAGCCAGGGGGGCGCGGCGAGCTGCGGCGCCTCGGCCGTCGATTCGTTGGTGGCTTCGAGGCCGCCGGCGAGCAGCACCGGAACGACGCGCCGGCCGGCGTACCAGGCGCGCAGCCGCTGGCCGGCAGCCGCTGCGCGCGCCGGAACCAGCGCCGACCAGCCGCAGACGTCGGCCCGCTCCTCGAGCAGCTCGGCCAGCGTGCTGCGGATGGCGCGCTCCAGCAGCGCCGACTCGGCGATCGTCGCCTCTTCGCTGCCCGACCAGTGCGCCGCGCGATCGGGCTCGTCGAGCGCGTGGCCGACCGCGGCCAGCGCACGGTCCGGGTGGCCGGCCAGCAACAGCACCTGAGACGAGGTGAACAGCGCCTGCGAGCGCGTGTACTGCTGGATGCGGCGCGGCGTGGCGCGCACCGCGAGGGCCATCGCGCGCGCCGCGGCGACGGCCTCGCTCAGCCGCCCCTCGGCCGCGTAGAGCGACGCCAGGTCGCGCCACGGGTTGGCTTCCTCGTCGGGAACGCGGGTCGACTCGAGCAGCAGCCGCTCGGCCTCGTCGAAGCGTCCCGCGTCCTGTGCGGCGACCGCGGCGTTGCGCAGGGCGAGCCCGGCGGGCAGGTCGAAGCGCCGCACCGCCTCGAGCACCGTGACGCAGGCCGGGTAGCCGTCGAGCGCGCACAGTCCGTTCCGGCCGATCACCTCCTCCAGCGGATCCCCGGTGGCCAGCGCGCGCGCCGCCGCGGCGCGCGCCTCGTCCTCGCGACCGAGCTTCATCAGCGGCCAGACGTCGAGGCCGTGAAGGTCGGGATCGTAGAGCTCGCGCACCCGCGCGGAGTAGTCGAGCGTCTGCTCGAAGCGCCCGAGATCCGAAGCGGCCCACATCAGCTGGTACAGCGCTTCGCGGTGCCAGCGTTCCATCCCGGGCCGGGCGACCCCGCCGCGCGACTCGGTGAGCGCGAGCGCGCGCCGGAAATGCACGAGCGCGAGCGGAGTGTTCCCTTCGCCGTCGTGCAGCGCGCGGCCCAGCACCAGTTCGCCGACCGCGGAGCGCGGGTTGCTCGCGAGCGTGCGCTCGGCCAGCTCGCGGGCCCGGACGAAGCGCCCCTCCTGCGCGGCACGAAGCGCTTCCGCTTCGTCCTCGGGCGGGTGCGCCGAGCCGTGCGGCGGCTCGGCCGCGAGCGGCGCGGTCCACGCCAGGGCCAGCGCCAGCGCGGCCGCGAGGGCGCGCGCGCGGCGACGGGCTCGGGAGAACGGGCCGGGGGCGGGCACGGAACGAGGATACGCGGCCCGGCGGCCGGCCCCAAAGAGCTCGGCCCGGGCCCCGCGCGACGGGACCCGGGCCGTGGCCGAGAGGAGAGGGAGAGGGAGGGGGAGAGGGATCAGGTCTGGAATTCGTTTCAGCGAGCGGCGCGCGTCTCGTCGCGCGGCGGTCCCGGTTCGTAGGGTTGCACGGTCACGAGGCCGGGAGCCACGGTCGCGACGCGCAGCGGCTGATGGGCCGAGCGCGAGGAAGCGGGAGAGCCGTGGCGCACGCCGACGAGATGGGTCAGGCCGCGCGCATCCTCGTGCAGCACCAGTCGGGAGGCGGCGCCCGGGAGGTGCCCGGCGCTTCCTTCGCGGAAGACGCTGGCCACCGGGCGTCCGTCGATGAGGACCTGGACGAGACTTCCCGTGCCGATCGGGCGGAGCACCACCGCACCGCCCGGGAAGAGCTGGTCGCCGATCACGACCGGCCCGGCGACTTCCGCACCGAGCGTTGCGGCGGCCTGGGAGGTTCCCGCAGCGGCGGTCAACCCCAGCGCGAGCACCGCGAACCCGTGAAACAGCGTCCTCGTGGTCATCGTTCCGTGCCTCCTCGTCCCGAGGAGAGGCAAGAGCGATGCCACACGTCGCGTCGCGCCCGGGCGAACCATCGCGAACGATGCCGCAGCGCAGCGGATCCCGAGATGGGAACCCCTCTGCCGGAATCCGGCATCGGTTCGGACAGGATGGCCGGACGCGGCAACCGGTGTGCGCCCCCCTTCCTGAGAGCCGGCGCCGAGGTTTGAGGTTACCCGCCCTTCGAACCGCGTAAGGATGTTCGATCTGTCACACGGACCAGCTTGACATGGCGTCTCGGTTCGTGATCTCTCTCGCGCGTCGGCCACAAGCGTCGGCATCGGGAAGGGGGACCTCTCCCCGCCGACGCGCCTCCGGGGGGAGGCTTGCCGACGGCGCGCACGTACCCGCCGGGGGGAAACGGCAGGGATGAAGCGGAGCGCGCAGGAAACTGCGGTGCCCCAGGGCCCACAGACAAGCTCGTGATCGACGGCCCCGTCGGCCGTCCTTCGACTTCCTCGATCCGTCCACGGAGCGCAGCCGGACTCCCCTGCCGGGGATCGTCCGCCCGCGTGTGCGTTGGCCGCGAGGCGACGAGGGGGAGCGTGCGGCCCACCGGCAGTTGGTGCGGCCAGGGGAGGGGGTTCGATGAGTGCAGGGATGGATCGCGCCACGAATCCGGCCGGAAGGGCACGGCAAGCGCTTCGTCACGCTGATCGAGCGCGCTGGCGGAGGGGCGCCGCAACGCTGGCGGTGCTGTTCGTTGCCGCGGTAGGCCACGGCTGGAGCCAGGAGAGCGCCGGCCCGGGCTCGCCCGGCGCGCCCGATCCGCTGCAGCAGTTCGCGGCCGGGCTGCCGATGATCCCGAGCGCGCTGGGCCACGCGACGATTCCGTCAGCGGCCGACACGTTCCCGCTGAAGCCGCTGGACCGCGACCCGACGGACGGTTTGCGGCACGGCTTCGTGCAGACCGCGAGCGGGCGGTTCGGGTTCCGCGTGACGGACCTGTCGCTGCCGTCGCGGGTGCCGTTGACGGTGGGCCGGGTCTACGACGCGGGGCTGTTGGCCTCGCTACCCGGGGTGCCGATCGGGTACGAGCCGCGGATGTCGCGCGATCTCGGCCCGAACTGGATCCTGCAGCCGACCTCCGCGCTGTTGCCGACGCCGACCGGTTTCCTGCTGCTCACCGACCTGGGTGGCGTGGTGCCCTACGCGCTCGACCCGGCGACGGGCAAGTACTTCCCGGCGCCGGATCGGCCGTCGGAGTTCGGGGCGATGGTGCCCAACGGGCAGGGCGGGTTCAAGGTCCGGCTGAGCAACGGACGGCTGCGAACGTACAGCCATCTCTCCGGAGACAGCAACTACTATCTGACGAAGGAGGAGGACGCCTCGGGCAACGCGATCACGCTGAGCTACCGCGTCGGGGAGGCGCCGGAGACGCTGGTGTACCTCGAGCGGATCGACTCCACCGACGGGCACTGGATCCGCTTCGATCGACCGATGTGGGGCGCCTCGGCCCCGGCGGGGGTCCCGCGCACGCGGATCGTGGGGATCGTCGATTCGATCGGGCGAGCGGTGAGCCTGAGCTATGACACGGCCGGCCAGTTGCTCAGTGCGACCGGGGTGTCGGGCGCGACCTGGACCTACGACTGGGACGGCGCGCAGCACATCATCGAGATCACCGATCCCCTCGGGCGGCGCGCGTTCCAATTGACGATCGATGGCAGCAGCCGGGCCACGCGGGTCGAGCATTTCACCGTGCGGACCGACTACGCCTACGAGACGGCGCGGACCCTGGTGAGCAACGTGCTGGGCGACACCTGGATCTACGAGAAGGACACCCGCGGCACGACGACGCGCCTGGTCGACCCCGAGGGGAACGCGACGATCATCCAGCGCGACGCGACGCGCGCCGACGTGACGCAGATCACGGACGGTGCGGGCGGCGTGCACCTGTTCCAGCACGATACGGGCCATCGGGTGACGCGCTACCAGGCGCCGCCGGTGGCCGCCGGGACGCCGGTCTGGACCTTTGCGTGGGACACGGCGGGGCGGCTGGTGCGCTCGGTGAACCCTGTCGGCGCCGCGAGCACGCTGACGTACGACAGCGCGGGTCGGCTGATCGCGGAGGGGAGCGATCCGAACGGCGACGGAACGGCCGAGGCCGTCGTGCAGTACGAGCGCCACGCCACCACCGGCGATCTGCTCGCCGTCGTCGTCCCCGTGACTGCGCAGACGACGCGGCGGACGGAGTACACCTATGGACCGCACGGCGAGCTGGCGACGATCCACCCGCCGGCGCTCGCCGGGGGCACGATCCAGCCCGAGATCCGGCTGGAGTGGGATGCCGCCGGGAGGCTGGCGAAGCTGCGCTGGCCGACCGGGCCCGACGCCTGGTCGGACTGGCAGTTCGCCTGGGCGGCCAGCGGCGCGCTGGCCGCGACGACGAACCCACTGGGCCAGCAGTGGCTCTACCTCAGCAACGCGCTCGGCGCGATCACCGAGGTCCACGCCCCGAACGGCGGCGTGGCGAAGTACTTCTGGCGGGCTGACGGCCAGCTCGAGCGTCACGAAGACGCTGCCGGCGGGGTGACGCAGCGCGACTTCGATTCCGCGGGGCGGCTGTGGCGGGTGATCGACCCCGCGGGATCGTCGTGGACGTACGCCTGGGATCGCGCGAACCGCCTGGCCTCGAAGACCGACGCCGAACAGCGGACCTGGCACTTCAGCTACGACGGCGCGAATCGGCTGGTGGAGCAGGAGCTGCCAGGCGGCCCGATCGTCGCTTCGACCTGGGACGCCGCGGGCCGGCTGACGCGGCGGGATCTGCCCGGCGGGGAGGCCGAGCTCTACACCTGGGACACGGCCGGCCGGCTGACCGAGGCCCGGCAGGTCGTCGCCGACGGGGACGGCACCGCCGAGGACCGGTGGACCTACACCTGGGACGGTTGCGGCCTGCTGCGGACGATGACGCAGGAGCTGTCGGGCGACGCCACGGCGCAGACGGTCGAGTGGACTTGGGACTTGGCCGGGCAACTGGTCCGTCGGACCCTGTCCGGCGAAGGCCCGACGAGCGTGACGCGGGACGAATGGGGCCGCGCGATCGCAGTGTCGCCGACGGGTGCCGCGCCGAGCGCCGTGACGTTCGATCCGTGGTCGGGCTGGGTCACGTATCGGAAGCACGGCGCCGGGCTCGGATGTCTTTGAGGAATGGTCCAGCGCGCGACGCTGCGGGCCGGATCGTGGGGTTCCTGGAGAAGAAGAACGGCAGCGTGGTCCTCCAGGATCAGCACGCTGACGCGGGACGCGATGGGCCAGGTGGTCGAGGTCGTCGATGTGGCCGGGGCACTGCCGCGGACCACCACCCATGCCTGGGACATCCTGGGCCGGTTGGTCGCCAAGCAGGTGACGGGCGACCCGGCGACCGACTACGAGGAGACGCTCGCCTGGACGCCGCTGGGCCAGCTCGCCGGCCGCCGGCGCACGACGGCGTCGCGCGCGCCGGAGGAGCGCTTCTACCGCTTCGACCGCGTCGGACGACCGCTCGAGGTCACGGGCTCTGCAGGGATTCACGTCTACGCGTGGACGGACGCACCCGTCGGTGGGTCGGCCGCCTCGCTGGTGCGCCGGCTGGACTTCGGCAGCGAGCCCAGGACGGTCGAGGTGGAGTTCGACGCCGATCAGCAGGTGCGCGGGGTGTTCGAGCTGCCGGACGGCACGCGGCATGAGCGACGGCGCTTCCGCTGGGCGCCCGGCGGCCATGGACGCTCGGCGCTGAGCCGCACTTGGAGCGACGCGGGGCAATTGGTGGCGGAGACGCGCTTGATACAGGACCTCGACGATCCGTCGCGCGGGCTGCCCCTGGCCGGGGCGGCGTGGCGAGGGACCGACCTGGAGCTGGTCGCGGCCGCCGACTCGGGAGCGTGGCGGACGGAACTGAGCGGCCGGCGCTTTGCAGACCGGGACGAGCTGCGTCCGGCACTGCGGGTCGTGGACGGATTCCCGGCCGCGCCCACGCTGCAGCTCGGCGGTTTGCGCACGCGGTCCGGCCTGCGCCTTCCCGAGCCGGTCGAGTTGAGCCGCGGACTGGTCGCGGACGACCTGCCGACGGCCGAGATGGCGCGCGTGCG
The DNA here is from genome assembly GCA_963702425.1 of uncultured Acidobacteriota bacterium. GTDB lineage: Bacteria > Acidobacteriota > Polarisedimenticolia > J045 > J045 > JALOKP01. The sequence continues at coordinate 80,776 of CAVPCQ010000039.1, forward strand.
CGCGGCGCTGCCCGAGCCGTCGTTCCTCGAGGACGAGTGGGGGCTTCCCGCCGCCAGCGCGCCGGTGGCGAAGACCCAGCGAGCTGTGGACCCGGGCTGTCAGGTCGTCGGGGGCGCCGTCTCGATCAAGTGCGGCCAGGCCCGCTACATGGAGGGCGGCGCCATGTATGAATCGGGCTGCCGCCCCGCCGAGCCCGCTTGCCGGAGCGGTGGTGGGGGTGAAGCGGCGGGCTCCGGATCGGGCTACGCGTCGCATCCGCGGGAGCCGATCCGCAACGCTGACACGCACCCGCTCGGCGTGACGCTCTCGAACGGGGAGTTCCTGCTGACGGTCACCGACCTCGTCCTCCCCGGTCACGGCCTCGATCTCTCGTTGTCCCGGACGTATCGGAGTCAGTCCTATGAGGTGGGCGTCCTCGGGACGGGGTGGTCGGTTCCTACGTGGATGAGCGCCTGTGGGGGGCGCCCGGCGCGGGGCAACTGCACTTGGCAAACGGCGCGATCGTGGATCTCAGGGTGCCCGAACGAGGCGACTTCGTGAAGTTCGACCTGGGCGTCCTGCGCCGGATCGATGCGCAGACGGCGGAATGGCGCGCCCTCGACGGCACGGTGATGCAGCTCTACGATCCGGCTGGTAAGGACAACGGGCTCTTCGACGGACGCGTCACGCGCGTCACGCGTCCGGGGGCGACGCCGATCTCCATCGCATGGGCTGCCGCGAAGCCGGCCTGTGCTCCCGCTGGCTCGGTATTACAAGGCGCGAAAGTACCGACGGTCAGCCTGTGGAGCTGCGACAACGATCCGACCACCAACCCTCTCGGAGCCGCCACCTGCGCTCCGACCGAGATCGGGCGCCTGACCTTTGAAGAAGCCGAATGCGGCCCGCAACTGACGCACCGCATCCAGTCGGCCCTGGCCACGCAGTGGGACGGCGCGACCCAGCGCCAGCGCCGGGTGCGGTTCGAACATGGAACGGTGCCCGAAGAAAACGGAGTGGCGTCCGGCCTGCCCGAACGGGTGTGGTTCGCCGAGGTGGGAGGGTCCGCCGAGGCGCCGTGGCGCACTACACCTACACCTACAACAACGGGCAGCGGGATCTGACGAAGTGCGCGACGGCGCGGACGCCCTGATCAGCAGCTCCTCGATACGAGCCCCTGGGATGGCTTCGCGCAAGCCGACCGCGTGTCCGAGATCCGCACCCCCGACGCGAATGGGGACGGCACCGTGGAGTCAACGACCTTCAGCTACGAGTATCAAACGATCGAGGGGGCGTCCGATGCCGTCAAGCGCGTGACCGTGCACTCCGGCGGGCGCGTTTCGATCCACGAGTACGACGACTTAGGCCACATGACTCGGTCACGCGGCCCGATGGGTCCGTGATGCGCTTGGAGTACGACCACTCGGCCGAATGAACAGGGCGATCTACCCCTCCGGCAAGGAGCAGCGCTGGGTCTACGGCGCGGATCAGTGGGGACTACACCTCGAACACCCGATCAAGTTCGGCGAAATCGCGTCGCCTTCGCTGGTTGGCGGGACGGAGCAGTGGACCTGCTACGAGATCGATCCCGTGACGAACGAGGTCTGGCGGACGCTGGCTCCGAGCGGGGTGACGGGTGGAGAGACGGACGGCTGTCTCATGAAGAGCGGAAGCGTTCTCAAGTCCCAGGCAACGGAGACGCTCTTCGGCTGGATGAAGGCCGCGCCCGGTGCGGACGCGGCGCTGGCGGCCTATTTCACGCGCTGGGGGATCACGCCCGGCCGGAGGCGTACGCCGGGACCGGGAGCGCGAAGGCCGCGTGGCCGTGGCTGGCGAAGGTCAGGAGACAGGGCCGGGGCGCGAAGCAGGTCGTCGATTCGACGGGGGCGCTGGTGACGCAGAGCCCGCTGCAGCGGCCGGTTACGCGCTATACCTACAGAGTGCAGGGCTGGCTGACCCAGATCGATCATCCCGACACCGAGCCCGGCGATCTCGGGAAGGGTGTGACGCGCGAACGCTTCACCTACTAGGCTCCGAACGAGCTGGGCGCGCTGGACAGGACGGAAGCGGAAGAGCGTGGGCCGGTTGGCCTCGCACATGTAGACGATCAGGCGGCTGGACAGACTATGTCGAGCGCACGCACGAGGGAACGACCTACGACCGCTGGGGACAGCCGACGCAGGAGGCGCGGCTGCTGGACGGGAGAGGCAGCAGGGAGCGTTGGGTGGTGAACGAGACGAAGCGAGATTTCCGAGGCTGGACGAAGAGCGAGAGTCAGATGCCGCGCAGCGAGAGAGGCCCTAGACGAACGTCGAATACCACCACGATGCGGCGGGCCGCGTGATCAGAAGCGGATCGACAAGACGAGCGACCGCGACGAGAACACGCATCTACGCCCTCGTGGAATACACCTACGGGGCGTCGGGCCTGCTGACGAGCGAGAGGAGTTGGGAGACGGCAAGCGCGGATGCGGCCGTGGACGGGGTCGGGTGTCTCGACCGAGCGCCGCTTCGCGCACGATGCCTTCGGCCACGTGGTCCAAGAAGAGACACGTCTCGTGTCGAGGAAGTGGAAGATCGATGGAGTCTTTTTTGACGAGCTCGATCGACCGCAGCGGCAGGAGGCCTACGCTGTGGCCTGGAACGGGGCAGATCCTCCTCCTCCGCCGGACGACGACGACCCCCCGCTCCCCGGTGACTACGTGGTGCACGAGTTCTGGTACAACGCGACGACCGGCCTGCTGGACTGGGAGCAAGTACGCGCCGAAGCGAGCAGCGACAAGGTCATTTCGACGATGTACCGAGACGACGATGGCCACGAGCGGATACGGGATGAGCGAGCCTGCCGCGTGCCTGGCATCGTCGGCGGACTGCCGACATGCGCCAACGGCAACTGGCTGCGCCAGACGCTGCTGACGTACGACGTGGAGGATCGCGTGACGCTGCGCAAGGTGCTCGGCACGCCGGACAGCGAGTCGACGATCCTGTCCTGGGACGAGACCCTCTACGACACGCGGGGCCGGGCCTACGAGAGCCGGACGCGGTGGAGCAAGACCGGCCCGACGATCCCGACCAGCTGCACGGACGGCGCGGTCTGCGAGGTGCTGGCAAGCCGGGTGGGCTACGACGTGCGCGATCGCGCGGTGGTTCCGCCGCACCTGGACTGACGGACACGACCTGGCGGATCACGAAGACGAGTTCGACGGGCTGGGCCGCCGGCGCCAGGTCACCGATCCGCTCGGGAACGTCACGACGCTGGTGCGCAACGCGGCCGGCCTGGCGACGGCGAAGACGGAGCAGGAGGTCTCGGACCTGGGCGGGCTGGGGACGAAGACCTGGGTGACGGAGTTCGGGTTCGACGCCCTGGGCCGGGCGGTGGAGGTGCGGCTGAAGGGCAAGCTGGACGCCGACCCGCAGCGGATCGTCAAGCGCACGCTCGACGCGCGGGGCCAGACGACGGCGCAGTGGACGCCACTCGGGTCCGCGGCTGCGGGTGACGCCTACAGCACGAAGACGGTCTACGACGGGCTCGGCCGCAAGACGGAGGAGTGGCGCCACGTCGGAGCGGCTCAGAGCTGGAGCGGGGCCTGGCAGAAGGTCTGTACGGCTTCGACGACGCCGGTCGGATGACGACGCTGACGGTCGCGAACACGGCCTCCGGGACGGGGCTCCAGAACCAGGTCACGCAACTGGAGTACGACGCCCAGGGCCGGCGGACCAAGCGCTGCCTGCCGGACTTCCGGCAGGAGGTGAGCGCGTACCTGTCGAGCGGGCAGCTGAACACGCTGACGGTCACGAGCGCCGGGACGAATTGCAGCGCGCCCGGGACCAAGCAGATCGTGCAGACGTCGACCTGGGACGACGCGGGGCGCCGCACGCAACTGACGCTGACGACGCCGACGGCGGACGCCGCGCACTACGGCGGGACGAAGAAGCAGACCTGGATCTGGGACGCGCTGGACCGGCTGGAGAAGAGCACGGACGAGAACGCGGACGGCAGCGAGAACGCGGACGACGACGCGATCGTGCGCAAGAAGTACGACAGCCTGGGCCGGCCGGTGGAAGAGGGCTTCGGGGAGTCGTCGGGCGCGGCGCGCTGGAAGGTGCTCTCGGCGTACGACCGGCGCGGGGCGCGGATCTCGCTGAAGTACCCCGCCGCGAACGGGACCGTCGGCACGACGCTGACGCTGGCCGCGGACACTCTCGGTCGAATGACCGGAATCACGGAGGGCGCGACGATCGTCGCGACGCTGACCTACGTCGGGGCCGGCCGGCTGGCGAAGATCGACTCGCAGGACGACTCGGTTTGGCAGGGTCTGGACTGGGACGCGGCGGGCCGGCGGACGCGCGGCAAGGTGACGGAGGGCGCGACGTCCGCTTCGAGGAGGAGATCGCCTTCGACGCCGACGAACGGGTGCTGTCGGTCAAGTGGCCGCACCTGGTGAGCAGCGGCCGGCCGCAGGTCCAGCAATACGGCTACGACGAGCAGGCCCGGCTGCTGAAGCTGGAGCAGGGGTACGCCGAACCGAGCGGGAGAAGCTGGACCTTCCCGGTGGGCTACTCGGCCTTCCACGACTTCCATCTCGACGAGCAGGGCAACTGGGCCGAACATAAGGACGGCGCGGGGACGACGCTGGTGAGCCCGACGATCGCCAAGGACAACGCGTACACGGCCTGGCCGGTCTCGGGCGGGTCGACGCTGAGCTTCGTGCTGGACGACACGGGGAGGTTCGTGTACGAGCGGCCGGTAGCGGGGGGCGGGAAGTACCTCTACCAGCACGACGGCCTCGGCCGCCTGATCTCGGCGCAGCGGATCAGCGTGCCGGGCAAGGCCGACCTGACGACGACCTACGGTTACACCGCGGACGGCCGGCTGGCCTGGCGCAAGGAGGGCGCGGCGGCGCGGGAGTGGCTGATCTACGACGGGTCGCAGGCGGTGGTGCAGACGACCGACACCGCGCTGAGCTGGACCCACGTCTGGGCCGGAAGCCGGCTGGTGCGCTCGACGAAGCACCCGGCCGGACGGTCTACCAGCCGCACCAGGACCGGCTGGGCTCGATCGTGGTGTTGACGCGCAGCGGCGGCCCGGAACGGGCGCTCTACGACGCCTACGGCCGGCTGGTGGCGACGTTCTAGACGATCACGAACGACACATTCGCGATCCCCTACGGCTACGCCGGCGCGCGCTGGGAGGCGACGCGGGACTGTACGAGATGGGGGCGCGCTGGTACGACCCGGAGCTGGGGAGATTCATCGAGCAGGACCCGATCGGCGAGGCCGGCGGCCTGAACCTCTACGCCTACGTCGGGTCGAGCCCGACGCTGTGGGTCGATCCGACGGGGCTGGCGCGAGACCTAACAGAGTGAAGGTTAGCGTTTAAGCAGAGCTGATTATGGCGATACGCTCAGCAGAAGGAGAAGAAGATAAAAAAGGAGACAGAGTTACGTACATGCGAATGTAAAAAAAAAAAGAAGAGGATGGTTAGATGACGGTGCATAGAGAGGTAAAAAGGTAAGCGGATGAGCATAAGAGTAACTCGAGAAGAGGGTTAAAAGGTGGTTACAAAGATGAGGTAAAGCTAGAGGATAGAAGGTGAAGGAAGGTGTTAGGTAGATGATTTAGAGTTAGAGAAGGATGAGAAAGGGAAGGAAAGTAGATATAGTAGGTGGTTGAGAGACTGATAGAGCTTTTGTAGAGCTAGAAGGTAAGGGAGACTATGGATTTATAAGGTGAATAGGGCACTAAGATAATAGTTAGGATGGGAGATTTGAAGTCATTAATAGTACAAAAAGACTGTAGAGTTCACTGTAGGTGGTTTAGTAGGTAAGATGTAGATAGAGGCGCAGTAAGAGTAGCTTGCACAACTGGACAGAGACGTAGCGGTAAGGGTTTAGGGTTATAGGTTTGCAGAAAAGTGGAGTAGGTGTAGGGAGTTTTAGATAACGATAGAAGAGAGTGCATAGGGGGTTAGGACAAAATTGTTGTATTGTTGTGTTAAGATATCGCGCAAGAGATTGGGTATGTTGATAAGGTTCTCGCGATAAAGTGTAATAAGAGCAAGATGTGGTAGAGGCTGACAAGGTAAAAGGGAAGAAAGAGTATGAGTAAGATGTAGTAGAGCAGTATGAGAGTAGCTAATAGAAGGTGGCGCTTAGAGAACTCGGAATATAGAAGTAGGGTTATGAGGGAGTTAAGATGTGGATAAAGGTTATTATAATTCTAGTTGTTTGTACGCTCTTCACTGGAGCGTCCGAGGGCGGTCAGCGACAGCTACCGCTGTCGCGCCTGCCGGAGGTGAGCCTCAAGTTTGACCGGATCTCCAAGATGAGCCGGCCAGAAGCAGATGAGAAGATTCGACAAGAACTTGCTGCGCGACTCGTAGCGGCCGGCGTGACGATCTCGGAGGAATCACATCAACATCTCGATTTCCGTGTCACGGAGACCGCCGTGCCTGGATGCTCGGAAATCGTACATCTCCGGCTTGAGGTCTGGCTTTGGGAGTCTGTCCTGCTGCCGCGACTGAACAGCGTCAAGTACGTAGTCGATACGTGAGCGCAACAGAGGACGAGTTCGTCTGCGCATCCGAGGTCGAGACAGAGTCTAGGAGTCGCCTCCTCTTCTTCGCGGATCGACACGTGATGACCGAGCTGGCGGCAATGCGAGAGATCGAGACGGAGAAGGGGACACCGACGAAGGCGCCTGTCCCCGCGGGTTCGAAGTAGCGACACGTGGTGTAGAAGCGTCACGATCCAGGAACAACGTGTCACGACGCCACAGCTGCCCAAGACGGAGCAGGAGGTCTCGGACCCGGGCGGGCTGGGGACGAAGACCTGGGTGACGGAGTTCGGGTTCGATGCCTGGGCCGGGCGGTGGAAGTGCGGCTGAAGGGCAAGCAGGACGCCGACCCGCAGCGGATCGTCAAGCGCACGCTCGACGCGCGGGGCCTGACGACGGCGCAGTGGACGCCGCTCGGGTCCGCGGCTGCGGGCGACGCCTACAGCACGAAGACGGTCTACGACGGGCTCGGCCGCAAGACGGAGGAGTAGCGCTACGTCGGAGCGACTCAGAGCTGGAGCGGAAACTGGCAGAAGGTGCTGTACGACTACGACGACGCGGGCCGGATGACGACGCTGACGGTCCCGAACACGGCTCGGGGGCGGGGCTCGAGAACCAGGTCACGCAGCTGGAGTACGACGCCCAGGGCCGGCGGACGAAGCGCTGCCTGCCGGACTTCCGGCAGGAGGTCAGCGCGTACCTGTCGAGCGGGCAATTGAGCACGCTGACGGTCACGAGCGCCGGGACGAGCTGCAGCGCGCCCGGGGCCAAGCAGATCGTGCAGACTTCCAGTTGGGACGACGCGGGGCGGCGGACGCAACTGACGCTGACGACGCCGACGGCGGACGCCGCGCACTACGGCGGGACGAAGAAGCAGACCTGGTCCTGGGACGCGCTGGACCGCTTGGAGAAGAGCACGGACGAGAACGCGGACGGCAGCGCGAACGCGGACGACGATGCGATCGTGCGGATGATGTACGACAGCCTGGGCCGTCCGCTGGAGGAGGGCTTCGGGAACTTGTCCGGCGCGGCGCGCTGGAAGGTGCTCTCGGCCTACGATCGGCGCGGAGTCCGTACGTCGCTGAAGTACCTCGCCGCGAACGGAACGTCGGCACCACGCTGGCGCTGGCCGCGGACATGTTCGGCCGGATGACCGGGATCACGGAGGGCGCGACCAGCGTCGCGACGCTGACCTACGTCGGGGCCGGCCGGCTGGCGCGGATCGTCTCGCAGGACGGTTCGGTCTGGCAGGGTCTGGACTGGGACGAGGCCGGGCGGCGGACGCGCGGCCAGGTGACGGAGGGTGCGGCGGTCCGCTTCGAAGAGGAGATCGCCTTCGACGCCGACGACCGGGTGCTGTCGGTCAAGTGGCCGCACCTGGTGAGCAGCAGCCGGCCGCAGGTCCAGCAATTCGGCTACGACGAGCAGGCCCGGCTGCTGAAGGTGGAGCAGGGCTACGGGACCTGGGATGGGACGACGTGGACCTTCACGGAGTACTCGGCCTTCCACGACTTCCATCTCGACGAGCAGGGCAACTGGGCCGAACATAAGGATGGCGCGGGGACGACGCTGGTGAGCTCGACGATCGCCAAGGACAACGCGTACACGGCCTGGCCGGTTTCGGGGGGTCGACGCTGAGCTTCGTGCTGGACGACACGGGGAGGTTCGTGTACGAGCGCCCGGTAACCGGGGGTGGGGAGTACCTCTACTAGCACGACGGCCTCGGGTCGCCTGGTTCGGCGCAGCGGATCAGCGTACCGGGCAAGACCGACCTGACGACGACCTACGGCTACACCGCGGACAGCCGGCTGGCTTGGCGCAAGGAGGGCGCGGCAGCGCGTGAGTGGCTGATCTACGACGGGTCGCAGGCGGTGGTGCAGACGACCGACACCGCGCTGACCTGGACCCACGTCTGGGCCGGAAGCCGGCTGGTGCGGTCGACGAAGAATAGGGCTCGGGACGGTCTACATCCGCACCAGGACCGGCTGGGCTCGATCGTGGTGGTGACGCGCAGCGGCGGCCCAGACCGCGCACTCTACGACCCCTACGGCCGGCTGGTGGCGGCCTTCTCGACAATCACGAACGACACTTCGCGGTTCCCTACGGCTACGCCGGCGCGCGCTGGGAGGCGACGGCGGGGCTGTACCAGATGGGGGCGCGCTGGTACGACGCAGCTGGGACGGTTCCTCGAGCAGGACCCGATCGGCGAGGCCGGCGGCCTGAACCTCTACGCCTACGTCGGGTCGAGCTCGACGCTGTGGGTCGATCCGACGGGGCTGGCGAGGGAGAGTGCTACAACGTGGGAACCGCTGGCGGCGGCTCTGGAAACCGCATGACGCAGATGAACTGGTCCTTCAGCGGCGGGTCCACCAGCGATTGTCTGACCGGCGGCTCGGGCGGATGGATCGACGCTGCCTTTGGGCGCCAAGATGACTACTAGGGTCCATCGAAGGACGAGCCTGGGTACCGCCTGACGACGCCGGCGCAGCGGCGGGCGGCCAAGAGGGCGGCGGAGAGCGCGACCGCGACCGCAGCCGCTGGCCAGTTCCCCGACAGCTTCGAAGCGATCATCGGATCATTCGAGAGGTTGGGAGCAGCGTCACCTGCGGGCATTCCTCTCCAATGCCACGACATGTATGCGAACTCGAGTACGGCCGATCGCCTGGCGCGGAAGTTCGCTGGAATCCGGCCACCAGTTCCTGTGCATATCGGGGACGACGTGAGTCATACGACCTTCGAGGAGACCCCGAGGGCCACGCGGCGCGTCCCAGTTCAGCACCGGTCGGGATGATCTGGATACGATCTCAGTCTACCGATGAGCAGGAGTGCCTCGACCTGGTGGAGGAGATGTGGCACGCGGTGGATGAGGCGAGTGTTGGCCATGTTGACCTGCCGGGATGAGCGAAACCGAATACAAGCAAGCGAAGCGCGACAGAGAGGCCGATGCAGCAATCGCGTGATCACCGTAAAGCAAGAGTTGATGCGCGCGAACTTCCCGAGGGCTCGCGGACTTCGTGTGCCTCTTGAGGCCTCGTACCTTTCGATGATTCGCGCTGGCCTGTCCGCACAATCGCTTCGTCAGCATATTGGGGACCTCAAAGGAAAACTAGTCTTGCAGAATGGACTCACATACGAACAGAACTGGGAAACGGCGTGGCGGTCCGCTCAGCACGGGAGGTAGTCATGCGCGGTTGGGTCCTGCAAACTGCTTCGGCTACTGTCGTCATGGCTCTGATGTGCAGCCTCATACATTCTGACGCTGACCGAACGGTCGAACTCGACGCGATGCGGCGCTTGCCTAGCATCACGCTTGCCGCCAGCCAGCCCGACCGCTCAGTGGCTCGGGCGGTGTCGGACATTCCGGACTCCGGCGACACTCCTGTCGCGTTGGGGTGCCGGCTTTTCTGGCTTTGTCCTGTGTGGAGGGTCGCCGATCGAGGGTGGGCTCTGGGCCGAGACGCCGCCCAACACACTCACTCCAATCTCACGGGGAACTGAACTGGTCGAGGTCTTCCGCTCCCACGTGGAGTGCTTAGCGATGCCGTCCAGGCTCTCGAGTATGGAAAGCTCTACGCGCTCGTCGAGAGCACGGCGCGAAATGTGCAGGTGATCGACCGAGAGCCCTCGCGGGGACCGGGTCCCAGGGGCCACTCGTCGCCGAACTGATTGGAGCACTAAGTCCCCACGGTGCGTCCAGTATTCGAGAACCGATCGTTGCGGGAATCGGCCCGTGGACGGTGACCCTTTACGTTCGAGGAGATGGATCGAATCGACAGAGACGTGTGCGCATAGCAGCGACAGGAGCGGTTGATTCGATCGAGAGGACTGAAGCTCGAAGTCGCGGACGATCAAGGGAGTCGCGATGCTGTGAAGCAGAGATCGGAAGTTCGCTGGTCGGCGAGGGCACGGTGGGGTGTGTTGGCGGAATCACGCAGTTCGTCGGGGAGATCGCCTTCGACGCCGACGACGGGTGCTGTCGGTCAAATGGCCGCACCTGGTAAGCAGCGGTCGCCCCCAGGTCCAGCAATTCGACTACGACGAGCAGGCCGGCTGCTGAAGGTGGAGCAGGGCTACGGGACCTGGAACGGGACCGAGACGAAGTGGACCTTCACGCAGTACTCGTCCTTCCACGACTTCCGTCTGGACGAGCAGGGGAACTGGGCCGAACATCAGGACGGCGCGGGAGCGGAAGCATCCTTGTGAACCGACGATCGTCCAGAGCAACGCCTACATAGAGTGGCCGGTGTCGGGCGGGTCGCCGCTGAAGTTCGTGCTGGACGACACGGGGAGGTTCCTGTACGAGCGGCCGGTGACCGGGGCCAGGAAGTACCTCTACCGGCACGACGGTCTCGGGCGCCTGGTCTCGGCCGAGAAGCAGAACGCGCAGGGCCAGATCGTGAGCACCACGACCTACGGCTACACCGCGGACGGCCGGCTGGCCTGGCGGAAGGACGGTGCAGCGGATCGGGAGTGGCTGATCTACGACGGGTCGCAGGCCGTCGTGCAGATCCAGCAACCGTCCCAGGGGGTCGCCGCCCTGACCTGGACCCACGTCTGGGCCGGAAACCGGCTGGTGCGGACGACCCGTCATCAAGGGCAGAGCGCGAGCTACGTGCGGCACCAGGATCGGCTGGGATCGATCGTGTTGCTGCGGACGCTCGGGGACGGGAGCCTCGAGAAGAAGCTGTACGATCCCTACGGCCGTGTGGTCGCCGTTCCCACCGACAGCACGACGAGCCCGTTGCCGATCCCCTACGGCTACGCCGGCGCGCGCTGGGAGGCGACCGCGGGTCTGTACCAGATGGGGGCGCGCTGGTACGACCCGGAACTGGGGCGGTTCATCGAGCAGGACCCGATCGGCGAGGCCGGCGGCCTGAACCTCTACGCCTACGTCGGGTCGAGCCCGACACTGTGGGTCGATCCGACGGGGTTGGCGCGGCAGGGCGTTGGGGGATCCGTGATCGGTGGCGGCCCGGTGAACCGGACGAGTCAGCGTCAACTCCTCGTGGACGGGACGTCGACGAGCGACGTGCTGACGGGCTCGTCGGGCGGCTGGCTCGATTGGGGATCAAGGCACCAGACGGACTACTGGGGGCCCTCATACGACCAGCCCGGGTACGATCCGAAGACGCCCGCGCAGCGACGTGCTGAGAGAGGGGCCAGCGGGCAGGAGGCGAAGGGCGCGGCAGGCCAGGGCGGGGATACGGACCTTTACTCGATCATCGCGACCTTCCAACGCATCGGAGCGGAACTCGGCCCTTGGGCCAACAAGATCGACCTGCTCGCGATCAGCTCTCCCACGCTGCGGCAAGCCCTCGCCCTGGCGCAGCAGCACGACGCGCACTTCTCCGTCCGCGACAGAGCCACACCGAACTACTATCACGAGGGAAGTGAAAGCGACAACATCCCCGCGCGCACGATTCTCCTCCCGGGCACAACAGATGGCTACACGGCGGAAGATATCGCTCGAGCGATAGTCCACGAGACAACGCATCTCGAGCAACACATGACCGGGAGGTTCCCTGACATTCGACAATTGAGCGAGGACAAGTACGTTGCGGGCGTCCTGAAGGCCGAGGCCGAGGCGTTCACGCGCGGCATGAAAGCCACCGAGGAGTTCTCCCGAGCGGGATTCGTGGTGGATAGGTCGTCTCTCGAAATGCACGTGGCAGCGTCAAGCGGGCTGCCGCAGGCGGGCGCGGCTTGGGAGCGGGCCGCGACGGCGGCAGCACTCGCTTGGGTCAGCAACCCAGACGTATCGCCCTATCCGGCAAGAGCGCATGCAAACTGGAGGAGCTACCATGCCCAGGCGAAGTAGGAACGTGCATACCCCAACGGCGTGCTTGATCGTTGTGACGCTCGTGTTCCTTACGGGCTTGTCTGCGCATCCTCAAGAGCCTCTGTGCGAGCCTGGATTCACGATGAGCCTGACGGGCAGCAAGGATCTGAAGTGGACCGTGCTCGATGACGAGGCTCGCCGAGAGCTGCTTGACCTGCTTTACAAGGAAGCTCCCCTTCTCGCCAAAGAGTTCCGATCGTGCGGGGAGCTGGCGCCGATTGTAGAGGTTCCGGCGCCATTCCTCCGCTCAGGCCGTCTCTACGCGGGGTGCCTTTGTCCTGATATGGAATGGTACTACTTTGGAGCTATCGACGATAGCGCCTACGCGCTCTACGGCAGTTCTACTCGACGCCAGAACTTCTACGCATTGACTGGATTGAGACTCGACCAAGCCGAAAACCGCCTATTGCTCGCGGTCTTCGATGTGACCGCGTCGCAAGCGCCGCCGAGGAGCTTCGTTCCAATCCAAGATCCGGGGAATCCGGGCGGAGAGCAGGCTCGGATCATGCGACGATGGAAGGGCTTCTTCAGCGAAGACCGAATGGAGCTGGTGAAGCGCAATCTGGACCGAGTGACGCCGCCGTGGCTGTGTTCCGAGGATTCGTGGTCGGGAGGCTTCTTCGCGACGGTTCCTTCGGGACTCCGGAGAATCGACTTCTCGATCTCCAAAGGCGGCGGCGTCAGTTTCGCGGTGACGGAAGTTGCATCGACGGACGAACTGCACGGTAGATAGGAAGCGTGACGGCTGGTCCGTCTGTTTGATTGGCCGACGATCTGTGCCGACGGGAACGCGGAGACCCGTCGCGGCTAGCGAATGTGGATCGCGCACGCGCGCCGGGACGAGCTGCAGCGCGCCCGGGACCAAGCAGATCGTGCAGACCTCGACCTGGGACGACGCGGGGCGACGGACGCAACTGACCCTGACGACGCCGGCCGCGGACGCCGCGCACTACGGCGGGACGAAGAAGCAGACCTGGACCTGGGACGCGCTGGACCGCTTGGAGAAGAGCACGGACGAGAACGCGGACGGCAGCGCGAACGCGGACGACGACGCGATCGTGCGGATGAAGTACGACAGCCTGGGCCGTCCGCTGGAGGAGGGCTTCGGGGAGTCGTCTGGCGCGGCGCGCTGGAAGGTGCTCTCGGCCTACGACCGGCGCGGAGTGCGTATCTCGCTGAAGTACCCCGCCGCGAACGGAACCGTCGGCACCACGCTGGCGCTGGCCGCGGACACTCTCGGCCGGATGACCGGGATCACGGAGGGCGCGACGAGCGTCGCGACGCTGACCTACGTCGGGGCCGGCCGGCTGGCGAAGATCCAGTCGCAGGACGACTCGGTTTGGCAGGGTCTGGACTGGGACGCGGCCGGCCGCCGGACGCGCGGCCAGGTGACGGAAGGCGCGACGGTCCGCTTCGAAGAGGAGATCGCCTTCGACGCCGACGACCGGGTGCTGTCGGTCAAGTGGCCGCACCTGGTGAGCAGCAGCCGGCCGCAGGTCCAGCAATTCGGCTACGACGAGCAGGCCCGGCTGCTGAAGCTCGAGCAGGGGTACGCCGATCCGAGCGGGAGCAGCTGGACCTTCCCGGTGGGCTACTCGGCCTTCCACGACTTCCATCTCGACGAGCAGGGCAACTGGGCCGAACATAAGGATGGCGCGGGGACGACGCTGGTGAGCCCGACGATCGCCAAGGACAACGCGTACACGGCCTGGCCGGTCTCGGGCGGGTCGACGCTGAGCTTCGTGCTGGACGACACGGGGAGGTTCGTGTACGAGCGGCCGGTGGCCGGGGGCGGGAAGTACGTCTACAAGCACGACGGCCTCGGCCGCCTGGTGTCGGCGCAGCGGCTCAGCGTGCCGGGCAACGCCGACCTGACGACGACCTACGGCTACACCGCGGACAGCCGGCTGGCTTGGCGCAAGGAGGGGACGGCGGCGCGCGAGTGGCTGATCTACGACGGGTCGCAGGCGGTGGTGCAGACGACCGACACCGCGCTGACCTGGACCCACGTCTGGGCCGGAAGCCGGCTGGTGCGGTCGACGAAGCACCCGGCCGGAACGGTCTACCATCCGCATCAGGACCGGCTGGGATCGATCGTGGTGGTGACGCGTAGCGGCGGACCGGACCGCGCGATCTATGATCCCTACGGCCGGCTGGTGGCGGCCTTCTCGACGATCACGAACGACACTTTCCCCGTGCCCTTCGGCTACACCGGGGCGCGCTGGGAGGCGACGGCGGGCCTCTACCAGATGGGGGCGCGCTGGTACGACCCGGAGCTGGGGCGGTTCATTGAGCCGGTGAGGCGGCCACATACGATGACGGGCTCAAAGCCCAATACTCGAATCGGCCGGCCCCGAGGTGAACGGCCCCCTCGCACCCAGCAGGTTGGTGACGCGTCTCACCTCGTCCCTGGCCCGGTGCAAGGCCGGAGACCACGAGCGCCCGGCCGAGCCAAGTCCCTCGCCCGAACCACTCGCCGCCCCCTGATCTCGCCTGGTGCTGCAGCGTCCGCTGGTCCTTGGATCTGCTTCCCTTCGGAACAGCCCGCGCTGCCACGCGGACCGCGCTTCGCACAGAGTCGTACCCTGTACGACGAGCAGGCCCGGCTGCTGACGCTTGAGCAGGGGTACGCCGACCCGAGCGGGAGCGGCTGGACCTTTCCGGCGGGCTACGCCGGCTTCCACGACTTCCATCTCGAAGAGCTCCGGATCTCGGAGCCCGGCGTCGGCGTGAAGGACCTCTCGCCGCACGGCTGGAAGGTCCGCTTTGAGGCCGACGTCAAGGCCCGCCGCTACGAGATCCTCAGCAAGCTCACCGGCGCCGCCTGAGTCCGCCCGGCTGGCGGCTCCATGAAGGACGGGGTGGGGATCACAGAGCGGTTACGGTGAGTGGGCGAAAGGTCTGCCCGCTGGGGGTAGCCCCGAGCATGCGAACCGGACCACGGCGACGTAGGTCAGCCGCACGGGGCGGTCTGGGGGGACGGTCCACGCAGGCCGCTTCGTCGAGGGCGGGGTGGCGATCAGAAAACGGTGACGGACCCATGCCGGCGGGAGCGGTCAGCCGCGCTGCAGCGTGGCGCGCGTCGCGGCCTCGAGGGGGCCGGCCAGCGCGTCGCTCACGATCGGGACCGGGTCGGCCACGCCGGGTGCCAGGACGATCCGATGCGCGAAGAGCGGCACGGCCAGCGCCGCCAGGTCGTCGGTCGAGACGAAGGTCCGGCCGCGCCGCATGGCGCGCGCCTGGAGCGCCGGGACCGCCTGGACCAGCGAACGCGTGGACAGCCCCTGGGCGACCCGCGGGTCGTCGCGCGTGGCCCGTGCCAGGTCGACCAGGCAGGCCCGCAGCTCGGCCGCGAAGTGGACCTCCCGCTCGATCGCGTCGCGCGCCGCGAGCAGCTCGTCGCGGGTGATCTTCGGCCGCGAGGAAGGCTGCGGGTGGAGCCGCTGGCGGTAACTGGCGACGACCTCGAGCTCGGCGCTCGCGCGCGATCGGCACCATCCGGATCTTGAACAGGAAGCGGTCGAGCTGCGGGGCCGGGAGCGGGAAGGTCCCGGCGAGGCCGAGCGGATTCTGGGTCGCGACGACCAGGAAGAGCGGGTCGAGCGGATAGGTCACGTTGTCGACCGTGACCTGGCGCTCGGCCATCGCCTCGAGCAGCGCCGACTGCACCTTCGGCGAGGTCCGGTTGATCTCGTCGGCCAGCACGACGTGCGCGAAGACCGGGCCAGGCACGAACTCGAAGCGGGCGTGCTCCGGGTCGAAGACCGAGACGCCGGTGATGTCGGAGGGGAGCAGGTCGGGCGTGAACTGGATCCGGCGGAAGGCCGAGAGGGGCGAGCCGTCGCCGTCGAGCGACTCGCCGAGCGCGCGCGCCAGCATCGTCTTGCCCGAGCCCGGGAAGTCCTCGAGCAGGACGTGCCCCCCCGCGAGCCAGGCGACGACGACGAGGTCGATCACGTCGTCGCGGCCGACGATCGCCTCGCCGAGCCGCGCAGCGACGCGTTGGGCCACCTCCGCGGCCTCGGAAAGTCCGGCGCCGTCCCGGCCGGTCTCCTCATCGCGCGCGGCGTCGATCGGATTCCTGTCAGGCTCCACGTTCCGCCTCCGGTTTCACGTCAGCGCGTCCGCAACCAGCGCCAAGGGTCGAGCCGGCCCCACCATACCCTCCCGCGGGCTCCTCGTCGCGGGTCCGCCGCGCGCTGCCGCGCGACCAGGCGCGCCAGCTGCGCCGCGCGCACAGGGTCGGCGTCACGGGCGCCGAATCGCGCGGCGAGGTGGGCCGCGGTGAGCGGTTCGATCGCCGCCGCCGTTCCCGCCGCGCGCGCGGCGAAGGCCTCCCGCGTTTCGCCGGGGGTGCGGACCAGCCCGGCCTCGGCCAGCCGATCGAGCGCCGAGCGCAGCGCCAGGCGCGCAGTGCGGTCCCGCCGCGCAGCGACCGGGGCGATGCGCCGCCAGAGCTTCGCGGCGTGCCCCGCGCCGGCCCAGGCCAGCAGGGCCGACCCGAGCACGAGCAGCGTCTCGGCGCGCCCCGGCAACCGGTAGCGGGGCGGGCCGTCGCGCCCTGGCCCGCTCGCGCGCGGCCGCGCCAGCTCGCCCATCATCCGCTGGAGGTCGAGGCTCGGGGCCGCGAGCGGCGGATCGAGCGACGGCGGGGAGGGGTCGATCGGGACCCACCCGACGTCGTCGAGATAGACCTCGGCCCAGGCGTGCGCATCGCCGGCGCGCAACATCAGCGCGGAGCCCCCAGCACGGTTCGCCTCCTCGTAGGCGTAGCCGGCCGCGACGCGCGACGGCAACCCCATCGCCCGCAGCAGGTAGGCCGCGGCGTGGGCGAGGTGCACGCAGTAGCCGATCCGGTCCCCGAAGAGGAACGACGCGGTCGGGTCGTCGGCCGCGGCGTGGTGCGAGCGCAGCGAGTACTGGGTGTGCCCCTCGAGCCAGATCGCAACCGCGAGCGCGCGGGCCCACGGATCCCCGGCGTACTCCGGCCGCAGCGTCGCGTCGATCTCCGCCGCCAGCGCCGCGTAGCGCGGATCGGCGGGCGCCTCGCGATAGGCGGCGTCGAGCGCGGCCGACCAGGCGGGGCTGCCTGCGGCGCGCCCCAGCAGTCGCGGCAGCCTTGCGGTCAGGACCATCGAGCGCGTGTCGTAGGTCCGGCGGAACAGCGCGGGGTCGGCGTTGGCGACCGACTCGAGCGCGAACCCCTCGGCCAGGACCGGCGGCAGGACGTGGTCGCGAACGAGCGAGACGGTGGCCTGGAGCGGGTCGCGGAAGGCCGCAGCCCGGGGGAAGCGCGTGCACCTCGGCCGCGCCCGCTGCAGGGAAGCGGGGAAACAGGTCGGCATCGGCCTCCTCTCCGGCCGTGCCGCCGCCACGCGCCTGGACCAGGCGGCGGCCGTTGTGGACCGAGAATGCGACCTGCCGGAAGTAGAGCACCCCGCCCGTCGGCGCGACGTCGTCGTGCAGCACGACGACCGCGACCGGCGCCTCGGCGCCGTTCGACGAGTAGTCGTCGCGGAAGGGCGCCATCTCATCGAGACGCTCGCCGTGTCCCGGGCCGGGGACGGTGAGGCCGAGCGGGTTCTGCTCGCCGCGCGCACGGGGCGGGCCCTCCGCGGTCGAACCGCCGCCGCGCTCCCCCTGCGGCTCACCGGACAGGCGGAGCGGATCCTCGGACGGCAACCGCAGCAGGCCGAGCGCGGGAGCGAAGCGAACCAGCGTCGCGGCAGCGACCAGCAACAGCAACGCCGCGAGCCAGGCGCGCCGGGCGCGGCCGGGGCGATAGAGCGCGAGCGAGCCGGCCACGCCCGCCACCGCGCCGAGCGCGGAGAAGACCAGCGCCGGGTGCCAGCCGGCGAGAAACGCGCGGTCCGAGACGGCGTAGGGCAGGTGGATCGCGCCGCCGCGGTGCGGCGCCAACAGCAGCGCCACCGCGCCGACGAGCGCGGCGAGCGGGAGCAGGCGCATCGCCGGGACGCGGGCCGCGGCGTGCGCGAGGAGCAGGGCCGCAGCGAGCACCGGGAGTCCGACGGTCAGCGCCTCGCGCGTCCGGGCCAGCAGGTCGGGCCACGGGACGAGCGCTGGCGGGAGGCGGTCGATCAGCGAGGCGACGAGCGGTCCCAGACCGGCGACGAGCAGCGCCGCCGCCGGGACGACCCACGCGCGCAGGCCACTGCTTGCGGTGCGGCTGCCGGCGAGGCCGCCGATCGTTGCGGCGACGATCGCCACGGCGAGTCCGGACGCGCTCGCCGCCGGTGCGAAGCACAACCCCGCCGCCGCAGCCAGGACCAGTGCGACCGGAAGTCCGTTCCCGAGGGTCCGGAGCGCGCTCATCGCCCGCCTGCCGCGGTGACCGATTCGGGGCCGAGCAGGTCGGCGCCGGAGAGGACGGTCAGCCGGCCACCGACGCGGTCGGCGAGCACGAGGCGCACGCCGGTGGCGGCGAGCGGAGCGAGACCGCGCACCAGCGCGTCGAAAGCAGGCAGCGGGCGGTCCTCCCGCAGCAGGGCGCGCGCCAGGAGGCCGGCCGGCGGCAAGGCCAGGCCGGCATCCGCGGCGGCGACGATCGCGTATCGCGACGGATCGGCCGCGACCTGGGGGAGGACCAGCGGGAGCCAGCCGCCGCTGCGCGCCGGGACGACGAGCAGGACCGGGCTGCCCGGCTCCGCGGCGCCGAGCGCGAGCGCGGCGGCAAGGTCGGCCCCCCCCCGCGCGCGGTGGCGCACAGAAGCGGCCAGGAGGTCGAGCGCGCGGCGCAGGTCGCGCACCGGGGCGGGAGCGCCGTCGCACGCGAACGGCAGGTCATCGCCGAACAGGCCGCTCTCGAGGATGACCCGCGCGGCCGCAGCCGCGGCGTCGTCGCCCTCGCCCGCGACGAGATAGAGCAGCGGCGTCCCCTCGGGGGAACGGGCCGGCTCGTGGGCTCGCACCATGAGCTGACGCGATCGGGCGTAGACCTTCCACAGGATCAGCCGCGCGGGATCGGACCGGGTGTAGGTCCGGAAGTCGACGAGGTCGCCCCGCGGCGGTCCCGTCGGCCAGGACAGGAGATCCCCGGTGGCGAGGCTCGTGGCCAGCTCCGCCGCCGACAGGCGCCCCGGGTCGGGCAGCGCGCGCACCGCGCGCGGTTGCGGCACACGGGCGGTGAAGCGCCAGAGCCCCAGCACGTCCTCGCCATGCAGCTCGCGCACGATCTCGCCGGCCAGCGCGCGGTCGGGGAAGGTCACCTGCTCGACGCGCAGCGCGCTCCGCGCGCTGGGTGCGGCGACGGCCGCCGGGGCGATCCAGGCCAGCCGCGGGGTGGCGGCGAGGGGCACCACGCGCACCGGCAGCACGAGGCCCGACGCGACCGGCCGGCCCTCGACCGCCTCGAGCGGCGGCGCTCCCGAGGCACTCGCGCGCTGGAGGTCGCGCCGGGCCAGCGCCAGTGACAGTGCCGCCGCCGCGCCGGTGCCGACCACGAGAGCGAGACCCCAGAGGGCCGCGATCGTGACGACCAGATCGATCCGGCCGCGCCCGAACCAGTAGGCCGCGGCCGATGCGGCCAGCAGCAGGAAGCCGGCCGGCCGGATCGGAACCGCGCGGACCCACGCGAAAAGACGGCGGGCCAGAGGCACGCGGACGGGGGGCGGCGCCGCCTGGGGCGCGGTCGACATCCGCGCGAGTCTAGATGCGCGGCGCGCCGGGTGCGAGGCCGCGGGGGTCGGGGGCGCCCCCGGGCGGCTGGTCGCCGCGGCCGATTGCACTCACAATGCCCCGGTTGCCGGCCCGCTGGCCGGCCTGAGGTGAGTGCCGACATGAGCCATGCTGAAGCGGGACGGAGTGTGACGCGCGGGGCCCTCCTCGCGCTGGTCGTCGGGTGTCTGGCGTTCGCGGCCGGGTGCGGCAAAGGCAAGCCCGAGAAGCCGGAGTCGCCGCTCGACAAGATCCCGACCAAGGACGCGGTCGTGCTGGTCGGCGACAAGCAGATCTCCGGCGCGTGGCTCCGCAACTGGTGCGCGACGCAGGAACTGCAGTTCCTGCGCGGCGGGATGCCGGTCCAGGTCGACGAGTACTCGCTGATCACGGCGGGCCGCCAGATCCTGACCAAGATCGTGCTGATCGCCGGCGAGGCCGAACGCCAGGGGATCACGGTCAGCGACCAGGAGATCCAGGACCAGCTGAGCAAGGAAATGAAGTTGTTCCCCTCGACCGAGGCCTGGCGCGACCGGATGACCGCGTCGGGGATGACGGTCGAGGAGCGGAAGGAACAGATCCGGCTCGAGCTGCTCTTCAACAAGTACCGCGAGCAGGTCGTGACGCCGGAGGTGCTGAAGACCCGCGCCAACATGGAGATGGCTCGCGAGTACTACGGCCGCTACCCGCAGCAGTTCCAGCGCCCGCGCGCGGTCCACCTGGCGCACATCATGCGCTCGGTCGCCAAGGACGCGCCTCCCGACCAGCGCGACAAGGAACGCGCCAACATCGAGAAAGCGCGCGGCCGCGTCTCGAGCGGCGAGAAGTTCGAGGATGTGGCGCGCGAGGTATCGACCGACGTCTCGGCGATCAAGGGTGGCGACATCAAGTGGGTCACCGAACAGGCTCCGCTCGCGCCGGAGATCAAGGCGAAGGTGCTGGTCCTCAAGCCCGGCGAGATGACCGAGATCATCGAGAGCCCGGTCGGGTACCACCTGTTCCTGGCCCTCGAGGTCAAGGAGGCCGGGGTCGTGCCGTTCGAGGAGGCGCAGGAGGGGATCCAGAAGCAGCTGCTCGAGAAGTCGCTCCAGGTCTCGATGGAGCGCGCGGCGTCCGACCTGCAGCAGCAGACCAAGGTCCAGTTCCTCGATCTCAAGCCGTTCATCGGCACACCGCCCGAGAAGGCGGCCGGCGCCCCGGCCGCGGGGGCGACCGCGCCACCCGCCGAAGGTGCCCCGCCGGTCCCCCAGCAGGCTCCCGCCAAGAACTAGAGGAGACGCCGGCGCCACCGCACCAGGCCGGCCGCCGCGAGCGTCAGGAGCGGCAGACCGGCGGTCAACGCCACCGCGATCCAGGCCGTCTCGCGACGCGTCAGGGCGACCCGCGCCAGCGGACGCTCGCGGGCCGGGACGACGAGCGGGGCGTCCTCCGGCAGCAGCCACGCGGTGGCGTTCATCGCCAGACCGCGATTGGCGAGTTGGTCGATCGCCGCGTTCGAGAACAGATCGGCGTCACCGCTGGCGACGATCCGTCCCGCTCCCGCGCGGCCGCCGGCGACGATCGTCAACGGGCCGGCCGAGTCGCCGCCGTCGCGGGCGAAGCCGTCGGCGGCGTCACCGAAGGTGGTCTCGCCCCACGCCTCGGGCGAGGTGCGCACCAACGGACGCGGACCTTCGTGCCCGTCGCCGTCGCCCGCACCGCCTTCGTGCGCGGAACCTTCATATCCGCCGGGAGCCGCGATCGAGCGCACCAGCCGGACCAGGACCGGCATGTCGGCCACCGGTCTCGTGAGCGGGTCGTGCGGGTTGGCGAACGCAAAGAAGCTCTCGGGCCCGAAGGACGGCACGGCGTGCGCCGGGTCGAGCACGACGTCGTCGCGTGCCGCGAGGCCCGCCCGCGCCAGCAGCGGCTCGAGCCCGCTCGAGGCGAAACCGCCGCCGTCGGGCCGCGGCACCGGTTCGAGCATCACGAGCGCAGCACCGCCGGCGTCGAGGTACCGCCCGAGCGCGTCGCGTTCGCCCGGCAGCCAGGGCGCGAGTGGTCCGGCGACGATCACGAGGTCGGTCCCGGCGGGTACGGCGGTCGCGCCGAGCGCGTCCCAGACGCGGACGTCGAGGTCGGCGCGGGCCAACATCTCGGCCCAGCGCGACAGCCCGGCCTCGCCGGGCGCGCCCGAATCACGCTCGCCGTGGCCCGTCGCGAAGCGCACCACCGGGCGGCGCGCACGCGTGACCGCCCGGATCGCCCCGATCAACGCCTCCTCGGCGCGCAGCGCGCGGACCGCAGGCGCCCCTTCCCAGGTGATCGCGCCGTCGTAGAGGACGAGGTCCTCCGCGCGCAGCACGCGCCGGCGCCCGGCGCCCTCGACGACGACGACGTTGACGCTCTCGCGCAGCGGGTCGAGGCCGAGCTGGCGCAGGCGCAGCGGCTCGCGCAGCGGGTCGAGCTCCTCCAGGACGATCCGCCCCGGGGCCGCGGCCGCCAGCGTACCGGCGACGGTCCGCAACTCGGCCACGGCGTCCGCCGGCAACTCTGCCGAGGCGTGGAGCAGCGACACGACGCGCACCGTCTCGGGCAGCGTGCCGAGCGCGTCGACGGTTTCGGGCGAGAGCGTGTAGAGCCGCGACCCGGTGAGGTCCCACACCGGACCCCACCGGACCGCCGCGGCGTTGGCGAGCGCGAACAGGGCGAGCGCGAGAGCCAGCATCGCCGCCCCGGCCGCCCGCCGCGCCCCGCGCCCCGCGCCGCCGCGCAGGCGCTCGATCAGGCGCGCGGCGAGGAAGACGAAGAGGACCGTGCCCGAGAGCGGGTAGACGAGCCGTCGCGCCGCGACGAGGCCGCGCGAGAGCTCGTCCATCGTCGCGAGCAGGTTCAGCTGGTCCCACGCGGCGCGCGCCGCGGGAGCGCGCGCCATGCCGCCGGCTGCGAGCGGCAGCGTGAACAGCGCGACGAGGAAGACGAAGCCGAGGCAGGCGGCGACGACCTGATTCCGCGTCGCAGCCGAGGCGAAGAGGCCAACCGCCAGCAGGTAGGCGCCGACCACCACGAGGCCGGCGAGCCCGGCGATCGCGGCCGAGAGATCGAGCGTGCCCGCGCTGCCGAGCAGGGCGAGGAACACCGGGAACGGCGCCAGCAGCGCGAGGTAGAACACGAGCGCGCCGAGGAACTTCCCGGTCGCGATCTCGCCCGCGGTGACGGGCGCGGCCAGCAGGATCTCGATCGAGCCGGTCTGCCGCTCCTCCGCGACGAGTCGCATCGCGATCAGCGGCAGCACGACGAGCAGCGGCAGCCAGAAGAGCGAGGCTGTGAACAATGCGCGCTGGACCTCGAGCAGCGGGGCCGAGGCGATGCCGGGGAGCGAGATCAGCGTGCCGAAGGCGTAGCCGAGCAGGGCACTCGTGGCGGCGAGAACGACCCACGCCAGCGGCTGCTGGAACAGCGAGACGATCTCGCGCCGCGCGATGACGGCGACGTGCGCCGGGGCCCGCATCACCGCGACCCCTCCCGGTCGGTGGCGGCGAGGAAGGCGTCCTCCAGGGAGGGGAGACGCCGAGACAGCTCGCGCAGCGCAATCCCCTGCGCGGCGGCGGCCCGGCCGGCGGCCTCGCGCTCGTCGCCAGCGGCGGCGAACTCGAGCCGGTGCCAGCCGTCGCCCAGGTCGAGCTCGGAGAGCGGAGGACCGAGCCGCGCGAGCGCGCCCTTCAGCGCCGGGGCGTCCACGGCCGCGCACTCGACGCGGATCGCCGCCCCGGCCGTGCTGGCCCGCAGCGCGGCGACGGTGCCCGTCGCCGAGACCCGCCCGCCGGCGAGGATGACGACGCGGTCGCACGCCTGTTCGACCTCGGCCAGCTGGTGCGACGAGAAGAGGATTGCGCGGCCGGGAGCGAGCGCGCGGATCAGCCCGCGCGTTTCGGCCGCCTGCTGCGGGTCGAGGCCGGCCGTCGGCTCGTCGAGCACGAGCACCGGCGGAGCGCCGAGCAGGGCTCCGGCCAGCCCGACGCGCTGTCGGAAGCCCCGGGACAGGGTGTCGACCAGGGCCCGCGCGGCAGCGCCCAGCCGGCAGGCCTCGAGCGCCTCGTCGATCGTGCGGGCGCGCTCGCGGCGCGGGATGTCCCGGAGGCCGGCGCGGAACTCGAGGTACTCGCGAACACGCAGCTCGGGCGGCAGTGCGAGCTGCTCGGGGAGGTAGCCCAGCCGGCGTCGCGCCTCCGTCGGCCGGGCCACGATGTCGATGCCGCCGAGGCGCGCCGTTCCCCCGTCCGGCACGAGCACGCCGGCGACGATCCGGAGCGTCGTCGTCTTGCCGGCGCCGTTCGGGCCGAGCAGCCCGACGACCTCGCCCGGCGCCGCGGTGAAGCTCACCTCGTCCACGGCCTGCACGGGGCCGAATCGCCGGGCGAGCCGGTCGGCCTCGATCACTCGGGCGGCTCGGCCCGGCGCTCCGGGATCGGCAGCCGGTCGGGAGCGTTCCACGTGAGGGGCGGGATCTCGTCCTTCACCTCGGTGCCGAAGAACCGGTAGTCGTCGTACGTGATCACCTGGCGCGAGACGGTGCGTCGCTGGTCCTCGTGCACGAGCTGGAAGGTGAGCAGCTCGGAACGCGTCGGATAGGTGTAACCCTCGTGGTCGAAATCGAAATCGACGGTCAGCTCGATCCCGATCGGGGGCGGCGCGAACGAGATCCCGATGAACCGGAAGGCGGTGAGGTAGCGCGCCAGCTCGGTTCTCAGCCGCTCGTCCTGCAGGCTCGGCCGGGCCACGATGCGCACCAGGTTTCCGGAGCGGTACTCGACCTCCGCGGTGCCGGTCCACTCGGTGATCCGCCGCTGGCCGGCCACCGGCGCGGAGGTCACCCACGAGACCGGGATCGCGAGCCTGTAGGGGGTGGTGTGCCAGTCGCCGACCGAGAAACGCAACGTCGAGCGGATCCCGGGCCGGAAGATCTGGGTCCAGAGCAGGGGTTCGGGGAAGGGGAGATCGACGCGCTCCTCCTTCGTCTCGCCGGGCCGGGTGCGGAAGGCCCGGAACCCCTCCGGGCCGGCCCCTTCACGCACCAGCAGGTAGTCGTAGACCTCGACCTTCTCGCGCTTCGCCTCTTCGTCCGAGTAGCGCGCCTGGCGCACGCTCTCCGTCACGGAGAAGCCGAGCGCGCGCCGTGCGTAACCGTTGGACTTGGCCTCCAGCACGTGCGCCAGCTCTTCGGGGAGCGGCGCCCAGGCGGGCGGGTACGGTCCGTCGTCGCGCGTGTCGGGCGGTGCGGCCCATGCGGCGACGACCAGTGCCAGGCCGACGAGCGCCGCGGCAGCCGGCCTCACGCCTCCCCCTGGCGACCGATGAAGGAGAAGCCGGCCGCCTCGCGGTGGATCCGGCGCAGCGTCGCGAGGGCACCGTGGCCGAGATGGGGCGCGAGGCGCACCGCTTCGAGATCCTGGTCGGTGGCGGAGACGACGGTGTTGTCGGTGCAGAGCGCGACCGGGACGCCGGCCTCGAGGAAGCGCAGGATCGGGTGCGGCGCCCCCCTGGCCACCGCGCCCGTCTGGTAGTTCGACGTGGGGCAGCACTCGACGCAGATCCGGTCCTTCGCAAGTCGGCGCAGCAGGGCGCGGTCGGTGATCGCGGAGCAGCCGTGGCCGATCCGCTGCGCACCCAGCTCGTCGATCGCCTCCCAGACGTACTCCGGCCCGGCCGCCTCACCCGCGTGCACGGTCAGCCCGAGCCCTCCCTTGCGCGCGATGTCGAACGACTCGCGGAAGAGGTGCGGCGGGTTGCCGCGCTCGGGACCGGCGATGTCGAAGCCGACGACCCCGGTCCGTTCGTGCAGGTGCTCGGCCTCGGCGATCGCCTGGCGGGCGAGGATCTTGGCGATGTGCGGCCCGTGCTGGCGCATCGCGATCACGACCAGGCCGCAGCGGATGCGGGGATGGGCCTTCTGGACGTGGTTGAAACCGGAGAGGACCGCGCGGATCGCCTGCCGCACATTGAGGCCGGCGTAGGTGTGGATGACCGGCGAGTAGCGCAGTTCCAGCACCTCGACGCGGTGGGCCAGGGCGTCGCGTACGATCGCGATCGAGGCCTCGCGCACGTTCTCGTAGAACTGCGTGATCCAGAGCGGGTAGTAGAACTTGTCGAGGTAGGAGAGGAGCGAGCCCTCCTCCTCCGGCTGCAGCACCAGCCGGCGGCGCATCTCCGCGGCCGTCTCGACCGGGTTCAGGCCGTGGTGCCGGAGCAGCCGCCATTGGGTCCGCAGCGGGATCGAGCCGTCGACGTGTTGGTGCAGCTCCACCTTCCGGAGCGCCTGGATCGAGGCGGGGACCTTCGGCCGGCGAACCGCCATCGGCTCAGCGGTCCGCGGCTTCAACGTCGTCGGCGTCGCCGAACCCGGCGTGGGATCCGGGCGGTTCGACCGTCAGGAGGGCAGCCCAACGCGGCCGCGCGGGCGGCGCACCGAGCAGGCGCAGATTCGCGGCGCCCTGCCCGCAATCGGAGCAATCGGGGTTCGTCTGCCAGTGGTGGCGGAAGACGCAGTCCTTCATGTTGTACCAGACGCGGAACTTCCAGCAGTAGAAGTCGTCGCGTGGACCGCGCGGGCCGATCTGCATCGGCACACCTCCGGGATGGGCGGGCAGGATAACAAACGGTCCGGGGCGGGGCCAGAATGGGTGGACGATGGCGGAAAGGGCGACGACCCGGGATGTCACGCGCGCCTTGCGGCGGGCCGGCATCGCGCTCGCCGCGGTGCAGGTTCTGATCGCCGGCTGGGCCTGGTGGCGGATGCTGCACCGCGGGGTGGGGCAGACCGACATCGTCGGCTCAGCCTTCGCCCTGCTGATCACGGCGCTGGCCGCGAGCCTCGTCGCGACCTGGCCGCTCGTGGCCCGCCGCGGGACGCGGGCAGCGGTGGCCTGGGTCGCCGCCGCCGTGCTGGCTTTGCCGGTCAGCGCTTGGCTCGCGCTGCGCTCCGCCGAGCCGCGCTACCGCTACGAGATCTCACTCTCGAGCGGCTCGTACGATGCACCGGACGGTGCCTTCCGCTGGAGCGTCACGCTGGCCGAACCGTTCACCGCGGGTCATCACGCCCTGCTCGAGATCGAGCGCGACGGTCGCTCGACGACGTTGCCGATCGCGCTGCGGCGCTCCCCGCGCGACAACGTCGCCGCCGGGGCCTGGGGGCTGGCGCTGCGGCCGCTGGGCGAGGGGCGCTACTGGCTCACCGTCGGGACCGCGTGGGCACGCGGCGGGCCGCAGTACTTCCTGCTCGAGTGGTCGGGGGCGACCCCGCGGCTGAAGGAGATCGTGCGTGGCCTCGTGGTCGAGGACGGCCGCGCGCGCTGGGACTGCGGCGTCTGGGGCGAGGAGCTGCGAGCCAGCCCGGAGCCGGACGACCTCTGCCGGCAGGACGGCACGCTGCCGCCGGTCCGCGCCTGCCGGCTGGAGCGCCTCGCGGCCGCGTGCGAGGCGGCGGTCGCGCCGGCTGCGGGATGTCAGCCCGAGCTCGCCGGCGACGCGCTGGCGGTCGTCGCGTGCCTGGAACGGCGGGCCCGGGATGGGGACCCGCTGGCCTGGGACGCGCTGGTGCTGGCCTCGACCGTGGGCCGCGACGGGGGCGCCCTCTACGACCTGCTGGCGCGCTCGCTCGCGGCCGAGCAGCCGCGTGATCCAGCCTGCGCCGCGCTGCGCCACGGTGCGCGGCAACTCGCCGCCGGTCGCCGGCTCGGGCGCTGGTGGGAGTGGGTGCGCCTCGACGGCGCCCGGACGCTACTGGAGGCGCATGGTGTCCCGGGGGCGGAGCGCGGGCGGTGTCCCTCGCTGCCACCGGTCGCCGCGGAACTCGCGCGCGAGCGACCGGCGCTGGCGTGGGAGGCAGCCCTGGTGGCGCGCGACGCGGGACGCGGCGACGAGTCGTGCTCCCGGGTGCTGGCCATGGCGGCGAGCGGCGAGATCGAGCGGCTGGCGTCGCCAGAGCGGGAGGCCGCCGACGCGTGGCGCGCGGCCTGCGCCGCGCGCGGCGCCGCTACCCCCGCTGCCGTGCGGTGAGGCGCCGAATGATCTCGTCCTCAGCCCGGAAAGTCACCGGACTGGTGCTTGCTGAAGACGAGGTCGCCCTCGGCGAAGATGTCGAACACCCCGCCCGAGCCGCCGACCAGCTCGGGCTCGGCGCCGACCTCGGACCGGATTCTGGCCGCGAGACTCGCAGCCCGGGGGAGGTAGTTTCAAGCCGTGCAGTAGACGATCCGGACTTTCATCGGGCAGCCCTCCAGGACGGGTGTGGCCGGAGATCCTAGCCCGGAACTGCGGGACCGGCCCGGGTCCGTGCCACGGGCGCCCGGCGGCGGCGCGGGCCCGGCTCAGCGCCGGGCGAGCAGGCTGTCGGGTGCGAGCGCGACGCTGCGGTTCCGGCCCTGGTTCTTCGCGCTGTAGAGCGCCTGGTCGGCGGCCCGCAGCAGGTCCTCGGCTCCGACATCGATCGGGGGCTGCAGCGAGGAGACGCCGACGCTGATCGTCACGACCCCGGACGGGGGGTTTTCGGGGTGCGGAATCGCGAGCCGCTCGACCGCCTGGCGCAGGCGGTCGGCGACGGTGAACCCGCCGCGCTCGTCGGTCTCCGGGAAGATGCAGGTGAATTCCTCGCCGCCATAACGGAAACACTGGTCCGAGGTCCGCACCGTCTCGTCGATCGCGGCCGCGACGGCGCGCAGCGCGTTGTCTCCAGCCTCGTGGCCGAAGCGGTCGTTGAAGGCCTTGAACCGGTCGATGTCGATCATCGCGACCGAGAGGAAGCGCTGGAACCGTCGGGCCAGCTCGAACGAATGCCGATACTCCAAGTCGAAGTGCCGCCGGTTGCCGATCCCGGTCAGACCATCGACGCGCGTCATCCGCTCGAGCATCTGGTTCTTCTCCTGCAGTGCCGCCTGCAGGTCGAGGATCCGGCGGCCCGCCGTCAGGCGCGCCATCAGCTCGTCGCGGTGCCAGGGTTTGCCGACGAAGTCGTCGGCCCCCGCCTCGAGCGCCTCGGCGGCGTCGCGACTCTCCGACTTGGAGGTCAGGAGGATGACGTAGACGTAGCGGCCGAGTTCACCGCCGCGGATCTCTTGGACCAGCTGGAGGCCGTCCATCTCGGGCATCATCCAGTCGGTGACGACGAGACCGATCTGCTCGGCGCGCAGGACGTCCCACGCCTCGCGCCCGTCGGCGGCGGCGACGACGTCGTAGCCCATCCGCGCGACGGCTGCGGTCAGCATCCGCCGGGAGACCGGCTCGTCCTCGACGACCAGGATGCGCATCAGGCAGAGAACTCCCTCGTGAACGCGGCGACTCGCTCGAGTTCCGCTGCGAGGTCACCGGCCAGCGCGGCGAGCCCGGTCCCGTCGCCGGCCCGCCCGCGGCTCTCGATCGCGTAGGCGATGTCGCGGGCCCGGCCCGCCGCCAGGTTCGCGGCCGCTCCCTTGATGCTGTGCGCCGCCGAGGCGACCTCCTTCAGGTCCCCGGCGGAGAGCGCCCCCGCCAGCCGTTCGAGACGCTGGCGGGCGTCGTCGAGGAAGAGATCGAGCAGTTCCCGATAGAACTCGCGATCGTCCCCGGCGCGCGCCAGGCCATCCGCGAGGTCGACCGGACAAACATCGCACGACACAGTCATGTGTCCCTCTCGACCGGTGCGGGCCGGTCGGTCTGCGCCCCTCCCCCAGCGGGGACCAAAGAGAATGTAGGCGGCGCGGGGCGTTCGGCCCAGTCCGGCGTTGCGTTCCGCCGGCCGGCAGCCAGAATGGCGGAAACGCCGGGAGAACGCGCCCCCGGCGGGGAGTTCCGGCCGTGCCGCTCGCCCCTTCCCGCGACCTCGAAACGGTTCCCAACCCGGCACCGGAGCGGCCCTACCGGATCCGGATGGTTGCCCCGGAGTTCACCTGCCTGTGCCCCCGGACCGGTCAGCCCGACTTTGCGGCGATCGAGATCGACTACGTTCCCGGCCCGCGCCTGGTCGAGCTGAAGTCGCTCAAGCAGTACCTCTGGTCGTGGCGCAACGAGGGGATCTTCCACGAGGCGGTGACGAACCGGATCCTCGACGACCTCTGCCGGGTCCTCGACCCCGCCTGGATGCGCGTCACCGGTCACTTCAAGGTCCGGGGCGGGGTCACGACGACGGTTGCAGCCCAGCACGGGACGCCCCCTGCGACGATGCCGGAGTGCCCGGCGCCGCAGGGACTGTGAGGCGGCTGTGGCCGGGCCGCGCGCGCGCGCGATCGAGATCTTCCCGAACGGCGAGGTGGGGATCGTCTGGGACGACGGTCGCGAGGATTTCCACTCCGCCCGGGCGCTGCGGCTGGCCTGCCCCTGTGCCGAGTGCGTCGACGAGCTGACCGGCCAGAAACGGCTCGACCCGGCGCGGGTCCACGCCGCGCTGAGGGCCCTTCACTGGGCGCCGGTCGGGCACTACGCGGTGCAGTTCCGCTGGTCGGACGGGCACGACACCGGGCTCTTCACGTTCGAGACCCTGCGCGCGCTCGGCGGGGCGGACGTGGCCGGTTCGAACGGTCCCTAGTCCGCCTCCGGTCGCACGGGGCCGGCAGCGCCGGCCCCGTGCGGGGGAAGAGTCAGTCCAGCAACGGCGCTCCGCGGCCGCCGGGGAGTGGAGCCTCGCCGATGCCGGCCCCGGTGGCGCCGAGCGGGAGCCAGAGCACCCGGGGGAGCGAGCCGGGGAGGAGCTCCAGGAACGGCTCCAGCCACGGGACTCCGGTGGTCGGATCGGCCAGGGCGGTCGGCGGTCCGGCCGCGGTTGACCCCGGCGCGGGCGGGATCGACAGGGTCGACGGGGGGGATCCCGGCCCCGCTCCAATCGAAACCGGCCACGGGCTGCCAGCGTCGCCGCCGTACCGGTCGTGGTCGAGGGAGGGGTTCTCGGTCCTGTCGGGGGAGCCGCGGCCGTCAGGGCTCTGCTCCTGGGCCATGGCGGCGGACGGGAAGACGAGCAGGGCGGCGAGCAGAACGCGCCGCGGGACGACACAGAGGGTGAGTCTCATCAGCGGACCTCCCTGGCGAGCGCGGGCACGACTTCGGCGTGACCGCGCGGTTCGAGCAGTGGGCGCACGTCCTCCGCGCCCGTGGGGAACGACTCCAGGAAACGAACGACGTGGCGAAGCGACCGCAGCGCGGCGCGGGCCTCGGCCTGGTCGCGCTCGCGCACGCCCAGCCGCCAGAGCTCGAGGTAGACGTCGAAGAGCTCGGGCGCCAGGTCGAGCTTGCGCGCGAGCCGCCGGGCCTGGGCGAGAAGTGCGCGCGCCGCGTCGCTGCGGCGGCGGAGCCCTTCGACCCGCGCCTCCTCGACCAGCGCCTGAACGACCACCTGCGACAGCCCGCGAGCCTCGGCCACGGCCCGAGCCCGCCGTGCCCAATCGACCGCCTGGGGCAGGCGGCCGCGCCGCCGTTCGATCGCTGCCAGCGCGGCCATGCCGGCCGCCTCGAGCTGCAGCTCCCCGCCGCGCCGCGCTCCATCGATCGCTTGCAGCCAGGCCTCGAGGGCCGCGTCGAGCTGACCGTCTGCCTCGAGACACTGGGCGTTGAGCGCGGACGCGCCGGCCTCGATCTCCGCCGGCCACGGGCGTGGCACCTCGCGCAGCGCCGCGTGCGCGGCGCGCGCGAGCAGCGGCTGCCCCAGGCCGAAGGCGACGCGGACGACGAGGAACAGTGCCCAGGCCCGATCTTCCGGGGCCAGGGTCTCGGCCATCAGGTCGTCGAGGATGGCGCGCGCGGCGTGGAACCGACCGGCTGCCGCCAGCGCGCGCGCGGTGCCGATCCGGCTGCGGGCTCGCGGACGTGGGCTCCCCGATTCGAGGGCCCGCACCTCGGCCTGTTCGTAGAGCAGCAGCGCGCGCGCGACCTCCCCGGCCAGGCCCGCCTGGCGGGCGCGCGCCAGGAGGTCATCCAGCGGCCACTGGTCGAGTCCCTCCTGTTCGAGCCGTGCCAGCTCGTGTGACAGTTCCAGCCGCTCTGCGAGCAGCCCGAGGCGGACGCGGTAGAGCCGCGACAGCGCCATGAGCTTGAGAGCGGAGACCCGGGCCTTCCCGTTCTCGAGTCGCGATAGCAGGGAGCGCGTGACCGGTTCGGGCTCCTGTAGCGTCAGCCGCTCGACGTCCTCGAGCGTCAGCCGCCGCGACTCTCGAAGGGCCCGGATGTAGCTCCCGAACCGCTTCGATCCTGCAACCACTTGACCTCCCTTGCCGGGCGGCAGCGATAGCGCCCCCAACCTGGCGCCCAGGTCCACCCGGCGGCGGGAGAGGAATTACGCGGATACGCGGTGCGGATCGAGGGGTTCGCGGGGGAAAGGACGCGGATGGCTCGGGGAATCCCCAAGCACGTGCCGAGTCGCGGTCGGCGGCGTCCCAGCACCGCAACGCCCGCTCAGAGCGCGGCACGAAGGCGGACCTCGGCGAAGCCGGGGTCGGGAGGCCGGGGAGGCCCAACGCAAGCCGGCTCGTCAGTTGAATCGGAGACAGCGACCGCAGGCCGAGCGGCCCGGGGACTCACCTCGCCGCGCACGGACGACCATCCGACGCCGGGCGGCTCTTCCCGCCCGGGCCCGACGCGCGGCCCGCGGATGCCGTGACGATGTCACGCGAAACGGCGGGCAAGCCAGCCACACCGCGCGTGTCATCCTGACAACGCGTCCCCTTCGATCCGGAACGGCGCACTCGGCCTGATGCTTTTCCGAGAGGCGGTCAGACCCCTTCTTCCGTCCGGGCGAGCTTCTCGCGCACCTTCTCGCGCACCTTCTCGCTGACCTCGCCGAGCTTCTCGCCGGCCTTGCCGTACTTCTCCGAGGCCCAGCGGCCCACCTGCTCGCGTGTCTCCCGCCCGCTCTTGGGCGAGGTCAGCAGCGCGATCCCGGCCCCGACGAGGCCACCGAGGATGAATGCACCGAGAATGGCGAGTCCGCCCGACCCACGATCGTCGTCCATTGTCATTTCCTCCTGCGAAGAGTGTCGGTGCGGGGTTTCCTGAACAGCCAGCGCACCACTTTGTACGCCGCGACCAGCCCGGCCGCCAGCGGCGCGCGGCTTCTGAGCGACGACACCGCGCCTTCCAGCTCGTGTGCCAGCGGCGGGAGCTGGTTGAGCACATCGCTCGCGCGGGCGACCGCCTCGCTCGTCTTGCGGGCGTTCGCCAGCGTGATCTCGAGGTCGGGAACGAGGCGGGTCACGGCCGTGCGGATCTCCCGCACGGCGGCACGCGCCTCGACGATGAGCTGCACGAGATAGACGGTGAGGACGGACAGCAGCGCAACGACCACGGCGGCCAGGACGATCCACAGCACCGAAGGGTTCATACGGACGTTGTACCACGCGCCGCGCGCCCGTGTCACCGCGCCGGAGGGCGCGCCCGGGGAACGGGCTAGCCCGGAGCTGCGGGCGGGTTAGAATCATCGGCTCGATGACCCGATCGTCCCGCGTCTCCTCCGGACACGAGATCGTCGTGGCCTGCGCATCGCCCGCCGACGCCGGCGTGGCAGGAGCGCTGGCCCGGCACCCCGGCGTCCGCTTCGTCGAGCACCTGCCGCTCGCCGGCCCCGCGCTCGCCGCGGCGGCGGCCGAGGCCGACGTGCTCGTGACGCGGGCCTGGCAGCGCGTCGATCGCGCCGTGCTCGGGGCCGGGAGCGGTCGCCTCCGGGCCGTCGTCCAGGGGTCGGCGGGACTCGACAACGTCGACCACGAGGCGGCTTCGGAGCTGGGGGTGGAGGTGGTCGCGGTCGATCCCGGCAACGCGACCGGGGTCGCGGAGCTGACGCTCCTGTCGCTGATCGCGCTCTGGCGCGGCCTCCCCGCGCACTGGAGCGCGACCGCCGCCGGCCGGTGGCCCGATCGCGAGCGGCTGCCCGACCGCGAGATCGCCGGGAAGACGCTCGGCCTGGTCGGGCTGGGCCGGGTCGGGACCCGGGTCAGCCGCCGCGCCCGGGCCTGCGAGATGACCGTGCTGGCGGTCGATCCCTACATCCCCGCGGAGACGTTCCCGGCTTCCGGTGCGGTGCGGGTCGCCTCGCTCGAGGAACTGCTGCCGCGCTGCGATGCGCTCAGCCTGCACTGCCCGCTGACCGCCGAGACGCGGGGGATGATCGGTGCCGCCCAGCTGACCCGGTTGCCCGCAGGGGCGCTGCTGATCAACACCGCGCGCGGCGGGATCGTGGACGAGGCGGCCCTGGCGGCCGCGCTCGACGCCGGACGCCTCGCGGGTGCGGCGCTCGACGTGTTCGAGCGCGAGCCGGTCGTGGCTGCGGGGATCGCCTCGCACGCGAAGGTGCTCGCCACACCCCACCTCGCGGGTCACACGCTCGAATCCCATCACGCCCGCGCCCGGAACCTCGCTGAAGCGTTGGAGGCGCTCGTCGTCCGCCTGGCTCCGGAGGACCGTCGATGAAGCAGGGCCGGGCCCGGCGCATCCTCATCATCGCGGTGCTCGCGCTGGTGCTCGCCGCCCTCGCGCCGGCGGATGCGGCAAAGAAGAAGAGCCGTAGCACCTCGAAGAAGAAGAGCGTCGCCGCCGCGCCGCTGCCGAAGCTTCCCGACGTACCACCCCTGGTGCTCGAGTCGGCCGGGCCGGGGGAGTTCGTCCGCGGCGTCGTCGTGCCGGGCTCTCGCCTTGCGGGAGTCGTCGTCTGGCCGCGGCGTGACGTGCTCGAGCGGCCGGGACTCCCGGCCGGTTCGGCGCTCGTCTCGGCCCAGCTCGCAGCGCTCGTCGCGGCCGCCGCGGAGCCGGGCGCGATGCCTCTCGTGGCACTGCTGCCGGACGGGATCGCGGTCGGTGCGCGATTCGACGCCGGCGACGAGGCCCGCCTCGCGCGCCTGCTGACGGCGCTGGCCACGCCGCGCCCGGCAGCCGACGCGCCGCGCCAGCAGGCGCTCGAGCGGCTGCAGAAGATGGCCGGCGAGCACTGGTCGAACCCGGAGACGGTCGCACGCCGCGCCGCGCTCGGGCTGCTCTATCCAGGGAGCGGGTTCCCGTGGGATCCGGTCCCGGGCCCGCAGGCGGTCAGCGACGCCGACGCCGGCGCACGGGCCGTCGTGTTCGCCGCGGTGCGCGAGGCGCCGGTGCGGTTTCTCGTCGCCGGCCCCGCGGGCCTGGCGGGCCGACTGTCCGGCCAGCTTCCCCGCCGCAGCGGTGCGACCCCCGCGGCGGAGGCCCCGCTCCCGGCGGGGCGCGCGCCGCTGAGCGCGATCGTCGACGAGGAAGACGGCAGCGGGTCGCCGGGGAAGGTCGGGCTGGCGCTCGCGTTCTCGCTGGCAGGCTCCACCGCGGCCCCGACCCAGCGGGCGACGCTCGCCGTCCTGGCGGAAGGGCTGACCGAGGGCGAGGGCTCGCTGGCGCAACGCCTGAAGGTCGTGCTGGGCGAGCCCGCCCCGGCGCGGGTGGAGATCGTGCGCGGCAGCGGGAGTGACGAGGCCCTTGTGATGAGCGCGCTCGTCCCCGCCCCGTCGGCCGGCCTCGCGTGGCGCGTCCTGAGCGGCGCCGTCGTTTCGGTCCGGACGATCGCGCTGCGCGACGACGCGATCTACCGCGCACGCCGCCGTCTGGTCGAGGAAGCACTGGCGCGGCGGGCTGACCCGGCCGCGGCGCTGCTCGACGCCTTCGCGGGCGGGACGGCCGCCGCCCCGTCGCCGCCAACGACGCGCGCCGGCGACGTGCAGCTCGCTGCGCAACAGGCCTTCGTTCCGGAGCGGCAGGCCTCGGTCGCAGCCGGACCGCTGGCCGACGAGATCGCGGAGATCCCGGAGTTCCAGCAGGCGCTGCGCCTGGCGTGGGAGCGCTTCGACCCGCTGTCGGAGACGATGATGCAGTCCGGCGACGCGGCCGAGCGCGACACCGCCGCGGCCCAGGAGCTGGCGCGGGCGGCGCTGGCTGCGCTCGCGGACGGGAAGCCCCCCGCCTTCGACCCGCGCTACCACGCGACCTACCGCGTGCGCGAGGAGACGCCGGCCGGCCCGATCGAGTCGACGCTCCGCGTGGTCGCCTCCGCCGAGGGGATCTCGTGGTCGATCGACGCCGCGGACTGGACGATCGAGGCCGAGGAACGGCCGGGGAAGGGAAGCCCTTCGCCGGACGGCGTGATCCACCTGCCGCAGCCGAACCGTCTGCTCGGGATGGCGCTGCGCGAGCCGGCGATCCTGCTCGCGAGCGTGGTCGACGGTGCGGTGGCAGCGGAGGTGGTGCGCGCGGCTTGCGACGGTGCGCTGTGCCCGGCGCTGCGGGCGGAACTGGAGGACGGCT
The DNA here is from genome assembly GCA_963702425.1 of uncultured Acidobacteriota bacterium. Classification (GTDB taxonomy): domain Bacteria; phylum Acidobacteriota; class Polarisedimenticolia; order J045; family J045; genus JALOKP01. Next base: position 117,068 of record CAVPCQ010000039.1, read on the forward strand.
CGATCCTGACGCTCGTCCTCGACGAGACGACGAAGATGCCGCGCGCGCTGCGCACCTGGTGGCCCGGCAAGGACGAAAGCCGCGTGCCCGACGAGCAGGTCCGCTACATCGGCTGGCGCAAGGCCGGCCCGGTGCGCGTCGCGGAGCTGGTCTCGGTCGAGGACGCGCTCGGCACCACGCGCCGCATCTCGCTCGACGAGTGGAGCTGGCCGTGAGCGCACCGGCCGGCGATGCGCGTCCCGCGGAGGGAAGGCTGCCGCTCGACCGCGTCGTGGTCCGGATCGCGGGCGATTCGGGCGACGGGATCCAGGTCACCGGCGGTCAGCTGACGTCGACCTCCGCCCTCGCCGGCAACGACGTCGCGACGCTCCCGGATTTTCCCGCCGAGATCCGCGCACCGGCCGGGACGCTTCCCGGCGTCTCCGGGTTCCAGCTGCAGTTCTCCGCGTCGGAGATCATGACCCCCGGCGACCAGGCCGACGTGCTGGTGGCGTTCAACCCGGCCGCGCTGAAGGTCCACCTCAAGGACCTCAAGCGTGGCGGGATCCTGATCGTCAACGAGGACGCCTTCGACGAGAACGGCCTGCGGAAGGCGGGCCTCGCCGCGAACCCGCTCGACGACGGCACGCTCGCCAACACCACGCTGCACCGCGTGGCGATCTCGCGCCTCACGCGCGAGGCGCTCGCCGAGACCGGGCTCGGCGCCAAGGACGCCGAGCGCTGCAAGAACTTCTTCGTGCTCGGCATCCTCTACTGGCTCTACGGCCGGCCGGTCGAGCCGACCGCACGCTGGATCCGGGACAAGTACGCGAAGCGCCCCGAGCTGGCCGCTGCCAACGAGAAGGTGCTGCGCGCCGGCTTCAACTACGGCAACACGGCGCGCATCTTCCAGAGCGTCTACGAGGTCCCCCCGGCGCGGCTCGAGCCGGGGCTCTACCGCAACCTCGACGGCAACGAGGCGATCGCGCTGGCTCTGGCGAGCATCGCCCAGCGCTCGGGGCTGCGCGTCGTCCTCGGCAGCTACCCGATCACCCCCGCTTCGACCGTGCTGCACGCCTGCAGCCGGCTGAAGTCTTACGGTGTCGTCGCCTACCAGGCCGAAGACGAGATCGCGAGCATCGGGGCCGCGCTCGGGGCAGCGTTCGGGGGCGCACTCGGCGTGACCGCGACGAGCGGGCCCGGGATGGCGCTCAAGGGCGAGATGCTCGGCTTGGCGACGATGGTCGAGCTGCCGCTCCTCGTTTTCGACATCCAGCGGGCCGGCCCCTCGACCGGCATGCCGACCAGGACCGAACAGTCGGACCTGCTGATGGCGATGTTCGGCCGCCACGGCGAATCGCCGCTGCCGATCCTGGCGCCGGCGACCCCGTCGGACTGCTTCTGGATCACGCTCGAGGCGGCGCGGATCGCGGTCCGGTACCGCACCCCGGTGATCGTGCTCTCGGAGGGTTACCTCGCGAGCGGTTCCGAGCCGTTCCGGGTTCCGAGCCCGGAGCAGATCCCGGCGCTCGACCCGGCCTACCTGACCGACCCGGAGCGCTTCTCCGGGACCTACGCGCGCGACCCTCTGACCCTGGCCCGCCCCTGGATCCCGGCCGGCACGCCCGGGCTCCAGCACCGGATCGGGGGGCTCGAGAAGGACGACCTCGGGCAGGTCTCCTATGACGCCCAGAACCACCAGCGGATGGTCGCGCTGCGGGCCGGCAAGATCGCGGGGATCGCGGCCGACATCCCGCCGGCGCATCTCGAGGAAGGGGCGATCGGCGACGAACTCCTGGTCGTCGGCTGGGGCTCGACTTACGGCGCGATCACTCAGGCGGTGCGGGAGGAGCGCGCCGCGGGCCGGCGGGTGGCGAGCCTGCACCTGCGTCACCTGAACCCGCTGCCCGGCGGGCTCGAGCGGCTCCTGGGCGCATTCCCGCGGGTGCTCGTGCCCGAGCTGAACATGGGCCAGCTGCTCTGGCTCCTTTCCGCGCGCTTCCACCTCGACGCCGTCGGCTTCCACAAGGTGCAGGGCGTCCCGTTCCGCGTGGGGGAGATCCGCGCGCGCATCGCCGAACTGCTGGGAGCCTGAGATGGCCGCCCCCGAGACGCCGCCGCTGACCCGGAAGGACTTCGCCTCGGACCAGGAGGTGCGCTGGTGCCCCGGCTGCGGCGACTACGCGATCCTGAGCACGGTCCAGGCTGTCTTCGCGAAACTCGGCCTGGCGCGGGAGCGCACGGTCGTCGTGTCGGGGATCGGCTGTTCCTCGCGCTTCCCGTACTACATGAACACTTACGGCTTCCACACCCTGCACGGTCGTGCGCCGGGGATCGCGACCGGGCTCAAGTTGGCCAACCCGGGGCTCTCGGTGTGGGTCGTCACCGGCGACGGGGATGCGCTGGCGATCGGCGCCAACCATTTCCTTCACGCGATGCGGCGCAACGTGGACCTGAAGATCCTCCTCTTCAACAACCGAATCTACGGGTTGACCAAAGGTCAGTTCTCGCCGACCTCGGCGCGCGGCCAGCGGACCCCCTCGACGCCGCTGGGGTCGCTCGACGCGCCGTTCAACCCGCTGGCCCTCGCGCTCGGGGCCGGAGCGAGCTTCGTCGCGCGCAGCGTGGACCGTTTCGGGCCCCACCTGGCGGAGGTTCTCGAGCGCGCGGCCGCGCACCGCGGGACGGCCTTCGTCGAGATCTTCCAGAACTGCAACATCTTCAACGACGGCACTTTCGGCTACCTGACGGACAAGGACGGCCGGGTCGATCACGCGCTCTACCTGAAGCCGGGCGAGCCGCTCCTCTTCGGCCGTGCAGGGGGAATCGGGCTCGGGCCGGCAGGGGAGTTGGTGCGGATCGACGCCGCCGCGGCCCCAGGGCAGGTGTTGCGGCATGACCCGGCGGCAGCGAGCCCGGCCCGCGCCTTCGCCCTGGCGCAGCTCGATCACCCGGCGTTTCCGGTCCCGCTCGGGGTCTTTCGCGCGGTCGAACGGCCGACGCTCGAGGGGGAGCACGAGCGGCAGGCGGAGGAGGCTCGGCGCAGTGCGCCGGCCGACCTCGCCCGGCTGCTGGCGGGCCCCGAGACCTGGGAGGTCGAGGGCGGCTGAAGGCCCCGCCCGGGCGCCCCGCGCGGCAGCTCCGGGTTGACACGGGCCAGGGGGGCGGGTAGCCTTCCGCGGTTTTGTTTTTCGCGACCCCGCGCGGCGGGGCGAGGTGCCTTCCTGCGCCGCGCGGCGCTCTTCAGCCCGGATCGAAAGAGGAATGCAGCATGCGCACGTACTTCCCGTCCAAGGGTGAGATCCCGCGCGAATGGTGGGTCGTGGACGCGACCGGGATTCCTCTCGGCCGCCTGGCCACCGTGGTGGCCCACCACCTCCGCGGCAAGAACAAGACCGGCTTCGTGCCGTTTCTCGACACCGGCGACTTCGTCATCGTCGTGAACGCCGACAAGGCCGTCCTCACCGGGCGGAAGCTGGACCAGAAGATCTACCACCATCACAGCGGCCACCCCGGCGGGATCTACCATGCCACCGCGCGCGTGATGCTGAGCCAGCGTCCCGAAAAGGCGGTCGAACTGGCGGTGTGGGGGATGCTCCCCAAGAACAAGCTCGGCCGACGGCTGTATACCAAGCTCAAGGTGTACCGCGGAGGGGACCACCCTCACCGGGCACAGAAGCCGAAGGTGCTCAAAGTCGTGGCCCCCGCCAGGAGTGAGTCATGAGCGCGATGATCCAGTACAACGGCACCGGCCGGCGCAAGGAAGCCGTGGCCCGCGTCTACGTCCGCCCCGGGACGGGCGTGGTGCGCGTCAACAACCGCCCCTTTGACGACTACTTCCCGCAGGCGACCCTGCGGATGATGATCGAAAAGCCGCTGGCTCTGACCGAGACCCGCGACAAGCTCGATGTGATCGCGACCATCGCGGGCGGCGGCCCCACGGGCCAGGCCGGAGCCATGCGGCTCGGCATCGCCCGCGCACTGCTCGAGTTCGATGCCTCGCTCCGCCCGAAGCTCAAGGTGGAGGGGCTGTTGACGCGCGACGCGCGCGAAGTGGAACGCAAGAAATACGGCCAGCCGGGGGCGAGGAAGCGCTTCCAGTTCAGCAAGCGCTGACGGTGCGCCCCCTCGGGCGTCGGGCCCGGGGGGTGCGGACCAGCCGACTGGCGACAACCCAAGGCGTCCGCCTTCCTCGAGGCGGAGCCTGCCATCGGAGGTATTCGTGGATCAGACCGTCGCAGTCAGCCTGCGCGAGCTGCTCGAGGTCGGCGCGCACTTCGGCCACCAGCGCAGCCGCTGGAACCCCGCCATGCGCCCGTACATCTTCGGGCTGCGCGGGGGCGTCTACGTCATCGACCTCCAGAAGACGGTGGTCCTGCTGCAGGACGCGATCAACTTCACCCGCGACCTCGCGGCACAGGGGAAGATCGTGCTGTTCGTCGGCACCAAGAAGCAGGCCCAGGAGATCGTCATTCGCGAGGCCCGGCGCTGCGAGATGTTCTACGTCGACGAGCGCTGGCTGGGCGGCCTGCTCACCAACTGGGCCACCGTGAAGCGCTCGATCGACAAGCTCAAGGAGCTCGAGACTCTCGAGACCGACGCCAAGTTCGCGCACCTGACCAAGAAGGAGCGGCTCTCGCTGGCCAAGACCCGCGCGCGGCTCGACAAGACCCTGTCCGGCATCAAGGACATGGGACGCCGCCCGGACGCGATCTTCATCGTCGACGTCGGCCGCGAGGCGATCGCCGTCGACGAGGCGAACAAGCTCGGCATCCCGGTGATCGGGATCGTCGACACCAACTCGGACCCGAGCCGGATCGACTTTCCGGTGCCGGCCAACGACGACGCGATCCGCTCGATCGAACTGATCACGAGCCGGCTCGCCGACGCGGTCAACGAGGGCCGGAACATCTGGCGCTCGCAGCGGCCCGAGCGCACCCAGCGCCCGGCGCGCCGGCGCACCGGACGCGACGACGCGGCGGTCGACACGGCCCCGGTCGCGGCGCTGGAGGAGACCGAGCTGACGGCCCCCGTGGCGCTGGACGCCCCCGAGCCGCCGGACAGCCCCGTGGCGCCGGACAGCCCCGGTCCGGTCATCGACCAGGCTTGACCGGCCGCCCTGCGGCAAGCCCCGCGGGCCCGGCCTGAGAGGAATCCGATGAACATTGCGGCGAGCGACGTGAAGAAACTCCGCGACATGACCGGCGCGGGCATGATGGATTGCAAGGAAGCCCTCGCGGCGAGTCACGGCGATTTCGACGAGGCGATCGACTTCCTGCGCAAGAAGGGACTCTCCAAGGCCGCGAAGAAGACCGATCGCGAGACCAAGGAAGGCCTGGTCGATGCGAAGGTCGAGGGACGGCGCGGAGCGCTGATCCAGGTCGGCTGCGAGACCGACTTCGTCGCCCGGACCGACGACTTCACCGGCTTCGTCGCGGCGCTGCTGCAGAAGGCATTCCACGAGAAGGTCGGCTCCGCGGAGCAGCTGCTCGCCCGGCCGTTCAGCGGCGACGGTGGCGTCAGCGTCCACGACGTCGTCACGGAGAAGATCGCCAAGCTGGGCGAGAACATGCAGGTCGCGCGGGTCGCCTTCTTCGAGGCCCCGAAGGGCGCGGTCCATGCCTACATCCACCCCGGCAACCGGGTGGGCGTGCTGCTCGAGGTCCAGGCGGACGACGCCACGCTGTCCGCGCTCGCGCCGACGGTCCACGACATCGCGATGCAGGTCGCCGCCTTCGCGCCGTCCTTCGTACGCCGCGAGGAGGTCGACGCGGCGACGCTCGACAAGGAGCGCGAGATCGCGCGCGAGCAGCTCAAGGAGTCCGGCAAGCCGGCGGCGGTGATCGAGAAGATCGTCGACGGGAAGCTCGGCAAGTACTACGAGGAGGCCTGCCTGCTCGAGCAGCCCTTCATCCGGGACGACTCGAAGAAGCTCGCCGACGTGGTGCGGGAAGCGGCCGGTGGCAGGCCGTTCGAGGTCGTCCGCTTCGCACGCTTCGCCCTCGGCGCCTGAGGCGCGGCGGTGGACGCCGGCGATTCCGGGCGCGCTTCCCCGGCCAGCGGTGAGCCGCGCTATCGCCGCATCCTGCTCAAGCTCTCCGGCGAAGCGCTGCTCGGGTCCCGCGAATTCGGGATCGATCCGGCCGTCGTCCAGGAGATCGCCCGCGAGGTCGCAGCCGTCCACGCCCTCGGCGTGCAGATCGGGATGGTGCTCGGCGGCGGGAACATCTTCCGCGGCGTCGCCACGGCGGCGCGCGGCGGTGTCGACCGAGTCACCGGCGATCAGATGGGGATGCTGGCGACCGTCATGAACTCGCTGGCTTTCCAGGATGGGCTCGAGGCGGTGGGGATCGAGACGCGGGTCCTCTCCGCGGTTGCGATGCCCCAGCTGGCCGAGCCGTTCATCCGCCGGCGCGCGCTCCGCCACCTCGAAAAAGGCCGGATCGTGATCCTCGCGGCCGGCACCGGAAACCCCTACTTCACGACCGACACCGCGGCGGCGCTGCGAGCCATGGAGCTGCGCGCCGAAGTGCTGATGAAGGCGACCCGGGTCGACGGAATCTACGACAAGGACCCCAGGCAGCACCCCGACGCCGTGCTGTTCGCGGAGATCAGCTACCGCGAGGTGATGGCCCGGCAGCTGGCGGTGATGGATGCGACGGCGATCACGCTCTGCATGGACAACCGGATGCCGATCCTCGTCTTCAACCTGATGCGACCGGGCAGCATCGTCGCGGCGGTGAAGGGCGAGACGATCGGGTCGATCGTGAAGGAGTAGCGACGATGCTCGAGAAGGTCTTCACCGACGCCGAGAAGGGGATGGACCAGGCGGTCGACGCCGTGAAGCGCGAGCTGACCAGCCTGCGCACGGGACGCGCCTCGGTCTCGATCCTCGACGGGATCTCGGTCGACTACTACGGCTCGCCGACCCCGCTCGCCCAGATGTGCAAGTTGTCGACGCCGGACGCCGGGACGATCGTCGCCCAGCCGTTCGATCCGTCGGTGATCAAGGATGTCGAGAAGGCGATCAAGGCCGCCGACCTCGGTCTGAACCCGAGCAACGACGGCAAGGTCGTCCGGATTCCGATCCCGCCGCTGACCGAAGAACGCCGCAAGCAGCTCGTCAAGAAGGTCGGCCAGATCGTCGAGGACGGGAAGAACGGCGTGCGGCAGGTCCGGCGCGAGGCCAACGACGAGGTCAAGCGGCTCGAGAAGGACGGGAAGGTGTCGGAGGACGAAGCACGCCGCAGCCTGGAGCGGGTGCAGAAGCTGACCGACGACCACTCGAAGAAACTCGACGATCTCGGCAAGGCGAAGGACAAGGAGCTGATGGAGTTCTGATGCCGGACGCGGCGGCTGTGCTCCTGGCCGCCGGCTCCGGCCGTCGGCTGTCCGCGGGCCGACCCAAGGCGCTGGTGGCGGTCGGCGGACGACCGCTCGTTCAATGGTCGGCGGCGCTCTTCGCCTCCCTGCCGCAGTTCGAGGAGATCGTGCTCGTCGTGCCCGACGGTCCGGAGGGGTCCGGCGTCGCGCGCGCAGCCGGTCTCGGTCGCCGCGCCACGGTGGTGCCGGGGGGAGCGCGCCGGCGCGACTCGGTGCGCGCCGGTCTTGCCGCGGTGCGGCGCGCCGAGTTCGTGCTGGTGCACGACACCGCACGGCCACTCGCCACGGCCGCACTCGTGGAGCGCGTCCTCGAGGCGGCCCGCGGTTCCGGCGCCGCCGTTCCAGGGGTCGCCGTCGCCGATGCGCTGGTTCGCTGTGCATCCGGGTCCGTCGCCGACGAGGTCTCGCGCGAGGCGCTCTTCGGGGTCCAGACCCCGCAGGGGTTTGCGTGCGAACTGCTGCGCGCCGCCCACGACCGGGCGCCGCTGGAATGGGACGCCGCGGATGACGGCGCGCTGGTGCGGGCGCTGGGCCGGCCGGTGGTGCTCGTGATGGGCGAGGCGGAGAACATCAAGGTGACCTTTCCGGACGACGTCGCGCGCGCGGAGGCGATCCTCGCGGCCCGCGCCGCCGGACCGGCCGTGCAGGGAGATCGGGAGGCGATGACGTCGCGCGTGGGAATCGGCTGGGATGTCCACCCGCTCGTCGCCGGCCGGCCGTTCCGGCTGGCGGGGGTCGAGGTCAGCGCGGAGTTCGGGCCGGAAGGGCACTCCGATGGCGACCCGCTGGCGCACGCGGTGGCCGACGCGCTGCTCGGCGCCGCCGCGCTCGGAGACATCGGCCAGCTCTTTCCGGACACCGACCCGCGTTGCGCCGGGTTGCCGGGATGCGACCTGCTGCGGCTCACCGCGCTCCACCTTGCGGCGCACGGCTACCGCCCGGCGCAGGTCGACGCCGTGCTGGTGATCGACGCGCCGAAGATCGCTCCGCACCGTGAGGCGATCCGGCGGGCGCTGGCCGAAGCGCTCGGTCTCCCGGAGGATGGGGTCTCGGTCAAGGGAAAACGGACCGAGGGGTTGGGCGGCCTGGCCGGCGGCCGGGGCGTCGCATGCCATGCCGTCGCGACCGTGACGCGAAGCGCCTGAAGGGGAATCACCGATGCCTCGAGATAGCCGGAAAGGGAAGCACGGCCCGGCGCGTCCGGGCGGCGGGCCGCCTCGCGGCGAGCGACGGGGACCGCCGGGCGGACCGCGCGGCTCAAAGGGCGCGGCCCGTCCCGCCGGCCGGCCGGGGCCGGCGGACAGGCCTGCGGCACGACCGGGGGGGAAGCCCCCGCGCGCCGGCGTTCGTGACGACGACCGGCGCCCGCCGCGCGCCGCCGCCGAATGGCAGTCCGGGCGCCCGCCCCGCGACGCCAGGGAGAGGAGCCCCGAGCGCGCCCCGCGCCGCAAGGGGGGCGCCCCCGAACGGGCTGCGCCGCGCCGGCGCGAGGAGCGCCCCCTGCGGGGAGTGCGCCCGGAGCGTGACGAGCGCCCCGAACGCAGCGCACCACGCGGCGCCTCGCGCCCCGGGTCCGCGCCGCGGCGGGCGCCCGCTCCCGCGACCATCGAGGCGGCGGGCGACGCGGCGGCGCGGGAGGGGATGGCGTACGGGTTTCACGCCGTGCGGACCGCGCTCACCCACTCGCCGCGGCGGGTCGAACGGCTGATCTTCTCGCGCGGCAGCGAAGACGGACGGGTCCGCCACCTGGTCGCGCTGGCTCGCGAGGCCGGGGTGCCGTTCCAGGAGGTACCCAAGGAGGCCCTCGACCGGATCTCCGACGGGGTCCGCCACCAGGGGGTCGCGGCCCGGATGGCCGGCGCTGACCTCCACCCCGCCGAGGAACTGATCGAGACGCTGCCGGACGACGCCCTCGTCCTGGTCCTGGACGGGATCGAGGACCCGCGGAACATCGGGGCGATCCTGCGCAGCGCGGCCGCGTTCGGCGCGGCCGCGGTGTTCCTCCCGATCCACCACAGCGCCGGGCTCTCCCCGGCCGCGATCAAGACCGCCGCGGGAGCGATCGACCTGGTGAAGGTGGCCCGGGCCGGGAACGTCTCGCGGCTGCTGGAGACGCTGACCGAGCGCGGGTTGACCCCGGTCGCCCTCGACCCCGATGCCGGGGTCCCGCCTTGGCAGGCCCCGCTCTCGGGCGGGATCGCGCTGGTGGCGGGGGGCGAGGAGAAGGGGATCCGCCCGACCGTGGCGGAGCGCTGCCCGATTCGGGTCCGGATCCCGATCCGGGACGAGGTGGGGTCGCTCAACGTCTCGGTCGCGGTCGGGATCGTCCTCGCCGAGACCCGTCGCCAGCGGGAGAAACCCCTTGCAATCCTTGACGATGGGAAGGGCCAGTGCTAATCTCCGCGCTTTGCTGAGCTGGCGTAGCTCAGCGGCAGAGCAGCTGATTTGTAATCAGCGGGTCGGGGGTTCGATTCCCTTCGCCAGCTCCAGCGCGCAGCGGGATGGCTGGCCGGGGTACAAGCGCCAGCCGGCTCAGAGACTTGGAGGACGTGCGGCGGGCCGAGCGGCTGGTGAGAGAGTCGTTCTGCGCGGCGCTCCATTGCCGTGACTGGAGGGGTTCCCGAGCGGTCAAAGGGAGCAGACTGTAAATCTGCCGGCCACGCCTTCGGAGGTTCGAATCCTCCCCCCTCCACCACTCCCGAGCCGGACGACCGGAGAGACGGGCAGCAACGCGCCAGGGGCCGCACGCGGCCCGGGGCCTTGGAAGTAAGGAGCAAGCGGGAATAGCTCAGTTGGTAGAGCATCAGCCTTCCAAGCTGAGGGTCGCGGGTTCGAGTCCCGTTTCCCGCTCCAGCCCGGAGGGCGGCTCCTCGCGACGGAGAGGGCCTGGGCCCATGTAGCTCAGTAGGCAGAGCACCTCCTTGGTAAGGAGGAGGTCACCAGTTCGAATCTGGTCATGGGCTCCACTTGAATCACGGACGGACGACAGCATGACCCGCGGCGGATCGGAGCGCGGGGCCGGGCGCCGGAGGAAGCGATGGCCAAGGAGAAGTTCGAGCGCACGAAGCCACACGTGAACGTGGGCACGATCGGTCACGTGGATCATGGGAAGACGACGCTGACGTCGGCGATCACGATGACGCTGGCGAAGCACAACCCGAAGATCACGGTGCGTTCCTTCGACTCGATCGACAACGCGCCGGAGGAGAAGGCGCGCGGGATCACGATCGCGACGGCGCACGTGGAGTACGAGACGTCGAAGCGGCACTACGCGCACGTCGATTGCCCGGGCCACGCGGACTACATCAAGAACATGATCACGGGCGCGGCGCAGATGGACGGTGCGATCCTGGTGGTGTCGGCGGCGGACGGTCCGATGCCGCAGACGCGCGAGCACATTCTGCTGGCGCGGCAGGTCGGCGTGCCGGCGATCGTGGTGGCGCTGAACAAGGTCGACATGGTGGACGACCCGGAGCTGCTGGACCTGGTGGAGCTGGAGGTGCGCGAGCTGCTGACGACGTACCAGTTCCCGGGGGACGAGATCCCGATCGTGCGGATCTCGGCCTTGAAGGCGATGGGCGGGGACGCGGAGGCGCAGCAGGGGATCGAGGCGCTGATGACGGCGGTGGACGACTACGTGCCGCAGCCGAAGCGTCCGCTGGACAAGCCGTTCCTGATGCCGGTCGAGGACGTGTTCACGATCACGGGCCGCGGGACGGTGGTGACGGGTCGGATCGAGCAGGGTCAGATCAAGGTCGGTCAGGAAGTGGAGATCGTGGGGCTGCGTCCGACGATCAAGAAGACGGTGACGGGCGTGGAGATGTTCCGGAAGCTGCTGGACGAGGGGCAGGCGGGCGACAACGTGGGCCTGCTGCTGCGCGGGACGGAGCGGAAGGACGTGGAGCGCGGGCAGGTGGCGGCCTGGCCGGGCTCGATCACGCCGCACACGACGTTCAAGGGCGAGGTGTACATCCTGACCAAGGAGGAGGGCGGTCGACACACGCCGTTCTTCGAGGGCTACCGGCCGCAGTTCTACTTCCGGACGACGGACGTGACGGGGGTGGCGAGCCTGCCCGAGGGGCGCGAGATGGTGATGCCCGGGGACCGGGTGGAGCTGCGGATCGTGATGACGAAGCCGATCGCGATGGACCGCGGGCTGCGGTTCGCGATTCGCGAGGGCGGTCGGACGGTCGGCGCCGGCACCGTGACCGAGGTGATCGAATAACCGTAGGGGCCGCCCTCCGTGGCGGCCCGACCGTAGGGGCCGGCCTCCGTGCCGGCCCGGACGGCTGACGCGAGGCGACGACGATGCGCGATAACATCACGTTGGCGTGCGGTGACTGCAAGCGCCGCAACTACACGTCGACGAAGAACAAGAAGACCACCCCGGACCGGCTGGAGAAGAAGAAGTTCTGCCGGTCCTGCCGGAAGCACACCGCGCACAAGGAAACGCGCTGAGCGCGGTCTGGACGGGAGTAGCTCAACTGGCAGAGCAACGGTCTCCAAAACCGTAGGTTGGGGGTTCGAGTCCCTCCTCCCGTGCCACCCGCGGGGCGTTCGAGAGGGTGTCGGAGGCGCAGTGAACTGGTGGACCAAGGTTCGGGATTTCTTCGAGAGCGTCTGGAAGGAGCTGAAGCGCGTCTCCTGGCCGACGAAGAAGGAGGTCTACGGCACGACGCTGGTCGTGGTCGTGACCATACTCATCTTCGCGGTCTACCTGGGGATCGTGGATCTCGTCCTCGCCTTCATCCAGAAGAACATTCTGATGCGCGCCGCGTGACGGCGGTGGAACCGGGGAGCGAACGATCGTGATCGGCGAGCTGGACGGCCAGGACCGCGTGCCGAACGCGGACGTCGGCGCTGCCGGCGACGCCGGAGCCGTGGCTCTCGGTGCGGGCGCAACCGGCCCCGACACGAGCCGGATGCAGTGGTTCATCATCCATACCTACAGCGGCTTCGAGAACAAGGTGAAGCAGTCGCTGAGGCAGCGCGCCGACGCGTACGGGATGGGGGACAAGATCGGAGAGATCCTGGTCCCGACCGAAGACGTAGTCGAGGTGCGCGACGGGAAGAAGGTCGTGACCCGGAAGAAGTTCTTCCCGGGCTACGTCCTGGTGCAGATGGAAATGTCGGACGAGGCGTGGCACGTGGTGCGCTCCACGCCGAAGGTGACGCGGTTCGTCGGCGGCTCCCAGAAGCCGATGCCGCTGACCCAGGAGGAAGTGGACCGGATCCTGAACCAGGTCCACGTCACCCAGGAGAAGCCGAAGCCGAAGTTCGACTACCGCGTGGGCGAGACCGTGAAGATCACCGACGGGCCGTTCAGCAATTTCACCGGCGTCGTCGAAGAGGTCAACGAGGACCGTTCCACGCTGAAGGTGATGGTCAGCATTTTCGGGCGCTCGACGCCGGTGGAACTGGAGTTCCACCAGGTGAAGCGACCCGAGTAGCTGCGGCGAGCCGGCCCCGGAACGGGGGCGGTGGAGAGTGTTCCGGCGTCTCACCCTGGCCGCCGGCGCGCGCACGAGCGCGCGGAACCCGAAGGGGAGGCGGGCCAGACCCCGCCGTAGAGGTCGCAGATGGCGAAGAAAGTCGTCGCCCTGGTCAAGCTGCAGTGCCCGGCGGGGAAAGCTACGCCCGCGCCGCCGGTGGGCCCTGCGCTCGGTCAGCACGGCGTGAACATCATGGAATTCTGCAAGACCTTCAATGCCCGGACCCAGGGGCAGGAAGGTCTGATCATCCCGGCACTCATCACCGTCTACTCGGACCGCACCTTCACGTTCATCACCAAGACGCCGCCGGCATCGATCCTGCTGCTCCGCGCGGCGGGCGTCGAGAAGGGCTCCGGCGAGCCGAACCGCAAGAAGGTCGGCAAGGTGTCCCGTGCCCAGGTGGCGGAGATCGCGAAGACGAAGGCCCCGGACCTCACGGCCGGGGACGTCGACGCCGCGATCCGTACCGTCGAGGGCAGCGCGCGCAGCATGGGCATCGAAATCGTCGACTGAAGCGACGGCGAGCGAGAAGGAGACGGAGCATGCCGCGGCACGGAAAGAACTACGACAGCGCGATCCAGCGCATGGACAAGCGCCCGTACATCATCGACGACGCCTTCGGGAAGCTGAAGGAGGTCGCCTACGCCAAGTTCGACGAGACGGTCGAGATCGCGATGCTGCTCGGCGTCGACCCCCGTCACGCGGACCAGATGGTCCGCGGCACGGTCAGCCTGCCCCACGGGACGGGCCAGACGCTGCGGGTGCTGGCGATCGTCGGCGGCGAGAAGTTCCCGGAGGCCCAGGAGGCCGGCGCGGACATCGTCTGGACCGGCCCCGAGGCGGTCGAGAAGATCACCGCCGGGCAGCTCGATTTCGAGGCGGTCGTCGCGACGCCCGACGTGATGCGCGACCTCGGGAAGCTGGGCAAGGTCCTCGGCCCCCGCGGTCTGATGCCGAACCCGAAGACGGGGACCGTGACGACCGACATCGGCCGCGCGGTGCGCGAGATCAAGGGCGGCAAGGTCGAGTTCCGCGTCAACAAGACGGCGATCATCCACGGGATCCTCGGCAAGCGTTCCTTCTCGCCCGACCAGCTCGCGGAGAACTTCCGCGCGTTCGTGACGGCGGTGCAGCGCGCCAAGCCGTCGAGCTCGAAGGGTCGCTACATCAAGTCGGTGTACGTGTCGTCCACGATGAGTCCGAGCATCCAGATCGACCTCGCGGACGTGGACAAGCTCCAGCAGGCCGAACGGGCCTGACGCGGAAGGGAGTCGATCATGGTCAGGACGAGGGCCGAGAAGAGCGCGATGGTGGACAAGATCCGCCTGGTGTTCGACGGCGCCAACAGCCTGTTCCTGGTCAGCCTTGCGGGGCTGACCAGCAACGAGATCAACGGCCTGCGTGCCAATCTGCGCAAGAAGGGCGCGCGGATGGTCGTGGTCAAGAACCGCATCGCGCGGCGCGCAGCCGAAGGGGGCCCGCTCGCCCAGCTCGACGGGGAGTTCCGCGGTCCGACGGCGGTCGTGCACCATCCGACCGAGCCGGCGGCGGCGGCGAAGAGCCTGTTCGACTTCGCCAAGGACCACCCGGCGCTGAAGATCCGTGCCGCGCTGGTCGACCGGACCGCCGCGGTGCGGGGCCCCGATGTCAAGGGAATCGCCGACCTGCCGACGATCGATCAGGCCCGGGCGATGCTGCTCGGCGTGATCCAGGCGCCGGCTCAGACGCTGGTGCGGCTGATCAACACGCCCGCCACGCAGCTCGTGTACGTGAACAAGCAGCGGGCGGACGGCGCCGAAGGCGGCGCAACGAACTGAGGGAACGCGGGGCGCACCGGCGTTCCCGCTGAAGAAGACAACGACCATCGGGTTCGGCGGCCAGGCCGAACCGGCAGGAGAACCAGGACCATGGCAGCAGACCTGAACCAGATCGCAGAGCAGCTCAGCGGGCTCACCGTCATGGAGGCCGCGAGCCTCGTGAAGGTGCTCGAGGAGAAGTGGGGAGTCTCCGCGGCCGCGCCGGTCGCGGTCGCCGCCGCGGGTGGCGGAGCCGCGCCGGCGGCCGCCGTCGAGGAGCAGACCGAGTTCGAAGTCGTGCTGACGGAGTTCGGCGCGGACAAGATCAAGGTCATCAAGGTGGTGCGCGAGATCACCGCCCTCGGCCTGAAGGAAGCGAAGGACCTCGTCGAGGGGGCGCCGAAGACCGTGAAGGACGGCGTCACCAAGCAGGCCGCCGAGGACATGAAGAAGAAGTTCGAGGAAGTCGGAGCGAAGGTCACCATCAAGTAGCGGCCCCGCGGAGAACCCGCCTTGCGCCGCACGTGCCTCAACGGCCGCCCGATCCCCCGTACCGGGATCGACACGCGACCGAGCGACGAACCCCGGTCGGTCGGGCCCCCGGCCCGACTCCGGGGTGTCGTGCGCCGCGCCGATCCGACGGGATCGCGCGCGGCGTCCTGCTCCTGATGTTCCCTGGCGTCCGGACGCTTCCCCGCGCGAGCGGGTCCGGACCGATCCGAGAAGGGTGACCTCCGATGGCGACTGCCGAGAAAGCCCCTCGCTTCCGCACCGATTTCTCCCGGATCCGGACCAAGGTCAAGGTCCCCAACCTGATCGAGGTGCAGAAGCGCTCGTACGAGCGCTTCCTCCAGATGTACACCGCGCCCGAGGACCGCGAGGACATCGGCCTGCAGGCGGTGTTCAAGTCGATCTTCCCGATCGAGGACTTCCGGGAGACGTGCAGCCTCGAGTTCGTCAACTACTCGATCGGCACCTGGGCCAGCAAGGACGACGTCCTGCAGGGGATTCACCACCTGCGGCAGGTCTGCCGCGCCTGCAACCAGCCGTTCATCGTGCGCGAGACGAAGAGCCCCGAGGTCGCCTGTCCGCACTGCGGCGAGATGAACCGCAACACGGTTCCGGTCTCCGAGGAGTGCGGCGAGCCGGTCGAGCTCAAGTTCAAGTACTCGGTGGACGAGTGCCAGGCCCGCGGCATGAGCTTCAACGTGCCGCTGAAGGTCACGGTCCACCTGATCGTCTACGACAAGGACCCGGAGACCGGCGCCAAGAGCATCCGCGACATCAAGGAGCAGGAGGTCTACTTCGGCGAGATCCCGATGCTCACCGAGAACGGGACCTTCGTCATCAACGGGACCGAGCGCGTGATCGTCAGCCAGCTGCACCGCTCGCCCGGCGTCTTCTTCCAGGCCTCGCCGGACCGCACGACCTACATGGCCAAGGTGATCCCGTACCGCGGCGCGTGGGTCGAGTTCGAGTTCGACCAGAAGAACATCCTGCACGTCCGGATCGACCGGAAGCGGAAGTTCCTCGGCACGGTCTTCCTGCGCGCGCTGGGGCTCTCCGCGGACGAGGAGATCCTGCGCGAGTTCTACACGCCGACCGAGATCCTGATCGAGAAGGAGCGGGTCCTGTGGGGCGTGGGGCCGGGCCTGCTGCAGCGCCGCTCGCCGGAGGAGACGAAAGGGGCCGACGGCAAGGTCGTGCTGCGCAAGGGCGTCAAGATCCGCAAGGCCAACCTGCGCCGGCTCGAAGAGGCGGGGATCGCCTACGTGCCGGTGGCCGACGAGGACTTCTCGGGCGCCGTCGCGCTCGAGCCGGTCGTCAACCCGGAGACGGGCGAGGTGCTGGCCGACGTCAACGACGCGATCGCGCCCGAGATGCTGGCCAAGCTGCGCGTCGCGAAGATCGAGCGGCTGGTGGTCTTCTTCCCCGACAACGATCCCGCGGGGCCGGTGCTCCACGAGACGCTGCGCAAGGACTCGGTCAACACGCCCGAGGAGGCGCTGCTCGAGATCTACCGCAAGCTCCGGCCCGGCGACCCGCCGACGCTCGACCAGGCGACGAAGCTGTTCAACGCGATGTTCTTCGACCCGCAGCGCTACGACTTCTCGCGCGTGGGCCGGTTGAAGTTCAACACCAAGCTGGGTCTCTCGCGTCCCCTCGAGGAGAAGATCCTCCACCCGGACGACTTCTACGCCGTCATCCGCTACTTCATGCGGCTGCCCGGCGGCGAGGGGCAGCTGGACGACATCGACCACCTGGGCTCGCGGCGCGTCCGCTCGGTCGGCGAACTGCTGGAGAACCAGTTCCGGATCGGCCTGATCCGCATGGAGCGGGCGATCAAGGAGAAGATGTCGGTCTACCAGGAAATGACGACGGCGATGCCCCACGACCTGATCAACGCCAAGCCGGTCGTGGCGGCGGTCCAGGAGTTCTTCGGCTCCTCGCAGCTGTCGCAGTTCATGGACCAGACCAACCCGCTGTCGGAGGTCACGCACAAGCGCCGCCTTTCGGCCCTCGGGCCCGGCGGACTCTCGCGCGAGCGCGCCGGCTTCGAGGTGCGCGACGTCCACCCGTCGCACTACGGCCGGATCTGCCCGATCGAGACGCCGGAAGGCCCGAACATCGGCCTGATCAGCTCGCTCGCCTGCTACGCGCGGATCAACGACTACGGGTTCATCGAGTCGCCCTACCGCCGCGTGGTCGACGGCCGCGTCGTGGACCACGTCCAGCTCAGCTACGCCGGCGAGTCGAAGCGCGAGGTCGGGGACATCCTGCCGGTCGACGCGTTCGAGACGCTGCGGCGCGAGGTCGAGGCCCGCGGCGCGCGGGTGCCGCTGGCCGAGCCCTACGCCTTCTACCTCACGGCGTGGGAGGAGGACCGGCTGACGATCGCCCAGGCGAACGCGCAGTTCGGCCCGGACGGGACCTTCAAGAACGAGCGGGTCACCGCCCGCCGGGGCGGAACGTTCATCTTCGCCCCGCGCGAGGAGATCGACTACATCGACGTCTCGCCCAAGCAGCTCGTCTCGGTCGCCGCGGCGCTGATCCCGTTCCTCGAGAACGACGACGCC
The DNA here is from genome assembly GCA_963702425.1 of uncultured Acidobacteriota bacterium. Taxonomy (GTDB): domain Bacteria; phylum Acidobacteriota; class Polarisedimenticolia; order J045; family J045; genus JALOKP01. The sequence continues at coordinate 134,795 of CAVPCQ010000039.1, forward strand.
AACCGCGCCCTGATGGGCTCGAACATGCAGCGGCAGGCGGTCCCCCTGCTCCAGCCCGAGGCGCCGATCGTCGGCACCGGGATGGAGGAGACGACGGCCCGCGACTCCGGCGCCGTCGTCGTCTGCCGCCGGACCGGGATCGTCGACAAGATCGACGCCACCCGGATCATCGTCCGCGTCCAGGGCGAGGAGGGCGGCGAGGACTTCGGCGCCGACGTCTACACCCTGATCAAGTTCCGCCGCAGCAACCAGAACACCTGCATCAACCAGAAGCCGCTGGTCCGGCAGGGCGAGCGGGTCCGCGCGGGGCAGGTGCTGGCCGACGGCCCCTGCACGGACGAGGGCGAGCTGGCGCTCGGCCGCAACGTGCTGGTCGCCTTCATGCCCTGGCGCGGCTACAACTTCGAGGACGCGATCCTGGTCAGCGAGCGCCTCGTGCGCGAGGACGCCTTCACCTCGATCCACATCGAGGAATTCGAGATCGAGGCCCGGGACACGAAGCTCGGCCCGGAGGAGATCACCCGCGACATCCCGAACGTCTCGGAGGAGTTCCTCAAGGACCTCGACGAGAGCGGCATCATCCGGATCGGGGCCCACGTCAAGCCGGGCGACATCCTGGTCGGGAAGGTGACCCCGAAGGGCGAGACCCAGCTCACGCCGGAGGAGAAGCTGCTCCGCGCGATCTTCGGCGAGAAGTCGGGCGACGTGCGGGACGCCTCGCTGACGACGCCCCCGGGGATCGAGGGAACGGTCGTCGACGTGCGCGTCTTCGCCCGCAAGGGGGCCGACAAGGACGGGCGCCACAAGTCGATCGAAGGCGACCAGATCCGGCGCTGGGAGAAGAACCTCAACGACGAGATCCGGATCATCAACGAGGAGAACCGGCGCTACATCAGCGACCTGCTCGAGGGCGAGCCGCTGCGCTCGGACCTCGTGTCGCTCGACGGGGAGCGCGTCATCCTGGCCGAGGGGACGGTGCTGACCCGCGAGGTCATCCGCGACCTGGCCACCGACGACCTGATGCGCCTCGACGTCAAGCCGCGGCGCGCGGCGACGCTGGAAGCGATCCGGAAGATCGAGGAACGCACGCGCAAGAAGATCCAGCTGCTCGAGAAGTTCCACCGCGAGCGGATCGACAACCTGGAGAAGGGCGACGAGCTGGCGCCGGGCGTGATCAAGCTGGTCAAGGTCTTCATCGCGATGAAGCGCAAGCTGTCGGTCGGCGACAAGATGGCCGGCCGCCACGGCAACAAGGGCGTCATCGCGCGGATCCTGCCGCTCGAGGACATGCCCTACCTGCCCGATGGCACCGCGGTCGACGTCGTGCTCAATCCGCTCGGCGTGCCGTCGCGAATGAACGTCGGCCAGATCCTCGAGACGCACCTCGGCTGGGCCGGGAACGCGCTGGGGCTCTTCTTCAGCACCCCGGTCTTCGACGGCGCCACCGAGGACGAGATCAAGCACCGCCTGAAGGAGGCCGGTCTGCCGCTCGACGGCAAGACCGAGCTGTTCGACGGCATGACGGGCGAACGGTTCGAGCAGAAGGTGACCGTCGGCTTCATCTACCTGATGAAGCTGTCGCACCTCGTCGACGACAAGATCCACGCCCGCTCGATCGGGCCCTACTCGTTGATCACGCAGCAGCCGCTCGGCGGCAAGGCCCAGTTCGGCGGCCAGCGCTTCGGAGAGATGGAAGTCTGGGCGCTCGAGGCGTACGGCGCGGCGCACGTCCTGCAGGAGCTCCTGACCTGCAAGTCGGACGACGTCTACGGCCGCACCCGGATCTACGAGGCGATCGTGAAGGGACAGGCCTGGGTCGAGCCCGGCCTCCCCGAGTCGTTCAACGTGCTGGTGAAGGAACTCCAGGCGCTCTGCCTCGACGTCGAGTTGATGGCTGAGCCGCAGGTGGAAGAGGCATGACCGGCAACATCCTCGCCGGCCCCGCGCATCCCCGCGCGGGCGCCGTTCGGTAAGGAGGATCGGCCTTGAGCAAGAGTTCGCTGTTCTTCGACAAGGCGAAGACCATCAACGACTTCACCGCGATCCGGATCAGCCTGGCGTCGCCGGAGAAGATCCGCTCGTGGTCGTACGGCGAGGTCACGAAGCCGGAGACGATCAACTACCGGACCTTCAAGCCGGAGCGGGACGGGCTGTTCTGCGCCCGGATCTTCGGCCCGGTGACCGACTGGGAGTGCCTCTGCGGCAAGTTCAAGCGCATGAAGCACCGCGGCGTCGTCTGCGACAAGTGCGGCGTCGAGGTCACGCAGTCGAAGGTGCGCCGCGAGCGGATGGGCCACATCGAGCTCGCCTCGCCCGTCTCCCACGTCTGGTTCTTCCACCAGCTCCCGAGCCGCATCGGGCACCTGCTCGACATCAGCAAGCGCGATCTCGAGCGCGTGCTGTACTTCGAAGCCTACGTCGTGGTGGACACCCGCGACGTCGCCGAACTGCAGGTCGGCCAGTTGCTCACGGAGGAGGAGTTCCGCGACCTGCGAGAGCGCCACGGGGCCGGGGCCTTCGACGCCCAGATGGGCGCCGAGGCGATCAAGGCCCTGCTGGCGCAGCTCGACATCGAGCCGCTGGCGGTCGAGCTGCGGATCCAGATGCGCAACGAGACCTCGCTGCAGAAGCGGCAGAAGCTCGCCAAGCGGCTCAAGGTCGTCGACGCCTTCCGCCGCTCCGGCAACCGTCCGGAGTGGATGATCCTCGACGTGATCCCGGTCATCCCGCCCGAGCTTCGTCCGCTGGTGCCGCTGGAGGGCGGCCGCTTTGCGACGTCGGACCTGAACGACCTCTACCGCCGGGTGATCAACCGCAACAACCGGCTCTCCAAGTTGAAGGACCTGCGCGCCCCGGACGTGATCGTCCGCAACGAGAAGCGGATGCTGCAGGAGGCGGTGGACGCGCTGATGGACAACGGCCGCCGCGGCCGCGTCCTGCGCAGCACGCACAACCGCCCGCTCAAATCGCTCTCCGACGCGCTGAAGGGCAAGCAGGGCCGCTTCCGCCAGAACCTGCTCGGCAAGCGCGTCGACTACTCCGGCCGCTCCGTCATCGTCGTCGGCCCCGAGCTGAAGCTGCACCAGTGCGGCCTGCCCAAGAAGATGGCCCTCGAGCTGTTCAAGCCGTTCATCTACAACAAGCTCGAGGAACGCGGCATGGTCTCGACGATCAAGGCCGCCAAGGAGATGGTCGAGCTCGAGCGTCCGGAGGTCTGGGACATCCTCGAGGAGGTGGTCAAGGACCACCCGGTGCTGCTCAACCGCGCGCCGACGCTGCACCGCCTGGGCGTCCAGGCCTTCGAGCCGCAGCTCGTCGAGGGCAAGGCGATCCGGATCCACCCGCTCGTCTGCACGGCGTTCAACGCCGACTTCGACGGCGACCAGATGGCGGTCCACGTGCCGCTGTCGATCCGCGCCCAGGCCGAAGCGCACATCCTGATGATGAGCACGCGCAACGTTCTGAAGCCGGCGAACGGCAAGCCGATCACGGTTCCGAGCCAGGACATGGTGCTCGGGATCTACTACCTGACGAAGGCCAAGCGCGGCACGCCGGGCGAGGGACGCCTGTTCTCCGCGCTCGACGAGGTCCTGCTGGCCTACGAGAACGGCTTCGTCGGCACGCTGACGCCGATCAAGGTCCGCTTCTCCGGGCGCCTGATGGACCTGACCACGCTGTACGACGACCAGGACGTGCACGCCGCCCCGATCCAGGAGATCAAGGACGGCATCATCGACACCACGGTCGGCCGCGTGATCTTCAACCTCTCGCTGCCGACGGAGCTGCCCTTCGTCAACGCCCTGCTGAAGAAGAAGGGGCTGCAGGAGCTGGTGAACTACACCTGGCTCGAGTACGGGAACGACGTCACGGTACAGATGGTGGACAGCCTCAAGGACCTCGGCTTCTACTACGCGACCCGCGCGGGGATCTCGATCGGGATCGACGACATGATCATCCCCGAGCAGAAGGAGAAGCTGGTCGAGGACGCCCGTCGCCAGCAGATCGAGGTCGAGCAGCAGTACCGCGACGGCGCGATCACCAACGGGGAGCGCTACAACAAGGTCGTCGCGATCTGGTCGGACGTCACGGACCGCGTCGCGGAAGCGATGTTCAAGCAGATGCGCTCGATCGACGACGATCCGTTGGCGGAGTTCAACTCCGTCTACATCATGGCCGACTCCGGCGCGCGAGGCAGCAAGCAGCAGATGCGCCAGCTGGCCGGCATGCGCGGACTGATGGCGAAGCCGTCCGGAGAGATCATCGAGACGCCGATCACCGCCAACTTCCGCGAGGGACTGACGGTGGCGCAGTACTTCATCTCGACCCACGGCGCCCGCAAGGGCCTGGCCGACACCGCACTCAAGACGGCCGACTCGGGCTACCTGACGCGGCGTCTCGTGGACGTCGCCCAGGACGTGATCATCTTCGAGGAGGACTGCGGGTCGCCGGACGGAATCGAGGCCCGGGCGATCGTCGAGGGCGGCGAGGTGATCGAGTCGCTGCGCGACCGGATCATCGGCCGCGTGGCGCACGAGGACGTCTACGACCCGACGAGCGGCGAACTGCTGGCGTCGAAGAACCAGGAGATCACCGAGGAGCTGGCCGGACAGATCCAGCTCGCGGGGATCGAGAAGGTCCGGATCCGCTCCGTACTGACCTGCGAGACGCCGCGCGGCGTCTGCCGGATGTGCTACGGGCGGGACCTCGCCAACGGCCGGATCGTGGAGATCGGGCAGGCGGTGGGCGTGCTCGCCGCCGAGTCGATCGGCGAGCCGGGTACCCAGCTGACGATGCGGACCTTCCACATCGGCGGCACGGCGAGCCAGGTGCACGAGCAGTCGTCGGCCGAGGCCAAGAACGCCGGCCGGGTGAAGTACCTGCACGTCTCGACGGTCGAGAACCGGAACGGCGACAACGTCGTCATGAACCGGCAGGGGAACCTGGTGCTCGTCGACCGGAAGGACCGGGAGCTCGAGCGCCACGCGGTGGCCTACGGCGCGGTGCTGAAGGTCAAGGACGGCGACGAGGTCGTGCCGGGCACGCGGCTGATGGAGTGGGATCCGTTCACCTTCGCGATCCTGACGGAGGAGACGGGGACGATCCAGATGCTGGACGTGATCGAGGGCGAGACCGTCCGCGAGGAGCAGGACGAGGTCACGGGACTGGTCCAGAAGAAGATCATGTCGTCCGTGGACGAGACCAAGGTCCCGAAGATCGTGATCCGCAAGGACAAGCACAAGGTCAAGGAGTACGCGCTGCCGGTCAAGGCGCTGCTGATGGTGGAGGACGGCGACGAGGTCCGCGCCGGCGACGTGCTGGCCAAGATCCCGCGCGAGACGACCAAGACCAAGGACATCACGGGCGGCCTGCCGCGCGTCGTCGAGCTGTTCGAGGCGCGCGAGCCGAAGGAGCCGGCGGTCATCTCCGAGATCGACGGGCTGATCGAGTACGGCCCGATCGAGAAGGGGAGCCGCACGGTCTTCGTCAAGAGCGTCGACGGCGAGCGCCGCGAGTACAAGATCCCGAAGGGGAAGCACGTCGCGGTGCGCGAGAACGAGGACGTGCGGGCGGGCGACGCCCTGATGGACGGCCCGAAGAACCCGCACGACATCCTGTCCGTGCTCGGCGAGCGCGCGCTGCAGGACTACCTGGTCAACGAGATCCAGGAGGTCTACCGCCTGCAGGGCGTCGACATCAACGACAAGCACATCGAGGTGATCGCTCGCCAGATGATGCGGTGGGTGCAGATCGAAGAGGTCGGCGACACCGAGTTCGTGCTGGACGAGAAGGTCGACCGCTTCCGCTTCCGCGAGGAGAACGAGCGCGTCATGGCCGAAGGTGGGCAGCCGGCGATGGGCCGGCCGCTCCTGCTGGGGATCACCAAGGCCTCGCTCTCGACCGACTCGTTCATCTCGGCCGCGAGCTTCCAGGAGACGACGCGCGTGCTGACCGAGGCGGCGATCTCGGGGAAGATCGACGGCCTGCGCGGCCTGAAGGAGAACGTGATCATGGGCCGCCTCATCCCGGCCGGTACCGGGGCCGAGGGGTACCGCCTCGTCGACCTCCCGACGCCGGAGCAGCCGGCCGAGGAGCCGGAGGAGGAGTTCTTCGGGATCGAGACCGGCACCGACGAAGCGGCGCTGGCCCAGCTGCTGGCATCCGGCCTGGCCGGCCTGCCGGAGCCGGGCCGCGGGTCCAAGAGCTAGTCCGGACGCAAGTCCGGGGACGTCGGGCCGCCCCCCGGGGCGGCCCTTCGTTTTTCGGGGCTTCCAACCCCGGAGGGGGCTGAGCCGTCGAGATGGGTGAAGGCCGTCAGGGAGAGGCGATGGGCGAGTGGGACGACGCCGCGGTGGCCATGGCCTACCGGCGTCACGCGCCCCGGCTCCTGGGGACGGCCCTCCGGCTGCTGCGGCAGCGGGAGGACGCGGAGGACACGGTGCAGGAGGCCTTCATCGCGCTGGTCCGGACGGCCCCGGCGATCGACGCCGAGGGGATCGGCGCGTGGCTGCACCGCGTGGTGGTCAACGGCTCGCTCGACCGGCTCCGCTCGCGCAAGCGCTGGCGGACCGAGGAGCCGGACGACGCCCAGCCGGCCTCGCCGGCCTCGGTGCCGAACCCCCGCTCGCTCGACCTGGCCCGCGCGGTGGAACGCCTTCCCGAGCGCGCCCGGCTCGTCTTCCTCCTCCACGACGTCGAGGGGCTGCTGCACGAGGAGGTCGGCGCGGCGCTCGGGATCGACCCCGGGACGAGCAAGTCCCAGCTGGCGCGGGCCCGCGCCCTGCTGCGCGCCTCGCTGGAGGGACGGCCGTGAGCTGCGCCGACCTCGAACTGCTGCTCGCCTCCGACGACCCGCGCGACCGGGCCGCCGCGGCGGCGCACGCGGCGGGCTGCGCCGCCTGCGCCGAGCGGCTGCGCTTCGAGCGGGAGCTCGCGACCGAGGCGGCCGCGTGGGGCGGGGCGGCCGTCGTTCCGCCGCCGGAACTCGAGGCGCGGGTGCTCGCCGCGGCGCGCCGCGCCCGTCCGGCGCGCGGCGCCACCCGGCCCAGCCGCCGGCCGAGCGCCGGCCCGCCTCCCGGCCTGGGCCGCGCTCGCCGCGGCGGCCGCGTTCGGCTTCGCGGTGCTGGGCCTTTCCTTCCGCGGACCGGCGCCGGGCACCGCGACCGGCGGCAGGAGCCTGCTCGTCGCCGACGCGCTCGCGGCCGCGGAGCAGGCGGAGCACGCCCACGCGGCGGCGATCGCGCAGCTCACCCTCGCCGCCGAGCCGGTGCTCGCGCGCTCGTCCGACCCGGCGACGGCGCCGCGCGACGCCGCGCTGCTGCTGGCCTACCGCGACCGGCTGCGCTCCCTCGACCGGACGATCGGGGAGATCCAGGGGCACCTCGCGCGCAACGAGGGGAATCCCACCGCGCGCGCGCTGCTGCTGGCGGCCTACAGCGAGAAGACGGAAGTGCTGCGCGATGTCCTCGCGCTCGGCGAGGGCCTGGAGAGAGGTGTGTCATGACGCATGGCCGTGCCCTGTCCCTGCTCCTGGCCGCGACGCTCGGTCTCGCCGGGCTCGGTCCGGGAGCCGCGCTGGCCCAGGCCGTCGCCCCGGCCGCCTCGCGCACCCCAGTCGCCGCCCGCCCCGGGCGTTCCGCCGGTCCCGCCGCGCCGCCGGCTGCCCCGCTCCGGCCCCGCCCCCCGCCGCGGAGCGCCTGCCGCTCGGGGCCGGGGCCGAGCGCGTGACGGCGGAAGCGGCCGCCGCCTGGCGCCAGCGCCCGGTGACGATCACCGCGCGTGCGGCCGACGTCAGGGTCCAGGGCGGGCCGGGGACCAGGTCCGGGCGACCGGAGAGGTCGAGTTCCTGTCGAGCGACGCCGAGTGGGCCTCCGCGGTGCGCCGGCAGTTCAAGATCGAGCTGACCGAGTCGGCGGACGAGATCCGCCTCGAGCCGAGCCTGCCGGAGCCGCCACGCTCGTGGTTCGGCCGCTCCAGGGGCTCCTACGCGATCCGCCTCACCGTCACGGTTCCGAAGGGGGCCGCCGTGCGGGTCGACGCCGCGTTCGGCGACGTGGTGGTGCGGGATACCGCGGGCGCCGTCCGGCTCGCGCTCTCCTCGGGGGACGCCGAGGTGCGCGGCGTGGCCGGCCCGGTCGAGCTGTCGAGCAGCTTCGGCGACCTGACGGTCGCCGACGTCGCGGGGGAACTGCGGGTGCAGGCCAGCAGCGGCGACCTCGAGGCCTCGCGGGTCCGCGGAGCGGTCGACATCGAGACGAGCTACGGGGACGCCCGGCTGGTCGACCTCGGCGCCGGGCTCCGCGCTCTCCGCCGGGAGCGGGGACGTGACGATCCAGCGGGTGGCGGGCCCGGTCGACGTGTCGGTGCAGTACGGCGACACCGAGGTCTCGGGGGTCGGCGCCGGGCTGCGCTTCAACGGCTCGTCGGGGAGCCTCGTCCTGTCCCAGGTCCAGGGGCCCTCCGAGGTGCGCAACACCTACGGCGACATCGAGATCTCGGGGGCAGGGGCCGAGGTGAAGATCTACTCTGGTTCCGGCAGCGTGCTGGTCCGGGACGCCCGGGCCGGCGTCCGGGCCGAAACGAACTACGGCGACGTGGAACTGGAGCGGATCGGCGGCGCGGTCCAGGTGACGGCCGGTTCGGGCGGGGTGACGGTGACCGGCGCCTCCTCCAGCGTCGAGGTCCGCGCCACCCACAGCCCGATCCGGATCGGCAGGGCGGCCGGGCCGGTGACCGTGTTCAGCTCGAGCGGGCCGGTCGAACTCACCGAGATCGGCGGCGCGCTGAAGGTCGACTCCTCGGGGGGGCCGGTCAGCGTGCTCGGGATCCGCGGGGCGAGCGAGATCCGCTCGTCCGGCGGAGCGGTCGAACTCGGCGGATTCGCCGGCGGCGCCCTGTCCGCGACCCACGCCGTCTCCGCCGGGTCGGGTGACGTCGACATCGACTGGCCCGCCGCGGCCGGGGTGGCCTGGCGGCTGGAGTCGCTGGGAGGCGAGGTCACCGTGCTGCGGCCCGGCGAGGAGCCGCTCGAGGGGGCGACCGAGGGCTCGCGAGCCGTCCTGGAAGGCCGCTGGAAGGAGGGGCGGGGGGCGGGTCGAGGTGGCGACGCGCGGTGCGGACATCGCGCTCGACGTTCACTGACCGAGGTCAGAGTCAGCCCGCGCGCCCCCCTCGGCTCCGCGCGCCAGATGGCCCTTGACATCGCCGCGCTTTCCCTCTAGCATCCGCGCTTTGTGTCGCCCCGGTCCCTTGCGGCCGGGGCGAATCCGGCGACGAACGGCTGGGCCCAGCGCACCTCGACCTTTCGGGGTGGGTGCCTTCCGGTCCAGTACGCGTCGGAGAAGAGAGTCCGGCCCGCAGCCGACCCTCGAGACGGGGCCCCGCCGAACGCCCCGTGTGAGGAGCTGCACCGAGCGGCCGGCTCGACGGCCAGAAACCGGAACCGCGTGTTCCGGCCGGGTCGTGGAACGCGGGAACAGAACCCTGCCGCCCGTGCGCGCGGGGACGCGTCATGCGTCCGTGCGCTCACCCGGCGGGCGATGGAGACGGGACAGGTGCCCACGATCAGCCAGCTCGTCCGCAAGGCGCGGAAGGCGGTCAAGACCAAGACCAGCAGCCCCGCGCTGCAGTCCTCTCCGCAGCGCCGCGGCGTGTGCACGCGCGTGTACACGACGACCCCGAAGAAGCCGAACTCGGCGCTGCGCAAGGTGGCGCGTGTGCGGCTCACCAACGGGATCGAGGTCACGGCCTACATCCCGGGCGTCGGGCACAACCTGCAGGAGCACTCGATCGTGCTGATTCGCGGCGGCCGCGTGAAGGACCTTCCCGGCGTCCGCTACCACATCATCCGCGGAACGCTCGACACGGCCGGCGTAGATGGCCGCCGCCAGGGCCGTTCCAAGTACGGCGCCAAGCGCCCGAAGAGCTGACGGGAGCCGACGCGATGCCGAGACGTCGTGAAGTACCGGAGAGGCCGTCCCCGCCCGACCCGATCTACGGGTCGCCGGTGGTGACGAAGTTCATCAACTCGATCATGAAGGACGGGAAGCGCACGACCGCCGAGCGGATCTTCTACGATGCGATGGAGAAGATCCAGGTCAAGACGAGCGACGACCCGATGAAGGTCTTCCGCCGGGCGATCGACAACGTCAAGCCGGTGATGGAGGTCAAGTCGCGTCGCGTCGGCGGGTCGAACTACCAGGTCCCGATCGAAGTCGCGCCGAAGCGTCGAACCTCGCTCGCGTTCCGCTGGCTCCTGCAGTACGCGAAGGCCCGCCCGGAGCGGACGATGATCGACAAGCTCGCGGCCGAGCTGATGGATGCGGCGGCCGAGCGCGGCGGCGCGATCAAGAAGCGCGAGGACGTGCACAAGATGGCCGAGGCGAACAAGGCGTTCGCCCACTACCGCTGGTGATTCGACGCGGACGGCGCGCGCCGTCCCCCATGCCGGTCCCACCCGGCGCGTAACGGACAGGGAGAAGCGATGGGCAAGGAGAAGTTCGAGCGCACGAAGCCACACGTGAACGTGGGCACGATCGGTCACGTGGATCATGGGAAGACGACGCTGACGTCGGCGATCACGATGACGCTGGCCAAGCACAACCCGAAGATCACGGTGCGTTCCTTCGACTCGATCGACAACGCGCCGGAGGAGAAGGCGCGTGGGATCACGATCGCGACGGCGCACGTGGAGTACGAGACGTCGAAGCGGCACTACGCGCACGTCGATTGCCCGGGTCACGCGGACTACATCAAGAACATGATCACGGGCGCGGCGCAGATGGACGGTGCGATCCTGGTGGTGTCGGCGGCGGACGGTCCGATGCCGCAGACGCGGGAGCACATCCTGCTGGCGCGTCAGGTCGGTGTGCCGGCGATCGTGGTGGCGCTGAACAAGGTCGACATGGTGGACGACCCGGAGCTGCTGGACCTGGTGGAGCTGGAGGTGCGGGAGCTGTTGACGTCGTACCAGTTCCCGGGCGACGAGATCCCGATCGTGCGGATCTCGGCGTTGAAGGCGATGGGCGGGGACGCGGAGGCGCAGCAGGGGATCGAGGCGCTGATGGCGGCGGTGGACGACTACGTGCCGAAGCCGGCGCGTCCGCTGGACAAGCCGTTCCTGATGCCGGTCGAGGACGTGTTCACGATCACGGGCCGCGGGACGGTGGTGACGGGCCGGATCGAGCAGGGTCAGATCAAGGTCGGGCAGGAGGTCGAGATCGTGGGCCTGCGTCCGACGATCAAGAAGACGGTGACGGGCGTGGAGATGTTCCGGAAGCTGCTGGACGAGGGGCAGGCGGGCGACAACGTGGGCCTGCTGCTGCGCGGGACGGAGCGGAAGGACGTGGAGCGCGGGCAGGTGGCGGCCTGGCCGGGGTCGATCACGCCGCACACGAAGTTCAAGGGCGAGGTCTACATCCTGACCAAGGAGGAGGGCGGCCGACACACGCCGTTCTTCGAGGGCTACCGGCCGCAGTTCTACTTCCGGACGACGGACGTGACGGGAGTGGCGAGCCTGCCGGAGGGCCGCGAGATGGTGATGCCCGGGGACCGGGTGGAGCTGCGGATCGTGATGACGAAGCCGATCGCGATGGACCGCGGGCTGCGGTTCGCGATTCGCGAGGGCGGTCGGACGGTCGGCGCCGGCACCGTGACCGAGGTGATCGAATAACCGACGGACGGGCCGTGGCAGGGGCCGCCCTCCGTGGGGGTAGGGGCCGGCCTCCGTGCCGGCCCGAACGCGGCAACCCGAGGACCTGGCGATGAACAGCGAGAAGATCCGGATCCGGCTCCGAGCGTACGACAGCCGGATCCTGGACCAGTCGACGACGGAGATCGTGGACACCGCGCGGCGGACCGGGGCCCGCGTGGCGGGACCGATTCCCCTGCCGACGCTGCGCAGCATCTACACGGTGAACCGCTCGCCGCACGTCGACAAGAAGTCGCGCGAGCAGTTCGAGATCCGCACACACAAGCGGCTGCTCGACATTCTCGACCCCACGCCGGAGACGGTGGACGCGCTGATGAAGCTCGACCTGCCGGCGGGTGTCGATGTCGAGATCAAGGCCTTCAGCTCCTGAGATCGAGGGGGACCCTGTCGTGGTGAACGGCCTGATCGGACGCAAGGTGGGAATGACCCAGCTGTTCATGGAGGACGGTCGCTTCGTGCCCGTCACCCTGATCCAGGCTGGCCCCTGCGTCGTCGTGCAGCGCAAGACCTCCGAGCGCGACGGCTACGAGTCCGCGCAGCTCGGCCTCGTCGAGACCAAGCCCTTCCGCAAGGCCAACCGGCCGGCGAAGGGGCATTTCGCGAAGGCGGGCGTTCCGCCGACGCGCGAGCTGCGCGAGTTCCGGCTGATCGCCGGCTCCGACCCGAAGCCGGGCGACACCGTGACCTGCGAGCTCTTCGCCCCGGGCCAGCTGGTCGACGTGATCGGCACCAGCAAGGGGAAAGGGTTCCAGGGTGCGATGAAGCGCCATCACTTCCGCGGCGGCGCCGCTACGCACGGCTCCATGTTCCATCGCGCACCGGGTTCGGTCGGCGCGTCGGCCTGGCCGTCGCGCACCTTCCCCGGGACCCGCGGGCCCGGCCAGATGGGCCAGGCGCGCATCACGCAGCGCGGCGTCGAGGTCGTCAAGGTCGACCCGATGCAGAACCTGCTCATCGTCCGCGGCGCCGTCCCCGGCGCGCGCGGCAGCCTGGTCGTGATCCAGCGGCCTTACGGCGCCACGGAGTGATCCATGGCTGAGATCGCCGTCGTCAACGCGAAGCGCCAGGAGGTGGGCACGCTGAGCCTGCCCGACACGGCTTTCGGCTACCCCTACAAGCGCCACCTCCTCTACGAGGCGGTGCGCCACTTCCTGGCCTGCGCCCGCGCCGGGACGCACAAGGCGAAGAACCGCACCGAGGTCAGCGGCGGCGGCAAGAAGCCCTGGAAGCAGAAGGGCACCGGTCGCGCCCGGCAGGGCTCGACGCGCTCCCCGCTCTGGCGCCACGGCGGCGTGGTCTTCGGCCCGGTCCCGCGCGACTACTCCTACGACTTCCCGCGCATGGCGCGGCGCCGCGCGCTGGCCTCCGCGCTGTCGGAGAAGGCCCGGCGCGGGCACCTGCTCGTGGTCGACGCGCTGCCGCTCGAGACGGTCAAGACCAAGGCCGTCGCCGAGTACGTGCGCGCGGGCCTGAAGCTCGAGGGCAAGGTGCTGCTCGTCTTCGACGGCGAGAACCGGACGCTCGAGCGGGCCTCCCGCAACCACGCGGAGATCGGCGCGCTGCGCGCCCTGAACCTGCACGCCTACGACGTGCTGAACCACGACGCCGTCGTGATGAGCCGGGCTGCCGCCGAGCAGCTCGGGGAGGTTCTCTCCCGATGAGCATGACTCTTGGCAGATTCTCCTCCGTCCCCGCCTGACGGAGAAGTCGACCCGGCTCAAGGAAGAGGCGGCGCGCTGGAAGAAGGCCGGTGAGACCTACGTCTTCGAGGTGCACCCAGCGCCAACAAGCTCCAGATCCGTTCCGCGGTCGAGGAGATCTTCGGCGTCGAGGGTC
>CAVPCQ010000040.1:0-139514 GCA_963702425.1 uncultured Acidobacteriota bacterium
TGGTCACGCACGGCAACCTCACCTCCAACGCCGCCGCGCTGGCCGAGGCCTGGCAGATCGGCCCCGGCGACGTGCTGCTCCATGCGCTGCCGATCTTCCACGTCCACGGGCTGTTCGTCGGGATCCACCCGCTGCTGCTGGCCGGGGCCCGGATCCTGTTCCAGCGGCGCTTCGACCCGGGCGCCGTGCTGGCGGCGCTGCCGCGCGCGACGGTGCTGATGGGGGTGCCGACCTTCTACGTGCGCCTGCTCGCCGAACCCGGCCTCACGGCGGACGCGGCGCGTTCGGTCCGCCTGTTCGTGTCGGGCTCGGCGCCGCTCCACCCCGCTTCCCGGGGTCGAGGTGCGGGTCGTGGACGCCGCGGGCCGGGCGCTCGGCCCGGGCGCGCCGGGCGGGATCGAGGTCCGCGGACCGAACCTCTTCGCCGGCTACTGGCGCCGGCCGGAACGGACCCGGGACGACTTCACGCCCGACGGCTGGTTCCGGACGGGCGACCTCGGGCAGTGGGACACCGACGGCTACCTCTCGATCGTCGGGCGCGCCCGGGAGCTGATCATCACCGGAGGCACCAACGTCTATCCGAAAGAGATCGAACGCGTGATCGACGCCCTCCCGGCGTGTCCAGGAGTCGGCGGTCTTCGGGATCCCGGACCCCGACCTGGGCGAGGCGGTCGCGGCGGCGGTCGTCCGCCGCGAGGGCGCCGCACTCGACGAGAGCACCCTGATCGGACTCCTCCGCTCCCGGATCGCCATTCAAGGTGCCCCGGCGGACCATCCTGGTCGACGAGCTGCCGCGCAACGCGATGGGCAAGGTCCAGAAAGCCGCCCTGCGGGCGCGCCTCGGGCAGTTGGGGCAGAATACGGGCCAGGAGGAAGGTTCATGATGCGATTCGCGATCCGCTGTGCCGTGGTCGGCGCTCTCTTCTGCCTGCCGCTGGTGGTGCTGGCCCAGGAGGCGCAGGGCGAGCATGCCGAGCAGGGCGCCCAGGACCCGTCGGAAGGGGTGCTCCAGCAGCTGGGGCTGACGCCGGATCAGAAGGCCAAGGTCGAGAAGATCGTCGCCGCCAACAAGGAGAAGCAGAAGGCCATCCCGTCTCCGGGCGACGTGCTCGTCAAGGACCGCGCGTTGGCGCAACAGCTCCTGACCGTCGCGCCCTTCGACAAGGTGAAGGCCGAGGCGCTCACCAAGCAGGCCGCTGCCTCGTTCCAGCAGCGGCTGCTCAACCGGATGGAGCTCCGCAACCAGATCTACCAGGTGCTCACCCCGCAGCAGAAAGAGCAGTACCTGAAGAAGATGATGGGGGCGATGTCCAAGGGGCGGTAGGCTCGCGCGCGCCTGCGCGCGGCCGCTCGGGACCGGGGAGGGCGACGGACCGCCCTCCTACGCCTTCGCCCCCTTGAACGCCGCCGCGCGCTTCATCGCGCGCTGGCTGCCCGACAGGGCGCGCTTGCGCAGGCGGATCGTCTTCGGAGTCACCTCGACCTGCTCGTCCGGGTTGATGAACTCCAGCGCCTGTTCGAGGTTCAGCACGCGGTGCGGCGTCAGGCGGATCCCCTCGTCGGCCGACGAGGCCCGCATGTTGGTCAGCTTCTTCTGCTTGGTGACGTTGACGTCCATGTCGTCCGACCGCGCATTCTCACCGACGATCATCCCCTCGTAGACCGCCGTGCCGGGTCCCAGGAACATCTCGCCCCGGTCCTCCAGGTTCGCCAGCGCGTAGGCCGTCGTGTCGCCGGCGCGGTCGGCCACCAGGACCCCGGTCTGCCGGCGCGTGATGTCGCCCTGCCAGGCGATGTGCCCCTCGAGGATCCGGTTCATCACGGCCGTCCCGCGGGTGTCGGTCAGCATCTCGGAGCGGATCCCGAGCAGCCCGCGCGTGGGGACATGGAACTCCAGCCGCACGCGGCCCGAGCCGTGGTTCACCATCTTGCTCATCTTGCCCTTGCGCAGCGCGAGCTTCTCCATCGCCACGCCCATGTAGGCCTCGGGCAGGTCGATCACGAACAGCTCCAATGGCTCGACCCGCTTGCCGTCGACGAGCTTCGTGATCACCTCCGGGTTGCCGGCCGTCAGCTCGAAGCCTTCCCGGCGCATCGTCTCGATCAGGATCGCCAGCTGCAGCTCGCCGCGGCCGAGGACGTTGAACGAGTCGGTCGAGTCGGTCGAGTCGACGCGGATCGAGACGTTGGTCAGCAGCTCCTTCTCCAGCCGGTCCTTGATCTGGCGCGAGGTCACCCAGCGCCCGTCCCGTCCCGCGAAGGGCGCGGTGTTGATCGAGAAGACCATCGACAGCGTCGGCTCGTCGATGTGCAGCCGCGGCAGCGGGCGCGGGTCGACCGCCGAGGTCACCGTGTCGCCGATCGTGATCCCCTCGATTCCGGCCAGCGCGACGACTTCGCCGCAGGGCGCGAGCTCGGTGTCGATCCGCTCCAGCCCGTCGAAGGTGTAGAGCTTGGTCACCTTCGCGGTGACGAGCGCGCCGTCCTGCCGGGCGATCGCGACCTGCTCGCCGACCTTCGCCTCGCCCTGGAAGATCCGGCCGATCCCCAGCCGCCCCAGGTAGTCGCTGTAGTCGAGGTTGGCGATCAGCAGCTGCAGCGGTGCCCCGGGGTCCCCTCCCGGCGGCGGGATCTGCCGGACGAGCGCCTCGAAGAGCGGGCGCAGGTTGTCGTCCGGCCCGTCCGCTTCGGTGCGGCAGATCCCCTTGCGGGCGTCCGTGTAGAGCACCGGGAAGTCGAGCTGCTGCTCGGTCGCATCGAGGTCGATGAACAGGTCGTAGACCTCGTTCAGCACGTCCTGCGGCCGGGCGTCCTGGCGGTCGATCTTGTTGATCACGACGACCAGCGGCAGATTCGCTTCCAGCGCCTTGCGCAGCACGTAGCGCGTCTGTGGCAGCGGGCCTTCCGCGGCGTCGACGAGCAGCATCGCCCCGTCGACCATCACCAGCGCCCGCTCGACTTCCCCGCCGAAGTCGCTGTGACCGGGGGTGTCGACGATGTTGATCTTGTACTGCTCGTAGTGGACCGCGGTGTTCTTGGCCAGGATCGTGATCCCGCGCTCGCGCTCGATGTCGTTGCTGTCCATGACGCGCGTGCGCACGTCCTGGTTGGCCCGGAAGACGCCGCTCTGCCAGAGCAGGGCGTCGACCAGCGTGGTCTTGCCGTGGTCGACGTGGGCGATGATGGCGACGTTGCGGAGCGGTGCCGGCATGACGGAAACCTCCAGGTCGAGCTGTTCAGTCGAGCGTCACCGGCACGGGCCGGACGTCCCAGATCTTCTCGGCGTACTCGCGGATCGAGCGATCCGAAGAGAAGCGGCCGACCCGCGCCGTGTTCAGGATCGACATCCGCGTCCAGTGCTCCTGGTCGAGGAACGCGGCGCTGACCCTGCCCTGGGCGTCGACGTAGGACCGGAAGTCCGCGAGCACCAGGTATTCGTCGCGCCCGAGCAGGGAGTCGACGAACGGCCGGAACAGTTCCGCGTCGCCGCGGGAGAACCGGCCGGACGCGATGCCATCGAGCGCCGCGCGCAGTTCGGGGTCCGACGCGACGATCGACCGAGGATCGTAGCCGCTCGCCCTCCGTTCGGCAACTTCCGGGGCCGTCAGGCCGAACAGGAAGAAGTTCTCGGGCCCCACGGCCTCGCGGATCTCGACGTTGGCGCCGTCGAGGGTGCCGATCGTCAGGGCCCCGTTGAACGAGAACTTCATGTTGCCGGTCCCCGAGGCCTCCTTGCCCGCGGTCGAAATCTGCTCGGAAAGGTCGGCGGCCGGGTAGATCCGCTGGCCGTTCTTGACGTTGAAGTCCGGGAAGAAGACGACCTTCAGCCGCCCGGCGACGTCCGGGTCGGCGTTGACCGTCTCGCCGACGGAGTTGATCAGCTTGATGATCAGCTTGGCCATGAAGTAGCCCGGCGCGGCCTTGCCGCCGAAGACGAAGGTCCGCGGGACGACCGCCGCCCGCGGGTCGGCCTTGATCCGGTCGTACAGCGTCACGATGTGGAGCACGTTGAGCTGCTGCCGCTTGTACTCGTGGATCCGCTTGACCTGGATGTCGAACATCGAGTCCGGATCGACGTGCACCCCGGTCCGCTCGGCGATCAGCCGCGCGAGGTCCTGCTTGTTGGCCCGCTTGACGGCGCGCCAGGCCTCGCGGAAGGCCGGGTCGGCGGCGGCCGGCTCCAGCCGCTTCAGCTCGTGCTCGGAGTCCCGCAGCCAGCGCTCGCCGATCCGCTCCGAGATCAGCGCCGCGAGGCCCGGGTTGGCCAGCGCCACCCAGCGCCGCGGCGTCACGCCGTTCGTGACGTTGAGGAAGCGCTGCGGGGCGAGCTCGTGGAAGTCGGCCATCACGGTGCTCTTGAGCAGCTCGGTGTGCAGCTCGGCCACGCCGTTGATCGCGTGGCTGCCGACCGCCGCCAGGTTCGCCATGCGCACGGCCTTCTCGCCGCTCTCGTCGATCAGGGACAGGCGGGCGACGCGTCGCTCGTCGCCGGGGAAACGCGCTGCGTACCTCGTCGATGAAGCGCCGGTTGATCTCGTAGATGATCTCGAGGTGGCGCGGGAGCACGCTCCGGAACAGCGGCAGCGGCCAGCGCTCGAGCGCCTCGGGAAGCAGCGTGTGGTTGGTGTAGCTGACGCTGCGCCGCGTGATCTCCCAGGCCGGGTCCCACTCCATGCCGTGGACGTCGACGAGCAGGCGCATCAGCTCGGCGACGGCGATCGAGGGGTGGGTGTCGTTGAGCTGGACGGCGAATGCATCGGGGAAGCGCTCGAGCGGCTCGCCGGCTCTGTTCGACGAGCGCGAGCATGTTCTGCAGCGAGCAGGAGACGAAGAAGTACTGCTGCTGCAGGCGGAGTTCCTTGCCCTGCACCGGCTCGTCGTTCGGGTAGAGGACCTTGGTGATGTTCTCGGAGACCAGCTTCTCGTCCACGGCCCCGAGGTAGTCCCCCTTGTTGAAGGCCTGGAAGTCGAACGACTCGCAGGCCTCCGCGCGCCACAGGCGCAGCAGGTTCGCGGTGTTGACGCGGTAGCCGACGACCGGCGTGTCGTAGGGGACGCCCTTGACCATCTGCCCCGGGACCCAGCGCGCGCGGCGCCGGCCGTCGGCATCGGTGGTCCACTCGGTGTGCCCGCCGAAACCGACGTACTGCGCCAGCTCGGGGCGGCCGATCTCCCAGGGGTTGCCGAAGCGCAGCCACTTGTCGGTGATCTCGGCCTGCCAGCCGTCGCGGATCTCCTGGTCGAAGATCCCGAACTCGTAGCGGATGCCGTAGCCGATCGCCGGGATCTCGAGCGTCGCCAGCGACTCGAGGAAGCAGGCTGCCAGCCGGCCGAGCCCGCCGTTCCCGAGCCCCGGCTCCTCCTCCCGGTCCATCAGGTCGTCGAGCGTCAGGCCGATGTCGAGCCGCTCGACCGCCTCGCGAGCGGGCTCCCGGATGCCGAGGTTGACGAGGTTGTTGCCGAGGTGCGGGCCCATCAGGAACTCGGCCGAGAGGTAGGAGACGACTTTCACCTCGCGCCGGCGCAGCGTGTCGATCGTCGCGATCCAGCGCTGCAGCAGGCGGTCGCGGACGGCGTGGGCCGTCGCCATGTACCAGTCGATCGGGGTCGCGAGCCGCGGCGGACGCCCCTGCGTGAACTCGACGTGGTCGAGAATCGCCTCCGCCAGCGAGGCCGGGTCGAGCGCCGTCCGGTCGTCGCGCCGCGGGCCGGGGGGGGCCTTCGGGGCCTTCGTGCGCCGGGGAGTCGCCATGCGGTCCTCTCTTTCGTTCTGGGGGGCCATGCTACCGCGCCGCCCGTGGCCCCGGAAGGCGTTACACTCGCGTCAGCCGGGGATCCCGAAGGAGGCACCGATGGCAGGCTCGAAGAAGGCGATCCAGCGCGTCTCGAAGTTCGCGAGCCGTTACCGCGTCGACAAGCCGGGCAAGTTCCGCCTCGAGGACTGCGACCCGGGCGACACCATGGGCTTCGGGAAGGAAGCCAAGGGCCTCGCCGCCGAGCGTCTCGAAGCGGGGGTCACGCACCTGGCCGAGCAGCAGGAGAAGCTCTACGCGCAGGACCGCTGGGGCGTGCTGCTCGTTTTCCAGGCGATGGACGCCGCCGGGAAGGACGGGACGATCAAGCACGTGATGTCGGGGATCAACCCGCAGGGCTGCCAGGTCCACTCGTTCAAGGCGCCGTCGGCCGAAGAGCTCGACCACGACTTCCTGTGGCGGACGAACTGCCGGCTTCCCGAGCGCGGCCGGATCGGGATCTTCAACCGCTCCTACTACGAGGAAGTGCTCGTCGTCCGGGTCCACCCCGAGTACCTCGCCAAGCAGAAACTCCCGCCGAAGCTGGTGACGAAGAAGGTCTGGGACGAGCGCTACGAGGACATCAACGCCTACGAGCGCTACCTCTCCCGCAACGGCTTCGTGATCCGCAAGTTCTTCCTGAACGTCTCGCGCGACGAGCAGAAGAAGCGCTTCCTCGAGCGGCTCGACAACCCGGCGAAGAACTGGAAGTTCTCGCTGGCCGACGCCCAGGAGCGGGGCTTCTGGAACGACTACATGGCCGCCTACGACGAGATGATCCGGGCCACCAGCACGCCCCACGCGCCCTGGTACGTCGTGCCGGCGGACAACAAGTGGTTCACGCGAGTGGTCGTCGCCGCGGCGGTGATCGACGCGCTCGAGGAGCTGGACCTCGCGTTCCCGAAGGTCGACAAGGCCAAGCGCGACGAGCTGGCCGCGGCGCGGCAGGCGCTGCTGGCCGGAAAGTAGGACGGGCGGGCGGGCAGCTCCGGCCTCGCCGCGCTAGTTCGCCCCGGCCGAGGGCTGCTCCTCCGGGGTCGCCGGCTGCATCCACTCCGGCACCGGCTCGGCCCGGGGCAGCGCCCGCGGGTCCTCCGGGTTCCAGCCGCCGCCCAGCGCCAGGTAGAGGTCGACGACCGCCGCGAACTGCTGCCTCAGCGTCTCGGTCGACTGCAGCTGGGCCTGGAACAGCGAGCGCTCGGTATCGAGCACCTCGAGGTAGCTGGTCACGCCGCCGTCGTAGCGCGCCCGCGAGAGCTTCGCCGCGACCGTTGCCGACGCGACCTGGCCCTGGCGGATCGCGCTCTCGTCGCGCAGCGTGCGGATCGCGGCCAGCGCGTCCGCGACCTCGCGGAACGCGTTGTGCGCGACCTTCTCGTAGCTCAGCACGAGCTGTTCGGTGCGCGCCTTCTCGACCTCGACACGCTGCTTGTTCTTGCCGAACTCGAACAGCGGGCCGAACAGGTTGGCGCCGAGGTTCCAGAACGAGGCGCTGCTCTGGAGCAGCTCCGAGAGGTCGGGGCTCTCGAGGCCGCCCGCGGCGGTCAGGCCGAGGGTCGGCCAGCGGAGCGCCTCGGCCACGCCGATCCGCGCGGTCTGGGCGTGCAACTGGGCCGCCGCCGTCAGGACGTCGGGCCGCCGCTCCAGCAGCTCCGACGGCAGGCCGGCCGGAATCTCGACCGGCAGCTGGTTTTCTGCCAGCTCACGGCCCCGCGGGATCGCCTGCGGATTGCGGCCGAGCAGGAACGACAGCGCGTTCTCGGTCTGCGCGATCAGCCGCTCGAAACGCGTCACCGCCGCCGCCGCGTCCGCCTCCTCGATCTCGGCCTGGCGCAGGTCGAGCTCGGAGACGATCCCGCCGCGGAAGCGCTCGTCGATCAGGCGCGTCGAGTCGCGCCGGGCGGCGAGCGTCTGCTGGCTGATCAGCAGCTCGGCATCGAGGCTGCGCAGCAGCAGGTACTGGCGCGCGACCTCTGCGACCAGCGAGATCGTGACCGCCCGGCGATTCTCTTCCTCGGCCAGCAGGTCGGCGCGCGCGGCCTCGGAGAGGCGCCGGAACTTGCCCCACAGGTCGACTTCCCAGGAGACGCCCAGGCCCAGCGCGAAGTCGTTCCGCGGGCCGACGTCTCCCGGTCTGAACTCGTTGCTGGGGTTCACCCGCGATGCCGAGCCCTGGTAGGTGAACGACGGGAACTGGTCGGCGCGCGTGACGCCGTACCGCGCGCGAGCCTCCTCGATCCGCCAGATCGCGATCCCGAGGTCCTGGTTCTCGGCGATCGCGATCCGGACCAGCTCCTGCAGCGCCGGATCCTGGTAGACGTCCCACCACGGCAGGTTCGAGATCGCCGCGCCGGTCGTCGCCGGCTGCGGGTAGCTGGCCGGCGCCTCGAGCTTCGGCGTCTCGTAGTCGGGGCCGAGCAGGCAGCCGCCCGCCGGCAGGAGGAGCGGCAGCAGGGCGAGCGCGAGAAGGCGCTTCATCTCAGTGCCCTCCCCCGGGCGCCGGCGCGGCCGCGTGCGAGCCCTCGGGGGGGCTGCCCCCCGGTGCGTGGGCGGGCCGCTTCCCGCCGGTCAGCTTCTCGACCGCGACGAACAGGGCCGGCACCAGGAAGACCCCGACGATCGTCGCGATCAGCATCCCGGCGAAGACCGCCATCCCCATCACCTTGCGGGCCTCGGCGCCCGCGCCCGAAGCGCGCACCAGCGGCAGCACGCCGAGGATGAAGGCGAAGGCGGTCATCAGGATCGGGCGGAAGCGCAGCCGCGCCCCCTCGAGCGCCGCGTCGACGAGCGGCATCCCCTCGTGGAACTTGGCCCGCGCGAACTCGACGATCAGGATCGCGTTCTTGGCGGCGAGGCCGATCAGCATCACGAGGCCGATCTGGGCGAAGACGTTGTTGACGTAGCTCGGGCTGATGAAGCGCATCGCCCACAGCCCGAAGAAGGCGCCGAACGCCGCGAACGGCGTGCCGAGCAGCACGCTGAACGGCAGCGACCAGCTCTCGTACTGGGCCGCCAGGATCAGGAACACGACGACGATCGCGAAGATGAAGACGACCGCGCCGGTCCCGGCGGCGGCCACCTCCTGGAACGACATCGCGTTCCAGGCGTAGCCCATGCCGGACGGCAGCGTCTCGCTCGCCACCTCCTTCAGCGCCGCGAGCGCCTGGGTGGAGCTGTAGCCCGGGGCCGGCCCGCCGGTCACCTCCGCGGCGCGGAACAGGTTGAAGCGGTTGGTGTAGCTCGGGCCGCTCATCGGATCGAGCGCCACCAGGGTCGACAGCGGCACCATGCCGCCGTCCCGGTTGCGCACGAAGAACTGCCCGATCGCGCCCGGCGTGGCGCGGTACTCCGGCTCGGCCTGCAGGTAGACCTTGTAGAGCCGCCCGAAGCGGTTGAAGTCGTTGATGTAGGAGCCGCCCAGGCTCGCCCCCAGCGTCGTGTTGACGTCGCTCAGCTGCACCCCCAGCTTGAGCACCTTGTTGCGGTCGATGTCGGCGAAGATCTGCGGCACGCGCGCGCTGTAGGTCGTGAACGCGTTGCCGATCTCGGGCCGCTTCTTCGCCTCGGCGATGAACTTCTGGGCCTGCTCCTGGAGGTAGTCCGGCGTCCCGCCGGCCATGTCCTGCAGCATGATGCTGAAGCCGGACCCGGTCCCGAGGCCCGGGATCGCCGGCGGGCCGAAGGCGTAGACGACCGCTCCGGGGATCTCGCGGGCGAAGCGGCCGTTGAGCTTCCGGAGCAGCGCGAAGACGTGCTCGTCGGGACCGCGGTGGCTCCACTCCTCGAGCGACACGAAGAAGAAGGCGTTGTCCGGCGCGCTCGACGACGACAGCAGCGAGTAGCCGACGATCGTCGTGTAGCTTTCGATCCCCTTGGTCTCGCCCAGGATCTGCTCGGCCTGGCGGCAGATCGCGTCGGTCCGCTGCTGCGAGGCCGCCTCGGGCAGCTGGACGTTGATCAGGAAGTAGCCCTGGTCCTCCTCCGGCACGAACCCGCCCGGAATCGCGCGCGCCAGCAGCACGACGGCCACGATCAGCGCGGCGACGATCCCCAGCGCGAGCGGCAGGTGGGTGACGAGCTGCCGCGTGACCGCGACGTAGCCGTTGGTCACCGCCTCGAAGACACGGTTGAACCCGCGGTAGAACGGCTCGAGGAAGCTCTTCTTCTCCCCCTTGGCCTTGAGCAGCATGCCCGAGAGCGCGGGGCTGAGCGTCAGGGCGCTGATCACGGAGAAGAGCACGGAGATCGCGATCGTCACCGCGAACTGCTGGTAGAGCCGCCCGGTGATGCCGCCGATGAAGGCCACCGGGACGAACACCGCCGACAGCACCAGCCCGATCGCGATGACCGGCCCCGAGACCTCCTCCATCGCCTTGAGCGTTGCCTCCTTGGGCGAGAGGCCGTGCTCGATGTGGTGCATCACCGCTTCGACCACGACGATCGCGTCGTCGACCACGATCCCGATCGCCAGCACGAGCCCGAGCAGGGAGAGCGTGTTGATCGAGAATCCGAGCATCGGGAAGACGATGAAGGTCGCGACCAGCGAGACCGGGACCGTGAGCAGCGGGATCAGCGTCGCGCGCCAGTTCTGCAGGAAGACGAAGACCACGAGCAGTACCAGGATCACGGCCTCGACCAGGGTGTGCAGGATCTCGGAGATCCCCTCGGTCACCGACAGCGTCGTGTCCAGCGAGATCTCGTACTTCAGGTCTTCGGGGAAGCGCTGCGACAGCCCGGCCATCGTCGTCTTGATCGTCTCGGCGACCTCGAGCGCGTTCGACCCCGGCGTCTGGTAGATCGCGAGCACGGCCGCCGGCTTCCCGTTGAGCCGGCCGACCATGGTGTAGGTCATCGCGCCCAGCTCGATCCGCGCGACGTCCTTCAGCCGCACCTCGGAACCGTCCGGATTCGAGCGCAGCACGACCTCGCCGAACTCCTCGGGCGTCGCGAGCCGCCCGGCGGTCTTGACGGTATAGGTGAAGTCGGTCCCCTTCGGCGCCGGTGGGCCTCCGATCTGTCCCGCGGCAGCGATGACGCTCTGCTGCTTCAACGCGTTCGAGATGTCGGGGATCGTCAGGCCCAGCTGGGCGAGCCGGTCGGGCTGGACCCAGATCCGCATCGCGTAGTCGCTGCCGCCGAACTGATTGATCAGCCCGACGCCGCGCGTCCGGGCCAGCGCGTCGATGATGTTGATGCTGGCGTAGTTGCTGAGGAAACCGCTGTCGTAGCTCCCGTTCGGCGAGGTCAACGTGACCAGCAGCAGCGGGAAGGAGAGCGACTTCTTGACCGAGACGCCGAGCCGCTTCACTTCCTCGGGCAGGCTGGGATTGGCCTGCGAGACGCGGTTCTGCGTCAGGACGTTGGCGATGTCGAGGTCGGTCCCGACGTCGAACGACACCCGCAGCTGCATCTTGCCGTCGGCCGAGTTGGTCGACTTCATGTAGATCATGTTCTCGACGCCGTTGACCTGCTGCTCGACCGGCGTCGCCACCGACTGCTCGACGTCCACCGCGCTGGCGCCGGTGTAGGTGGCCTCGACGAGGACCTCGGGCGGGGTGATCTCGGGGTACTGGGAGATCGGCAGCCGCTGCAGCGCCACCGCCCCGAGCAGCACCAGCAGGATCGACAGCACCATCGCCACGATCGGGCGATTGACGAAGAAGCTGGCCATGGGTCAGCGCCCCGCGTCGACGGGCGGGGCCGGCTTGGGCGCGACCTTGATCCCGCTGCGCACCTTCTGGAGCCCCTCGACGATCACGCGGTCCCCGGCCGCGAGGCCCTGGCTCATGACCCAGCCGTCGCCGAAGCGCGGCCCGGGGGTCACGGGGCGGATGGCAACCGTGTCGTCCGGACCCACGAGATAGACCTGGTACTGCCCCTGCAGCTCGACGACCGCGCGCTGCGGGACGACGAGCGCCCCCTTCAGCGTCTCGACCACGGCGCGGACCTTCGCGTACTGGCCGGGGCGGACCCAGCCCTCGGGGTTGGGGAAGACCGCCTCGAGCATCAGCGAGCCGGTCCCGGCGCTGACCTCGCGGTTGGCGACGTCGATGTAGCCCTTCTGGGGATGAACCGTCCCGTCGGCGAGGATCATCTCGATCGCCGGCCGCGACGGGCCGCCCTCCTCGACCGCCGCACTGGCGCGTCGCCGCGCGTACTCGAGGAACTGGCGCTCGGTGATCGAGAAGCGCACGCGGATCGGATCGACGCGGGAGATCGTGTTGAGCAGCGAGGTGCCGAATCCCTGGCCGACGTAGTCGCCGACCTTGGCCTTCGAGATCCCGATCAGGCCGGCGAGCGGCGCAGTGACCCGCGAATACGACAGGTTGATCTCGGCGATCGCCTGCGCGGCCTTCGCGGCCAGGACCTCGGCCTGCCCGGCCTCTTCCTTGGCCACCGCCGCGTCGAGATCGCGCTTGCTGACGGCGTTGATCTCGGCCAGCGGCCGGTAGCGCGCGACGTCGGAGACCGCGTAGGCGAGACCCGTCTCGGCCTGGGCCACCTTCGCCTTGGCCTGGGCCAGCGCCTCCTTCAACTCGCTCGGGTCGATCGAGTAGAGCAGCTGCCCCTTCTTCACCGGGCGCCCCCTCGGTGAAGTGGATCGCCTCGAGGAAACCCGGGACGCGCGCGCGGATCTCCACGTCCGGGTCGCCGAGCGCCTCGCCGACCCATTCCTGCACGATCGGGACGTCGCGCTGCTCCACGCCGGCGACGACGACCTCGGGCGGGGGCGGGGGCGGCGCTTCGGCTTTTCTTCGAGCAGCTGGCGAGCCCGGCCAGGAGGGCGGCCAGCCCGGCGGCCCCGACGAGCGCCTCGAGCCTCCGGCTGCGGTGGGGGGTGCTGGTCACGATGCCTCCTGGGAGCCCGGGTTGGGCGATCGCATTGTAACTCGCCTGTCCCGGACTAGAGCCAGTAGCGGAACGCGTAGCCGATCCGCTCCAGGAGCCGCGCGCGCAGCCCGCGCCGCTCGTGCGCCGCCCGATCGACGGAATCGCTTGCGGCCAGACCGTCGATCGTCCGGCGCCGGAGCGCCGCCGCGAACTCCGGGTCGACGATCTCGACCACCACCTCGAAGTTGTGCCAGAGCGAGCGCTGGTCGAGGTTGTAGCTCCCCACGATCGACCAGACGTCGTCGATCACGGCGGTCTTCGAGTGCATCATCCCGTCGGGCCACTCGTGGAGTCCGACGCCGTCGTCGAGCAGCTGCCGGTAGAGGTGCCGCGAGGCCCAGGCCGCGGCCGCTACGTCGCTCTCGCGGGCCAGCAGCACCCGGACGTCGACTCCGCGCCGCACCGCGTTCGCCAGCGCCTTCAGGATGACGTGGGACGGGATGAAGTAACCGTTCTCGATCAACACGTAATGAGCGGCGCGTCCGATCGCCTCGAGGTAGGCGCGGCGGATCCGGAAGCGGTTGCGAACGCTCGCGTTCCCGAGCACGCGCACCAGCACCCCCTGCCTCGGCGGCTGCGGCGCGGAGTGGCTCGCCCGGCGCCGTTCGTGCAGTGCAGGAACCCGGGTCACGAAGAGGCGATGGGGCCGGCCGCCGTCCGGGGGGAAGTGGTGGGCGCGCCGCCAGCCCGACTCGAACAGCGTCCCCAGGCGGGCCGCCACCGCGGCACCGGCGATCTCGACGTGCGTGTCGCGCCACCCGCCGTGCGGCCCGGTCGGCAGGTTCTCGTCGCTGACGTTGACGCCGCCGGTGAACGACAGCGTCCGGTCGACGATCAGGATCTTGCGGTGGTCGCGGCGGTTGAGCAGCCAGGGCGGTCGCGTCAGCTGGAGCGGGTGGAAGACCGCGACCTCGACGCCCGCTTCGAGCAGCGGCCGGCGGAACGGGCGATCGATCGACCACGACCCGACCGCGTCATAGAGCAGGCGTACCGCGACCCCGCGGCGCGCGGCGTCGACCAGCGCGTCGCGGAACATCCGGCCGGTCCGGTCGGTGGCGAAGATGTAGTTCTCGAAGGCGATCGACTCCTTCGCCTCCGCGATCGCGCGCAGCATCGCCGGGTAGGTCTCGCTCCCGTCGGAGAGCAGGCGAACCGATTCGGCCCAGAGGAAGGGCTCGGGGTCGCGGCGGCACCAGGCCTCGAGGCCGGAGGAACTCACCCGGTCAGGCGACACGGTGCCGCGCGCATCCCCCGCTACTCCTCGTCCAGCGTGACGAGCCAGCCCTTGCCCGGGTCGTAGAGCGTCATCGCGGATGCGATCTTCCCGGTCTCCGGCCCGAGGTCCTTCTGGTAGACGAGCCCGTCGTGGTTGACCTGGAAGGTCTGGATCCCCGTGACGCCGTAGTTGGCGGGCCAGGCGACCATCGCGAAGCCGCCGATCATCGCCCCCTTGACGACGTAGTCGCGCGCGCCGAGCGGGGCGGCGGGCCCCTGCCCTCTCAGGATCCGGAAGTAGTAGCCGTTGTACGGCTCCGCTTTCGAGGCGTGCCCCTCGGAGAGCGCCTTCGCGACGAACTCGCCGATCGGACCGCCGAGCGTCCCGTCGGCTTCGCGCCAGCAGAGGCCGTCGTGCTTTCCGGGCGTGCTGATCGACCTCTGGGCGTACTGGAGGATCGTCGAGCCGTCGTGGTACTCGCTCGCATACTCGAACTGGGCCTCGACGTAGCCGCGGAGGATGTCGATCGCATCGAGCTCGTTGCCACCGATCCTCCGGGCCAGGATCTCGTCCCGGCCCGCCTTCGCGTCGAACAGCCACCGGCCGTTGCGCTCGATGATCGGGACGGGGTACGGCCACCCGTCCTCACCCAGCAGGAGGATCGCCAACTTCGGGTTGCCGAAGTCGAACTGGATCTCGGTCTTCTGGCCGGCCCGCTCCGCGAACAGGGCGCGGAGCTGCTTGTCGGCGACCGCGTCCCCCGACTCGATCAGGTCCTTGCCGTCGGGTCCGAACATCGCAAGCAGCGCGGGCCCGTCATCCGCCGCGGCGGCGGCGATGGCCGCGTCCGCCGCCTGCCTGGGCGAGTCGAAGGTCGTCTGCTTGACCGCGGGGGTGGTCGGCGCGGCCGCACCGGCCGGCCCCACGGGCACGGCGACCGCCACGGCCAGCAGGACCCCTGCGGCCAGGAAGAACGCCCGCGTCGTTCCGGTGCCCATCGTCGTCCCTCCGGCGCCGCCCATCACCGCCTCCCCCCGCCCCGCCCGCCGCCGCCGCCGCGCGACATGCCTCCGCCGCCACGCGAGGAGGACATGCTCGACGATCCGCGCGAGCTGGAAGAGCGGGCCCGGCTCGCGCTCTGCGAGCCGCCATAGCTGCTGCTGCTGGTCGCGCGGGGGGTCGAGGGAACGTTGCGGCTTCCGACCTGGCTCCCGCTCGTTCCGCGTGACCCGGTGTTTCCGGCACCGGCCGCGGCGCGATTCGTGGAACCCGCGCCGGCGCTGCGGTCCATCGTGCCCGCGCTGGCGGCGCGGTTCGCGCTGCCGGCCCCGCGATCCATCGTCCCCGCGCTGGCGCCGCGGTTCGCGCCGCCGGCCCCGCGGTCCATCGTCCCCGCGCTGGGGCCGCGGTTCGCGCTGCCGGTCCTCGCCTGGCGGTTGCCCGCCGAGTTGCCGCCGTACTTGCTGGCCGTCGCCTTGTCCTTGTACGGGACCCCGCCGCGCTGCTGGGCGTTGTGCTGCCAGTTGCCGTTCCCGCTCCGGTTGATGTTGTTGTTCCGGTTGCTGTTGTTGACGAAGTTGTTGTTGTGGTTGATGTTGATGTCGTTCCCGCCCCAGCCGCAGCCCCAGCCCCACCCGCCGCTGATCCCGATCCCGACCGCAACCCCCAGCCCGAACCCCAGCCACGCACCGCCGTAGTAGGGGGGCGGGTAGTAGATCGGCGGGTAGGGGTAGTAGGCGGGAGCGCCCCAGATGACGGTCGGGTTGTACGTCGGAACGTAGATCACTTCGGGATTGGCCGGCTGGATCACGACGACCGTCTGGCCGGCCTCCGTCGTCGTCTCCACCTTCTGCTGCTCGGTGGACGCGAGCTTGCCGTCGTCTTTCGCCGTCCGGCGCAGCTGCTGGACGGCGGCCATCACGTCCTCCTGCTGCGCGAGGAAGGCGTCACCGAGGTCCTTCGTCCACGAGATGTTGTCGCCCAGGAGCTTGAGCGCGTCGGGCAGCAGGACCAGCGCCTGGACGCTGGGGTCCCAGGGCTGCTGCTCGGCGGCCTTCGCCAGCGCGTCGCCCTTGAGCTTCTCGTTCTTGGCCAGCCACTGCTGCGCCTGGACGATGTCGAGCGGGTAGGTCGACGCCACCAGGACCTGCGCCAGGAGCGGGTCCGGGTAGAGCGCGATCGGCGCGACCAGCGCGTTGAGCTGGTCGGCCGTGAGCTTGGCGGCCTCCGGCTCGGCGGCCGCGGGCGCCGCGGGAGCCGGCGCTGCCTGCTGGGCCAGGAGCATCGTGTCGGCCGGGATCAGCAGGAGGCTCAGGACGGCGGCGAGGATCCTCGCGTACTGCCCCCGGCGTCCCGTGCGCGGCAACTGGCTCGTCATATCGTCCTCCTCGGTCGCTGTCGGAACCCCGAGTTTAGCGCGGAGGGAACCTGCGGCGAAGAGACTCGGTCCGGCCTCCGGCGGAAGCCCGGGCGCCGGCGGGCCGCTGCGAACGGCTCGCAGACCGGCGGTAACCCCAAGCGCGCCCTCGTCACGCCAGGCCCCCGATCCCTGACGGGAGAGTTATCCTCGGGCGCAGGAGCGCCCCACGACGATGGACCGGCGGCTCCACGCTGGCGATGGCCAATCTACGATCCGGGAGAGGGAGGCGAGATGAGCGCGAGTCGGAGAATCGGGCGGGTCGGGACCAGCCGATGGGTCCTCGCAGTGGCGATGCTTCTGGCGGCGGGTTCGGCGGCTGCCCTCGCGCAGGAGACCCCGGGCCTGGAGCCGGGACAGGCCGAGTTCAAGGAGGGGGTGCAGCCCGGCGGGCCTCGGATGGAGATCTACGGCTTCATCATGGCCGACGCGATCTATGATTTCAAACAGGTCAATCCCGACTGGTACGACGTGCTCCGGCCGACCAAGCTGCCCGCCTACCCCGACGAATTCGGTGCCGACGGGAACACCTGGTTCAGCGTCCGGCAGAGCCGCTTCGGCGTGAAGGCCTGGATCCCCGCCGGGAAGTACGAGATCAAGACGATCTTCGAGTTCGACCTGTTCGGCGTCGGCGCCGACGCCGGCCAGACCACGATCCGGATCCGGCAGCTCTACGGCGAAATCGGCCAGTTCGGAGCGGGCCAGTACTGGAGCCCGTTCATGGACGTCGACGTCTTCCCCAACACGATCGAGTACTGGGGCCCCAACGGGATGGTCTTCTACCGCAACGTCCAGGTGCGTTGGATGCCGATCCAGGGCGACTCGTTCCTGACGATCGCGCTCGAGCGACCGGGCGCCAGCGCCGACGCCGGCGAGTACTCGGACCGCGTCGAGCTGGAAGGGATCAAGCCGCACTTCCCCTACCCCGACCTGTCGGCGGAGTACCGCTATGCCGGCAAGTGGGGCTACGTCGAAGCCGCCGGGATCCTGCGCCGAATCGAGTGGGAAGACACCCTGAACGACGAGTACGACCTCTCCGGCGGCGTGACCGGCTGGGGGATCAACCTCAGCTCGAACATCAAGGCCGGGTCGAAGGACGTGATCAAGCTCCAGTACGCCTACGGCGAGGGGATCGAGAACTACATGAACGACGCCCCCGTCGACGTCGGCGTCGAGGAGGACTTCGGCAACAGCTCGGCGCCGATCAAGGGCGTGGCGCTGCCCGTGACCGGCATCGTCGCCTACCTCGATCACACCTGGAACGACAAGTGGACCAGCGCAATCGGCTACTCGATGCTCAGCGTCGACAACAGCAATGGCCAGGAGCCGGCCGCTTTCCATTACGGGCAGTACGCGTCCGTCAACCTGCTCTACTACCCGGCCAAGGCCATGATGGCCGGCGCCGAGTTCCTGTGGGGCTCCCGCGAGAACTACTCGGACGGCTGGAGCACGGACGACTACCGGATCCAGTTCTCCTTCAAGTACAACTTCTCGACCATGCTGGGGGGGAAGCCCAAGTGACCGCCCGCGCGACCCGCACCGAACACGATCTGCTCGGCCCCAAGGACGTCCCGGCCGATGCCTACTACGGCGTCCAGACCGCGCGCGCGCTCGAGAACTTCGCCATCTCGGGCGTGAAGCTCTTCCTGTACCCGAACCTGATCAAGGCCTTCGCGATGGTCAAGCTGGCCGCCGCGCGGGCCAACTTCGACTGCAAGCAGTTCGGCGCCGACGTGCTCGAGGGGATGGAAGGGGCCTGCCAGGAGCTGATCGACGGCAAGCTCCACGACCAGTTCGCGCTGGACGTCTTCCAGGGCGGCGCCGGAACCTCGACCAACATGAACGCCAACGAGGTGATCGCCAACCGGGCGCTCGAGCTGATGGGGCACGCCAAGGGCGAATACAAGTACTGCAGCCCGCACGACCACGCCAACTGCTCGCAGTCCACCAACGACGCCTACCCGACCGCGCTGCACCTGGGGATGGCCCTCGGCAACATCCAGCTCGTCGCCGCGATGAAGGAGCTGATCGCGGCCTTCCGCGCCAAGGGGCAGGAGTTCGGGCCGGTGCTGAAGATGGGGCGCACGCAGCTCCAGGACGCCGTCCCGATGACGCTGGGCCAGGAGTTCAACGCCTTCGCCGAGACGCTGGCGGGCGAGGTGCTGGCGCTCGAGCGGATCCAGAACGTCCTGTGCGAGGTCAACATGGGGGCGACCGCGA
The DNA here is from genome assembly GCA_963702425.1 of uncultured Acidobacteriota bacterium. Taxonomy (GTDB): domain Bacteria; phylum Acidobacteriota; class Polarisedimenticolia; order J045; family J045; genus JALOKP01. The sequence goes on from CAVPCQ010000040.1 coordinate 18,536, forward strand.
TCGGCACGGGGCTCAACGCGCCGGCCGGCTACGCCGAGAAGTGCGTCGCGCACCTGGCGAAGGTCACCGGGCTGCCGATCCGGCTCGCGGACGACCTGATCGAGGCCACCCAGGACACGCAGGCCTTCGTCCTCTACTCCTCCTGCATGAAGAGCCTGGCGATCAAGCTCTCGAAGGTCTGCAACGACCTGCGCCTGCTCTCGTCGGGGCCGCGCTGCGGCTTCCGGGAGATCAACCTCCCGGCAAAGCAGCCGGGCTCGTCGATCATGCCGGGGAAGGTCAACCCGGTGATCCCCGAGGTCGTCAACATGGTCTGCTTCCGGGTCATCGGCAGCGACCTGACCGTCTCGCTGGCGGCCGAAGGCGGACAGCTCCAGCTCAACGTCTTCGAGCCGGTGATCGCGGCCTGCATCTTCGAGGCCCAGACGCTGTTCATGAACGCGGCCCGCACGCTGCGCGTCCACTGCGTCGAGGGGATCACCGCCAACCCGGAGATCTGCCGCCACTACGTCGACTACAGCATCGGGACCGTGACCGCCCTCAACCCCGTGATCGGTTATGACAAAGCCACCGAGCTGGCGGCCGAGGCGATGAAGACGGGGCGCGGGATCCTGGACCTGATCCGCGAGAAGAAGATCCTGACGGAGGAGCAGATCGCGAAGGTGCTCGATCCCAACGCAATGACGGGAGGAGGACGCCCGGCATGAGGCGCACTGCCGCCGCGCTCGCCGGCCTTCTGGCGCTCGTGGCGGGCCACCAGGTCGTGACGGGCACACCTCCCCCTGCGCCCGCTCCGACCGGGTGGCAGTCTTTCGAAGGGACTTGGTCGGCCGCGGGCCGCCGTTACCTGATCGAGATCGAGGGCGGCGGCCGCGCCGTCATCGTCGAAGTCTCGGGCGCGATCGTCCTGGCGCCCGGGAGCGGGCTGGGCCGCGGCTTCCAGGGCCGGACGATCGGATACGACGACGGCCAGGGGCTGAGCGTGGGCCGCACCGTCTGGACCGACGAGCACGGCGACCGGATCTACAGCCGCGTGCGGGGCGAGCAGCTGGAGACGGGCCGCCGGCTGGTCGGCACGATCACCGGCGGAACGGGCCGCTACGCGGGCCTCGAGGGGGAGTATTCCCTCACGTGGCAATACGTGATCGAGGGCGACGACGGCGCGTTCCAGGTCCGGGCCGTCGGACTGACCGGGCGTTTCCGCCGCGCCGGAGCGTCGCCGTGAGCGGGGCGTCCCCCGCGCGCCGGACGTTCGTCCTGCGCGCCGCCGTCGTCGCGCTGGCGCTGGCGATCTGGTTCTCGCCGGTGCCGGAAGGGCTCGTCCCGGCGGCCTGGCACCTCTTCGGGCTCTTCCTCGCCGCGATCGTCTCGGTCGTGATCGGCGCCTTCCCGATCCTGACCGCATCCGTGCTCGCGCTCGCGGCGGCCGTCCTGACCGGCACGCTCGCCCCCGCCAAGGCCTACTCCGGCTTCGCCAACGGGACGATCCTGCTGATCGTCGTCGCCTTCCTCGTCGCCCGCGCCGTCGTGAAGTGCGGCCTGGGCGAGCGCCTCGGCCACCTCGTAGTGAGCCTGTTCGGGCGTTCCACGCTGGGCCTCGGCTACAGCATCTTCCTGGTCGACGGCGTGATCGCGCCGGCCTTCCCCAGCAACACCGCGCGCTCCGGCGTGCTCTACCCGCTCGCGCTGTCGGTGGCCGAGGCGGCCGGCGCGAAGCTCGACCGGCCGGACCGGCGACGCCTCGGCAGCTTCCTGATGTTCTCCGGGATGGCCAGCCTGACCGTCTCGTCGGCGCTGTGGCTGACGGCGATGGCGGCCAACCCGCTGGGATCCGAGATCGCGCGCGGCTACGGCCTGACGATCGGCTTCGGCTCCTGGCTCGTCGCCTCGTCGGTGCCGACGCTCGCGGCGATGGCACTGCTGCCGCTCTTCCTCTACAAGCTCATCAAGCCCGAGGTCACGGCGACGCCGGAGGCCCCGCCCGCCGCGCGCCGGGCGCTGGCCGCGATGGGCGCGCTGCGCCGGGACGAGAAGATCGTCGCGGCGACCTTCGTCGGCATGGTGGCGCTCTGGGCCTCGGCGGCGACGCTCGGGCTCGACTCGACGGCGATCGCGTTCCTCGGGCTCGGCGTGCTGTTGACGACCGGGGTCCTGACGCTCGCCGACATCGCGAAGGAAGGGGACGTCCTCGCGACCTTCATCTGGTTCGCGGTCCTCTTCACGCTGAGCGGCCAGCTCAACGAGCTGGGCTTCATGAGCTACCTCGGCGAGCGGCTGGCCGGCGGGTTCGGGGGGCTCTCCCCGCTCGTGACCGGCCTGATGCTCGTGCTGGCCTACGTCCTGCTCCACTACCTGTTCGTCAGCCAGACCGCGCATCTTCTGGCGCTCTTTGGCGTGTTCCTCGACGTCGGCGTCAAGCTCGGCGTGCCGGTCGCGCCGCTCGCCTTCCAGCTGCTGTTCGCCACCAACTACTTCTCCGCCAACACGCCGCAGGGTTCCAGCGCGAACCTGCTGTTCGCCGGGAGCGGCTACCTGACCCAGGCCGAGCTGTACAAGCTGGGGGCCCTCACGACGGCCTTCAACCTGCTCGTGTACCTCGTGGTGGGCCTGCCGTGGCTGCTGTTCGTGACCCGCTAGGACCCGGGAGGGACGCGCGATGGACTGGTTCGTCACCACGCTCCGCGAGAATCCGGAACTCGCGATCTTCCTGACGCTCGCGATCGGTTTCGTGCTGGGCCGGATCCGGGTGGGGAGCTTCCGGCTGGGGAACGTCGTCGGCACGCTGCTGGCCGGCGTGCTCGTCGGCCAGCTCGCGATCCCGATCGCTCCCGTCGTCAAGACGACCTTCTTCGCGCTCTTCCTGTTCGCGACCGGTTACAAGGTCGGCCCGCAGTTCTTCCGCGGCCTGAAGAAGGCGGCGCTGACGCAGATCCTGCTCACGGCCGTGCTCTGCGTCACGAGTCTCGTCGTGGCCGTGATCGCCTCCCGGCTGATGGGCTACGACGTCGGGACCGCGGCCGGGCTGCTGGCCGGCGCCTTCACCGAGTCGACGATCATCGGTACCGCGGGCAACACGATCGCCCGCCTCGACCTGCCGGAGGCGCAGAGGACCGCGCTGGTGAACAACATCCCGGTCGCCTACGCGGTGAGCTACCTGGTGGGGACCGGCTTCGTCGTCTGGTTCCTTTCCAGCCTCGCGCCGCGGCTGATGAAGGTCGACCTCAGGGCCGAGAGCCGGAAGCTGGAGGAGGAGTCGGGCTCGCTCTCCGGCCCCGAGAACGGCGTGCAGTCGGCCTACCGGGAATGGGTGATCCGGGCCTTCCGGCTGCCCGACGCGCTGGCGGGGCGCAGCGTCGTGGAGGCCGAAGTCGCGTTCGCGCCGGCCCGCGTGTTCGTGGAGCGCGTCCGCCGCGGAAGCGAGCTCCTCGAGGCGGCGCCCGACCTCGTGCTGCGCACGGGCGATGTCGTGGCCCTCGGCGCGCGGCGCGAGGTGCTGCTGGGCACGCGGCACCGCTTCACGGAAGAGGTCGAGGACCGCGAGCTGCTCGACTTCCCGGTCGTCGCGTACGACGTCGTCGTGACGAATCGCGACGCCGCGGAGCGGACTCTGCTCTCGTTGGCCGAGCAGCACGGGCGCGGCGTCGCGCTGCTGAGGCTCGTCCGCGCCGGCGAGGAGATCCCGTTCGGTCCCGCCACGACCGTGAACCGGGGCGACATCCTGAGGCTGGCCGGCGCCCAGTGGGACGTGGAGCGCGCCGGGAAGGAGCTCGGTTATGTCGAGCGGCCGTCGAGCGAGACCGACGTCGTCTTCGTCGGCCTCGGCATCCTGCTCGGCGGGCTGCTCGGGGTCCTGACCCTGCGGGTCGGTGACCTCCCCCTGAGCCTCACCGCCAGCGGCGGCGCGCTGATCATGGGGCTCGTCTTCGGCTGGCTGCGGTCGGTCCGCCCCACGTTCGGGCGGATCCCCGAGCCGGCGCTCTGGGTCTTCGACACGGTCGGCCTCGCGGTCTTCATCGGCGTCGTCGGGATCGGCGCGGGGCCCAGCTTCGTCGCCGGGCTGCGCGCGACCGGGCCCAGCCTCCTGTTCGTCGGGCTCGCGGTCGCCCTGACGCCGCACATCGTCGCCGTCCTGTTTGGCCGCTACGTCCTGAAGATGAACCCCGTGATCCTGCTCGGGGCCTGTGCGGGGGCGGGAACCGTCACCGCCGCGCTGCGCGCGATCCAGGACGAAGCAGGCAGCAAGCTCCCCGTCCTCGGCTACACCGTCCCCTACGCCGTCGGCAACATCCTGCTCACGGCGTGGGGGCCGGTCATCGTCCTGCTCATGCAATAGGAGAGACACCGATGATGAAGCGTCCCGCTCTGCTCTTCGCTCTGACCCTTGCTGTCGCGGTCTCTGGCGCGTGGTCCGCGCTCGCCGCCCCCGCGCCGCAGACCGCCGCCCCCGCGGCCCAGGCGTCCCTGCCGAAGGTCGCGATCCTCGCCACCGGCGGCACGATCGCCGGCGTCCAGCCCAAGGAGGGCGACCCGGGCTACAAGTCCGGCAGCCTCTCGATCGATTCCCTGATCGGCGCCGCGCCCGGCGTCGACAAGCTGGCCCGTCTCGAAGGCGAGCAGATCGCCAGCATCGGCAGCCAGGACATGAACGACGCGGTCTGGTTCAAGCTCGCCCGGCGGGTCAACGAGGTACTTGCCAAGCCTGACATCGCCGGGATCGTCATCACGCACGGCACCGATACGCTCGAGGAGACCGGCTTCTTCCTGGGCCTCGTGACGAAGAGCGACAAGCCGGTCGTCCTCGTCGGCTCGATGCGCCCCGCCACCTCGACCAGCCCGGACGGCCCGCTCAACCTCTACAACGGCGTGGCCGTCGCGGCCGACCCGGCGGCGAAAGGCCTCGGGATCCTGGTCGTCGCCAACGACGACCTGCACTCGGCGCGCTACATCCAGAAGACCAACACGACGGACGTGCAGACCTTCATCTCGACCGGCCGCGGCGCGCTGGGCGAGGCCTATTACGGCAAGATGATCCTCTACGGCGCTCCGACCAACCGCCACACGACGAAGAGCGAGTTCTCGCTCGACGGCCTCACCACCCTGCCGCGCGTCGACATCGTCTACGCCTACGAGAACGTCGACGGATCGCAGGTCAAGGCCGCGGTCGCGGCGGGGGCCAAGGGGATCGTCCTGGCCGGCGTCGGCGACGGCAACGGGACCCAGGCGCTGATCGACGCGCTGGCCGAGGCGGCGAAGCAGGGGGTCGTGGTCGTCCGCAGCTCGCGGGTCGGCAGCGGGATCGTGCGCCGCAACATCGAGCTGAACGACGACAAGCTGGGGTTCGTGGCGGGGATGGACCTGAATCCCGCGAAAGCGCGGGTGCTGCTGCGCCTGGCGCTGACGAAGACGACGGACGTCAAGGTGATTCAGCGCACATTCGAGGAGTACTGAGCCGCGCCGCCGCCCGCCGATCGGGCTGACCGGCGGGCGGCAGCACCTTCTCTTCGAGCGACTCGCGGGGCGTCGCTGCGAACTCAGCGGGCCTGTTTGCCCGGGACCTTCATCTTCTCTACGGCCTGTTCCTTCCCTGCCCTGGCTTCCATCATCAGGGTGTATGCGATGTAGTACTTGTAGATGTTGCTCACGTAGGTGACCGTCTCCGCGCCGATCTTGTCGGCGGCGACGTATTCGACGTTGTGGAACCAGACGTTCGGATTCAGTCCACGCTTGGCGGCTTCCTTGCGCAACTGAGAGATGCGGCCCGCGCCGGCATTGTAGGAAGCGAACGCGAACAGCGCCTTGTCCAGATTGGTCATCGGCTCCTTGCCGTAGTAATTGTCGATCATCCAGCGCATGTACTTGACGCCGGCGTGGATGTTCGCCTCCGTTTCGGCGATGTCGCCGACGTTGAGTTCCTTCCCGGTGGCGGGCATGACCTGCATGACGCCGACGGCGCCCACCGGACTCTTCGCGGCCTGGTTGAGCTGCGACTCCTGGTACCCCTGGGCCGCCATCAGCAGCCAGTCCACGTCGTACTTGTCGCCGTACTTCTTGAAGTACTCGACCAGGGCGAGGAACTTCCTGCGCTCGGCCTCGGAGCCGGCGTCCTTGACGTACTTTGCACTCTTGAAATAGCGCGTCAGGATCTGGTTTCCGATCGCGGTCCCCTTGGCGTTGCGGGCGACGAACGCGTCGGCTGCGGCCTTGAGTTGCGGGCTGTCCTTGCGGATCGCCCAGGCCATCTCGCCGCCGGTGCGCAGGGTGATCCCCTCATGCACCGTGATCGCGGGGAAGACCTGCTTCCAGAAGCTCGCCAGGTAGTCGACGGAAACGGTGAGCGGAATCAGTCCCGCGTTCACCATCTCGATCAGGTCCTCGTCTTCCAGCGTCTCCGGCGCCTCCTTGATGATCACGGCAGGCTTCTTCTCAGTGGCGAAGCGCCGGTTCAGGGCCACCAGGTCCTCGTAGTAGACCGAGGACCTGCGCACGAAGACCTGCTTTCCCGCCAGATCGTCCACGCTGGAGATCGCGGGCGAGCCGGGCCCGGACACCAGGACCTCGCTCAGGTTCGACATCACCGGGGAGGAGAAGTCCACCAGCTTCCGGCGCTCGTCGGTCACGCCGAAGCCGGACATCACGATGTCGCCCTTGCCGGCAAGCAGCGCCGGCAGCAGTTCGCCCCGATCGAGCGGAATGAAGACCGCCTGCACCTTGAGGTTCTTGTTCTTCTGCTTGCTGGTCGCGGCCAGTTTCTTGTTCAGATCCGCCACGAACAGGGTACCGATGTCGTAGCTCGTGCCGCGCTGGACACCCTTGTCCACGAAGTAGAGATTCTTGCTGTAAACCGTCAGGATTCGAATGATCCTTCTCTCGATCATCGCGTCGAGATCGCCCTTCCACGGCTTCATCGCATCTTCGAGCGCGATGGTGAGCTGGTCGCGCTCGGGCGCCTGGGGGGGCGGATCCGTTTCCGCTGCGGCAAGGATCGGGACGCTGACGACGATCGATGCGAGGGCGGCGGCCACGATGGCCAGCCCGGCGCGGATCGGGGAGTGAGCGGGGCGGTGGAAAGACGTGCCGAGGGTCGACATGTGACCTCCGTTGCCGGAGACCGGCTGGTAGTGGGCCTCAGCAATGTAACACGTCTCGGACGACGGATTGCCGGCCTGGTGGACACACCCCGGATGCGCGGTGAGCACCACGTGTCGACGGACTGCCGCTACTGCTCCCGACGCGCCTCTCCGCTGCGGAAATAGAAATATGCGCCGACGCTCAGGGCGTTGATCACGATCCCGATCGCGTTCCAGGTGATCACCGGTCGCGACGCGATCAGCAGGCCGTAGTAGAGCCAGGCGAACTGGAACAGGCACATGATGGCCGCCATCCTCGGGTTCATGCCCGCACTCGAACGGCGCCTGAGCATGGCAAGAAGATCCGGAAACGCGGCGAAGGTCGTGCCGAGTCCGGCCACGAAGCCGACGACTTCGGACCGCGAGATCGAGGGGGCCAACAGGCTCGCCGTGTCCTGGATCTCCAGGCCCTGGCAACCCAGGAGCGCGATCACGCCGGCCGGCAGGATCGCGAGCCCCACGCTTCTGAATCGTCCCCTGCTCATCGCGGGATCTCCTTGGAATCGCTCGGCTCCACCGAGAAGACGTGGTATCCCCACGGCGGCAGGTCGAGGTAGAGCCCGCGCGTCGCGAGTTCCTCCCCCATCCGTTCGTAGCGGTCGCTTCCCATCCGGTCGACGAGGCGCCAGGCCCGGCCCGCGAGATCGCCCCACGGCATCTCGAGGAAGCACTGGCTCCGGTGGCCGGCGTAGTTGACGGCGACCAGGCGGCGGCGCTCTCCCGGCCCGGTCCAGGAGAACGCGACGAACGCGTCCGAGGACGGGTTCCCTTCCCACGCCGGACGGCACGCGAGCAGCTGCCACCGCCCGTCGCGGAACGCCGGGTCCTTCAGGCAGGCCAGGAGCCGGCCGTAGAAGTCGCGGATCGCCTCGTCCACCGGCTCCCGAGGTCCCCTTCCGAGGTGGACCGGGATCCGGACCCGTTTCCCCTCGCGCTGCCCCTGGTGAAGGAAGCGGAGCCCCGGCGCGAAGAACGTGACGACGGCCGCCGCGCGGTGGACCTCGGGTGGGAAGGTCGCTGCCGCGCGCGGCTCGTCGTGGTTCTCGAGAAAGCGCGCCAGCCGGTCCTGGTAGTCGAGGCCGGCGAGAAAATGCTCCCGGACCGGCCGCGCCGCGCCGTGCTCGAGACGGTCGTAGAGCCGCTTGTCGTAGGCGTAGTCGAACCCCTGCTGCTGGAGCGTCCACTCGAGGTCCCAGTAGACCTCGGCCAGGAAGAGGAAGCCCGGGACCTCCGCGCGGACGGCGGCGGTCGCCCGCGGCCAGAAGGGGCTCGCCGCGATCCCCCAGGTCCGCTCGAAGATCTCGGGGAGGACGAGCATCGCCATGTCGCACCGGACGCCGTCGCACTGCCGCGCGATCCGGGACAGCTCGCCGAGCATCGCGTCCTGCAGCGCAGGGCTGCCGTAGTTCAGCTGGAAGGTGTCGGGCCAGCCGTCGAAGTACGGATCGCGGCCGTACGCGAGGATCCGGTCCCCCGCGCGGCCCCAGTTCTGCGGATCGGCAGCCAGCTTCTCTTCCGTTCCCTCGACGAAGTACTCCGGATGGTCCTCGAGCCAACGGTGGTCCGGCGCCACGTGGTTGGGAACGAAGTCGAGGATCAGGCGCAGGCCGCGGCGCCGGAGCCGCTCGCGCAGGCGCGCCAGGGCCGCGTCGCCGCCGAAGTCCTGGTGCACACGGTACTCGCGCACGGCGAAGCAGGAACCGGTCACGTCCGCCTCGCGGAGATCGGGCAGGACCCGGCGGTACTCCGCGAGCCACTCCGGCTTCGAGCGCGAGACGCGCCGGGCGGCCTGCCCCGTCTGCCAGACGCCGAGGAACCAGACGAGGTCGAATCCGTCCGCGGCGAGTCCGTCCAGCTCCGCGTCCGTCACGTCGTCCAGCGTCGCGGGGCGCCCGACTTCCCGCGCGAGTTCCGAGAGCCGCGCGCGCGTGTTGACCTGGAAGAGCGCCGGGTACCGGCCGGCGGACATCACTTCTCCTGGGTCCCGCCCACCTGCTCGCGGACCAGCATGGACCGGACCTGCCCCTTCGAAGTGCGGAGGACGGTCTTGGCGTCGAGGCGGCCGAAGAGGTCCATGAGGCGGGCGACGGTTCCCGTCCAGCCCGTCTGGTGGCTCGCGCCGAGACCGGCCCCGTTGTCGCCGTGGAAGTACTCGTAGAAGAGGATCAGGTCCCGCCAGTGCGGGTCGGTCTGGAACTTCTCCGCCCCCCCGTACACGGGGCGGCGGCCGCTGTCGTCGCGTTCGAAGGTCGCCGCGAGGCGCCGCGAGATCTCCCGGGCGACCTCGAAGAGCGTCATCCGGTTTCCGGAGCCCGTGGGGCACTCGACCTTGAAGTCGTCGCCGTAGAAGGGGTAGAGGTTCAGCAGCCCGCGGATCAGGAGCACGTTCACCGGCATCCAGACCGGGCCCCGCCAGTTCGAGTTCCCTCCGAACATGCCGGTGTTCGACTCCGCCGGCAGGTACGACACGTCGTAGGTGCGGCCCGCCACGTCGAAGACGAACGGGTGGTCCCGATGGTATTGCGACAGCGACCGGATGCCGTAGGGGCCGAGGAACTCGTTCTCGTCGAGTAGATATCTGAGCACGCGCTCGAGCTTCTCCCGGTTGAGCACCGATAGCAGGCGCCGGTTCGCGTGGCCGACGAACCCTTCCGCAGTCGGAGCGACGTGCGCGAGGACCTCGGGGTGGCGTTTCCGGAACAGCGCGATCAGCTCCCGGAGCTTCGGAAACCGGTCGAGGACGTCCCCCTCGAAGACCGTGGAAGCGCAGAGGGGCAGGAGCCCGACCATCGACCGGACCTTGAGCCGCGTCGCGCTGCCGTCCGGCAGCCTCAGGAGGTCGTAGTAGAAACCGTCCGCCTCGTCCCACATCTCGTCGTGGTGCTCGCCGCTGCGGTCCATCGCGTACGAGATCCAGATGAAGTGCTGGAGGAACCGGTAGGCGTGCTCCTGGTAGACGGGATCCTCGTCGGCGAGGATGAGCGCGATCTCGAGCATGTTCTGGCAGAAGAAGGCCATCCAGGCGGTCCCGTCCGCCTGCTCGAGCGAGCCGCCGGTGGGAAGCGGCGCGCTCCGGTCGAACACGCCGATGTTGTCGAGGCCGAGGAACCCGCCCGCGAAGACGTTTCGCCCGTCGGGGTCCTTCCGGTTCAACCACCAGCTGAAGTTGAGCAGCAGCCCCTGGAACGAGCGCTCGAGGAACTGGCGGTCGCCCCGCCCGAGATCCCGCTCGACCGTGAAGAGAAAGAGCGTCGCCCAGGCGTGGACGGGAGGGTTCACGTCGCTGAAGTTCCACTCGTAGGCGGGGATCTGCCCGTTCGGGTGGGCGTAGAGGCTCCGCAGCATCAGGAGGAGCTGCTCCTTCGCGAAGTCGAAGTCGACGAGGGCGAGCGGCAGCGTGTGGAACGCCAGGTCCCACGCCGCGTACCACGGGTACTCCCACTTGTCGGGCATCGAGATGATGTCGCCGTTGAACATGTGGAACCACTCGGCGTTCCGGACGCCACCCGACCGGCCCCCGAGGAGCGGGTGGGCGTCGTGCTCCATCAGCCAGCGGTCGAGGTCGAACAGGTAGAACTGCTTCGACCAGAGCATCCCGGCGAGCGCCTGGCGGTGGACCCGGCGCTGGTCCTCGGTCAGCGACGGGGGCGTGATCTTTCCGAAGAACTCGTCGGCGTCGGCGAGCCGCGCCGCGAAGCTCGCGTCGAACGGCTTCCCGAAGGGGGCGCTGGGGGGCTCCGCGGCAAGCCGGAGCTGGACGACCCGGCAGCCGCCCGCCGGCACGTCGAGGACGTAGCGGGCCGCGGCCTTGGTGCCGGTCTTCGCCGGGTTCACCGCAACCGCCTCGCCGCCGATCACGTACCGATGGAACGCGTCCTTCACGTACGGGGACGGGTTGGGCTGTCCCCAGAGGCGTTCCGCGTTGCTCTCGTTCTCCGTGAAGAGCAGCTCCGGCTTGCCGTCGCAGGCCAGGATGTATGCGCCCAGCTCGGGATGGTCGGCGCGGATCCTCCCCGGTCCCGCTTCCGCCAGGAGCGGTCTCTCTCCGCCCTCGCCCCACGACCAGGTGTTCCGGAACCAGAGCGTCGGGAGCAGGTGCACGCGCGCCGCCTCGGGGCCCCGGTTGTGGACGGAGACGCGGATCAGGAGATCCTCCGGACCGTCCTTGGCATACTCGAGGACGACGTCGAAATAGCGGTCCTCGTCGAACGCACCGGTGTCGAGCAGCTCGTACTCCATCTCCTCGCGCGACCGCCTGCCGTTCGTCTCGACCAGGTCGCCGTAGGGGAATTCGCGCTGCGGGTACTTGTAGATCGACTTCATGTACGAGTGGGTCGGGGTCGAGTCGACGTAGAAGTAGTACTCCTTGACGTCCTCGCCGTGGTTCCCCTGGCTGTTCGTCAGGCCGAAGAGCCGTTCCTTCAGGATCGGGTCCCGCTCGTTCCACAGGGCGAGCGCGAAGCAGAGGCGCTGCTTGTCGTCGGAGATCCCTCCGATGCCGTCCTCGCCCCAGCGATAGGCGCGCGAGCGGGCCTGGTCGTGCGTGAAGTAGTCCCAGGCGTCGCCGCTCGCGCTGTAATCCTCGCGCACCGTTCCCCACTGCCGCTCGGAGAGGTAGGGCCCCCACTTCTTCCAGGGGATCCCCTCCTCGCGGGCGTCATTCAGGCGCGTCTGCTCGGTGCACTCGGTGAGGTCCTTGGGGCGGTTTGAACGGGCCATGGTTCTTTCCTCTGGGTGTCGCCACCGGATATCGAATGCCGCGCGGGCGGTTCCCTCGCCAGCGCAACGAGTCGCACCGCGCTGGACATTCTTCACACGTTCCCTGCTGGCCTGCAAGGGACGGGGGAGTTTGATTCCAACACGTTCTGCTTGGGATACTTGCGAATCGCGGCGTTGGCCCGATTCGTAGCCGCGGCCAGCAGGATCCCTCCGGAGGTTCGGCGCCTTCTCAGGGGAGGCGGGTCTCACGACGACTCGACGGTCGCGCTGTCCGGCGCGACCGGGCGCAGAATAGGGCCCGGCGACATCGAGGAGAGGAGAAGGCCATGCAACTCGGGATGATCGGGCTCGGACGGATGGGCGGAAACATGGTGCGCCGGCTGATCGGCGGCGGCCACGATTGTGTCGTCTTCGACCGGTCGCCGCAGGCGGTCGCGGAGCTCGCGAAGGAGAAGGCGGTCGGCGCGTCGTCGCTGGCGGACTTCGTCGGGAAGCTCGCGAAGCCCCGCGCGATCTGGCTGATGGTCCCGGCCGCCGTCGTGGACGGCTCGATCGCCGATCTCCTCCCCCTCCTCGAGCAGGACGACATCCTGATCGACGGTGGCAACTCCTACTACGTCGACGACATCCGGCGCGCGAAGGAGCTGGCCGCGAAGGGGATCCACTACGTCGACGTCGGCACGAGCGGCGGCGTCTGGGGGCTCGAGCGGGGCTACTGCATGATGATCGGCGGCGAGGACGCCGTCGTGAAGCGCCTCGACCCGATCTTCAAGCGGCTGGCCCCGGGCCGGGGTGACGTCCCGCGAACACCCGGACGCGAGAAGGCCGGCGGAACCGCCGAAGAGGGTTATCTTCACTGCGGGCCGAACGGTTCGGGCCACTTCGTCAAGATGGTCCACAACGGCATCGAGTACGGCCTCATGGCGGCCTACGCCGAGGGGCTGAACATCCTGAAGCACGCCAACGTCGGGAAGAAGGGGCGCGAGGTCGACGCGGAGACGACGCCGCTCCGGCATCCCGAACTCTATCAGTACGACCTGAACCTCCCCGACATCACGGAGGTCTGGCGGCGCGGGAGCGTGATCGCCTCGTGGCTGCTCGACCTGACCGCGAGCGCGCTGCTGGAATCTCCGGACCTCGAGAAGTTCTCGGGGCGCGTCTCGGACTCCGGAGAGGGACGCTGGACCATCCTGGCGGCGATCGACGAGGGGACGCCGGCCGAAGTCCTCACCGCTTCCCTTTACCAGCGGTTCGCATCGCGCGGCGAGGCGGAGTTCCAGAACAAGGTGCTGTCCGCAATGCGCTACGCCTTCGGCGGGCATCACGAGAAGCCGGCGAAGTGAGGCGGGTGCCACGAGCCCACTTACCGAGGAACGCGGAGTCTGTTCGCGGCAGTTCCCGGGATGGGGAATCGTGCTAGTATTCCTCGCATTTTCCAGCGCGGCAGAACGCCCCGCGCGCTGTCCGGACCGCAAGGAGGAACCGATCGTGACGCGCTCAAAGTGGCTCACTCTCTCGACGATTCTCATCGCATCGGCCCTGGTCCTCTCGTTTCCGGCGCGAGCCGCGGAGCCGATGGACCCGGCGACCCAGGCGCTCGAAGAGCACCTGAAGGCGGTTCGCGGCGACCTCGTGCAGCGGCGCGACTCGGCCGTGCGGACACTGATCAAGCTCGACGGGGACCAGGCCAAGACGTTCGCGCAGCTCGAGGGCCAGTACGACGCGGAGCTCAAGAAGATCGGAGAGGCCCGCGGAGCGCTCCTGCGCGAGTACGCCAAGGTCTACAAGAACATGACCCCCGATCAGGCGAAGGACATGGCGATCCGCTCCATCAAGCTGGACGAGGAGCGGAACAACCTGCGGCGGAAGTACTTCGACCTCATGTCGGAGAAGATCTCGGTCCTCGTCGCCGGGCAGTTCCTGCAGCTCGAACGCCAGTTCGAGACGCTGATGGACGTCCAGGCCCAGGCCATCGTTCCGCTCGCGGGGGAATAGTCCGAGGAGGCCGGCCGGCCGTGACCGGCCTCCTGCGTCAGGGCCCGCCCAGGAGCCCGATCGCCACCTGCGCGCAGACGATCTTCAGGATCGTCATCGACGGGAAGATGGTCGCGAAGGCCACGTCGATCCGGTCGCTCGGCAGCGTCCGGTTCGCGAAGGCGACGATCGCCGGGTTGCCGGCCGTGCCGGACGCGACCCCGAAGAGGTCGTCGGTGGAGAGTCCGAAGCCGTAGTGCCCCACGAGCAGGACGCACAGCATCGCGGCCAGCACGATCGTCACTCCGACCGCCAGGTGCGTGAGGCCCGTCTGGGCGACCGTCGTGACGAAGGGCGCCCCGACGCTGAGACCGACCGCGGCAAGGAACAGGGTCAACCCGAAGCTGCGGAGCGTCAGGTTCGCCGCCAGTGGGATGTGCCAGGAAAGAGAACCGGTCCTTCCCAGCCGACCGAGGACCAGCGCGACGATCAGCGGGCCGCCCGCGAGTCCCAGGGCGAACGACCCGACGCCGGGAATCGGGACCTTGATCAGGCCGAGCAGGACCCCGAGCGACATCCCCAGGCCGACTGAGACGTACGAGAACTCCGCCGTCGACTTCAGCGAGTCCCCGAAGTAGCGCCGGAGGGCCGCGAGGTCCTCGCGCGACGCGATCACGCCGACCCGGTCGCCATACTCGAGCACCAGGTCGGCGGCCGGGAGCAGGACCACGTCGCCCCGGCGCACCTCGGCGATCTTCGCGTCGGCCCCGTCGGGGAACTCGAGCTGCCCGATCGGCGTGCCCACCACCGCCGAAGACGAAACGAACAACCGCGCGACATCGAGGGTTCCCCGGTCCGTCGCGATCCGGCCGGGATCGACGCGGCCGAGGGCCAGCCGCGCCCGCTCCAGCGCCTCGGGCAGGCCGAACAGCAGCACGCCGTCTCCGGCCGCGACCTGGATCGCCGGATCGGGCAGGAGATTCCGGCCCCCCTGGCGAACGGCGACCAGTTCGACCCCGGGTGGCAGTTGCGCGATCAACTCCTCGACGCTGAGGCTCCGCACCACGGTCAGGGTGATCTCGAGCGGCTGGGCCGGCGCGGGCGCGGGCGCGAGACGCGGAGTGAGCAGGCGTGCGAACGCAACGAGGCACAGGATCGGGCCGATCACGCCGAAGGGGTACGCGATCGAGTAACCGATCGCAGGATCCTGGCTTCCCGCAGCGTCGATCGCCGCCTGCAGCGTCGGCGTGCTGGTGAGCGAGCCGGCGAAGAGGCCCATGGCGTACGCCGGAGACATGCCCGCGGCACGGCCCAGCGCCAGCGTCACGGCCAGCGCGGCAAGCACTCCCGTCGCGGCCAGCGCGTTCCACCGCAGGCCGGGCCCTTTCAGTCCCGCGAAGAACTGCCTGCCGTATTGGATCCCGATGCTGTAGAGGAACATCGCCAGCCCGACCGAGCTGAGCAGCCCGGGCGGCGCGGCGTTCGGCGCGATCGCGCCCAGCGCGAGGCCGGCGAACAGCACCGCCCCGACCCCCAGCGAGAACCCGGCGACCGTGATCTGCCCCAGCGCGTACCCGAGTCCGATCGTGGCGAAGAGCGCCAGCATCGGCGACTGTTCCAGGACAGTGCGAAACGCCTCGAGCATGATCACTCCCCTCGCCTGCGCCTGGCGCGCGTGGAAGCCGCTCCGTGAAGGGGGCCGGGTGACGTTCGGCCCCCCACTCTTGCGATTCAGCAGAGCGTCAGGTTCGCCGCGAGGCCGCCCTCGCTCGTCTCCTTGTACTTGTTGCTCATGTCCCGGCCCGTCTCGGCCATCGTCTCGATCGTCGTGTCGAGGTCGACCCGGTGCCTGGTCTCGATCTCGTTGCTGGCGATCATGTAGGCGACCCACGCCTTGACGGCGCCGAACGCGCAGCGCTCGATGCAGGGCACCTGCACGTAGCCGGCCACCGGGTCGCAGGTCAGCCCGAGGTGATGCTCGAGCGCCGACTCGGCGGCGTTCTCGATCACCTGCGGCGGCTGCTCGAAGACCTGGGCGATGAAGGCGGCCGACATCGCCGACGCGACGCCGATCTCCGCCTGGCAGCCTCCCTCGGCTCCCGACAGGGTCGCGTTGTGCTTGCCCAGGTAGCCGATCGCGGCGGCGGCCAGCAGCCCCTGCCGGATCTGCTCCTTGGAGATCTTCCGCTTCCCCTCGACGAGCGCCGACACGATCGCCGGCATGACGCCGGCCGAACCGCCGGTGGGCGCGGTGATCACCAGGTGGCCCCGCGCGTTCTCCTCCGAGGCGGCGAGGGCGAAAGCCGAGACCAGCGCGATCGCGCGGTCGGCCTCGTACTTGTCGTCCTGCGCCCGGGCATAGACCGTGGCCGCCTTGGAATACAGCTTGATCGGGCCGGGCAGGACGCCTTCCTTGGCCGAGAGCCCGGACTTCACGGTCGCCAGCATCGCGTTGCCGATCTTGTCGAGGAAGGCGTTGATCTCGGCCTCGGACTTGCCCGAGACGGCGAGCTCGTTGGCCATCATGACCTGCGCGATCGAGAGCTTGTTGTCCTCGGCGTGCTTTCGAAGCTCTTTCATGGTCGCGTAGGGGTACTTCGGCTGTCCCTTCTTCGGCGGCTGGTACCCCTTCCACTCGATGAACCCGCCGCCGACCGAGTAGTACTCCTGCTCCAGCAGGACCTGGTCGCCGGCCAGCAGCTTGCACGTCATCGTGTTCGGGTGCGGGAAGTCGCCCTTGGGGTTGTCGTAGATCACGTCGGCAAGCGAGAGCTGGAACGTCTTCTCGCCCAGCTTCACCGGGTACGACTGCTCGGGCTTCGCCGCCATCTCGTCGAGGAACAGCGGATCGACGGTCGCCGGCTCCTTGCCGAGCAGGCCGGCCAGCGTCGCACGCTCGGTGCCGTGGCCCTTGCCCGTGGCGCTCAGGCTGCCGAAGAGGTGGACCTTGAGTCCCGTCGCCTTCGCCAGCTGCTCGGGCGGCAGCTTGGTGCAGCGCTGGTAGAAGTCGTAGCTGATCCGCATGGGGCCGATCGTGTGGGAGCTCGACGGTCCGGGGCCCACCTTGTAGAACTCCTCGAGGACGGTCATGACCGGGCCCTTGGACCGCGCGACCACGTCGAGGTCCTGTGCCATCGCCGATCCCAGGCCCTTCGGCTTGGGCGGCGGCGGGGCTGCGGCGGCGCGGCCGCCTCCTTCGCGGCCTGCGCGGTGCGCTCCTCGCGCGACGTGTCGCACCCGGTCATCACGGCCGCGGCCCCGATGACCGCGCTGCGCATCAGGAACGCCCGGCGATCGGTCCCCTCCGGCGCCGCGTCGGCTGCCGGGTTGGAGGAAAACGGCGTGCTTACTGGGGGCTTCATGATGGGGCTCCTTTTCGCGCCGGCGCGGCGATCGCGCCGCGGTCTCAATCCTGGCTCTGGATCCCGTCGAGGTACCCTCGGACGCCGGTCTGCACGTGCGCCGCGTTGGCCTCGTCGGTGTCGATGTGCATGGCGAGGGCGTAGCTCGGGTCGACGCGCACGAGGACGTCGCCGAAGACCAGTTCCCGGTCCCCTTCGACGCGGACGCGAACGAACGCCTTGTCGCGGACGCCGTACCGGAGGGCGTCGGCCGGCGTCATGTGAATGTGGCGCAGCGCGCAGATCACGCCCCGCTCGAGCGTCACGCTCCCGGCCGGCCCCTCCAGCGTGCAGCCCGGCGTGTCCTTGACGTCGCCGCTCTCGCGGATCGGCGGCTGCAGGCCGAGCTTGAACTGCTCGGTCATCGCGATCTCGACCTGCGTCGCCTTCCGCGTCGGTCCGAGGATCCGCACGCGCTCGATCCGGCCCTTGGGCCCGACGATCGTGACCTGCTCCTTGCAGGCGAACTGTCCGGGCTGGGAGAGATCGGCGTGCCGGGTGAGCTGCTGTCCCGGTCCGAACAGGGCCTCGACGTGCTCCTGCGTCAGGTGGATGTGGTGCGCGGAGACCTCGACCAGGAAGGGCTGCTGCTGCCGGGCCTCGAGTGCCTTGCCGATGTACGACCGGCTCAATGCCCGCAGCGCTTCGCGCGCCATCATGCGTTCTTCGTCGGCCGGGATGACCAGCACGGTCACACGCGAGTCGTCCGTGGAGATCCGGCAGGTCTCCTCGAACCCCCGGGCGGCCCGATTCCGCTCGTCGTCCAGACGGACCCCCATCACCCCGAGACCCTGCAGCGCGAGCGCCCGGACCTCGGCGCTCCCCTGCCCGACGCCGCCCGTGAAGGCGATGACGTCCAGCCCTCCCATCGCGGCGACGTAGGCACCGATGTACTTCCGCACGCGGTAGCAGTAGGCCTTGAGGGCCACCAGCGCCCGCGGCTCACCGGCCTCGGCAGCCTTCAGGACTTCGCGCATGTCGCTCGAGATCCCGGACATCCCGAGCAGGCCGCTCTTCTTGTTGAGGATCTCCTCGCTCTGGGTGGCCGTGAGGCCCTCGGTGCGCTCGAGGAACGCCAGGACCCCGGCGTCCACGTCACCGCAACGCGTGCCCATGATCAGTCCC
Source organism: uncultured Acidobacteriota bacterium (assembly GCA_963702425.1). Classification (GTDB taxonomy): domain Bacteria; phylum Acidobacteriota; class Polarisedimenticolia; order J045; family J045; genus JALOKP01. The sequence continues at coordinate 36,882 of CAVPCQ010000040.1, forward strand.
TCGGCGGGGGTGAATCCCATCGTCGTGTCCACCGACCGCCCGTGGTCCAGGGCGCACAGCGACGCACCGTTGCCGAGGTGGCAGCTCACGATCTCGAGCTCGTTCGGGCGCCGGCCGAGATACTCGGCGGCGCGCAGGCTGACGTAGGCGTGCGACGTTCCGTGAAACCCGTACCGGCGGACGCCCTTCTTCTCGTAGAACTCGTGGGGCAGGCCGTAGAGGAAGGCGTAGGACGGGAGCGTGTGGTGAAACGCCGTGTCGAAGACGGCGAAGTGCGGTGCGGCGGGGAAGAGCCGGCGCATTTCTCGGATGCCGGCCAGGTTCACCGGGTTGTGCAGCGGGGCGAGCGGGCTCAGCGCCTCGAGCTGCTCGAGTACCTCATCCGTGACGAGCGTCGCCTCGGTGAACCGCTCGCCTCCGTGCACGACGCGGTGAGCCACGACGACTGACCTCGCCCGCGCCGGCGATGACGCGCGCCTCCGTCGTCGTGAGCGCTTCCACCATCGCGCGGAAGGCCTCGGCGAAGCCGGCGCGGGGAAGCTCTCGCCGCACCTCGCCGCTCGGCCCGCGGTGCACGTGCAGCGTTCCCTCGATGCCGATGCGCTCGACCTGGCCGCGCGCCTGGCGCGACTCGTCGGCCGTGTCGTAGAACGAGTACTTGAGCGACGAGGAGCCGCAGTTGATGACGAGGATCTTCTCGGGCCGCTCTCCCCGGAGACTGAGACCGTAGGGATCGGCGCTCTGGCGCAGCGCGGCGGCGGCGGCCGCCGGATTCGCCGTCACCTCCTTGAAGCGATCGGCGATCGTGCGCGAGATCTGCTGCACCGCGGCCGGCTCGGCGACGATCACGGACTGGAAGAGCGACACCGGGATGCAGAGCACCTGGCTGCGCGACTCGGCGATCAAGTCGGCGAGCATCCGGTCGCCGGTCATCAGCGCCAGCTCGCCGAAGGTCCCGCCGGCTTCCAGCCGGCCGAGCGTCTGTCGAACGCCTCCCTCGCCGAACGCCGACGCGGAGACCGCGCCGCTGAGGACGACGCCGAGAAGCGTCGCCTCGGCACCGTGATGCAGGATCGCTTCGTTGGGCTCGAACGACGCGACACGCGAACCACGCACGAGTTCGCCGAGTCGCTCGTCGGAGAAGTCGGCGAACAGAGGAACGCGCGTTTTCAGGAAGCGGACGATGTCGCCGGGGCTACTCAGCGGTCGATCGGTCGGCATGGGGGTCGTGCTCCTCGCTCGAGCAGATCGGGGGTGCGATCCGCGCGGTCGAAACGTGGTGAGGCGGCGCTCGGGACAGGCACGCCGACGAGTTTCCCACGGGAAGGCGTTGCACGGGAAGGTCGAGTTGCGAGGACATTCCCTTCCTTCGCTCCGCGCCCGCTCCAGTTCCGCCAGGGGAGCGCGCCCGGCGTCTGCCTCAACTTTCGCCACCTCAGTCGGGAATGGCCTGGGCTGCACCGGGGCGACGCCGACACAGGGGAGTTACGAGGTCCTTGCCGGGACTACCCCCGGGCGGCAGGGGAGGGCCTCCCTCCCCCAGCCTCGAGGCGGATCGCTCACGGCTGGCGGTCTACTTCGGCCCTGATTCCCGCGGGGGACACTCCCATCAACTCGGCTATCATCGCCAGGTAGCGGAGGAGGACTCCCGCTTGGCCGCTTTCCGCAACGCGATCTCGAGCAAGTACCTCGACCCGGCGTCGAGCCTGAGCGAGGTCCTGTTCGGCCTGATCATGACCCTCACCTTCACGCTGGGGGCGGGGCTGACGCTCCAGGAAGAGGGCCGCGAGGGGGCCCGCGAGCTGCTGATCGCGACGATCGGCTGCAACATCGCCTGGGGCGTGATCGACGGCGTGCTCTACATCGTCAGCCGGCTCTTCGAGCGCGGCCGGCGCAAACGGCTGGCGCGGGCGGTCCAGGAAGCGAAGGGCGACGCGGAGGCCATCGCGCTGGTGGCCGGCGAGTACGACGAGCTGCTGGGCGAGGTGACGAGCGCCGAGGAGCGGCGGGGCCTGTACCAGCGGGTGGTCGACAACCTGCGCTCGGGAACGGTTCCGCCGAACCGCATGACCGGAGCCGACGCCATGGGGGCGATCGCGAGCTTCTGGCTGGTCTTCCTCGCCAGCCTGCCGGCCGCGATCCCGTTCTTCTTCATCGACGACGCCCGGCGGGCCCTGCGCATCTCCAACCTGCTCCTGCTCGCGCTGCTCTTCGTGACGGGGCACGCGTGGGGACGCTACGCGGTCGCCCGGCCGTGGGTCGCGGGGCTGGTCTTCCTGCTCGGCGGGTCGGCCTTGGTCGTCGCGACGATCGCGCTGGGAGGTTGAGGCGCGATGAGCGGCAGGTACAAGCACCGCTGGCCCGTCCTCCACGCCCTGACGCAGTTCTGGGGCCAGGACCGGGGCCTCTCCGTCGTCCTCGCCCTGCTGATCGTCTCGATCTTCGTGCTGCCGCCGTTCCTGTCGCCCGGCAGCGGTCGCAGCGCGATCGGCGACGCTCTCTTCGCGATGATGCTGATCGCCGGCGTGCGCGCGCTCTTCGCGTGGAAGTTCGCGCGCTACGTCCTGATGCCCGTCGCGGCGATCTCGGTCTCGGTGGAAGCCGCGAGTTGGATCATGTCGGTCCCGCGCCCCTGGGTCCAGGCGTCCACCCTGCTCGCCCTCCTGCTGCTCCTGGTCATCGTCGTGGCCCAGACCTTCCGCAGCGGGCCGATCACGGTTCACCGGATCATGGGCGGGGTCGCGGCCTACCTGCTGCTCGGCGTGATCTGGGCCGAGGCCTACGCCCTGGTCGAGATGCTCCATTCCGGCGCGTTTCTGGGGCCCGTCCACGTCGCGGACGGCCCGCGGGCCTGGCTCTACTTCAGCTTCGTGACGCTGGCGACGGTCGGCTACGGAGATGTCCTGCCGGTCCACCCGCTGGCGCGATCGCTCGCGATGCTCGAGGCCGTCACGGGCTCGCTGTTCCTCACGATCCTGCTGGCCCGCCTCGTCACGCTCGCGACGATGGCCGGGCGAAACGGGGACAGCAACCGTTAGTCGGTAAGTCGGTCCGAATCGGGGACAGCTACTGTAAGTCGGTTAGTCGGGAGCTGCGACCCTACTCGGCCCCGACCTCGTAGACCGCGAGGCACCCGGCGGCGTAGCGGACGCGCGCCGGGGCGCGCACGACCGCGTTGCTGATCCCCTCGCGCACTCCCAGCGCCAGCGTCGCCCCGGCGAGCGGCCAGCGCAGGCCGTCGGTTTCGATCCCGGTCGCGCGCGGGAGTGGGAGCAGCGAGAGCTTCGAGCCGGGCGGGAGGTCGAGGTCGCACCACGTTCCCCGAGGAAGCACGCGGAGGCGCCCGTGCGCGTCCTCGGCCTCGAGCTGCAGCCGGTCGGCGAAGCGCGCGAACAGCGACAGGTGCCCGAAGAAGTGGTCCCAGCGCCGCCCCGCCGCGCCGAGCACGACGGCGCGCTCGAAGCCGCGCCGCGCCGCCTCCAGCAGCGCCTTCTCGAGGTCGGTCGTCTCCTGGTCGGGGACCGGCAGCCGCTCGATCGTCGCGGGGAGCGCGGCGATCCCCGGGCCGCGCGTATCGATCGAGTCCATGTCGCCGATCACCGCGTCCGGCGTCACCCCGGCCGCGAGCGCCGTTCCGACCGCCCCGTCGGCGCAGACGAACCAGTCGGCGGCCGCGGCGCGGGCCGCGAGCAGCGCCGGGTCGGGCGCGTCGCCGTGGACGAGGACGAGGGCGGTGCGGGGCACGGGGAGGATGATAGCGCGGGGTTGGGTCAGCGTAGCGCTGAGCTCGCTCGGATGCGGCTCCTGAGGCTCGACCAGCTCATGCTTCTCGCGCTACAACCTCACGGTCAGCCGAGGCCTTCGGCGGCGAGATGGCCGAGCTCCTTCGACTCGACCAGGACAGAGGCCCGCGTGGTGGCCGACGCACGGCGATAGGCCTCGCGCAGGCTGTCGCGATCGGTCGTGTCCTTGAGGAGCTGTAGCCCGCGCCGGACGACCTCGATCCTGCTCTTTGCGCCAAGCTCAGCCTGTAGCGCCACGATGAGCCCGAGTTCTTCGGGCGAAAGACAGATGCGAGATTTCGTGTTCGGCCTCATGACCCGATCATGGTGCAGCTGCGGGCAGGAATCGACCAGGAGACGTGGACGGTGACCGATTCGATCGGGGCCAGGCCCGGTGGAACCGTGGCGTCGCTGCCTCCCCGCCCTACCGTCCCGGTTCCCCGCCGCCCCCGCAGTGCCTCGAGCGGGGCGACGTGATCGTCACGACCGGGATCGTGCTCCAGGAACTGCTCCAGGGTTTCCAGGGGCCGACCGCCGCGCGGTGGATCGTGAAGGAGTTCTCGCTGCTCCCCGTTCTCGCACCGGAGATCGAGGATCACATCGAGGCCGCCGCACTCCGCAACCACTGCCGACGTCACGGCGTCCAGGATCGGAACGATCGACGCCCTGCTGGCCCAGCTGTGCCTCCGGCACGGACTTCGCCTGCTGACAGCCGACCGCGACTTCGAGGCGATGGCGCAGCACTGCCCCCTCGCCCTCCTGCGCCCGAGCTGAGCGGAGACCCGCCCCCTACACCCGCCCCTTCAGCTCTTCCGGCAGCGGAATCGGCCGCTTGCTCTCGATCTCGACGAAGTACCCCGTCTGCCGCGCCGTCGCCGCGACGCGGTCTTCCGTCACGATCTCCGCCGCCACGACCCACTGCGCGCGCTTCGTCTCCGGCACCCACATCCGCCCGACGACGCGGTCGAACATCCGCACCGGCCAGCGGTAGTCGATCTCGGTGCGCGAGAGCACCGGCGCGATCCCGCGCGCGAGCGCGGTCTTGAGCGGGAAGTGCTCGTCGAGCAGCTTGTTGCGCAGGTCCTCGAGCCAGCGGATGTAGACCGCGTTGTGGACGATCCCGACGAAGTCGACGTCGTAGGTGCTGACCCGGAACGGCAGCTCGACCAGCATCCGCCGCGCCTCCGGCGCGGTCACGCCCCGTCCTCGTCGGGCCGCGGGCGCTCCGCCCCCGGCCATGGTCCCGGCGGCAGGGCCGGCACGTTCTGCACGACCGTCTCCTCCTTGAAGAGCCGGAAGCCGCGCGCCTTGTAGTTGGCGACCGCACCGGGGTGGTCGAGCGAGCAGGTGTGCAGCCAGACCCGCGCGCCGCCGATCTGCCGCGCGCGGCGCGTCGCCGCGGTCAGCAGCCAGCCGCCGAGCCCCTGCCCGACGAACTGCGGCAGCAGGCCGATGTAGACGATCTCGACGCTCCCCGCCTCCTGCGCCTCCAGCTCGAAGTAGCCGGCCGGCGTCCCCTTGACCCAGAGGCACCAGGTCTCGAGCTCGGGCCGCGTGAGCCACTCCTGCCACTGCCGGTAGGTCCAGGAGAGGCGATCGATCCAGTACCAGTCGCCGCCAACGGCGGCGTACATGGAGCGGTTGAACTCCGGCGACGCGATCTCGACCTGCCGCACTTCCACCTCGGGCGGCGGCTCGGTGACGGGGCGGAAGTCGAGCGGGTCGCGCAGCTCGAGGTGCCAGATGGTGACGGTGCGGCGCATCGCGTCAGCCTAGCCCGGACCGCGCGCGCCGACCAGCCTCCTCACGGCCGCGGCACTGCCCCCTTGTACGTCAACCCCTCCGGCCCGAGCCACGGGTGGACCTCCACGACCAGCCGCCCCGCCTTCACCGCGGGATCGGTCTCGCAGAGCGCCTTCGCCTCCTCGAGCGTCGCCACCTCGAACAGGAAGAGCCCGCGCAGGTCGCCGCCGTCCGTGAACGGCCCGGCGAGCAGCAGCTTCCCCTCTGCGCCGAGCTTGCGGATGTTCGCCATGTGACCTTCCTGCAGCGCGCGGATCTCCGGCGTGTCGCCGGGGGTCCAGGCCGGGCCCTTCTTGATCAGGCCGAGGTAGTAGGTCTTCATCGTGATCGTCGGCGCCGGCTTGCCCGCTTCTGCGGCCGGGGTCAGTCCGGCAACCCCGACGACGATCAAAGCCACCAACAAGATCCGTGCAACTTTCCGCATCGAGCCTCCTCCGAACCTGTCGGGGCCGGCCGCGGTGCTTGCCGGCCCGGGCGTTCGTCCCGGCACCAGAGTCTGGAGATGATCACATGGCGGTCGAGGGGGAGGGGGTCGGTGGTGCGCCGCCCCCGCAGAGGGCCGCCACGAATGCACATCCGCCGACAGAGGACCCCACCGAATGCACATCTCGCCCCGGCGCGGGCCTCTGAGCACGCGCGCGGAGCCCAGAGACCGCCGAAAAACGACGCACTGTGTCATCTCAGAGGGAGTTCGACTGCAACTCGCCGGCCGATGTCGCTCCGATCCGCTCAACGATGTGCGTTCGAGGGGGTCCTCTGTCGGCGGATGTGCATTCGAGGCGGCTCTCTGTCGCCCGCCGGGCCTCACGGCACAACCGCGGGCTCCATCCGCCGCCGAATCGCAACCGCCACCGCCGCACGCCGGCCCCGCCCCGCGCAACGTCAGCCTCCCCCCGTCATCCCGCGGATCACGTCGTCCCCCAGGCGCTCCTTCAGGAATGCCGCCAGCCGCTGGCGCAGCTTCACCTCGGCCTGGCGCATCGCCTCGCGCGTCACGCCGAAGCGGTCGCCCAGCTCCTGCAGCGTCGCCTCGTCGAGCGCCCCCAGCCGCTGGTCGAGCAGCGCGCGGTCGCGCTCCGTCAGCGTGGCGCGGAACTCCTCGAGCGCGCGCTTCGTCTTCCCCTGCAGGTCCTCGGCGATGACCCGGTGCTCCGCGTCCGCCTCCCCGTCGGCCAGCACGTCGGCGAGCGTCGCGGTCCCCTCCGCCGAGAGCGGCTGGTCCAGCGACGCGTCGCGCGCCGCCAGCACCTTCTCGGCCTCGACGACGTCGTGCTCCGAGACGTCGAGCCGCGCGGCGAGCAGCTTCGGCGTCGCCTCCACCCCCTGCGCGGCCAGCTTCGCCTGCTCGTGGCGCAGGTGATAGAGCAGCTTGCGGCGGTCGTTCGTCGTGCCGAAGCGGACGATCCGGCGGTTGTCCTGCAGGTACTTGAGGATGTAGGCCTTGATCCACCAGGCGGCGTAGGTCGAGAAGCGGTTCCCCTGCTCCGGGTCGAAGCGCGTGACCGCCTCCATCAGGCCCACGTTCCCCTCCTGGACCAGATCCATCAGGTTGTCGACGAAGCGGCGGTACATCAGCGCCAGCTTGACGACCAGCATCAGGTTGGCATTGACCAGCTGCGCCGCCGCGTCGCGGTCCCCGGTGTCGCGGAACAGGCGCGCCAGGCGCGCCTCCTCGTCGGCCGGCAGCGGCGGGATCGCGCGCACGTCGGCGATGTAGCGCGCCGTCGGGTCGAGCCGGGCCGGGAGTCCGCGCCCGGGGACGCGCGCGAGCGCGCGGGCCAGCTCATGCTCGGACTCGGCGGGAACGCTGTCAGCATCCAGGTCCGTTCCGAGCGCGTCCGCGTCGAGCACGACCTCCCCGACGTCGGGAACTACCTCGTCAGGATCGACAACGGTCTCGCCGGAGTCGGGCACGATCTCCGCGTCGACGACCCGCTCGGGCTCGTCGTCCGGCAGCCGGCGGCGGCGCGCGCTCACGTCGCGCTCGCGTCGCGCGGGGCCGGGCAGATCGCGCGGAAGAAGCAGCCGCGACAGGGGCGCGCCGTGGCTGCCAGTTCGAAGTCGTCTTCGCGCGCGAGGTGGCGGACCCGGTCCGACACCTTCGCGAGCATCGCGCCGATCGACGCGCGCATCGCGGTCTCGGCCGCGGCAATCGTCTCGGCGGTGATCGTGCAGGGGCGCTCCGGGTCGGCCTGGCGCAGGTAGACCTCGCGGACGCGCAGGCGCTCCGGCTCGGCCTGCCAGACCTTCCGCGCGTAGCCGGCGTAGACCATCATCTGGAGCGGGTTCTCACCCCGCTCCTTGCGGCCAGTCTTCCAGTCCAGGATGTGCACCAGCCCGTCCGGATCGCGCCAGGCGAAGTCGATCTTCACCCAGACGTCGACACCGTCCAGCGCGAACTTCTCCAGCCGCTCGACCGAGGCCCGCGCCTCCCGCGGCAGCGCGCGCGCGACATCCAGGTAGCCGTGCGCCGCGAAGGCCCGGACCATCTCATTCGCCTCGTCCACCCGCCCGCGCCACTCCTCGTCGCCGACCGCCAGGTGCGGGTACTCGTGCTCGGTGAAGCGCGTCGCGCTGCGCGGGTCGTCGGCGGTGAGCTGGTCGCCGTCGCGGCTGGCCGCGTAGTCGCGGCGCATCCGCGCCAGCATCCGCTCGATCGCCCGCTCGATCGCCTGCTCGACGGCCGGCTCCGCTTCGGGCGCGCGGCCCGCCAGCGCCTCGCGCAACAGCCCCTCGATCGTTTCGTGCACGCGCGAGCCGACCCACATCGGCAGCGACGTCAGCGCGGCGAGCCGCGCGGCCAGCCGCGCGCGGTCCGGGTCGGGGTCCTCCGCGCGCCCCTTGGCCAGGTAGTAGCCGAAGAAGTAGGCGCGCGGGCAGTCGGTGAACGCGCCGTGGCGCGTCGCGGACCACGAGAAGCCGGGCGGGACCGGCGCGGGGAGCCCCGGCTCCAACCGCGCGACGATCTCGAGGTCGGCCGGCAGGATCGGCAGCCCCGGCATCGCCGCCGGCGCGTACCAGCCGATCGCCTCGGCGTGGAGCGCCCGCGGCTCGCCTGCCGCGATGCGCGCGGCGAGGAAGTGCAGCTCGACCTCGCGATCGTCGTACGCGTGACGGATCACCCAGAGCGGCCGCACGCCGTCGATCTCGACTCCCAACTCTTCGCGCATCTCGCGGACCAGCGCGGCGGCGGGCGTCTCCCCGTCCTCGAGCTTGCCGCCCGGGAACTCCCAGTGGCCCGCCATGTGGGTCCCCGGCGGCCGGCGCTGGAGCAGGTAGCGGTCGCCCTGCGGCACGATGCCGGCGGCGACGCGGAGCAGGCGCTTGGTCACGAGGGGGGGCCTCCGGGTCCCGGGATGGTAGTCACCCCCCCCGACCCGCGGCAAGTTCGGCCATTCCGGCCGATCCCCGCGCTCGCGGACGGCCTCGAATGAAACAAAACTTTGGCGCCCAGTTCGCCGGCCCGGTACCTTGCTGCAAAGGGCAGCGACGGAAGTCGCGTGGCTCGACGCGGAGGGTTCCTTGCTCGGCAGCGCGTTCAGTTCCCCGGCGCCGTACCTGTTCACGCAGGTGCTCACGCTCTGCGGGTTGCTCTCGCTGCTGTTCTTCTCACTGCGAGGACGTCTCGCCCCCGCTCGCTGGGCCGGGGCCCTCCGCGTCGCGTACTTCACCCTTGCGCTCTGCTTCTTCGCCGGCGCCGCGGTGGTCGGCACCTCGAGCGCGCTCCACTTCCACGGCGCGCGCTGGGCACCGCAGGCGGTGCTGGTGCTCGACCGGCCCGCCCCGCTGGGGCCGATCGCGATTCCCAAGACGCTGGTCGCCTCGGTCACCGAGTTCGCGGTCCCCGAGCGCACGTTGCTCGGCGGCCAGCGCGCCTCGGTGCAGTTCGAAGTCGTGACCCGCTCGGGCGAGAGCTACTGGAGCGCCTCGCTGCACGAGAAGGCGCGCGTCGACGCGCTGCGCGCCTCGCTGATCGCCGCGACCGGCGGCCGGCTGATGCGGTTCCAGATCGGGCACAGCACGCTCCAGTAGGGGCCGCCCTCTGTGGCGGCCCGAGAACTGCCCTCTGTGGCGGCCCGAGAACTGCCCTCTGTGGCGGCCCGAGAACTGCCCTCTGTGGCGGCCCGAGATCCGCACTCCGTAGCGACCTAAAATCGAGCTCGGCGGGCGCCAGCGTATAGTCCCGGTCCGGAGTCCCGATCGATGCACCCGCCCTCCCGCCCCGCCCTCCCCTTCCTGGGTTCGATCGCCCTCGTCCTCGCCCTCGCCGCCCCCCCCGCGCAGGCGACCCGCCCCGTCACCGGCCGCGTCACCAGCGAGCAGGCCGGATCGCCGTGGGCGTTCGTGACCGTCGGCGCGACGCGGATGTCCGTCGCCGATTCGGTCGGGCCGAACGACCCGATCCCGGTCGAGTGGACGACCGTCACCAACGGGCTCGGCAGCTACCGCTTCGACCTCGACGAGACCCTCCCCGGGATGGGCCGCCTGCTCGTCTTCACGTACCACCACCTGCTCTTCAACGAACTGAACGGCGGTGTCGACGCCTCGGGGATCGAACCGCGGCGCACCGACACGACGCGGCCCGGCGTGGTGACCGTCAACCTGGCGGCGGGCCCCGCCAGCGGCGTCAACTTCCAGGTCGCGTCCAACAAGCGCACCGATCGCGCACCGATGCGGGACGGCACGACGACCCTCGGCACCGACATCTTCCTGCCGTCGCGGCGCGCGGGCCTGCGCTGGCCGGCCCTGCTCCAGCGCACCCCCTATGCCCGTGCGGAGCCGCCGCGCGCGTACCTCGTCGCCGACTACGCGGTCGTCGTCCAGAGCACGCGCGGCCGGGAGGACTCGGACGGCGTGGACGAGGTCTTCGACGACGACGGTTGGGGCGCGAACCAGGACGGCTACGACGCGGTCGAGTGGCTCGCCGCGCAGCCGTTCTGCGACGGGCAGGTCGGCACGTTCGGCGCGTCCGCGTCCGGCATGACGCAGCTGCGGCTCGCCGGCGCGGCGCCGCCACACCTCGCGTGCTCGATCGCCGAGGTCGCTTCCGCCGACCAGTATCGCGACATGACCTACCCCGGAGGCGTGTTCCTCAAGAACCTGCTCGAGACCTGGCTGACGAACCAGGGCTCGGCCGGGAAGCTCGCGGAGTACTGGGCCCACCCCGACGAGGACGCCTACTGGGACGAGCGCAACCTGCTGCTTCGCGCCGGCCAGGTCCGCGCGCCGATCCTCCAGATCGGCGGGTGGTACGACCTGTTCACCCAGGGGACGCTCGACCAGTTCCGCCTCATCAACGAACAGGGCGGTCCCGGCGCGCGCCGCAACCAGAAGCTCGTGATGGGCCCCTGGGTCCACGGCGGGAGCCAGGGTCAGGCGCAGGGCGCGCTGACCTATCCTCCCCACAGCGTCTTCTCCGACTACGCGGCGCTGCGCCTGCGCTGGTTCGACTTCTGGCTGAAGGGGAAGGACACCGGGGTGATGGACGATCCCCCGGCGCGCGTCTACGCGATGGGACCCGGCCTCCCGGAGGGAGCGACCGCACCGGGCAATGTCTGGCGCACGCGGGACGACTGGCCGCCCCCCGCGACCTCCACGGCGTTCTACCTGCAGCCCGACGGCTCGCTCTCCAGGGTTCCGCCGACCGCCGCCGCGAGCGAGACCGCGTATCTCTCCGACCCCCAGCAGCCGGTGCCGACGCGCGGCGGCAACAACCTCTACGACGACGATCCTCGTCGGTCCGTACGACCAGCGCCCCGTCGACAACCGCGCCGACGTCGTCACCTGGGAGACGGCGCCGCTGGCGGAGCCGCTCGAGAGCAGCGGGGCGATCACGATGGTCCTCTACGCCTCGTCCGACCGGCTCGACACCGACTGGGCGGTGAAGCTGGAGGACGTCTATCCCGACGGCCGCGCGATGCTGGTGACCGACCTGATCCTCAACGCACGGCACCGGCTCGGTCACCGCGAGGAGCACCTGCTCGTGCCGGGGCAGGTCTACCGCTTCGACGTCCGGCTATGGGACAGCTCGATCGTCTTCCCCGCCGGGCACCGGGTCCGCGTGGCGATCCAGTCGTCGAACTACCCGCGCTTCGAGGTCGATCCGCAGACCGGCGAGCCGTTCAAGCAGAACACGCGCACCGAGATCGCGACGAACCGCGTGCAGCACAGCGCCGCGTGGCCGTCGCACCTGCTGCTCTCGGTGGTCGATTCGGCAGCGCCGGCAGCGTGCCGCCCCGCCGCCGCCGTGACTGGCCTCGCGGTCGAGCGGCTCGACGCCGCGACGGTCCGGCTGTCGTGGGATCCGGTCGTCGATCCCTGCCACCGGCGCTACCGCGTCTACTCCGGGCTCTCGCGACCCGAGTGGCCGTGGATCGTTCGGCGCCCGATCGCGGAGACTGGCGAGACGTCAGTGGTCACCGGCTCGGACGGGCTGTTCTGGCAGGTCGTCAGCGAGGGGACGGACGGGGGGAACGGGCCCCGCTGAGCGGGGGCGGCGGGGCGACGGGGTGGCGAGGTGGCGCCGGGAGAACGGCAGCCTCGCTTCCGGTGCTACCCTGCCGGCGTGTCGAATCGCGAACCAAACGGCAAGCCCGGCGACTGCCGACTCGACCTCTCCGACACCGAGGCGGTCGTCCTGTGCCTGTCCTGCGGCGGCCGGTACGTGCGCGAACTCCCGCGGTGCACGACCTGCGGCGCCGCGCACCTGGTCCCACGCGCGCGCCTGGCGGCCGCGGTCCGGCGCTCCGCACCGAACGCTCCCCCGCACGAACTCGAGCGCCTGTGCCTGGTGCAAGTGCTCGCGGTGGAGGAACCGGAAGCGCTCGACGCGATCCGCCGCGGAATGACCGCGGCGGGCTTTCCGCACGTCGTCGTCTCCGCTGAGGGCGCGCTGCTCGAGTCCGGCCCGGCCGCCGGCAGCGCGGTCCTGTTCGCGGCCGAGGACGACGAGCCGTCGATCCGCGAGCGCCTCGCGACGTGGCTGCCCGACGGCGCGGAGGATGTCGAACGCGAGCCCGGCGCGCCGGTCGCGCTCGAAACCCTGGTCGACGCGGAACCGCTGGCCGTGTCGCACAGCGAGTTCGAGGCCAACCTGATCCGCGGCGAGCTGGATCGCGCGGGGATCGCCTTCGCCTGCGTGCCGGGTGGACGCGGGCTGCAGTTCTTCGTTGCGTCGGCGGATGTTGCCCGGGCGAACGAGCTGTTGGACCTGCTGGAGGGCAAGACGCCGGAGGGGCAGCCGATCGCGGAGGAGGAGCTCGAGCGCCTCGCGCTCGCCGAGAGCTCGATCGACGACGGCGAGGCCGAGCCGGACGAGGATCGCGCTCGGAGCGAGGTTGCTCCGCGCGTGCCGCCCGAGCCCCAGACCTTCCGCGGCGGAGGACGCGCGTCCGGCCGCAGCGCGAACCGGGCGCTTCGGCCGCGCGGCCCGGCGGGTCGTGATCGGCGCGATGGCGCTGGGCTGCGCGGCGCTCGCCATCGCGGGGCCCGCTTCGGGCGCCTGGTCGATCGCCGCCTGGATCGGCGCGGCTTTCGCCGCGCTCCTCCTCATGCTGGACGTGGTGAACCCCGGGCCCGACTGACCGGCCGGACGACGTCATCCTCGAACGAGCCCCGGCCTCCCGCGCGCAAGAGCCGGGATCGGGCTGCCAGCGGCGGGAGCGGATCGCTTTGAGCTGGTCGCGTGCACAGAGGGACGGTCCGGGCGATCGGGTGGCCCATGGCATAGCTTGTCAAGTCGTAACTTGACAAGTTGGCATCCGCGCCCCGTACGGATAGTCGTCGTATCCCACGACCACGTACCCCGCCTCATCCGCCACGTCGCGCAGCGTGCCGAGGTGATCGCGGTGGTGGTACCAGTTGACGAAGTACGGCCCGCTCGGCGCGTCCGGCGTCGCGGGCGGATCGCCCGCGCACGGGTCCCGGTGGCGGTTCCGGACCATCGTGATCGCTCATTCCGGGGCATCGTGATCAGGGATTCCGGGATCGTGATCACCGATTCCGGGCATCGTGATCGCGGATTCCGGGATCCTGATCAGGGGTTCCGGGATCGCGATCAGGGATTCCGGGCATCGTGATCACTGGTAGGCGTCGGCAGCGAACGCGGTCAATCTGGCCCTTTTTCGGAGGGGCCGATGGCTGGCGAGAGGCTGCTGATGAGGAAGTTGCGCGAGATCCTGCGACTGAAATGGGAGTGCCGGCTGACGCACCGTGAGATCGCGCGGTCGGCAGGGATCGGCACGGGTACGGTCTGCGCCTACGTCCAGCGCGCCCAGGCGGCCGGTCTGTCCTGGCCGCTGCCGGAGGAGTTGGACGACGCGGCGTTGACGGTGCGGCTGTTCCCGCCGGCCCCGGGCGTGGAGGTCGAGCGGCTGCCCCCCGACTGGAGCTGGGTGCATCAGGAGCTGCGGCGCAAGCACGTGACGCTGCAGCTGCTGTGGGGCGAGTACGCCGCGGCGCACCCGGTGAATCACTATCGCTACAGCCAGTTCTGCGAGTTGTATCGACGCTTCGCTGCGCGGCTCAAGCCGAGCATGCGGCAGGTCCATCGGGCGGGTGAGAAGGCCTTCGTCGACTTCGCCGGGAGCAAGCCGCGGCTCGTTGACCCCGCGACGGGCGCCGTGCGCGAAGTGGAGTTGTTCGTCGGGGTGCTGGGGGCGAGCAGTGAGACCTACGCCGAGGCGGTGGAATCGCAGGAGCTGGAGCCGTGGATCCGGGCACACGTCCACATGTTTGAGGCCTGGGGCGGAGCCCCGGAGATGCTGGTCCCCGACAACTTGAAGAGCGGGGTGACGAAGCCGTGTCGTTACGAGCCGGAGGTCAACCGCAGCTACGGCGAGATGGCGGCGCATTACGGGACCGCGGTGATCCCAGCACGGAGCTATCGGCCGAAGGACAAGGCCAAGGTCGAAGCGGGGGTGCTGCTGGCGGAGCGCTGGATCCTGGCGGTGCTGCGGCATCGCATCTTCTTCAGCCTGCACGAGCTGAACGCGGCGATTCGGGAGTTGACCGGACACCTCAACGAGCGGCGGATCCGCGCCCTGGGTGTCAGCCGCCGCGAGCTGTTCGAGCAGCTCGACCGGCCCGCACTCAAGCCGCTGCCACCGCGGCGCTACGAGCTGGGCCAGTGGAAGACCTGCCGGGTCAGCATCGACTACCACATCGCGATCGAATACAACACCTACAGCGTGCCGTACACGCTGCTGTACGAGCAGGTCGACGCCCGCCTCACCGCCGACGTCGTCGAAGTCTTCCACAACGGCCGCCGGATCACGTCGCACCGGCGGTTGCGGGGCCGCGGCCAGAGCTCGACCTACCCCGAGCACATGCCCGCGTCGCATCGTGCCCACGCCGAGTGGACGCCCTCGCGGCTGATCCACTGGGCCGAGAAGAGCGGCCCGGCCACGGGGCGCGTGGTCGAGCAGATCCTGCGCTCGAGGCCCCACCCCGAGCAGGGCTATCGGGCCTGTCTGGGTCTGATGCGTCTCGGCAAGAAGCACGGCGACGGCCGTCTCGAGGCGGCCTGTGCGCGGGCCGAACGCCTCGCCGCCGTGAGCTTCAAGACCGTGCACAACATCCTGCAAGCCGGTCTCGACCGTGTCCCGATCGCGGACGAGCCGTTGGCTCTGTCGCCCCCCCCGCAAGGCCATCCCAACATCCGTGGCGCGGACTACTACGTGTCCCAGGAGACCGAATGCTGACCCAACCCACGATCGACAAGCTCCAGGCGATGAACCTGCACGGCATGGCCGAGGCCTTCGACCGGCAGCAACACGACACCACACACGTCGCGCTCAGCTTCGAAGAGCGCTTCGGTCTGCTGGTCGACCACGAGTGGACCCAGCGCGAGCAGCGCAAGCTGACGCGGCGGCTCAAGCTGGCGCGGCTGCGCTACGACGCCGCACTCGAGGACGTCGAGGTCAAGCCCGGGCGCGGCCTGGATCGCCAGGTGCTGCTCGCGCTCGGCACCTGCACCTGGATCACCGAGCGGCACAACCTGATCATCACCGGCCCGACCGGATCGGGAAAGTCCTACCTGGCCTGCGCCTTCGGCGAACGCGCCTGCCGCAAGGGCTTCACCGCCCAGTACGTCCGCGCCCCGCGCCTGATCCAGGCCCTGGCCGTGGCCCGCGGCGACGGCTCGTCCGGCCGCCTGCTGGCCCGACTGGCCAAGCTCGATCTGCTGGTGATCGACGACTGGCTGCTCTCGCCGCTCCAGGACGCCGGGCGCCGCGACCTGCTCGAGGTGATCGAGGACCGCGCCGAGCGTGGCTCGACACTCCTGGCCGGTCAGCTCCCGATCAAAGCCTGGCACGAGGTGATCGGCGAAGCGATGCTCGCAGACGCCATCCTGGATCGCCTGGTCCACCGCGCGCACAAGATCGATCTCAAAGGGCCCTCGCAACGCGAGCTCCGCAGTCCGATCCGTGGCGGAGACAAGACCCGATGATCGTCGCTGCGCTCCGAACTCGCGCTGACGCGCGACGGCCTATGGATCCTGGCGGGTCCGTGGAAAACGCATGACGTCGCGTTTCCCACCGCCCCTTGGACGGCGCGAACGGCCGCGCCGCCCACAGGCCCCACAGGCCCTGCTGCCACCCAGCCTTCAACCGAT
Source organism: uncultured Acidobacteriota bacterium (assembly GCA_963702425.1). Taxonomy (GTDB): domain Bacteria; phylum Acidobacteriota; class Polarisedimenticolia; order J045; family J045; genus JALOKP01. The sequence continues at coordinate 53,082 of CAVPCQ010000040.1, forward strand.
CGGGATCCCGCGTTAGAATCTGCCGAGGCTTGACAGGAGGCGAAACTAGAACGAACCGACCGTCGCTTCGCTCCGACGCGTGATCACCATCAGCGGAATCAGTGATCACGATCCCGGATCGGGTGATCACGATCGCCGGAACTGCCATCCCGGCCGGCTCCCTGTTCCCCGCTCGCGGACGACGGGAGACCCGTCGCGGCGCTCACCGCCCCCTCCAGCGTCTCCAGGTACAGGCTCCCGCACGGCGCCGACAGCGCCTGCGAGGCCAGCGTGTACGACAGCACGCTCGAGGCCAGCGCCGTCGGCGTCAGCAGCACCGTCGTCAGGCCGTCGCCCGAGCGGAAGAACAGCCGCTGCGACTTTCCGGTGTCCTGCGCCAGGCTCCAGCGCACCACCAGGCTGGTCGCCGTCCAGTGGATCGAGAGCGCGCGGACCGGGTTCGGGGAGGAGGTCGTCACGGAGGGATCGTAGACGATCGCGACCGGGGCCGAGAAGCCCGAGCCGGTCTGGCCGTCCTTCCGGATCCGGACCCAGTTCGTCTCCCCGGGCGAGAGCGCGCTCTCCGGCAGCGTGAACTTCCCCTGACCGTCGAGCGTCACCCCGGCGACGCGATGCCGGTAGCCGGAGGGCGCCGCGATGCCCGCCATGTACGTCCCCGCGAGCGCCACTCGTCACGACTGATCCAGGTAGGCGGATCGATCTGCGCGTAACGGCGATACGCCGATACAGGCCGCTTCAACGGTACTTTCGTATTCTGTAATCATCTGCGCCTCGCGCGTTCTTCTCCCCCAGCAGCACGTCCTCGGCGAGCCCGATCGCGATTCTCGTGCGACCTTCCTTGTCGCGAAGAGCAATCCCGCTTCCCTTATCCGACGCCAGGAGGCTGCAGGACGCGCCCTTCTCTTGCGCCACATCCAGTCTCGCCCCTTTCCGATCTGCGGCGATATAGATCACTGGCGCCTTGGGACCGAGCTCGTTGACGACTATCATCGGGAATCCACCGTCGAAGCCGATCGAGATTTCCCACCCGCCATCGGAAACACTGATGCTTTTCGCTGAGATGAAATCAGCCTTGATGAAAGACGCATCGATGCGCGTTCGTTGCTTGGACTCCTCGGCGGCGAGGGGCCGACCGACCAGTAGCAATGCTCCACATATCGACACGGCCACCCATATTCGCCACGCCTCGATAGTGAATACAATCGGTCCCGTGGTGGATGCTCCTCTGCCCATGTCGCCACCTCCTGCAACTGTCCCGCAACTCAAGTGTCACTCGCCATCCGCACGTGTCGCGCATCGGGACGGCCCGGTTGCTGTACGGATGCGGTGAAGGGTCCGCGCCTGTTGATCAGCTGCCCATTCCTGCGCCTTACCACTTCTTCGATGGCGGCTGGAATACTCCGTGAAACTCGACACGATCCTCGTACGCCCTGCCACTCCCAGGCCCTGATGCACCCAGACGAACCCCGGGCTGGTTTTTTGCTCTATTGTACAGATCGTCGATTGCAGCGAGATAATCTGCCATCAAGGAGAAACTATAGGAGAAGACAAAGATCGGTGAAAGTACAACGTAGTTCCAGGCGAGAGCGAAGGACTTGAGAGACTGGAAGGCAGGGTCGGGCCTCCATGAGTTCGTTGGTTCATACGCCGGCTTCAGGAGGGTGCGCAGGAAACTCTCAATCGTGGTGGTGCAGTTACGCGTAGTGAGGCAGTAGTCCTGACCTTCCTTGCGCCCAGCCTCGATGAGAGCAACCATTTGCAGGTCCATTCCGACAGTGGTCAAGATCCACACAAAATCTGTCTCGCGCTCGGCATAATCCCTTGGAGAGGTCTGCATGCTTGGGACGCAGCTATTGGCACTGAGAAGTGCCTCGCCGCCGCTCCTAGGGCGAAGCTCCAGCTTGCCAAGGTCTTTCCGCTGTTGTTGACGACCTCCATGTAGAGGTGTGGCCCGCGTCCCTGCGAGATGAGAGCCGATTCGACGTATGTTATTCGGTAATGTCGTCCGTCAGGATCCCAGAATGCTATCGGGTTGTTCCTGGAATACCCGAATCGTGAGCCGATTGCCTGAGTATCGGCAGTCGCGATCGCTCCGGAATCGACCGCGACGAACCCACCAAGTGCAGCCGCGTAGTACCTCGCCATCATGTAATCCAGCCCCGTCGCCAAGTCCCGCTCGTGCCCCGTGAACTGCCGCGTGCTCCCCCCGACGGACGGCGTCGCGCTCTGCGGCATCCGCGCCCCGTACGGGTAGTCGTCGTATCCCACGACCACGTACCCCGCTTCATCCGTCACGTTGCGCAGCGTCCCGAGGTGGTCGCGGTGGTGGTACCAGTTGACGAAGGCCGGCCCGCTCGGCGGGTCCGGCGGGTCCGGCCCTCCACCGGGGCAGGGGTTCATGCCGATCCCCTGCTCGCCCGCCTCCGCGGAGGGCAGACCGGCCATCGGGCTCGCCGCCGCATCGACGGTCTCCAGGTAGAGCGCGCCACACGGCGCCGACAGCGCCTGCGACGCCAGGGTGTACGACAGCACGCTCGACGGCAGCGCCGTCGGGGTCAGCAGCACCGTCGTCAGCCCGTCGCTGGATCGGAAGAACAGGCGCTGGGCTTTCCCCGTGTCCTGCACCAAGCCCCAGCGCACCACCAGGTTGTTCGACGCCCAGTGGATCGCGAGCGCTCGGACCGGGTTGGGAGAGGTCGCCGTCACGGCTGGATCGTACGCCAGGGAGACCGGCGCCGAATAGCCCGACCCGACCTGGCCGTCCTTCCGGATCCGGACCGCGTTCGACTCCAGGGGCGAGAGCGCGCTCTCCGGCAGCGTGAACCGCCCCTGGGCGTCGAGCGTCACCCCCGTGACCCGATTCCGGTAGCCGGAGGGCGCCGCGATGTCCACCGTGTACGATCCGGCACCCGCTCCCGAGGTCACCAGGAAGCGCTCGTTCGTGCCGCTGGTCAGCGGGCTGTTCGCCGCCATCTCGGGCGGGGCCACGCCGACCTTGCGCTCCAGCAGCAGTTTCCCCAGTCCGTACACGAAGTCCGCCTTCAGCACCGGGCCCCCGCTGGTCGGGGTTTCCACGAACTCCGACAGCGCTTGACCGCCCTCGTCGCGCAGCGTCAGGACGACCTTCCCATCGCGGCCCATCCGGAACCAGCGCTGCCCGGCGGCGTCGTAGCGGTACCATTCGCCGGGCACCCCGGCGCTCGTCCAGGGGTCGCCTTCCACGAAGGCCTGCATCCGGTTGTTGGCGTCCCAGCGGGCCCCCACGGCTTGCTGCTGCTGGCCCAGGAAGCGCACCAGGTTGCCGTTGGGGCGCGACGGCTCACCGCCGCCGCCCCCGCCAATACAACGGTCCGAGCCAAAGGAGCGCATTCGCAACGAACGGTGCACCGATGAAGCCCAACCAGCACACGATCCTGAATGGGAGGAGCGACCCAAAGAGCGTGAGCGTCGGAACGGAACATACGAGTGAGCCGGGTATTCCGCTGAGGAGGATGTGCACGTCGTAGTGGCCATCGCCGGCGCCAAACCCCCACCCGTTTGCCGCAAAGAAGCACGTCCCAAGAGCCATCTGAAAGAGTGGAATGGCTATGCGTCGAACTGCCTGACCTCTCGAGACGGCGGCGGCGTCCGCACGCCCTTGCGACCGTCGGTCGTGAGCGTCTTCACCGAGGTTCTGCAACACCGAGTATTCTCCCGTACGTGAGCTACTTCGTGGGGGGTGACCCGGTCGCACTGCTCGGCGTCTGCGCGTTCTTCGCCTGAATCACAGTGCGGATGCGTCTGATCTTTCCTTCGATCGCCCGTAACAGCGCCGCCTTCATCGCTGGATCGGAGCAACTAGCCCAAGTTCGCACTTGGCGCTCGATCTGCTTGAAGTCCACCGGCGCCGCTACTCCACGCCCTGTCTCTCGGTTGAAACCGACAATCGCATCGAAGGTGGCGCGCGCCGCCTCCACAAGCCGGTCTGGATTTCGGCTCGTGCGGTCCGGGCTCATGTTCAGCAGGTTCATGAGCGAGTGCCCAATGCCGACTGAGTAGCCTGCATGGGAGTAGGTATCCTGTGTGACGTGCAGCGCCGTTCCAAGTTCCCACGGGTCATGATGGCCGAGAGCCGCTGTCATCAACTCGCCCTGTCTGCTTCCGGTGTTTCCGAATGCGTGCCAGTCCCGTTGGTTCTCCATGGACTCGGAGGCACTGGTATCCAGATCGACGCGCTCGTCCGCAGCGGCGATCGTAGCAGCGTCGCTCGCCGACGATCCTGCCGCAAGGGCGAGAATCGCGGTCAGGTCGTGATGAACATCTTGGCCATACCGTCCGTCGGGATCGTAGAAGCGAATCGGATTATCGAAGACGAAGCTGTACCGATTCAACGAAGCGGGGCGCTGTGGATCGCCCATCACGCTGTCGGCACTCAGGAACCCCCCCATCCCCGCCCCGTAGTACCGCGCCATCATGTAAGCCAGCCCCGTCGCCAGATCCCGCTCGTGCCCCGTGAACTGCCGCGTGCTCCCCCCGACCGACGGCGCCGCGTTCTGCGGCATCCGCGCCCCGTAGGGGTAGTCGTCGTATCCCACGACCACGTACCCCGCTTCGTCCGTCACGTTGCGCAGCGTCCCGAGGTGGTCGCGGTGGTGGTACCAGTTGACGAAAGCCGGCCCTGCCGGCGGGTCCGGCGGGTCTGGCGCTCCACCGGGGCAGGGATTCATGCCGATCCCCTGCTCGCCCGCCTCCGCGGAGGGCAGACCGGCCATCGGGCTCGCCGCCGCATCGACGGTCTCCAGGTAGAGCGCGCCACACGGCGCCGACAGTGCCTGCGATGCCAGCGTGTACGACAGCACGCTCGACGGCAGCGCCGTCGGGGTCAGCAGCACGGTAGTCTGCCCGTCGCTTGATTGGAAGTAGAGGCGCTGGGCTTTCCCCGTGTCCTGCACCAGGCTCCAGCGCACCACCAAGTTGTTGGACGCCCAGTGGATCGAGAGCGCTCGAACCGGGTTGGGAGAGGTCGCCGTCACGGTCGGATCGTACGCCAGGGAGACCGGCGCCGAATAGCCCGATCCGACCTGGCCGTCTTTCCGGATCCGGACCGCGTTCGACTCCTGGGGCGAGAGCGCGCTCTCCGGCAGCGTGAACCGCCCCTGGGCATCGAGCGTCACCCCCGCGACGCGATTCCGGTAGCCGGAGGGCGCCGCGATGTCCACCGTGTACGATCCGGCGCCCGCTCCCGAGGTCACCAGGAAGCGCTCGTTCGTGCCGCTGGTCAGCGGGCTATTCGCCGCCATCTCGGGCGGGGCCACGCCGACCTTGCGCTCCACCAGCAGTTTCCCCAGTCCGTACACGAAGTCCGCCTTCAGCACCGGGCCCCCGCTAGTCGGGGTCTCCACGAACTCCGACAGCGCTTGACCGCCCTCGTCGCGCAGCGTCAGGACGACCTTCCCATCGCGGCCCATCCGGAACCAGCGCTGCCCGGCGGCGTCGTAGGGAAACGCGGCGTCGGTCATCCGGTTGTCGTTGTTCTCCAGCACCTGCGGGAACGTGTGCGCGAAATCGTGTCCCGGCGGCTCGGGAACCTGCGTCGTGGACACGCGAGTCTGCGACAGCATGTTCCCGGCCAGGTCGCACAGCCCAGCAAGACCGGCGCCGAACAGCCCGAGCCTGGCTTTCCCTCCTTCGGAATCCGGTACAAGTACCCGCTACTGCAACTACTCACTCCGGAATCCCTCCAAGCATCTCTCCTCGAGGCGTAGCTCTCCCGCTACGAGCGGCGAGATCAACTCCAGCGCGATCTCGTAGAGCACGTTCGTGTCTTCCCCGACCGCCCGATAACGCGGCCAGTAGGTCCCGGAGCCTACGAACCGGCATACCGAGCCATCATCCCCCACGACGAATAGCAGCGCGGGCCCTCCTCCACGCCAGACCGCGACGCGCAGGCCGTCAGGGCACGGCTCGGCGCTCTGTGTCTCCTCGAACTTCAGCTTGCCAAGCGCCTCCCTCAGACGCTTGGACATCGACCAGCCTCGGAGCTGACCACGGACTTGCCACAGCCGCGGCTCATTCATGCTCTGACCTTCCGGGCCTGGAATCAAGCTCTGCGAACCCACGCCCCGCCACCTGCCCAACTCCAGCGTGAGTTCTTCATCCGTCGCGAGCACGGCGTCGATCGCAGCGAGTAGCGAAGAGCGGGCATCCTCTCTATCTTCTCCCGACGGCGAACTCTGCCCGACTGCCATGATCATGAAGACGATTACCACGGCAAGCCGACTCGAACGTCGACTTTGCGCCCAGGATGACCCACTCTTCATCAATACCTCCGGGTCGGCACCGTCACTTGCCCGGCCGAGGCACATATCCGTACCCGTAGACAAGTTCAACGCACTCTCGCTGCAACTTCGACCCGCCCGGCACCGCGCTCCGAAAAGCCGCGAGAGCCGCCTCGAGAATCACATTCGCCGTCCCACCCCGAACTCCCAGGCACTGGTCCCTCCAGAGAATGCCATTCCATCCCTTGCCGACATAGAACACCAGCAGTTGACAATCCTCGTCCCAGATCGTGACCCGAAGCCTGGCACCACAAGTATCGTGGTTCTCATACCGGTAGACTGTCATGGCGTGGATGAAGGAACGAGCTGCATCGCCTTCCAGTACATATCGAATACCCCCGCTACTCGGGTCCCACCAGAGTTTCTCATTCAGAGCTTCGACTCCCATCGACACCGTCGAATCCGGACGCACATCGTATCCCTCGATGTCGACTCTCGGACTATCAGATCGCAGTGCGTCCTTGAGTCGCTTTTCGAAGTCGGTTGTCAATGTCGGATCATGGCGATCCGGCCTTTCCTGCGGAGCGCCTGGGACGGGTGGCGGCGTCGGATTCGACATGTCGCAGGCGAGCGCCCCCAAGACGAGAGCCGCGATCCCGAGCCCACAGTGAAGCGCGCGCGGCCGGTGGGCTTGCTCCGGGCGTCGCTGCAGATAGCCGTGAGCTGTCGAATCACCGGGTACGGCTTGATGCATCTCTTGCTGCGAAGAGTGGCGATCGCAGGCGGTCTGCTTCACGCTGCTCCGATGGGATAGCGCAGGAGTTTGCCCATACAAGCTCATCAGTGGCAACTTCCGAGGGGTAGGGACAGGCAGAGATTCCAGTCGCTGCCCCACCAGTTGGTGCTGCCACTCGTGTCATTGACGCTTACCTTGTGCCGCGGCACCACGAGCACTGGCGGCTGCGGCGCGGCTCCGTTGACTTGGAACTGGTACTGGTAGCCTAGCAACGTCGGCTCGCCCGAGTAGAGCAGGCGGATGGGCTCGCCGAGGCTCGCCGCGACGTTGTTCTCGTAATCAAGAGCTAGCTTCTCAAGAGCATTGGCGCTCGCCCATCCGTTGTTGTCCCGCGTGTCCCATATGTCCCGCACGAAGACGTCGCGAAGAAGCGAATAGGAAGCCGCGCCCAGTGCGGCGAAGTCGAAGGCGTGGCTTGCCTCGTGAACGAGCGAGACTGCTGGCGACCTCAGGTAGTCACCGTCTTTCCCGGGGCGGGCGTTGGCGGCGGTCAACGTGAGCCATGACCGTGGGTTCCAGAAGATCGTTGGGCCGCCTGGGTGCCCGGATTGGAACCGGTTGTCCTTGTCCGTAAGCTCGAGGCGCGTCTTGTTGTCCGCCTCGGCCCTCTTCAGGAATGCGCGGCCCTCTGCAGTCTTCGCGAGTATGGGTTGGACATGCTGATTCCAGACGTCCTTTGTAGCCGCGCTCATCGCGAAGTCCCCCGTCGGATCTGCGAACTTGGACGGATTGCCGAGAACGTAAGCGTAGCGATTGGCGGTCTGAGGGACCCCGGTGCGCGCACTCGCCGCGAGTCCGTCCGCGCTCAGGAATAGCCCGGCGCCCGCCCCGTAGTACCGCGCCCCCATGTAATCCAGCCCCGTCGCCAGGTCCCGCTCGTGCCCCGTGTACTGCCGGGTGCTCCCCCCGACCGACGGCGTCGCGCTCTGCGGCATCCGCGCCCCGTACGGATAGTCGTCGTATCCCACGACCACGTACCCCGCCTCGTCCGTCACGTTCCGCAGCGTCCCGAGGTGATCGCGGTGGTGGTACCAGTTGACGAAGGCCGGCCCGCTCGGCGGGTCTGGCGCTCCACCGGGGCAGGGATTCATGCCGATCCCCTGCTCGCCCGCGGCCGCGGAGGGCAGACCGGCCATCGGGCTCGCCGCCGCCTCGAGGGTCTCCAGGTAGAGCGCGCCGCACGGCGCCGACAGCGCTTGCGACGCCAGGGTGTACGACAGCACGCTCGACGGCAGCGCCGTCGGGGTCAGCAGCACCGTCGTCAGCCCGTCGCTGGATCGGAAGAACAGGCGCTGGGCTTTCCCCGTGTCCTGCGCCAGGCTCCAGCGCACCACCAGGTTGTTCGACGCCCAGTGGATCGAGAGCGCTCGGACCGGGTTGGGAGAAGTCGCCGTCACGGTCGGATCGTACGCCAAGGAGACCGGCGCCGAATAGCCCGATCCGACTTGGCCGTCCTTCCGGATCCGGACCGCGTTCGACTCCAGGGGCGAGAGCGCGCTCTCCGGCAGCGTGAACCTGCCCTGGGCGTCGAGCGTCACGCCGGGGATCCGGTTGCGACAACCGGAGCTTGCTGCCACGTCCACCGTGTACGCCCCCGCGCCGGCGCCGCTGGTCACCACGAACCGATACTTCGTCGCGCGCTCACCGAGCATGCCCATCGTGCTCGCTTCTCTTTCGCTTCTTCGGCATCAACTCGAGACGCTCTACGATGTCACCGTCGTCCATCGGCCGGCACCTCCTTCGGTCACGCCAACCCCAGAACCGCAGCCAGATCGCGCAGTTGATCAGGAGGGGAAGAAGCACGACGATGCCAAGAGGGCTGAGGATTAGCGGTAAGCCGGCGAACGGAGCGACGAAGAGAACCAGAGAACCCGGGAGCCCGACTACGTGCAACAACACATCGTATGGACGTTCTCCGTCGAAGAGGTCCCATCCGTTTGCACGCAACAACGCCGCGGAGACGAACGCCTGGACGAATGGCACCGCACAGCGCAGCGCCCGCTGCGTAAGCGCTCGCCAGACTCCGCCAGTCGTCCCTATTCGTTCAGTCTCCATGTGTTCCATCACTGCAATTGTAGCCCGCGAACCCGCTACTGCACTCAGGCCCGGAGAAAGAGAGCAGTGACGAGCGCGAGGCGATCTGCCACTCCTTCGTCAGCGTGGCGACACTCACTGCTTGGTCGCTGTCAGTTGCGCGGCACCCTGGCTCTGCAACTTCGGTTGGCTCACGGTAGTTCGTATCTTCTTGATCTTGTCCTGAATGACCCGCAGCAGTGCTGCTTTCTTGTTTGGATCTGAGGTCGCGGCCCAGCTCTTGACGAGCGACTCGATTTGCGAGAAGGGGACCGGCGATCCCGCCGACCGTCCCGTTTGCGCATTGAAGCTGACAATTGCGTTGTATGTGGCGCGCGCCGCGTTTACGAGTTTATCGGGGTTCCGGGTCGTATCGTCCGGGGACTTCGCCCAGGGCTTCATGCTTTCTGCGGCATGGCCAAGTCCGTTTCGATACCCCGCGTGAGCGTAGGCATCCTGCTTCACGTGAAGCGCTTCGCCAAGTCCGAGCGTGGATGAGGTGACGACAGCCTCTTGGAAGAATGCCTGCTGCTGTGCTGTGCAGATTGGGAACGAGTGCCAGCGCGCTTGATTGTCGATCCCTTCCGGTGTCACTTTGCTCGCTGGTGTGTTGTCGTCAACGGCCGCGTCCCCGAAGGCGATGGCCGAAGCGTCGGCGTTGCTTGACCCGGCTGCAACCGCGAGCACCGCGGTGAGGTCGTTGTGGACGTCCTCGCCGTATCGTCCATCTGGATCGCGATATCGGAGCGGATTGCCGAAGGCATAGCTGTACCTGTTGAATGACGACGGCACTTGCAGTTCCCCTGTGACGGTATCGGCGCTTACGAAGGCCGCCACCGCGCTTCCGTAGTACCGCGCCCCCATGTAGTCCAGCCCCGTCGCCAGGTCCCGCTCGTGCCCCGTGAACTGCCGCGTGCTCCCCCCGACCGACGGCGTCGCGCTCTGCGGCATCCGCGCGCCGTACGGATAGTCGTCGTACCCCACGACCACGTACCCCGCTTCGTCCGTCACGTTCCGCAGCGTCCCGAGGTGGTCGCGGTGGTGGTACCAGTTGACGAAAGCCGGCCCGCTCGGCGGGTCCGGCGGGTCCTGCCCTCCACCGGGGCAGGGGTTCATGCCGATCCCCTGCTCGCCCGCCTCCGCGGAGGGCAGACCGGCCATCGGGCTCGCCGCCGCATCCACGGTCTCCAGGTAGAGCGCGCCACACGGCGCCGACAGCGCCTGCGACGCCAGGGTGTACGACAGCACGCTCGACGGCAGCGCCGTCGGGGTCAGCAGCACCGTCGTCTGCCCGTCGCTGGATCGGAAGAACAGGCGCTGGGCTTTTCCCGTGTCCTGCACCAAGCCCCAGCGCACCACCAGGTTGTTCGACGCCCAGTGGATCGCGAGCGCTCGGACCGGGTTGGGAGAGGTCGCCGTCACGGCTGGATCGTACGCCAGGGAGACCGGGGCCGAATAGCCCGATCCGACCTGGCCGTCCTTCCGGATCCGGACCGCGTTCGACTCCAGGGGCGAGAGCGCGCTCTCCGGCAGCGTGAACCGCCCCTGGGCGTCGAGCGTCACCCCCGTGACCCGATTCCGGTAGCCGGAGGGCGCCGCGATGTCCACCGTGTACGATCCGGCGCCCGCTCCCGCGGTCACCACGAAGCGCTCGTTCGTTCCGCTCGTCAACGGGCTGTTCGCCGCCATCTCGGGCGGGGCCACGCCGACCTTGCGCTCCACCAGCAGTTTCCCCAGCCCGTACACGAAGTCCGCCTTCAGCACCGGGCCCCCGCTGGTCGGGGTTTCCACGAACTCCGACAGCGCTTGACCGCCCTCGTCGCGCAGCGTCAGGACGACCTTCCCATCGCGGCCCATCCGGAACCAGCGCTGCCCGGCGGCGTCGTAGCGGTACCATTCGCCGGGCACCCCGGCGCTCGTCCAGGGGTCGCCTTCCACGAAGGCCTGCATCCGGTTGTTGGCGTCCCAGCGGGCCCCCACGGCTTGCTGCTGCTGGCCCTTGAAGCGCACCAGGTTGCCGTTGGGGTCGTACGAAAACGCCGCGTCGGTCATCCGGTTGTCGTTGTTCTCCAGCGCCTGCGGGAACGTGTGCGCGAAGTCGTGTCCCGGCGGCTCGGGGACCTGCGTCGTGGACACGAGCGTCTGCGACAGCATGTTCCCGGCGAGGTCGTACACCCAGCTCAGCTGGTCCGGTGTCGTGACCGCCGGAGCCTGCGCCTGCGGCAGCACCTTGGCCCCGACCAGGCGGAATGCGGCGTCGTAGGTGAATCGCTGGCTGCCGATCGCCGTGATGTCGCCCCCACCGTCGAAGGCGTAGGTCCCGCTCTGCCACGGCGCGAGCGTACCGCTCGCGACCGGGGCCGACACCGTCATGCTCACGGGACGGTGAAGTACGTCGCGCGGGATCGCCAGCGACGTCCAGTTGGCCAGCCCGATCCACGTTGGCTGCCCAGCGGCGTCGTATTCGATCGGCGCGTGGCCGTCCAGGGATGATAGGAAGTCCGGGCCATGGGCGCCGGCGATTCCGATCAGCGAGCCGCGGCGCCGCTGGAACAAATACCTCCTTTCCTCGGTCGACGAGCGATACGGTGCGTCCAGCGAAGCGACCTGGCCACCGGCTGACCACGCCTGGCGAAGAATGAAATCAGCCCATTCGGCATCCGAGTTCGGCGATGCATAGCCCTTCCAGTCGAGGCGCTGCCGCGCGCCTGAAAGGCGGCCGTTAATTCCCTTGAAGACGAATCGACGCTCGCCGATTAGCCGGCCGCCCTCGTAAGACAGCACGCGCCCCACGCGGCCGAGGTATGCGTTGGTACTCTCGTCGCCCCCGCTGCAAGCGTAGGTAGCCTGAAACGACGCGCCACCACATGCGTCGTGATCCCAGACTGTCTCCGACATGGGATCGAGTGGATCGCGCCCGAGAGCCACATCATCGATCGCGATGCCTTCACCGAGCTCGGAGGATTCACTGTCCCCCTTGTTGAAGGCAAACCAGAGGTAGACCGCCTGCGTCCCGGTCCACTCCGTCTCGCTGAAAGCATCTGCCAACCGGATCGAGGGGGAGCGCAGCCATTGCCCGAATGATACCTGCTCCTCATCCAGACGGAACAGGACTCGCCGATTCGGGAACTGCGGTGTGTCCGACTGCCGTGTGACCCAAACCTCGAAGGCATCGTGGTCGCCCCCCGACGGTGTCTCTCGGACGCGTCGCCAGTACGTGAACGAGAGGCTGTCGAGACGCGACACATCTGGGACCGCCAGGCGTATGACCTCCCAGCGGTTCGAAGCCGAGGAGTAGGTGCACCCCGAACCCAACCGGAGCGCGCCGGTTCCGCCCCCCGAGGGCGGCGCCGGGAGGGTCGCGCAGTTGCCGTACATCGCCTGTCCCCAGGCTGTGTCTTGGGTCGAATCGAAATCTCCGGAAGCGCTGATGACGCCCTCATCCCACGCACCGAGGGAGCCGTCGAAATGGCGGCTGTCTCCACCGATGAGGGTGGCGCCAACGGCCACGGGGGCGTCTGGCGTCCCCAGGCGCTTCCGCGTGACCGTGGGGCGTCCCGCTGCATCATTTAGCGTCTCGAAGAAGTACTCTTGAGTGAGCGTCTTTCCTTTCTCGTCCTGCCACGCCAGCAGATTGCCCCACACGTCGTACCGCGCGAACGACTCGCTCCCCTTCTCCGGGTTGAACGACTCGCGCAGCCGGCCGAGGGCGTCGTGCTCGAACGTCCGGGTCTGGCCGGCCGGCGCCCAACTGGGGTTCACCCAACTCCCGAACGGGTCGCCCGGGAGCTGGCTCACGAGCGTCACCTTCTCGAGCTTCCCTCGGGGGTCATACCGATAGACCGCGTCGGCTCCGTCCCCGACGCCATCCGGCGCCTCGGCGTCGGTGTCGACCATCGCCAGCCGACCCAGGCCATCCCGATAAAGCCGCGTCGTGACGTATTCCGTGGCCGCTGCGGTCCCATCGCCGTTCGCGTCGACGCCGTAGACCCGCGTCTCCTCGTGCGGCCCGCAGTAGCGCTTGTCGGTCCGCGCGCCGTCCGCCAACTCGATGCGCCGCGCTCGCCCGAGCGGGTCGGGCGTGACGTCGAGCGGGTTCGCACCGCCGCCGTTCGGCACGCCGTAGAAGGTCACCGTCCCGCGCGGTCGGCTGCCGGCCCCTCCGACGAGTGGGATCCCGGTCACGCTGTAGGAGTTGTCAGCCGTTCCGTCGTTATCCCAGCTCCAGGTCGCCTTCGAGGCCGCCGTGTACTCGCTTTCCTTCATCCACTCCGAGACGAAGATCTCGCGGCCCCGGGTGTCGTAGCGCACGATCTGGACCGCCATCTCGTTGGACTGCGGCATCGCGCGCCGCCGTTTGACGACGCGGCCGAGGCCGTCGTACTCCTCGTCGCTGTATTCCTGCTGGGTGTTGCCGCCGTCGTAGGCTGTCTCGCCCCCCGGCGACCGGATGACCCGCGCCTCGCGCAGCGTCGGATAGACGATGCGGGTCGCGTGCTCGTCGGACCCGGCGGGGTCGATCGTCGTCAGGCGTCCGAGAGTGTCGAAATCGAAGAGCGTCGTGAACCCGTTCGGATCGCTGCTGGAGTCCACCTGGCCCCCGACGTCCGCGCCGATCGACTGGCTGTCGTAGGAGAGCGGCGAGATCCGCGCCGTCACCGCCCGGCCGAGGTTCCAGGTGTAGTTGACGGTGTAGGCCGCCCGGCCTCCGCCGACCCGCAGGTCCCCGCCGCTGTAGTTCGCGGTTTCGAGGTTCCCGCGGCCGCTGTATCCCAGGTCCGAGACGAGGTCGCGGTCCGAGGTCGGCCCGGGACTCGCCGTGCCGGTGGGAGCGAACCCTGCAGCCTGCCAGGCCTGAAGCGCGCGAAGTCGGGTCATCTGGCCGGTGCATCCGGTCGTCCCGCTGTCCCCGGAGTGGGCCAACTGGACCTCGTAGCGGCGGCCGTCGGAAGCCGTCCCCTCCTCCACGAAGGCGAAGGCGGCCCGGCTGAGGATGTGTGCCGTCTTGCGGCAGGCCGGTGCCGGGACGGACGAGCCGGGGGCGCTCCCGTCCTCGTCGTAGTGGACATAGGTCAGCCGCCGCCGCGACAGGAGCGAATTCCCGGTGGCCGGGCGGTCGAGGACGGAGACCCGCCACTCGTTCCAGCCCGTCCTTTGGTAGTTATTCTCCGCGATCTTCTTCGGCCAACTGGACGAGCTCTCGAAGCAGGTCGCCCCCTCGTGGTGGAAGGTCGTCTCCACCTCACTTTCCATCGGCGCGGTCGCGTAACATCGTAGGGGACCATCGCACTGTTCCGTGTAGTCATATGCGTGACTCTCAATGCGGACAGGCGTCACACCGTCGGACGCAAGGATCTTCCGAGTCGCCAAGTGGCCGGAGGCCGAGGCGTTTGGGTACTCAGCGTCTATCATGTTTGGGCAGGGGTGCCCGTGGAACGTCGACTCACTCACCAGATCATCTGGGCCGATCTCGCGAAACCGATTGACTATCTGAGTCCATGGTTCACAGATCTGCAACTCGTTTGGATCTAGCCGGAAGGCCCTCTCCCACCTCCACACGCTCCTGGGCTGCCCAGAACCGTCGCCGCCCGCCCCGAGCCCTTCTGGAAAGAGGATCCTCTTCGCAACCCCCTGGCAGAGGCGCGGTAGTGCCCCATTGACGTCCTCATTGGTGATTCTCATACCGCATTGCCAATTAGCATACCGGTAGGTCGAAGCGCCACCCAGCGGATACACGACCCGATCGAGAAGCGCCGCCGACCCCGGGTCGACTCCTCCCCCGAGCATTCCCCGGCGGTATCCGTACTCGATCGCGCCGGTCGCTGAACCCGGTATCTTCGGTAGGATCACTTTTCGCAGTACGGGGACGTCGACCGTCTGCCCGTCGTCCGTCTCTGACTCCTTGCCGTACACGAACTTGTATACGACATCCTGTGCTGCGCCTCGTGTTCCCTTGAATCCAGTAGCGTGGATCTCCTTCAGCATCCCGACGAACGTCGGGCTCCAGATCTTCTGATCGGACCCGTCGAGAAGCAGGTCGCCGTCATTACTGTCCGCGGCAGTCCACGGCAGCGTCGTGATCTTCACCTCAGTGTCATTGATCGATCGGATGCCCGTGATCGCCTCCGGGTACGGCCCGGAGCGCTCATATTCGATCTCGACGCCGTTCCCGCGAACATCTTCGATCCGTGTGGCGTACCACCCGTTGCGATCGTGGTTCCGAATCCAGCCCTTCCCATCCGCCGGTACGTCATCCATGACGATCTGCTCGAGTTGATACTTCGTTCCATCTTCGGTAGTCACGTCGTAGTGAGCCGGAGTTGTCCCTTGCGCCGGGACGAGCGCATACTTCAACAGGGGGTGGGCCTCCCGTTGGCTGAGCATGTTGTGCTCCGTCCCCTGAGCGTCGACGAAGAAGAGCTCGCGTCCCTGGTTGTCGAAGACCTCGGGGGCGACGGAACTGTGCACTGCCCGCTTGAATACTCGACCGAGATGCATCGTCCAGCCGAACCCGATCCAGCTTCGTCCACTGAGCAGCACCCGAAAATCGTGCTCGAAGTTCGCTTTGTTCTGGTATCGGACGCGATCCCGCCGGACCCGAAGGCTGTTGTAGGAGCGGACCAAGCCGAACGACCCGCCGCCGTCGAGCGGGTAGCTCGGGCTGCTCGCATGCGTGATCAGGAGGTTGCCGGAATACAAGGAAACATTCTCGTTGTTCTCGAAGCCCGCGTAGATCGAATGGTCCGGGACGCCGGGTTCCGACGCGACGACCGCGTTCCGGTCATACGTCGTCGTGTCGATGTCCGGAGGGGCGGCGAGAGCTGCTCCCGTGAGGTTCGCCGCGGCGACGAGAAAGAGGGCTTCCGCGCACAGCGCGCGGCTTACGCCCCCCCCCCAACCGGGTTTGGCAGAGTGTTTGCATTGTCATGTTGCCCCCTGCGCGGTGTGACTTATCACCAGGCGCAAGGGGACGATACGCGCGATCTGGGCGGCGAGTCAAGATGGGCGGAGACCGAATCGTGCTTCGGGCCGGCACGGCGGTCGGCCCCTACGGTGGTCGAGGCGACCACGGTATGGACGTCGATCGCGCGGGGCGAGGCGATCGGGGCAGTCGCGACGATCGAAGCAGGCGCACAGACCGGCCTCACCCCGGCGCGTCCCTCAGCCGCTTCACCCGCCCTCGCGTCTTCGCCCACAGCTCGTCGAACTGCGCGCGCTGCGCCGCGCGGCGCTCGCGCTGCACCTGCACCAGCCCGCCGAGCGCCAGCAGCTCGGCCGCGCTCGTGCGGGACGCGACGCGCTGCTCGGTCAGCCGCTCCAGCTCGGCCTGCGCGACGACCGCGTCCTGGTGCTCGCCCAGGCAGTCCTGCAGCTCGACCAGCGCGCGGATCAGCTTGCGCTCGTCCTCCGTCAGCAGCTCGACGAAGAACTCGCAGGTGTAGCGCAGCCCCTTGAAGAGGATCCGCAGCTCGTGCAGGTCCTTCGCCTCCGGCGGACCGTCCAACCGCTTCTGCCAGCGCAGCACGCGCCGCGCCGCGCGCGCGACCAGGCGCGGGGCGACCTCGGCGGCGGGCGGGGTCGCCGCGAAGCCCGCGTCGACCCCGGCAACGGCCTCGCTCACCGCCTCGCCGGCACCGCTTTCCGCGGCCGCATCCGCGGGCGGCTCCTCCGTGAACCCCGCCGTCGCCGCCGCCAGCGCCTCCGGCTCGGGCGCCAGCGTCCGCAGCCCCTCGACGATCGCGCGCGTACGCTCCGACTCCAGCGCCGGCACCAGCTCCGCCCGCGCCGCGTCGCGCCGCCGGTGCAACAGGCGCAGCAGCTTCTCGACCGCCGCAGGGTCGGCCTCGCAGCGCGCGAGGTCGTGCTCCAGCCGGTCGACGAAGACGTCGAGGTCGCGCACCGTACCCAGCAGGCCGCCGATCCAGCGCAGCTCCTCGCGCAGCGCCTGGCAGCGCTCGTCGCCGAACCACGGCGCGAGCAGGCGCAGCGCGAAGCGCGCGCGGCGGGTCGCGACGCGCAGGTCGTGCAGGAACTCGGGGTCCAGGTCGAGCAGCGTCCCCTCGGTGTTGGCCCACATCTTGTAGGCCTGCCGCGCGAACACCTTGCGACCGGCGCGCACGATGTCGTCCGACGGGAAGAGCTTCAATTCCGGCGGGACGGGCGCGCCGGGCAGCGGCCGCCCCAGCGCGACGAGCCCCGCAACGAGCGGGTCGGGCGGCCCCGGCATCGGGCCCGCCAGGTGGCTCAGCG
Organism: uncultured Acidobacteriota bacterium; assembly: GCA_963702425.1. Lineage (GTDB taxonomy): Bacteria > Acidobacteriota > Polarisedimenticolia > J045 > J045 > JALOKP01. The sequence continues at coordinate 70,458 of CAVPCQ010000040.1, forward strand.
CGGCGGTGAGGCGGAACGCCGGCTCGCCGTCCTCGGCCTCGACGACGAGCAGACGCGGGCCCTTCGCGGTGCCGCGGCGGTGCGGGCTGCGGAACGACCAGGTCGCGATCGCCAGCCGCGCCCGCTCACCGGCCGGCCCGGTCAGCTCCCACGCGCGCTCCTTCGCCTCGACGATCAGGACCGAGAGCAGCTTCGCGCCACCCTGCACCGCCAGCACGCGGTCGGCGAGCGGGCCCGACGCCGGCAGCGCGGCGACACCGGCGGCCTCGCTCTCTGCGATCAGCTGCCCCTCTTCGAAGAGCTGCAGCCGCCCGTCGTCGATCCGCCGCGCGAGCCGCAGTCCTTCCTCGAACAGGCAGCCGTCATGGGTATCGAGGTAGATCCGCGTGGCCTCGTCCGCCGCCGCCTCGCCGGCCGTGAACCCGGCCTTGGCGACGGCCGCCAGCAGCCGCGCCTCCGGCAGCCCGTGCGGCAGCGGGAAGGCGTGCACGCGGCGCAGCGGCGCCGCGCCGGGATCGTTCCCCTGCCCGACGCCGTCGGCTGCGCCCACGCGCTACGCCTTCGCTTCGGGGGCGGGCGGCTTCGCCGCGACCGTCCCGGCTCCGGCCTTGGCCTTCGCTTTCACCTTGGCCTTCGCTTTCGCCTTGGGCTTCGCTTTCACCTTGGGCTTCGCCGCGACCGTCCCGGCTCCGGCCATGTCCTTGTCCTTCTCTTTCGGCGCCCCGCCGTCGAGCAGCTCCTCGACTTCGCAGAGCAGCTTCTCGACGCGCCCCAGGTCCTTCGCGCGCCCGCGCGGCGGCTTGAGCTTCGCTTGCAACTTGTCGAGCGCGCGGGTCAGCCGCGCCGTGTCGGCCTCCGCCAGCCCGCTCCCCTTCCCGCCCAGCCGCGCCTCGAGCGCGGCCAGCACGGCGTCGGACTGGTCGAGGTAGACCTCGAGCGTCTTCACGATGTCGGCCCGCAGCGCGAGCACCCGTCCGGCAAGGCCGGCGGGCCCGGCGGGCACCTTCTTCGAGGCTGCCGCTGCGGGTGCCCTGCGGACCGTCTTCTTCGCTTTCGCCTTCGCCTTCGCCATGTCAGCTCCCCGTCACGCCGCGAAAGGCCACCTTGGCCCCGAACGCCTTCGCGAACAGCGGCGCCTTGCGCTTGAGCGCCCAGTGCTCGAGCAGGAGGTCCCCGTCCCCCTCGAACCGGATCGCCAGCTGGTTGCGTTTCTTTTCGACGATGCGCACGCTGCGCACCTTCTGCCGATGCTCGCGGTCCATCGCGTCGGCCAGGCGCAGGATCGACGCCAGTTTCCTCACCCGCTCGCGGTCCGCCGGCGGCAGGCGGACGAACTGCTCGTGGTGCGCGGCCGGCTCGCCCCGCCGGTGATAGCGCGCGACGTTCGCGACCAGCAGGATCTCGCGCGGCGCGAACCCCGGCAGCTCGGACTGCGAGACCAGGTAGAGCGTGTGCTTGTGGTGCCGCTTGGAGCTGACGAACGAGCCGATGTCGTGCAGCACCGCCGCCGCCAGCAGGACCCGCCGGTCGTCGTCGCTCAGCCCGTGGCGCTCCTTGAGCTGGTCGAAGATCGACGAGGCCAGCCGCGCGACGTGCGTCGCGTGCCCCTCGTCGAACAGGTAGCGCCGGCCGAGCGCGATCGCCCCCTCGTAGGCGAGCTGCGTCGCGCGGTCCTCGTGGGCGCGGTGGGTCGCGAGGTCGTCCACCAGGTCGAGAACGATCCCCTCCTTGATCCCGACGAACGGCACCAGGATCTCGCGCGCGTCGGCCAGCAGCGCCAGCCGCTCGTAGAGCAGCGCCGCCGGCAGGATGATGTCGGCCCGGTCCTCGCGCAGCCCGAGCTGCTCGATCCGATCGCGGAACGACAGCCGCGAGAGGGTCTCGATCGTGCGCCGCAGGTCCTTCAGCGGCAGCGCCGCCACCCCGTCCAGGCGCGACGCTGCGCCGGCCAGCTTCGCCAGCGCCTCGATGTTGCCGCCGGTGGCGATGAACGCCGACGGGCGCTTGCCCGCGCCGAAGCTCGGCAGCCGAAGCGTGGCGATGTACTCCGTGAGCAGGCGCGAGAAGCGTCCCGGCTCCTCGCCCGCACCGGCCAGCTCCTCCAGCAGCCGCACCGAGCCCATCGTGTGCGACTCGATCCAGCGGATCCCGCGGTCGTCGACCAGCGCCACCTCGACGCTGCCGCCGCCGAGGTCGACCAGCAGCGAGCCCTCCGGCCCGAGCGAGACGCGGTTCTTGACCGCGAGATAGAAGAGCCGCGCCTCCTCGGAACCGGTGATCGGCTCCAACTCGATCCCGGCCTGGCGCTTCACCCGCGCCAGGAACTCCTCGCCGTTCTCGCTCTCGCGCACCGCGCTGGTCGCCAGCGCCCGGTAGCGCGTGACGCCGAGCCGCTTCATCGCGTCGCGGAAGCCCTTGAAGGCCGCGATCGCCGCGTCCATCGACTGCGGCAGCAGGCGCCCGGAGAGGAAGACGCCGTGGCCGAGGCGGATCGGGATGCGCTCGCTGACCAGCGGCACGAAGCGACCGGGGGACTGGAACTCCGCCACGAAGAAGCGGATCGCCGACGAGCCGACGTCGATCGCCGCGACGCGCAGCGGGAATGCCGGCGCCCCGTCCTTCCGGCGACGCGCCGGAGCGGCCTTCCTGCGCGGCGCACGCTTCGCCGCCGCCGCGCGCGACGGCGTGGCCTTGGTGGAGCGACTGCTGGGCTTCGCGCGAGGCATCAGTGGGCACGGCGGCGCGCCGAAAGCGCGCCGGGCGAAGTGTACCACCGCGGTGTGACGATTCCGGCCCCGGGACGGGGCGCGGCGCGAGCGGCGCAGGCGGCGCAGCGGCGCGAGCGGCGCAGGCGGCGCGAGCGGCGCAGGCGGCGTCGGCGGCGCGACCGGCGCAGGCGGCGCGAGCGGCGCAGGCGGCGCGAGCGGCGCAGGCGGCGCGGCAGTCCCGCCGGCAGGCGTCGGCTTCTCCCGCTGCGTGACACGGGGGCCCTGCCGCCCGATTCCGAGAACGCGAGGACCGGGTCCCTCTCTGGCTCCTACCCCCACGGCCCGGAGCGTGATCTGTTCCGGGAGCACGCCTTCCGCAACGGCGTGCCATCGGTCTGGCGCGCGTTGCGCCCGCGGGACGCCGAGGTGCGGTACTTTCTTTTGTAGCATGGTGGATTTTTGTGTGTCATGTGATATGATGATCACATGTCAGCGGGAATCCTCATCGACTGGTCGGGGGCGGTCGGCCGCAGGCGGTGGGACCTGCTGCTGCCGGGCTACCCGACCGCTCCCGTGCGCCCGGCCGATCGCCGCGGCACCGGCGACGACGGCGCAGGCAGCGGCAGCCGCGCCGTCCGTAGCGGGAGCGGGAGCAGCGGCAAGCTCTGCGACGTGCTCGGCGACAGCCGCAGCAGCGGCGTGCTCGGCGACAGCCGCAGCAGCGGCGTGCTCGGCGACAGCCGCCACATCGACAGCGAGGCGGTCGTGCGCTTCCCGGCGCCCCCCGCCCGGCTCCTGCGGCTCGACCGGCTGGCCCTCGAGCTGCGCGTCGCGCACGACCGCCTCGCGCGGCCGCTGGCCCGCGCCGCGGCGGCGTTCCTGGCCGCGAGAGCGTGGCGCGCCTGCGGCGCGGCCCGGCTCGAGGACCACGCCCGCGAACGGTTCGGCCGCACGGCGCGCTGGGTCCGGCAGTGGGCAGACCTCGGCGGCGCGCTCGCGCGCTGTCCGGAGCTGGCGTGCGCGCTCACAGGGGACGACGGCGGGGTGCCGCTCGGCGCCGAAGCGGCGCGGCTGGTGGCGCGGGTGGTGGCTGCGGACGCCGACGGGGATTGCGACGCCCTGCTCGCGCGGTGGATCGCGCGGGCCCGGGAGGTGCCGCTGCGCGTCCTGCGGGCCGAGGTGCGGGCCGCACTCGCGCGCGATGCAGGCGATGCGATCGTCGCAGTGGAAGGCGAAGCGGATGGTGCGGCCGAGGGCGGCTTCCCCAAGGTCGCCGCGAGCGCCGGCCACGTCGCCGGCGACCCCGAGCTCGACGACGAGCCGCGCTGCCTCGTCGAGTTCCGGCTCCCGGCCGCGATCCGCGCCGCCTTCGACGAGGTCGTCGACCTGCACCGCGCGCTCGCCGGGCGCGACGGATCGCTGGCCGAGGCGATCGACGCGCTGCTCGCGGAATCCATGTCGGGGAGCCTGGCGCTCCCGGACGAGGGCCGGTTCGGCACGCCCGGCGTGTTCGGCGCGACCGGCGTGGTGGGCGCGCCTGGTGCGCCTCGGCGCGGTCGGCGCGGTCGGTGTGCTTGGCGCGCCTGGCGTGGTTGGCGCGGTTGGCGTGGTTGGCGCACCGGGTGCGGTCGGTGCGGTCGGTGTGGTTGGCGCGGTCGGCACGCCCGGGACACCGCGTGCGGCGACCGCGCATCGCGGCGGGAGCGACGCGCTGGGCCTCGCGTGGCGCCCGGCCGGGCGCCTTCACGCACGTGATTCCAAGCGGGAAGCGCGACTCGAGCGGGCTACCGCTCGCTGGGCCGCCCTGCCGCCTCTGACTCCCTCCGAGTTCACACCCCGGCTCGACGACCTGTTGCGCCGCGCCGAGGCCTCGCTCGCCGAGTTCCGGCAGCTCGAAGCCTGTGCCGGCTACGGCGGCCCGCTTGCGCTCGATGACCAGCTCTGCCGGCTCGTCCTGCTCGAGGACGCCCTGATGCGGCGCCTCGGCGAGATCGTGCGGGAGTTCTCCCGCCGCGGTGCGTGGGCCACGCTCGGCTTCGCCGGCATCGGCCACTACGCCGAGCGCCGGCTGGGCCTGCCGGCGACCGTCGTCGAAGACCGCGTCGCCGTCGCGCGCCGCCTCGCCCGCTTCCCGCTCCTGCGCGACGCCTACGAGCGCGGCGCGCTCGGGCTCGACGCCCTGCTCGTCGTCCTGCGCACGCTCGGCCGCGGGCCCGTCCCGGACGACGTGGAACGCGCCTGGCTCGCCCGCGCCCGCGAGGCCACCGTCAAGCGGCTGCGCGACGAGGCCCGGGCGCTCGCGCGGCGCGATCTCGAGCTGGCGCCGGAGGCCGCGGATGGGTCGCCTTGCCCGGACAGCGTGGTGGCCGCGGATGGGTCGCCTTGCACCTGGACAGCGTGGTGGCCGCGGACGGTGCACTGCCAGCGGATTGTGCTGTGCTCGCAGGCAGTCGAACATCCGCGGACGCGCGTCCGCTTGCGGACGGTCCTCTGCCCGCGGAGCGCGGCGCACCACCGCGCCCCCTTTCCGACACCGCCTGGGCCGCTTCGCTGCGCCGCGCTCCCGGCCTTGCGCGCCGCCGCGTGCTCCAGGCCGGACTGCTGGCACTCGAGCCCAGCCCGGACGTTTTCCTCCAGCTCCGCCTGCCGGAGTCGCTCGCCGACGACCTGCTCGCCGCGGTCGAGGCCGCACGGCGCGGCCTGACCGCGCTGGCCGACAGCGTCCCGTGGCAGCTGCCGTGGCCCGACGACGCAGCCCTCCCCTCCGTCCGTGCCGCCCGGATGTTTTCCGTCCGCGCCCGGCGCGCCCCGGCCTGGGTCGGGCTGCTCGCGCTCCTGGAGGAAGCCGCCTTCGCCTGGGACGACCCACGCGCTTTCCCCGAACGCGCCGCCGACCCGATCTACCGCCGCGACGGCTTCCGCTGCACGGCTCCCGGCTGCACCGCCCGCGCGACGATCGAAGAGCACCACGTCGTCTTCCGCTCGCGTGGCGGCAGCGACGACCCCGCCAACCGCGTCGCGCTCTGCGCCGCCCACCACGCCGCGCTCCACGAGCACGGCACGCTCGCCGTCGCCGGAAGGGCACCGCTGGGGCTCACCTGGACCGCGGGTTCAGGGCTGGCGGCCCGGCGCTACCGCTGCGAGCGGCGCCTGGCGGCCGCTACCCCAGCGCGCGCAGCTGCCCCGGCGTGAGGAACCACTGCAGCACGCCGGCCCCTTCCTTCGGCGCCCCGCCGAACTCGATCAGCGCCGCGCCCCCCTTCTTGAACCCGAGGAAGTGCCCCGCATAGCCGCAGAGCCAGAAGGCTGCGGCCTCTCCCAGGTCCGGCTCGTGGCCGACCAGCGCCACCGTCTCGGCGGTCCGCTGCCGGGCGAGCCATGCGCTCAGCGTCGCGGGGGTCCCGGACTGCGCCAGCAGAGGCGTCTCGACCGGTTCGAGCCCGCCCCACGCGCGCGCCAGGATCTCCGCGGTCTCGCGCGCCCGGACGAGCGGGCTCGTGGCCAGCAGCGTGACCTGCGGCTCGAGTGTCACCAGCCCGCGCGTCACGCGCTTCATCTTGTCGCGGCCGTCGGCGGTCAGCGGCCGCAGCCCGTCGTCGTCCGAGCGCTTGGCCCAGACCGCACGGTCCTCGGCGATCGCGTGGCGGACCAGGATCAGCTTCATCGCGTCGTTCTCCCGCGCCGGTCGGTGACGTCCGGCGTCAGTTGGCCTTCTTGCCGGACAGGACCTTTTGCGCTTCGATCCCCTCCGCCGAGGCGGGAGCCATCTGCACCACCTGTTGCAGATGGGAACGCCCCTCGTCGGTCCGACCCATGGCGATCAGTTCCATCCCCAGGCGCAGGTGGGCCTTGGGGTAGCGCGGGTTGATCTGGATCGCGCGCTGGAGCTGCGCGACTCCCTCGCCGTAGACGCGCTGCGCGTCCTCCATCCGGCCGTCGCGGCGCGCCTGCTGCGCCAGGTAGAGCGAGGCCAGCGCCCAGTTGTAGTAGGGCGTCGCGTACTCCGGGTCCTGCTCGAGCGCTCCCTTGAAGTGCTCGATCGCATCCTCGTAGCGGCCCAGACGGAGGTAGGCCGAGCCCAGGTTGTTGTGCGCCTTGGCCCGCCCCTCGCGGTCGTCGTAGTACTTCAGCGCCAGCGTGTACTCCTCGACCGAGGCCTCCGTCTTCCCCTGCGTCGCATAGGCGATTCCGAGGTGCAGGTGCGGGATCCCCTGCTCCGGCGACTTGACCACCGCGTCCTGCCAGAACGCGAGATCGCTCTGCCAGACCTCGGCCCGCTTGACCGTCGCCGCCGCGGCCGGGACCGCGATCAGCAGCGCCGCCCCGGCGACCAGCCCCTGCTGCAGCACGGGCTTCGCGTTCGGCAGCAGCCGTGCGGCCGCCCGCTCGCCGAGGAAGCCGAGCAGCAGCAGCGCCCCGGCGCTGGGGATGTAGAGGTAGCGCTCGGCGAGCGGCGTTTCGGAGATCGAGAAGAGCGCGATCGCCAGCGAAGGCGCCAGCGCGGCGTAGAACAGCCCGAGCGCGATCCCTTCGCGGCCCCAGCCCGCCTTCCGATTCCACAGCCAGAGCAGGAACACCGACACCGCGCCGATCGCGAGCCCGGCGAGGATCGCCGGCCAGCCCGGCATCTCGGCCACGAAGGCCGACTGCGGCGGCGGCCAGAACAGCTTCTGGACGTACCAGCCGAGCGCGGCCGGCAGAGCCTCCGGGCCACCCGAGCCTTTCGACTGGAACGGGCTGCCCGAGGCGGCCAGCGCGCTGTTGCGGACGATCAGGTAGAGCGCGCCGACGGCCCAGAAGACTCCCCAGCGGACGAGGACCGCACCGAACCCATCGGACACCGCTGACGGCGCGCCTCCCTTGCCCCCCTTGCCGCCGCGGCCCGCCTTGGTACCCTTCGCCGCGGTGCGCTGCTCGAAGCGCCGCTCGGCACGCGTCTTGACCGCCGCCTCGCCGCTCAGTCCCTCCCCCGGTCGCGTGAAGAGGTCGATCAGCGGCACCAGCAGCAGCAGCCCGACGCCCGTCTCCTTCGCCAGCATCGCGCCGAACGCCGCCGCGCCGGCGGCCAGCAGCCAGCCCAGCTTGAGCGACGCGCGGTGCAGCAGGTAGCAGAGGATCGCGGCCAGGAAGAAGACCGCGCAGACCACGTCGGACCGGCCCGCCATCCAGGCCACCGACTCGGTGTGGATCGGGTGGACCGCGAAGAGCAGCGCCGCGGCCGCGGAGCCCGCCAGCCCCGCCACCCCTTCAAACCCGGGTGGCCCCGGCCGGCCGGCGACCTTCGTCAGCACCACCCCCAGCAGGAACACCAGCACCGTCGCCACAGCGTGCCAGAGGATCGGCGTCGTGTGGTAGACGATCCGGCGCGCGTCGTCGCGCTTCTCGAGCGGCCAGAACGACGCTGCGACCTTCTCGTCGAGCTGGTAGGTCACGATGATCAGCGGCCGATAGTAGTTTTCCCCGAACTGCGGGATCCCCCGGGGTGGGAAGAAGACGTTGCTGAAGCTGTCGAAGTACGGCAGCTGCTGCTGGAAGACGATCGGATCGTCCCAGACGAACTCGTTGTCGCGCGCTCCCCAGAAGACGGCGACGGCCACCAGCGCCAGGACGAGCGCGACGAGCGTGACGAGCGCGGACGGCTTCACGGGCGGCCCTCCGGCCCGCGCGGGCGGCGGGCCACGACGATCAGGTTCTCGCCCCAGCCGGCCGGAATCAGCGGCCGCGCGAGAAGCACGGTGGCGATCGTCGGCAGGCTGAAGATCGCGTATTGCGGCAGCTTCGGCATCCACTTGAGGTACGGCATGTCCCAGGGCCCATCGGAGAAGGCGCGCTCCACGGAAAGCCCGGCCGCGCGCGTCAGCCGCAGCCAGTCGCCGGCCTCGAGCAGCGAGACGTGCGTCTCGTCCTTGAAGGCGTACCACTCCGGACCGCGAAAGCGCCGGCCCGGCGAGCGCAGCTCCGGCACCGAGTAGAGCACGGCACCACCCGGTGCGAGCAGGCCGGCGATCCGCGCCAGCGCCTGGTCCGGCCGCGGCAGGTGCTCCAGCACGTACTTCGCCAGCACCAGGTCGAAGCCGCCCGCGGCGACCTCCGGCGGCAGCTCCCCCAAGACGTCGGCCACGAAGGTCCGCGAGCGCGGGGCGTTCTCTTTCGCGCGCCCGACGGCGTAGTCGGAGATGTCCACGCCAACCGTCTCGAACTCCCGCTCGAGCCAGGCCAGCGTGTAGCCGTGCGCGCAGCCGATCTCGAGCAGGCGCCGGCCGCCGGCCCGGCGCAGCAGGCGCCGCGCGAGCAGCGCGTAGTAGCGCACCGACCACCAGTGCAGGTTGAAGCGCTTCAGCTCGTCCAGCCCGAACTCGCGCTGGTAGTAGTCCTGCCCGAAGCGGCCCGGGCCCGCGCCAGGTCCCGGATCCGCGCCCGCGCCCGCGCCGGGACCGCCAGCCGGCGCGTTCACGGCCGCACCGCTGCGCGCGGTACGCGTCCCGCGACCTCGAGCTGGGCCAGCACCTCGCGCACCACGCGCTCCGGCTCGATCCGCAGCATGCAGACGTTCCCCTGGTTGCAGGGCGGCGTGTAGCCGTAGACCGTGCACGGCGAGCAGGGGGCGTCGGCGGCGATGCTGCGGAAGCGGTGGCCGGGCGGGCCCCACTTCGACAGAACGCCCGGTCCGAAAAGATGGACCGTGCGGGTCCCGACCGCGTAGGCCAGGTGCAGCACGCCGGTGTCGGCCGAAACGTAGACGTCCACTTTCGACACGATGGCCGCGGCCTGGGCCAGCGTGCTCCTGCCGGCGACGTCGACGACCAGCTGCCCGGCGAGACGCGCGGCGACGACCGCAGCCGCCTTCACGTCCTCCCGCCCGCCGAGCACCGCAATCCCGACCCCCTCGCCGGCGAGGCGCGCGGCAACCTCGGCGTAGCGCTCGGGCGGCCAGCGCCGCTCGGGGATCGAAGCCCCGGGGTGGATCGCGACCAGCGGCCGGTCGCCGAGCGGTGCGAGCGCCTGGTCGGCGAAGCGGACCGCCTCCGTGTCGAGCGGCAGGAAGGGCTGCTCGGGATCCCAGTGCGGTTCGCGGCCCGTCGCCCGCCGCGCCAGTTCCAGGAACGAGCGCGCCTCGTAGATCGACTGGTCGTAGGGGAGCGGGTCGGTCAGCAGCCGGCGGCGAATGTTGGTGCCAAAGCCGATCCGCCGCGGTGCCCCGGTCAGGAACGCTACGATCGCCGACGCGCGGTGGTACTGCTCGGTGTCGATGACGATGTCGTAGCGGGTGGCCAGCGCGCGCGGCAGGTCGCCCGGGAAGCGGTCGTAGAGCAGCACGCGGTCGACGAGGCCGAGGCCGCGCACCACGCCCGCGTTGCGCTTCTCGACCAGCAGGTCGATCTCGGCCTGGGGCCAGGCGCGCCGCAGCTCGGCCAGCATCGGGAGGAACAGCACGGCGTCGCCGATCCCGCCGGGGCGGATGACGAGCGCCCGGCGCGGCGGCGGGGGGGCGGTGCCGGCCTCTTCCACCTCCGGCCCCGGCGCCGGCCCCCGCCCCCGCCCGGCCCCCGCGCCGACTCCGGCAGCGGCACCGGCGCGCCGCGGCGCGCGAACGGGGCCAGCAGGGCCGCGATCGGCCAGCCGACGAGAGCGTCGCCGACCTTGAGGATGTCCGCCTTGAGACCCATGCCGGCGCGCAGTTTACTGCGGCCGCCGGGGGGGCGCCCCGAATTGACCGATCGGTGGTCAGGGGGTATCTAAGACTGGTGCGCGCGAGGCTGTTCACTCCCTTCCGGAGGCCCCTCTCATGAGAAAGCTTCTCTCGGCTGCTGTCGCCCTCGTCCTCTCCGTGACCTTCTCCGCGACCCTCTCCGCCGCCGGCGACGACTCGGCCCGCCGCTACCGGCCGCAGCCGACACCCGCCCTGGTGTCGACCGCCGCCGTGCCGAAGTCGGTTCCCAACTCGAAGGGGCTGAAGACGAAGGACAACAACGTCTTCATCAACAGCAACGGCCCCAACGGCGACGCCGCGATCTGGTTCTGCGAACGACAGCATGACCGGCGCTTCGATCTACTGGGACGCGGCCAGCACGCGCCTGGAGTGCAGCCACGCGATGGTCGCGATCAGCGGCGACGTCGGCGTGGAAGGCTACGGCAACACCTCGGGTGGCTACTTCGAGGACAACGACAACAGCGGCTACGCCTACGTCGCGGCCGGCGAGATGGGCATCGAAGGCTACGGCGCGGACGCCGGTGGCTTCTTCGCCGAGACCGGCAGCGGCAACCTCGACGGCTACGCCTACCTCGGCACGGTCGACACCGAGGGGCGCTACTTCGGGACGATCGCGTCGGGCACCGGGGCGGGCGGCTACTTCATGGACCCGGACGGGGGCGGCGAGGCGTTCGTCGGCGTCGACGACACCGGGATCCTGGGGTTCGGTCCCTACGCCGGCGGGTCGTTCGAGACCTGGGACCTCGACGGCGACGGCTTCCCCTACGGCGACGCGCAGCTCGGGTACACCGAGGAGTACCAGGAGGGGCCGGCCTACTTCGGCATCCGGGCCGGAGGTACCTCCGCGGGCGGCTATTTCGAGGACTACGACTCCGCAGCCTTCGCCGCGGTCGGGATCGATACCTACAAGGTCCAGGGGAGCGGCCAGGTGTCGTTCGTGCAGAACCACCCCGATCGAGAAGAACAAGGTCATCGTCTACACCGCGCCCGAGGGGGGCGAGGTCGCGACCTACACCCGCGGCAGCGGGAAGCTGGTCGACGGCGTCGCGCGCATCGCACTCGACCCGACCTTCGCGCTGGTGACGCACCCGGAGATCGGCCTGACCGCGCACGTCACCCCGCGCGGCGCCTGGAACGACCTCTACGTCGAGTCGCTGTCGACCGGCGAGATCGTCGTGAAGAGCCGCGACGCGGCGGCGAGCGGCGCGTTCGACTTCCTCGTCTACGGCCTCCGGATCGGCTTCGAGGAGACGGCGGTCGTGCAGCCCAAGCGCGCCGAGGCGCCGATTCCGTCGATGGCCAGCCACCGGCGGATGCTCGAGCAGGAGCCCGCCCTCCGCAGCCAGACCGCGGCCGCGCGGTTCGCGGCGGCGCAGGGTCCGCTCGGCCTGGCCAAGGCGCAGGGCGCGGCGACGCCCGGGGCCGACGCGTTGCGGGCGGCGATCGGCGAGGGCAGCGCGAAGTCGAGCGCGGCCTCCCGCGCCGGGCAGCCGGCGCGCCCGGCGCGCCCCGTGGCAGCGGCGACGGCGGCCAAGAGCGCGACGGCGGCCCAGCCGCGGCGCGGCGCGGCGCCGCCGGAGCGGGACGTGGCCCCCGAGTAGCCGACCTCAGATCCCGAGCAGCCCCGGCAGCTCCGCCAGGCTGGCGATGCGCACCGCGTCGCCGACATCGGCGTGGATCCCCCACGGGTCGAGCAGCACCGCGGGGATCCCCGCCGCGCGCGCGCCGGCGACGTCGTAGGCCGGCACGTCGCCGACGTAGAGCGCCTGCTCCGCGCCGGCGCCGAGCCGCTCGAGCGCGATCGCGAAGATCCGCGGGTCGGGCTTGGCGACGCCGACGAGGTGCGAGTCGACGACCGTCTCGAGGTAGGCGCCGAACCCCGCGGCGGCGAGGTCCTGCTCGACCTGCCCTTCGGCGTTGCTGACCACCGCCAGCCGCCGGCCCGCGGCGTGCAGGCGCGCGACGACCTCCAGCGCCCCCGGGATCGGCCGCCGCCACAGCCCGCGCTCGTGGTGCGCGCGCCACAGCGCGTCGAGTGCCGCGGTGTGCCCCGCCTCCGGCACGCCGACCTCGCCGAGAATCCGCCCGAAGTAGCCGTCCCACAGCGCGCGGCCCGCCACGCCGCGCCCCGCCGCCGCGGCGCCCCAGACGCGCGCGCGTCCCTCGGCCGCGTCGAGCGTGCTGTCGGCCGGAGCGGCATCGCCTGAGGCACCGGCGGCCGGCAGGTGCCGGCGGAGCTCGTCGTAGTCGAGCGTGATCAGCGTGCCGCCGGCGTCGAGCAGCACGACCTCCCGGCGCGTGAGATCCGCGCGCGCTGGGGCGCCGCGGCGCTCACGGTGCGGTACTCACGGCGCTGGATTCACGGCGCAGCGCTGACGGTGAGCTTCGCGTCGCCGGAGAGCTTGGCCTCGGCATAGGTCGTGCCGGCCCGCACCGCCGAGCGCGTCGCCTGCATCCGGCTCGTGCCCTTCGGCGCGATCTCGCAGCCGCTGGCGCTGACCCCCGGCGGCGGCGCCCCCGACTCGTCGACCCCCTCGGTCATCACCATGCACGGCGAGGGCAGCACGAGCCGCATCGCGGCCCGTCCGTCGAGCGTCAGCTGCGGGTGCATGCCCCGCGTCAGCACCCGCAGGTCGATCTCGGTGTCGGTCGCCTTCAGCTCCGCCTTCCCGGTGACACCGCCGACCGCGATCTTGCCGCCGTTGGCCTTCGCGTCGAACGTGTCCAGCCCCTCGGCGGAGAACGCGCTCTGGTCGAGCTTGAGCGTCGTGCCGCGCCCGATCGACTTGACCTTCGCGTTGCTCGACTCCTCCAGCGTCAGGTCGAGGGCGTCCTTGACCCCCTCGATCTCGACCTCGGCGCCGTCGCGCGCGACGACCTTGGCCCGCCCGGTCAGTCCCTTCACGGACAGCGATCCGCCCTGGAGCTCGGCCGACAGCCCGCCGGGCAGCTCCTCGACGATCACTTCGCTCGACTCGCCCTTGAAGAAGAGCAGCGCGTTCTCGGTGCCGCTGCGGCGCGCCTCGAGCCGCGCGGAGACGCCGCTCAGCTGCACCGTCCCCTGCCATCCCTCGAGCGCGACGTTGGCGCTCTCGGCCTCGCCCTGCAGGCTGCCGCGGCCGCCGTTCACGGTCAGCGTCCCGCCGTCCATCGTGAAGCGCAGCGCGCCGTCGAGCTCGGCGACCTCGACGTCGCCGCCGTCGCCCTTGAAGCGCACGAGGCCGTGGTGCCGGCTCGCGACGAGCCGGGCGGAGTTCAGCTCGGCGAGCAGCGGCCCGCTGCAGTCCTCGAAGGTGAAGCGCGAGCCGCGCCCGGCCAGCGAGGCGCCGCTCGCACGGCTGACCCGCACGTCGGAGTCGTCGACCGCGATCCGCAGCTGCGCGGCCGCCGGGGCGATCGCCGCCTCGTCGAACATCGCGCCCGCGGCCGGGGCCTTGGCGGGATCTGCCTCCACCCGCCCCTCGACCGTCACCTCCAGCGACTCGCCGTTGATCGTCAGGACCAGGCCCGGCCGCGCGATGATCTTGATCGCGAGCCGCGGCGCGACGCTCTCCTCGCCGTGCGGCTGGGTGATCGTCAGGACGTTGTCGGCGCGCTCGAGCGTCACGAACCCTTCGGTGGCCGCGCCGTGCTCGAGGTCCTCGATCAGCAGCTGCGGTTCTTCCTCGGGGTCGAGCACCACCTCGATCCGCCCGCTCCGGATCTGGATCGTCAGCTTGGTGGTGTCGAGCTCGGCGTCGACGGGAAGCTCGACCCCCTCCCCCCGGGCGGCCGGGAGGGCGAGCAGGAGGGACAGGACGGCCAGGACGGCCGGCACGGCTGGTCTGGAGAGGTTCGGGCGGCGCATGGGCGGAAAGATACCGTCCCCCGGCTTGGGCCGCCCCCCGGAGGGGGTCGGATCCTACGAACGCTGGGTGTACTCCTGCTCGATCGCGACCACCCGGCGCCGGAACCCCTGGAAGAGCCGCCAGGTCAGGAGGACGCCGACCACGATCAGCAGCACGGCGACGAGCGTCGCGACGACCGCCAGCACCGAGCCGACCAGCGCCAGGAGGTCCTCGAGGATCGAGAGGAAAGGAGACGCGAGGCCGGCCGTGCTGATCGTCGAGGCCAGCCGGATTTTCGCCTTGGCCGCGTGAACCCCCGCCGCGACCGGGGAGCCGACGAGCAGTCCGACGATCGTCGCGCTCATCGGCGACAGGCTCTCGAGCGACACGGCCATCACGAGCAGCCCGGCCAGCGGCCGGACGAAGGTCTGCATCAGGTCGAGCAGGTGATCGACGACCGGGATTTGTCCGCCAGCAGCTCGACGACGACCGCCGTCCCGAAGACGATCAGCGCAGGGGTCGACCCGATCCAGGCGAAGCCGGAGTTGGGCAGGAAGTGCTCGCCCAGCACGAACTGCGCGACCTCGAACCGCGCCGCCAGGCCGGCGATGAACAGCGGCACGAAGGCCCGCAGCCCCGCGCACGCGGCGAGCGCGATGCCGGCAAGGACCTGCAGCGGTAGGGCGAGCGACTCCATCCGGGGCCTCCGGGAGACCCCTGATTATAGGTCGCCGGTCTCCCGGGCAGCCGCCACCGGGGGCCGAGGGGGGGCGCTCCCCCCCGGGGGGGAGGGGGGGCGCCCGGCGGGGCCTCCGGAACAAGCCCGAGAAGGGGACGGGTAAGGCGGCCTTCCGGTGTCAAGGTCCCCCCCGGGGGGCCGAAGAGAGTCCGGGGGACGGGCTGCCCGTCCCGCGGAGTCGTTCCCGATGAGCAAGTCCCTCGAGATCGGAACCGTGGCCGGCCTGGTGGTCGGCTGCCTGTCGATCTTCGGCTCGTTCCTGCTCGAAGGCGGGACGATGGACAAGCTGATCCTGATCCCCGCGATGATGATCGTCTTCGGCGGCACGGCGGCGACGGCGATGATCGGCGTCTCGCTCAAGCAGTTCCTGGCGATCCCCAAGTTCGCGATGATCGCCTTCTTCGCCCCCAAGGAAGACGTGCGCAAGCTGATCGACGAGATCGGCGAGATCGCCAAGCAGGTGCGGCGTCAGTCGCTGCTGGCGATGGAGAAGGAACTCCCCAAGATTCAGAACCCGTTCCTGAAGCGGCTGCTGGGCCTGGCGATCGACGGGATGGACCCGGGCAGCCTGCGCACGGTCGCAGAATCGGAGATGAACTACGTCGCCGAGCGCCACAACGCCAACGCCAGCGTCTTCGCCAAGATGGGCGGCTACGCGCCGACGATGGGGATCATCGGGACGGTCATGGGGCTGATCGCCACGCTGTCGCACGCCGGCGGCGAGCCCACCGAGCTGATCAAGGGGATCGCGACCGCCTTCATCGCGACGCTGTGGGGCGTCTTCACCGCCAACATCATCTTCCTGCCGCTGTCCGACAAGCTGAAGAACATCCACGCCGAGGAGAGCATGGCGATGGAGGTGGTGCTCGAGGGGGTGCTCTCGATCCAGGCCGGCGAGGCGCCGGGGATCACGAAGGCCAAGCTGCAGTCGATGCTGCCGGGCGCGCAGCAGGAAGGCCGCTGATCCATGGGCCGGAAGAAGCGCCACGAGGGCGAGCACGACAGCTCCGAGCGCTGGCTGCTGACCTACGCCGACCTGATCACGCTGCTGCTGGGCCTGTTCGTCATCCTCTACGCCGGCTCGCAGGTCGACGCGAAGAAGTTCGAGGAGGTGATGTCGGCCTTCTCACAGATCTTCGGCGGCGGTGCCGGGATCCTCGACGGCCAGGCCGGTGCGCTCTCCGCCCCGGTCCTGCCGAAGGAGCAGGAAGAGAAGCTGCGCGAGATGGTCAAGGAGTCGCTGGGGGACGCGCTGGAAAACGCGCAGATCGCCCTCTCCGAGTCCGAGCGCGGCGTGACCGTCTCGGTCGCCGACGTGCTGCTCTTCGACCCGGCTCAGGCGGCGCTCCGGCCGGAGGCGCTGCCGGTGCTGGAGAAGATCGCGCGCACGGTGTCGTCGGTCCCCAACGAGATCCGCGTCGAGGGGCACACCGACAACGCGCCGATCCGGACCGGCGACTACCCCTCCAACTGGCACCTCTCGGTCGCCCGCTCGCTGAACGTCGCCTACTACCTGCTGGAGCACGGCGCGATCGACCCGTCGCGGATGGCGATCACCGGCTTCGGCGAGTTCCGGCCGGTCGCGCCCAACGAGACGCCGGAGGGACGCGCGCGCAACCGCCGCGTGGACATCGTCCTCGTCAAGTGACGTAGGGGCCGGCCTCCGTGCCGGCCCGCAGCGCCCTCCGCCGCTTGAAACACCCAGTTACTTCGACGCCCCCCGCCGTCCGGCGTACCTTCCAGCAGCGCGTGGGGGTGGTTCGATGCTTCATCCGGAGCTTCGTCTTGCACGGCGGGCGGCGGCCGCGACGGCGCTGCTCTGCGCGTGCCTCGCCGCGACGGCGCAGGACTTCGTACCCTCGCCGAACGGCCACCGCGCGTCGAACGCCGAGCAGCCGATGACGATCGAGGCCGTCGACGCGGGGGTCCGCGTCGCGGCGCTCGACCCCGTGCGCCCCGGGCTCGACGCCACGCTTTCCCTGGTCGCGGCGGGACCTGCGGACGCGGTCGTCCCGGTTCGCCGGACCTCGCCGCGCGTCACCGGATCGCGCGCGGAGTTCTCGCGCGGCGGCTTCGTCGAGTGGTACGTCAACACCCCGCGGGGCCTCGAGCTGGGCCTGACCGTCGACGGGCCGCTTCCGGGACCGCTCGTGTTCGAGTACGCCACGGGCGGCGCGCTGGCGCCGAAGCTCGCCGAGGACGGGCGCTCGTTCGAGTACCGGCTGGACGACAGCGCGCCGGTCTTCGTCTACGGCCAGCTCAACGCGCACGACGACGCGGGGCGCGAGATCCCGGCGTCGTGGGAGCCGATCCTCGACGCGACGGGAGCAGTCGCCGGCCTGCGGCTGACGCTGGGGATCGACGGTCACGCTCCCCCGTATCACGTCGCCGGGCTGATCACCCGCGGCGACCTGGAGTCGAGGAGCGAGCCGAAGGGTGAGCCGAAGCCGGTCCCGTCGCCCGCGGCCCCGGACGCCGCGCCCGGGACGGACGCCCCACCGACCAACGACCTCTGCGCCGGCGCCGAGAACGTCCCGACCGCCGGCCCCTTCCCCTACCTCACCGGGATCTACGACATCACCGACGCGACGAGCACCGGCGATCCGCCGCTGCCGAGCTGCCAGGCGAGCGTCGTGCGCAGCGTCTGGTTCACCTTTACGCCGGGGACGAGCGGCCCGCACACGCTGTCCCTGTGCGCCGACGGGCCGACGGCAACGACCGTCGACGACACCATCCTGGCGGTCTACACCTCGTCCAACGGCGGCTGCACTGGCACCTTCACGCAGGTCGCGGGCGGCTGCGACGACGACGGCTGCACCGTGGAAGCCGTGCAGTCGGCGATTGCCAACCTGGCCCTGACCGCGGGCACGAAGTACTTCGTCGTGGCCTACACCTACTCCGGGCTCCTGCCGATCCCGGGCAGCACCGACATCCAGCTGCGCGTCACCGCCCCGGCGGCCGCGCCGCCCAACGACCAGTGCGCGGGGGCCGAGGCGATCCCGGCCGGGTCCTACCCGGTCAGCGGCTCGCTCGCGCCGGACATCACCAACGCCACCTCGACCGGCGATCCGGGTGCGCCGTCGTGCCAGGCGATCGTCTCGCGCAGCGTCTGGTACACCTTCACGCCGGATCAGACAGCGGCCTACGAGATCTCGACCTGCGCCGGCGCGCCGACCGGCACGACCGTCGACGACACGGTGCTCGCCCTCTACACCTCGTCGAACGGGACCTGCAGCGGGACCTTCACGCCGGTCGGCAGCGCCTGCGACGACAACGGCTGCGACAACGAGGTCAGCCAGGCCGTCCTCCCGTCGATCGGCCTGACCGCGGGAACGAAGTACTACCTCCTCATCCATCAGTCCGGGACGACGGCCCCGACCGCCGGCAACACCGCCGTCCAGGTGCGGATCGCGAGGAATGCGCCGCCGCCCGGCAACGACCAGTGCCCCGGGGCCGAGGTGATCCCCGCCGGCCCCTATCCGGCCCTGAGCTCGGTCACGGCCGACATCACGGCCGCGACCACGACCGGCGACCCCCCGACGCCGTCCTGCCAGGCCAATGTCTCCCGCAGCCTCTGGTACCGTTTCACGCCGGCGGAGAGCGGCAGCTACGAGGTCTCGACCTGCGCCGACTCGCCGACCGGAACCACGGTCGACGACACCGTGCTCGCGGTCTACACCTCGTCGAACGGCAACTGCGGCGGGGCGCTCACGCAGGTCTCCGGGGCCTGCGACGACAACGCGTGCGTCAGCGAGACCAGCCAGGCGCTGATTAGTGTGGTCAGCCTGAGCGCGGGAACCCCGTACTACATCCTGGTCCACAAGTTCGGCACGACGCCTCCGACGGCCGGAAACACGGCGGTCCAGGTCCTGGTGAACCGCAACCCAACGCCACCGGCGAACGACCTCTGCTCCGGGGCGGAGGTCGTCCCGCCGGCCGGGCCCTTCCCCTACCTCACCTCGCTCGACCCGAACATCACGTACGCCACCGACGCGGGCGACCCGCCGTCCAAGCCCTCGTGCCAGCCCAACGTCTCGCGCGGCACGTGGTACGCCTTCACGCCGTCGGTGACCGGGAGCTACAACCTCTCGCTCTGCGCCGACGCCCCGACCGGGACGACCGTCGACGACACGGTCCTCGCGGTCTACACCTCGTCGAACGGAACCTGCGCGGGGACGTTCACCCAGGTCGGCGGCGCGTGCGACGACGATTCCTGCACGAACGAGGGGAGCCAGTCGGTCCTGAACGGCCTGAACCTGGCGGCGGGGACGACCTACTACATCCTCGCCTACAAGTACAGCAACGTCGCGCCGACGGCGGGGAATACCGCGGTCCAGCTGCGCGTCGACTACAACGCGCCGCCGGCGAACGACACCTGCGGGGCGGCCACGCCGCTCGCGCTCGACACGCCGCTCGCCGGGAAGAACCAGTTCGGCGCGAACAACACCGAGCTTCCGGCCGGCAGCCCGTGCTTCACGGGCCTCGGCCAGACGGCTTCGACGGCGATCGGCCGCGACGTCGTCTACTCGTTCACCGCCCCTTCGGCCGGCCTCTACTCGTTCCGCATCACGGGGTTCTCGACCTCCCTCAACCCGGTGCTCTACCTGGCCGGCGACTGCCCGGCGGCCGCCCCGCCGGCGAACGTCACGGGGTGCCTCGAGGCGGCCAACCGCAACACCGGCAACGGCGCCGAGGAGACGGACTGCGTCGCGCTCTCCTCCGGGCAGGCGGTCTACCTCTATGTCGACGAGAACACCTTCAGCAGCGGGAGCCCCTTCACGGTCGAGGTCAACCGCTGCACCCGCGAGACGGAGCCGAACGGGACCCCCGCCACCGCCAACGAACCGGCGTGCGGCATCGAGGGCTCGATCGGCACCGCTTCCGAGGCCGACTTCTTCCGGCTCGGCGTGCCGGCCGCCAGCGCGCGCGTCTTCGCCCTCGCCGACGGCGTGGCCGCGAACTCGACCGACTTCGACCTGCGCGTGACCACATCGACCGACACGCTCGAGTACGACGACCAGAACAACGACGCGCCCTTCGGCGCGCTGGCCCCGAACGTCGCCGGGACGATCGCGCCGGCAGCGGCGGCGTACGTCCGGGTCTCCCCCTTCAGCGTCTCGGCCGTCAGCGAGCCGTACCGGCTGTACGCGGTGATCCAGCCGCCGTCGTCCGGCGCAACGCCGGAGATCGAGCCGAACGATGCGGTCGCACAGGCGACGGCCGGCGCCAACGAGTACTTCTCCGGCGCGCTGGCGTCGACCGCCGACGTCGACCTCTTCGCCCTGACGGCGAGTGCCGGCGAGCTGCTCGTGGTCGGGCTCGACCCCGACCCCACGCGCAACAACACCCCCTTCAACCCGACCCTCGCGCTGCTCGACCCGGCCGGCGTGACGCTGCGCTCGGTCAACGACACCGGCTCGCTCTCGACCACCGCCTCCGGCGCCGGGAACCTCGAGTCGACCACGCCGAACTCGCCGGCGGAAGGGCTCATCTGGCGGGTGCGCGCGAGCGGCACGCACTACGTGCGCGTCGGCTGGTCGAGTGGGCCGGCCGGCGACTACCTGGTCTCGATCGCCCACGACTGCCGGGTCAAGCCGGCAACCGACCTCGCCGTGACGCAGGTGGACGCGCCGGACCCGGTCGCCCCGGGCGCGAACGTCACCTACACCGTGACGGTGTCGAACGCCGGCGCCCACCCGGCATCCGTCGTCACGCTGCGCGACGACCTGTCGGCCAACGCGACGCTCGTCTCGGCGACGCCGAGCCAGGGCTCGTGCGGCGCCACCGTGCCCGTGACCTGCGACCTCGGGACGATCGGAAGCGGCGGCGCGGCGACGGTGACGGTCGTCGCCGGTGCGCCGGGCACGGCCCCCGCTACGATCACGAACACCGCGCGCGTCACGAGCGCCACGCTCGACGTCGTCCCGGGCAACGACGCGTCGACGGCGACGACTGCGGTCGCCGGCGGCCCCGACGGCGACGGCGACGGCGTGCCGGACGCCGGCGACTGCGCGCCCGCCGACAACACCGCGTGGGCTCTCCCCTCGCCCGCGCTCGACCTCGTCTTCCCGAGCGTCCTCGACCGCACGCTGCTCGGCTGGTCCCCGCCCGCCGCCCCCGGCGGGACGGCGGTACGCTACGACCTCCTGCGCAGCCCCGCGGCGAACAACTTCTCGACGCCGTTCTGTCTCGCGAAGAACGGGACCGCGCTGACGGGTTCTGTGTCGCGAAGAACGTGAGCGCGCTGACCGCGCACGACGGCGCGATCCCGGCCGCCGCGTTCTTCTACGTCGCGCGCAGCCGGAACGCCTGCGGCGCCAACGCCGGGACCGACTCCGCCGGGACGCCGCGCATCGCGGGGGCCTGCCCGTAGGCGGCACCGGCCGACGGGCGCGACACCCCGTAGCCTTCGCCGCGTCGCGGCATCACACTGTCCCACCCGCCCGGATCGTCCATCGAGGCCCGTGTTCCACCGTCGCCGCTGCCGCCGGCTTACGCCTCGCGAGACGGTCGTTTTCTCCGTCCTCGCCGCGCTGGCCCTGTCCGCCCACCCGGCGATTGCGATCTCCGGCCCCGAGTTCGGCGCCGTGCCGCGCGCGGAGGGCCCGGTGAAGATCGACGGCGTCCTCGACGAAGCCGCGTGGCAGCAGGCGCTCGCGATCCCGCTCCCGTACGAGGTCTACCCCGGCGACAACTCGCCGGCCCCGGTCTCGACGACCGCGCTCCTGCTCTTCGACGACGCCAACCTCTACGTCGGCTTCCGCGCCGAGGACCCCGCCCCCGGACCGGATCCGCGCGCACTACACCGACCGCGACACCGCCTACCGCAACGACCTCGTCGGCGTGCTGCTCGACCCGTTCGACGACCAGCGCCACGGCTACCTGTTCGCGGCCAACCCCTACGGGGTGCAGATGGACTCGCGCGCCCAGCAGGACGGCGAGGGGCGGGGGTTCAACGTCGCCGGGCGCTCCGGCCGAGGACGGCAGCTGGGACGAGCTCTGGGAGTCCGCCGGGCGGGTCGGTCCCGAAGGCTTCACGGTCGAGCTCGCGATCCCCTTCAGGTCGCTGCGCTACCCGCGCGGCGGCGGCCCCCAGTCCTGGGGGTTCGTCGCCTTCCGGCAGCGGCCGCGCACCGAGCGCGTCCGGACCCAGTCCTCTCCCGTCGACCGCGACGACAACTGCTGGTTCTGCCAGCTCGGACGGATCGCGCTGCCCGAGGCGCCGCGGCCGGGCCCGGCGATCGAGCTGCTTCCGACCCTGACCTGGCTGCGCAGCGAGGCCCGCGCCGACGGCCCGTCCGGCCTGCCGGCGTCCGAGCGCGACCTCGAGGTTCGAGCAGAACGAGGTCGACGCCGGGCTCTCGGCGCGCTGGGGCTTCACCCCCAACTCGAGCCTCAATCTCGCGCTCAACCCCGACTTCTCGCAGATCGAGGCCGACGCGCTCCAGCTCGACGTCAACAACCGCTTCGCGCTCTTCTACCCCGAAAAGCGCCCGCTCTTCCTCGAGGGGGCCGACCTGTTCGCCACGCCGATCGGCGTGGTCTACACCCGCACGATCGTCGACCCTTCCGCCGTCGCCAAGATCACGATGCGCGAGGGGCGCAACAGCCTCGGCGCCTTCGTGGCCCGGGACGAGCCGACCGCCTTCGTGCTCCCCTTCCCCGACGGTTCGTTCGGCACCGGTTTCCCGGGCGCGAACACGACCGGCGTGCTGCGCTACCGCCGCGACATCGGCAGCGGCTCTTCGCTCGGGGCGATCGCCACCCTGCGCGACGGGGAAGCCGACGCCGACCTCGATCCGGACGACACCGCGGAGCCGGTCGATCGCGGCTACCGGAACTTCGCCGGCGGCCTGGACGGCGTCCTCCGCCTCTCCCCTGCCGACGTGGTGACCGCGCAGTGGCTGACCACCTCGACCGACTATCCGGACGCCTTCGCCCGCGCGTTCGAGCAGCCGATCGGACGTTCTCGGGTACCGGCTGGACCGCGGACTACGCCCACGAGGCCCGCTTCTGGAGCTGGTACGCCGGGGCCGGCACGCGCTCCCCCGGCTTCCGCGCCGACGCCGGCTTCATCCCGCGGATCGATCTCCGCTCGGCCTACCTCTCCGGCGGGCGCAGCTTCTACGCCGCACCCGGGTCGTGGTGGACGCGTCTGCGGATCTTCGCCGAGTGGGAGCGCGCCGAGAACACCGCCGGCGAGTTGCTCGAGGACGAGTGGGCGGTCGAGCTGAACTACAGCGGCCCCTACCAGTCGTCGGCCAGCTCCGACCGATGCGGGTCCGCGAGTCGTTCCGGGGGACGGTCTACGACCAGCGCGGGATCCGGTTCTTCGGCAACGTGCGGCCGACGGGAGACTTCACGACCTCGCTCTCCGCCTTCTACGGCGACGGCATCGACTACGTGAACAACCGTCCCGGGCGGCAGCTCGTGATCGAGCCGGGCCTGACCTGGAACGCCGGCCGGCACTTCTACCTGCAGCTGGACGACGAGTACGAGCGCTTCGACGAGGCCGGCGGCCGCCTCTACACCGCGAACCAGGCCAACGCCCGCCTGATCTACCAGTTCGACGTGCGGACCTTCGTCCGGCTGGTCGTCCAGTGGACCGCCATCGACCGCAACCTCGACCTGTACGGCGCGGGCGCCGGCGGCGGCGAGGACGACGGCCTCCCCCTCGCCCGCGAGCGCCGGCTCCTGGGCCAGTTCCTCTTCGCCTACAAGCTCGGCCCCCAGACCGTCTTCTTCGCCGGCTTCGACGAGCGGTCTTTCGAGTCGGAGGCCGTCCCGCTCCACCTCACCGACCGGACCGTTTTCCTGAAGATCGGGTACGACTGGCGGCCCTGAGGCCGGCACCGGCAAGGCGAATACAAGGCGAATATATTGCCGGAAGATACTAACTAACAATGCCGCTTGCCTAGCTCTTTCCCGGCGCGTAAGGTTGGATCGAGCCGGGGCATTCAGGGATAGCTCCCGCCCCCCACGGCGTCGGGTCTGCCCGTTTCGGAGTGCGGCCGAGTATCGCCGCCGCCGGGCGTGTTTTCTCGGCGCGCTGCCGGCGGCGGCTCCGGTCGAACCACCCCCTCGCGCCGGGGACGCCGCGCGCACCCGGGAGGCCCGTGATGAGCCAGCACCTCTTGATTCTCGAGATGGAGTGCCCCGCCTGCCGGGCGATCCTGACGGAGGGGGCGACGGTCCACCTCGACGCCCATGTCGACGAGCAGAACCAGGACGGCGCCGTCTTCCTGAGCGCGGTCTTCGGCGACCACGGCATCACGACCGACCTGGCGATCCGAGAGGGGGCGACGGTCGAGTTCCGGTGCCCGCACTGCGACGCGTCGCTGATGCTGCGCCACCCCTGCACGCTCTGCGGCGCGCCGATGGCGTCGATCAACATCACGAGCGGCGGCTACCTCGAGTTCTGCTCGCGACGTGGCTGCCGCGGGCACGCACTCGGCGGCTTCGGCGACGTCGACCAGATGATGTCGCTCGTCAATCGCATGCTCAAGACACCGCACGACTGAGCGGAGACCGCAGCGATGTCCTCGCACCGGAAGTACGACTTCAAGAACCAGAGCTTCGCCGGCGAGCAGGGCCGGCTGATCCCGCTGCTCCAGCAGGCGCAGGAGCAGGAGGGCTACCTCAGCCGCGACGGCCTGCTGCGGATCCAGCGCGAGTCCGGGATCCCGCTGTCGCAGATCTACGGCGTCGCCACCTTCTACGCCCAGTTCCGGCTCAAGCCGGTCGGCAAGCACCTGGTGCGCGTCTGCCACGGCACCGCCTGCCACGTCAGCGGCGCAATCGAGGTGACGCAGGCGATCGGCAAGCACCTCGGGATCGCCAACGGCGAGACGACGCCCGACCGGAAGTTCACGCTGGAGACCGTGTCCTGCCTGGGCTGCTGCAGCCTGGCGCCGGCTCTGATGATCGGCAGCACCACCTACGGGAACCTCAGCCCGTCCTCGGTGGTCAAGCTGGTGAAGAAGTTCCAGAAGGAGGACCACTCGTGACCCGCGTGCTGGTCGGCCTCGGCACCTGCGGCATCGCGGCCGGCGCGGAGGAGACGCTGCGCGCCGTCACGGCCAAGCTGGCTGCGGCGCCCGACGGCGTCGAGCTCGCGCGCGCCGGCTGCATCGGGATGTGCTACCGGGAGCCGCTCGTCGAGATCCGTCACGACGACGGGGCGCGCTTCCTCTACGGCCCGATCGGCGCGGACCGCGTCGAGCGCCTGCTCGACGAGCACGTCGGGCAGGGCAAGCCGGTCGCCGAGTGGCTGGTCTGGTCGAGCGCCGGCGAGGGGAGCGAGAAGTCGTTCCTCGACCGCCAGCAGCGGATCGTCCTCCGGAACTGCGGCGTGATCGACCCCGAGGTCATCGACGACTACGTCGCGCGCGACGGCTACAAGGCGCAGGCCAGGGTCCTGGCCGATGGCGATCCCGACGGGCTGATCAACGTCATCGTCGAGTCCGGCCTGCGCGGCCGCGGCGGCGCCGGCTTCCTGACCGGGATGAAGTGGCGCTTCACGCGGCTCGCGCCCGGCCCGCACAAGTACATCATCTGCAACGCCGACGAGGGCGACCCCGGGGCGTTCATGGACCGCTCCGTGCTGGAGAGCGATCCCCACTCCGTACTCGAGGGGATGACGATCGCCGGCTACGCGATCGGCGCCGACCACGGCTACATCTACGTCCGCGCCGAGTATCCCAAGGCGATCGAGCGGCTCAACATCGCGATCCGGCAGGCCGAGGAGCGCCGCTTCCTGGGCGACGGGATCCAGGGCTCGAACTTCTCGTTCCACGTCAAGCTCAAGGAGGGCGCCGGCGCCTTCGTCTGCGGCGAGGAGACGGCGCTGATCGCCTCGATCGAGGGCCGCCGCGGCATGCCGCGGGTCCGTCCCCCCTTCCCCGCCACCAAGGGGCTGTGGGACTGCCCGACCTCGATCAACAACGTCGAGACCTTCGCCAACGTCCCGTGGATCGTCCAGAACGGCGCCGCGGCCTTCAACCGCCTCGGCACGAAGGACAGCAAGGGGACCAAGGTCTTCGCGATGGCGGGCAAGGTCAAGGACGGCGGCCTGGTCGAGGTCCCGATGGGGATCTCGATCAAGGAGATCGTCTTCGACGTCTGCGGCGGAATCAAGGGCGACCGCAAGTTCAAGGCGGTCCAGATGGGCGGCCCCTCCGGCGGCTGCATCCCGGCCGAGCTGCAGAACACCGTCATCGACTACGAGTCGATCAACAAGACCGGCGCGATCATGGGCTCGGGCGGACTCGTCGTGATGGACGAGACGACCTGCATGGTCGACATCGCCCGCTTCTTCCTCGAGTTCACGCAGCGCGAGTCGTGCGGCAAGTGCACCTTCTGCCGCGTCGGCACCAAGCGGATGCTGGAGATCCTGACCCGCATCACCGAGGGCAAGGGGCAGGAGGGTGACATCGACCTGCTGGCCGACCTGGCCCAGCAGGTCCGGAACAGCTCGCTGTGCGGCCTGGGACAGACGGCGCCCAACCCCGTCCTCACGACGATCAAGTACTTCCGCTCGGAGTACGAGGCCCACATCGCGAACCGGAAGTGCCCGGCCCACCACTGCGCCAAGCTGCTCACCTTCACCATCACCGACGACTGCAACGGCTGCACGCTCTGCCTCAAGGCCTGCCCGACCGAGGCGATCACGGGCAGCCGGAAGGTCATGCACGTGATCGACCAGGAGCTCTGCATCGTCTGCGGCGAGTGCTACAACGCCTGCCGCTTCGACGCCATCGTCAGGGACTGACCGTGAGGGACTGACCGGAGGTACTCGATGGGTCTGGTCAAGCTGGAAATCGACGGCAAGCGGGTCATTGCCGAGTCGGGGCAGACGATCCTGGAAGCCGCGCGCGACAACGGGATCGACACCATCCCCACGCTGTGCCACGACCGCCAGCTCGAGCCGTTCTCTTCCTGCTATGTCTGCGTCGTCAAGGTGAAGGGCGCGCGCACGCTGCTCCCGGCTTGCTCGACCAAGGTCGCGGCCGGGATGAGCGTCGAGACCGGGAGCGACGAGGTCCGTCGCTCGCGCAAGGCGGCGCTCGAGCTGATGCTGTCCAACCACTACGCCGACTGCATCGGGCCCTGCCAGCTCGCCTGCCCGGCCGGGATCGACATCCAGGGCTACATCGCGCTGGCGGCACTGGGCAAGTACCACGACGCGATCCGCCTGATCAAGGACCGGAACCCGCTCCCCGCGATCTGCGGGCGGGTCTGCACGCGGCCGTGCGAGGTCTCGGGCTGCCGCCGCAACCTGCTCGACCAGGCGGTAGGAATCGATTACATCAAGCGCTACCTCGCGGATCTCGACCTGGGACGGACGGATTCCGTGGTCCCGACGATCCCTGCGCCCAACGGGCACCGCGTCGCCGTGGTCGGTGCCGGCCCGGCCGGCCTGTCCTGCGCCTACTACCTCGCGCTCCGCGGGTTCTCGGTGCAGATGTTCGAGAAGATGCCCGAGGCCGGCGGCATGCTGCGCTACGGGATCCCGGAGTACCGCCTGCCGAAGGAGATCCTGGACCTCGAGGTCAACCAGATCCTGGACCTCGGCGTGAAACTCTCCACCAACGTCGCGCTGGGCGCCGACTTCACGGTCCGGAGCCTGCGGGAGGATGACGGGTTCGACGCGGTCTTCCTGGGGATCGGCGCCTGGGACAGCACCGAGATGCGGGTGCAGAACGAGCGCACGGAGCGCGTGCTGTCGGGGATCGAGTTCCTGAAGAACTTCGGCCTGCGGCGCGCGCCGAAACTGCACGGCCGGGTGATCGTCGTCGGAGGCGGCAACACGGCGGTCGACTGCGCGCGCACCGCGCTGCGCGTCGGCGCCGCCAACGTGACGATCCTCTACCGCCGCACCCGGGCCGAGATGCCCGCCAACGAGGTCGAGATCGTCGAGGCCGGCCACGAGGGCGTGACGATGGAGTTCCTCGCCGCCCCGGTGCGCGTGCTCGAGAAGGACGGGCGCGTGGCGGGGCTCGAGTGCATCCGGATGGAGCTGGGGGAGCCGGACGCCTCCGGACGCCGCAGCCCCAAGCCGTTGCGCGGCTCGGAGTACGTCGAGGAGTGCGACTTCGTGATCGCCGCGATCGGCCAGGCCACCACGGTGAGCGAGCTGATCGGCGGCCGGGTCCCGAATTTCCTGCCGCAGGGGGAGATGCTCAACCTGACGCGCTGGAAGACCATCCAGGTCAACGAGCAGACCTTCGAGACCTCGGTCGAGGGGGTCTTCTCCGGCGGCGACGTCGTCACCGGCGCGGCGACCGCGATCGAGGCGATCGCCGCCGGCCGCAAGGCCGCGCACGCGATCGACGCCTACCTGACTCGGGGCAAGGCGGAACCCGAGCCGTGGGAGTTCTTCAGCCGCAGGGACACTTTCGGCAAGGTCACGGTCGCCGACCTGCCGAACCGCACCACCCCCGCCGCGCGGCCGATGCCGCTGATCTCGATCGAGGAGCGGAAGAACAGCTTCACCGAGGTCGAGACCGGCTTCACTCTGGAGGACGTCCTCGCCGAGTCGCACCGTTGCCTGGAGTGCGGCTGCGACGCGCTCTTCACCTGCGACCTCCGGAAGTACGCCACCGAGTACGGCGTCGACATCACCTCGTTCGTCGGCGAAGCGCTTCACCACGAGGTGGACCGGTCGCACCCGCTGATGACACTCGACCCGAACAAGTGCATCCTCTGCGGCCGTTGCGTGAGGATGTGCGGTGAAGTCGTCGGCGTCTCGGCCTACGGCTTCGTCAACCGCGGTTTCGCCACGGTGGTCCGCCCGGCGCTCGGCGGGAGCCTGCTCGAGACCGACTGCGTCAGCTGCGGACTGTGCATCGGCACCTGTCCCACCGGTGCGATCGCGGCAGTGTCGCACCTCGACAAGCCGGGACCGTGGAAGAGCGAGCGCGTCCCGACGGTCTGCCACTTCTGTGGAGTCGGCTGCCGGCTCAACTACGAGTACTACGGCGAGACGCTGCTCGACGCCTCGCGCGCCGAGGACAGCGCCGTGACCTGCGGCAACTACTGCCGCAAGGGCCGATTCGGGTTCCGCTGGGTCCAGGATCGGGAGCGCCTCGTCGTGCCGCGGATCCGCGGCGGCCGCGAACAGCAGCCGACTTCGCTCGACGACGCGCTGACCTTCACCGCGAGCCGCCTCAAGGACCTCAAGCGGCGCATCCCGGGCCGCGAGATCGCGGTCTTCGTCTCGCCGCGCCTCTCCAACGAGGAGATCTTCCTGGCCCAGAAGTTCGCGCGGGTTGCGCTGGGAACCCACAACGTGACGACCTTCGCGTCGCTGGCCAACCCCGATCTCTTCTGCCCGGACGTGGTCTCGACCGGCTCCTATCGCGACCTGCTCGACGCGCAGGCGATCGTCGTCGTCAATTCCCGGACCGACGACGAGCACTTCGTCGCCGATCTCCTGGCCAAGCGCGCGATCCGCCAGGGGACGAAGCTGATCTACGTCGGCGCCGGCGAGAACCGGACCTCGAGCCTGGCCGAGGTCTGGCTCCCTTGCCGGCCGGGAACGGAAGCCGAGGTGCTCGTCGCGCTCGCCGCCGCCGCGGCGGGCGACGGGGACGCCTTCGAGTCGCACCCGGCGCTGGCCGAGGCCGCCCGCGGTCTGTCGACCGCGACGCTCGCGGAGCGCGCGGGGATCGACCCCTCCGACTTCGACGAAGCGGCGCGGATCCTGGCCAAGAGCGTGCTGAAGGTCGTCGTCTTCAACAAGGACTTCCGCGGCCCGCGGGTCGCCGGCGACGAGCGGATCTTCGCCGCCGCGGCCGACGCGCTGGGCGCCAGCTTCCTCGCGCTGCGCGAGAAGTCGAACATGCAGGGGCTGCTCGACATGGGTGCGCACCCGTCCTGGTTCCCGGGGTACCAGAAGACCGACGACGCGGCGGCAATCGAGGCGCTCGAGAGGGAGTGGTGCGTGACGCTGCTCGACCTCGACCGCGAGTGCGCCGACGTGGCCGACCTCTTGCGGCGCAAGGCGATCAAGGTCGCGGTGGTGCTGGGCGAGGACCCCTTCGGCACGCCCGACCTCCCGGAGGAGCTGCGGGCCGGGCTCGAGGCGGTCGATCTGCTCGTCGTGGCCGACGTCGTGGACACCGCGACCACCCGCGCGGCCGACGTCGTCCTGCCGCTCTCGGCCCCGGCCGAGACCTCCGGGACCTTCACGAACCAGGAGCGGCGGGTCCAGCGCTTCCGCCGCGCGGTCGCGCCCCGCTCGGGGATCGAGACCTGGCAGCTGCTCTGCGAGCTGACGGCGCGCCTCGGGCTGCGCTTCAAGATGAAGTACGCCGGCGTCGACGCGGTGACCGAGGAGATCCGGCGGATCGTGCCGATCTACCGGGACGTCGTGGTGGACAGTCCCGACGCCGACGGGACGTGGGACCTGGCCCGCTTCCCGCTGCCGCGGCGCCCGGCCGACTCCACCGGCCTGGGCCGCGCGGATGTCCCCGCCGCGACCCTCCCTCTCGACGCCCTCGAGGCTCGCTTCGCAAGCTGGTTCGAGAAGACGATCGCCGAAGCCCAGAAGGCCCTGACTGGATAGACTGTCGCCGCTTCCCCGCGGAGGGCGCGCCTTGTACCGCATCGTCAAGCGCGAGCAGTTCGGCCCGGTGACATTCCTCTGGGACGTGGAGGCGCCGGCCCTCGCCCGCGCCGCACGGCCGGGCCACTTCCTGATGGTCCGCATCGACGAGACCGGAGAGCGGATCCCGCTGACGGTCGCCGATTTCGACCGCGAGCGCGGGACGGTGACCGTCGTGATCCAGACGGTCGGCAAGACGACCCGGCAGATGATGGAGCTTCCCGAGGGGGCCCAGCTGCTGGACTTCGTCGGGCCGCTCGGGCTGCCCAGCCACATCGGAACGCCCGGCAAGACGGTGCTCGTCGGCGGCGGACTCGGCGTGGCGCCGGTCTTCCCCCAGCTCCGCGCCTACAAGGAGATGGGCAACCCGACGATCGCGATCATCGGGTTCCGCAACAAGGACCTGATGTTCTGGGACGACAGGTTCCGGAGGTATTCGGACGAGCTGGTGGTCACGACCGACGACGGCTCGTTCGGGATGAAGGGGTTCGTCACCCACGCGTTGCAGCAGGTGCTCGACGCGCACCCGGACGTGAAAGAGGTCGTCGCAATCGGGCCGCTCGTCATGATGCGGGCCTGCGCCGAGGTGACGCGGCCGCGCGGGATCCACACGCTCGTCAGCCTGAACTCGATCATGGTCGACGGGACCGGGATGTGCGGCTCCTGCCGCGTGACGATCGACGACCAGATGGCGTTCGCCTGTGTCGACGGCCCGGACTTCGACGGCCACAAGGTCAACTTCGACGAGCTGATGCTGCGGCAGAAGCGCTTCGAATGGGAAGAGCGCGAGGCGCTCGAACGCTACGCCCGGGAGACCCAGCGGGTCGCCTCGCTCCGGCTCCCGTCGAGCGATCCGCCGGCGGTGGCCGCCGTCGAGTCGATCGTCAAGCCGCCCGTCCCGGAACCGCTCCCGCCGCCGGCCCCCGGCGCGCCGCCCGTCGTCAAGACGATGCGCACGGTCCGGCCGACCCGCACGCCGATGCCCGAGCAGCCGGCCGGCGTCCGGGCGCACAACTTCGAGGAGGTCACCCTCGGGTTCTCGCTCGACGACGCGCTGGGCGAGGCCGACCGCTGCCTGGGGTGCAAGAAGCCGCGCTGCGTGCCCGGGTGCCCGGTCGGGATCGACATCCCGGGCTTCATCGGCGCCCTCGCGCGCCACGATCTGCGGGAGTCGTACCGGATCCTGAAGGCCTCGAACGCGCTCCCGTCGGTCTGCGGCCGCGTCTGCCCGCAGGAGAGCCAGTGCGAGGCGCCGTGCATCCTGAGCGGGCGGATGGAGCCGGTCGCGATCGGGCGTCTCGAGCGCTTCGTCGCCGATTTCGGACTCGGCAGGGGTTGGGACGAAACACCCAGCGCCCCGAAGACCGGGCAAGAAGGCCGCGATCATCGGCTCCGGCCCCGCCGGGCTCGCCTGTGCCGGTGACCTGATCAAGCACGGCCTGGAGGTCACCGTCTTCGAGGCCCTGCACGTCGCGGGCGGCGTACTCAAGTACGGCATCCCGGAGTTCCGGCTGCCGAACTACATCATCGACGTCGAGGTCGACAACCTGCGGAAGCTCGGCGTGAAGATCGAGCTGGACGCGGTGATCGGGAAGCTCCACACCATCCCCGAGCTGATGACCGAGATGGGCTACGGCGCCGTCTTCATCAGCACCGGCGCCGGCTCGCCGCGGTTCATGAACATCCCGGGCGAGGCGTTCAACGGCGTCTTCTCGGCCAACGAGTTCCTCACGCGCGTCAACCTGATGCGCGGCAACGAGCGCCCGCTGTACGACACCCCGGTCGGGATGGGCCGCCGGGTCGCGGTCGTCGGCGCCGGCAACACCGCGATGGACGCCGCGCGCGTCGCGCTGCGGCTGGGCGCCGAGCGGGTGATGGTCGTCTACCGCCGCAGCGAGGCCGAGTCGCCGGCGCGCGTCGAGGAGCTGCACCACGCCCAGGAGGAGGGCGTGGAGTTCATGTGGCTCACCAACCCGGTGCGGATCCTCGGCAGCGACGAGGGCTGGGTCTCCGGGATGGAATGCGTCGAGATGACGCTGGGCGAGCCGGACGCCTCCGGCCGCCGGCGGCCGATCCCGAAGGAAGGGAGCGAGCGGCTGATCGACGTCGACACCGTGATCTGCGCGCTGGGAACGTCGTCCAACCCGATCATCGCGCAGACCACGCCCGGGCTGAAGACCAACAAGTGGGGCTACATCGAGATCGACGAGGCGACCGGCGCGACCTCACTGCCGGGCGTCTACGCGGGCGGCGACATCGTGACCGGCGCCGCGACCGTCATCCTGGCGATGGGCGCCGGCCGCAAGGCCGCCGCCGGCATGCTGCAGCACCTGGGGCTGGCTCCGAAGCCGCCCAGCGAGTTCACCGAGGCCACCGAGTTCGAGGAGGAGTGAGAGCGATGCCTTCCACCTGTCCCAAGTGCCGCCAGGTCGTGGCCGAGGACATCGTCTGCTGCGCCGAGCTGCGCTACACCTGGAAGTGCACGAGTTGTCACAAGCTCTCGACCGGCTTCGCGCTTCCGTTCGGGCGCTGCTTCCTCTGCGGCGGGACGGTCGCGGTGGTCGCGGGGCGCGAGATCGAAGACCCGATGCGGGTCCGCCCGATCCGCGACGCCGTACAGTTCGAGCTGAACACCTACCACTTCTACCGCCTGGCGATGGCGAAGGCGACCGACCCGACGCTCAAGGCGATCCTCGAGCAGCTCTTCCTGCACGAGAAGGACCACCTACACGCGCTGCAGGAGAAGTACCACACCCACATGGACGACACCGTGCTGAACCTCCGGCCCGATGCCGACGCGCTGCTGGCCGACGAGCTGTTCGCCGGGATCGACTTCCGGGACCCGCGGGGCGGGCCGCTCGGCCTGTACGACAAGGCGATCGAGATCGAGCGCCGCAACCGCGACTACTTCAAGTCGATGGCGGCCTCGCTGCCGGCCGGACCCGAGCAGGAGATCTGCCTCGAGCTGGGCGCCGAGGAAGACGAGCACATGGCGATTCTGGAAACAGAGCGCGAGCAGTTCGTGAAATCGTAGGGGGCAGACGGACCATGACCGGCCAACCCGCGCCACTGCGCTACCAGATGGTCAACGTGCAGAACGGCTACGTGATCATCGAGAAGGAGGTCTTCAGCGGTGCCGCGCGCGCCTACTTCTCGACCGAGCCGGTTCCTCCGAAAGAGGAGTACCGCGAGGGAGCCAGGATCTGGAAGTACGGCGGGATGGCGCAGTCCTTCCAGTTCGACGTTCTGGACCGCGAGACCGGAACGATCACCCCCTTCCGCGAGATGCTGGGGCTGATGTACTACGGCTGCGCCCGGCCGGGCACGGACCTGCGCCGCCTCGGCGAGCTGGCCCACGAGGACCGGATCTCGATCTACGTCGCTCTCGCCTACGAGGGCCCGGACGGGTCTCCGCGGCAGATGCCGCTCGAGAAGCTGTCGATCCTCAACCGGGCCTTCAACGAGCGACTGCGGTCGGCGGAGAAGAAGATCCTGATCGTCCCGGACTGCTTCGGGCTGTACAAGGACATGTCGCACGGCGAGGTCATGATCGATTTCGGCTTGACTACGATGGAAGAGGAAGCCTGAGCGGCAGGCGGAGAGGGACACGATGAAACTGCGGGAGATCGCCGAAAAGCTGGAACTGAAGCCCCTGACCAAAGACCTCTACGACAAGGACGTGACCGGGGTCTATATTTCCGACATGGTCAGCGACGTGATCGCCAACGCGCACGCCGGGAGCCTGCTCGTGACGGCCCAGATCCACAACAACGTGATCGCCGCGGCCAACCTGGTGGACGTCGCCGCGATCATCGTGGCCCAGGGCAAGACCCCGGCCGAGGACGTGGTGAAGATGGCGGACAAGGCCGAGCTGGCGCTGTTCGCGACACCGCTCAGTCGCTGGCAGGTCGCCACGCGCCTCTACGAGGTCGGCCTCCGGTGAGCACCCGCGGGAGCCATCCCCCGGCCGATCCCGCTGCCCGGAAACCGCTCCGGATGGCGGATCTGCTGGAGCTCCTGCGCTGCGAAGTGATCTCCGGCAGCGACCAGCTCGACGGTTTCGAGCCGACCGGCTTCTTCGCGGCCGACCTGATGAGCGACGTGCTGGCCTTCGCCCACCCGGGCAACGTGCTCCTGACCGGCCTGACCAGCCTGCAGGCGGTCCACACCGCGGACGTGGCCGAGATGCCCGCGATCGTCTTCGTCGACGGCAAGCGCCCGATCGACGACGTCCGCGAGACGGCGGAGCGCCGCGGCATCCCGCTGCTCGCCACCCGCTTCGACATGTTCGAGGCCTGCGGCCGGCTCTACGAAGCGGGCCACGTCGCGAGGCGCAAGCCATGAGCCCGGACGTGCTCTACCGCGAGTCGTTCGCCGTCGAGGGGAACGACTTCGAGCACGGCGGCAACGTCGCCACCGCGATCAAGGCCACGCTGCGCGAGCTGGGGATCGCGGCCGACGCGATCCGCCGCCTGTCGATCGCCAATTTCGAAGCCGAGATGAACGTCATCATGTACGCCCGCCGCGCAGAGTTCGTGTTCACGATCACACCCGAACTCATCAGCGTCGTCGCCGCCGACGAGGGCCCGGGCATCCCCGACATCGAGTGGGCGATGCAGGAGGGCCACTCGACGGCCACTCCCGAGATGCGCGAGCGCGGCTTCGGTGCCGGCCTCGGCCTTCCCAACATCCGCAAGAACTCCGACGAGTTCGCGATCGAGTCGATCGTCGGCTCCGGCACGACGCTGCGCTACGCCGTGCGGCTCGACCAGGGCGCCTGAGGCAGCCATGACGGAAGCGGCCCGTTCCATCATCGTCGACATCGCGCGCTGCACCGGCTGCGTGGCCTGCTCCAAGGCCTGCCCCACCAAGGCGATCCGCGTCCGCGACAACCTGGCCCAGGTGAACCACGAGCTGTGCATCGACTGCGGCGAGTGCGCCCGCGTCTGCCCGCACGAGGCCGCCCGCTCGGTGACGACCCCGCCGTCGGACCTGGGCAAGTTCAAGGTGACGGTCGCGATCCCCTCGATCACGCTCTACGCGCAGTTCGGCAAGGACGTCCACCCGGGCCAGGTGCTCAAGGCGCTCGAGCGGATCGGCTTCGACCGGGCCTACGACCTGTCCTGGATGTGTGAGCTGGTGGCCGGCGCGACCGACGCCTTCCTGGCCGAGAGCCGCGGCCCCTGGCCCGCGATCTCGGTCACCTGCCCCGCGATCACGCGGATCGTCCAGCTGCGCTACCCCGACCTGCTCGATCACCTGGTCCCGGTCGAGTCGGCCCGCGAGCTGGCCGCCAAGATGCTGCGCCGCAAGCTGGCCGCAGAGCTGTCGGTCGAGCCGCACGAGATCGGCCTCTTCTTCATCACCCCCTGCGTCGCGATCATGCATTCGATCCTCAGCCCGGTCGGACTCGAGCAGTCGTACTTCGACGGCGCGATCTCGATCGCCGAGCTCTACGGCCCGCTGCTGCACGCGATCAAGGAGGCCCCGGAGGACGACATCCGGACGCACGAGGTCAGCCCGCAGGGGCTGCTCTGGGCGATGTCGGGCGGCGAGATCGCCGGGCTCCGGGCCTCGAGCACGCTCACGATCCGCGGGGTCGAGGACGTCCAGCACGTCTTCGACCGGATCGAGTCCGGGACGCTCCGCAGCGTCGACTTCATCGAGGCCTACATCTGCCCCGACGGCTGCATCTCGGGCGGCCTGACGGTCGAGGGTCGCTACCGCGCCGCGCGCACCATCCAGCACCTCTCGCGCCAGCTGGCGGGCCAGCGCCCGGTCAAGGAAGAGACGCTGCGGACCCTCCTGCGCCAGAACTTCTTCGACTTCGAAAAGGAGATCGAGGCCCGCCCGGTCCGGCCGCTGGCCTCGAGCCTGCGGGAGGCGATCGCCCTGCGCCACCAGCGCGACGCGCTGCTCGAGCGGTTGCCCGGCAAGAACTGCGCGGCCTGCGGCGCTCCCGACTGCGAGACCTTCGCCGAGGACATCCTGCGCGGTGAGTCGGTCGTGGGCGACTGCGTCTTCGTCCGCATCGAGCAGCTCGAGCGGGCCGTTCGAGAGCAGCCCGCTGCTCCGCTCACCACCTTACCGCCACGCGGTAGCTCAGCTTGACCTCCTGCCCCTTCGGCACCGGCACCTCGAACTCCAGCGTGCCGGCGTCGAGCTTCTTCCCGGGGAGGCTCGACCGAACCGCTCGTATTCCCAGCATGGCGACACTCCTCCGGCGCAGATTCGACCAGTTGCAGTGACGTGCTAGACTTGCGTGGTAAGCAATCTCCCTGCGAATATTGGTCGGAAGCAAGCCGGAGTGATCAGAGGATGAGCGGCGCAATGTCAGGGAAGAGTAGTGGTTCGCGCCTCCGCCAACCCCGTTTGCGTGCGGCAGCGCCATCCGAAGCGCACGACGCGATGCCCTCGCTCCGCCGCGGCTTGTCGGCCTTTGGCCTCTTCGCTGGGATTGGCGGATTCGAACTCGGGTTGCAGCGGGCGGGACACCAAGCGGTGGGTTTCTGTGACATCGACGAGGGGGCGTGCGCGGTGCTGCGCGCTCGCTTTCCTGGCGATCCCATCCATTCAGATGTACGTGAGATTCGTCGCCTACCCGCAGACGTCGAGCTCCTAACCGCGGGATTCCCCTGCCAGGACCTCAGTCAGGCGGGTCGGACCACGGGAATCACCGGCAAGCAGTCAGGCCTCGTCGAGGAGGTCTTTCGCCTGTTGGCTGAAGGCCCGGTACCGTGGCTCCTCATCGAGAACGTCTCTTTCATGCTTCACCTCCAAGCCGGCCGCGCGCTCGCATTGGTTCTCGATAGCCTCGAGAGGCTCGGATACCGCTGGGCCTATCGCGTGGTGGACTCCCGAGCGTTTGGGCTGCCTCAGCGCAGGCAACGGGTGTTCATCCTCGCGTCCCTGGTCGGTGATCCACGCGACGTGCTCCTGTCCGACGATGCCGAGGAACCATCCGGCGGTCCGGATCCGATGACCGTCGCTTGTGGGTTCTATTGGACGGAGGGGGTCCGCGGGCTGGGCTGGGCCGTCGACGCCGTGCCTACGCTCAAGGGCGGATCCACGATCGGAATCCCGTCTCCGCCAGCGATCCTCCTCCCCGATGGCCGCATCGTGACGCCCAACATTTTGGATGCGGAGCGGTTTCAAGGATTCCCAGCGGACTGGACCCTGCCCGCCGCAGCAGCCGCTCGCTCTTCTCATCGCTGGAAACTCGTCGGTAATGCCGTCACCGTCGACGTTGCCGAGTGGATTGGCATGCGGCTTCGGTCGCCGCGTCCTTACGAGGATTCCATGGACATGCCGCTGATTGCGGCGGCACGCTGGCCTCTCGCGGCCTGGGGCGACCGCAGCGGGCGCTTCGCTGCATCCGTCTCCATGTGGCCTCAACGCGTCTCTGGCCCAGGATTGGAGTCGTACCTAGTACACGAGCCCGCCCCACTCTCAGTGAAAGCGACCTCGGGCTTCCTGTCACGAACCCGTCGAAGCACACTTCGCTTTCCGGACGGCTTCTTGACGCGAGTCGAGAATCACCTTCGGCGAATGGTCGCGATCTCGGAGTCTCGCCCAGTGTCCAACGATGCTCTGCCTTCCGAGGCTCTTTCTCGCCGCGCAGTCTCCAATGCTCGTCGTCGATGAGGTTACCTCTCGACGACTAGGCTCCGTTCGGCAGCGCGGGACGACACCGGAGCTCGTCGTCCGACGCGTGGTCTCCGAACTCGGACATCGGTATCGGGTCGAGAATCGTGACCTTCCTGGCTCACCTGATCTTGCGAATCGGTCCCGCCGTTGGGCCATCTTCGTGCACGGGTGCTTCTGGCACGCTCATGCCGGATGCCACCGCGCTACGATCCCGCGCCGCAATGCGGATTTCTGGAGCAGGAAGTTTGCCGACAATCGCTCGAGAGACGCCCGAGTGCTCGGCCGGTTGACCGAAGCGGGGTTCCGCACACTGGTCGTATGGGAGTGCGAGCTAGTTCACCCGAAAGGCGTGCGCCGCAGAGTCGAGCGCTTCCTTGGGGATCGCTGAGACTCGTGAGCTTCAGGGGTGGTGATCCCCCTCGTCACTCTCGGACAGCTCCGAGGGGGTCGGGTCGAGCTGCGGAACCGATGTGTCGCTCTCGTCCGCCCACTCGATGTAGCGCCGGTTCCGGATTCCGTAGATCTTGACGATCTCCCAAATGACCTGATCCAAGGATGCGAGCCCTCGCCTCGCCACCTCGTGAGAGTCGGGACGCCCTCGACGCGGCGGTCGCGCGAGCACGTCAAAATACGAGACCTCCCCCCGGCGCTCGCCCTCTGGTTCATAAAGGCCGATGTACATCGCCTCGAACTTCTGGGCCGGATCCGAGGGCTCCTGCCGTCCAGATCGCGCACGAAACGTCATGACTGCATGTGCGAAGGAGGACTTGTCGGATTCGCCGTCATCGCAAGCCGTGATGGGCAGGAAGAACAGCGCAACCAAGACCGCATACGGATGGCGCTCATGGTGGTCCATCGCTTCGGCTCGCAACTCATGGTCGTTCCGCACCATGTTCTTCGTGTAGCGGCCGAGAACAACTGTGCCACCCTTCCTCGACATGTCCCGATAGTTGAGTGTCTTGATCGAAACGAGCAATTCGAGGCCCGTATCCCGCGATCCGAATCGGACGTCGGTCTTCTTGAGCTTGCCGTGTGCGCCGCTACTCGCCTTCGACTCCTGACCCGTACCGTCAGCGCTCGGGAGAACGCCGGGGAACTGGCCAGTCTCCCGAAGCTTGTTGGCAATGAGGAGCGCAATGCTGCTCGACAGGCGTTGGGCGTAGTTCTTCTTCTCGTCGCGATCCGCAGTTTCGATCGGCCTTGGCTCGGCATGGTCCAAAGCGCTGAGGAAGGTCTTGATGGTGCCCGGCGAACCTCTCGTCGCGCCGCCGTTTCCTGACTTGGTCCCCTTCCCCATCGCTTCTCACTCCCCGCCGCTGGACGGCGAAAGGAACCGAGTCTGGGTCCCGTCATTCGGGAATGTCAACCGGCGGCTGCGTCGTGCCGCGGTCCGTCTTCCCGCGCTCGCATGCTGCACGTGGGCGACGATCGGTCCCGGGGTAGGACCGCTCGAAATCCGTTCCATTGCTGCAAGTTCCGGCGAATCGACTCACCACCTTACCGCCACGCGGTAGCTCAGCTTGACCTCCTGCCCCTTCGGCACCGGCACCTCGAACTCCAGCGTGCCGGCGTCGAGCTTCTTTCCGGGGAGGCTGGAGGAGACCAGCGTCCAGTCGCCGCCGACCGGCTCGCGCACGGTGACCACGACGTCCTGCTCCTTGCGGTTCCGAATCGAGATCACGTAGGCCGACTCGTTCTGCCGCGGGCTGACGGCGCGATACTCGGTCTGGGTGCGATCGGCCACGACATCGAAGGCGTCGCCGACGTGGAGCTTGATCGTCTCGTCCTTCGGCGTGTGGTCGATCGCGTCCTCGCCGACGAACTGCTCGGCGCCCGAGCGGTCCTGCTTGTAGACGCGGACGATCCCCTTGGGCAGCGGCATCCCGAGGCCGGCCTCCTTTGCGTTCCGGATCTCCAGCACGACGGCCACCTTCTGGTCCTGCGTCAGCGTGCCGCCCTGCTGGCTGCGGTACCACCAGGGCTGGCCGACGAGCAGCAGCTTCTTGACCACCGGGATCCCGGATCCCTGGAGCAGGCTGATCTGCTTGGTCTGGTTGTCCTTGATCGTGGTCGGTCGCTCGAGCGTGTAGAGGTGATACTCGAAGAACGACTCCTCCTGGAACTGCGGCGGCGCGGCGGCCATCACGACCTCCTTGCGCATCGCGTCCTGCATCGGCATCCCCTGCGGCAGCTGGCGCCGCACGTCGCCCGCGACCAGCTTGAGCGTCGCGTCCCTGAACCCCGCGCCGGAGCGGTTGTCGATCGTCACCCAGCCGGTCAGGTCGGCGGCCTTGTCGTCGGCGTCGACGACCGCGACGTAGTCGGCGGACCAGGTCATCCCGTCGGTCAGGTACGAGGCCTCGATCTCCTGCGGTCCCGCTTTCGCCGCGTTGACCGTCCAGACCAGCGTCGGGCGCGAGACGAGGTCGGCCGGCACTTCGGGCAGCGTCACCTTCCCGGTCTGGTTGAGCACGATTCGGTCGCCGATCCGGTAGACCGGGGCACCGTTGACGGAGAGCAGCGTCGCGGGGACGCTGCGCGTCGTCAGGTCCTCGGCCTGCTCGACGATCTCGACCGGCTTGCCGACGTACTTCTCCAGCAGCTTCTCGGGCGAGATCAGGTCGAACTCGTAGTTCTGCTCGAGCACGGTCAGGCCGCCGGGCGCGGTGAGCGATTTCAGGTGGACGGTCCGCGGGTTGATCGCCGAGGGGACGTCCATGAACCGCAGCGTCGCTGTCCCGGTCCGGGGGGCATCGAGCGTGCGGGTCTCGCGGACCAGCGCGAGGTTGACGTTGTAGACCGTCACCGAGACACCGGTGCGATCGGCGGCGGTGCTGTCGGGGAGGGCCGGGAGCTCGGCCGCGGCGGCGCCGAGCGCGGCGGCGAAGGCGAGCGCGACGGAAACGGAACTCAGCAGTTGGACGACGGGACGCATGAGGGCACCTCCGGGGCGGCGCCGTGTCGTGCCGCCCGCCGGGTCAGACCGGTCCGGGACCGGGAAGTTCCCGACCATGGTAGTCCGGTTGGACGGGGCGGCGGGACGGGCGGCCGGGGCCCTCTCCTCGGAGGCCCCCGCCGCCCTCAGGTCGGCGGCACGCTCAGGTCGCTTTCGCGCTCAGAACATGTTCCAGAGGAACTGGTTGGTCACCTCGTGGTGGAACTGCACCTCCCCCGCCTTGACGATCGTGCCGAGCAGCTTGGGGCTGCGCTCCGCCGCTGCCAGCTTGATCGCAGCGTACTTCTCGTGGACGTCCTCGCCCAGGAGCTCCGCCGCGTAGCGGCTGGCCTTGAACAGGCGGATCGCGTCGAGCGCGTTGTCCGGGAGAAAACGCGTGCGAGCGCGCTTGCTGTCGTCGCTGGCGTCGGGATCCGGGCCCTCGAGGCCGGTCCGGAAGAGCGCGTAGATCGCCAAGTAGGGGTTGGCGTCGGGGGCGATCGAGCGGACCTCGATCCGCGCCGAGCGCTCGTTCCCGAGCGGGATCCGGACCATCGAGCCGCGGTCGATGGCCGAGGCCTTGATCTGGTTCGGCGCCTCGAAGTGCGGGTCCAGCCGGCGGTAGGAGTTGACCGAGGAGTTGAGGATCAGGCAGAGGTCGTTGCCCGACTTCAGGATCCGCTCGAT
Source organism: uncultured Acidobacteriota bacterium (assembly GCA_963702425.1). Classification (GTDB taxonomy): domain Bacteria; phylum Acidobacteriota; class Polarisedimenticolia; order J045; family J045; genus JALOKP01. The sequence goes on from CAVPCQ010000040.1 coordinate 112,319, forward strand.
GAACTCCCAGCCCAGCTTGGACAGCCCGTCCTGCCCCCCTTCGCGTAGAAGAGGTTCTTGCCGTCCTTGGTGATCGACATGTTGGTGTGCATGCCGTTGCCGTTGACGCCGGTCACCGGCTTGGGCAGGAACGACGCGGTGCAGTCCAGGCGCGCCGCCACCTGGCGGCACAGCAGCTTGTAGAGCTGCACCTGGTCGGCGGCGACGACCGCCTCGGTGTAACCGTAGTTCATCTCGAACTGCGAGGGGGCGACCTCGGGATGGTCCTTCTCGTTACCGAACCCCATCGCGCGCTGCACTTCGGCCGCGGTGTCGATGAACTGGCGCAGCGTGTCGCCGGGCAGCGAGTGGTAGTAGCCGCCGGTCGAGATGAACTCGAACCCCCTGCCCTCGTGGTAGTGGCGCTCGGCGTCGCGGCCCTTGAACAGGAAGCCCTCGATCTCGTTCGCAACGTGGCAGGTGAAGCCCTTCCTGGCGTGGAGCGCCTCGGCGTAACGCTTGAGCTTGCTGCGCATGTCGGCGGCGTAGGGCGACCCGTCGCGCTCCCTGACCTCGCCGAAAACCAGCACCTTGCCCGGTCCGAAGACGTCGGCCGGCAGCCAGTAGAAGGCCGGCCAGTCGATCGCCAGGCGCAGGTCCGACTCCTGCTGCTGCGAGAAGCCCCGGATCGATGAGCCGTCGAAAGTCAGGTTGTCGGCCGCCTTGAGCAGGAACTTCTTGTCGTAGTCCAGCATGTGGAACCGGCCCTCGAGGTCGGTGAAGCAGACCGTGACGGCCTTGATCCGCTTCTCGTCCGTGAGGTACTTCACCCGCTGTTCCTGGACCTTCTCGGCCGGCTTGCGGTCGAGCCGGACCTGCTTGGCCTCGAGGTTCATCTCCTCGAGCCTGTCGTACGGGATCTCCAGGAACTCGCGCAGGCCGGGGTACTCCATCAGGGGTCCTCCAGGAGCGGCCCCCTCGGGGCCGCGGCAGGGTAAGTTATAGCGTATTTAGTATAAAAACACAAGAGGCTATTATAAAATACCACATTTTTATCATAACCCGATATTGCAAACGACTAAGTACGGTCAGCGCGGCCGGAGCCGGGCGGATGCCCCGGCGCCGGCGGACACCTCGGCGCCGGTCACTTCGAAGGCGGGCCCTCGAGCACGTCGAGCGCCAGCATCTCGCCATTCCTGTTGAAGACGACCGACTGCGCCTCCTCAGGCATCTTGAATTTGAAGGGCGTGACCTCCCCCTCGACGACGATCGGGACCGCCGCCTCGCGGCCGCCCCGGAACGTCACCGTGAGCGGCACCTTGCCGCGGAAGAAGACGCCGTCCACGGCGTGCTTCTTCAGCCCGACGACGGTGCGCTGGTGGATCGTCCCTTCGATCAACCACTTCCCGTCCTCGGTCGCCCGCTGCTTCCACTCGACCCGGTACTCGGGGAGGCCGATCCCGCGGACCCACTGGTCGAAGAACCAGTCCATCCGGCCGCCGTAGACCTTCTCGGCCACCTTCTGCAGCTCGCGCGTCGTGACTTCCTTGCCGGCGAGCTGCTGCGCCATCTCGCGCAGGTAGAGCTTCATCTTCTCGTCGCCGAACGTCATGCGCAGGACGTGGAAGGCGTACGGGCCCTTGTTGTAGACCGCCGTCTGGTAGCCGCGCCAGCCGTCTCCGCTCCAGAGCGTGCTCGCGTCCTGGACACTGCTCATCAAGTCGGTCTCGAGCACGGCGCGGCGCCAGGACTCGACGTGGTCATCGTAGACCTTCCTGCCGTACTTGGCCTCCATGAACAGTGCCGACGAGAATTCGGCGAGGCTCTCGATGAACCAGTAGCTGCGGTCGTTGGCGTTGGCGATCAGCGAGCCCCACCACTGGTGCGCCACCTCGTGCGGCACGACCGATTTGACGAAATAGGTGATGCCGGCGCCGCCCATCGTGCCGAGCGTCCCCTCGCCGCGGAAGACGCCGCTGCCGAGGTAGACGATCGAGCTGGGCGCCTGGCCGTAGAACGAGCCGAACGGGTCGTTGACGAGATCGAGCTTGGAATAGGGGTAGTCGACGCCGTAGACGTCGCGGTAGAAGTTGAGCGACTCCGCGGCCTGGTCCGCGAGGGGCTGGAGCTGCTTGGGGCGGATCTCCCAGTCGGTGATCGAGTTCTTGTCGACGAAGATCCGGACCGGGATCTTCGTCCCGTCCAGCCGGGTGGCCTGGACCGACGACTCCGCCTGCTCGTAGATCCCGAAGATGACGGTCGGGAACTCGACCGGGGCCTGGGCCCGGTAACGCGTGATCGAAACCCCGTCCTCGACCTTCGACTCGACCGCCCGGCAGATGCCGAGCGTCGTGTACTTCGCCGGGACCTTCACCGTGAGGTCGAAGTCCGGGATCATGTCGCCGAAGCGGACGAGCGGCAGCCACCCGCCGCGCGCCACGTACGAGAACGACCAGTTGTAGTTGTAGATCGAGCGCTTGGCGTCGAACTGGATCCGCAGCGTCAGGTCCGACCCCGCCGGCACCTTGCGACCGAGCAGCACGAGGCCCGACATCGGCCCGGTCTTGGCCCAGGTCAGCTCGCGCCCGTCGCCGTCCTGCAGGGAGTTGATGATCAGGGTCGGGCTCTTCAGGTCCTTCGCTTCGGTCTGGGCGCGCAGCCGGACGATGAAGACCGGCAGCCGCTCGATCTCGCGCTTGATCTTCAGCCGGTAGGTGAGGTCTCCCGACGTGTCCTGGGGGTCGACGAGGGCCAGCTCGACCGTCCCGGAGAGCCCTTCGATCTGGAAGTCGCGGGAGGCGGCGTCGTCCCGGCGTTCGAGGTCCCACGGGGTGACGCCGGCGGCACGCGTCGCCTCGCTCGGGTAGGCGTAGAGAACGCCGCGCCCGACGACGCCGAAGCTCACCTCGAGCGGGTCCCACTCGTCGTAGCCGAGCCAGGCCCAGTGCTCGCCCGTCGAACGCCGCACGGACGCGGTCCAGTAGCGGTGCCCCGGCTCCGGCAGCACCCGGAAGAAGGAGAAGGGGTCCTCGCGCAGCCGCTGGTCGCGCTCGCGGCGGGCCTCGTCGAGGAACTTCGTCAGGGTGGCGGACGCAGCGTCCTTCTCGATCGGCCGCGAACCCGTGAACGCCGCGTCGAGGATCTCCTTGCAGGAGGCGGGATCGCACCCGATCCGGACCATGGTCGGAGTGAAGACGATGTCGTCCTCGTGGATCGTCTTGACGATCTCGTGGACGCGCGGGAAGGGGCCCCATCCGGCAGGCGGCTCGTAGGCGTACTCGATCGCCTCGGCCGCGATCGTGATCGAGGACAGCTCGCCGTGCAGGAGGTCCTTGTAGGCGGTCCCCTTCGCAGCTCTCAGGCGCATCCCCTCGCGCTCGAAGACGAACATGTCGAACGCGAAGTAGACCTCGTCCCCGATGTCGCCGCGATGCAGGCCGGTCCAGCTGTCGTCAACCTTCTCGGCGGTCACCTTGAAGCCGTCGCCGCCGGGCGCGGGCCCCAGGGTGAGGAGCAGCCGCTCGGTGCGCAGCGAGTTCCCCTCGATCGTATCGCGGTGGTAGGTCACCTGAAACGTCCCGTCACCGACCGGCCGGAACGAACGCGAATGGGTGCCGCGCTTGCTCGGCTTCTCGTCCGCGTTCTGGACCTTGACGAGCTGCTCGGTGTAGGCCTGCACCGCCTTCTCGAGCCGCTGCTGCGTCTCCTTCGGGATCGCGGCCGGCGCGGCGGTCTCAGCCGCGAGGGCCGCCCCGAGAGCGGCCACCCCGAGCATGAGAGCGCACGCCGCGACGCACCAGCGGGCCAGATCGGGCAAACGGCGCGTGGGACGGACGATGCTCATCGCGGGACCTCCCCACGGGAAGCCGCAGGCTCGACCCGGCACCGGCCGCGGTGCGATCCGCGAGCTCCCCGGCTTGTTCGTTGCCATTCTACGCCCGGGACTATGGGGCGCTGTCAGGGGCGACGGCAAGGCCGCGGCGACTGGCCGGCACCGCCGCTCGGGGACGGCGTCAAGAAGGTCGACAGGAAACGGCGCCGCGTTGCGGCAACATCAAGAAGAAAGGGCGCCGCGATGCGGCAACATCAAGAAAAAAGGGCGCCGCGTTGCGGCGCCCTGGGGTGTGCTTGGTTGGGAAGCCGGCTCAGCCGAGCTTCTTGACCTGGCTGGCCTGCGGGCCCTTCTGGCCCTGCGTGATCGTGAACTCGACCTTCTCGCCCTCGGAGAGCGAGCGGAAGCCGGAGCCAACGATCTCGGTGTGGTGGACGAAGAGGTCCGGGCCGTTCTCCTGCGTGATGAACCCGTAACCCTTCGCGTCGTTGAACCACTTTACGGTACCGGTAGGCATCTTTACTGCTCCTGTCTCTGATCGCGGAGCGCCTCGGGCGCAACCGCCGGTCTATTGGCGGACCCTCGCGTTACCCGGAAGCGCACTATGCAACCACCGGTGGTGTTTGGGACTGCCACATACCTGCAAAGTATGAACGAATCCTGGCCCCGGCGCCATCCCCGGAAAGTGTTACCCTTCCGCGGGGCCGGTTTCTGCCCCCCCGAGGCCCCCCAGGATGACTGCCGGACCCGCCCCCGCCGCCCCCGGAACAGACCCCCCCCGTCCGCTGAAGTTCGCGCCCCCCGCGGGGTTTCACGCGGAACTGAGGGCCCGGGCGGCCGAGTATTTCGCCCGGGCCGGGCGGGCCCCCCGCGGCGGGTTCCGGATGTACCTGGACGCCGCGGTGGTCGCCGCTTGGGCTGCCGGGTCCTACCTGGGCCTGGTCTTCCTGGCCGGCAGCTGGTGGCAGGTCGTCCTCGCCGCCCTCTCGCTGGCCTGCGCGGTCGCCGCGATCGGCTTCAAGATCCAGCACGACGGCGGACACGGCGCCTTCTCGGAACTGAAGTGGGTGAACCGCCTGACCGCGATGACGCTCGACGCGATCGGCGGCAGCTCGTACGTCTGGCGCTTCAAGCACAACATCCTGCACCACAGCTACACCAATCTCGCCGGCGTTGACGACGACATCGACCTGGGCGTGCTCGGCCGGCTCTCGCCGGCGCATCGCCGCCTCTGGTTCCACCGGTTCCAGCACCTCTACATCTGGCCGCTCTACACGACCGTCGCTCTGAAGTGGCAGCTCGTTGACGATTTCGTCCGCATCGCCCGCGGCCGGATCGGACCCCAGCGTTTCCCGCGCCCGCGCGGCTGGGACCTGGTCGGCGTCATCGGCGGCAAGACCTTCGCGATCTCGCTCGCGCTCGTCGTTCCGGCGCTCTTCCATCCGCTCTGGATCGTGCTGGTCGTCTATCTCGCGACGATGATGGCGATCGGGTTCCTGCTGGCAGTCGTGTTCCAGCTGGCCCACAGCGTGAGGGAGGCGGCGCATCCCGCCCCGCCGCCGGACGCAGAGCGTATCGACACCGAGTGGGCCGTGCACCAGGTCCAGACGACCGTGGACTTCGCGCGCGCCAATCCCGTGCTGACGTGGCTCCTTGGCGGCCTCAACTTCCAGGTCGTGCATCACCTCTTCCCGCGGGTCTCCCACGTGCACTATCCCGCGCTGGCGCGAATCGTCGAGGAGGTCAGCGCGCGGCACGGCGTGCGCTACGTGGCGCACCGCTCCTTCCTGGGAGCCATCGCGTCGCACTTCCTCTTTCTGCGGGAGATGGGGCGCTCGCCGTCCGCGGCCGCCTGAAGCGCGGCGGTCACTTGCGGCGCATGCCGCGCGTGTAGACCTTCCCCTGGATGATCTTGTGCGCCGGAGCGCCGCCGACCATCCGGGGCCGTGCGAACTCCTGGCCGCAGCCGGGGCATCGCATGTCGCCTTCCGTGTGATCTTCCGCGATCCGCTCGACGAGACACTTGACGAGGCCACCGCTACCCCCCTTCCGGTAGCGGTAGATCAGCGCGCCGCAGGCGCGGCAGTGGATCGCTATCGTCCGGAAGTCCACGTCCGCCGGGCCGGTCCGTTCATGACGATCCGGTCCGGGCGGGCGATGACGGTGCGTCGGGACCGGCGGCCGGCGCCGCGCTGGCCTTGGCGTAGCGCTCGACGACGGCGACGGCGATCAGGCTGTCGAGGTGCAGGACCTCGCTGGCCCCCGCGTGCCTGAACCACTTGTCCCCGCCCGACGCGGGCGAGAGGACCGAGATGTAGAGGTTCGGCCCGAGGGCGCGGGCCATCAGCGTCATGGACAGACGGCGACCGATCTCTCCCGGCTCGGCAACCTCGATCAGCATCGCTTTCGCCGAGTCGACCCGCGCCGCCTGAAGGGTCTCCTCGTGCTCCGCCATGCCCCGCACGACGAGAAAGCCGGCGGCGGCGGCCGACTCCGCAGCCTCCTCTCCGTCGTCGACAATCAGCACGGTCTCGCCCCGTTCCCGGAGCTGGCCGGCCACCAGAGCGCCGATCGCCCCGAACCCCGCCACGATCACGTGCCCGGAGAGCTGGTCCAGTCTCTTTTCCATTCTTCGGTTCTCCCGGAACGTGACCACTTCCGGCGACGAGAGGATGCCGGCGAGGCTCGAGACGGAGTAAGTGCCGACGGCGAGGAGCACGATCATGAAGACCATGAGGAAGAACTTCTGTCGCAGGTCCAGGTCGGTATAGTCGCCCATCGTCGTGAGCGTGTTGACGGTGTTCCAGAGCGCATTGGTCACGCGGTGGAAGGTCGACTGCGATTGGTCGTCCAGCAGGTAGAGGCCCACGGTGGCGAACGCAGCGACCGTCAGGAGCAGCCCCGCCACGTTCTTCACCGTGCGGATCAGTTGGCCGTAGCGCTCGGGCCCGCCCTGGGTGGCGAAGACGCGATAGATCGGCATGGCGCCATTCTGGGGCGGGCCGCATCGCCGTGTCGACGGGTTCTGGCGCGCCGGCCAGCCCCCCGTATCATGGCGTCTCCGCACCGGGCCGACCCGGCGGGAAGAGGGCGTCCGTGACGAAACTCCGCCGAGGATCCCGCCCGCAGGCTGCTGCCCGGACCATCCGGGCGGCTTCCGTCCTGCTCGGCCTGCTGCCGGCCCTGCTGTTCGCCTTCGCCTGCGGACCGGAGATCCCCGACTTCCCGCATCCCCAGTCGCTCGCGGAAGCGAAGACCGACGCCGCAGCGCGCGGGGTCCCGATCCTGATCGACTTCTACACACCCGGGTGAGGCGCCTGCAAGTCGTTCACCCGTGAGGTGAGCCACAACGAAGCCCTGCGCGACGCGCTGCAGAACAAGGTCGCCTTCGTCAAGGTCAACGCGAACACGCGCGATGGCGGCCCGGTGGCGATGTCCTACGGAGCGTCCGGCGTCCCCTTCTTCGTGCTGGCCGACGCAGCAGGCAAACCGCTCGCCTCATGGAGCGGCTACATCGGGCCGAAGCGCTTCACCGAGCAGCTCGAGAAGGGTCTGGCGCGGGCGCGCTGACTAACTCGGCCCGCACTTCGGGTGAACGCTCCCCTCGTGTACGCTCGCGCGGTCCTCCCCCCCTGGAAGGAGACCGCGCGATGCCCGAGATCTGCGGTACCGAAACCGAGAAGAACCTGCTCAAGGCCTTCGCCGGCGAGTCGCAGGCGAGGAACCGCTACACGATGTTCGCCAAGGCCGCGATCAAGGAAGGATACGAGCAGATCGGCGCGATCTTCCTCGAGACCGCGGACAACGAGCGGGTCCACGCCCGGCTCTTCTTCGACCACCTGAAGAGCGGCGAGGACCTCGAGATCACGGCCGCCTACCCGGCCGGCCGTGTCGGAACCACCGCCGAGAACCTGCTGGCCGCGGCAGCCGGGGAGAAGCTGGAGTGGAGCGCCCTCTATCCCGGCTTCGCCGACATCGCCGAGCGCGAGGGCTTCCCCGCCGTGGCCGGCACCTTCCGCGAGGTGAGCCAGGTCGAGGCCTGGCATGAGACGCGCTACCGCCGCCTTGCCGCCCGCGTGCAGGAGGGGACGGTCTTCCTGCGCACGGCGCCCCAGCGCTGGAAGTGCCGCGAGTGCGGCTACGTCCACGAGGGGACCGAGCCGCCGAAGGTCTGCCCGTGCTGCAAGCACGCGCGGGCTTTCTACGAGATCTACGCCGAGAACTACTGAGGCACCGAATTGCGAGGGTGGGGACGGCCCGGCCGCGGGCCGCCCCCTGCCAGTCCGACCCCTCCCGCTACCGCAGGATCCCTCCGTTGGCGACGTTGTTCGACTCGTTGGTCTCCGCGACCGAGTCCGCGGGGTCGACGACTCCCAGCAGGTAGAGGCCGGCCGCGGTGTACCCCGTGGGGACCTTGAAGTTCAGCTTGAATGCCTTCTTCGCCCGCGGCTTGAGCGCGCTGACGGAGAAGCTGCTGATCCGGATGTCGTCGCCCGAGGGCGCGCTGTCGACCGACACCAGGGCCCATGCCTGGGTCGAACTCGAGTTCACCGTACCGTTGTTCACGACGGTGAACTTGCCGGTGATCGTGCAGCGCGTGACCCCCTTCTTGGTCTTGCAGACCTGCCTGGCACCGCGCCACGAGCCGACGAGGTCCGGCCCGGACGTCAGGCGGATCTCGACTGGGAGCGTCGCCGACCAGCCCGATTCGACGGCTGTGTTCGTCGCCGAGCGGGCCTTGGTGCGCACGCCGTAGGAGCCGCGCGCTCCCCAGGCGTGCGACGCGCCCGTCGTGCCGACGGGCAGCCAGCCCGAGTTCGTGCCGTCGATCCAATCGAAGAAGTACTGCACCGGGTTCCCCTGGCTGGACGCGGCGCCGCCCGTCGTGTACGCGAGGGACTGCCCCGGCGCACCGGTGAGAGGCCCAGCGAGCGACGTCGGCGCGGAGACCGTCTCCACCGCCGCCGAGATCGTGACGTTCAGTGTCCCCGACCAGTCGGAGACGACGGTCTGAGTCACCGCGCAGCGCGCGCGCACCCTGACCGGATAGCCGCCGGCCGCCGCCCAAGCGTGCTGCGTCACGACGTCGCCGGCGCCGCCGCCGGAGAGCGCGGCCGCAGCCTGGTCGACACGGATCCGCGGGCGGGTCAGGCCGTTCCGCCCGTCGGTGATCGACACGCCCGTGCTCGTGAACGCTGCCAGGACCTCGTCGACCGTCGCGGTGGGTTTCTTCGACTTGAGGACGGCCCACGCCCCGGCGACGTGCGGCGTCGCCATGGACGTGCCGTCCTTGACGCCGAACCCGCCGCCGGTGACCGACGAGTTGATGTCCGATCCCGGCGCGAGCAACTCGAGCATCGACGCCGAGTTCGAGAAGCTGGAGACGCCGTCGAATTTCGTCGTCGAGCCGACCGCCACCGCGCTCGAGATGCAGGCCGGGTGGCTGATCGAATCCGTGTAGTAGTTGTTGCCCGTCGCGATCGCCGTCGCGATGCCGGCCGCGCGCAGATTGTCGATCGCCTGCTTCATCGCCGGGCTCTCGCCGTCGCAGTAGGTGTAGAAGCGCTCGCTGCCCAGGCTCAAGTTGACGGAAGCGATGGCGAACGCATTCCGCTGGCCGTAGACCCACTCCAGGCCGGCGATGTCGTCGCTGGGGTAGCTGCCCGTTCCGCCGCCGTTCAGGAGCGAGAAGACCTGGACGGCGATGATCGAAGCCTCCCTGGCGACGCCGGAGAAGGTCGTCCCCTTTCCGGCGGCGATCCCCGCGCAGTGGGTCCCATGGTCGCACGTCGGATCACTGCACGGCGTCGCGGCCCCGACGCCGATCTGCGTCGCCTGGCCGTTGGGGCAGGCGCTGGTCGTCCCCTGGGCGGTCGTCGAGAAGCAGGCTTCGGCGACGACCTTGCCGGCCAGGAACGGGTGGTTCCGCTCGACCCCCGTGTCGAGGATGGCGACGGCCTGGCCCGCGCCGGTGGCACCCGCGGCCCACGCGGCCGGCGCCCCGATCAGCGGCACGCTCTGCTCGAGCGTCATCTCGTGCAGCCGGTCCTCTTCGATCCGCGCGACCTCGGGGCTGCCGGCCAGCCGTTCCAGCGCGCGCGCGTCGGCCTCGAGCGCCAGCGCCGCCACGAACCGGTAGCGCCGGTGGACCGCGAACGTCTCGCCGGCCAGGCGCGCGAGCAGCGCCTCCTGCGCCTGCGCGATCCGGTCCTGCTGGGCCAGCGCGGAGGCCGGCGCCATCAGCCCCTCGGGCGCGAACGGCTCGCGGAGCGTGACGATCACGCGCACGCGCCCCTTCTGGCGCACGATTGGCACGAGCCGCTCGAGATCGGCGCGCGGGTTGCCCGCGGTCTCGACCGGCATGGCCGATCCGGGCGCGGCCGCGGATGCGAGCAGCCCGTCCGCTCCCGCCAGTCCCGCCGGCGTGATCCAGGTCGACATCGTGCCGTCGCCCCAGTCGAACTGGTACTGCGACGCCTCGCCCAGGCTGCAGGTGGCGCCACCCGAGCGGTACTCGTAGGCCGTCGCCGGGACGCCGGCGGCCGGGCCGGCCGGCGCACGCGGCGTGGTGATCGTGCCGCCCCCGCCGCCGGTGATCGTGACCGTGAGCGATCCCGAGTCGCCGGAGACCTTGGCGGTGTCGGACGCGCAGCGCGCGCGGGCCTTGACCGGATAGGACCCGTTGTTCGTCCAGGCGTGGCTGGCGGTCACGGTGTTGCCGCCGCCCCCGCCGGTGATCGTGAAGGTCTGCGCGGCGGATGTCCCGCCGCCCGGCGCCGGCGTGAAGACCGTGACCTGCGCGGTCCCGGCCGTCGCGACGTCGGCCGCGGCGATGATCGCCGTCAGCTGCACGGCGCTGACGAAGCTGGTCGGCTGGTCGGCGCCGTTCCAGCGCACGACCGAGCCGTTGATGAAGCCGCTGCCGTTCGCTGTGAGGGTGAAGCCCAGCGAGCCGGCCGGTGCGCTCGACGGCGCGATCCCGGTCAGCACCGGCACCGGATTGCCGCCGCCGCCGCCCGAGGCGAGAACCGCTGCGCGGGCGTCGATTCGACCGGTCCCGGTCTTGTCGTCCTCACCCGGCGCCCCGATGTCGTCAGCCGTCTGGCGCAGGATCGACTTCACCTCGGCGGGGGTCAGGCTCGGGTTCTTCGAGAGCATCAGCGCGACGATGCCCGCGGCCTTGGGCGTGGAGGACGAGGTTCCGCCGAACTGGTACTCGTAGTTCGGGTCGACCCCGGTGGCGGCCTGGTCCTGGTTGTAGCCTGCGCTGCCGAGCCGATCGGTGGTGTAGCTCCACGGACCCGGCGCGACGACGTCCGGGCCGGCACCGATGTAGCTCGAGCCCCAGGTCGTCAGCCCATCGGACGACGAGGCGCTCTTGTGCTCGTCGGTCGGGCTCGAGGCGCCGACGCAGATGACCGCCATCTGCGCGGTCAGGTTGCAGGGGAATGCGGTCTCGTAGGACCACGGCGGCCGGTCCGGTCCGTTGCCGGCGGCGATGACGACCGAGCGGCCGGCGGCGAGCGCGTTCTGAAAGGCGGTCGTGATCGCGTTGCTCGGCGCATCGACCCAGCCCCAGGAGTTCGAAAGCACTGAGGCCCCGTGGGAGACCGCGATGCTGATCCCGTTGGCCATGCCGGCCTCGCTGCCCGCATGGTTGACCGGCATGATCTTCACGCCCGGCGCGGTCCCCGCGACGCCGATCCCGTTGTCGCGGATCGCACCGACGTTGCCCGCACACGCGGTGCCGTGGTTGGAGTTCGCGTCGCGTGGCGCACCTCCGACCGCCCCGGTATCGCCGTCGTAGCCGGTGACCAGGTTCAGGTCGGGATGCCCCGGCTCCACGCCGTCGTCGATCACCGCGACGACGACGCCCGGCGAGACGGTGACCTCGTTCCAGGCTTCGACGACGTTGAGATCGTTGTCGTCGTTCCCGAGCCCGGCGATCTGCCCGACGTTCTTCAGCTCGTACTGCCGGCCGCCGTAGGGATCGTTCCCGATCGACTCGGTGTCGACGTTGGGGGTGCCGACGATCCGAAGCTCATCGATGTAGAGCCCTTCGTCGCTGACGCCGGCGTCGCTGATGAACTCGAACACGATCCGGAAGGCCGTCGTGTGGAACGCGGGCGGCACGCGCAGCAGCATCCGCCGCCAGCCATTGATCGCCGTGCGATCATCCGCAAGCTTGCCGGTGAACGGCACCGCGAGGAGTTGGGCGACCTGGGAAGCCTGGGTATTGGCGTCGAAGAACCAGACCTTGCCGTAGTCGTAGAGCGTGACCTGCCCGCTGCCCGGGTCGAGGTATGGGTTCTCGAACCTCGCCCAGAACCAGAACTCGACGTAGGCCTCCTCGAACGCGGCGAGATTGACGATCGGCGAGTAGGCAAAGACGTCCACGTTGCCCGGGTAGGGTCCGGGCGGCGGGATGCCCTGCGCTCCGTTGCCGGTCATGTAGATCGACTGCGCGCTGGTGCGCACCCGCGCGTTCGTGTACACCGGTCCGGCTTCGGTCGTCATGTCGGCGTTGTAGACCTCCCACCCGGTGACCGCGGTGTCGAAGTTGTCGAAGAGCACGGTCGACCAGGTCGGGGCTGTCATCGGGTGGGCCGGCGGGACCCGCGGCGACGGGTCGGCGGCAGCCTCCGGCACGAGCGGCCGGAGCGGCGCAGTGAGCACCGGGAGCCGTCCCTCGGCGGGGCGTAGGGACTGCGGACCGTCGGGCTCGAAGACCAGCACGTGATTCGGCTCGGCGAACAGGACCTCCGGCAGGCGCGCCAGGGCGCGCGACACGGCGTAGGCCCGACCGCCCGCCGCGGAAGCAATCCGCACCATGAAGAGATCGCCGAAGAGCGCCCGCGTGTCGACCAGGCCCAGGCTCGCCGCATGCCGCTCGACGAAGCGCTGCGCGGCGTCGGGCGGCGTCGGGGAGCGGAAGCCGACGATCACCTCGTCGGAGGCGATCTTCGTCGCCCCGCCGAGCTCGAAGACCGGCTGCGCCGGCAAACCGTCGGCCAAGGCCCGCTCGAGCGCCGTCGGGCCGGCGGCCTGCGGCGCAGCGGCCCCCTTGCCCGCGCCCATCGACGGCGCGCGGAACAGGGCCAGGCCGCGGCTGGCAAGCGCGTCGCGCTCGCTGCGCGGATCGTGCGACCAGGACTCCCGCTCCACGACCGTGCCGCGCAGCGCAGCGGCTGCACCCGGACCCTCGTCGACGGCGACGAGGTACGGGCTGGGCTCCAGCACGACGAGCCGCCCCTGGTAATAGTAAGAGAACGGCGGCTCGCTCCCGACCGTCACCGACTCGATCGGCGCGCCGCTCGTCGGCGAGACCGGACCGGCCCCTTCGAGCCCTGTCGCACCGGCTGCAGACGACGCCCCGGAAAGAGCGCCTGCTGCGACCGCGGCCCCCTCGTCCGGCCCGCCGGGCGCAAGCGTCGGCGTCAACCAGCCCGAGGTCGTCCCGTCACCCCAGTCGAACTGGTACTCGACCCCGCCCCCGCTGGCGCAGATCGATCCGCCCGTCGTGTAGTTGTAGCTCGTGCCGACGGTCCCCGCCGCCTGTCCCGTGGGCGTCGTCGGCGCGGTCACGTCGTCAGTCCCGCCGCCGTCGCCGAGGACGATGCGGTAGATGCTGCGACCGTGTGTCGCCGCCGCGAGCCGGCGCGTTCCATCCGGGTGGCGCGTCAGGTCGAGGTCGTAGATCGCGAGCAGCGGCATCCCCTCGTTGAACGGCTCCCAGCTCGCGCCGTCGTTCAGCGTCCGGTAGACGCCCAGGTCGGTCCCGACGTAGAGCACGCCCGTCTCGTCGCGATCGACCGCCAGCGCGGTCACCGGCAGGTCGGGTAGGCCGCCCGCCAGGCCGGTGCGGGAGATGTCGGTCCAGTTCGTCCCACCGTTGGTCGTCCTGAAGACGTGGCCGGTCGCTCCCGGGGTATTGGCCCCGAATCCGGAGAAGGCGGCGTAGTAGATCGACGAGTCGTAGGCGAAGACGTCGGAGACGAAGCGGTTCGGCAGCGTCGCCCCGGTCAGGTCGGTCCAGCTTCCGCCGCCGTTCCGCGTGACCTGGACCTTCCCGTCCCCCGTTCCGACCACGATCGTGTTCGAGTCGCCGCGCCGCACCGAGACCGCGGAAATCGCGGAGAAGCGCGATGAGGCCCGCGTCAGGTCGGTCGAGATGGCGGTGAAGGAGTCGCCCCGGTTGTCGCTGCGATAGAGCCGCGAGGTCGCCCAGTAGACCCGTCCGACGACGTTCGGGTCGACGACCAGCGGCGCGTAGAAGAGAACGTTGTCGTTGAGGTCGACACCCGAGCTGTCGCCGATCTTGCCCGGCCACTCGGCGACCGCGGCGGAGCCGTTGTTGTCGTTGCGCTGGAACTGCATCGGCCCGCCTTTGAGCGAGTAGCGCGTGCCGTACCAGGTGCGCGTGTCGAACGGGTCGATCGCCGAAAAGCCGCCGTCGCCGGCGTCGAGCCCGACCCAGGTCGCCCCGCCGTCGGTGGTCTTGGCCTTCGCGTTGTCCTGCATCCCCCCGAACAGGACGTTCGGGTCGGTCGGGTGCTGGGTGATCGACTGGAACTGCAGCGTGGAGAGGTTGCCGTTCCGGTCGGCCCAGCTCGCGCCGCCGTCGGTCGAGCGGTAGATCCCGCCGTCGTTGGCGATCCAGATCGTGGTCGGGTTCTGCGGGTCGAAGGCGATGCTGTGCAGATCAGGGTGCGAGGTCCTGTCGAGCGCGAGGCCGTCGTGCGTCGTGAAGGTCGTTCCGGCGTCGCGGGTGATGAAGATCGTCCCGTCCCAGCCGTTGCTGTACATCGCGGCGCCGCCCGCCGCGAGGACGTTGGCGTCGGTCGGGTGCACGGCGAGCACGTTGTCGTAGCTGCACTGCTGGCCGCAGTAGCTGACCTCCTGGAAGTATCCCTGCGGGATCAGGGTCAGCGGGTCCCAGAACTGTCCGCCGGTACTGCTGCGGAACAGTACCCCCGAGACCCCCTGCACGCCCTCCGGGCGGATCGTCTGGATGCCCGCCCAGACCCGCTGCGGGTCGCTCGGGCTGACGAGCACCTCAACCCGGCCCGCGTCGCCGAGCCACGGGAACCACTTCCCCTGCGCCGCCGCTGCCGGCCCGAGGATGGCGTCCCACGTGCTTCCACCGTTGGTCGTCTTGAAGACCCCGAGGCCGTCGAACCCGGCGTAGATCACGCTCGGATTGTTCTTCTCCATCGAGATCGCGGAGACGTTGGCGCAGACGCGCGGGTTGGCGCCGTCGCAGATCTTGACCGCCTGCGGCCAGGTCGCGCCGCCGTCGGTCGAGCGGTAGATTCCCGGCTCCGCCAGCCCCGGCTTGACGTCGACCAGTCCGCCCACGCGCGTCGAGACGCCGACCCAGAGCTGCTGCGGGTTCTGCGGGTCGACGACGACCGCGGAGATCGCCCGCCCCGAGAAGACGTCGGCCCCCAGGACGGTCCAGCTCCCGCCGCCGTTCGTGGTCTTCAGGAGGCCGGCGCCGTAGTGGCTGTCGCTGCCGTGCGGCTCGCCGGTCCCGACGTAGAGGATGTCCGGGTCCGTGGGATCGAATGCCATGAACCCGGTCGCCTGCGACGGCGCAGTCGCGGTCAGCGGCGTCCAGCTCGTGCCGCCGTCGGTCGTCTTCCAGACCCCGCCCTGCGCGGCCCCGGCATAGACGACGTTCGAGTTCCGCGGGTCGACCAGCACGGCCGTGGCCCGCCCGCTGCAGTTCCTACGCATCCACTCCTGGCCATGGTTCTCGCCGATGATCGGCGACGGCCCGACGGGCGACCAGGTCGGGAGCGCGGCGACCGCGCTGGGTGCCATCAGCGCGCGCTGCGCGGCGAAGTGGGCTCTCGCCGTCTCGACTGCCGCGTCGGGCAGGCCGGTCGCGGGGTAGCTGCGCATGTAGAACATCAGCTCGTCGCGGCCGCGGCGCTCCCCGGCCTCTCCCTCGCCGGGCGATCCGGCCCGGACAGCCGCGAGAACCGGCCGGTGGCACCCGGTGGCGCACTCGGCGGGAGCTTCGCTTCCGCGAACTGCCGGCACCTCGTAACGGGTCACGGCACACGCTGAGAGCAGCATCGCGAGACACGATGCGACGACGAGCCGCTTCGACATAGCTGTCTCCCCGCGCGGAACGGACGCACGGACTATTCCGGGCAGCGCGGCACGCTCTCCGGCAGCCGGCCCCGTCCCGTTTGATCCGTCCGCCCCGACACGCCCGAACGGTGGGCCGGGGCGACCACTTCCCTGCGGGAATTATCCGCCGTTTACGCGTCATTGGTGTGAGGTAAAGCGCGGCAGCGCGCGTTTCCCGGAGCCCTTCGCGGTTCGCGCTCCCGCGGCGTCGCCGCCCGCGCCTCCCGCCCTACTTCCGCTTCGCCTCGTACACCCCGTCCGGCTGGATGAAGGTCGCGCCGGTCGTCTTCCCGTCCTTCTCGACGAAGCGGGCGCTGTAGCCCTTCATCCCCTTGAGAGTGAACTCCGTTCCCTTGTACGGGATCAGCTCGTAGGTCGGCTGGCCGGGGATAGTCGCGACGAGCGTCTTGCCGCGCCGCGAGATCGTGATCGTCTGCGGGCCCAGCGCATACTCTCCGACGAATCGGTCGAGGAACGCGGCCTCGTACATTGCGGCCGGCGGCTTGCGCGTGAAGACGATCGGGTCGACCGACGTCTCCAGGGGTATGGTGATCGTCTCGATGTCCCCCTTCAGGTTGCCGCCGAAGGCGACGAGCGCGCCCTTCAGGTCGCTCTCCGTGACGCGGAAGACGTCGTAGTGCCAGTGCGCAAGCGCCGGCTTGAAGCCGTTGTAGATCATCGTCAGCGCTTCCGGCTTGCCCGAGGCGGTGATCGTCAGCACGCCGTAGGCCGGGTGCTCGTACTCGGCCGCGTAGTCCGCAAGCGGGTGCGAGGGCTTCGTCCCCGTCCGGCGCTCCCCGGCCTGCGCCTTCTCCGACTCCTTCTCCAGTCGCCTTCCCCTGCTCGCGGCGCGCCTTGAACCGCCCGCTCCAGTCGATCGGTTCCAGCTCCAGCAGGCGGTCGTGGATCGCGTCGGCGAGGATCATCGCCAGCGGGTTCCCGTTGAGATTGGTCAGGATCACCGCGCCCGCGTTCTCGTCGGGCATCAGCGAGACCATCGCCGAGAAGCCGTCGATGTTGCCGCCGTGGTGGATCCGCGCGTGGCCGCGGTAGGGCTGCACGAACCACCCGAGCCCGTAGAGCACGATCGGCTTCTCGGGGTAGACGAAGGGGGACTCGGCGACCATCTGCGGCTTGTGCGTTTCCGCCAGCTGCGTCGCGGAGACGATCCGCTTGCCATCCAGCGTCCCGTCGCCCAGCTGCAGCCTGAGCCAATCGGCCATGTCGTTCGCGCTGGAGTAGATCGTCCCGGCCGGCCCGAGCGCCCGGACGTCGCGGTAGGCCATCTCGGTGAGCTCTTCGGTGTCCTTTTTCAACTCGTACGGCTTCGAGAGGTTGCCGCTCTTTTCGGCGTCGGGAGCCGAGAAGACCGTGCTCTCCATCCCGAGCGGGACGAGGATCCGCTCGCGGGTGAACGCCTCCCAGGTCGTCCCCGTCAGCTCCCCGGCCAGGATTCCCGCCGTCATCACCATCAGGTTCTGGTACTGGAAACGATTGCGGACCGAAGCCGACGGCTGGAGGTACTGAAGGCGCCCATACATCTCCTCCCGGGTGGCGTTCGAGCCGTACCACATCAGGTCGTGGCGCGGCAGGCCGGAGCGGTGAGTGAGCAGGTCGCGCGGGGTCATCAGTTTGGTCGCCGTCTCGTCCTGCAGCTTGAAGTCCGGCATGTAGCTCACCACCGGCTTGTCCCACTCCAGCTTCCCCTCGTCGACCAGCAGCGCCAGGTCGAGCGCGGTGAAGGCCTTGGTCGACGAGCCGATCGCGAAGAGCGTGGCGGCGTCCACCGCGAGCGCGCCCTTGACGTCGCGCTGGCCGTAGCCCCGCTCGAGCACGACCTTCCCATCCTTGACGATCGCGATCGCCACGCCCGGGACCTTCCACTCCTTCATCTGCGCCTCGACGAAGGCGTCGAAGCCGCCCAGCAGCTCCTCCACGCCCTTCTTCGCGGCGACCGCGGCTTCCCCCTTGCGCGCCAGCGTGAAGGGAAAGCTCGCACCCCCCTGGGTGAAGTCGCCGGCGATCGACTGGCCGTCGGGCGCGAGCTTCCCCTGGAAGGTCGGCGTGCCGGGGACGCCCGAGATCGAGAAACGGATCGCCTGCGCTTCCACCTTCACGTCGGCGAGCGCGAGGTCCTTCGCCCCCTGCAGCGGAATGTCGATGTCCCCGTTCCAGGCGCCGTCCTTGCCGACCGCGAGGTCGACGATCACTCCCAGCTCCGCGCCGGGGATCTTGATCGCTCCCTCCCAGCGTCCCGCCGGGCCGATGTCCGCGGCGAACACCGCGGATGGCGCGGCCGTGAGCAGGGCCACGGTCGTGGCGAGGAGCGTCGCGAAGAGGACGGCGACTCGGACGGGGAGCAGGCGGGTGCGGAGCGACGGCATCGATCCTCCGAAGGGGGGCGGAGATTATCGCCAGGAAGACGCGCGGCGGACGGGCCGCCTCACGGCCGTCCGTCGGTCGAGCCGGACCGCTCGGCCCGCACCGCGCCGCGGGTGGTGATCAGGAGCAGCCCCGTCGCGGACCCCGGGTCGGGCGAGAAGACCGCCCGCGCTCCCGAGCCGTCAGCAGCCCGGTACTCGGTGCCGCGGTACGGCGCCAGTTCGAGCGCGCGGCCGTCGCTGGTCTCGACCAGCAACCCCGGGCCGCGCCGGACGACGCGGATCACCGTGTCGCCGTCCCGGTAGGTCCCGACGAACCGCGCCAGGTAGGCCGGATCGGACATCAGCGGCGACGGCCGGCGGCGGAACACGATCGGCGGCGCGGCCTCCTCGAGCGCCACCGAGACGGTCTCGACGTCGCCCTGGAGGTTGGTGCCGAACTGGAGGAAGGTCTGGTTCTGGGCCGGAAGCCGGCCCATCGGTGCGCGAAAGGTGTCGAAGTGCCAGTGCGTCATCGCGGTCGTGATGCCGCCGAAGTTGACCGCCAGCCCGCCGCCCTGGAAGACGACGTGGAGCGCTCCGTAGGCCGGATGCCCGTACTCCCCGGCGTAGTCCCCCAAGGCATGCGAGGGGACGGTGCCCGCCTTGCGGTCGATCTCCTGCACCGCTTCCAGCGCCGCGCGGGCCATGAGCTGCTGCTGCTGCCAGTCGCGCAGGCGCGCCCCCCACGCCGCGGGCGGCGCGCCGAGCAGGCGGTCCGCCGCCTCGAAGGCCACCGCCAGGGGCAGGTAGGAGTTATCGCGGTTCGCCAGCACCGCGATCGCGAAGCGGTTCCCCGGAACGACCATCACGACGCCCGAGAAGCCGTCCACCATGCCGTCGTGGCCGAAGGCGGGCCGGCCGCGGTAGCTCGTCACGCGCCAGCCGAGCCCGTACGCGTCGTTCGTCAACTCCGGAAAGGGCAACGGATCGGCCACGACCTGCGCGCGGTGCAGCTCGCTCCACTGCGCGGCCGACACGAGCTGGACCTCGCCCGCCCGCCCCCCGTCGAGCTGGAACCGGAGCCACGTCGCGAGGTCGCGGGCCGTGGAAGTCAGTGACGCCGCGGGCGCGATCCCGGTGAGATCGAGGAACGGCGTGCGCACCAGCTCGCCGTCGCGCGCGGTGTATCCGCTCGCGAACTGCGGCGAGTTGCCCGTGACCTGGGTCGAGAAGCCGGTCGCACCCATCGCGAGCGGCACCAGCAGCCGCTCCTTGACCAGCTCCTCCCAGGAGCGCCCCCCAACCTGCTCGGCCATGCGCCCGGCGACCATGACCATCAGGTTCTGGTACTGCGCGTGGTCGCGCAGCCCGGCGGTGGGCGGCAGCCAGCGCAACCCCGCGAAGAGCGCGTCCCGCGTCCGGCCCGAGCGGTACCAGGTCATGTCGTGGCGCGGCAGGCCGCTGCGATGCGTGAGCAGGTCGCGCAGCGTCAGCGTCTCGGTCGCCACCGGGTCGGCCATCCGGAACTCGGGAAGCACGTCGCCGACCGGGCGGTCCCAGGCCAGCAGCCCCTCGTCCACGAAGGTCGCGAGCAGCGTGGCGGTGAACCCCTTGGTGATCGAGCCGATCACGAAGCGGGTGTCGGGGGTCACCGGTGCGCCGGTCTCCCGGTTCGCAACGCCGTAGCCCGCGAGCAGCAGGTTGCCGTCCGCACCCACGACCGCGACCGCGGCTCCCGGCACGTTCCACGCCGCCATTTCCTGGCGAACGACGGCGTCGAACCCGTCGAGCGGGTTCGACGGCCGACGTTTCGCCTCGGCGCGGGGGATCAGGCCGGGCGTCGCGACCAGGGCGGCGACGAGGGCGACGCCGGCGACGAGGGCCGCGGGCCGCGGAGCCCGCCGCGCGATGGAACGCGCGGTCACGCGACGTCGTCCCCGTTGGGCGGGTTCTCGGGCAGGCGGCCGTAGGTCTCGACGAGTTCGCGGAAACGCGCCTGCGACGCCGCGTCGAGCTGCGCCGGGAGCAGGCGCCAGCCCCAGTTGGCGTGCGCCGTCCCCGGCGCGTTCATCCGCGCCGCGGCGTCCAGCCCGGCGATGTCCTGGTGCGGCACGATCGCCAGGTCGGCGACCGAGGCCAGCGCCAGCCGGATCATCGCCCAGTGCGGCTCGGCGCCGTCGTCCCCCGCGTACTTCCGGAAGAAGGCCCGCTCGGCCGCGGTCGCGTCCTCCTCCAGCCAGCCTCGCGTCGTGTTGTTGTCGTGCGTGCCGGTGTAGACGACGAGATCCTTCCGATGGTTGTACGGCAGGAACGAGCCGCGCGCGGCGGGGTCGAAGGCGAACTGCAGGATCGCCATCCCCGGCAGGCCGAAATCGTCCCGCAGCGCGGTGACGTCCGGCGTGATGTGCCCCAGGTCCTCCGCGACGAACGGCAGGGCCCCGAAGCGCTCGCGCGCCGCGGCCAGGAGCTCGCGGCCCTGCGCCGGTTCCCAGCGGCCGTGGCGCGCGGTCTCATCATCCGGCGGAACGGCCCAGTACTCGGCGAAGCCGCGGAAGTGATCCAGGCGCGCCGCATCGGTCAGGGCCAGCACACGCGCCAGCCGGTCGAGCCACCAGCGGAAGTTCGTCGCCGCCAACGCGTCCCAGTCGTAGACCGGGTTGCCCCAGAGCTGGCCGTCCTCGCTGAAGTAGTCCGGCGGGACGCCGGCGACCGCCCGGGGCCGCCCCTTCCCGTCGAGCAGGAACCACTCGCGCTGGGCCCAGACGTCGACGCTGTCGTAGGCGACGAACATCGGCACGTCGCCCATGATGGAAAGACCCCGCGCCCGGGCCCGCTCGCGCAGCGCACTCCACTGCCGCGCGAACAGGAACTGGGCGAATTCCTCGGCGTCGACCTTCTCGCTGTGCTCGGTGCGCCAGCGCGCCAGCGCACGCGGGTCGCGCTGGGCGAGCGGCTCGGGCCACTCGGTCCACGACGCGCCGCCGTGGGCCGTCTTGAGCGCGGCGAACAGCGCGTCGTCCAGGAGCCACCCGGAATTCTCCGCGCGAAAGGCCTCGTAGCGCGCCTCGAGGCCGTCCGGCGGCCGGGCGCGGAAGCGCCGGAACGCGATCGCCAGCAGGCGCTCCTTCGCGTCGATGACGCGCCCGAAGTCGACCCGCCCCTCCGCGAACGGGTCCCGCGGCAGGTCGTCCGGCTCGAGCAGACCGTCGGCGACCAGCTCCTCCGGGCTGACCAGGAGCGGGTTGCCGTCGAAGGACGAGACGGCCGCGTAGGGCGAGTCGCCGTGCCCGGTGCTCTGCAACGGCAGGACCTGCCACCAGCTCGCGCCCGCGTCCGCCAGCCACTCGACGTAGCGGTGCGCCGCCGGACCCAGGTCGCCGATGCCGAACGGCCCGGGCAGGCAGGTCGGGTGGAGCAGCACGCCGCAGGCGCGGGGGAAGCTCACGAACGCTCCTTCCTAGATCACGGTTCCGTCGGGAATGACGGCATTCTTGACCACCACGACGATTCCGTCCCGGATCGCCCAGCCGTCGCCGTCCGCCTCGTCGAGTCCCTTCGAGTTGACGAGCCGCACGTCGCGCCCGATGCGTACGTTCTTGTCCACGATCGCGCGCTCGATGACGGTCCCCTCCCCGATCCCGAGCGGCGGTGCGCCGGCGGGGACCTCGGGCGGATCGACGTCGATCCCCATCAGCAGCGAGCCGCGAATCGTGGCGTGGCGGATCCGCGAGCGCACGCCGATCACCGAGCGCTCGATCACGGAGTGCTCGACGCGGCCGCCGTCGGCGAGCAGGGTGTGATCGAAGCGGCCGCCGTGGAGCATCGTGCCCGGGAGAAAGCGCGGGCGGGTGTAGAAGATCCAGTCGGGATCGTAGAAGTCGAAGGGCGGGTCGGGCGCGACGAGGTCCATGTGGGCCTCGTAGAACGCGCCGATCGTCCCGATGTCGCGCCAGTAGCCGTCGAAGAGCATCGCCTGCATCCGCCCCTCGCCCACCAGCGACGGCAGGATGTCCCTGCCGAAGTCGTGCCGGCCGGCGGCGAGCGCGCGGTCGAGGACCGGCTTGCTGAACAGGTAGATCCCCATCGACGCCAGGTACGGCGCGCTTCCCGCGAAGCCGAAGCGCGCGAGCAGGGCCGGGTCGACCTCCATGCCGGCGCGCGCCTCCTCGGTCGCCGGCTTCTCCCGGAACTCGAGCACGCGGCCGTCCGGGTCGACGCGCACCGCGCCGAACCCGGCGATCTCCCGCGCACCGCACGGGAGGACCGCGATCGTGACGTCGGCCTCGTTCGCCAGGTGCTCGCGCAGCAGGGCACGGTAGTCCATCCGGTACATGTGGTCGCCGGAGAGGATCAGCGCCAGCTCGCCCGGCGTCTCCATGAGGAAGCGCCGGTTCTGACGCACCGCGTCGGCCGTCCCCTGGAACCAGTTCTCGTCGTCGGGCGTCTGCTGCGCGGCGAGCACCTGGACGAAGCCGCGCGAGAACGGGTCGAAGCGATAGGTGCCGGCGACGTGGCGGTTGAGCGAGACCGAGTTGAACTGCGTGAGGACGAAGACGCGGTCCATCCCGGAGTGGAGGGAATTGCTGATCGGGATGTCGATCAGGCGGTACTTCCCGGCGATCGGGACGGCCGGCTTGCTCCGCAGGCGCGTCAGGGGCTCGAGACGGGCCCCCCGGCCGCCCCCGAGAATCACGGTCACGACCTCCCGCTCCCGGGCGCCCCATGGCTCCATCGGACCCCGCCTCCCGGCGCGAAGGGGCCGCGCCGGCGCGAAGTTACCACGGGACCGGCCCGGGTTCCCGCCGCCGGATTCCGGCGGGTTAGACTTCACCCATGCCTCACTTCGACGTCGTCATCATCGGCGCCGGGCCGGCCGGCGAGCGGGCCGCGATCCAGGCCGCGCGCCACCAGAAGACGGCCGCGCTCATCGAGCGCGCCCACGTGATCGGCGGCACCCGGATCAACTGGGGCACGATCCCCAGCAAGACGCTCCGCGAAAGCGCGATGTACGTCCACGCGCTGAAGAAGAGCAGCCTCTACGGGATCCGGATCGAGTTCCCCGCGGAGATCACGATCGCCGACTTCATGACCCGCGAGCGGGCGGTCGTCCAGCAGGAGCTGGAGCTGGCCAACCGCTCGCTCGACCGCTACCAGGTGCAGGTCTTCCGCGGCGCCGGGCGGTTCGTGGATCCGCACACCGTCGCCGTCCACGGCGCCGACGACCGGACCCGCGCCCAACTGACGGGCGACGTGGTCGTGATCGCGACCGGCACGCACCCGGCCCGGCCCGTCGACGTTCCGTTCGACGGCAAGACGGTCGTCGACAGCGACACGATCCTCGCCGTGCCACGCATGCCGCGCTCGATGATCGTGCTCGGCGCGGGGGTGATCGGCGTGGAGTACGCCTCGATCTTCGCAGCGCTCGGGATCGACGTGACGCTGGTCGACACGCGCGATCAGCTCCTCCCCTACCTCGACCGCGAGATCGCGCAGATCCTGGAGACCGAGCTGCGCCGCCTGGGCGTCGTGCGGATTCCCGACGACCACTACGAGACCATCGAGCGGATCGAGGGCGATCCGCCGTCGGTCCGGCTGACGACGCAGGCCGGCAACCAGCTCGAGGCCGACCTGCTGCTCTACAGCGTCGGCCGGCAGGGCAACACCGACGACCTGGGGCTCGACGCCGTCGGCCTCGCCGCGAACGCGCGCGGCCTGCTCGACGTCAACGAGTTCTGCCAGACCACGCTGCCGCACATCTACGCGGTCGGCGACGTCATCGGCTACCCCGCGCTGGCCTCGACCTCGATGGAGCAGGGCCGCCAGGCGATCCGCCACGCCTTCGACATCCCCGGGCTGAAGTCGCGGACCGAGACGCTGCCCTTCGCGATCTACGCGATCCCCGAGGTCGGCTACGTCGGCGAGACGGAAGAACAGCTGCGCGAGGCGAAGGTCCCGTACGTCATCGGACGCGGGCGCTACGACTTCAACGCGCGGGGCCAGATCACCGGGCTCACCGGCGGACTCCTGAAGCTGCTCTTCGAGAAAGAGACGATGCGCCTGCGGGGCGCCCACATCGTCGGCGCCACCGCCAGCGAGCTGGTCCACATCGGGCAGGCCTTCCTCGCGAAGGGGGCCACCGCCCGGGACATCGCCGAGACGCTCTTCAACTACCCGACCTTCTCGGACATGTACCGCCACGCCGGACTCGAGGCGCTGGGGCGGGGACAGCAACCGTAAGCCGGTAAGCCGGCCGAATCGGGGACAGCAACTGTTAGCCGGTAAGTCCCGCCCGCCACGCCAGCGCGATCCGCACCGTCGCGGTGTCGGCCTTGCGCGGCTTCACCTGCTCGACCTCGACTGCCAGCGCCGCCGGGTCGTGCGCCGCGTCCAGCCTGGCGATCTCCGCCCGGACCTCGGCCTCCAGCTCCTCGAGCTTGCGCTTCGCCTCGGTGACCCCCTCGGCCGCGCGCGTGACGTCGTCCTTCTCCTTGACCGTCTTCGACGCCCCGCCGATCGCGCGTCCCACGCCGCCGAAGCTGCGCCGTCGGCCGAAAAGCGCGCCGAAGATCGCCGCACCGGTGTTGACGGCGGTCTGCACGGTCCGCTCCTGGAGCTGAGACGACTCGCGGGCGTGGCGCTCCTCGGCCTTCCGTACCCCCTCCTGCAACCGCTCGACCTTGACCGCGTAGCGCTTCTTCAGGTCCTCCAATGCGGCGTCGCGCCGTTCGCGCGCGATCAGCGCGAGGCGGGCGCGGAACTCCGCCTCGCGCTCCCCCGCCCGGCTGGTCTCCTCGAGCACGGGGGCGACGAAGACCGCCAGCGTCGCGGTGCGATAGACGTGCTCGCCGAGCCCCTTGTCCCAGCGCGCGAGGCGCCGCGATTCGAATGCGTCCGACGGGGGCGGAATGAACCGCGCGCCGTCGGGCGCCGGCGCCCCGGCAGCCGGTGGTCCTGGCAACTCCGCTGAGGCGGTCCAGGGGTCGTCGAGATCGGTGCCCGTTTCGAGCGGAGCGAGGTACGCGAGCTCCCGCCACGCGTCGACGCCCAGCTTGGCGGCGACGAAGTGCGCGCGCGCGTGGCCGAGCAGCGCGGGGCGATAGACCGGTGCCGCCGCGACGGGTCCCGGCAGGAAGGTCTCGTTGAGGCCCGAGGGGATGACCGGCCGTGCGCCGGAACGGGGACTGGCTCCGGATCCGGGCGCCTCACGAGACGGAACGACCCCGGCCGCCGCCCCGGTTCCGGTGCCTGTCCCCGTTCCGACCCCCGTCGCACCTCCCCGCAGCCGCTGGATCTCCGTGCGCGTCAGCGGGCCGCGCAGGTACGACAGCGCCCAGCGCGTCTGGAACGAGACGGGTCCCTCCTCATAGATGCTGCTCAGCAGGAAGACGCGTTTTCCGAGCGCCCCCATCGTCGCCGCCATCGCAGCCCGATCGAACCCCTTCCCGGTCGACGCCGCCGCCCCCTCGAGCCCCTCCAGCACGCGGTCGCGGTCGCGATCGGTCTGCAGCCGCCCGACGAACCACATCCCGGCGTTGGCCAGCGCCTTGTAGTCGAGGTCGACCGGATTCTGGGTCGCCAGCACCACGCCGATGCCGAACGCCCGGGCCTGCTTGAGCAGCGTCAGCATCGGCTTCTTCGACGGCGGGTTGGCGACCGGCGGGAAGAAGCCGAAGACCTCGTCCATGTACAGCAGCGCGCGCAGGCTGGTCGTCCCCGGCTGCGTCCGCATCCACGCCACCAGCTCGTTGAGCAGCAGCGTCACGAAGAACATCCGCTCGGCGTCGGAAAGGTGGGCGATCGACAGCACGGCAAGCCGCGGCTTCCCCTCCGGCGTGAAGAGCAGGCGCGGGATCTCGAGTGGCTCCCCTTCCCGCCACGCCGCGAAGCCCGGGGACGCCAGAAGATTGTTCAGCGCCAAGGCCAGCGCGAAGCGGTCCTTGTCGGGGAAGAAGGCGTCGAGCGGGATGACGCCGACCTGCTCGAACGGGGGCTTCTGGACCGCGGCGATCAGTGCCGCCAGGTCGAGATCGCGTCCCGCCGTCCAGGCCTGCTCGAAGATCGCGGAGAGCAGGATCCCCTCGCGGTCGCGCACCGGGTCGGCCGCGATCCCGGCCAGCGCGAGCAGGCCCGTGACGGTCGCGGTGACGCGGTCGCGCAGCGCCTCGGGATCCGCGGGGGAAGCCGCGTAACGGCCGTCGGCTGCGGTCGCGCCGGCCGCGCCGGCGCCCCCCCGGCCAAGCCGCCCGCGCCGCCCGGCGCCGCGAACGAGCGGAGCAGTGCGATCGGGATCCCCGCGGTCGAGCCGGGCGTGAAAACCGCGACCTGCGCGGCTTCCTTGAAGCGGCCGACGCGCGCGCCGTCCTGCCCCCACTCGGCCAGCCCCGCGCGCCACGCGGCGGCCGTCCTCTCCGCCAGCGCGTCGGCCGTGATCCCCTCGCGCGCCGCCGCGCCCTCGTCGACCCACGGCCGGAAGTCCGCCGCGCGCAGCGCCGGGAACGCCAAGGCCAGGTTCGCCAGGTCCCCCTTGGGATCGATCACCAGCGCCGGCACGCCGTCGATCGCGGCCTCCTCCAGCAGCGACACGCCGAGACCGGTCTTCCCGCTGCCGGTCATCCCGATGATCACGGCGTGCGTGACGAAGTCCTTCGCGTCGACGAGCAGCGGCTCGCCGGACGGCTGCTTCGCCGCCGCGCCGTACACGCCCCCGAGGTAGAAGACGCCGAGCTTCTCGTAGTCGATCATGCGTGGTCTCCCGCCGGCCTGCCGACGATGCTCCGAGTCTCTGGTGGAGGGGCGCCGGGCCGGAAGGCTAGCCCACGCCGAAACGCGGCGTCCAGCCCGCTGCCGCGAGCCCCACGCGCGACCGCCTGGGCTATCCTCT
>CAVPCQ010000041.1:0-38780 GCA_963702425.1 uncultured Acidobacteriota bacterium
GCATGCCCACAGGATACCGTCCCTGCGCGCCCACGGGGCGCTCCGCGGCGAGCGGGAGCGTCGGTCAGCGCACCTGGGGCGTCGAGCGCGCCCCCGTCGGCGCAGCGAACGGAGCGACCGCATCGACCAGGCAATACGCGATCGGCCGGCCCCCTTCCGTGGCGGGCGTGTATTGCCGGCCTTCCAGCGTCATCGCCAGCGCGCGCGCCACCTCGGCGGCGTTCATCCGATCGACCATGAGGAGGGGATCGCGGATCGCACCGCTCTCCGTGACCACCAGCCGCACCAGTCCCCGGCCGGAGACTTTGACGTTCACGTAGCGGTGCGTGCCGGGCTTGGCCTGCGTCGGGTTGCTCACCAGGGCGGGGGGGACGACGCCGGAGCGGGCGTTCGCCGCGCACGGTCCGGCCGACTCGGCGAGCAGGCCGAAGGGGCCGCAGGGACCGGCGGTGAGGAGCGCCACGACGCGCCCCTTGTCGCTCTCGGCGACGAGGAAGGCGCGGGTCTCGCCGTCGCTCAGCTCGACCAGCGCATTCGTGTCGGCGGTCTCGACCTTGACCGCGTGGCGGCTCGGATCGCTGCCGGGGCCGCCGTGGACGCTGATCCGCCGCCCCGACGGGGATGGGACGTCGCCGTGGAAGTTGAGCTCATCCCCCGGCGCGGTGGTGAGCAGGTAGCCCCAGGCCATCCCGCTGGCCTGTTTCCCGCCGAAGCGCGCCGCCAGCCGCGCCAGGCCGTCGGCGTCGAGCGCCGCGCTGCCGAGCGCGACCACCGGGGGGCCGGCCGTCTCGATCGGGCCGGCCGGCGTGATCTCCAGGAACCGCAGCTCGTAGGCGCGCATGTCCTCGTCCGGACAGACCGCGCCGGGACCGGCCACGGCCGTGCCCGCCACTGCCAGCGCAAACGCCAGCACGCACAGGACACGAAGTCGACCACCCCCGCGGAGCACGCTGCCGTGCTGCATGAGATCTCCTCGCCCGAAGCCGACTCGTCGAGGGCGGCGGACGCGCCACTCGGGCCGCCGGGCGGCTCGGGCCGGGAACGCCGTGACAACCCGCCCCCGGGCCCGACGACCGCTTTCATGATAACCCCACGGCAAGTAAACGGGAATCGCTCGCGCGCTAGCCCGCCTGCCGCGGCGCCGCGTTGAGCGGCATGTGCCGCATGTGGTCGGTCGTGCGGTTCTTGGTGGTGAGATCGCGGTAGGCGCGCGTCACCTGCTCGGCCGTCAGCCCGACCACCGGCGCGGCCTGCTCGGCCGGCACGCCGTGCTCCCAGGCGTAGAGCATCAGGTCGAGCAGCGGGAAGGGGAGCGAGAAGAAGAACTCCTCCTGCGTCTGCGCCGCGGAGTAGGTGTCGGACGACGGCGGGCGGGCGGTGATCCCCTGCGGCACCCCGAGGTAGTCGGCCAGCGCGTAGACCTGCGTCTTGTAGAGGTGCTGGATCGGCTTGAGGTCGACCGCGATGTCGCCGTGCTTGACGATGAACCCGACGACCCACTCGTTGCGGTTGCAGGTGCCGATGACGGCGCGGTTGAGCGCCTCGGCCCAGTAGTAGAGCGTCGCCGTGCGCGAGCGCTGCTTCAGGTTCGTCGCGGCGACGATCTGCAGCAGCTCCTTCGGCCCCAGACGCTCGGTCGCCACGCGTCCGTCCGCGAACTCGACCGTCAGCAGGAAGTAGTTCAGCCGGTCCTCATCGAGGACCCCGGGGGGCAGGTGGATCTTGAAGCGGTCGCGATCGGGGTCGAAGGCCGGAAAGACGCGCCGGACGGCGTCGGTCTGGTGGCGGTAGCAACCGAGTCCCTCGAGCGCCGGCGTGACGTCCTCCTTGATCATCTCGATCCCGAGCTTCGCTCCCAGCTCGCGCGCCAGGGCTTCCGATTCGGGGTTGGAGTGCCGGTCGGGCATCATCACGCCGAGCACCTTCTGCGGGCCCAGGGCGCGCGCAGCCAGGCACAGCACGACCGCGGAGTCCACGCCGCCGGAGACGCCCACCACGCCTCCCGCGCGCTTGAGATCACCGCGCACCTGTTTGACGATGACCTGGCAGAGCCGCTCCGTTTCGGCGGCGGGGTCGATCCTGATCGCGTCGGGCGACAACGGCATTTCGCGTCTCCTGTGGCCGGGCGAAGGGTCAGGCCTGCTCGCGCAGCGCCTGCTTCATGATCTTGCCGGACTCGTTCTTGGGAAGGTCCTCGCGGACCGCGTACTGGCCGGGAAGCTTGTAGGGCGGCAGCCGCCTGCCGAGGAACAGCTTGAGCGCCTCGAGGTCGGGCGTCGTGCCGGGCCGGAAGACGACGAAGGCTTTGATCGCCTCGCCGAGGATCTCGTCCGGTACGCCGATCACCGCCGCCTCGTGGACCTCGGGGAACTCCAGCATCGCGTCCTCGATCTCCTTGGGCGAGATCCGGTGTGCGCCCGCCTTGATCATGTCCTTGCTGCGGCCGACGACCCAGAAGAAGCCGTCGGCGTCGCGCCGGCCGAGGTCGCCGGTATGGTAGCCGGCGCGGTCGAGGACCTTCGCCGTCTCCCCGGGGTCGCCCCAGTAGCCGCTCATGATGTTCGAGCCGCGGGCGCAGATCTCGCCGACCTCGTCGACCTCGCACTCGCGGCCGTCCTCGGCGCGCACCGTCAGCTCGACGTTCGGGATCGCGCGGCCGATCGAGCCCAGCTTCTCCGCCAGGCGGTCGGGATCGAGCCACGACAGCCGCGCGCCGGCCTCAGTCGCGCCGTACATCACGAAGATCCGCTTGCCGGGGAGCGCCGCGACCAGGCGCCGGGTCAGCTCCGGGCTCATCCCGCCGCCGGCCTGTGTCACGTAGCGCAGCGCGGGGAGCCGGCGCCCAGCGAGGTTGGAGCGGTTGAGCAGGATCGCGAAGGTCGACGGGACCCCCGACAGCCCGGTGCAGGCCTCGTCCTCGAGCGTGTCGAGCGCGGTGTTCGGGAACAGGAACCGGTTCTCGATCGCGACGCAGCCCCCGGCCAGCGCGTGCGTGTTGAGCAGCGACTTGCCGTAGACGTAGTAGAAGGGGAGCACGTCGAGAACCTTGTCCTCCGCCGTCAGCCCGAGGTAGCTCACGATCGAGCGCGTGTTGGCGACCAGGTTCAGGTGCGAGAGGACCGCACCGCGCGGCCGCCCGGTGCTGCCCGAGGTGTAGATGATCGAGGCGACGTCGAGGTCGACGAGCCCGGCGTCGGGCCGCTCCGCGCGCTCTGCCGCCGCGGCGTCGGCCAGGGGCAGGGCGTGGATGTGCGCCGGCACCGGCTCGATGCGCGCGGTGTCGGGGACCAGGAGCAGGCCGAGGTCGGGCAGCGCGCCGATCGCCTGGGAGACCGCCTTCTCGAAGCGCGGGCCGGCGATCAGTGCGCGCGCGCCGCAGTCCTCGAGGAAGCCGCGCAGCGTCGGGCCGTCGGCGGCCGTGTTGAGCGGCACCGCGATCGCGCCCGATTTCAGGATCCCGTAATACGCCTCGACGTAGGTCCGCGAGTTGTGCGCCAGCAGGCCG
The DNA here is from genome assembly GCA_963702425.1 of uncultured Acidobacteriota bacterium. Lineage (GTDB taxonomy): Bacteria > Acidobacteriota > Polarisedimenticolia > J045 > J045 > JALOKP01. The sequence goes on from CAVPCQ010000041.1 coordinate 3,506, forward strand.
ACCCGCTCGCCGCGCCCGATCCGGTGCCCCCGCAGCAGGCGCGCGATCCGGTTGGCGCCGGCCTCGACCTCGCCGTAGGTCGTCGTCGTCCCTTCCTGGACCAGGAACGGGGCCTCGGGGCGTCGCTCGGCTGCGCGCTCGACGAACTGGTGGACCAGCCACGGCTCGCCGGTCACGAGCCCTCCGCGCGGCGCGCCACGAGCGCGGTGAGCGCGCCGAGCGTGCCGAAGTTCTCCGCCGTCAGGTCCGCGCCGTCGAGCCGCAGCTCGAGCCGCGCCTCGAGTTCCGCGACGAGGGTCAGCACGCCTACCGAGTCGAGGCCGGCCTCGACCAGCGGACGCTCATCGGCCCAGTCCGGCGGCAGGCCGCCCGGCAGCACCTCGCGCAGCAGCGCGGCCAGCGCGTCGCGTCTCGCTGGGCCGCTCACGCCGCCCCCTTCACGGCCGCCATGACCTGCTCGCGCCGGCGCTCCATGGTGGCGACGTCGTTCCCCTCGATCACCAGCCGCAGCAGCGGCTCGGTGTTCGACGGCCGGGCGTTGAACCACCAGTCGTCGAAGGCGACCTTCAGCCCGTCGAGCCGGGAGACGTCGCCGCCGGGGAAGGCCGCCTGGAGCCGCTCGAGCACCGGCGCGACCGCCGGCACGCGGACGTTGATCTCGCCGCTCTGTGCGTAGCGCCGGAGCGGCCGCATCGCCTCCGAGAGCGTCGTGCCCCGCCGGTCGAGCAGGTTCACGATCGCGCACAGGGCGCGCAGCGTGTTCTCGGCGAAGGAGGGTGCGTCGAAGTAGTAGTGCCCCGACAGCTCCCCCCCGAACGCGCCGCCGAGCTCGGCCAGCGTGCGCTTCATGTAGGCGTGACCGACGCGGCTTTCGACCGCCCGCCCCCCGCCGCGCTCGATCTCCTCCGCCACCGCGCGCGAGGAGCGCACGTCGTAGAGGATCGTCGCCCCCGGCCGGTGGGCCAGGACGTCCTGGGCCATCAGGGCGGTCGCCAGGTCGGCCGGAACGATCTCCCCGGTCTCGTCGACGAACACGCAGCGGTCGGCGTCGCCGTCGAGCGCCAGCCCCAGGTCGGCCCGCTCGGCGACCACCGTCCGGCGCAGGTCGTCGAGCGTGGCGAAGTCGAGCGGGTTCGGGTGGTGGTGCGGAAACCGGTCGTCCGGCTCGAAGTAGAGCGGAACGATCGCGAGCGGCGTGTCGCGCCGCATCAGCTCCGCGTAGTCGGGGCCGCCGATGCCGTTGCCGGCGTCGACGACGACCCGGACCGGGCGCCGGACCTCGAGTGCGCGGAGCGAGGCCTCGACGAACGCGGCGCGCGGGGCGGCCTCGACGACGCGCCCGTGCCGCGCCGCGGCCGGAAAAGCGCTCTGCTCGACGAGCCTCCGGATCTCGAACAGGCCGGAAGCGCCGCCGATCGGCAGCGCGCCAGGGCCGCAGATCTTCATCCCGTTGTCGGGCAGCGGGTTGTGCGACGCGGTGACGACGATCGAGGCGTCGAACTCGCGCCCGGCGAAGTAGACCAACGGCGAGGAGGCGAGGCCGATGAAAGTGACGTCGACTCCCTGCGCCGCGAGCCCCTCGACCAGCGCCGCCGCCAGCGGCGGGGACGATCCGCGCATGTCGTGGCCGACCAGCGCCCCCGCCGGGCGCAGGTGGACCGCGATCGCGCGGCCGATCGCCTCGGCGATCCGCTCGTCGAGAGCGTCGGGGTAGGCCCCGCGTACGTCGTAGGCCTTGAAGATCTCGGCGAGCGTCATCCCGTCTCCACGTCGAGGGACTCCATCGGGAGATGCCGTGGCCGGCGCCCTGGTCCGCGCATCACCGTGCGTCCCGCTCCGGCCGCCCGAAATCGTCCGCCAGCCGGACGACGTCTTCCAGCTCGGGCGTGCTGACCTCGATGAACTCGGCCTCCTCGAGCGCCTCCACCCGGTGCACGGTTCCCGGCCGCACGTGGATCACGGCTCCCGGCCCGATCTCGGTCTCGCGCTCCGCCAGGGTGACCCTCGCGCGACCCCGGACGAAGAGCCACGCCTCCTCCTTGCGCTCGTGGTACTGCAGCGAGAAGCGCTTCCCGGCGAAGACGACCAGGCGCTTCATCACGATCCGCTCGCCCACGACGAGCCAATCCTCCCGTCCCCAGGGCTTGGCGACCACGCGGACCTCCGGGAAAGGTGTCGGCTCCAGCGAACCCATGGCCATCGGCCTCTCCTCTCCCGCGGCCCTCACGGCCGGGCTGATTTCATTCGATCCGAGGGTTCGACCGCCGCGGTCACCCGGAAACGGAATCGTCATGCGGGCGCCGAATTTGGGCGGCCCGAAGGTACGAGAAGCGCCTGGGGCGCGCCACCTGGCGAGTTAAGTCTAGCAAGAAAGGCAGGTTCAGAGCACGCCCACGAGAAACCTCGGGTGGCACGGGCCTTGATACAGCAACGCTGTCGAGGCGGCTTGTCTCGGGGGACGGCCGGCCCGCACTTGGGGTCCGAGAGGGAAACGATGAGAAGGTTGGTCACGACCCTGGCAGTCCTGCTCGCGGCAACGGGGTGGCTGTACGCCGGCACGATGGGGATCGCGTGGGACCCCGTCTCCGATGGCGATCTCGCCGGCTACAAGGTCTATTACGGCACCACTCCCGGCAATTATCCCCTCAGCAGGGACGTCGGGAACACGACCTCGACGACCCTCACGGGCCTCGATCCCTGCACCCGCTACTACGTGGCGGTGAAGGCGTATGACACCGGCGGACTCGAATCGACGTCCTATTCGAACGAGATCGCCGGGCTACCGCGCCCGGTGGTGAACACCGTAACGCCGTCCTCCGGCGAACAGGGCGCGACGCTGACGCTGACGCTGGGCGGTGAGTCCTACGACACCGGCGCCACGGTGGAGTTCTCCGGGAGCGGGATCACGGTCCTCGCCGTGCGACGGAACTCCTGCACGCAGCTCTCGGTGGACATCCAGATCGCCGCCGCGGCGCCGACCGGTGCACGCGACGTCACCGTGATGAACGTCGATCGTTCCTACGGCACGAGGACCGGCGGCTTCACCGTGACCACGAACGCCGCGCCGACCGTCGCCTCGACCAACCCGACGGCGGGCGCGACCAACATCGCGGTGACCGTCCGGCCCACGGTGACCTTCAGCGAGCGGATGGACCCGGCGTCGATCACCACGTCGACCGTACGCCTGCTCGACTCGACCGGTGCCGCAGCGTCGCAGGCGGCCGGCTCGCCGAGCCTCTCGGGCGACGGCCTGACCGCGACGATCACCCCGTCCAGCAACCTCGGCTACTCGAGGACCTACCGCGTCAACGTCATCGGTGGGGCCTCGGGCGTGAAGGACAGCACCGGCAAGACGATGGCCTCCGACTACACGCAGAGCCCGGGGTTCACGACGGCTGCCGCACCCGACACCACGGCGCCTACGGTCAGCGGCACCAACCCCGCCGATGGCGCGACCAATGTCGTGGTCACCGTCCGGCCGCAGGTCATCTTCAGCGAGGCGATGGACGCGGCGACGATCACGACCAGCACGGTGCAGCTGCTCAACTCCTCCGGAACTCCGGTGGCGCAGGCGGCAGGTTCGCCGGCCCTGTCGGCCGACGGCCTGACGGCGACGATCACGCCGGCTGCCTCTCTGCTGGAGACGTCGACCTACAGGATCCGCGTCGTCGGTGGCAGCACCGATCCCCGTGCGAAGGATCGGGCCGGCAACCCGCTCGCGAGCACTTACACGCAGGGGACGGGCTTCACGACCGAGAACCTGCCGCCGCGGGCGCCGACCAACAACCGCCGCTCGGACACCAGGTAGGCGGCGGGGCCAAGGATGGCCAGCGGGAAGGTCGGGGGGCGGACCGCCGCCCCCCGTCACCCCGATGACGGAATTGCAATCGAGCCGGGCCGAGCTTTCGATCGGGCCCGGCTCGAGCCCTTTTCCGGCGGTGCAATCCGCTTGCGAATCAATCACTTGACCCACGTCAGCCGGCTTCTCCATGGGACGCCACGCATGGAACGGCGATTGCACAACCGCAATGGAAGCCCTCGGGTCGCGGGGATCGGTACGGGGTATGGCATGAGCTCCAGGCACGGAAATCGCGGTCGCTGCGACAGGCCGAGAAGGACCGGCTTCCTCAGCGTTCCCGGACGGCTTCTGTTGGTCCTCGCCCTGGCCCTCCTGGCGTGCGCTCTCGCTTCTGCCGGGACGGTCTCGATGGTGTGGGACCCGGTGGTCGACCCCGACCTCATGGGCTACCGCGTCTACTACGGCCTCGCGCCGACCGCGATGACGGCCGTTTCGGACGCCGGGCTCGTCCCCGAAGCGACCATCGACGGGCTGGCCGACTGCGCGACCTGGTACCTCTCCGTCCGCGCCTACGACGGGGGCGGGCTCGAGAGCACCGAGGCGAGCAACATCGTGATGGGCTGGCCGCGTCCGGTCGTCACGGACTCGCGGCCGCGCTCGATCCAGCCGGGCGAAACGGCACTCCTCACCGTCACCGGCATGAACTTCGACCCTGGCGTCCCGGGCGACCTCCGTCACCGGGGAGCGACGATCGAGTTCTCGCACCCCGGCCTGCGAGTCCTGGGGGTGTTCTACGACGCCTGCGGGCAGGTCCGCGTGCGCGTCGAGGCGCTGCCCGACGCCCAGCCAGGCTGGTCGGCGCTGACGGTCAAGAACGCCGATGTGTCGTGGGACGATCCGAGCGTTCGTCCACAGGTCTTCGGAACCCTCGAGCAGGGACTCGAGGTGCTCACGCCGCAGACCAACGACGTACCGTTGGTGGCCAGCAGCTCGCCGGCTCCCGGCACGACCAACGTTCCGCTGGACATCCGGCCGTCGATCACGTTCAGCGAGCCGGTCGATCCGGCGAGCGTGACCGCGCTCACGGTGCGCCTGTTCGACGCAGGCGGAGCGCCGGTGGAGCAGGCCGCACTCGCCCTGTCGATCGGCGGCACCGAGGTCATGATCTCCCCGGCCCAGCCGCTGCGCGCCAGCACCTCCTACCGGATCGAAGTGACCGGCGGCGCGGGCGGCGTGAAGGACCTGACCGGTCTGCCGCTGCCGGCGACCTGGCGTCTCGACCCGGCCTTCACGACCGCCGAAGCCGCCAAAGCCGCCAACGCGACGATCGTCAGCAGCGAGCCCGCCGGGGGGCAGAGCGACGTGAGCGTCGCAAACCGCGAGGTGCGCGTCCGGTTCGACCGCGACATGCGACCGCTCGCTGCCAGCGCCAACTCGGCCACGCTGCAGAAGGCCTTCCGCGTGCTGTACGGCACGAAGGCGCTCGCTCAGGCCTCCGGCTCCCCGGTCTTCGAGAACGACGGGCACACCGTCACGATCCGCCTGCGCGATCCGCTGCAGGCCGGGCTCAGCTACGTGACGAGCGTGAACTTGACCGACACCAAGCTCCGCGCGGCGCTCACCAGCGCCGGGCACGCCGACCTGGCGATGACCCGCACCTGGGCCACCTCCCCGGCGTGGAAGGCCGTGGAGGCGCTCGTCGCCGCCGAGGCCCGCATCGCGGGTCTGGAGACGGGGCTCCCGCTGTTGATCGGCGGCTCCAGCCCACCGCCGCAGAACGCGGCCGTGGGGGTCAACGCCGAGTTCCGGCTGACATTCGCGGAGCCGGTCTACGCCGCCTCGGTCACGCCATCGACGATTCGCATCCTCGGTGGCGGGAAGGCGCTGGGGCTCGCAGAGCGGCCGCGATTCGAGAACGGCGGGCGCACGGTCGTCATCCGTGCCGCCGGCGCGCTCGAGCCCGGCAAGCTGCACAAGATCCAGGTTCGCACCGGCCGCAAGGGCGTGAAGCTCCAGGTGGCCGGCGGCGGCGCCGCGCAGATCGGTGCGCCGCGCATCATCTACGTGCACTTCGCGACCGAGGTCTCGGCGGCGGCACAGAGCCAGAGCCTCGGCCTGGGAGAGTGACGATGAGCACAGGGCACCCGTTCCGTTCCGGCAGGATGCCGCGCGTCGCGCTCGGCCTCGTGCTCGGCGCCCTGTTCGTCCTCGGCGCCGTGGCGGCATCTGCGGCCGACCTGACGGTTGCGTGGGAGGCCAGCGACGACGAGGTCACGGCGGGATACGACGTGGAAGTCCTCGACCTCGAGGGGGAGGTCCTGCAGACGCTCGACGCCGCCGACGCCACCCGCCTGGTCATTACGGGCCTTGCCGACGGCACCGTCTACCGCGTCCGCGTCCGTCCCTACGACCAGTGGGGGAACCGCGCGCGCACGCCGAGCCGCGACCTCGTCACCTATCCGTCACCGCGGGTCGACGAGGTCCTGGCCGCGCCCGAGCCGGGGCGCACGGGCGAAGCGCTGCTGCGCGGTGTCAACATCGCGCCGGGCGCGCGCTTGGTCCCGGTCCGTGCGGGCCTCAAGGCGCTCGCCGTCCGCGTGCTGGCGCACGACCGCGTCGCGGTCGATGTGGCCCTCGCGGCGGGGGCGCGCGCCCTGGCGCCGGGCGACCTTCTGGTGGTCAATCCGGTGCGCCGCACCGACGAGTACCTGAAGTTGCACCGCGAGCTGCTGGACGTGGACGGGTCCGGCAGCATCGACCCGGCCGACGCGCAGGCGGTGAGAGGGGCTGCGGGACGGAAAGCGGGGGCCCCGGACTTCGACCCGGTGCTCGACCTGAACGGCGACGGCGCGCTGGACGACGCCGACGCGGTGCTGATCGAAACGCTCCTGGCGCCGTCCGGCCCCCCTGCCGGGCAGGCGCCTTGACCCGCGGCGCCGCGCCCGCGAGATTCGCCCTCGTGGGCGATCGAGACCAGGCGGACGCGGCGACCGCGCCGGAAGACGGCTCTGCCGCCTCCGATTCGTTCTTCCGGAAGGTCGTGGAGGGGATGCGTTGCGCGCTCATCACCGTCGACCGCTCCGGCTGCGTCCTGACCGTCAACCAGCTCGCCCGCGAGATCCTCGAGCTGCCCCTCGACGAGCCGGCCGGCCGGCCGGTCGAGGAGGTCCTCGCCGCCCACCCGCGGCTCGCCGCGGTGCTGCGCGATTCGCTCGAGATGACGTTCCTGCCGAACCGCGCCGAGATGGAGATCCGCTCGCGCGAGGACGACGGGCGCACGATCGGGTTCACGATCAGCCCGATCCCGGGACAGGACGGTCCGGAGGGGGTCGCGCTCTTCTTCAAGGACCTGACGCTGGTCGAGCGTCAGGAGGAGCAGGAGCGGCTGCGCGACCGCCTCGCCGCACTCGGGCAGATGGCCGCCAGCCTGGCCCATGAGATCCGCAACCCGCTGGCCTCGATCGACGTCACGGCGACGCTCCTCATGCGCAAGCTCGGCGACGGCAACGGAGTCCACGAGCTGGTGGAGAAGATAGCCGAAGACGTCCGGCGGCTGAACCGTACCGTCACCGGCGGCCTCGAGTTCGCGCGCGCGCTCACGCTGGAGCGGGCGGTGCAGCCGCTTCCGCCGCTGCTGGAAGCGGCCTTCGAGGAGTCGCGCCACCGTTTCCCCGGCGGCGCCCTCGAGGTCGAGCGGCGCTACGAGCCGGACCTGCCCGATGCTGCGGTGGACGGTCACCTGCTGCGCCAGGCGCTGGTCAACGTGATCGCCAACGCGCTCGAGGCGCTCGACGGGCGGGGACGCCTGACGCTCGAAGCGCACGCCGTGGCGCGCCCGCAGCACCCGCCGGTCGCGGTGGACCTCGTGATCCGCGACACCGGCCCGGGGATCCCGGCCGAGGTGCGCGAGAAGATCTTTCATCCCTTCGTGACCACCAAGAAGGGCGGTTCGGGAATCGGGCTCGCCATGGCGCGCAAGATCGTCGAGTGTCACCATGGGTTGATCGACGTGACCTGCGGTCCGGGCGAGGGAACGGCGTTCCGCATCCGGATTCCCTGCCGCGAGGCGTAACCGCACGCGCTGCCCTGCGCGGCAGCGGATTGATCCGGGGAGACGAAGCTCATGCGCAAGATCCTCGTCGCCGAAGACGAGCGCAACCTTCGCGAGGGGGTTGCCGAGGCGTTCCGCGACGCGGGCCACGAGGTGGTCGAGGCGGAGAACGGCCTCGTCGCGCTGAAGGCGATCGAAGAGCAGATCTTCGACCTGATCATCACCGACTACAAGATGCCCGGCTGCGATGGCCTCGAGCTGATGCGCCGCCTGCGCCTGATGAACGACACGACGGCCGTGATCATGGCGACCGCTTATGGCACGGTCGAGGGCGCGGTCGAGGCGATGCGGCTGGGCGCCTTCGATTACATCCAGAAGCCGTTCAACCTGGGGGAGCTCGAGATGCGCGCCAACCGCGCGCTCGAGCTGCGGCGGCTCGAGGCGCGGCTGCAGGCCCTCGACCGGCGCGAGCTGGTCCAGCGCTTCGACAACATCGTCGGCGAGTCGCCGGCAATGAAGCGCGTCTTCGGCGTCGTTGCCAAGGTCGCGCCCTCGAACGCGACGGTGCTGATCCTGGGTGAGACCGGGACCGGCAAGGAGCTGGTGGCCGAGGCGATCCATCGGCACTCGGGGCGGCGCGACGGTCCGTTCGTCAAGGTCAACTGCGCGGCGTTGCCGGAGAACCTGCTCGAGTCCGAGCTGTTCGGCCACGAGCGCGGCGCCTTCACCGGGGCCGATCGGCAGCGGGTCGGGCGCTTCGAGCTGGCCAACGAGGGGACGCTGCTCCTGGACGAGATCGGGACGATGTCCCCCGGCACGCAGGCCAAGGTGCTGCGCGTGCTGCAGGAGCGCGAGTTCGAGCGGCTGGGCGGGACGCGGACGATCAAATCCGATGTGCGCGTCGTCGCCGCGACCAACCGCGACCTCGAGGACGCGATCGGCAGCGGGGGGTTCCGCGAGGACCTCTACTACCGGCTCAACGTGGTCACGGTCCGGATGCCGCCGCTGCGCGAACGCAAGGAAGACATCATCCCGCTGGCGACCTTCTTCCTGCACCGCTTCGCGGACGACCTCAAGAAATCGGTCCGCGGCTTCTCGCCGGCCGCGCTGCGCGTGTTGACCCGGCACCACTGGCCGGGGAACATCCGCGAGCTCGAGAACACGGTGGAGCGCGCAGTCCTGATGGCCGACAGCGACATCGTCGAGCCCAAGGACCTGTCCGTGGCCGGCCACGAGTCGGGGCGCGACGACCGCGGCGGGCGGGTCGGGTCGGTCCTGCGCCTGCCGGCCGAAGGCGTCCCGCTCGACGACCTCGAGAAGATGGCGATCCTCGAGGCGCTCAGGATGAACGACTGGGTCCAGAAGGACGCCGCGCGCTTCCTGGGGATCAGCAGCCGCGTGATGAACTACAAGATCCAGAAATACGAGATCACGCACGCCCGCTGGAACCGCAACAAGACGCCGGCCTGAGCGCGGCTACCGCCGCGCGAAGAACTCCGCCAGCCCGTCCTTGACCCGCACCACCTCGGCCTCGCCCAGCCGGTTGAAGAACGGCAGTGCGATCGTTCGCGAGGCGACCGATTCGGTCACCGGGAACATCCCCTCGCGCAGGCCGAAGCGCTCGCGGTAGAAGGGCTGCAGGTGGATCGGCGAGAAGTAGTTGCGGCAGCCGATCCCGCGCCTGCGCAGGTGTTCGAGCAGCGCGTCGCGGTCCTCGCGCGTGTGCTTCGGGGAGAGCGCGATCACGTAAACGAACCACGAGATCCGCTGTCCCGGCGCGGCGGGCGGCGGGAGGACCAGCTCCTCGATCCCGCCGAGGTGCCGGGCGTACAGGTCGACGACGTGTTGCCGCGCGGCGACGAACTCCTCCAACCGCTCGAGCTGGACCAGCCCCAGCGCACAGAGGATGTCGGGGATCCGGTAGTTCCAGCCCAGGCGCTCGTGGGCCAGCCAGTTCCCGTCCGCGCCGCGCCCCTGGTTCCGAAGCGAGGCGACCAGCGCCGCCAGCTCGGCGTCGTCGGTGACGACGATCCCCCCCTCGCCGGTCGTCATCTGCTTGTTGGGATAGAAGGCGAAGATCCCGGCGCGCCCGAAGGTCCCGGCCTTGCGGCCTTCGATCGTCGAGCCGATCGCCTCGCACGAGTCCTCGATCACCGCGAGGCCGTGGCGGGCCGCGATCGCGTTGTAGGCCGGCATCGGGCACGGGCGGCCGAAGACGTGGACCGGGAGCAGCGCCTTCGTCTGCGGCGTGATCGCCGCTTCGGCCGCGGCGGGATCCATGTCCCAGGTCACCGGGTCGATCTCGGCGAAGACCGGCTTCGCCCCCTCGAAGAGCAGGCAGTTGGAAGAGGCGACGAAGGAGAACGGGGTCGTGACGACCTCGTCCCCCGCGCCGATCCGCAGCGCGTGGACGATCAGGTGCAGCCCGGCGGTCCCCGACGAGACCGCGACCGCGTGGCGCGAGCCGGCGTAACGGGCCATTGCCCGCTCGAACTGCGCGAGGCGGGGACCGAGGCTGAGCTGGCGGTCCCGCAGGACCTCGACCACGGCGGCGATTTCGCGCTCTCCGACGTCGGGACCGGAGAGCGGGACCTCTTCGCGCAGCGACAAGCGGACCTCCTCGAAGGAAGGTAATGCAGACCGGCCCGGCGGGCGAGCGCCGGACGGACAGGGCGCACTGCCGCGAACGCCTGCGGACCGGGCGCGCCCGCGGATTTCCCCTTATCCTCGCGCCGAGCGGGGGGACGGCGGGCCGAGGGCGTGGCGAGCGACGACGGCGGCGAGAGGCGGCACGAGCGGGTCGGAAGGGCGAGGTGGGGTCGCCTCACGGCGCTCGCCCGCTCGCTCGTTCCGTGGCTGGCCTGGAACGGCATCCTCGTCGGGGCCCTCGTGGTCTACGGCGTGCTCGTCGAGCCCAACCGGATCGTGGTCGAGCGCTCGTCGTTCGAGGTGCCGGGGCGGTCCCCCGAGCGCCGCGAGGGGCGCTACCGGATCGCCTTCATCTCCGACTTAGACCTGACCGGGCCGCCCGGCCGCTTCGAGCGCCGCGTCCGAGACCGGGTCAACGCCCTGAACCCGGACCTGGTCGCGATCGGCGGCGACATCTTCGGCGGGGACGAAGGACCGCCCCCGCCGGCGACGCGGGCCAAGGTCCGCGCCTGGCTCGCCGGGTTCCGCGCGCGGGATGGCGTGGTCGTGGCCTGGGGCGAGCAGGAGTCGTTCTGGCCCGACGACGCCCGGTCCGCGCTCCCCCCGAACGTGCGCGAGATCGACGCGGCGTGCGAGATCGAGCGGGCGGGGGAGGCCCGGATCCGGGTCTGCGGCCCGAACGCGATCTTCGCGCCGCTCGACGTCGATCCCGCGACCGGCGGCCGCCTCTCGGCGTCGTGGGGACGGACCCTCACCGTCGGCCGCTACCGCGGTCCCGGTGCCGAAGCCTGGGGCGGGGTCGACGTGCTCGCGCGGCTGCGCTTCGGCGGCATCGGCGACGGCCCCGGGATCGCCGTCCTCGAGCGACCCGGGCAGCCCGGATACCGCCTGCGGGTGCTGCCCGGACGCCTCGAGTGGGGCGCGATCGTACCGGAGGAAGCCGGCTGGTCGGGCCGCACGCGCGACAAGACCGCGCTCGTCCAGCCGCGCCGCGACTATCTCGCGCGGGTGCGGGTCGAGCCCTCGCCCTCCGGGACCGTGGTGCGCTCGCGGATCTGGCCGGCGGAGGGGCCGGAGCCCGCGGATTGGCCGGTCGAGTTCGTCGACACCGCGCCCGCGCGGCCGCCGGCCGGCACGGTCGGCGTCGTCGCCGGCGGGGCCTGGACCGGCTCGCGCGGGCAGGTCTTCGAGTCGATCGAGGTGCGGGACCTCGCCGGGCGCCCGCTGTTGGTCGAGGAGTTCGACGACGCCGCACGGGTGGCGCGCGAGTGGGACCGGCCGGGCGCGGCCCTCTCCGAGTTCGACACCACGATCGTCGTCGGCCACAACCCGATCGAGCTGCTCGAGCTACCGAACGACGTCGAGACCCATCTCGACCTCTACCTCGCCGGCCACAGCCACGGCGGGCAGGTCCGGCTGCCGCTCTTCGGCCCGCTGCACCTCGACGACGGGTGGCCCCGCAACTGGTCGGAGGGGCTGGTCCGGCTGGCGCACGGCTCGACCTGGCTCTACGTGACGCGGGGGCTCGGGGCCAGCAAGGTCCCGGTCCGCTTCCTCTGTCCCCCCGAGGTGACCGACCTGACAGTCTTCGTGCGCTGGCGTCCGCCGCGCTAGGAGTGGTCGCATGACCGAGCAACGGGCCGACTGGCACACCTACTTCATGAACATCGCGCGCCAGGTCGCGACGCGCAGCACCTGCGACCGAAAACATGTCGGCGCAGTCATCGCGCGCGACAAGACGATCCTCTCGACGGGTTACAATGGTTCGATCCGCGGCCTCGCGCACTGCGACGAGGTCGGCCACCTGATGGAGGACGGCCACTGCGTGCGCACCGTGCACGCCGAGGCCAACGCCATCGCGCAGGCGGCGAGGAACGGGGTGGCGATCGAAGGGGCCGAGATCTACATCACGGCGAGTCCCTGCTGGGGCTGTTTCCGGCTGCTCGCCAACTCCGGGATCCGCCGGATCTACTACGGGGAGTTCTACCGCGACGCGAGGATCCACGATTTCGCCGAGGAGGCCGGGATCGAGCTGGTGGACCTCTCCGGACCTTGACCGAGACCGCGGGCGGGCGGCACGACGCCGCCCTATCTTCGACAGGAGGGAGCCGCAGCGGCTCCAGGCGCCCCCGGGGGGGACGACCGGGAGACAAGAGGGTGCAGGGATTCGGACGCTCGAAACCCGGGCGCGTCGCGCTGGTCCTGGCGCTGGCGCTGCTCGTGGGGTTGGGTGGCGCGGAAGCCGCCACGAAGAAGCACAAGGCGAAGTCCTCCCGGAAGGCGGCCCCCAAGCCGCCGCCGGTCGCCGTCTGGCACGTCGAGACCCCGGAAGGGAACGTCCTCGACTCCCGGCGGGGGGACGAACTCGTCAACCCGGCCTCGGTGACGAAGGTCGCGACGACCCTCTGGGCACTCGAGACGCTCGGTCCGGACCGCCGGTTCGAGACCCGCTTCCTGGCCCGGGGCACCGTCGACCGCAGCACCGGCACGCTGCACGGCGATCTGCTGGTCGAGGGCGGGGGCGACCCCGACTTCCAGGTCGAGAACGCGATGCTGGTCCTGGCCGAGCTGGACCGGCTCGGCGTGCGGCGCGTGACCGGAGACCTGGTCGTCGACAGCCGCTTCTGGATGGGCTGGGAGGGCGGCTCGGAGGGCCGACGGCCCGATGCGCCGACCCGCGGGGCGCTGATGGGTCAGCGGCTGAAGAGCGCGCTCCTGCCGCGCTCCTGGAACAAGTGGAACCGCGCCGCGTGGCAGCAGACGGCACGTGAGGCCGGGGGCTCGGCCCGCCTCCCCGTGTTCGTCATCGCCGGCAGGTCGCGCGCGGTCGACGCGCTGCCCGAGCCGACGACGCTCCTGGTGGTCCACCGCTCGCGCCCGCTGGTGCAGACGCTCCGGGTCTTCAACACCTATTCGAACAACGACATCGAACGGATCGGCGATCACATGGGACGGGGGCCCGAACTGGCCGCGTGGCTCTCCGAGCGCTGGCAGCTGCCGCCCGGAGAGCTGCAGTTCGAGACCACCTCCGGCCTGGGGATCAACCGGATCTCGCCGCGGCTGATCGTCCACCTGCTGCGCGACCTCGCCTTCACGGCGGAGCGGCTGGGCCTACCGCTGGACGAGTTGCTGCCAACGAGCGGGTGCGATCCCGGGACCGTCGCGGCGTTCTTCCCGCGGCTGGGTGCGGGGCCCTACGTGGCCTCGGTCACCGGCAAGACCGGGACGCTGGTCACGACCGACAATGGCGTGTCGGTCTTCGCCGGGATCGCGCGCACCGCCGAGGGTGAGCAGATCTTCGCCGTCGCGGTCCCGAACGCCCGCGGCCGCCTGCGGGCGGCGCGGCGGGTCGAGGAAGACTTCGTGCTCCGGCTGGTCGACCGGCTGGGGGGGCCCGAGGCCCGCGCCTGCGCCACGCCGCTGCCGAGCCGGCTGGCCGAGACCGAGGTCGAGAACGCCTTCGCGCCGCGCGCTCGCGTGACGCCGGCCGAGGCTGCGGAGCACGGGACGGTCCCCGGCGGAGCGATGTAGGGCCGGCCGCGGGGCGTGCCGGCCCGAGCGCGCTTCGCGCCAGCGCGTCGTTACGCCGGCGCCCCCAGCTCGATCCCGGTGACTTTCAATTGGTTGGCGAAGCCCGGCCGGTCGACGGCCTTGGCGTGGGCTTCCGCCGGCTCCACCAGGCCGCGCTTGACCAGCTCGAGCAGTGCGTCGTTGAGCATCACCATTCCGAACTTCTTCCCGGTCTGCATGATCGAGGGGAGCTGGAAGGTCTTCCCTTCGCGGATCAGGTTGGCGACCGGCGGGGTGCCGACCAGGACCTCGAGCGCCGCGACGCGGCCGCCGCCGATCTTCCGGCAGAGGTTCTGCGCGATGACCCCGCGCAGGGACTCCGACAGCATCGTCCGGACCTGGGCCTGCTGCTCGGGCGGGAACTGGTCGATCAGCCGGTCGACGGTCGAGATCGCGGTCGTGGTGTGCAGCGTCGCGAACACCAGGTGCCCGGTCTCGGCGGTCTCGATCGCGATCGCGATCGTCTCCAGATCGCGAAGCTCGCCGACCAGCACGATGTCCGGGTCCTCGCGCAGCGCCGCGCGGAGCGCCCGCTTGAAGGAGGTCGTGTGGGTTCCGACCTCGCGCTGGTTGATCAGGCAATTCCGGCTCTCGTGCACGAACTCGATCGGGTCCTCGATCGTGATCACGTGGTCGCGGCGGATCGTGTTGACGTGGTCGATCAGCGCCGTCAGCGTCGTCGACTTGCCGGAGCCGGTCGGCCCCGTGACGAGCACCAGCCCCTTGGTCAGCCGGCAGAGCTCGAGGATGGCGGGAGAGAGCCCGAGATCCTCGGCGGTGAGGATCTTCGCCGGGATCTGGCGGAAGACGGCGCCCGGCCCCTTGCGGTCGGCGAAGAAGTTGGCGCGGAAGCGCGCCACGCCCGGCAGCGCGTAGGCGAAATCGGTGTCGTGGCAGGCCGCGTATTCCTCGCGGTTCACGGGCGGCGCGATCGGCTCGATCAGGCCGCGGACCTGGTCCGCGGCCAGCACCGGCCACTCCTCGATCCGCACGATCTCGCCGTCCACGCGGAGGATCGGCTTCTCGCCGGTCGACAGGTGCAGGTCCGAGGCCCGCCGGGCGACCGCGAGCTGGAACAGCTCGTCGATCGGGAAGGACCGCGCCGGCGTCATCGCGCCGGCCGGCGGCGCGGGGGCGGCGGGCGCGGGGGTCTCCGGTCCCGGGGTGACGGTCGCCTCGACCCGGTCGCCCGCAGCCGAGGCCAGGAGACGCAGCGGGGGCAGGCCGGGGCGGCGCAGCTCGACGTCCAGTCGACCGACCTCAGTCAGCCGCGCCAGGGCCTCGGCCTCCACCACCTCTCCCAGCAGCGCCAGCAGCTGGGCGGCCGTCGGCTGCGACTTCCCGGCCGGCTGCGGCCCGTCGGGGAAGGAGAAGACGGGCGTCCGGTCGGCCTCCAGGGCCAGGCCGAGCGCGCCGCGCTGACACATCGCTTCGAAGAACCGATCGAGTTGCGCCAAGGCCGCCGTCCCGCGTCTACCCCTCCGGCGAATCTAGGCGGGAGAGGTGCGACCGTCGAGCGGCCGGCCGCACCGGGCTTACGGAAAGAAAAAGGGCCGGGGTCCGCCCCGGCCCTTCGTCCCGAGCGGCGCCCCCGCCTACATGAAGAACGAGAGCATCGCGTACCAGATCGGGTTGCGCCGGTCGATCGAGCCGGTGCGGCGCTGGTAGTCGAAGTAGTCGGTGGAGGCGACGTTCGACGGGACGTAGCTGTAGTAGATGTCCTGCACGTTGTCGGTGGACTTCCGGTTCTGCCAGCCGACCTCGATCTTCAGGTTGTTCTTCCGCAGGTAGTAGTTGAAGCCGACGCCCCACTGCTGGTACTCCTCCTGCACCGTCACGAGGTTCGGGAGCGGGAAGGTGACCGGCTCCCCGGGACCCGAGGGCGTCAGCGCGGGCGGCCCGTACGGCAGCGGTTCGAGGGTCGGCTCACGGAGCGAGATCGACGCCCACCGGGCGGAGATCTGGGCGTTCGGGGCCACGAAGACGCCCGCCTCGGCCTGCAGCACGTCGAACGGCATGTTGCGCCGGAAGGTGGTCACCGCGCCGGCCGGGATCTGGAACGGGGCCTGGGGCAGGGGGGTGTTGGACCAGGTCCCGCCGTCGTCCCACTGCAGATCCTGGTAGCTCGCCGCGAATACGACGGCCGAGCCGCGGATCGCGAAGAACGCCTCCCACCCGCGCGTCGAGTAGGGGTTGGCCTCGCAATCCTGCGAAAGGCCGCTGAGACAGAAGAGACCGGTCTCGGTATCGACCTGGCCGCCGTTGTAGTTGTCGAGGTAAGCGAAGCCGAAGGTGTACTGCAGCTCGTTCGGCTTCGAAAGTCCCGTCAGGTCGTACGCGAAGCCGCCCTTGTTCTGAGTCTCGATCCGCGCCACGATCTGCGGCCGGTTCGTGTCGCCGCTGATTCGCGGTTCCGCGGCCTCGCTGTCCTGCAGTGCCACGCTGGCGACGAGCCGGCTGTCCCAGAATCGGCCGACACCCATCACGCCGGCGGCGTAGGTCGGATCGACGGCCTGAGCCGCCTCGGAGTAGTTCGGGAACAGCTGGTCGTACTTCTCCACCATCGTGAAGAAGTCGAACGGGGCCCGGAACTGACCCACGAGCCCATAGACCCCCTTCTCGTCGCCGAGCTGGACGTAGGCGTCGAGCAGCTCGGCCTTTCCCTCGCCGAACTCCCCCTCGAACTTGTAGCGCAGCCACGGCGCAAAGGCGTGGCCGTCGAGAATCATCCGGGCGCTCAGCAGCGTGAACGAGTCGTCGTAGGGGTAGCGCGTGTCGTTCCGGTCAGGGATCGCGTTCGGCCCCTGCGTGACCGGGTCCTGCTTGTTGAACCAGTTGTACAGGCCGCCCTCGAAGTCGATGAAGAGGTGCTCGCGCGTCAGCTCCGGCTGGAGCAGGACGTGCGCAGTGAGCGAGAAGCGCTCGCCCTGGGCGAGCGTGAACCCCTCCTCGCTGGCCTTGAACGTCCAGTCCGTGCCGCTGATCGGTTTCGTCTCCGGCGCCTTCTCGGCGTCGGCCTTCGGGTCTTCCGTCTTGGGTTCCTCGGCCTTCGGCTGCTCCGGCGGCGTCTCCTGGGCGACGGCCAGCGTGACCGCTACCGGGAGAACGAACAGCGCGAGGAGCAGGATTCCGGCACCGAGCCGCGTCCGTGTCATGACTGACTCTCCTCGGCTCAGATGTAGAAGGCGAGCATCGCCAGGAAGCTGTCGATGGACCGCTCGGTGGTGCCCCAGCCCACGATCGAGTCGTCGTTGTAGGTTTCCTTCGTGTTCCCGTAGTTGATCATCAGCTTCAGGTTGTTCTGGAAGAAGTAGTAGTTCGTGCCGATGTTCCACTGCTTGATCTTGAAGTCGCTGATCACCGAGCCGTCGCCGAACGTGATGTCCACCGCGTCCTTCATGTTCAGCTGGTCGTAGCGGCCCGCGATCTCCCACTTGGGGGTCACGAAGAAGCCGGCCTCGAGCGCGTAGGCGTCGTAATCGACGTCGGCCGGGTCACCGTTCTCGTCCGCCGCGAGCCGCTCGTCCGACTCGAGCTGGTAGGTGGCGTTGATCTGGAAGCTCTTCCCGCGGAGCGCGCCGAAGAACTCGAGGTTGCTGCGCGAGCGGTTGTCCCAGGTGCAGCTCGTGCTGACGCCGATCACGCAGGGATAGCTGCCGGACGCCTTGTCGAGCGGCACTTCCTCCTCGATCGGGACGTCGCCGACGAGCAGGCTCCGCGGGTTGCTCTGGTACGCGGCCCCGATCGTGTACTCGAGCTTCTCGGGGTGCTCGATCGCCGTCGCGAGGTACTTGAACCCGCCCTCGTTCTGGAACTCGAAGCGGGCCCCCAGCAGGAAGGCCCCGTCATTGGCCGTCGTGTTGGGGCCGTTGCCGTTGCCGATCATCGCGGCCCAGTTGAAGCGCCTGTCCTTGGTCGAGCCGCGGTACATGACGCCGATGTCGCGATTGGCGGGAGTGAGGAAGACGTTCGCCGCCGGCCGCTCGATGAACATCAGGGTCTTCGAGCTGTAGAGGTCGAACAGGTCGTAAGGCTTCTTGAACTGACCGATCCGCCAGTTGTTGTAGTTGTTGAAGTCCATGTCCACGTACAGGTCGGTCGCCCGCGTCTTCCCCAGGCCGAAGTCGACCTCGAGCTTGTACTTGAACCACGGCGCGAAGGCGCCGCCGCTCAGCGCGATGCGGGCGCGCCGCATCGAGAAGTCGCTCACGGGATCGACGTTGGTGTCCTCGACGCCATCGTAGAGCGGACCCGAGAAGTCGAAGTTCTCGTCGAGGTAGCTGAACAGCCCCTGCAACTGAACGCCGAAGCTCATCGAGTAGTCGCCGTCCTTGATCGTGAAGCCCTTCCACGGGAACGACGGTTTCGTTTCGGCCGGTGCGGCCTCCTCCGCTGCTAGCACCACCCCCGCCGCCACCACCACGAGGCAGATCATCGCCAGCGTCCGCCATGCCATGCGCATCGCTCGTTCTCCTCTCTTCGTCCCGGCCGCCGCCGGCGCCGTGGGGAATCCGACGCCGAGCCGCGAGGCGAATCCCGACCGCGGGAGCGCGGCCCCCGGGACTTCAGGCCGGCGCAGGATAGCGAAGCCGCCGGGGGGGGCACAACAGCGGGTCGACCGGGGGTGCGGGGCGGGGACCGCGGAAACAGCGGAAACCGCGGAGCGCGCGGCCCTCCGTCCGGTCAGGCGCGGGCGTCGAGGTGCAGGCCGAGCGCCCCGGGGTGCGCCGAAGGCGGCAACAGCAGGCGGACGGCGGCCAGCGCGGTGTAGGCCAGGACCGTCCCAAGGGCAGCGTTCCGGTCGCCGGTGCCGGGGACCGGTTCGACGGCCTCGCGCGGTCCCCGGCGCGTGGGCCGGGCCGCCGGCTCGGGCCGGGTCTCCAGCCGGGCCCGCAGGCCGAAGCGCACGGCGGCCGGAGAGTCCGCGGAGGGACCCTGCGGAACCCGCTCGAAGACGGCTTCGATCGCGACCGGGCTCATCCTGGGCCTCTCCCGAATCTAGGGCGGCGGGTGTTCGATTTCCATCCACCCGGGAGGGGCGGGGGGCCGGGCTTCGACGGCGGGCGCGGTTCGCGCCACCATGAGGCGATGGCGGCCCCCGCGCGCTCGATCCTCCTCGCCACGGCCACGGCGCTCTCCGCGCTGTGGGCGCTCCCGCGGGCGGCTTCGGCCGAGCCGCCGGCGAACCTGCCACCGTCCGGGCCAGCGGCCCCGGCGGCCTCCCAGCCGGCTCCCCCCGCCACGACACCGGTGCCGGGCTTCGGCCGGCTGCGCGGCGAACTGCGCAGCCCCGAGCGCCAGCCGATCCCGGGCGCCCAGGTGGCCGCCAGCCGTACGGAGGGGCCGCCGGTACTCGTCCTGACGGTCTCGAACGACGACGGCCTGGTCTCGGTCGACGGCGTGCCCACGGGCGTCTACGAAGCCCGTGCGCGGGCCGCCGGGTTCCTACCCGGGACCGTCAAGGCGCTGCACGTCGGGGGGCCGTTCCGGACCGTCTCGGACTTCGTGATGAAGCGCGGGCTGGCGCCGCAGGAGGAACTCGTGCTGGCCCCCGCGCCGGCCGCCGGCGGCGAGACTTCGAGCGACGGGCCGGCCCTGCAGGCGGTCGCCGTCACGGTCGTCGGGGAGAAGGGGCAGCCGGTCGCGGGGGTCCTGGTCCGGTTCCAGCCCGACGGTCACCGCGCCGACCCCGCCCAGGCGAGGACCGGAGCGGATGGCCGGGTCACGCTCGGGCCGCTCTCGCCGGGAGCCTGGCGCGTCCAGATCTACCGGGCCGGCTGGACCCGCCTCGCTCCGCCCCGCCTGCGCTGGAGCGGTGGCCCGCTGACCGTCCTCGCGCGCATCCTGCCGACGCTCGAGCGCGCGGTGCCGACCGTCGACGAGCTCGTTCCGCCGCCGCGCCTGATTCCACCCTGACGGTTGCAGTCCCCGCGCGACCAACCGGCTTGCGGTTGCTGTCCCCGTCAGGGTTCGACCGCGTGGTAGCCGCGGCGGTACCGGACGTCGGCGCCGGAGGGGATCCCGGTGACCTCGACCCCGATCGGCACGAAACGGCCGTCGAAGGTCTGGTTGTCCGAGGCGTAGACCACCTGGTAGAGCGTGCGCAGCTCCTCCGCGATCGCTTCGTAGGTCCCGGCGAGCTCCTTGGCCTCGCTGACGAAGAAGGCCCGCCCGCCGGTGTCGTCGGCCAGCTCGCGCAGCACCTGCCGGGCCGTGCTGAGGGCCCCCGTCTGCAGGCCGATCGCGTAGACGGTGACGTCCGACAGGCGCGCCTGGTCCCGCACCTCCTCGAAGGCGATCCGCGACTGCGTGTCGTCCCCATCGGAGAGCACCACGATCGCGCGGCGATCCGCGGAGGTCTCGTGCAGCAGCCGGTAGGCGGCGCGCAGCGCCTCGTAGAGCGCCGTCCCGCCGAGCGCCTCGGTCGAGCGGAGCGACCGGCACAGCGACGCGTGGTCGGACGAGTTGGGGTGGATCAGGAAGACGTTGTCGTCGAAGTTGATGACCAGCGCCCTGTCCTTCTCCGTGAGCGCCTCGACGAAGCTGCAGGCCGCTTCCTGCGCGTCGATCATTCGCTCCTTCATCGAGCCGGAGCTGTCGAGCACGATCGCCACCGCGAGCGGCCGCTTGTCGGTGGAGACCGACAGGACTTTCTGCGGCTTGCCCGCCTCGGTGACGGTGAAGTTGTCCGCGCCGAGTCCCTGCACGACGCGGCGCTGGGCGTCGCGGACCGAGACGTCGAGCAGCACGCGCTGGACGTTGACCACGAACTGGAGGTCGACCGACTTGGTGACCACGAAGGCCGAGGTGGTCGGGCCGTCGCGATGGACGGCGATGACCCGCACCACGTGCGTCCCGCCCTTCTTGCCGAAGTCGTGCAGGACCTGCCACGGCGCGGCGGTGTCGCTGAAGACGAGCTTGTCGTCGACGTAGAAGTCGACGCGCTCGACGTCCTCCTCGCGGGGGGCGGTGACCGCCGCCCGAAGGGTCGTCTTGCCCGTCACCACGCCGCCGCTCTTCGGCTCGACGATCTCGACCTTGAAGCCGCGGCGCGGCGCGAGGTCCTGCGCCGCCGCGGGCAGCATCCCGGCCCCGGCCCCGGCCGTGACGGCCAGCGCGCCCAGCAGCGTGACGAGGGGACGGGTCACTTCTTCCGCTCGTCGGCCGGCAGGGTCGACGGCCGGGCGGCAGGGTCGAGCGTGCGCAGCGCTTCCACGACGCGCGCGGTCTCGTCGGGGGGCGGCCCGGCCGCGAGCAACGCCTGCAGCGCGGCGGTCGCGGCGTCGCGATCGCCGGCGGCGAGCGCCAGGCGCGCCAGCCCCGCCTCCGCGGACCAGCCGCCTCCGGCCTCGAGCGCGCGGCGGTAGGCCTCGGCCGCCCCCGCGGGATCGCCGGTCAGTTCGCGCAGCACCCCGAGGTTGACGAGGTCGGCGCCGCCGAGCGGCTGCTGCTCCGCGACCTGCAGCAGCAGCTTCTCGGCCTCCAGCATCCGGCCCGCGGAGCCGAGCACGAAGACGGCGCGCCGGGCCACGGCGAGGTCCCCGGGGGCGCGGGCCACGGCCGACTCGGCCAGTGCGGCCGCTTCCGCAGTCCGTCCGACCGCGATCTGCGTCTCCCCCAGCGCCAGCAGGTCGGCCGGCGTGGCATCGCCGCTCAGCGCCTTGGCGCCCAGCGACGCCAGCTCGGTCAGCCGTGCGCGCC
Source organism: uncultured Acidobacteriota bacterium (assembly GCA_963702425.1). Lineage (GTDB taxonomy): Bacteria > Acidobacteriota > Polarisedimenticolia > J045 > J045 > JALOKP01. Next base: position 25,276 of record CAVPCQ010000041.1, read on the forward strand.
AGCGCTGCTGGGCCTCACGGCGCACCGCGGCCCCTGCGTCGTCGCGCGTCGCGGCGGTCGCTCCGACCGTCTCTCCGAGCTGCGCCAGCGCGTCGTCGAGCCGCCCCGAGCGGCCGAGCGCGTCGGCCAGCGCCACCTGCGCGCGCGCGAAGCCCGGGTCGATCGCCAGCGCCTGGCGCGCGGCCTCCTCGGCCTCGGGGAGCGCGTCGAGCGCGAGATAGATCTCGGCCATCAGCACGACCGCGCGCGCGTCGCGGGGCGTCAGGCGGATCGCCTCGCGGGCCGGGGCGAGCGCCTGGTCGGGCAGGCGCGCGCGCAGCAGCGTACGGGCCAGCCCCAGTTGAACCTCGGCGTCGTCCGGCCTGAGCCGGGCCGCCTCGCGCGCGTCGTCGAGCGCCAGTTCGATCCGGCTCTTCGAGAGCTGGTACTCGCCGCGGTGGATCCGGGTCCGCGCGTCGGCCGGGTTGGCCTCGAGCGCCTTGCCGAAGAACTCGAGCGCCTGCGTCTCGTCCCCGGTGGCGATCGCGACCCGGGCCAAGCCCGTCCCAGGCCGGCGAGTAGTCCTTGCGCACGTCGAGCGCCAGGTAGTACGCGGCGCGGGCACGATCGGGGTTGCCGGCGGAGAGGTTCGCGTCGCCCAGCGCGACCAGCGTGCCGAGGTGCTTCGGCTCCAGTTCGATCGCGATCTCGAGCACCTTGACCGCCCCGTCGGGGTCGCGCGCCTGGATCAGCGCGAGCCCGCAGTACCAGTGCGCGTCGTGCGACGAGAGCGCGCGCGCCGCGACCCAGCAGAGATTGTCCGCGGCGGCCCGCGCATCGCCCGTCTTGAGCTGCCGGATCCCTTCGTTGAGCCGGCGGAACGACTCTTGCCGCACGTCCCCCGCGTTCTCGGCGCGCACCGCGGGGGCCACGAGCACGGCACAGGTCGCGAACGCGGCCCAGAAGGCGCCGCAAGCGGTCGGGAAGGGGATGCGGCCGCGGGTCACGCCTGGGCCCTCCGGGCGGCCGGCTGCTGGCGGCCCCCGGCGGGGCCGGCCGCGGGAGCGGCTACGACCGAGCCGCCATCGTGATCCGCAGGCGCAGCTCCCGCAAATCGGGATCGTGCGGATCGAGCTTGATCGCGCGCTCGATCAGCTCGCGGGCCCGCGCGACGTTCCCCTGGGCCAACTCCACCTCCGCCACCGCGGCCATCGCCCGCGGGTCATCGGGCGCCAGCGCCAGCGCCCGGCCGGCGAACTCGGCGGCGCGCTTCGGATCCCGGGCCGAGCGGACCAGCCACGCGGCGGCGGCGCGCTGTGCGTCGGGGTCGCCGGGGAAGGCCTCCGCGCGCCGGATCAGCACCGCCCCCTTGGCCGCCTCCCCCTCCACGCTTCCCGCCAGCTCGACCCAGCGGTCCCAGATCTCCGCTGCGCCGCTCGCCGCCGCGCAGGGGGTGGCCGCCGCGGAGAGTCGCGCCAGGGCGGCCGCGGGCTGGGCGGCCCCGAGGTCGAGCTCCACGAGGAACAGCACCGCGTCGTCGCCGGCGTCCCCCGCGCAGGCCGGGTCGGCGGCGAAGGCGCTCTCGGCGGCCGTGCGCGCGCCCGCCGTCTCGCCGCTGCGCCGCAGCTGCCCGGCGACGCGCAGCAGCTCCGCGGGATCGCCCGCGGCCGCCGTCGTCGCAGCCCGCCCGCCGCCCGACGCGACGCGGGCGCGATCGACGGCCGCGAGGATGTCGGGCGCCTGGCGGTAGCCTTCGAGCCGCTCGAGCGCCTTCCCGTCGGCGGGGTCGAGCAGCAGCACCAGCGGCAGCCCTTCGATCTGGTAGCGGTCCCTCAGGTCGAGGCCGGTCCCCTTGACCGCGTCGACCTCGGCCCGCAGCGCGATGACTTCGGGCGCCAGGGCGCGACCGACCTCGTCCTTCGACCAGACCTCGGCGTCCATCACGTGGCAGTACTTGCACCACGCGGCCCAGGCGTCGAGCAGCACCAGCTTGTGCTGCTCCCGGGCCGCGGCGAGCGCCTGCTCGAAGCTGCCGGAGAACCAGCGCACCCCTCCGGCTGGCTCGCCCGCGGCGCGAACCGGCAGCAGCGCGGCGGCGAGCAGCGCCGCGGCGATCGCGGTTCCCCGGCGGAGCGTTCCCATGAGGCCCTCGGCGGCCGCGGTCAGGCGACCGCGCCGCGTACCGTTTCGCCGTCCGCCTCGACCCGCGTGAGGCGCACCGCGAGGGGTGAGCCGGGCGGGGCCGCCGGGACGAGGACCTCAATGTAGTGGGCAGTCAGGGTGCGGCGCCAACCGTCGCCGGCCAGCCCGGCCAGGGCCAGCGCGGGGAGGGTCCGGCCGAGCAGCCGCTCGCGGTAGGCGCGCTTCTTCGCCGCGCCGAGCGCGCGCAGCTCGGCGGTCCGGGCCCCGACGACCTCCGGCGGCAGGTGCCCCGGCATCGTCGCGGCGCGCGTGCCGGGCCGCGACGAGTACGAGAAGACGTGCAGGTAGGCGAGCGGCAGGCTCTCGACGAAGGCGAGCGTCTCGCGGTGGTCCGCGTCGCGCTCACCCGGGAAGCCCGCGATCACGTCGGCGCCGAGGCAGATGTCGGGGGCCCGGGTCGCGAGCGTCTCGATCAGGACGCGGTAGTCGCGGGTGCGGTAGTTCCGCGACATCGCGCCCAGCACGCGGTCGCAGCCGCTCTGCAGCGGGACCTGGAGGTGCGGCGCGAGCTGCCGGGCCGGCGTCGTGGCCAGCCGCTCGACGAGGCGAGGCGTCACCGTGCGCGGCTCGAGCGAGTTGAGCCGCAGCACGAGCGGCAGGTCGGCCGCAAGCAGCGCGTCGAGCAGGTCGGCCAGCTCGGCACGCGGCGCGAGATCCCGCCCCCAGTCGCCCACGTTGACGCCGGTGAGCCCGATCTCGCGCACGCCCTGCGCCGCCAGCGCGCGGGCGTCGGCCACGATTGCCGCCGCGGCGAGCGAGCGGCCGGGCCCGCGGACGCGGGGAATGACGCAGTAGCTGCAAGCGAGGTCGCAGCCTTCCTGCACCCGCAGCCAGCCGCGCGCGGAGTCCTCGAAGGAGACGACCGCCGGGGCCGCGCTGAAGCTCGCGCCCTCGCGCGCCCCGTAGGGGTCGGCCTCCGTGCCGGCCCTCCCGCACGCGCCCTGCGGCGGGCTGCCACGGAGGGCGGCCCCTGCGGGTCCCAGCAACGCCGCCGGCAACCGGTGCCGCGCCGCCTGTCCCACGACCGCGTCGAGCACGCCCAGCCCGGTCAGCGTCGCGGGGTCGCGTTCGGCATAGCAGCCGGCCGCCACGATCCGCGCCGCCGGGCTCAGCCGCCGCAGCCGTCGCGCGAGTCGCCGGCCGTCGCGATCGGCGGCAGCGGTGACGGTGCAGGTGTTGAGCAGGATCAGGTCGGCCTCGGCCGGGTCGGCCGTCGGTGTGTAGCCCTGCGCGCGCAGCAGTCCCTCAGCGAGGGCGCTGTCGAACTGGTTGAGCTTGCAGCCCAGCGTGACGACGTGGTACCGCGGCATGGCGACGACCGGCCCGGCGGCCCCGGGACGCCGGGTCAGCCCGAGAGCAGGCCGGCGAGCGTGTCGCGCGCCCCGGCCGACGCGCGCTCGACCTCCGCCGCCATCTCGCGCTTGCGTTGCGCGAGCCGCTCCGCCAGCGCCGGGTCGGAGAGCGCCAGGATCTGCACCGCGAGCACGCCGGCATTGGCCGCACCGGCCTTGCCGATCGCCAGCGTCGCGACCGGCACGCCCTTCGGCATCTGCGCGGTCGAGAGCAGCGCGTCGAGGCCGCCGAGCGTCGAGCCGCCCAGCGGCACGCCCAGCACCGGGCGCGTGGTGTGCGCCGCGACGGTGCCGGCCAGGTGCGCGGCCATGCCGGCCCCGGCGATGAACACGAGCACGCCGCGGGCCTCGCAATCCCTGACGTAGGCGGCGGTCTCCGCGGGGGTCCGGTGCGCGGAGGTGACGCGGATCTCGTACGGGACGCCGAAGCGCGACAACTCGCGCGCCGCCTCGGCCATCTGGTCGAGGTCGGACTCCGAGCCCATCAGGATCGCCACTCTCGGCGCCGGGCTCACGCGGGGGCTCCGTTGCGGCGCGCCAGCAGCTCCAGCGCGTCCACGGCGACGTCGCGGCGGTAGTGCACGCCGGGGAAGTGGATCCGCGACGCGGCGTCGTAGGCCCGCCGGCGCGCGTCGGCGATGTCGCGGCCCAGCGCGGTCACGTCGAGCACGCGGCCGCCGGCGGTGCGGATCTCGCCGCCCGGCCCGGTGCGGGTGCCGGCGTGGAAGAAAAGCAGGTCGGGCCCGCCGACGAAGAGGTCGAGCCCGGTGATCTTCTTCCCCTTCGGGTACTGGCCCGGGTAACCCTGCGCGGCGAGCACGACCGTGACCGCCGCCTCGCGCCGCCACTCGACGCGCGCGTTGGAGAGGTCGCCATGCGCGGCGGCCGCAAGCACCGGGACCAGGTCCGAGGCCAGACGCGGCAGGATGACCTGCGTCTCCGGGTCGCCGAAGCGGACGTTGTACTCGAGCACGCTCGGTCCCGCCTCGTTCAGCATGAGGCCGACGTAGAGCACGCCGCGGTAGGGGTGCCCTTCGTCCGCCATCCCCTTGATCGTCGGCGCCACGACCTTCTCGAGCACGTACGCGATCGTCGCGCGGTCGAGGTGCAGGGCGGGGGAGAAGGCGCCCATCCCGCCGGTGTTCGGGCCGCGGTCGCCGTCGAAGACGCGCTTGTAGTCCTGCGCGGTGACGAGCGGGATGACCCGCACGCCGTCGCTGATCACGAAGAACGAGGCCTCGCGCCCGGTGACGAAGCGCTCGATCACGACCACCTTGCCCGCGCCACCGAAGGCGCGCTGGACCATCAGGCGCTGCACCGCCTCGTGCCCCTGCTCGCGGGTCTCGCAGATGAAGACCCCCTTGCCCGCGGCGAGGCCGTCGGCCTTCACGACCAGCGGCACCGGGTGCTGATCGATGAACCGGCAGGCGGCGTCGACGTCGTCGAAGATCTCGAAGGGCGCGGTCGGGATCCCGTGCCGGCGCATGAACTGCTTGCTGAAGGCCTTGCTCCCCTCGAGTCGCGCGGCCCCGGCGGACGGTCCGAAGACGGCGCGCCCGCGGGCCTGGATCTTGTCGGTCAGTCCCTGGCAGAGCGGCATCTCGGGGCCGATGACGGTCAGGTCGATCCCCTGGCGCGCGACGAAATCGGCGACGGCGTCGAGATCGGAGGAGGCAAGGGGAGGGCAGTCGGCGATTTCGGCGATGCCGGCATTACCGGGACTGCAGAAGAGCTCTTCGACGACCCGGCTCTGACGGATCTTCCACGCCAGAGCGTGCTCTCGGCCACCTCCGCCGATGACCAGCACCTTCATGTCCGCTTCCCCTTCCTCGTGTCACCGGAAGCGGCCCGAAGGCGCCCCCCGAACGCAGCCGCTTGCTCCCGCTCGCCCGGCCCACCCCGGACGGCCAGATCTGACGCGGCGCGATTCTCAAACAGGCGGAAATTAAAGGCAAGAAGAATGACTCGGTTAGCCAAGCGAGTAATACGTAGGGATCGGTCTCCACGCCGGCCCGCAGGATCCGAAGCGGGGCCCTCTACCGCGCATCCCGCAGGAAGGCCGCCGCGTCCTCCGGCGGGGAGGGATTGATGTAGAGCCCCGTCCCCCACTCGAACCCCGCCAGCGGCGTGAGCCGCGGCAGGACCTCGATGTGCCAGTGGAAGTCCCAGGGCAGCGTCGTCCAGTAGCCGGAGCGCCGCGCGCCGGCGTGCGGGTTGGGCGCGTTGACCAGCATCCAGTTGAGCGGCGCGTCGCCGAGCACGACGTCGAGCCGTCGGAAGACTTCGAGCATGTGCGCCGCCAACCCCTCCATCTCGGCACCCGAAACGTCGGTGAACTGGTGCTGGTGGCGGCGCGGGTAGATGTGGATCTCGTAAGGGAAGCGCGAGGCGTAGGGTGCGAAGGTGACGTAGCCGTCGTCGACGTGGACGATGCGTGAGCCGTCCGTCAGTTCCTGGTCGATCACGTCGCAGAACAGGCAGCGCTCCTTGTGATGGTAGTGCGCCCGGGCCGTCTCCAGCTGCTGCGCGATCGCGGGAGGGGTCACCGGCGTGGCGACGATCTGCTGTGCGGGATGGTGCACGGTCGCACCGGCCGCGACACCGTAGTTGCGGAACAGCAGGATGTACTTGAAGCGCGGGTCGCGCAGCAGGTCGCCGATCCGGACCTTGCTGGCGTTGAGCGCCGCGGCTTTCTGCAGCAGCGGCAGCTCGTGAGGCTTGACGCGGTGCACCGGGGTTTCGATCACGATCTCGTGCGCCCCGATCCCGCGCATCTTGTCGTAGACGCCGTAGCCGCGGCGGTCGGCCTCGCCCTCGATGGCGAAGGCCGGCGCCTTGTTGGGGATGACGCGCACCAGCCAGCCGGGAGCGTTCGGCTGGCCTGACTCGCGGACCGCCAGCAGCTCGGGCGGAGTGGACGACTCGCGGCCGGGGCAGAAGGCGCAGGGCGGCTCGTCCTCGGGCGGGACCGGCGGCGCGAAGTGGAACTCCGACGGACGCCGGCTGCGCTCGACGGCGATGTTCACCCAGCGGCGATTGATCGGATCGTGGCGCAGTTCGCTCATCGGACGGTCTCCGTCGCAGTGCGTTCCAGCTTCTCGGGCCGCCACGGAGGGCGGCACCTACCGGTTCCTGCGCCGCGCGCAGCGTAGGGGCCGGCCTCCGTGCCGGCCCGCACCCTACACCAGCGAGGCCCTCCCGCTACACCAGCGTGTCGTGCCGGTCGCCGTCGTACGGCCGGACCGGCGTGTCGACCGGTTTCAACGCATCGGCCGACATCCCGGCGGCCTCCGCCAGCGCCACCAGGTCGCTGATCGCCACCCCGGGCGGCCGGGCGGCCAGGAAGCGCCGCGTTCGATTGAGTACCGCCTCGCCGGTCGCCTCGCGGGCCGCCGTCAGCGCTTCCGCCAGCTCCGCCACCGGCGGCGCCTCGCCCGCGCGGCCGGCCGGCCGGGCGAGCAGCGCGAGCCACACGAGGTGCGCCAGGTGCCGATCGAGCAGCGGGCGCAGGTCGGCGAGTTCCTCGGGGGTCAACCCCGCGGCGCGCGCCGCGGCCAGCGCGTCGCGCAGCCGGCGCACCCGCGCCGCCGGCTCGCCGGTCTGCTCCCGCAGCAGCGCCGAGAGCAGCGCACGGGCGCCGCCAGCGATCGCTTCCGGGAACGGGGACGGGAGCGGCACGCCGAGTTCGCGCGAGCGGCGTACGATCCACGCCAGTTCTTCCAGCGCCGCGGGATCGAGCACCGGCAGCCGGCGCGAGGCGCGCTCGGCGGCGAGATCGAGCAGCGCCTCCTGGACCAGCGGCGACGGCTCGGCGACCGGGCGGCCGTCGATCTCGAGCGCCAGTGGCGCGGTCGGCGCCTCGCCCGCGATCCGGTAGGTGGCGCTGGTCGCGGCGCCGGTGCGCAGGTGGACGACCTGCGCCTCCCCCTCGACCGCGAGCGCCCCGTCCTCCCCCTGAAGTGCCGTCGGCGGGCTGGACTCGTTGACGGCGAAGACCCCGTACGCGGCCGCGACCGCCGAGTTCGACAGCTTGCCGTGCTGCTGAACGTCGTACAGGTGCGCGGCGTGCAGCGCGAGCGCGTCGGCCGGTCCGCGCGCGACGGAGAGGACCTGGCGCCGATAGACGTCGGCGCCGCTTCCCAGCCCCGGGAAGTTCGATTCCGCGTCGCGCAGGCGGGTCGCGAAGTCGGGCTCCGGATCGATCCCGAAGACCGCGCGCGACAACTCGCAGGCCCGCGCCGCGTGGCGCAGCACCTGGGTCGCCTCGAGGCCCGCGATGTCGTCGAAGAACCAGCCACAGGAGGTAGCCGAGAACAGGACCTGGCGGATCAGTTCGAGCAGCGCCGCGGCGCGCAGCCGGCCCGCGTCGTCGAGTCCGGGTGCGGCGTGTCGGGCCAGGAAGTCGGCCAGCCGCTCGGGGGACGGCGGTCGCACGAGGATCTCGCCGTAAGCCTCGGCGGCCCCCCACGGGTCGCGGAACAGCGTCGACCCGTGGCGGTCGACCAGCACGAAGAGGCGGTCGCGCAGCGTCGCGACGGCGGCCCGCAGCGGGGCGCGCCAGCCCCACTGCCAGCCGGCGGCGGCGGCCCCCCCGCCGGCGGCCCCGGCGCCACAGCCGCAGTCGCGCTCCCAGCGCCCGACGCCGTGGGCGCAGGACCAGGCCGACGGCTCGGCGAGCAGCGCCTCCCAGCGCGCCGGGAGCCGGTGGAACAGGTCGCCGAGATGGGTGACGTGCGCGAGGCCGGTCATGCGGGTCCGCACCAGGGCCTCGGCCAGCTTCTCCTCCGCCCCCTTCTGGTGGTGACCGAAGGTCTCGCCGTCCGCGGCGAGCAGGCGGAACCCCTCCTCGTCCTCCGGCATCGCGCCGAGCGCGCTGCGGAATGCGCCGAGCAGCGCTTCGCCCGAGGCCAGCGTGCCGCCGAACGCGGCAGCGCGGGAGAGCGGCCCGTCGAACGCGAAGACCGTGAACGGGCGGCCGGAGGGGAGCGGAACGCGGTACGACCGATGCGTCGGGACGCGCTGGCCCGAGACGTCGGACCACGTCGCGCTGCCGGGCGGCCGGATCCGCAGCACCTGCTCGGGCGCGACGATCGTGAACGAGAGCCCGAAGTCGGCTGCGGCCTCGAGCGAGGGGACGTCGACCGCCGTCTCCGGGAACCACAGCCCTTCGGCCGCGCGCCCGAAGCGGGCCTGGAAGTCGGCGAGGCCCCAGGCCAGCTGCAGCCGCTTCTCGCGCGGCTCGGCGAGCGGCATGATCGGGTGCCCGTAGGGCTGCGCCAGGGCTGCGCCGTGCCCGGTGCGCTCGATCGCGGCGCGGTCTCCCGCGAGCGCGTCGGCCAGCACCTCAGGGCGCTCGGCCTCGAGCCACGCGGCGAGGGTCGGCCCGATGTTGAACGAGATCCGTCCCGAAGAGATTGACCAGCGCCACGACCCGCCCGTCCGGTCCGCGGACGGCGGCGCCGCCGAGGCGCTCGTAACACTCGTCGGAAACCCGTTCGTTCCAGTCGCGGAAGGGGCACGCGCTGGGCTGGCGCTCGACCCGCTCGAACCAGGGGTTCTCGCGCGGCGGCTGGTAGAGGTGGGTGTGGACCGCGAGGTAGCGCAACGAGCGTCCCTAGGCCGCCGACGGGGTGCGCGCCTCGGGCGGCGCGGCGGCGCGGACCGGGACGGGCTCCGGCGACGGGTCGCGCCCGGCGGCGATCAGCGCGAGGTCCATCGCCAGGCGCAGGCGGCCGGCGCGGCGGCGCTGGCGGCGCCGGCGCTTCAGGTGCCAGGCCGACGCGAGCGCGGCGAGCAGCAGCAGGAAGATGGGGATCGCGGTCGGCGCGGCGCCGCGTACCGCGCCCTCCAGCTGGGCCAGTGAGATCGAGGAGTAATAGGCGACGAGCACGATCGCCGGCGCGATCACGATCGCCGAGACGAAGTCGAACAGCAGGAATTTCGGCCAGCTCATCCGGAGCATCCCGGCGGTCAGCACGAACGGCGTCTTCAGCCCGGGGATGAGGCGGGCGACCGACAGGACCCACGGCCCGCGGTGGACGTAGAGGTGGCGGGCGCGGGTCATCGTGCGGGTCCGCACCAGGGGGCGGAGGCGGGGGTGGGTGTGCAGGTGCCGGGCGAGGCCGTGACCGAGGACGAAGACGGCCAGGTCGCCGACGACGACCAGCGACGTGCCGATCACGATCGCCCAGAAGATGTCGACGACGCCGAATGCGGCCAGGAGACCGGCAGTGATCAACGCGTGCTCCGGAGGCCGCGCCGCCGCGGCGGCCCGGCCCGAAAGGGCAGCTCGGCCCGAAGTCGGTCGAGGCCGCGAAGATAAGGGGCACGGGGGGGGCGGTCAAGGCGCGCGGGGCGCGCGCGGGCCGGCGGGCGGGGCGGCCGGGTGAGCGCGCCGGCCGTGTGCGGGCCGGGCGGCCGGGTGAGCGCGCCGGCCGTGTGCGGGCCGGGCGGCCGGGTGAGCGCGCCGGCCGTGTGCGGGCCGGGCGGCCGGGCGGTCAGGGTGGGGCGCGGCTGCGACCGGCGGCCACAGCGCCCGGCGTCGCGCGCCCGACCCGGCGTCCCTGACGGCGCCCGATGCGGACAGAGGACCCCCTCGAATGCACATCCACCGACAGAGGAGGCACTCGAACGCACAGTTTGCGGGGGCCGCCCCTCCCGCCGGCGCGGTTTCCCGGAGGGCAGCCCCCCAGGAAACGGCCAGACGGGGGCTGAGCGGCCCGCCCACGAGGTCGCCGTGCATTCGTGGCGGTCCTCTGCGTACGGATGTGCATTCGACCGGGTCCTCTGCGCCGACGCGCGCATCCGACCGGGTCCTCTGCGCAGGTAACAGTGCATCCGGCCAGGTCCACTACCGAACGAGGAGCGGTTGGCGGCGGTTGCCGTCGCTGCGGCGCGCCTGCGGCCGCGCCGGCGGCCCGACCGGGCGTGCCGGCGCTACGATGTCCGCGGAGGTAGGCGATGGCGGTCCTGGTGACGGGTGGCGCGGGCTACATCGGGTCGTTCGTGTTGCGCGCGCTCGCGGCACGCGGGCACGCAGCGGTCGTGCTGGACGACCTGTCCACCGGGCACCGCCGGGCCGCGGAGGGCTGGCCGCTGGAGGAGTTCTCCTGCGGCGACACCGACCGGGTCGCGGGGCTGATGGAGCGGGCGGGGATCGACGCGGTGATCCACCTCGCGGCGCTCTCGATCGTCGGGGACTCGGTGCGCGAGCCCGAGCGCTACTGGCGGCACAACGTCGGCGGGGCCGAGGGGCTGCTCGCGGCCTGCCGGCGGGCCGGGGTCCGGCGCTTCGTGCTGTCGTCGACGGCGGCGGTCTACGGCGAGCCGTCGCGCGTACCGATCCCGGAGGAGCATCCGCTCGCGCCGACCAACCCCTACGGCGCGACCAAGGTGGAGATCGAGCGGCGGCTGGCGGCGGCGCGGGAGGCCGACGGGCTGGGCTGGGCCGCGCTGCGCTACTTCAACGCGGCGGGCGCGAAGCCGGATGGCTCGCTGGGAGAGGACCATCCGGTCGAGACGCACCTGATCCCGCTCGCGCTGCGGGCGGCAGCGGGGGCGGGCGGGGAGCTGACCGTCTTCGGCGACGACTGGCCGACCCCCGACGGGACCTGCCTGCGCGACTACGTCCACGTCCTCGACCTGGCGCGGGCGCACGTCCTGGCGCTCGACTGGCTCGACGCGCATCCGGGCGGCGCGCTGGTCTGCAACCTCGGCGGCGGGCGGGGGACCTCGGTGCGCGAGGTCCTGGACGCGGTGCACGCGGCGACCGGCCGCGCCGTCCCGCACCGGATCGGGCCACGGCGCGCCGGCGATCCCGCCGTGCTGGTCGCCGCGGTCGGCCGGGCGGCGTCGGAGCTGGGCTGGCGCCCGGAGCGATCGGAGATCGGGACGATCGTGAAGGATGCATGGGCCTGGGAGCGGAATCGGGGACAGCAACCGTAAGTCGGTAAGCCGTCCGAATCGGGGACAGCTTACCGACTTACGGTTGCTGTCCCTGTTCCTCCGTTCCCGCGGTCGGGACGATCCCGGAGATTCGCGGAGCGATCCAATGCGAGCGGCCGGTACGCTCGCGGCGTGACGGCACTGATCCCATGCCCTCCGCTGGCAGCGACGATCGCGCTGACGGTCTCGCGCCGGCGGCACATCGTGGAACGTCATCCCGAGATGGCCGGCCACCTCCGTCGCGTCGTGGAGTCGATCCGTGAGCCCGACGCGATACGCCGGAGCCGCTGGGACGAACAGGCCCGCGTGCTCCACCGCTGGTATGCTGACTGCATGGGGGGCAAGCACCTCGTGGTCGTCGTCCGGCTCGAGCCGGGCCGCGCCCGCTGGGGGAAGGTGCTCACCGCGTATCTCTCGAGCCGCGAACCAAGAGGGGCCATGGAATGGAAGCGAAGCTGACCTTCCGCTTCTACCCCGACGAGGACATCCTCTACGTCGGCGTGAGAGAGCCCTACTCCGGCCAGGTCGTCGAGGAACTGGAGGAGGGGGTTGTGGCGCGCATGAACCCGGGCAGCCGCGACGTCGAGAACCTCGAAATCCTGTACGTCTCGCGCCGCCTCGCCGCCGGGGGCGCGCTCGAGTTGCCGGTACTCGCCGCACTTCGGCTCGCTGCGCCGTAGCCTCGAGCCGCCGGCCTTCCCCTACTTCGCCCCTCTCGCCAGCAGCACGACCGGGATCGTCTTCAGCAGGATCTTGAGGTCGAGCCCCAGCGACCAGTTGTCGATGTACTCCATGTCGAGCTTCATCCAGGAGTCGAAGTCGATCTCGTTGCGCCCGCCGACCTGCCACAGGCAGGTGATCCCGGGCTTCATCGACAGCCGCCGGCGCTGCCAGCGCTCGTACTGCTCGACCTCCTTGGGGAGCGGCGGCCGCGGCCCGACCAGGGACATGTCGCCGACGAAGACGTTCCAGAGCTGCGGCAGCTCGTCGATCGAGAACTTGCGCATCCACTTGCCGACCGGCGTGATCCGCGGGTCGTTGGTCATCTTGAAGACCGGGCCCGACATCTCGTTCTGGGCCAGCAGCTCGGCCTGGCGCTGCTCGGCGTCGGAGAACATCGAGCGGAACTTGAGGATCTTGAAGCGGCGGCCCGAGAGCCCGAGCGCGTCCGCCCGAAGAAGACCGGGCCGGGCGAGCTGAGCCTGACGGCCAGCGCGGCCGCACCCAGCACGGGCGAGAGCGCGAGCAGCCCCAGCCCCGACGCGGTCACGTCGATCGCGCGCTTCAGGAACAGCGCGATCGGGTCGGCCGGCGTCGAGCGCAGCGTCAGGATCGGCGTCCCCTCGAACTCGCCGATGTAGGTCCGCGAGAGGATCACGCCGACCGCGTCGCCGCGCAGGTGGACGGTCGTGCCGACCTCCTCCAGCTTCCAGATCGTCTTCTCGTGGCGCGCGGCTTCGTCCAGGCCGACCGCGAAGATGACGGCGTCGACGACCGAGCGGTCGACGATCTGCGGCAGCTCCTCGACCGTGCCCATCGTCGCGCGCGCCGGGTCGCCCTCGCGCTCCCCCGGCAGCGAGACGAAGCCGGCGATCTTGTAGCCCAGGTAGGGCCGGCGTGCGATCGTATCGGCGATGTGCCGCGCCGCCGGGCCGGTCCCGACCACGACCGCGTTGAGCATCCCGTAGCCGTGCAGCCGCAGCAGGTTGAAGGTTTCCCGCACCGCCAGCCGCACCAGCGCAAAGCCGAGGAACGCGAAGGCCAGCGCCAGGGCGACGACCGCGCGCGAGAAGACCCGGTCGCGCAGGACGTAGGCGAAGGCGAAGGCGCCGACGACCGCGATCGGGAAGGCCCGGCCGACCGAAAACAGGATCTGGACCGCGCCGCGGATCCGCGGCCATTCGTAGGCGCCGCCGAGGTAGAGGGCGCCGAGGACGATCGGGAGGAGGCCGACGAAGAGGATCGAGTACTCGGGCTGCAGGCGGACCGTCCCGGTCCAGATCTCCGACAGGCGTGGCAGGACCTTGG
>CAVPCQ010000042.1:0-44207 GCA_963702425.1 uncultured Acidobacteriota bacterium
GGCGCTTGATCGTATAGAAGGTTTCCTCGGGACTCGTTGTTGCTTGTCGTCTGGGCGAGCGAGCCGACCAGCTCGCTGGCCGCGCCGCGAGTAGGCGATGATTGATTCGGCACGGCGTGGCTTTCTTCGTGGTGCTCGGGACGACGACAGGTCTGCTTTGCTTCATTACTGTGATTGAGCGAGTTCGTCGTGCCGAGATCGATGTCGACCATCCGGCTCGTCTGTCCTTCCTCCTGGAACGGGTCGTTGCCATCGACCGTCTAAGGCGATCGAGTACCCTCACCATGGCCGGACGGAGGGTCGCCCCCCAGCGTGTATCCGAGGCGACATCACTTCGAGCACCGTGCCGGGCGGCACGCGGTCGCTCGCGGTGACCTGGACCGCCTCGTGCAGGCCGGGATCGAACGCGATGCCATCGCCCTCGATCCGCTCGAGTTCGTGGCGCGGAAGACGTCCCACAGTTCCCGCAGCGCCATCCGCACGCCCTGCTGCCACGATTCCTGGTCCGCCGCCTCGCGGTAGCACGACTCGAGCGAGTCGAGCGCCGCAGGATCGGCGCAGCGTTGCGCGATCCCGTCGCGGAGGACTCTTCACGCGCGCGGACCAGGCTCGGCCCGGCGGCCGCGCCGGGCGGACCGTGGGACCGTCCGCGGCGTGCCGGCGGCGTCCGCGGCGCGGCGTTTACCGGCTCGTCGTCGATCAACTCGATGATGACGCCGGAGCTCGCATCGTCTTCGCCGCGATTCATCATTCCTCCGCTCCGGGCTGGCGCTGTTCCGGTCCCCGCTCGCGCTCCTCCGCGTTGAGGATCTCGGTGATCGTGCGCGCCAGCTCGTCGACGATCGCGACGGCGCGCGCGTATTCCATCCTGCGGGGCCCGACCACCCCGACGAGACCCCGGGCCGTCCGTCCCGCGCGATAGGGGCTGGCTACGACCGCCATCAGCGCCAGCGACGGATCCTCCGTCTCGGCGCCGATGATCACCCGGACCCCCGGCGACGCGAGGCAGCGGTCGAGCAGACGGACCAGCTGCGTCCGCTCCTCGAGCGTGCGCAGCGCATCGCGCAGGCGCTGGACGTCCCCGAATTCCGGCAGTTCGAGCAGGCTCGAGGTCCCTTCGAGGCGCAGCTCGCCGGCCTCCTCGGGAAACGGCTTCTCGAGGAACCCGATCACGCGGCCGACCGCCTCGCGGCCGATCCGCCGCGCCCACTCGTGGTCCTCGCGCAGCAGCTCGATCATCCGGCGCCGCACGTCGGGCAGCGTGTAGCCGACGAGGTGCTGGCGCAGCTTGGCACCCAGGCGATCGAGCCCGTCCTGGGGCAGGTCCTCGTCCAGCTCGAGCACGCGGTGCGTGACGATCCCGGTGCGGCTGACGAAGATGGCCACCAGGCGGTGCGGGCCGATCCGGACGAAGTCCACGTGCTCGAGCACCGCCTGCTCGAGGTCCGGCGCGAGCACGACGCCGACCTGGTGGGTCATGTCGGCCAGCAGGTGTGTCGCGCGGGAGAGCAGCTCGTCCAGCTCGCGGGTCGAGGCCAGCAGGTCCTTGATCTGCCGCACCTCGCGCGCCGGCAGGCGGATCTTGTTCCCGAGCGCGTCGTCGACGAAGAACCGGTAGCCGCGGTCGGTCGGGACGCGGCCCGCCGAGGTGTGCGGCTGCTCGAGGTAACCGTCATCGGTCAGGTCGGCCATGATGTTGCGGATCGTCGCCGGGGAGAGCTGTTCCGCGTGCAGCCGGGCCGTACGCCGCGAGCTGACGGGCTCGCCGCTCTTCACGTGCTCTTCGATGACGATGCGGAGGACCTCCACGGCCCTCTGGTCGAGCGTCACACGCCTCTCCCCCGGCTTCGGTCGGAAGATGAAGCTCCTGCTGGATTTATAGGGACCGGCGTCCGGGGATGCAAGCTCGCGTTTGGATTCGTTCGCCGAGCGTCCCGCCGGCGGGTCAGGACTTGGCCTTTTCGAGCAGCCAGGCCTTCATGAACCCGGTCAGATCGCCGTTCAGGACGCGGTCGACATCCCCCATCTCGTAGTCCGTCCGGTGGTCCTTTACCATTCTGTAAGGGGCCAGGACGTAGGAGCGGATCTGGCTGCCGAAGCCGATGTCTTTCTTGTCCCCGGCCTTGGCCTGCCGCTCGGCCTCCTGCTTCTGCCGCTCCCGCTCGTGGAGCCGCGCCCGGAGGACACGCATCGCCTTTTCCCGGTTCCGGGGCTGAGAGCGCTCGTCCTGGCAGGTGACCACGATGCCGGTCGGGAGGTGGGTGATCCGGATGGCGCTGTCGGTGACGTTGACGTGCTGCCCCCCCGCGCCGGAGCTCCGGTAGGTGTCGACCTTCAGGTCCTTGTCCTGGATGTCGATCTTGATCGTGTCGTCGACCTCGGGGATGACGTCGACCGACGCGAACGCGGTGTGGCGCCGCGCCTGGGCGTCGAACGGACTGATCCGGACCAGCCGGTGGACGCCGCGCTCGGCCTTCAACCAGCCGTAGGCGTCGGGTCCGACGATCCGCAGCGTGGCGCTCTTGATCCCGGCCCCGTCGCCCTCGAGCCGGTCGAGCAGCTCCGCCTGGTAGCTTCCCTTCTCGGCCCAGTAGACGTACATCCGGAGCAGCATCTCGGCCCAGTCCTGGGCATCGACCCCGCCCGCACCGGGATGGATCTCGAGGAACGCGTTGTTGTGGTCCTCGGGGCCCGAGAGCATCGTCCCGACCTCGACCTCCGTCAGCGCCGGCTCCAGTCGGGAGAGCGTCTCTTCGAACTCCGCGTCGACCCCTTCCCCTTCGCGATCCAGCTCGAGCAGCGTCTCGGCGTCGGCGACCAGCGTCTCGAGGCGCCGGTCGCGGTTGCGCTGCACGGCGACGACGGCGCGCTGGCGGTTCAGGTCGGCGGCCCGCTCGGGATCGTTCCAGACCGCCCCGTCGGCGAGCTGGTCGTCGAGTTCGGCGACGCGGCGGTCGAGGGTCGGGACGTCAAAGGTACCCCCGCAGCGGCTCGACGCGGCGCTTCAGGATCTGCCACTGCTGGAGGAGGTCGTCACGCATCGGGAGGGCTCTCGCGGGGCGGCCGGGCTGCGGCGGGGGCCGCGCGGCGCCGGGGGACGATGCCCGCCGCGAGCCCGGCTGTCAAGATCAGCGCGGTCCAGGCGACGGCGCGGCCCGTGGACGCGCCGGGCCTGGGCCGGTCGAAGAACGCGAGGTCGGCCACCAGGACGCCGCGCTGGCCGGTCTCGAGCCGGGCCGCAACATGGCCGCCGCCATGCACCAGGGCCGAGATCCCGCTGTTCGCGGCGCGGGCCATCGGCAGCCCGGTCTCGGCCGAACGCAGCAGCGCGTGGTCGAGGTGCTGCTCCGGCCCGCCTGTGATGCCGAACCAGCTGTCGTTGGTCTGGTTGACAAGGAGCTGGGCACCCCCGCGGGCCAAGTCGAGCCCCAGCCCCGGAAAGACCGCCTCGAAGCAGACCAGGGGGCCAATCCTGGCGCTTCGCCCCTCGAACACCACGGTGTTCGTTCCCGGCTCGAATTCGCCGACCTCGTTGGCCAGCGCGGGGATCCGGCCGAAGAGCCAGCGCAGCGGCATGTACTCGCCGAACGGCACCAGCTCGCGCTTGGGGGCCTTGGCGGTCATCCCGCGGTCGGCCCGCACCATCACCGCGCTGTTCTCGTACTTCCCGGAGGGGGAGCGGGTCAGCCCGCCCACGACGAGATCGATCCCGTGGCGCGCGGCCAGGTCCCCCAGCTGCCCGGCCCACGCGCCATCGTCCCGGAAAGTGTACGAGACCGCGGATTCGGGCCAGACGACGATCTCCGCCCCGGCCTGCACGGCCTCCTCGGTCAGGCTGCGGTAGGCCTCCCACTCCTCCTGCGGCGACGCGTCGCGCGGCAGCGAGGCTTGGACGACCGCGACGC
The DNA here is from genome assembly GCA_963702425.1 of uncultured Acidobacteriota bacterium. Taxonomy (GTDB): domain Bacteria; phylum Acidobacteriota; class Polarisedimenticolia; order J045; family J045; genus JALOKP01. The sequence goes on from CAVPCQ010000042.1 coordinate 3,906, forward strand.
GGGCCATTCCGGCCCCGCTCGGTGCCTCCAGCACCGCCATGCCCAAGGCGGCGGCGAGCGCGCCCAACCAGAGCAGGCCGCGCCGTACCGTGATCCGGCGCGGTACGAGCGCCGCCCCGGCCAGAATCGCGGCCAGCGCGTAGAGCAGGAACGAAACGCCGGCGGCGCCGACCGCGCGGACCAGCGCCAAGACCCACGGCCAGTCGACCAGTGCGGCGGCGGCCGATCCCCACGGAAACGGGAACGGGAACCACTCCCGGACCAGGTCGTAGGCGGTGATCAGGAGCGGCGCCCCCGCCAGCGCCGCGGCCGCGCCCCAGCGCCGGGACCAGGCGTCGATCAGCGCGGCCATCGCCGCCCAGAGCAGTCCCAGCGTCAGGGCCGAGAGGACCACGGCAGTCCAGGCGATCGAGGCCCCGAGCGACGAGAAGAGCAGGATCGGCGTGGCGAACCAGCGCAGCGTGAGCGCGGTCGAGACGAAACCGAAGACGCCCCCCTCCCAGGCCGCTCGGCGAGTCCCCCCGGCCCCCGCCGCGAGGAAGAAGACGAGCGCGAGGCCGGGGACGATCAGCGGTCCCCACCCGGGGCGCGGAAACGCGAGGCCCGCCAGCAGGCCGGCGAGCGCGGCGAGCGCGAGGCGGCGCGGGTCGCGGACCGCACCGGCCCTCCCGGGCGGTGGAACGCTCACGGCCGCGTGCCGGTCTCGTGCACGGTCACCGCCCGGCCAAGGAGCTTCCCGAGCCGGGCTCCCGCGCGATCGGCTTCGACGCGCGTCGTGTAGGGCCCGCCGGTGACGAGGTAACCTCCGCGGCCGTCAGCGACGACGGCCGCGGGGACGCCGGCGCTGCGCGCCGCCTCCTCGAGCTGGCCGGCGACGACCCGCGTCGAGGCGCGCCCGATCTCGAGCGCGAAGCGCCCCGAGCGCGACGCCTCGCGGGTCACCTGGAACTGCGGGGCGCGGTTCTTCTCGCCCTCGCCTGCGTCGTCGAACACGGTCGCCGCGCCCAGCTGCTCGACGCCGCCGCCCGCCGCGCCGCCGCCGTCGCGGGAGGTGGACCGGCCGGGGCCGGAGGGCCCCGCGGCCTGCGGCACCGAGCTGCGGCCCAGCAGGAACGCCCCGCCCAGCAGCGCCAGCAGGACGGCCGCACCCAGCGCCACGCGCGCCAGGTCGAGCTCGAACTCGATCACGCGGGGCCCCTCGCGCCGCGTCATCCCCGGTTCTCCGAGGACCCGCCCCGCCGCGCCACGCCGACGCCGTCTTTCCCGGCATCCTTCACGAGCCGCATCGCACCGTCTGCGGCCTCGATCACGCTGCGGGCGCTCGGTCCGTGATCGGGCCAGGCCGCGACCCCGGCCGAGGCGCTGAGCCGCACCGACCCGCCCGTTGTCACCTCGTAGGGGGCGTGGGAGAGCTCACGCCGGATCCGGTCCGCCACCTCCCGGGCTCCCTCGAGGCTGGTCCCGGGGAGGATCATCACGAACTCGTCGCCGCCGTAGCGGTAGAGCCGGTCGATGCTCCGGATCGAGCGTGCCATCCGCACCGACGCTTCGTAGAGCACGCGCGAGCCGGCGGCGTGGCCGTGGGTCGTGTTCACGTCCTTGAGGTTGTCCATGTCGAGGAAGATCAGCGCGAACCCGCCGCCGTAACGCCGGCATCGCTCCACCTCGTCGTCCAGCGACTGGTCGAGATGGCGGCGATTGAAGCAGTCGGCGGTATCGTCGCGGATCGCGAGATCGCGCAGCGCCTCCACGGTGCGCAGGTTCTCGAGAGCCGGGCCCAGCTCGCGCGCCAGCTCGGCTGCGACCCGGGGCGCTTCGGCGGCGAGCAGCTCTCCGCGCGCGGCGATCGTGACGAGCAGACCCGCCGCGCCCGTCGTCGAGGCCAGCGGTACGACGAGCGCCGCGCCGAGGGGCGGCAGGCCTTCCTGCTCGCCGGTCGGCAGGAGGATCTCGGCGTCGTCGATCAGCGCCGGCCCGCCAACCGCGAGCCGGCGCACCAGCCCCACGTCGAGGATCGCGAGCGCGCTGCGGATCCGCTCCGGCGGGACCAGCCCGGCGGTCGCGCAGCATTCGTAGTCGTCGCCCCCCGGACCGAGCACGAAGCCCAGCGCGAACAGCCCTCCGAACAGTCGGAGCGAGTGCTCGGCGACCGCGGAGAAGCAGCCCTCGCGGTCGAGTTTCCGCGTCGCCGCGAGCACGGCCTCGAGGATCGCGCCGCGGGGGTGCGGGGCCGTCGTCATGGGGCCGCGGCGCGCCCCGAGCGGTTCAGGTAGAGCGAGAGCAGGTCGATCGGCAGCGGGAAGATGATCGTCGAGTTCTTCTCGGTCGCGATCTCGGTCAGCGTCTGCAGGTAGCGCAGCGTGAGCGCCATCGGGGCCTCCGCCAGCACGTCGGCCGCCTCGCGCAGCTCGCGCGCCGCCTGGAACTCGCCGGAGGCGTGGATGATCTTGGCCCGCTTCTCGCGCTCGGCCTCGGCCTGCTTGGCCATCGCCCGCCGCATCTCCTCGGGCAGGTCGACGTGCTTGACCTCGACCGCCGAGATCTTGATCCCCCAGGGGTCGGTGTGGGCATCGAGGATCGACTGGAGCTGGTGGTTGAGTTGCTCGCGCGACGCCAGCAGCCCGTCGAGCTCGACCTGGCCCAGCACGGAGCGCAACGTGGTCTGGGCCAGCTGGCTGGTCGCGTAGATGTAGTTCTCGACCTCGACGATCGCCTTGCGTGGCTCGAAGACGCGGAAGTAGATCACCGCGTTGACCTTGACCGAGACGTTGTCGCGCGTGATCACGTCCTGCGGCGGAACGTCGAGCACGACGGTCCGGAGCGAGACGCGGATCATCCGGTCGACGAAGGGGATGATCAGCACGAGTCCCGGGCCGTAGTCGTGCGGCTGCAGCTTGCCGAGCCGGAAGACGACGCCCCGCTCGTACTCCGGCAGGATCTTGACGGCCTGGGTGAACAGGAAGATGACGAAGACGACGACGACCAGGACGCCGGCGGAAATCCCTGGAATCATGACAGTGCCTCCCTGTCGTCCTCGGGGGCCTTCGCGCCGTCCGGCGCCGGCTCCACGAGGAGAACCAACCCCTCCGAGCCCGTGACCCGGATCGCCTGGCCGGCCGCAATCGGCCGCGGGCTGCGGGCGCGCCAGCGCTCGCCCCAGACGAAGACCCAGCCCTCGGGAGCGACCGGCTCCGTCGCGCGGCCGATCGACCCGATGATCCCCTCGCGCCCGGTGGTCGGACGCCGGCGCATCGCCCGCGAGACGACGAGCGCCACACCGCCGAGCACCGCCGCCATGAACAGCACGATCGGCACGAGCATCGACAGCGGCAACCTCAGCCCCGGGACCGTGCCGGGGAAGAGCAGCCACAGCCCGAGCGCGATCGTGGCCGTCCCGGCGACGCCGAGCATGCCGTAGGAGGTCACCTTGACCTCGAGGATGAAGAAGACGATTCCGGCCGCGACCAGCGCCGCGGCCAGGTAGTTGACCGGCAGCACCCGCGAGCCGTAGAGGAACACCAGCAGCGCGACCGCGCCCACCGCCCCGGGCAGGATCAGCCCCGGGTGCGTGAACTCGATGTAGATCCCCAGCGCCGCGATGGACAGCAGGAGTGCCATCACGACCGGGTGCAGCACGACGCTCTTCATCCGCTCGACCCAGTCCAGGTCATGATCCTGCAGCGTGGCGCCGGCCAGGTCGAGAGTGACGTGCGTGCCGTCGGGCCGCACGATCTCCCGCCCGTCGAGCTGCCGCACCAGCGCCTCCCGGTCGGCCACGACGAGGTCGATCAGCCGGGCTTCGAGCGCCTCTTCGGCCGACCAGGAGACCGCGTCCCTCACCGCCTTCTCCGCCAATTCCGGCGGGCGGCCGCGGGCCCGGGCCGTGGTCCGGATGAGCGCCGACAGGTCCTCGGCGGCCTTCTTCAGGGCGATATCGCCTTCCCGGTTCTCGCCGCCCGCGGTGATCGGGTGGGCGGCGCCCGTGCGGGTGAAGGGCGCCATCGCCGCGACATCCCCGGCGAGCAGGAGGAAGAACCCGGCCGACGCGGCGTGCGCCCCCTTCGGGGCGACGAAGACCACCACCGGGACCTTGCTGTTCAGGAGCTGCTGGACCATCCGTTCGGCGGCGTCGACCAGCCCGCCGGGGGTGTCCAGCTCGAAGAGCACGAGCGTGTCGCCGTCGCGCGCCGCGTCCGCCAGCACCCGCTCGAGGATGTCGGCCGAAACACCGTGGATCACACCGTCGTGACGGTGGACACGAACCACGGGGGCAGCGAGGGCGGTGGACACGGCACCGGCCAGGGCCAGCGCGACGAGGAGCCGGAGGCAGGAGAATCTCATCGACTCATTGTATCCCCGTGCCGGTCGGGGTGCGGCTCAGCGGCCGGCCGCCTGCTCCAGCTTGGCTTTGAACTCCGGGTTCACGGCCGCGCCGAGCTCCTCCGCCTTGGCCAGCGCCGTCCGGGCCTCGTCGATCCGGCCGCGCTTCCAGTAGGCGAAGGCGAGGTTGTTGTATACGGCCGGGAAGTTCGGCAGCAGACTGCGGCAGGTCTCCCAGGCTTCCAGCGCCTCGTCCAGCCGATCCTCGCGGAGGTAGGCGTTACCAAGGTAGAAGTAGAGGTCTCCCGGCGCCTTCTGGAAGTCTCCCTCCGACGGCGAGGGGATCGCCTGCAGCTGCTTGATCCGGTCCTGGCGGCTGTTGATGTCGGTCGTGACCTGCGTCTCGTTCATCTTGTTGGTGATCGGACCGGGGTTCTGCAGCGCGCGGATCTGCTCCTGCTGCGCCACGATCTCGCGCTGCGCGTCCTGGTAGTTCTTCATGGCCGCCTTGTGCCGCTCGTCGGCCGTCTTCTTGAAGAGTTCCTCCGCCTGCTTGAGGGCCGCGACGGCCTCCGGGAACTTCTTCTCCGCCAGCAGCAGCTTTCCGATCTCGAGTTGGGCCAGCCCGTAGTTCGGGTAGGCCTCGAGCGCTCCCAGGAAATCGGCCTGCGCGCCCTGCACGTCCCCTTTCTTCTCCTTCTCGAGGCCAGCCTGGTAGAGCTTCTCCGCCTGGGTCAGCTCGCGCCGGCCCGGGACGGCCGCGCCAGCGACGCCGATCGCCAGCGCCAGGCCGATCGCGGCCCACGCCCACGCCTTCGATCCGCCGCTCATCGCCGCCCTCCTCGCACCCCGGGCCCGAACAGGCGCTCGAGCCGGTCGAGCGCCGGGGCCGGCACCAGACGCGAGACGTCGCCTCCCAGCCGCGCGATCTCCCGCACGAGCCGCGACGAGATGAACGAGACATCCTCGCCCGGGGTCAGGAACACCGTCTCGAGGCCGGGGTCGAGACGGCGGTTCATCAGCGCCATCTGCAACTCGTACTCGAAGTCGGAGATCGCCCGCAGGCCGCGCACGACGAACGTGGCGCGCTCGGCCCGCGCGTAGTCCGCCAGCAGACCCTCGAACGCCACGACCCGGATGCCGGGAGGCCCCGCGCTCGCCAGCGACTCCTCGAACATCGTGCGGCGGTCGTCGGCGTCGAACAGCGGCGCCTTCTCCGTGTTGCGCAGCACCGCGACCACGAGCTCGCTGCACATCCCCGCGGCGCGGCGCACGAGGTCGAGGTGCCCGTGCGTCACCGGGTCGAACGTCCCGGGATAGATCGCCCGCACCTCGCGTGGGCTCACGCCTCCCCCCGGGAGGCCTTGATCATCGCCTCGGCGTGGCGCCGTGCGGTATCGGTCACCATCGTGCCGCCAAGCATGCGAGCGACTTCCTCCACCCGGTCGTCGCCGTCATCGAGCACCTTCACGACGACGTGGGTCCGGCCGGCCTTGAGCTTCTTCGTCACCGCGACGTGGCGCTCGGCCCGCGCCGCGATCGACGGCAGGTGCGTGATGCAGATCACCTGGTGGCGTTGCGCGACTTTGGCGAGGAACTCCGCCAGCACGTCGGCCGCCTCGCCGCCGATTCCCTGGTCGACCTCGTCGAACAGCAGCGTGCGGCGCGGCAGACCCCGTTCCAGCGAGAGGTCGAGCGCCAGCATCACGCGCGACAGCTCGCCGCCCGACGCCACCTTCCGCAACGGACGCGCCGGCTCGCCCGGGTTGGCGGCGAGCAGGAACTCGACCTGTTCGGTCCCCTCGGCACCTGCCGGCGATCCGGCCAGCTCCTCGACCCGGCCGGGCTGGAACTCCACCTCGAGCTTCGCGCTCGGCATCATCAGGTCGCGCATCAACCGGCCGGTCGAGGCCGCGAGCCGCTCCGCGGCGTCGCGCCGGGCGGCGGACAGCTTGCCGGACGCCGCCGCATAGGCCGCCACACGAGCTTCCCGTTCGCGGGCCAGTTGCTCCACCGAGTCAGACTGGCCGAGCAGCTCGCCGAGCTCGCGCCGCATCGCCGCGGCTCCGCTGATGATGTCCTCCAGCGACCCGCCCTCGAACCGGCGCCGCAACCGTTCGAGCGCGACCAACCGCTCCTCGAGCTGCTCGAGACGCGCGGGATCGGCGCTGGCTTCGTCGATCTGACCCCGGATGTCGGCCGCGACGTCGTCGAGCTGCGAGCGGACGTCGTCGAGCCGGTCCGCCAGATCGGTGTAGACCGGGTCGACGGTCCCCTGGGGCCGCAACCGGCGCCCCGCGGCGTGAACGCGGTCGACCGCCGCCCCCTCCCCTTCGTAGAGCAGCTCGAATGCCGCGCGCAGGGCCTCGCCGAGCGACTCGGCGTGGCGCAGCCGCTCGCGCTCGGCCCGCAGCTTCTGCTCCTCGCCGGCCAGGGGCCGCACGGCGTCGAACTCGGCGAGGCGGAAGTTCACCAGCTCGATCCGCGCCTGCCGCTGCGCGGCGCGGTCGGCCAGCTCGCCGAGCTTCTGGTCGATCTCGCGGATCGCGGTCGACTCCCGCCTCACCTCGGCCAGCAGTTCTTCGTGGCCGCCGAAGCGGTCGAGGATCGCGCGGTGCAGCTCCGGCTGGAACAGGGTCTGCGGCTCGTGCTGGCCGTGCATCTCGACCAGGCCGGCGAGCAGGTCCTTCAGCAGGGCGATCGTCACGGAGGCGCCGTTCAGGAAGCCACGCGACCGGCCGTCGGCCCCGACCTCGCGCCGGACCAGGATCTCGTTCCCCTTGACGTCATAGCCGGCGCGGGAGAGCCGGTGCTGGAGGTCGGGCCGTTCCTTGACGTCGAAGAGCGCCTCGACGATCGCGCGCTCCTCGCCCTGGCGCACCATTGTCGCCTCGCCGCGCCCCCCGAGCGCGAGAGCGATGGCGCCGACGATGAGCGACTTGCCGGCCCCGGTCTCGCCGGTGATCAGGTTCAGCCCGGGGTCGAACTCGAGCAGCAGCTCGCGGGCGAGAACCAGGTTCTCGATGCGCACCTGACGCAGCATGGCACCCTTCCTCGTTGGGCCAACGAGCGGAGCGATCGTCGTCTTAGGAACCGGTAAGGTCGAGGTTAGCACCGGCCCCGCGAGAGGGTCAATCGACGCCGTCCCACCGGGGCTACGGCCCGGGCGGGCGGTTCGAGGGACCCGCCACCGCCCACGCCAGGAGCGCCCATCCCGCGAGGAACGCTACCCCGCCGAGCGGCGTCACCGCGCCCCAGGCGCGGACGCCGGTCAGCGCGAGCAGATAGAGGCTCCCCGAGAACACGATCATCCCTGCGACGAAGAGCCACCCGGCGACCCGCGCCACCCGGGCGCCGCGCGCCTCACCGGCAATCGCCGCGAACAGCAGCGCCACCGCGTGGGCCATCTGGTAGCGCACCCCCGTCTCGAAGACCGCCAGCAGATCGGCCGGTATCGCGTCCTTCAGCGCATGCGCCCCGAACGCCCCCGCCGCGACGGCGGTGAACCCGAACAGGCAAGCAACAAAGGCGAGCGGACGATTCATGCATGCACCCGGGAAGGCACGCGCGACGCACGCGCGGCTAGGACAGCATCTCACCCTCGTCGCGAACCGGCAGCTTCGGTAGCCGCCCCGGAGCGCTCAGCCGCGGGCGCGCAGCGCCCGTCGGCTGCAGCGCGCCCGCTCGAGGAACGAACCCCGGAAAGCTACTTGTAGGACTGCAGCACCTTGATGTAGTTCGCCCGCTCGAACGCCGCCGGATCGGGAGAAGACTTCTGGCTCATCGTCCCGACCAGCTGTTTCACGGACGCGTACTCGTTCTCCTCCATCCAGGTCCGCAGCTCCTCCTCGACTCGCTTGAGGTGGTAGACCCCGTACTTCAGCAGGGCCGAGGTCATGTGCACCACCGACGCGCCGGCCATCAGCATCTTCACGGCGTCGCGCCCGCTGTGCACACCGCCGGTCGCGGCCAGGTCGGCCCGCACCCGGCCGTAGAGGATCGCCAGCCAGCGCGTGGCGAGCCGGGAGTCCCAAGGGGTCGAGAGTTGCAGGTTCGGGAAGACCTCGAGGTTCTCGGGGTCGATGTCGGGCTGGTAGAAGCGGTTGAAAAGGGCCAGGCCGTCCGCCCCCTTCTCGACCAGGTCGCGTGCCGTGAAGGGGATCGAGGTGAAGTAGGGGTGCATCTTCACCGCGACCGGGATCTTCACCTCCTTCTTCACGTCCAGCACCACGTCGCCGTAGATCCCCTCGATCTCGGACAGCGGCTGGTGCGGGTCGGTTGGAAGGAAGTAGATGTTCAGCTCGATCGCGTCCGCACCGGCCTGCTCGAACTTCTTCGAATACTCGGTCCAGCCGCCCGGCGAACGCCCGTTGAGCGAGGCGACGATCGGGACGTCCAGGGCTTCCTTGGCCTTGCGGATGTGGTCGAGGTACTCCTCCGGGCCGCGCCGGAACTCGCGCGGCTCCGGGAAGTAGGACAGCGACTCCGCAAAGCTCTCCGAGCCGTACTCGAGGTAGTGGTCGATCTCCAGCGCTTCGAAGTCGATCTGCTCCTCGAAGAGCGAGTAGAGCACCACCGCCGACGCGCCGGCGTCCTCCATCTGGCGCAGCGTGTCCATCTCCTTCGAGAGCGGCGCGGCCGACGGCACCAGGGGGCTCTTGAGCGCGATGCCCATGTAGCTCGTGCTGAGGTCGATCATCGGACTTCCTCCCTCTCTCAGGGGCGCGGCGCGCCGGCTGGCGCGCCGACTTCAGCGGCGTGGAGCGCGACGAGCTGTTCGTAGCGGCGCCAGCGTGCGGTGGCATCGCGCTGAGCCTGGGCCAGGAACCGCTCTGCGGCGTCGGGGTGCGACTTGGTGAGCATCTTGTAGCGCGCCTCGCTGAGCATGTACTCGGCGATCGGCAACGTCGGCTGCCGCGAGTCGAGCACCATCGGGTTCTTCCCCTCCGCCAGCAGCGCCGGGTTGTAGCGGTAGAGCATCCAGTGCCCCGAGTCGACCGCGCGCTTCTGCTGGTCGGTCGCCTTGGACATGTTGATGCCGTGTGCGATGCAGTGCGAGTAGGCGATCAGGATCGACGGCCCGCTCCATGCCTCGGCCTCGACGAAGGCCTTGACGGTCTGGGTGTCGTTGGACCCCATCGCGATCTGCGCGACGTAGACGTCGCCGTAGGCCATCGCCATCAGGCCGAGGTCCTTCTTCGGCCGGGGCTTGCCGCCGGCCGCGAACTTCGCGACGGCGCCGAGCGGCGTGGACTTCGACATCTGGCCGCCGGTATTCGAGTAGACCTCGGTGTCGAGCACGAGGATGTTGACGTCGCGCCCCGAGGCGAGCACGTGGTCGAGCCCGCCGTAGCCGATGTCGTAGGCCCAGCCGTCGCCGCCGACGATCCAGACGCTGTGTCGCACCAGCGCGTAGGCCGCGTCCTCCAGCCGCCGTGCCCGCTCGCCCTTCACGCCGACGAGCACGGTCTTGAGCGCCGCGACCCGCTCGCGCTGCGCGGCGATCTCCTGCTCGGTCCGCTGCGGGTTGTCGAGGAGCGCCGCCGCCAGGTCGCCGCCGATCGCCGCCGCCAGCTCGCGCACGAGCTCGCGCGCGAACTGCTCGTGCTGGTCGATCGTCAGGCGGAAGCCGAGCCCGAACTCCGCGTTGTCCTCGAACAGCGAGTTCGACCAGGCCGGTCCGCGCCCGTCGCGGTTGACCGCCCAGGGGGTGGTCGGCAGGTTCCCGCCGTAGATCGACGAGCAGCCGGTGGCGTTCCCGATCACGGCGCGGTCGCCGTAGAGCTGCGACAGCAGCTTGACGTAGGGAGTCTCGCCGCACCCGGAACAGGCGCCCGAGTACTCGAACAGCGGCTGCAGGAACTGCGACCCCTTGACGGTGGCCACGTTCAGCAGCGTGCGGTCGACTTCCGGAAGCTCGAGGAAGAAGGCATAGTTCGCCCGTTCGCTCTCACGCAGCGGCATCTGCGGCTCCATGTTGATCGCCTTGAGCCGCGGCTCGGTCTTGTTCTTCGCGGGGCAGAAGTGCACGCACAGTCCGCAGCCGGTACAGTCCTCGGGCGCGACCTGCAGCGAGTACGCCATCCCCTTGAAGTCCTTGGTCTTGTAGTCGATGTGTTTGAAGGTGGCCGGCGCCCCGGCGGCCAGCACAGGCTCGAAGACCTTCATCCGGATCGCGGCGTGCGGGCAGATGATCACGCACTTGCCACACTGGATGCAGGTCTCGGGATCCCAGGTCGGGATCTCGAGCGCGATGTTGCGCTTTTCGTACTGCGCGGTCGCGGTCGGGAAGGTGCCGTCGACCGGCATCGCGCTGACCGGGAGGTCGTCGCCGTGACCGCGGATGATCTCGGCCGTCACCTTCTGCACGAACTCGGGCGCGAACGACGGGACGACCGGCGGCAGCTCGATCGTCGAGCTGACCTTCGCCGGCACCTTGACCTCGAAGAGGTTCGAGAGCGTCAGGTCGATCGCGGCGAAGTTCTGGCGAATCACCGCTTCGCCCTTCATGCCGTACGACTTCTTCACCGCCGACTTGATCTGCTCGATCGCCTCCTCGCGCGGCAGCACGCCGGAGATCGCGAAGAAGCAGGTCTGCATGATCGTGTTGATCCGGCCCCCCATGCCGGCCTCTCGGGCCACCTTGTAGGCGTCGATCACGAAGAACCGCAGCTTCTTCTCGATGATCCGCTGCTGGTGCAGGCGCGGCAGGTGGTCCCAGACCTGCTCCACCGGATAGGGGCTGTTGAGCAGGAAGACCGCGCCGTCCTTCGCCTTTTCGAGCATGTCGAACTTCTCGAGGAAGACCCACTGGTGGCACCCCACGAAGTCGGCCTGGTCGAGCAGGTAGGTCGCCAGGATCGGCCGCTTGCCGAAGCGCAGGTGGGAGACGGTCGCCGCGCCGGCCTTCTTCGAGTCGTAAACGAAGTAGCCCTGCGCGTTGAACTCGGTCTCTTCGCCGATGATCTTGATCGTGTTCTTGTTGGCGCTCACGGTCCCGTCGGCCCCGAGGCCGAAGAACAGCGCCTGCTTGACGTCGTCGGACGGGAGGGTGAAGCCGGGATCGTAGGTCAGGCTGGTCATGCCGACGTCGTCGAGGATGCCCAGCGTGAAGTGGTTCTTGGGCGCCGGGCGCGCCAACTCGTCGAGCAGCCCCTTGACCATGCCCGGGGTGAACTCCTTCGACGACAGGCCGTAGCGGCCGCCGACGATGACCGGCATCGCGGCGGTCGGCAGCGCCTTGGCGGCGGCGGCCTCGGCGAAGACGGTCACGACGTCCTGGTAGAGCGGCTCGCCGGCGGAGCCCGGCTCCTTGGTGCGGTCGAGCACGGCGAGGACCTTCGTCGTGCGCGGGATCGCGGCCAGCAATCGGTCGACGGCGAGCGGTCGATAGAGCCGGACCTTGACCAGGCCGACTTTCTCGCCCTTCGCCGCCAGGTGCTCGATCGTCGCCTGGGCCGCCTCGGCCGCCGAGCCCATCATGATCACGACGCGCTCCGCGTCGGGCGCGCCGAAGTAGTCGAACAGCCGGTAGCGCCGGCCGGCGATCCCGGCGAAGCGCTCCATCACCTGCTCCACGATCGCCGGCGCGGCGTCGTAGAACGGGTTGCAGGCCTCGCGCGCCTGGAAGAAGACGTCGGGGTTCTGGGCCGTTCCGCGCAGCACCGGCCGGGCCGGGTCGAGCGCCCGCGCGCGCATCCCCTGCACCGCCTCGATCGGGATCAGCGCCCGGAGCTGGTCGTCCGTCAGCTCCTCGATCTTCATCACCTCGTGCGAGGTGCGGAAGCCGTCGAAGAAGTGCATGAACGGGATCCGCGACTCGAGGCTGGTCGCGACCGCGATCGCCGCCAGGTCGTGGACTTCCTGGACCGACCCCGAGGCGAGCATCCCGTACCCGGTGGAGCGGCAGGACATGACGTCCGAGTGGTCGCCGAAGATCGACAGCGCGTGCGTGGCCACCGAGCGGGCCGCGATGTGGAAGACCGTCGGCGTCAGCTCGCCCGCGATCTTGAACATGTTGGGGATCATCAGGAGCAGGCCCTGCGCCGACGTGAAGGTCGTCGTCACCGCTCCGCTCTGCAGCGCGCCGTGCACCGCACCGGCAGCACCGCCCTCGCTCTGCATCTCGACCACGCTGGGCAGCGAGCCCCAGATGTTGCGCTGACCGTCCGAGGACCAGGCGTCGGACAACTCGCCCATCGGCGAGGAGGGGGTGATCGGGTAGATCGCGATCACTTCGCTCGTGCGGTGCGCGACGCTGGCCGCCGCTTCGTTGCCGTCGACTGTCACCATCCGGCGGGTCATGCGGAACCTCCCTACAGGGTAGGCGTAAGGGAAATAACCGACTCGAAGAGCCGGTTTCATTACGCGCGACAAACTAAACGGTAAACGAGAGCGCGTCGCAAGTCAACGTCCCTCGTTCGCTGCTTGCCTCCGATGACCGATTGACTTCTCTCGCAAGTCGCTTATTTCAGCCGTTTTCGATCACTGGCCGCGGCGCAGCGCTTCGATCCGCGACTCTTCTTCCGCGGTCAGGCGCGCCACCTCGCGACGGTACTCGTTCTCGACCTGTTCCCGCCGCACATCGTCGCCCGCGGCCAGTGCCGCGGCCTTGCGCGCGTCGGCCATGATCGACGCCTCGGCGCGGCGGGCCTGGAACTCGGCCCGGACCTCGACGATCCGGTGCCGCTGCTCCTCGGTGAGCGGGACCCGCTCCTCCCGCTCCCGCGAGCGGAGCCGCTCCATGGCCAGCTCGTAGGCCGACTTCAGCTCGTCACCCATAGCGTCTCCCCGGGGCAGTCTACAATGGGCCCGCGATGTGCGGACGATTCACGCTGGCCTCCCCGGCGCAGGCCGTGGCGGCCGCCCTCGGGCTTCCCGACTTCCCCGCCCTCCCGCCCCGGTTCAACATCGCGCCGACCCAGGCGGTGACGATCGTCCGCGAGGCCCCGGTCCGCGAGAGCGCCGTCGCCCGCTGGGGGCTCGTGCCGAGCTGGACGAAGGACCTCGCGAAGCTGCCGCTGCTCTTCAACGCGCGCGCCGAAACCGCACCCGACAAGCCGTCCTTCCGCGCCTCGTTCCGCAACCGACGCTGCGTCATCCCGGCGGACGGGTTCTACGAGTGGACGGGAACCGCCAAGGTCCGCCGCGCCCACTACTTCACGCTCGAAGACGAATCGCCCTTCGCGCTGGCCGGCCTGTGGGACCGCTGGCTCGCCGCCGACGGCTCCGAAATCGACTCCTGCACGATCCTGACGACGGGGCCGAACGAGCTGCTGGCTCGGTTCCACGACCGGATGCCGGCGATCCTGCGGCGCGAGCGGATCGACCGCTGGCTGGATCCGGCGCTGCGCGACCCGACCGCCGTGGCCGGGCTGATCGAAACCTACCCGGCCGACGCGATGCGCGGGCGTGCGGTCGGCCCAACGGTCAACAGCGCGAAGAACGAGGGCCCGGAGTGCATCGCGCCGGCCTGAGCCGGGCCTCCCGCCCGGCGACGTCCGGTCGGCAGCGCCCGCTCAGCGACCTCTGCTCGTCCCGGCGACCCTGGCCGCCCCCCAGAGCACGAGCCGCAGCGGCGCGAAGCGCACCGCGCAGCGCAGCGCGCGGTTGGTGAACCCCGGGATGCACTCGGCCCGGCCCCGCTCGTAGGCGTCGAGCGCCTCGTGCACGACCCTCCCGGCCGCGGTCGCGACCTTCCGGACGCGGAAGTTCGTCCCCGCCACCTGGCCGAACTCGGTCGGCACGGGCCCCGGGCAGAGCGTCAGCATGCGCACACCGGCCGGGCGCGCCTCACCCCACAGCCCTTCCGAGAGGCTGCGCAGGAAGGCCTTGGTCGCGGCGTACGAGGAGAAATAGGGGATCGGCTGGAAGGCCGCGGTGCTCGCGACCTGGATCACACCGCGGCCCGGCACGGCGACGAGCTCCCCCCAGAGCGCGTGGACCAGCGCGGCGGGGGTCAGCATGTTGAGCTGGTACATCCGCAGATGGTCATCCCAGCCGCGCTCCATGAAGGCGCCGTAGCGTCCGAACCCGGCGTTGTTGACCAGCAGGTCGATCGCCGGGCCTCCGGCCCGGCGCAGCGCGTCGAGCAGACGGGACGGGCCGTCGGGCTCGGCGAGATCGGCCACGACCGGCCGCACATCGAGCGCCACGCCGGTGCCGGCGGCGGAAATGCGTGCGGCCAGATCGGCGAGCCGTTCTTCGCGACGCGCCACGACGGTGAGGACCCTGGCCCCGCGCGCCGCAAGCTGCTCGGCGAAGACCCGACCGATCCCCGCGGAGGCGCCGGTCACGAGGCAGTGATCGTAGCGGGCGGGGGCGAGCGGCATCGGTCAGGACCCTTCCCCTCGCGAACGCGGCGCGCACTCGCAGCCACCGGTGACGAGCAGTCGCCGGTGTCGGGCCGCCAGGCGATAGGCTGCGGAGCCGAGGCGGTCGAGCGGGAAGAAGCCGAGCAGCGGCGCCAGACGGCGCCAGCGCGGCAGCCGGGCCAGCACGGCGCGCACCGCCGCGAAGCCCGTCGTGACCGCGCCGCCGGGCTCGCGCACGACCAGCGCCGCCTCGTGTGCCGCCGGGGAAAGCGGCAGCGGCCCCGGCGCCGGGTCGCGGAAGTCGACGAAGCACAGGGCCCCCGTGCGGTCGCGGCGGGCCAGCCCGGCGCGCACCGCGCGGCAGAGCGGACAGGCTCCGTCGTACCAGATCACGACCGGCGGCAGGGTGGGCACGCGCATCGGCGAAGTCTAGCCGGGGCCGGGCTTCGCGGCCTCCCGCCTCGTCACCCTACAATCGCCAGCGGGAGCCGACCGATGGCGCGACGCTACTGGCTGATGAAGACCGAGCCCGGCACCTTCTCGATCGACGACCTCGCGGCGCGTCCCGGTCGCCGGGCGTTCTGGGATGGTGTCCGCAACTACCAGGCACGCAACCTCCTGCGCGACGAGGTCCGCGTCGGTGATGGCGTGCTCGTCTACCACTCCGGCATCCCCGCGCCGGCGGTGGCCGGGACGGCCACCGTCGTCGGGGCCGCCGCGCCCGACCCGAGCCAGTTCGACCCGCGCTCGCCGCATCACGACCCCGGCGCCGCTCCCGCTGCGCCGCGCTGGTACGGGGTGGAGATCGAGTTCGAGCAAGGTCTTCCGCCGTCCCGTGACGCTCGACACGCTGCGCGCGACCCCTGGCCTCGAGGGGATGCTCGTCCTGCGCCGCGGCAACCGCCTCTCGGTGACACCGGTCCGTCCCGAGGAGTGGTCGATCATCGTCACCTGCGGCGCGTGAGCCGGTTGGCCGGCCCCTGCGGCACATGGTAGCTTCCGCCTGTTTCCGGGCTCTTTCGCGAGGTGTCCTTTGCCGTTCGCCATTCCCTGCGCCGTGACCACCCCTGCCAACCCGAGCGTCATCGACCTCGTGCTGCAGGCCGGCCCCGTGGGGAAGGCCACCCTGCTCGTCCTGCTGGTCGCGTCGATCGTCAGCTGGGGCATCATCCTCGAGCGGGCCCGCACCTTCCGCCGCTCCCGCCGCGAGACCCAGGCCTTCCTCGGGAAGTTCCACTCCGGGGCACGCCTCTCGGACCTGCGCGACCAGGCCCAGAAGTGGACCCGCTCCCCGGTGGTCGCCCTGTTCAAGGCCGCCTTCCATGAGGTCAGCCAGCTCTCGATGGATGCCTCGGGCACCGGCCGCGCACTCGACGACGACGCGGTCGAGGACGTCACGCGGATGATCTCGCGCGCTGCGGCGGCCAATCTGCGCGACATCGAGCGGTCGCTGACATTCCTCGCCACCACCGCCTCGACCGCCCCGTTCATCGGCCTGTTTGGCACCGTCTGGGGGATCATGGACGCCTTCCACGCGATCGGGCTGTCCGGAGCGACGAACATCCAGAGCTATGCCCCGGGGATCGCGGAGGCGCTGATCGCCACCGCCGCGGGGCTCGCGGCGGCGGTCCCCGCAGCGGTCGGCTACAACTACTTCCTGCGCCAGGTCCGGATCACGAGCATCGAGATGGAGGAGTTCGAGTACGACTTCATCCACCTGCTCCAGAAGCGGCGCCGGAGGCCGGCCTGACGATGGCGATCCGTTCATCGCGCCAGGAGCGCGTCGCGCTGGCGGAGATCAACGTCACGCCGATGGTCGACGTCATGCTCGTCCTGTTGATCATCTTCATGGTCAGCGCCCCGATGCTGACCCGCGGGATCGAGGTCGGGCTGCCCAAGGCCGTCAGTGGGGAGGAGATCGACGAGAAGCGCCTGACCGTGACCGTCGACCGCAAGGGGCAGTTCTACGTCGAGAATCAGCCGGTGGTCGACGCGATGCTGGTCGACGAGGTCCGGCGCCGGGGCGGCGACCGTCCGGGAATGGCGGTCTACCTGCAGGGCGACGCCGGCGTGAACTACGGCCGCGTCCTGTCCGCGATGGACGCGCTGCGCGTCGCGGGGATCGACCGGATGGCGATGGTCACCCAGCCGGCCCCCCCCGAGCCGCCGTCGGCGCGACGCGGGCGGTGAGCGCGTGGCGGCCCGCCCGGTCCGCGTCCGCATCGTCGTACCCCATCCGGAGGAGGTCGGCGGCGGGCTGGCGTCCCTGGCGCTGCACCTGGTGGTCCTGGTCGCAATCGTCGTCTTCGCGACCGACGGGGGCGCGCGGACCGGGCGACTGGGCCCGAGCATGACCGTGCGCCTCGCGGCCGGGCCGAAGCCCACCCCCGGGGGCGGCACGCGCGGCGTCGAGAAGCCGGCCGAGAAACTCGTTCCCACGCGGCCGCCGGTGCCGATCGACGAGAAGCTGACCCCGACCAACCGCGAGCGCGCCGACGCGCCGAAGCACGTCACCCCGCCGCCGAAGGGCCTCACCGCGCAGCCCGAGAAGCTCCGCCCGGTCGAGCCGCAAGCCCCGCCGAAGGACCAGCCGGGTACTCCGGGCACGCCCGGCACGCCCGGCGCAAACGGGCCCGAGGGGCCGATCGCCGGCGGGGTCGCGGGCCTCGGCTCGGACGAGCCGTTCACCTACGACTACTACACCAACCTCGTCGTCACGCGGCTGCAGGACGCGTGGCAGGACCGGCCGCTCCTTCCCGCCGGCAGCGACACCCTGCGGGTGGTCATCGCGTTCGTCATCAACGACGACGGCCGCGTCACGGACGTCGAGGTCGAGACCACCAGCGGCTACGCGCCGCTCGACCAGTCAGCCTACCGGGCGGTGCTGGCGCTCGGCCAACTGCCGCCTCTGCCGCGAGCCTACGAGAAGGACCGGCTGACGGCGCGCTTCGTCTTCGAACTGCTGCCTCCGGACATGTGAACGAGGTTTCCCGATGAGACGTACGCTGCCGCTCCTCCCTGTGCTCGCGTTGATCCTGCTCTCCGGACCCGTCGCCGGGGCCCAGGAGCCGACCCTGAAACCGGGCGACCTCGAAGGGGTGATCCGCGATCGGGCCGCGTCGCGGATCGCGCTGGCGCTCCCGCCGACGATCGTCGGCCCGGGCGCGCAGCCGTCCGAGGCCGGCGAGATGGGCAAGGTCCTGCGCGACGATCTCGACTTCTCGGGCTGGTTCGCGATGCTCGATCCGGGCGGCGAGGGGCGGATCCCGCCCGACCGGCTCCAGGATCCCGGCGCCTGGCGTGAGGCGGGGGCGGCGGAGCTCGTGATCGCGAAACTGTCGATGGAGCGGGACCGGGGGCTCTTCAACGTCAAGGTGCTCGAGACCGGCAAGGGGACGGTGCTGCTCGACAAGACCTGGGGCGGAAAGCTGCCCGCCGACCTGCGCCGGCTCGCCCACGTCGCGGCCGACGAGATCGTGCTGACGTTGACCGGGCGGCCCGGGATCGCGCAGACCCGAATCGCTTTCGTCTCAGGGCAGAACCGGGTGAAGGAGGTCTACCTGATGGACTACGACGGCGCCCGCGTGCGCCGCCTGACCTCGACCGGGACGATCAACCTCTCCCCCGCCTGGTCCCCGGACGCGCGCCAGCTGACCTTCCTGTCCTTCAAGGGGCGCAAGCCGTCGATCTACCTGCTCGACGAAAACGGCAAGATCATCACGCTCGCGCCGAAGGGGGGCGAGCTCAACGCCGCGCCGGACTACTCGCCGGACGGCCGGACGATCGCCTTCTCCTCCGATCGCGATCGCAACAGCGAGATCTACACCTTCGAGGTCACGACGGGGCGGGAGGTCCGGCTGACCAATCACCCGGCGATCGACACCGCCCCCTCCTGGTCGCCGACCGGAACCGAGATCGCGTTCACCTCCGACCGCGCCGGCTCGCCCCAGATCTACCTGATGGCGGCCACCGGCTCGAACGTCCGCCGCCTCTCGAACGAGGGGCGCTACAACGAGTCCGCCGCCTGGTCTCCCGAGGGCGGGCGGATCGTCTATGTCAGCCGGATCGACGGCAACTTCCAACTCGTGCTGCATGAGCTGGCCACCGGGAAGGAGAAGATCCTGACCAGCGGCCGCGGCAACAAGGAGAACCCGCGCTGGGCCCCGGACGGACGGCACATCGTGTTCAGCAGCAATCGCGACGGCGCCTACGCGATCTGGGTCATGCGCGATGACGGCACCGAGCTGAAGAAGCTGACGACCGGTGATCCCGCGTTCACGCCCGACTGGAGCCCGATCCGGCGCTGAGCACCTTATACTCGCGGGGCCCGATTCCCGCTCGAGGACATGCCATGCGACGCACCCTGCTGTTCCTGACGATCATCGGCCTGGCCGCGGTGTTTGCGGCGGGATGTCCCAAGAAGCAGACCACGCCGATCGAGGAGAGCGTCTCCGTCGCGGACGGTGCGGGGACCGGGAAGGCGGCGGGCGCCGCCGGCGGCGCCAAGCCGGTCGAGGAGATGCCGTCGCAACAGGAGCCGTTCGCCGAGGAACCGCTGTCGGAAGGGGCCGGGGCGGGCGCGGAGGGGGCTGCCGGCGGCAAGACGGGAATGCTCCCGCTGGCGACGGTCTACTTCGACTACGACAGCGACGAACTCTCCCCCGGCGCGATCACCGCGCTCGACAGCAACGCCACCTGGCTGCGCGCCCACCCGGGCGTGCGGGCGCTGATCGAGGGAAACACCGACGAGCGCGGCACGCTCGAGTACAATCTCTCGCTCGGCGCGCGGCGCGCGGACGCGGTGCGGAGCTATCTCATCCGGCTCGGCATCCCGGCGGCGCAGCTGGAGACGATCAGCTACGGCGAGGACCAGCCCGCCGACGCCGGGCACGACGAGGCCGCGTGGGCCAAGAACCGGCGCTGCGACTTCGCGGAGGTGCAGTGACCGGCCGCAGGTCGGCGCCCGCTGCGCTGGCCCTGGCCGTTCTCCTGGCGACCGGCTGCGCCGGCTTCCCGGGCGCCGAGCCCGCTTCGACGGCTCCGCCGCCGCCGGACGTGCAGGACCAGCTATTCAAGCTGCAGAAGGACTCGGCGCGCGTGCTCGAGCAACTCGAAGCGCTCCAGAAGAAGACCGCCGACCCGACCACCGCCTGTGCCGAGGCGGCGTCGCGGACCGAAACGCTCGAGCGCGAGATGCGCGTCGTCGAGGAGCAACTGCTGGCCACGCAGCGGCGGCTCGACGAGGTCCTGGCCGAGCTTCGGTCGCAGCGTCCCGGCGCTCCGCCTGTTCTCAACCCGGCCCGCCCCGCGGACGGCGAGGGTCGGCCGGCGGCGGGCGCCGCCGGGGCTACGGGCGGAACCGCGGCCTCGCCGCCGCCCAACTCCTCCTCGTCGCCCGCGGCGGCCCGACCGGGTCCGGCGACCGGCTCGGGCTCTCCGACCGATCTCTTCAACGCCGCCTACTCCGACTACTCGCGCCGTCACTACGAGCTGGCCCTGAGCGGCTTCCAGGCCGCGTTCCAGGCCGACCCCAAGGGGCCGATGGCCGACGACGCGCTCTACTGGACCGGCGAGACGCTCTACGCGATGGGCCGCTACGCCGACGCCGTGGGCGCGTACGACACCCTGATCGAGTCCTTCCCGCGGGGCGAGAAGACCCCGGCCGCGCTGCTCAAGAAGGGGTTGGCCCAGTTCGAGGCCAAGGACAACGCGGCTGCCGTCGCCACGCTGCAGGTCCTGATCCGCGACTACCCGAACTCCGACGAGGCGCGGATCGCGCGCGAACACCTGCGCCGGCGGGGAGCCCTCCCCGCCTGACCCGCGGCGGCCCGGCGCCCCCGGCGCCTTGACATCCCGGCCCAGCCACCGCAGAATCCCCCGGTTTTTGCCGGACTGTCGGCCAGGGGGGGTGTGCCCCGGGGCCGAGCCGCTCGGGCACGACACGGAAGGGCAACTCGATGGCGAATCACAAGTCCGCCGCCAAGAAGGCGCGGGCCGACGAAAAGAGAAACGAACGCAACCGCTCCTGGCGGACCCGCATGCGGTCCGAGATCAAGACCTTCCGGACCCTGCTCGACGACGGGAAGCAGGCCGAGGCGGCCGCGTTGCTGCCGCAGACGCTGGGCCTGATCGACAAGACCGCGAAGGCCGGGATCATCAAGACCAACACGGCGTCGCGTTACAAGTCGCGCCTGACGAAGGCGGTGAACCGGCTCGCCACCGCCTGACGGGCGGCGCGGGGAGTCGTCGAGAGGCGGGGGCAACCCCGCCTTTTTTCGTTCTAGCCGCCCACAGGGGCCGGAGTCCGTGCCGGCCTGCGCCACCGATCGCCGCGTTCGGGCAGCCACGGAGGGCTGCCCCTACCCCTTGATCACCGCCAGCGGCCGCAGCCGGGCGACCTTCCGCGCGAGGCCGGCGCCGTCCACGGCGCCGACGACCTCGGCCACGTCCTTGTACGCCTCGGGGATCTCCTCGAGCACCGTCCCCATCCCGGCGGCGCGGATCTCGATCCCCTGCGCCGCCAGTTCCTGCACCACCGGCCGCCCTGCGGCGAGCTTCTTCGCCGCCGAGCGGGACATCCTCCGCCCGGCCCCATGGCAGGCCGAGCCGAAGGCCTCGGCCGAGCCCCCACAGCCGAGCATGACGAACGAGTAGCGCCCCATGTCGCCGGGGATCAGCACCGGCTGGCCGAGGTCGCGGTAGGCCGCGGGGAGCGCCGGGTGGCCGGGACCGAAGGCGCGCGTCGCTCCCTTGCGGTGGACGCAGAGCTCGCGCGAGCCTCTCGGCGTCTCATGCCGCTCGAGCTTTGCGATGTTGTGGCAGACGTCGTAGACCGTGCGCAGCCGGTGCTCGCGCGGCGCGAGGCCGAGGCCGTGCTCGAGCGTCTCGCGCACCCAGTGCGCCATCAGGTGGCGGTTGGCGAAGGCGAAGTTGGCCGCCGCCCCCATCGCGCCGAGGTAGCGCCGGCCTTCCTCGGAGGCCAGCGGCGCGCAGCAGAGCTGGCGGTCGGGCAGCTCGATCCCGTACTTCGCGGCCGCCTTGAGCATGACCTTGATGGAATCGTCGCAGACCTGGTAGCCGAGCCCGCGCGAGCCGGAGTGGATCAGGATCGTGACCGTTCCCACCGCCAGGCCCAGCCGCGCCGCGGCCGCGTCGTCGTACACGGCGTCCACCCACTGGACCTCGACGAAGTGGTTCCCCGAGCCGAGCGTGCCGAGCTGCGACCGACCGCGCTCTCTGGCCCGCTCGGAGACCGCGCGCGGCTCCGCCCACGGGATCGCGCCGCGCTCCTCCAGCAGCTCCAGCTCCCCGCGCTCGCCGAAGCCGCGACCGACCGCCCAGGCCGCGCCGTCCGCCAGCACGCCGTCGAGCTCCCGCCCGGTCAGGCGGAGGTCCCGGCGCTGGCTGCCGACGCCGGAGGGGATGTTCGCGAAGAGCGCGTCCGCCAGCTGCGGCAGCCGCGGCACGATCTCTTCCCTCGTCAGCGCGGAGGAGAGCAGGCGCACGCCGCAGTTGATGTCGTAGCCGACACCGCCCGGCGACACGACCCCCTCGTCCGGGTCGAAGGCCGCGACGCCGCCGATCGGGAAGCCGTAGCCCCAGTGGATGTCGGGCATCGCGATCGAGTGCCCGACGATCCCGGGCAGGCAGGCGACATTGGCCACCTGCTCGACCGCCTTGTCCTCGACGATCGCGGGGATCAGCGCCTCTTCCGCGTAGATCAGCCCCGGCACGCGCATCTTGCCGCGCTTCGGGACCCGCCAGCGGTAGTCGTCGATCCGCTCGATGCCGGGATGCATCGCCGCCCCCTCAGATGTCGACCACGACGTGCGCGCGGAGTCCGCCGGGGACCTCCGTCAGCGCCAGCTCATGGTAGGTCACCGCCTTGACCTCGGTCCTGAAGCCGTGGCGCGCGGGGTCGAGCGGCTCGCCCCAGGCCCGCCCGAGGACGTGGGTCGCGTCCAGCGCATCGACCGCGAACGCGCTGAAGACGACACCGTTCGCCATCGCCCCGCCGAGCAGCTCCGAGAGCCACGCCACGAGCAACGTCTCGCGGTCCGCTGCCTCGGCGACGATCGTCGCCTCGACCGGACCGCCGGCGACGCGATCGATCTCGACCACCAGGTCGAACAGCACCGACGCCGCGGCCTCGAACAGCCCGGGCAGGTCGGGCGCCTCGACCTCGAAGGCGGCGTCGGCCGTGTGCGGCAGGAGCCGGTATGGCACGCGCCCCCTGGTCATCGTCGGGACTTTCCGCCGCGGCGACCACCACGCCCCGGCCCCTTTCCGCCGCGTCCGACGCGAGGCCCCCCGCGACCCGGTCGGCTCTTCCCGCCCGCGGCGACCGGCTCCGTGTCGACGCGCGAGAAGTCGATCAGGTGCCGGTACAGATCGACGCGGTCGACCCGCACGCGCAGCGGCATCCCGAGCCGGTAGATGGTCCCGGTCTCGGCCCCGCGCAGGATCCGGCGCTTGGCGTCGTACTTCCAGTACTCCTGGCCCAGCCGTGCGACGGGGATCATCCCCTCGACGAACGGCTCGTCGAGCGCGACCAGCACGCCGTGCGGCGCGATCTCGATCACGACCCCGTCGAACTCGTCGCCGAGCCGGTCGGCCATGAAGGCCGCGACCTTCCAGGCCACCGCCTCGCGCTCGGCCGCCTCGGCCTCGCGCTCGAGGCGGGAGCACTCGCGCGCCAGGTCGGGCAGCCGCGCGATCCGCTCCTCCTTCTCCCCTGCCGACTCGACCGGCCCGCGCGCCAGGCGTCGCAACGCGCGGTGGGCGATCAGGTCCGGGTAGCGCCGGATCGGCGAGGTGAAGTGAAGGTAGCGCGGCAGGGCGAGGCCGAAGTGGCCGAGGCACTCCTCGTGGTACTTGGCCAGCGCCATCGTGCGCAGCACGAGGCGCGTCACGAACGGCTCCTCCGGCTTCCCCTTCGCCTGCTCGACCAGCCCGGCGAAGGCCGAGGGCTCGATCGACGAGGCCTCGCCCGGCAGCCGGTAACCGAGGCCGTCGAGCGCGTCGACCAGCCGCTCGACGCGGTCGAGCGCCGGCCGCTCGTGCGCGCGATAGAGCGTGGGGGCCTTGCGCTTCTTCAACTCCGACGCGACCGCGGCGTTGGCCGTGATCATGAACTCCTCGATCAGCCGGTGCGCCGCGTTGCGCCGCCGGGCGATGATCTCGGCGGTCGCCCCGGTCAGCTCGAGCAGGATCTCCGGCTCCGGCAGGTCGAAGTCGATCGCGCCGCGCTCCTCACGACGCTGCGCCAGCAGCGCCGCCAGCTCGGCCGCCGTGTCGAGCATCGGAACCACCGCCGCCCGCGCTGCCCGCGCCGCGGGGTCCTTCTCCTCGACGATCTTCGCGACCTCGTTGTAGGTCAGGCGGGCACGGCT
The DNA here is from genome assembly GCA_963702425.1 of uncultured Acidobacteriota bacterium. Taxonomy (GTDB): domain Bacteria; phylum Acidobacteriota; class Polarisedimenticolia; order J045; family J045; genus JALOKP01. Next base: position 27,931 of record CAVPCQ010000042.1, read on the forward strand.
CCGAATGAACCCGTCGTGGAAGCGCGTCCCCTTCACCTTCCCGCGCCGATCGAAATCGATCGTCACCCCTTGCGTCAGGCGGATCTCGTCCGGCCGCAGCGAGCAGAGGTCGTTCGACAGCCGCTCGGGCAGCATCGGCACGCAGCGGTCGGGGAAATAGACACTGGTCCCGCGGCGCAGCGCCTCGAGGTCGGTCGCCGACCCCTCGGGCACGAAATACCCGACGTCGGCAATGTGGACGTGCAGCCGGTAGCCGCCGTCGTCGAGCCGTTCGACCTCGACCGCGTCGTCGAAGTCGCGCGCCGTCTCGCCGTCGATCGTGACCACCGTCCCGCGCGTGAAATCCTCGCGTTCGGCAAGCGGCCAGTCCTGCGGCCGCGACGGCAGGCGCTCGACCTCGGCCAGCACTTCGTCGGGGTACTCGACGGTGAAGCCGTACTTGCGGACCAGGACCTCGGTCTCGACCCCCGGCTCGTCGGGACGCCCGAGCCGCTCGATCACCGTTCCCCGCGCGCCGCTCCCGTCGCGCGGCGGCGTCACCAGCTCCGCGCGGACGATCTCCCCGGTGCGCGCCCCCTTCGAATCGGCTTTCGGGACCAGCACCTCGAAGCCGAAGCCGGGATCGAGCGGCTGCACGATCCCGCCACCCGACGCGGTGCCGTGGAACAGCCCGACGATCGTCGACGAGCGGCGCTCGACCACGCGCACGATCGTTCCTTCGCGCCGGCCGTCGGGCTTCACGGCCACCACCCGCGCCGCGACGATGTCGCCGTGCACGGCGCCGCCGTGGGCACCGGGCGGGACGAAGAGGTCCCCCTGCTCAGGGTCATCCGAGATCACGAAGCCGAACCCCGCGGGATGGCGGGAGAAGCGGCCGACGACGTCCCCCAGCGCGGATCGCGCGCCGAAGCGCCGGCCGCGCAGCGCCACCAGGCGCCCTTCCGCGACCCAGCCGCGCAGCGCGCGCCGGAGCGCGGCGCGCAGCGCGGGCGGCAGGCGCAAGTGGTCGGCGATCTCCCGCCCGGTCAGCCCGGGGGCGGCCGCGGGGCCCGACAGCAGGGTCTCGATCTCGGTGGCGTTCGGCAGGCGCGGCGTCACGGAATCTCCTCGACGGACGCGGGGTATTCTTCCACCCTTTCCCCCCGGAGCGAACCGAGGTGACCCGCAGACGCACACCTCCGAACGGGGGCGGGTCTGCACCCGCGGCGGAGGCGCAGCGCCAGGTCCGGCTCACGCGGCGTCGCCCCGCCGGGTTGACGCGGTACCGGCCCTCTCCTAGACTCTTTCGTCGCCTCCGGCGGCGGGCGTCAGCTCGCCCCCGGGCGCGTGCCGAAGTGGCGGAATTGGCAGACGCGCATGGTTCAGGTCCATGTATCCGCAAGGATGTGGGAGTTCGAGTCTCCCCTTCGGCACCAGTGAGTTGACCGGCCCCGGCGACGCTGCGGGGCGGCGCAGGTCACGCGGTCGGCGTTCGACCTCGAAAACCGATCAGTGGACTCCGGCCGGCGCGGCGGCCTCGTCTGCTCGGCGCGCCGCCTCGAGCACCAGCTCGTGCGGCTCGAGCGCGACCTCGATCGCCCGCGCTCCGTGTCGCGTGCCGTCGACGTCGTGAACGCGGAAGCGGAACACGCCGCGGCGCCACCCCATGATCGTCGCGGTGTTCTGCGCGATCTGTTCCGACAGGCCGCGTCGCAGCGCCCCCGGCTCCAGCTCGCCCATCTCGAGGAGCAACTGGCCGAGCGGCTTCCAGGGCGCGGCCGCCGACTGGCGTCGCAGCGCTTCGCCGACGCGGTCCGGGGTGACCGCGCGCCGCCGCACCAGGATCGATCCGAGCGGCTCGGCAGTCGCCGACACGCTGGCCCCGACGACCCGTCCGTCCTGCAGCTCGATCTCGCCGGAGGCGCCGGTCTGCTCGTCCTGGACCCACAGCACGCCCCCCTGCCGGCCGGCCGCGATGACCTGCAGCAGATCGGCCAGCGGGATCGCCTCGAGGCGTCCGGCGAAGACGAGCGCGTGACCGGAATCGGCGGACATCGGTCGCTCCGGGCGGTGGGTCCGGGGGAGAAGCTATGTCTCGCGCGATGTCCCGGCCATCCGGGCGGGTCCGCGCGGCCCTACTCGATCACCACCCGCAGCAGCGGGCTCTCGGTCCGGCGCTGGGCGCTGTCGCGCCCCTGCACCTGGACGAAGATCTCGCCGCCGTTCTGCCGCGCCCGCGCGGCGAGGTTGCCCCACTGGGCCAGCGTCGGGGTGAAGGCTGCGGCCTGGAGCCGGTACCCCGCGCCGACGACGGTGGCGTTGCGCATGTCGGGCCGCGTCGACCAGCGGACCTGGAACGTCGCGGAGCCCCGTGCCTCCCAGCGAAGCCACGGCCCGGTTCCCTCGCATCCTCCCGCGAGCGCGGCGCCGTCGGCCGAGAAGCGCGCCCCCGCGGCGGGGCACAGCACCTCCGGCGCGCGCGGCGATGCCAGGCGCAGCCCGCGGCGCGGCGAGTCGACCGGATGGCCGAGCGCATCCTGCGCCCGCACGCCCCATTCGACCGGTCCGCGCGCCATGCGCAGGAGAAGCTGGCGCCATGAGGTCGGATCGAGCGCGAAAGCGGTCACGCCCGTTCCGCGCCGCGGCAGCAGCAGGAACGGCCGCGTTCCGCCGCGCGAGAAGACGGCGAGCTGGAACACCGAGTGCTCGCCGGCGTGCCAGGCGAAGCGGAGGGGTGGGGTGTCGGGGGCGACCGCCGCGCCGTCGTCGGGAGAGACCAGCTCGAAGGCGTTCCGGGCTTCGGCCGGCAGGCTGGTGACCAGCGCGAACACCTGCCGGCCGAGCAGGACCTTCGTCCCGCGCACGCGCAGCTGCCAGCGGCCGGGGGCCGGGCTCTCGACGTCGATCCGTTCGACGTTGTCGCGCCGGTTCGGTCCGTCGCGGCGCGCCGCCGCGCCGGGCGTGCCGGGGTCGAGGGCCCACGCCTGGTGCTCCGCACCTGCGGGATCCAGCGCAGTGAGGTCCAGGTCGTGCACGAGTTGCGTCGCTGCCGCGAGTGAGCCCGCGGGGTCGCTCCACGCGAGCGTCGCGCGCAGCGCCGGGCTCCCCGCCGGGACATCCAGCTCCCAGGAGAGGTCCTCGTCCGCTCCGACGGCCGAGAGGGTCAGCGCATGCTCGCTCACGGCCGTGGCCGAGGCCGCGGCGTCGACGAGACCCCAGCCGCTCGCGGCGTCCGGTCCGGGCGCATACCCGGGACCCTCCACGAGGTCGCGGGCGCCGTGGACGAGCAGCGCTTTCAGTGCGGACGCCGGCGGTTCACCGGAGTCTCCGCGCACGAGCAGTTCGCGCAACAGCAGCGCGGCGCCCGTCACGGCAGGGGTCGCCATCGAGGTCCCCGACATCGCGCGGTACCCCGTGCCGGGATCGCCGCACGAGATCACGCTCACGCCGTCGGCGACGACGTCGGGCTTGATCCGCCCGTCTCGGGCCGGCCCCCACGACGAGAAGGCGCTCATCGCGCCGGCGGCATCGGTCGCGCCGACCGTGATCGCGTTTTTCGCCGTCGAGGGCGGGACGAGCGTGCGGTAGTTCAGATAGGGCGGCGCGGTCTCTTGCCCGCAGATCCCGTCGTTGCGCGCGTTGCCCGCCGCGAAGACCAGCAGCAGCGACGGCGCCTCACCGGCCACCAGCGCGTCGAAGTCCCGGCTGTCCTGGAGGTAGCTCGAGAACGCGGCGCAGGGCTCGCAGCCCGGGTCCGCGGGATTGACGCAGTAGCCCCAGGAGTTGTTCGAAGCCCGCACGCCGCGGTCGCGCCAGGCCGCGCGGTACTCGGCGGGCAGGTCGCCGAAGAAGTCGTACGCCATCACGGCTGCGGCGGGGGCCATGCCCCGCCACTGGCGCGCGACGCCGCCCGCAGCCAGGCTGCCCTCGCCGCCGCCCGCGACCGTGCACGCGACGTGCGTCGCGTGGGCGCACTCCGCACAGTGCGCGCTACCGCTCGTATCGGCATAGACGAGGCGGCCGGCGAGGTCTGGGTGATCCGGGTTCGGGGGGCCGACCTCCCAGATCCCGGCCACCTGGCTGGTCCCGTCGAGCGCCCAGGGCGCGTCCTGCAGAGCACCGACGCCGATCGCGACGCGGCTGGCCTCGTTGAGCGGCACCCGCCGTCCGCGGGCCGGGGTGACCCACGCCACGCCTTCGATCGCGGCCAGCGACTCGGCCGAGCCCGACCCGAGTTCCATCAGGTAGGGCGCCCCCCCGGGAGCGGCTTCGGGTCGTGCCCCGAGGCGCCGGGCCGCCTCGAGTACCGCCGCCGGGTCGGCCCCCGGAAACAGGCGCAGTTCGACTCGGACCGGCCCCTTGTCGGCACTCAGCGCGCCGCCCAGCAGGCGCCGCGAGCCGGGAGGCAGCGCCAGCAGCGGCCCCCCGACGGGGAGCGCCTCGAGCCCGGCCGCGCGCTCGTCGAGGGACACCACCAGCGTCCGCTCGTCCCAAGCTTCCACCACCGCGAGGCCCGAGGCCGCCAGGCGCTCGAGGTCCCCGGGGGTCGGGGCGACCGCCGGCTGCCAGAGGGCGAAGCGCGGGCGGTCGGAGGGGTCGCGGGGAGCCAGCGCGCCGGGCGGCTGGACGGAGGCAGGCCAGGGGCCGTCGTGCAACTGCAGCACGGCCACCCCCCCTTCAGGTGCTGCGGCGGGAGCCGGGGTCGGCGCGAGCAGGGTCAGGAGCAGGGTCAGGAGCGCGGTCGAGCGGTGGGACATCGGGGTCTCCCCGGCGAGCCCGCGGGGACCTCCCCTACTTGCGGCAGAGGATCTCCCGCAAGCCGTCTCGCCGGAGGGAAATCTCGTGCACGGCGAGCGGGCGGACCAGCACTTCGAACTCCCGGTTCTGGCGGGGCTGGACCAGGGGGTGTCGAGGGCCGAGCGGATGCACGCTGAGCCCACCGTCCGGATGGACGTCGATCCGAACCAGCGGTGGGACCTGGTCGGCCGCACGCCGCGCGACCAGGTAGAGCGTCCCGCCCGGCGCCAGCACCCGGGCCCACTCCGCCGCCTGTTCGCGGGCCCGGTCGTCCGGCAACAGGTCCAGGACATCCAGTCCCAGCACGAGGTCGAAGCGGGCATCCGGGTAGGCCAGCGGCAGCTCCGGGAAGAACTCCCCTTCCACCGTGAGTCGGCAGCCGGCGCCGGCGATCGATTCCATCGTCACCTGAGCCACCAGCCCGGCGAGGAGGACGCGCGGCGGACGCCCCTCGGCACTCCGCCGCGCGGCACTTTCGAGCAGGTGCTGAACCACCCTCGACGGGGTGCGAGCCGGATCGGCCGGGGCGGCCGCCGGTTCCGCCGGCGGCTTCGTGGAGCCTCCCGCCGCCCCGGCCGTCATCGCCGCCGGAGACGGGAAGCGGCCCGGAGCCTCCGGTGTGCGCGGGGGCGGGGGCGGGCGCTTGCCGATCCCGAAGAGGCTCACGGCCTCAGGGGGTGCCTGAGGGTTTGCCGGCGCCGACCGGCACGGCCGCGGCCGGGGCCGGAGCCGGAGCCGACGGTCCGGACGACGGCCGCGGGCCGCCCTTGTCCATGTCGACGCTGCCCTTGAAGCGGGCGCCGTCGGCAATCGAGACGCGCGGCGCGGTGACGTCGCCGACGACGCTGCTTCCGGTCGCCAGCTCGACTCGCTCGGAAGCCTGGACGTCGCCCTGCACGTTCCCCTCGACGCGGATCGACTTGGCCTCGAGCGTGGCCAGGATCGTGGCTGACTTCCCGATGGTGAGGTGGTGATCGCGCAGGCGGACGATCCCCTCCACGCGCCCTTCGATGACGAGGTCCTCGTTGCCCATCAACTCGCCCTTGACGTGGATCGACGGTCCGATCGTCGCGCTGCGACCCTCCATGCTCGTGCCTCCTCTGGGCATCCCGGCCGGCGTTGCGGCGGGGGGCGGTACCGGTGCGGCCGGGACGGCGGCGGGCGTCGCCGGCCGTGCCGCAGGTTCGTTCTTCACAACCGGGGGCGGCGGCTTGTCCGCTTCCGGCTCCTTCCTTCCCCACAGTGCCATCGGGCCCTCCTCGGCGCGATGCGTCGTCAGCGGCCGGGCGGCGGCGTGACGAGGGATTCGCTTCCGGGGTACTTTTCGAACAGCTTCTTGATCGCGATGCTGGACTCGCGCAGGACCAGGCCGTCACGGTCCTCGCGGAACGAGCGATCGAGCACGATGACCGATTCCTTGCGGCCGATCTCGCCCAGCGTCCGCGCCGCTTCGGCGCGGGCCATGTTGGTCCGCCCGCGCACGAGCTGGTCCTCGAGGTACTCGATCGCCTCCGGCTTGCCGCAGAGCACCAGCACGTGCGCCATCACGATCGCCGGCATGTCGTCCTGCTCGATCGCCAGGGCCTGCTGGACAGGTCCGGCGCTCTCCCCCTGCTGCAGTTGCCACAGCGACCATGCCGCCTTGCCGCGCGTCACCCCGTGGAAATCCGACAGCGCCTTGGTCACGGTGGGGACGGCCCGCGGATCGCCGATCTCGCCGAGCGCCTCGATCGCCCAGGCCCGGTTCTTCTCGTCGTCGACCTCGTAGATTTGCATCAGGACGTCGACCGCCTGCCGGGACTTGAGCCGGCCCAGCGTCTTGACGCTCGCGTTGCGGACCGACTCCACGGGGTCGTTCAGCGCGCGACCGATCAGGAAGTCCGCGGAGAGCGGGGACTGGATCACCGCCAGCGAGGTCACCGCGGCCCGCCGCACCTCCATCAGCGGGTCGTTTCCGGCGCCTTTCGGCAGCGCGCTCTCGCCGACCGCGACCAGCACTTTGGCAGCGTCGGGGTAGGCTTCCGGCAGCACGTCCTGCAGCGCCTGGCAGACCGCGCGGCGGGTCAGCGTGACCTCGCTGTGGGCGAACTTCGCGAGGCCGGCCACGGCGGCCGGGGTCCCGATCCGGCCCAGAGCGGTGATCGCGCTGGCCTGCACCACCTCCGGCTCCGACTCGATCGCCCGCACGAGAAGGTCGACGTTCTCGTTGGCGCCGTTCACGCCCAGGGCCGCGGCGGCGATGGCCCGTTCGTCGGGGGTCCGGCCCTTGAGACCGCCTCCGCCGCATCCCGGAACGGCGATGAGCACCGTCAGGATCGCGGCGACGGGGACAGCGGCGGAGAAGAGCGGCGGGCGGCGGCCCAGGTGCATCGAGACGGTCCTCCTGCCCTGCGGAGTGCGCAGAGGCGGGATATCTTAGGTTCATGCCGGACAAAGGGTCAAACCGAGGCGGCCCCTTGCGTGCCGCCGCGCTCCTGGCCCTCGTGCTGTTCGCGGGCGGCGGCCGGCCGGAAGCCGCTCGCGGCGCCGTCGACGACCCGACGACGGAGTGGATCGAAGGCCCGGTCCGGTATCTCGTGACCCGCAGCGAGTCGCGGCTGTTCCGCACGCTCGAGACGGCCCCGGAGCGCGTGGCTTTCATCCGCGCCTTCTGGGAGCGACGCGACCCCGATCCGAGGACCCCGCAGAACGAGGCGCGGCTCGCTTTCTGGCAGCGGGTGGCGGCGGCGAACGCCCAGTTCACCGGCTCCGGCAAGCCGGGGTGGAAGACGGACCGCGGCAAGATCTACATCCTGCTGGGACCGGCGGACGACATCGAGAAGGACGAGAACTACGACACCGGCCGCCACGACCTCGGGGCCCGCGGGATGATGCGCTGGATCTACCGCGGGCTCGCCAGCAGCTCGAACCGGGTCGTGACCGTCGTCCCGTTCATCCGCGGGGCCGACGAGGACTGGTTCCTGTCCGATGACGCGCGCTTCGCCGCCGCCTCGTTCACGATGCTGAAACCGGTGAACGAGGCCCGCGTGCCGACACTCGATCGGCTGATCGAGCAGGTCCCCTGGGGCGGCGGGAACCTCGGCACGGCGATGGACCTGGCCCGCCTGCAGGAGGTTCCGAGCGAGCGCGATCTGCTGGGCGCGATCGTGAAGGCCGAGCAGTTCCTGGGGACCTACGAAGCTTCCGGCATGGTCCACGCGCTCTCCGGTCCGCGGGGCGAGCAACTGTTCGCGTTCACGATCGCCATCCCCCGGACACGCCTGGTGCCGGCCTGGGACGGCAGCGCGGTCGGCCTTTCGCAGCGCTTCGCCGTCGCGGCGGAACTGCGGCCGCGCGGTGTCGCCCGCGCTGCGCCGCTCGCGCTGCCGGAGGAAGCGTTCGTCCCCGAGCCGGCTCCCGCGGCCGACGACCCGTGGCTGCGATTCCAGGCGGTTCGTCCCGTCTCCGCCGGGTCGTGGCAGCTCTCCGCGGTGATCTACGACCGCACCGGGGGTGGAGCCGGTTCGACGACAGTCGATCTCGTCGTCCCTCCGTCTCCCCCCGCGGCGGCACCGCGCCTGTACGGACCTGTATTGGGCCGGGACGAGGCGGCCGGCGGTCCGGAAGCGGCGGACGGCGGCACATTCCCGTTCCGTGCGGGCGTCGCGCGGGTGCTGCCGCTGCCGCGGGCCCGCATTCCGGCCGGCACTCCCGCCCGGTTCTTCGCGCTGGTCGAGGCTCCGCCAGGGTCCGACGCGCCGGTGCGGCTCAGCTGGAGGGTCGAGACCGGGGCGGGCGAGCCGACGGGACTCGCGGGGGACAGCGACGACGCGCGCGGCCCGTGGCACCTCGAGATTCCGGGCGACCAGCTCGCTCCCGGAAGCTATCGCCTTGCGGTCACCGCCGCTGCCGACGGCGCGGTGCTCGTTCGCGAAACGGCGTTCGAGATCACCGTCTCGGGCGCCCGCTCGGCAGCTCCTTGACCCCCGACTCGCGCGGCGCCTCGATGAGCTGCGACGCCTCGCCGAAGATCTGGAGTCCGGCCCCCTCGATCAGGTCGGCCGCTTCCGCCCCGACCAGCACGACGCGCTCGAACCCGTTGACACGCGCGTAGTAACCGGGGAGCACGGGTGAGGCCCCGCCGATCTCCAGTGACGGCGGTATCTCGGGCATCACCTCACCCTCACGGGAGGGGGGCCGGAGCGTGGCCTTCACGACCGCCGCCGGCGGCTGAAGCCCGAACCGCTCGAGGTCGTCCGCGTTGACCGTCTCCTGCACGACGTCGAGGAAGCGCACCCGGCTCGCCGCGGCCAGGAAATCGGCCGCCGCTTCGGCCACCACGCCCTCCGGTCCGGCGGCCACCTCGAATCCCCCCGAGGGTCCGCGACGGAAGGTCGCGGCGCGGTTGCCGATCGTCGCAGTGAACTCCTGCACGCGTCCCGGGTTGTAAGGGAAGACCACGGTCCCGGGCTGCATGACCCCGCTCTTCTCGTCCTTGCGGAGCTCGTACCAGACCAGCCCGGCGAGTGCGGCGAGCAGCACGATCCCGGCGCCGAGGCCGCCCCGTCTCACTTGCTCCTCCGGGTGAGCCAGACGATCCAGCCGACCAGAAAGACGAGGACCGGCATGCCGAGGGCGAGCGCGATCACCAGGTTCATCTGGTCCGGCGATACGGACATCGCTTCCCGGGCCGCGCGCCGCTCGCCCTCGCGTCGGATCAGCAGTTCTTCGCCGGTCAGCCAGCGCACGACGTTCAGCGCGAGCTCGCGGTTCGCCACCTGGTCGAAGTGCGCGTCGTTGAGGAAGTCGGCGTCGCCGACGAGGACGGCCCGCGCCTCGCGGCCGGCCCGCAGGTCGCCCTCTCGCGGCGGGTACTTCCGGTAGGCACCGATCGCGACGCTGACCGGCTCCGGCGGCCCGGGCTGCTGCGGAAGCCGCGCCAGCTCCTCCGCCGGCAGCAGCGCCAGCGCGAGGTCGCTCGACACGAACGGGTCCTTGCCCTGGCGCTGTGTGTCGGGCCCGAGGTCGACCAGTTTGTAGTGGAAGACCTGCTGATCGTTCATGACCGGGCCGAATTCGACCGGGCGCGCCAGCGGGAACTGGGTGAGCTGGCCGTCGAGCGCGCTCACCGAGGGGTGCAGGTAGCGATCGCCGATCACGTTCCGCGGGTCGCGGTCCCCGGTCCGGGCCCGCGGATCGAGGATCAGCCCGCGGCGGGCGAAAAGGCCCCAGCGCTCGAGCAGCTCAGCCAGCGGGTTGGGACCCTTCTCGGGCTGGGCCGGGTCGACGTCGACCAGCGCCAGGAGCCGGCCCCCGCGGCGCAGGTAGGCATCGTAGCTCGCCGCCTCCGCCGCAGTCAGCGGCTTGCGCGGGTCGGCGATCACGACCAGCGCAGCATCCTCGGGAACCTGCTCTCCGGCGCCGAGCGAGAGCGGGCGGGCCTCGTAGTACTCCTTGAGCAGGTCGGATTGCAGGCGCTGGTAGCCGAGCGCGCCGCGCGCGTCGAACGCGCGCTCCTCGTGTCCGATCACCCAGTAGAGGACTTTCGACTGTTCGCGCCCCACCTCGAGCAGCGCGGCAGCCAGGTCGCCCTCCTCGAAGCCGGGAAACACGACCTGCCTGTCGCCGCGCCGCACGACGGTGACCCGCGACCCGGGGCGTCCCAGTCGGGCGTAGAGGTCGGGCTGCTGGTTCGGGTCGGCGACCGTCAGCTTGAGCTTCGGCTGCTCGGCGGCGAACGTCTCGAAGAGGACCCTGGCCGAGCGGAAGGTGTGCCGGTCGGCCTGCGGAAAGAAGCCGACGACCTCGACCCCGTCGGGCAGCGATTTCAGGACGCGATCGGTCGCGGGGTGGAGCGAGAAGGCTCGCGTCCGGGTGAGGTCCCAGCGCTCGTTGTAGCGGGCGGCGAGGAAGTTCACGAGCAGCACGATCCCCGCCGCGACGGCGATCGAGGCCAGCGCCCCGGCTCCCTGACGCGCCCGACGCGTCCCTGTCGGCGCCAGCAGCTCGGACCGCCGGCCCCAGAGGCCGATCGCCGCCACGACGGCCCCAGCGATCAGCATCGACTGGTAGAGCCAGGGGATCGAGGTCGGCACCAGCGCCGCCCATCCCGAGCCGATCACCAGCAGCGCGAGCCCGACCGGGCCGGCGAGGTGCACGAGCTTCTTCATCGCATCACCTCCAGCGCTGGCTGTCGACGACGCGCGCGGTCAGATCGACCACGAACATCGTCATCGACAGGAAGTAGACCACGGCCTGCGTCTCGATCGTGCCGCGGACCAGCGCCTTCAGGTTCTCGACGGGGGTGAACTTCTCGAGCCCGGGCCCGACGATCGGGATCTGGCCGACCGCCACACCGCCCCAGTTCACGAGCGCCAGCAGGCCGAGCGCGATGATCGCCGCGACGAACGTGCTCTCGGTCAGACTCGAGGCGAGCAGCCCGATCGCGAGCAGGAAGCTCCCGTAGAGCAACGCCGCGAGGATGCCGGTCCAGATCGGCGCCGGGTCGGCGTCGCCCCACAGGCGCAGCACCAGCGGCATCCAGCCGATCAGCGCGAGCATCACCGCGAGGATGAAGACGGCGCCGAGGAACTTGCCGAGAACCAGCTGCCGCGTCGTCATCGGCGCCGTGAGCAGCAGTTCCGCCGTGTGCTGCCGGCGCTCTTCGGCGAGCAGGCGCATCGTGACCAGCGGCACGATGAAGATCAGCGCCCACATCACGTTGCCGCCGAAGATGTCGCGAACCAGCGCTTCGGCGCCGGGTACCTGCTGCAACTGCTGCGCCGCGGCGCGGCGCGTCCCCTCGTAAGAGTTGAGCGAGAAGACGAACAGCACCCCCATCAGGAACAGGAAGCTGGCGATCGCCGTGTAGGCCAGCGGGGAGACGAAGTAGGACTTCAGCTCGCGCTTGAAGACCGCCCAGACCTGGCTCATGCGCGCGTCTCCTGCATCACCACCTCGCGGAAGACCTCCTCCAGCGTCGTCGTCTCGGGCGTGAACTCCACCAGGCCCCACGGCCCCGCGGCGAGGGCGCGGACGAAGCCCTCGCGCGCCTCGTCGCCCGGCACCAGCGCGGCGCGGTAGCGCCCCGCGCCAACTGCGTGGAGCTCGGCGAGCCCCGGCAGCCCGGCGAGCGCGCCCGGCTCCGGCGGTGGCCGGCGCAGCGAGAGGATCCACGATCCGCCGCCGTGGCGGTGCAGCAGCTCGTCCATCGGGCCCTCGGCCACGATCTGGCCGCGGTTGATGATCACGACCCGCTGGCAGGTCGCCTGAACCTCCGGGAGGATGTGACTCGAGAGGATGACGGTCCGCTCCTGGCCGATGTCGCGGATGATCGAGCGGATCTCGATCACCTGCGTCGGGTCCAGACCGACCGTCGGCTCGTCGAGGATCAGGATCCGCGGGCCGTGGATCACCGCCTGGGCCAGGCCGACGCGCTGGCGGAATCCCTTGGAGAGGTTGCCGACCAGCCGCCGCCGCACCTCGGTCAGCCCGCACTTCTCGACGGCGGCGTCGACCGCGGCCTTGCGCTGGCCGCGTCGCACCCGTCGGATCTCGGCCGCGAACGAGAGGTAGTCCTCGACCACCATCTCCGGGTAGAGGGGCGGGTTTTCGGGCAGGAAGCCGATCGCCTCACGGACCTCCAGCGGCTCCATCAGCACGTCGTGGGACGCAATCCGCACCGTCCCGGAGGTGGGGGGGGTGAGGCACGTCATGACCTTCATGGTGGTGGACTTCCCCGCCCCGTTGGGGCCGAGAAACCCGAGGATTTCCCCCGCCCGCACGGTGAAAGTGATCCCCTTCACCGCCTCGTGCTGCCCATAGAGCTTGCGGAGGTTTTCGATCTCGATCATCGGGGCCCGGTCGGACGCAGTCTCCGCCCTGCCCGGGCCTCCCGGTGCCGTCGCCTCTCCCATCGAACACCTTTCCCTGGCCGGTGCGCCCCGTGCGATCCCCGAGACCGACCTGTCTATCTACCGTCCAGCCGGCCCCCTGTCAATGGAACCGCCTGCCGTTCCGCCCCTGTCGCGGGCCTGCGAGCGGGCCAGCAGGCGCTGCGCCACGGCCTCGAGGCGGAGCCGCCACTCCCCGGAGTCTGTCGGGCGCGGGGCTGCCCCCCGGCCCCGGCGGCCGGCACGGGAGCAGGGCCGGGCCCGCCGGGTGCCGTCGGCACGGACTCGACCCCGATCGGGCGGACCGCCGCCTCGAGCGCCCGGGCGAGCGGCTCGGCGAGCCCGTCGAGGTGCGGCGCGAGGCCGCGCTCCCAGCCGTCCCCCGCGAGCAGCAGCACGACCCGCTCCGGCTCCTCGCGCAGCCCCACGAGGTGGCGTCCCAGGTCGTCACCGAGCAGAGCGCGCACCGCGGCGAGGCGCGCCACCTGCCGCAGGCGCGCGGGCGCACCCCGGGGCAGCCCCGCGGCGGTCACGTGCTGCAGCCCCTCGCGCCGCTCCGATCGCTCGTCCACCGCCCAATTATCCGCCCGACGGCGCGCCGTGCGCGCCGGCATGTTATCGTCGCCGCCTGCCCGCGGGAGGTTCTCGCGATGAAGACGTTCCCCGATCACTGCCGCTTCCGGACCAGCGTGGGCGGGGTCCTGTACTGCCAGGACGCGCCGTACGAGCACGGCCTCTGTCGCTTCCACTACGAGGCCTACCTGGGTGGCGAACTCCTCTCGAACGGACAGATCAACGAGCTGCTTTCCGACCAGGACCGGCGGCGCGACATCAACCACCACGGCATCGGCGAGCGGGCGGCGGACTACATCCTCGAGTAGCACCCCGCGCCGGACTACCGCCGCCGAGTGCCGGACTGGTAGCGCTGCACGGCGCGGTTGTGTTCGGCCAGGGTCCGGCTGAACTGGTGCGTCCCGTCGCCGCGCGCGACGAAGTAGAGCGAACCGGTCCGCTGCGGTTGCAGGACCGCGCGCAGCGCAGCCAGCCCGGGTGAGCCGATCGGGCCCGGCGGCAGGCCCCCGCGGGTGTAGGTGTTGTAGGGATCGTCGCGCTCGAGGTCGATGCGCGTCAGGTTTCCGTCCCAGTCCCCGGCCCGCTCGCGCATGTAGATCACCGTCGGGTCGGACTGCAGCGGCATCCCGCGCGCGAGGCGGTCGACGAACACTCCCGCGACCTGCGACCGCTCGCTCGCGCTGCCGGTCTCGCGCTCGACGATCGAGGCCAGGATCACGATCTCGTGGAGCGGACGCCCGGAAGCCTGCCACTGCCCGGCGTACGGCCCGACGAAGCGGCGGCGGAAGTTCTCGACCAGCGCCGCGGTGACCGCATGCGGAGCAGTCCCGGGCCGGAAGCGGTAGGTGTCCGGGAAGAGGTACCCCTCGAGGTCGCGCGCCGTCGGGTCGAGGTCCCGCACCGGTGCGGCGTCGTCGAAGGCCGCGCGGAGCGCCGCCTCGTCCGCCACGCCCGACGCCGCGAGCGCGGCCGCGATCTGCCGCCTCGTCCAGCCCTCGAGCAGCGTGACCTCGACCTCCGGCGCCGCGGCGTGGCGCAGTTCCTCCAGGACCTCCGCCGGGCGAAGCGGGCGGTCAAAGCGGTGCTCGCCCGCCTGAATCGCGGCCTCGGCCCCTTCCCTGCGCAGGAACAGCTCGAACAGGCGCGCCGATGACACGACCCGGTCGCGCGCCAGCTGCCGCGCGACCTCGCGCGCCGTGGCGCCGGTCTTCACGGCGACGACGACCGGCCGGTCGGCGCGCGGGCCCGCCGGCGTTTCCAGGAAGTTCCGCCAGCGCTGCCACCCCAGCAGCCCGGCACCCGCCGCCGCAAGCAGCGCGAGCGCTGCCGCGAGCGCCAGCGCCCGGCGGCCGCTCACTTCGCGTCCGTGCCGCCGCGCCGGGCGGCCCGATCGAGGTAGTCCTGCAGGATGTAGGTTGCCGCGATCTTGTCGACGACCTGCTTGCGCCGGCGGCGCGAGAGGTCGGACTCGATCAGCATTCGCTCCGCGTCGACGGTCGTCAGGCGCTCGTCCTCGCGGTGGACCACGAGACCCATCCGCTCCAGGGCCCCGACGATCCGGTCGGCCTCGGCGGTCATCGCGCCCGGCGAGCCGTCGAGGTTCAGCGGCAGCCCGACGACGGCCTCGCAGATTCCGCGCCCCTCGACGATCGTGGCGAGCGCGGCCAGGTCGCGCGCCATCCCCGCGCGGCGGATCACGGTCAGCGGCAGCGCGACGCGCTGCGCGTCGTCGCTGACCGCGAGCCCCAGCGTCCTGGTCCCGACGTCGATCCCGAGCACCTGTCCCACGCGCCCCCCGCCTCAGAAGACGTCGCCGATCGCGAAGTAGAACTGGCCGACCGATTCGCCCGGCTGGCGGTCGAGCTTCCAGCCGTACTCGGCGCGCAGCGCACCGATCGGGGTCCGGTAGCGGAAGCCGAGGCCCACCGTGTTCCGCGTGTCGAACGGATCCCACTGCGGGACCGCAGCCAGACGTTCCCACGGTCCGTGAAGACCACGACCTCGGCTTCGCGCCAGACGCGGTAGCGCGCTTCGAGGTTGAAGACGAAGAGCGACTGTCCCCCTACCGCCAGCGGGGTCCCCGGCTTGGGCTGGTCCGCCGGCGGGTCGGGAGTTCCGTCGCAGTCGATGTCGTCGCGACCCGTGGCCAGCGGGTTGAGCGCATCGCGCGGGAATCCGCGAACGCTGTCGAATCCGCCGGTGAAGAAGCGCTTCTGCAGCGGGACGCAGACCGTGTCGCCGTAGGGAGGGGCGAATCCGACCCGCACCGCCGAGGCGAAGGTCAGGCGCTTGCCGATCGGCCAGTACCCGCCGATCTGGCCCTGGAGGCGCCAGAACTCGTCCTCCGAGGCGAGCCAGCTTGAGAACAGGCCGACATCGCTGCGCACCACCCAGCCGCGCGTCGGCAGGAAGGGATCGTCGCGCCGGTCGTATTGTCCCGAAAACGAGAGCGAGCCCAGCCGGACCGGCTGGGTCTGCTGCTCGAGCAGGGCCGCCTGGAGATCGTCATTCAAGGCCGAGCTCTCGACGATCCGGGTGTCCTGAGCTGGTAGCGCACGAGCCAGCGCTTGTGCCGCAGTTCTGGGACCGCGAGCTGCACCGCCGCGCTCGTCGTATCCGAGGTGAAGCTGGGTAGACCTCCTGCTCCCAGCCGGCGGTGATCAGCCCCTCCAGGGTGTTGTGCCGGATGTGGCGGTCCTGAAGCATGCGCGCGCGCACTCCCTTGAGGATCGACGAGTAGTAGGCCTGGAGGCCGCCCGTCCGGCCGATCCCCCAGAGGTTGTCGTGGGAGAGGCCGACGGCGACGGCAAACTTGGTCTCGGTGTCCCAGCCGCCCGACAGGGAGACCGAGGTGGCCGGCGTTTCCTTGAACTCGATCACGACCGACCGCAACTCGGGCTGCTCCGGGAGCGGCGTCGTGACGACGTTGATCTCGCGGAACAGCCCCAGCGCGAACAGGTTGCGCTCCGTCGCCTGGACGGCGGCGCGAGTCAGCGGCTCGCCCGCCTCGAGAGTCACCGCCTCCCTGACGATCTTCTCGCGCGTCTTCTCGAGCCC